>JASBTM010000001.1 GCA_030148425.1 Hyphomicrobium sp. | reverse complement strand
TCGCCAGTATCAAAGGCAGTTCTGGAGTTGAGCTCCAGGATTTCACCCCTGACTTAACGACCCGCCTACGTGCGCTTTACGCCCAGTGATTCCGAGCAACGCTAGCCCCCTTCGTATTACCGCGGCTGCTGGCACGAAGTTAGCCGGGGCTTCTTCTCCGGTTACCGTCATTATCTTCACCGGCGAAAGAGCTTTACAACCCTAAGGCCTTCATCACTCACGCGGCATGGCTGGATCAGGCTTGCGCCCATTGTCCAATATTCCCCACTGCTGCCTCCCGTAGGAGTCTGGGCCGTGTCTCAGTCCCAGTGTGGCTGGTCGTTCTCTCAAACCAGCTAAGGATCGTCGCCTTGGTGAGCCATTACCTCACCAACTAGCTAATCCTACGCGGGCCCATCCTATAGCGATAAATCTTTCCCCTTTCGGGCGTATACGGTATTACTCCAAGTTTCCCTGGGCTATTCCGTACTATAGGGAAGGTTCCCACGTGTTACTCACCCGTCTGCCACTCCCCTTGCGGGGCGTTCGACTTGCATGTGTTAGGCCTGCCGCCAGCGTTCGTTCTGAGCCAGGATCAAACTCTCAAGTTGAAAGATTTGATTCTGGTTTTTTGGCTTGGAAGTTAATCCAAGGAATCTTCTACGTAACGGGCACCTTCACATCATGATGCTCACTTCAGTTTCCCGAAGCATTCATCACGGTGATGGCTTAGAAACGCAGAGTTCTCCAGAGTCTGTTATGACGATCAGTCTTTCGACCGAAAGTCCGCCAGGACCCCGCCGTCTGCGTTTCCCTTCCTTCAAATTCAATTGTCAAAGAGCAAAAGTCAAATTTCGAGGACAGCAACTCGTCCAGCGGCGAACCGCCAGAGTTTTCCGAGACAATTAGGTTCTTACCGGGTTGTCCCGGTTGGGAACCTCAGAGTTTCGAGAGTTGAATGCCCTGCGAGGGCGGCGAGGCCGTGTGGCCCGCCAACGAGGCTGTTTAAACAACATCCGGGCCTGGGTGTCAACAGGCCTTTCAAAAAATCTTCGCGTTTCTTACCCCGATTCTGTGACAGGGAAAAAACGTCGTGATTCCAATATATTACAGCAACGCGACAGTCGCCGAAGCCTGTGGATAACCTCAAAGCCCCCGAAAAATGCGGTTGCCTTGAGCCCGCCCCGATTGTTTCCGAACCTGCCGAACGACGTTGGTTACCGCGTATAGAGGCCGAGAAATCGGCTTTTCGCGCGAACTCGCTGGCCTTTTTTGGCTATCGGCGTTTCATTGGCCGCGTTTTCCAGGTGCGCCGGCCGCCAAACTACGGCACGTTTTCTCTGGTTGAACGCTGTTAGATCGCTTTGCAGGGCTGTGGGGGGCTGCTGCACGTGCTTCAAAGTCGGAAAAAGGCCTCGGCCACGAGAGAAACCGTGTTTTCGGTCGAGGAAGACGTGCGCGTTTTCCGGACCAATGGATATGGCGGGCGCGGCGGCAGCTTCTTCCAGGACATCTACGAAGCCGAAAACATCTCCGAACCTCGGGCCGGCGGCCGCTTCCGCTGGATTATGAGCACATGCTTGGCCGCAGCCATCGGCGCGGTGGCCATTCTCATCGTGGTTTATGGCTCTTCAGACAATGACCGTATGAACGACGGGCTGCTGCCCGCTCTTCGGAGCATTGGCGAGGGCGCGCTCGTTCCTCAGGTAGCGCTTACCCCGAAAAATGCCGACGGCCTTAAATGGGTGATGCCGAAATCCGATCGCCTCCAGCTGACGACCGGCGCCCTGTCGACCCGCTACATCATCCACGAATCCTCAAAAAGCCGCCGGGACAGCCGCGAGTACGTTCGCCAGAAGCCCTATGCCCGCATTGTTGCGCGCCTAGCGCCGGTACCCGCTGACAAAAGGGACGCGATCCCGGCGTTCAATCCTTTCAAGCTCTACGGCAGCGGTCAGCCTTCCGATCTCGCCGATAGCGACGATAACGCCGGCAGCGGTCTATCCCGGTCCGATGTCTCGACGAAAGTCGTCGAGCTTCTCGGCGGCATTCTTCCAGAAGAAGACGGCCAGGAGCTCGATGCTCAAGAAGTGCAGGATATCGTCGAACGCAGCGGCGACACGAGCGGCAGCGAATTCGTCGGCGATGGTAATGGCGCTCCTCTCGACGGCGTCGCCGCTTCCGGGCCTCCGACGTCTTCAGCAAACGGCGACGCGTCCTGGCAGCCGAAATCGTCAACGGCCGACAGCCTAAACACCACCGACATCTTCAAGAGCACCGAAGCTCCCGACGAGCCGACAGACGACTTCGAAGGCGGAAAGGTGATCGTCGTTACGGTCGGACCGCAAGACACGCTGGCGAAAATCCTTGCTAAAGCTGGCGCTCCCGAATGGGACGTGCACAGCATGATCGAAGCCGGACACAGCATTTTTCCGGAGAACGCGCTCGTCGCCGGCCAGGAAGTTCGCATAACGCTGGTGCCTTCGCTGTCCGATCCCAACAAGATGGAACCGGCGCGCTATTCGATTTTCTCGGACGGACACGATCACCTCGTCACTGTCAGCCGCAGCTCGGCCGGTGAATTCGTCGGTTCATCATCGCCACCGTTCGACGAAGAACTGCAGCACGTCGCCAACGACGACGATCCGCAGAATGCTACGCTTTATTCCTCCGTCTACAATGCCGGCCTCACTCAGAAACTGCCCCAGGATACCATCCAGAAAATCCTGAACATCAACGCCTACGACACCGATTTCCGCCGACGCGTTCGGCCGGGAGATACGCTCGAGATGTTCTTCGACATGAAGGACGATCAGTCGACGGACGGCCCTCCCGGGGAGCTTCTCTACACTGCCATTTCGAGCGGTGGCGCAGTTTACAAATTTTACCGCTTTCGCTCGGCAGACGGTGTCGTCGACTACTATGACGAGGACGGTAACAACTCGAAGAAATTCCTCGTGCGCAAGCCCGTCCGCGGCGACGAAGTGCGCCTGACGTCAGGCTTCGGCGTCCGCTTCCATCCACTCCTCAACACGCGAAAAATGCACACGGGCGTCGACTGGGCCTGCGCGCAGGGCACCCCGATCATTGCCGCAGGCAACGGAACGATCGAGGAAGTCGGACACAAGGGTTACTACGGCAATTACATCCGCATTCGTCACGCCAACGGCTATCAAACGGCTTACGGCCATATGAGCCGCTTCGCGAAGGTGCAGGTCGGCATGAAGGTGCGCCAGGGCCAGGTGATCGGCTACGTCGGGTCGACCGGCCTGTCGTCAGGGCCGCACGTCCATTTCGAAGTACTCGTTAACAATCGCTTCGTCGATCCCATGTCGATCCAGGTCCCGCGCGAGCGCAAGCTTGATGGCAAGGACCTCACCGAATTCCAGAAAGAACGCGCGCGGATCGAAGAGCTTATGCGCCGCGCGCCCGTCATGACGGCGAATAAATAGCGCCATAGCCTGACGCGTCGGTCCCCGACGAACCCTTCGCTTTTAAATTCGCACGACCGAATTCGCCGCTAGTATTGCGCTATCTGCGGCCGCTGCGCATTTACGGACACGATCACGTCCCTCGCCTCGATGTCCCTTCTCGCGATTTCCAGGGCGACCTTAGCCAAAGGAGAATCCCGCATGACCGATACAGTCACCACCAAAGATGGCGTCAGCATTTATTTCAAGGACTGGGGTCCGAAGGATGCTCAGCCCATCGTCTTCCACCACGGCTGGCCGCTCTCTGCAGACGATTGGGACACGCAGATGCTGTTCTTTCTGTCGAAGGGCTATCGCGTCGTTGCCCATGATCGTCGCGGTCACGGCCGTTCGACGCAGGTGAGTGAAGGCCACGATATGGACCACTACGCGGCTGACGCCTCGGCAGTTGCCGAATATCTCGATCTCAGGAATTCTGTTCACATCGGCCACTCGACAGGCGGCGGCGAAGTTGCCCGCTATGTCGCGCGCTTTGGCGAACCACAAGGCCGTGTTGCGAAGGCCGTGCTCGTCAGCGCCGTCCCACCACTGATGGTCAAGACTGAGGGCAACCCCGGCGGCACGCCGATTGGAGTGTTCGATGGCTTGCGCGCAGCCCTCGCCGCCAATCGCGCGCAATTCTTTCTCGATCTCGCCTCGGGGCCGTTCTATGGCTTCAATCGTCAGGGCGCGAAGGTCTCGCAGGCCGTCATCGACAACTGGTGGCGCCAAGGCATGATGGGCAGCGCGAAAGCGCACTACGAGGGCATCAAGGCCTTCTCCGAAACGGACCAGACCGAAGATCTCAAGGCCATCAGTGTGCCGACGCTCGTACTGCAAGGCGACGACGACCAGATCGTTCCCTATGCCGACGCGAGCCTGCTGCAAGCCAAGCTTCTGAAAAACAGCACGCTGAAGGTCTACGCGGGCTTTCCGCACGGCATGCTGACGACACATGCGGACGTGATTAATCCGGACTTGCTCGCCTTCGTTCAGAGCTGAGCATCGTCGAGGATCTCTGCCTTCACTCTGGCCGGATCGCGAAAAGCGGTCCGGCTATTTTTTGCCCGAGTGCCATTTTGCATCGCGCGAGAATAACAGAATTGGGCCTAACGCTCGCATTACAAGCGCGAATCGCGGACGTTTGAGGGATCGCAAACATCGTCCGCGGGGGACGTCATCATAGGGGGAAGCTATGAAAACCATCGCCGGATGCATCGTCGTGTCGGCCGGACTTCTGCTCATGCCGGTTGCCGCCAACGCTGGTGAACGCGTTACGGACGCCGCGCTCGGCGGTCTTGCCGGTGCCGTGGTCTTCGGACCCGTCGGCTTGGTCGCCGGCGGCGTCATCGGCTACACGGCGGGTCCCAAGATCGCGTGCAAGATCGGCGCGAAGCGCTGCTACCGCCATCGCGCGCGCTACTATCGCCGCCGTTAGGTCGCACGCGTTGACGAAGACATTCGAAAGCCGGGCGGTTATTGGCTGCCCGGCTTTTTCGTATCGCTTTTCAGGAAGGCGATAATTTTTGCGCGCTCTTGCGCATCGGGCAATCCGCTGAAGATTACACCCATGTTGTTTCCAGGAATGACGGCGTTGGGATTCTTGATCCACTGGTCGAGCGTTTTCTCGTCCCAAGTGATCCCGGAGTCTTTCACAGAATCCGAATACGCAAATCCTGGTACCGTTCCCGCCTTTCGGCCGACGACGCCATAAAGCGTTGGACCGATGCGGTTATCATCCTTGTCGAACGCGTGGCATTCTCGACAGTGTCCATTGAAGGCGAGTTCCGGATCGTCGTTCGAAACGCTCTGAGCGACGGCTGCGGTGCCAGCCAGACCGGCACATGCGACGAATGCAGTGACGGCGACAGCCTGGCGTACTGATGATCGAATGAAGGTGTGTTTTTTCATGATCGGCAAACACTCACTGCAAAGTTTTCGTTCCGGCGAAATCCCTTACAAAAAGGACAACCAGCTGAAAGAAAAAGTCCCGCCGCTCGCGGTCGCGTCAATCAGCCTGTCGCGACACCACATACACATAAATGCTTAATGGAGGAGAGTTGCCTGTCATGGATATCAAACGAGCCGGTACGCGACCATCAAACCGCGCCTCCGCCGAGTACTTTACCGGCGCTGTTCAAATCGAGCCGCTGTTCCAGGCAAGCGACCCCGCACGCGTTGTAGGCGCCAGCGTCACGTTCGAGCCGGGGGCGCGAACCGCTTGGCACACCCACCCGCTGGGTCAGACACTGATCGTAACCTCGGGCTTGGGCTGGGCGCAGCGCGACGGAGGCCAAGTCGAAGAAATCCGTCCGGGCGACGTTGTCTGGTTTCCACCCGGCGAGAAGCATTGGCACGGCGCAACCGATGTCAGCTCCATGAGCCACATCGCCATTCAGGAAGCCGCAGGCGGCAAGACGGTCGATTGGCTCGAACCCGTCAGCGATGAGCAATATCTCGAATGAATGCGCCGCCAATGCCGTGATGCATTTACATGAATTGAAAGTATATTGGATTTCTCTCCGACAATTGATTTGAACGGAAATAATCTCCGCGTACGCAAAATTAACGCTGGGACAAGACCGCCTAAGAACGTAAATTCAGCGTTCTAGAATGTCGGCTATATAGGGCACCAGACCCACAGCGGAGACCGGCAGATGTTGCATCGATCGCTTTTCTATCCCATCGCGGCTTGGGCGCTCGCGACAGCCTGCTTGGCGGAAGAGCCCACACACACATTGAAGATGGCGGACAACACCGCCGCTGCGCCGTCGAGCGCGGCTCTCGCCACCTTCCAACGCCTCGATAGTTATCTCCAGAGCAACCCGCTCGACTTCGAAACGACTTTCAACGCAACGTCCGGCGGCAACGAACTCTATAAGGGTTCGGGGCATTTCCTCATTCGCCGTCCCAATCAATTGCACGCCGAGATGACTCTCGGTCAGAACACATACGTCGTCATATCCGACGGCACCGTTATGACCATCGCGAATCCGCAACAGAAACAATATTCGCAGACCGCAGCGCCGGCTTCCATCTCCGCGGCCTTCGGCTTCTTCACTGGCGAGATCGGCATCGACTCGCAGGTTTTGAATTTCATGGGCGTGGTCGATTCCGTCGTCTCTGGCTCGGACGCCGTCAAAGTAACCGCTGCGGGCAGCGAAGATATCGGCGGACGTCAGTGCGATAAGTTCACCCTCAGCGGCGCGTCCGGCGACGACACCTGGATCGCGTGGCTGGAAAAGAAGGACACGCCGCTCCTTTGCAAGCTCGTCTATCGCAGCGTTGACGGTCCGGCTCAGACGAACGAATTCCACTGGAAAGCCTCGCCGGAATTCACCGCAAACACGTTCGTTTTCACGCCGACCGCCGGAAGCACCAAAGTCGACATCGGCAGCCTCGACCTCGCCGCGCCGGAATAACGAGCGCAACCCTGCGCGAAACAACAAGCGTCCACGGCGACCCCGCTTCCCGAAGGCGGGCCGCCGTGGATAATGAGACAACGCAAGCGCCGGGAAAGACCGGCAAAACAATCAGGATAGCTTGCCCCGCACATTGCACGGCGGTGGCAATACAAAAGAAGTCCACTGCACTTCAGCGGCGACACGCCGTCGGCAAGGCATTTTATGAGGCCGAGACTGCTAGCTTTTCGATGGAATGTTAGCGGTTCCCGGATCTTCAGATGCACAGTGCCATTCGTTTCCCTTAGGCGCGATAAGACAAAAATCGTCGAGCTCCAGACCGCGATTATCCAAAATACAGCTATCGCTGGCCGATTTTCGCGCATCCCGTTCGCTGTTGCCGGCGCCTGAGTAAACCTTTTCTCCCATGCCGCTGAAAGCCCAGACAGGCTTGCAAATCCAATTGGCTTGAGCGGCAACCGGAGCCAAGAGGGACGTAGTTCCTACGATGAATGTCAGCATCAGAAAACGGAGCATGGCAGCCTCCTAATGAAACGGACCAGCTCTATCGCTTTCGACAGCAGCCAATAATCCAGCCGTTTGGTCTAGGCGCGTCGAAAACATTTACAGTCGTTCTTTTTCGCCATGCTCCGGCAGGGCTGACGTCCCAAGCACGAGGAAAAATTCCACGCCTCGCGATCGGCGCTTTCCCACACTCGGCGAGAGCAATGACCTCCGCCCCTTTGTCCTGCACGCCAAGATGCGAAGGATTATACGGGAGCGCGCGAGAGCGGGGATAAGTTTTTTAGCCGAGATACGAAGAGATCCAATCGATGGCGGAATTATCCGTCCGCGCTGTCGTGCCCCATCCGTATCCGATGAGCGGCTTCACAAATGTACTCCCGCGAATTTGGAAATCGTCTTGAACGAAAACTACAGACCGGCGGCTCCGAAAATCGACGGACATCAGGAAAAGAAATGACGCAATCGAGCATACGAACTTCTGCCGCGAGAGCTTTGCTGATCACGACGCTTCTTATCTCTCAGTCGGCTGGCGCCGACGAAGTTAAGAGATCCGCTTGGACCGAAAGCTTCATAAGTCGTCTTGAAGCGCTAGCGCTTCTCGAAACCCTGAATTCCGAACTTCTGAGTCACGACAGCGCCACGCTCACGTTGGACAAATGGTGCGAGGATCACAAGCTCGCATCGCAGGCTCATATCGTTGCTGAGTTCGTCCATGGCACCGACAAGGCACCCTCGCCCGAACAACGCCAAATACTCGGCGTGAGTGAGACGGAGCCAGTCCGTTACCGCCAAGTCCGCCTCAGTTGCGGCGGGCACGTCCTCTCCGAAGCTGAAAATTGGTACGTGCCTGGCCGGCTGACGCCCGAAATCAATCATGTGCTCGAGACTTCCGATACGGCGTTCGGGCGAGCGGCGCAGTCTCTGAAATTCCATCGGAGGACTCTGTCCGCCAAGCTCCTTTGGTCGCCGTTGCCTCAACGTTGGGAAATGGAAAGCATTCCCAAAGACCAACACGACGAAGGTACCCTCGCGGTTCCGCATCATGTTTTACAGCACGTCGCCGTGCTCAGCCTTCCCGATGGCAAGCCAATCAGTCAGGTCGTCGAAACGTACACCGAAGAGGTCCTCGACTTCCCGCAACCAACCTCCAAACCCTGATCGTTCTTCAACAGACGTGGACGCAATGCGAGGTAAGAATCGCATTTGGGTGCTTCTGCTCGAATGCGAGACTTTGCGGCGCTTCATCAACACGTGTTTCACATCGATACGAAAGCGGCGGCGCGTGGCGCAGCAGATCGCACGGAGATGAATCGCCGCATTCGCATCTCCGCATAAAGCCTGTCTAATCAGAGTGCGATGCGCATGCCGTGCGAAAACGTCAGCTCGGAATGTGCAAAGGCTTCTTAGAGATCAAGCCTCGAATTTCGTGCCGCAGTTCTGCGGGCAAAGTTAGGAACGGGGGTTGTTTCCGATTTGAAAAAAGCCCTTCCCATCGAGCAATCTGATTTGAGGCGAGACGCGGGGTCAGCGTCGCGACCTGTCCGCCACGCAAACAACTTTCAAGCCTTACGCTGGTTTGCCGCGACGTCTGTCATCCTGGCCCACTCGTACGGGCTGCGTGACCTTCAAGGCCTCTATACGCACTTCACCGGCTTGGACCTCGGATGGTCCGCGGTTGTGATGTTCTTCACGATAAGCGGCTACTTGATCAGCGCGTCGGCACAGCGGCGATCCGCGCTCGAATTTTGGCGAGCACGCTTTCTGCGGATCTTTCCAGGTCTGATCGTCTGCACGGTGGTGACGGCGATCGTCGTCTCCGCGTTTTCAACGCTCAGCTTCAGCCATTTCATCACCGATCGACAAACGCTTCGCTACATCTTCGGATCGGGAACGCTGCTCGCGACGGAGTATTCCCTCCCTGGAGCATTTCAGGATCATTCCGTCACTTATGCAAACGGTTCGCTGTGGACGTTGCGATACGAGGTTGCGAGCTATTTCTTGGTATTCGTCCTCTTCGTTCTGTCTAGCCGGATGGGCGTCGGATACGCGGGAGCGATCCTAACCGCCGGTCTCGCTTGTGCGGTGGGCTACGAAGTGCCGACCATGCTCGGCCACACGCTTCCGGTGCAAGCGACCAATTTTCTGACTCTGTTCGTTCCTTTTGCAATCGGCGCATGGTTCCAAGCCAGCAAGCGAAGCAGCCCAAACCTGATTTGGGTTGTGATCGCGATTGCGCTTACGGCAGCCTTGGGGCGCACACCAACAAGCACGATCTTCGCGGCGACTTCGATTTCCCTGCTCACGTTGTGGATCGCCTTCCGCCCGACCAGATTGCTGACGAGGCTCGATGTCCTTCCGGACTATTCGTACGGAATTTACATTTACGCCTATCCTATTCAGCAGATGACCATCGCGCTCCTGCCCGATTGGCATCCGTTGGCGCAAGCACTCGTCGCCTTTTCGGCCACCCTCATTCCGGCTTCGCTGTCGTGGCATTTCATCGAGAAGCCCGCCATGGCGCTAAAATCGGTTCGGTTTTTTCCTGTCGCGCGGGATACCGTCTCATGAAGCACTCGATGTCGAAAATTTGGCGCGCCGCGCTCGTGGCGATCGCCTGTCTCTCGGTCTCTCCCGCCATTTCGGAAGAGAGCACCACAACGTGGATGACCGGCATCAACGTGTCGGGTGCTGAACTCAACGCGAAAAAAAGCCGGATCAATTTCGACTATGTTTTCCCTTCGATCAAAGAGATCGAATATTTCCGGGGCAAGGGCTTCCGTTATTTTCGAATTCCGGTGCTGATGCACAGGCTCTTCCAGTTCGACGCGGGCCAGATAAATTCGACACCGACAACGGATTGGAAATTGCTCGTTGCGTTGATCGACAAAGCTTCCACCCTCGACGCGGTGGTGATCGTCGACTTCCATCAGTTTGGCCGGACCCAATCCGGGCTCATCGGTCGCGATGCAGCGGCGACGGAAGAGTTCGTCGCGGCGTGGTCGGAAACGGCAAAGCTTCTCAAAGACCGGTCGAACGTCATTTTCAATCTTATGAACGAGCCGCACGAGCAAACAGCCGAGGAATGGCTGCCGGCGGCAAACGCTGCGATCGCCGCCATTCGCCAGGCCGGCGCTAAGCAGCTCTTGCTCGTGCCCGGCTCTCACTGGACTGGCGCGCATTCGTGGACCAAGACCGACAACGCCCGCGTCATGAGCGGGGTCGTCGATCCCGCGCAGAACTTTGCCTACGATGTTCATCAATATCTCGATGCCGACAGTTCCGGCACATCGCCGAAGGAGGTCGCCGGGTCGGGCAGCGAACGCCTCAAGGCATTCAGCGAATGGGCACGCCAAAATCACGCCCATGGGTTTCTCGGCGAATTCGGCTTTTCCTCGTCTGAAGCCGGTCTTCGCGAGGGAGCTGCGCTTCTCAAATATATGTCCGACAACCGGGACGTCTGGATTGGATGGACGTATTGGGCGGCAGGTCCTTGGTGGGGCGATTACATGTATTCGGTCGAGCCCAAGAGCGGGATCGACCGTCCCCAACTCGACATCCTCGTGCAGCAAAACAAATAACCCTCCAGCCAGCGAAACACGTCCTGCGCAACAACCGGCGGCGGCCGTCGGACACAAGTGATGCGCAACCGGCCGGCCCCGCGAAGCGGAGTCGGTTGCGCCAAACAAAGAGACGGGACAGCACGGCCTCGCGCTTTGTATTTTTTAGTTGGGATGCGGACCATTGCCGTCCCGCGCATGCCAACTCTCCGCCTCGTCCCCGGCCCATATGTCCGGAGCCTCTCGTATGAGTGCGGATCGCTTTTGAAGGCGATCCCTGAGCCGTCGAACCCGCCATCCGCCCCGCATCCCTTTATGCAAGAAGCGTTTCACCGCGCCGAGCACCCGATCGTGCTTGTCGCGCGGCAGGCAGAGAACCCGCGGCATACCGATTTCTCCGCGCGGCCCCACATGCTCTTCCCACTCACGTCTCGCGGCACGAGCTCATGCCCTTTGTCAGCGCGGGAAGATACGAGGAGTATGCGGGGGCATGAGAGACCGGGGATAAGTTTTTTGCGAGGATGTAGAGTGAGGTTAAAAGGCGAGGCCACAGAACGAGCAGGAGAGAGAGAGAGAGAGATGGGAGATCAGGAAATCCGAGCCGCGCTCGACCGGCACTGGACCGCGTCCGAAGCCGGTGACGACGATGCCGAGGACGAGATCTATCACGACGACGTCGTGCTGGAATATCCTCAGTCCGGCGAGCGCATCCGAGGCCGGCTCGCCATCCGTACGACGCGCGGCCTCCTCCCCAACAAGCACTTCACCATCCGGCGTGTGGTCGGAAGCGGTGATCTTTGGATGACCGAATACGTGATCAGCTACGACGGCAAGCCATCCTACGTCGTCAGCATCATGGAGTTTCGCGAGGGAAAGGTCTTCCGCGAAACACAGTACTTCGCCGATCCCTTCGCGCCGTGGCCCGGACGCGCGCAGTGGGTTGAACGGATCGATAAATAGATAGGCGGTAGACGTTGCATTTCTACGGGGCCTCACATGTCCTTTTTGGGACATCTCTCATGGTACGAGTTCATGCCCCTTTGTCGGCATGGCGAATGTTTGCCCATGCGAATAATGGTAAATTCCGCAGTGAACCGCTTTCATACGTCGCAATGCAATGACGATTGCAATTGACGTCGCGGCGCATTGAGCAGAGCGTCGCCGCCGGATGGGGATGGCCGCCGCGTGTCCGGGGGAACCGGAGCGATGCTATGCCGCCTATATTTTTTCTAGGTGATCCCCTCGTCGGACAGCAGACGAGTCCCCTCCATTTCTTCCATTGTGATAATTGGAAAAAGCCTCGGAACGAGGAGATAATCCATGTTCGATATTCGGCAATCGAGTAATCTTGCTGGACTTTTCACAGCCGCAGCGCTCACCCTCCCACCGCTATTTGCTTCTCCCGCAATCGCACAATCGCAACCGAACATCGTCTTCATCATGGGCGACGATATCGGCATGTGGAACATTGGCGCTTATCACCGTGGGTTAATGGCGGGTCGAACGCCTAACCTCGACAAGCTCGCCAAAGATGGAATGCTCTTCACCGACTACTACGCAGAAGCAAGCTGCACTGCGGGCCGCGCGAACTTCATCACTGGGGAACTACCGATCCGCACCGGCATGACGACGGTCGGGCAGGCCGGCGCCTCGGTCGGACTTCCTGCCGAGGCCGTGACCATTGCTACGGTATTGAAATCGATGGGCTATGCCACAGGACAGTTCGGCAAGAACCACCTCGGCGACAAGAACGAGTTCCTCCCCACCGTCCATGGCTTCGATGAATTCTTCGGCTATCTCTATCATCTCGATGCGATGGAAGACCCGGCGCATCCTAACTATCCTCAAGACCTCCTGAACGTCGTCGGCCCGCGCAACATGGTCCATAGCTGGGCCACCGATACCGATGATCCGACCGAGATGCCGCGTTGGGGCAAGGTCGGCAAGCAAAAGATCGAGGACGCCGGTCCGCTTTATCCCAAGCGCATGGAAACGGTAGACAACGAAATCCGCGACCACGCCATCGACTTCATGGATAAAGCCAAAAAAGACGGGAAACCGTTCTTCGTCTGGCTCAACCCGACACGGATGCACATCGTCACGCATCTCTCTCCGAAATACGAAGCGATGCGTAATTCAGAGAACGGCTGGTCGGAAGAAGAAGCCGGCATGGCCCAGCTCGACGATGACGTCGGCCTCGTGATGCAGAAGCTTAAAGACTTGGGCGTCGACGACAACACGATCGTCGTCTTCACCACCGACAACGGCACTGAAGTATTCACGTGGCCCGATGGTGGACAAACGCCATTTGCGCAGTCCAAGGGAACGGTTCTCGAAGGCGGCTTCCGCGTACCCGCGATCCTTCGCTGGCCGGGCCACGTAGCGCCCGACTCCGTACAGAACGGAATTTTCTCCGGGCTGGACTGGTTGCCGACATTCGTGGCGGCCGCAGGCAATCCCAACATCACCGAAGAATTGCTGAAGGGTAAGCAAATCGGCGACCGAACGTACAAGAACCACCTGGATGGCTACAACCAGATGGACTGCATTACTGGCAAAGGGCCTTCCGCGCGTCACGAGATTTTCTATCTCGGTGAAAGCACGGTCGGCGCGGTGCGCATCGATGACTATAAGTTCCGCTTTATCGACCAGCCGAATGGTTGGCTCGGTGAAAAGACCCACCCGGACATTCCGTACATCACCAACCTCCGTTTGGATCCGTTCGAGCGCACGGGCTGGCCGAACAACGGGACGAAGGAAGGCGGCCAGCAATACTTCGATTGGTTCAAATATCAATTCTGGCGCTTCGTGTTTGTCCAGCAGATCGTCGGCAAGGAACTTCAGACATTCATTGATTTCCCGCCGATGCAGCGGGGCGCCAGCTTCAACCTCGACGCTGTAAAAGCGGAGATGCAGAAGAGAATGGCCGAGGCCGAAGCCGCAAGCAAAGGCACCGGCCAGTAATAGAGCAGCAATGACGACAGGCGGCTCAAACCCGGGCCGCATGTCGTTTGACGATGCCATCCCCGGCGACCGCGCTTCGCATAGCCGGTCGCCAGGGATTTTCTAGAAGCCTCCGCGCGACCCCGCATGCTCTTCCCACTCACGTCTCGCGACACGAGCTCATGCCCTTTGTTGAGCGTGGAAAGATGCGAGCGAGTATGCAGGAGGTTCTTGGAGCGGGGATAAGTTTTTTATCACCAGCTAAATTGACAGACACTTTCATTATAGGGTACCCCCCTATATTATGAGCCACACAATTCGCGAAAAATCAAAGCTCCAAGCTCGCGTTCGTCGCCTGAAAGGTCAGGTCGAAGCCGTCGAGCGCGCACTGGAGGCTGAACGGGGCTGCGCCGAGATTCTGAACCTGGTCGCCTCCATCAGAGGCGCGGTGACAGGATTAACCGCCGAGCTGATCGAGGATCACATCCGCGAGCACATCATCGGCGCGAGCTCCGCTCGCGAGCGCGAAGACGGGGGCGAAGAGCTAATTGAAGTCATAAAGGCGTATGTAAAATGAATACTGCACGCAATCATACCGTTCCTGACGGAGGGCACTCCCACGTCTTCCTCGGAGCGGACCATGAACGCAATGAGCGCCGGACACGCTTCGTCATCGCGCTCACCGTGAGCATGATGGTGGGCGAGATCATCGCTGGCACTGTCTACGGCTCGATGGCGCTTGTCGCTGACGGTTGGCATATGGCGACGCACGCCACCGCCATGGTGATCGCCGCGCTTGCTTACTTCTATGCCCGCCGCAACGCCCATAACTCGCGATTCACATTTGGCACCGGCAAGATGGGTGACCTCGCAGGCTTCGCGAGCGCTATTGTGCTCGCTCTGATCGCATTGCTGATAGCGTGGGAAAGCCTTGTTCGACTGCGCAATCCTGTCCCTATTTATTTTCCGGAAGCCATTGCCGTTGCTGTTCTAGGCCTCGCGGTCAATATCGCCAGCGCATGGTTGCTCAAGGATGATCACGGCCATAGCCATTCCCACACACATGGACATAGTAACGACCACGGCGATGATCATCAGCATCATCACGCCGCAGATGATCACGCCAAGGGCCGAGACAATAATTTACGCGCAGCCTACATCCACGTTCTGGCCGATGCATTGACTTCAGTCTTAGCGATTATCGCTCTAACCGCCGGCAGCATCTATGGCTGGATCTGGTTAGATCCAGTGATGGGCATCGTGGGCGCGTTTGTAATTGCAAACTGGTCTGTGAGCCTAATCAGGGAAGCTGGCGGGGTTCTACTTGACTACATCCCGGCCGACGAGGAGCTGTCTGGTGAAATCCGCGCGGCGGTGGAAAACGAGAAAGATCGGATCACCGATCTTCACGTCTGGCAGCTCGGCCCCGGTCACCATGGCGCGATTGTCGCCATTGTCTCCGATCAGCCCATGCCGCCCTCACACTACCGCGAAAAGCTCAACCATCTCGATGAACTTTCCCACGTAACGATCGAAGTGGAACTCAAAAAGGCGGCCTAAGAGGTTATTTAGGTGGTCTTGAGATCAATATTCGGACGCGATGCCCCTCGCATCGCGTCCGAAAGTGCATCAAGCCGCAGCCTTGATCGGCCAGCCGTTGATCGTCAGCGCGCCGTCGCGCACTGACACCGTTACCGTGTCGCCGTCCTTCACGCCGCCAGCGAGGATCTGCTCGGCGAGCGGATCCTGCACGTTGCGCTGGATGACGCGCTTCAGCGGTCGCGCGCCGTATGCCGGATCGTAGCCCCGGTTCGCGAGCCACGACTTGGCCTGCTCGTCGAGGTCGATCTTGATCTTGCGCTCGTTGAGAAGCTTCTGCAGACGCGCGATCTGGATGTCGACGATCTTCGTCATGTCCGCGCGCTGCAAGCGGTGGAACAGGATGATGTCGTCGAGACGGTTGAGGAACTCCGGCCGGAAACGCGAACGCACCTCAGCCATCACCTCGTCGCGCACGGCTTCCGTTTCCTCGCCTTCCTTTTGCTCAACGAGGTACTGCGCGCCGATGTTCGACGTCAGCACGATCAGCGTGTTCTTGAAATCGACCGTGCGGCCCTGACCGTCGGTCAAGCGGCCGTCGTCCAAGACTTGCAGCAACACGTTGAAGACATCCGGATGCGCCTTCTCGACCTCGTCGAACAGGATGATCTGATAAGGCCGGCGGCGAACAGCTTCCGTCAGCACGCCACCTTCCTCATAGCCGACGTAGCCCGGAGGCGCGCCGATCAAACGCGCAACGGAATGCTTCTCCATGAACTCCGACATGTCGATGCGCACGAGCGCTGTGTCGTCGTCGAAGAGATAGCCCGCGAGCGCCTTCGTGAGCTCCGTCTTGCCGACGCCGGTCGGGCCTAGGAACATGAACGAACCGATCGGCCGGTTCGGATCCTGCAGCCCGGCGCGCGCACGTCGCACGGCCGTCGAGACAGCGATGACCGCTTCCTTCTGACCGATGACACGCTTGCCCAGCGCATCTTCCATCTTGAGCAGCTTGTCGCGCTCGCCTTCCAGCATCTTGTCGACCGGCACACCCGTCCAGCGCGACACGACGGCGGCGATCTGGTCCGGCGTCACCGCTTCCTCGACGAGAACGCCCTTGGTGCTTTCCTGCTTCTCGACGTCAGCGAGCTTTTTCTCGAGTTCGGGGATTTTGCCGTAGCGAAGCTCGCCAGCCCGCGCGAGATCGCCGCGCCGCTGCGCCTGCTCAAGTTCGTTGCGCAGACCTTCAAGCGTCTCCTTCAGCTTCTGCGCCGAGCCGAGCTTCTGCTTCTCGGCTTGCCAGCGCGCAGTCATCGCCTCGGATTTCTCCTGAAGGTCGGCGATGGATTTCTCGAGCCGCGCGAGGCGATCCTTCGACGCCGCGTCGGTTTCCTTTTTCAAGGCTTCCCGCTCGATCATCATCTGCATGAGATCGCGGTCGACGGCGTCGAGCTCTTCCGGTTTGGAATCGACTTGCATGCGCAGCCGCGACGCCGCCTCATCGACAAGGTCGATGGCCTTGTCGGGCAGGAAGCGGTCGGTGATGTAGCGGTTCGAAAGCGTCGCCGCGGAAACGAGCGCGCTATCGGTGATGCGCACGCCGTGATGCAGCTCGTACTTCTCCTTCAACCCGCGCAGGATCGAGATGGTGTCTTCCACCGTCGGCTCGTTGACGAAGATCGGCTGGAAACGCCGCGCCAGCGCCGCGTCCTTCTCGATGTGCTTGCGATACTCATCAAGCGTGGTCGCGCCGACGCAGTGCAGCTCGCCGCGCGCCAGAGCGGGTTTCAGCAGGTTGCCCGCATCCATCGAGCCCTCGGTCTTGCCGGCGCCGACGATGGTGTGCAGCTCATCGATAAACAGGATGATGTCGCCCTCGGCCTCGACCTCGGACAGCACGGCTTTCAAGCGCTCCTCGAATTCGCCGCGGTATTTCGCGCCAGCGATCAGCGCGCCCATGTCGAGCGACAAAAGCTTTTTGTGCTTCAGGCTCTCGGGCACGTCACCTTTGACGATGCGCAGCGCGAGACCTTCCGCGATCGCCGTCTTGCCGACGCCCGGCTCACCGATCAGCACGGGATTGTTCTTCGTGCGCCGCGACAGCACCTGAATGGTGCGGCGGATCTCTTCATCGCGGCCGATGACCGGATCGAGCTTGCCGTTACCGGCGGCTTCGGTCAGATCGCGCGCATAACGCTTCAGCGCATCGTACGCCTGCTCGGCGTTGGCGCTGTCGGCGGTGCGGCCCTTGCGGATGTCGTTGATCGCGGCGTTGATCTTGTCCGCCGTCACGCCCGCGTCGCGCAGGATCTTGCCCGCGTCGGTCGAGGTGTCGAGCGCCAATGCCAGCAGCAGCCGCTCGGCGGTGACGAACTTGTCGCTCGCCTTGTCGGCAAGCTTCTCGACGGCATCGAACAGCCGCGCAAGTTCCGGCGAAACATAGACCTGCCCCGAACCGCCCGTGACTTTGGGCTTCTTGGCCAGATTGGCTTCGACCGCGCGCAACGCAGCGCGCGAATCCCCTCCCGCCTTCTGGATCAGCCCGCTCGCAAGACCTTCAGGGTCGTCGAGCAGAATTTTCAGAAGGTGTTCGGGCGTGACTTGTTGGTTGTTTTCGCGAAGTGCCAGCGACTGGGCCGATTGGATAAAGCCCTTGGCGCGGTCCGTGTAGCGTTCGAAATTCATGTCGCGTCCTCCAGCACATTCCTTCCGCCCTATGAGGCCCGGAAAGAATGCCATGCGATTTGATATTTATCATCCAAGCGCGGCCAAAGACCCGATGTTCGGCATCCCCGCCCGCCCCTAGACTGGCTGGGATATAGGATCGGGCAGCGCCCGAAAAAGAGGCACGGTCGACAAAATCTGAGGGATATTCGCGACATGGGCACGCTAGGATCGGGAAGTTCGGGCACCGCTAAGATCGAAGCCCTTTATCGCTATCCGGTTAAGGGATTGACGCCGGAACGCCTCGAAAGCGTTGAATTGACCCCAATGCGCACGCTGCCCTTCGACCGGGCCTACGCCATCGAGAACGGACCCGGCCCCTTCGACCCGGCCAATCCAAAGCATCTTCAAAAGGTTCACTTCGTTATGCTGATGCGGAACGAGGAACTGGCGACCGTCCGCTCGCTCTTCGACGACGCGACCGAAACCCTCGTTATTTCGAAGGAGGGTGCCGAGATCGCGCGGGGCGACCTGCGGACAGAAACCGGCCGCGCCACCATCGAAGAAGCCATCACCCGGATCGTGACCTCGGGCCTACGTGGCCGTCCCCGCGTCGTCGTCAGCCCCGGCCATAGCTTTTCGGACGTCGCGGACAAATGCGTGCACCTCGTCAGCCGCCAGAGCCTGACGGCGCTCGAAGGCATGCTCGGCGCGCCGGTCGATGCGCGGCGGTTCCGTCCGAACCTCGTGCTCGATGGTCTCGACGCCTGGCAGGAACTGGACCTCGTCGGCAAGAAGCTGCGCACCGGCGGCGTAACGCTTGAGATCTTCAAGCGCACCGAGCGCTGCGCCGCGACCAACGTCGACCCGGAGACAGGCGAGCGCGACATGAAAATCCCGACGTTCCTGTCGAAGACGCTCGGCCATACCGACTTCGGCGTCTACGCCCGCGTCTTGGACGGCGGCCGCCTCAACATCGGCGACACCCTCGAAGTCACGGATTAAGTCAGATAGGCTCGGCCGAGCGACCGATAACGGAATGTTCCGGGGGAATCCTGATCTATGGCCCGTTACCAGCACATTCCAGGCATCGCCTCGATCGTCCACGTTGACGACGATCGTGAGATCGACGCTCTTCTCGATCGCACCGACCTCGACCGTGCGTACGCCGTCAAAGGACCTCTCCTCAACCGATTGATGATTTTGAGATTGCGCCGCGCGCTCTTTCGCGACGGTCGCGCGCTACTCTCGTTCGCCCCCCGCGAAAACAGTGACCGCGCGGCAGCGCAGAGCGCACTTGCAAAACGCCTCGACGCGATGATTGAGAGCCCGCCTTGGGACAACACGGCGATCGCGGCGATGGCAACCTATGTCACGACCGGCGCCGGCCGCGACGCTGCCCACGCCGCTCTGACGTATGCCGCGGCTTATCCATTTCTCGCGCCCGGCGATACGTCCTACGAGGCCGCGAAATTCAGCCGCCTCTTCGGCCTTTTCCAAATCATGCAAGTTGCCCGCATGCCGTGGAAGGGACTTTCTTCGCGCCTGATGGGCAAAGATAAACGCGCCGCCCGGGAAATCCTGCAGGCAACGGGTGGTGACGATTATGGCCTGCACGCCGTCGGCGTCACTCTCGCCAACTCGCTGGTCATCCTCGAGCGTCTTCGCGCTGTCCTCGCCCAACCTTCAACGGCCGACGCAAACGCCGCGTTCGAATGGAACCAGATACGAACCTCGCCGGTGGCCGTGACGCGACAGAATAAAGCGTCCTGCCGGATGCCGGGCATAGAACAAGAGGTGCCCGCCAATTCTCTTATCGTCATGAAGCTACGCCAGGCCCAGCGCGCCGAGAGCCCTGATGGATTTGAGTTCGCGAGCGCGCACTGGTCGTTCTGCCCCGCGAGCCGCTACATCGAAGCAATCTTCGCCCGCGTTTACGAAGTCGCGAAACGCTCGCAAGCATCAGCGTGATAACCTGAAACGCTTCGGCCATTGATACTTCGCCCGTCCGCATCCCTGACGGCTGGCTCCGCCAAGCGGAGTCGCCAGGGACAAAACAAAAAGAGCCCCGAAACCGAGGCTCTTTCTGAATTTACGCTAAGCTCTATTCGTTGTCTTCGTTTGCTGCTGGCGGCACGGCCGGAGCCTCGGCCGGCTCTTCACGACGCGGCCTGCGAACCGGACGGCGCAAGAAAGCGGGCTGCTCCTGCTGCTCGATGGGAGCGGGGGCCGCTGCCTGTGGCGCTGGCCGCTCGACAGCAGCCGGTGCTTGCGGCGGAGCGGCGGGCGGCTGGAAGCTGCCGCCATTTGCAAGCTCGCGCTCAGCGCCGTTTCCATTTCCGTTGCCGCCATTCGGCCCCTGATAGCGCTCGCGACGGCGGAAACCGCCGCCTTCGCCCTGAGAACCTTCGCCACCGCCGTTATTTTGCGGACGGCGATCTTCACGATCCCGGAAACGGCCTTCGCCGCCCCCATTGCGTGGCTCGAAACGCTCGCCGCGATCACCGCGGAAATCCTGCCGGTCGTTGTTGCGCTCGCCTCTATCGCCGCGATCGCCCCTGTCGAAACGCTGACCGTCTCCACGATCGCCACGATCGTGACGATTATTGTTGAAGCGCTCGTGGCGCGGCGGGCGATTGTCGTAACGATTCTGATTGTCGAAGTTGCGCGGCGGCTGCTGCTGCTGGAAAGGCTGTTGCGGCAGATCCGGCTGGCCGCCCTGACCGGCAGCCTGCGGCTGCTGACCGAACTCGTCACCATCTTCGTCGCCGAACTCGTCGTCAGCACCTTCGGGACCAGCGAGCGAATGCGTTCGCGCGGCGCCGTTACCCGCCGGGTCCACGCCGCCCTGCTGCGCCATCTGCTCGCGATAGCCGAGGATGATGCGATTATAATGCTCAGCGTGCTGCAGATAATTCTCGGCAAGCACCGGATCGCCTGACGACAAAGCATCGCGTGCGAGACTGATGTACTTCTCGGCGATATGCGAGGGCGTGCCGCGAATTTTTACGTCCGGCCCCGAGCTCTCGAAGCTGCGCATCAGGGGATTTTGCGATTTGCGGTTGTTGTTATTATTATTGTTGTTGTTGCGTCCGCGACCGCGACGGTTCTGTTGACCTTGCCTCATGGGCTCCCGTTCATGCTTGTTGGTATTGACCATCGGCGTTCGCTCAATTTCTCTGAAGCGACGCCCTGGATCCTCCGATCCAATTCAAAAAGTTGATTCTAAAGTCACCACGGTCTTGTCCCGTGGATCGCAGCCCTGGCGCTTGCCCCTGCAGCCTCGGGCATAATCGCAGTAATCCCAGTCATCACGCCTGCAAAGATACTAGAGCCGTCCTCAAAGGAGCTATGTCAGCACGCGCGCCGGAGAATGAGAGGCCCGGCACTCCCGATCAGCGGACGGAGGGGCCCGCGAAAGCTTGTGCTGATGATCTTGAGATGGGAAGGCAGGCTCGGGCGCCGCTTCAGCGGCATCATTGGCCACGCACATCCGATCAAACTCTTCAGCCAGATATTACCCCGGAAACGTATTTCCGCAAATAAGAAATGATCGTCAGGGTCAAAGATGTATCTCCAGCGCAACAGCGCGAGGGTGCCCCCCGAGATCCCGGCGCCGCCCCACGGGCTGGCCGCCAACAGCAGAGAAAATCCCTTCTACGGCATCCGCCTGAGTGGCCCCAACTTCCAGGACCGTTAGAAAAGGACGCTGCAAATCCAATGAATTACGGGCGATCTTACGGTAAATGCCAAGACCGTCCTGGCCGCCATCCAAAGCCAGCAGGGGATCGTAATCCTTCACATCCCGCTCGAGCGTAGCGATCTCACCTGTGGATATATAAGGAGGATTGGAAACCACAAGGTCGAACGGCCCCGGGCAGCCGTCGAGACTTGATGTCGCAACGAAGCGGACCCGGTCCGCAAGCCCATGCGCTTCGGCGTTCCGGCTGGCGACGGCGAGGGCCGCGGGGCTGATATCGGTCGCGATTCCGCGCGCATTCGGCAGCTCTGCCAGAAGCGTCACGATCAGGATGCCCGACCCGGTGCCGATGTCCGCAATCGAAAGCTCACGCCCCAAGAGGCCGCGCTGCTTCAAGAGATCGAGCGCCAGCTCAACCACGGCTTCGGTGTCCGGCCGCGGATCGAGGACGTCCGGCGTGACGATGAATTCACGGCCGTAGAACTCGCGTCGGCCGAGAATGCGCGAAACGGGTTCGTGCGCGATCCGGCGGCGGGCCGCATCTTCGATGAGCGGGGCGGCGGCGCCGAGTATCCGCGCCGAACCGGACATTAATTGCGCGCCATCGATCCCGAGCAATCCTTGGAGCAGGAAGCGCGCATCCCGCTGCGGCGTCTCCATTCGGGCTTCGGCCAGCGCGCGCGTTAGCTCAGCCTGGGCGTCCGCAAGAGTATGATCGGGATGAAAACGCATATGCGGAAACTCATCGGCACCCACGACGCTCGTCCTTACGCCGCGCTCAGCTCGGCGAGCATCGTTGCCTGATGATCGGTGATGAGCGCATCGACCAGCGTATCGAGTCCGTTCCCGGCCATAACCTCATCGAGATTGTAAAGCGTGAGATTGATGCGGTGATCTGTAACGCGCCCCTGTGGGAAGTTGTACGTCCGGATCCGTTGCGAACGGTCGCCCGATCCCACCTGCGACTTGCGCGCGTCCGACCGCTCCGTCGCCGCCCTCTCGCGCTCAAGCTCGTAGATGCGCGATTTTAGAACCGCCATGGCGAGGCGGCGGTTTTGATGTTGCGATTTTTCCGCCGAAACCACGACGATTCCGGTCGGCAAATGCGTCATGCGCACCGCGCTGTCCGTCTTGTTGACGTGCTGGCCGCCAGCGCCGCCCGCGCGCATCGTGTCGATGCGGATGTCCTCGGGCCGGATATCGATATCGATGTCTTCCGCTTCCGGCAGCACCGCGACGGTCGCCGCGGACGTGTGGATGCGGCCGCTTGCTTCCGTCGCCGGAACGCGCTGCACGCGATGCACGCCGGATTCGAACTTCAGCCGCGCGAAAACACCCGAGCCTGTAATCGACGCGATGATTTCCTTGTATCCGCCGAGATCGTTTTCCGAGATGGAAATGATTTCCGTCTTCCAGCCCTTGAGATCGGCATAGCGCGTGTACATGCGAAACAGATCGGCCGCGAAAAGCGCCGCTTCGTCGCCACCCGTTCCGGCACGAACCTCGAGGATGGCGCTTTTCTCGTCCGCCGAGTCCTTCGGCAGAAGCGCGATGCGCAACTGGTGCTCGAGATCGGTGATGCGCTCAGCCAGCGACGCGCGCTCGGCATAAGCGAGATCGACCATCTCCTTGTCGGCGCCCGGGTCGCGGATCATCTGTTCGAGATCGGCGTTCTCGGCCTCCGCCTTCCGCAGCGCATCGATCTGCGCCACGACCGGACTGAGCTCGGAAAATTCCTTGTTCAGCTTGACGTATTCCGCCTGCGGAACGCCATGGTTCAGCAAGTCCTGAATAGCCATGAAGCGTTCGGATAGACGTTCGAGTTTCTCGCGCGGCAGTGCTGACATGTGTCCGATGAATTTTGGAATGGCGAGCGACGAACGCCGCCAAAATAAAGAATGCAGGAGCGCTTTCAGCGCTTCAGGGCGCGTATCTAATACGAACCGCCCGTGATCTGCAATTTATCCCCCCGCCGCGTTCGCGGGTCGTCGACTTCGATATAGCGCATGCCGTCGCGCACAGGCCCGTAGTGCTCCTGCATGTAGCTGCTGACCCACTGAACAGTCAGGCTGAACGGCTTGGAAATCGTCGCAAAAATCGATGAATGCATCAAAATCAGAAGTAGGCCGAGCGGCAGCGACAGTGCGTAAAGCGCCCTCTGCGGCCGGGCGCGTACGCTGTTGATCGCTTCCTGAGGAAAGCGCCGCGCCCCGTTCGCGATGGCCGAGCCCGCTTTCAGGAGATTTCGGCTCGAAGCGGCAAGTCGGGATTGCGCCACATCGGGTTCGGAAACGCCCGCCGGTTGCGGCATCTGACGAACCGGAAACGACCGCTGCGGCTGCGGCGCGGGGTGCTGCTGCGGCACCGGATGAGGCCGCTGCTGCTGCACCATTGGGCGCGGCTCGTCGTAAAACTGCTGCTGCATAGCCGGACGCGGCTGAAAGGCCGGTTCTGCGGCGGGCGCGGCCGGAACGGACAGGTGCGTCAGGAGCGTGCCGATAGCGTTCAAGACCGGGCGGCCATTGACGTCCGCCATCGAGGTGTAGGTCATGATGATGGCCGACGTTTCCGGCCACGCGGGCAGATATTCCACCTGCCCCGTTTCAAGCGCCTCGACGAATTCCGGGCGGACAGCGAGATAGTGCGCGGCCTGCGGCACCGTCAGCCGAAGAGCCTGCCGAAGATCAATGAAAAAACGTGCGATTAGTGCTCGGCTTTCAGCTTGCGCCTGTAAAGACGCGTCGTAGCGGCCCTGATTAGGCTGCCCACGATCATAGCTTCCAACCGAAACGTTCCGCCCAACGCCTCGACGCATACCCTCTTCCCGGCCAAACTCAGCCGGGCCCCATTGTTAAGGATACTCTTGGCTAAAAACGCTTTTTTGTCAAAGCCTAAAGCGAAGTCTCGTAGACGGCGTTAACCGTCAAGAGCGACACGCTCGCTTTCCGCGAACTGCTGCAGGGACATGCGTACGTCCTTCGCACCTTCTTTCAGAAGATCGTCGACGAAGGCCGTCGCCTTTGCGGCGTCGAGGGAAAGCACCATCGACTTGATGGGGCCGATGGAGGCCGGCGCCATCGACAGCGACCGCAAGCCGAGCGCGATGAGCGTCATGGCTTCGAGCGGACTGCCTGCCATCTCGCCGCAGAGCGTAACGGGCACCCCATGCCGGTCAGCCGTCTTGATGAGCGACGCAAGCGCTCGCAGCGGCGCCGGTGCCAGCACGTCGAACCGGCTGGCGACCCGCGCGTTGGTCCGGTCGGCGGCAAACAGGAACTGCATCAGATCGTTCGAACCGACCGACACGAAATCGACCCGCGATAAAAACGTGTCGAGTTCGAACAGCAGCGCCGGAACCTCGAACATCGCCCCGACCAAGATAGAGTCCGGAAGCGCATGCCCGTGCCCGGCCAGGAACGCCTTTTCGCGTTCGATCAACGCCCGGATCGCGCCAAGCTCATAGCTTGCCGAAACCATCGGGATCATCATGCGCAGCTCGCGTCCCGCCGCCGCCTTGAGCAGCGCGCGCACCTGCAAGCGAAAAAGCTCGGGCCGGTCGAGCGCCATGCGGATCGCACGCCACCCCATCGACGGGTTTTCTTCCTTCGGCTGACGCAGATACGGCAGCACCTTGTCGCCGCCGATATCGAGCGTGCGGAACACCACCGGCCTGCCGCCAGCTTCATCGATGACCGACTTGTAGAGCTGCGTCTGCTTGTCGAGCCGCGGAAACGAATCCGACAGCATGAACTGCAATTCGGTGCGATAGAGCCCGATGCCGTCGGCGCCCGATTCCTCGAGATGCGGCAGATCGACGAGAAGCCCGGCATTCATCATCAGGGCGATGGGCGTGCCGTCCTTTGTGATCGCCGGCCGGTCGCGCAGCGATTGATAGCGCTTCTGCCTCCGCGCCCGAAACCGCACCTTGTCCGAATACGCCGAGATCAGCTCGGCCGTCGGCCGCAAATGAACTTCGCCCGTGACCGCATCGATAATCGCCGCGTCACCTGCCGAAACGCGATCGACAATGCCCGTTGCCTGACCGATCGCTGCGATGCCGAGCGCTTTCGCCACGACCGCGACGTGGCTCTGGCTCGAACCGTCCTCGACGACGAGCCCGCGCAACCGGCTCCGGTCGTAGTCCAGAAGCTCAGCTGGCCCCATCGTCCGCGCGACGAGGATCGTATCGGGCGGCAGACCGCCATCGTCCTCCGAACTCTTGAGCCGCCCGGCGAGCACGCGAAGCAGACGGTCGGAGAGATCGTCGAGGTCGCGCTGGCGTTCGCGCCAATAGCTGTCGTGCTGGCGCAGCATGCGCGTGCGCATGGCATTTTGAACGCGTTCGACCGCGGCTTCCGCGGTCAATCCACCTTCGACGGCCTCTCTGAGCCGCCGGTGCCAGCCCTTGTCGTGCGCGAACATGCGATAGGCTTCGAGCACGTCGCGATGCTCGCCGACGCTCGACAGATGATCCTGCTCGAACATCTCGTCGATGTTCGCTTGCAACTTATCGAGCGCGATCGCGAGACGATCCAATTCGAGCGCGGGATTTTCCGCCATCAACTGCGTGACGACAATGCGCGGCTCGTGCAGCACGACATGGCCGAGCGCAATGCCCTCGGAAAGCGGCTCGCCTTCAACGACGAGAGGCTGCGAGCGCGACGCTTCGATTGCCGCGACCGTTCCGGCGACCGCGCCGGACACCAGGTTCTCCGCGATCACCATCGCGGTCGCCTGCATCACCTCGACATCCTCGTCGGAATATTCGCGCGGCGTCCGGTTCTGAATAACGAGCACGCCGAGCACCTGCCCCGAGCGGGCAATCGGCACAGCGAGAAGCGAATGATAGATCTCTTCGCCCGTCTCCGGCCGGTAAGAGAATGCCGGATGGCTCGAAGCTTCCGGCTCGTTGACAGTCACGCCCAGCTCGGACGCACGCCCGACGAGGCCTTCGCCCCGCTTCAGGCGCGTCGAGTGAACGGCACCGGGATTGAGACCTTCAGAAGCGAAGAGTTCGAGCGAGCCGTCCTGGCGCTTTAGATAGATCGAGCAGACTTCGGAGACCATTACGCCGGAGATCTGCCTGACGATGCGGTCAAGCTTGTCCTGCCCGTCGCCGCCGTCGGCCATGATCTCGCGCAGATGGCGCATGATGACCCGGAGCGAGGTTTCGCTCGGTAAGGGTCTCGGATCGTCGCGCCGCGCCATCGTTGCCTTGCCTATTGTCCCGCCGGCAGGACCTGCGCCGGCAATTGCTACTTAGTCACAAAGAGACGAGGCAGGTAAAGAGCGCCGGTGTCCCTAGTCGTTGTCGAGCCCGTAGGCTGAGTGCAATGCCCGAACCGCGAGTTCGGCATAAGCCGCGTCGATAAGAACGCTGACCTTGATCTCGGACGTCGAGATCGCGTGGATGTTGATGCCCTTCTCGGAGAGCGTCTTGAACATCTGTGCTGCAACGCCCGCATGGCTGCGCATACCGACGCCGATGACCGAAATCTTAACGACATCCGCCGAGCTCTTGACGTCGACGTGGCCGATGCCGGCCTTCGCTTTCGACAGCACGTCGAGCGTCCGCGGCAGTTCGGCCGCCTGGACGGTAAAGGTCATGTCCGTGTGCTTTCCGTCCGCCGAGATGTTCTGGACGATCATGTCGACGTTGATGTTCGCGTCCGACAACGGCCCGAAGATACGCGCCGCGATACCGGGTTTGTCGGCAACATTGAGAAGCGTGATTTTCGCTTCGTCCTTCGCATAGGCGATGCCGCTTACGACCTGCTGTTCCACGATCTCATCCTCGTCGCATACAATGGTGCCGATGTTTTCCATGTTTTCGGCATTGAAAGGCTTCATGGCGTCCGGCGCGACAAAGCTCGAGAGAACCCGGGTTTTGACTTTGTAGACCATCGCCAGCTCGACGGAGCGCGTCTGCAGGACCTTCGATCCGAGCGACGCCATCTCGAGCATTTCTTCGTAGGAGATCTTCGCAAGCCGTTTCGCCTTCGAAACAATGCGCGGATCGGTCGTGTAGACGCCGTCAACGTCGGTATAGATATCGCAGACATCGGCCTCAAGCGCGACGGCGATCGCGACGGCGCTGGTATCCGAACCGCCGCGGCCGAGCGTCGAGATGCGGTTTTCGCCGGGCTCGATGCCCTGGAAGCCGGTGACGACAGCAACCTCGCCGCCTTCGATCCGCTTCTTGATCGCGTCTCCGGGAATGTCGAGGATACGCGCCGAGCCGTGCGCCGCATCCGTCTTCACCGGCACCTGCCATCCCGTCCATGACCGGGCGCGAAGTCCCATCGCCTGCAGCGTGATCGCGAGAAGTCCCGCCGTCACCTGCTCGCCGGTCGCGACGACGGTATCGTACTCGCGCGCATCGTAAAGCGGGGACGCCTCTTTCACCCAGGCAACGAGCTGATTCGTGACCCCCGACATTGCAGATACGACGACAGCAACTTTGTTTCCTGCGTCGACTTCGCGCTTCACGTGGCGCGCGACGTTCTGAATGCGCTCGATGTTGGCGACGGACGTACCGCCAAATTTCATGACTACGGTCGCCATTGTCGAAGCGCTTTCTGTGCCTGTGCGAGCCCGCTAGGCCCCCTGTCATGGGCCTGACAAGCATTAAGATTTGGATTGAGTCCGGCGCTTCTTAGCGGCTCGCGAGCCCCCCGGCAACAACCGAAAATCGACTGCCGCGGCACAATAGCTT
Organism: Hyphomicrobium sp.; assembly: GCA_030148425.1. GTDB lineage: Bacteria > Pseudomonadota > Alphaproteobacteria > Rhizobiales > Hyphomicrobiaceae > Hyphomicrobium_B. The sequence continues at coordinate 174,102 of JASBTM010000001.1, read as the reverse complement.
GACAAGATGACCGGCCGGTTGACGTGTAGGGCGGAGGACGGAGACGACAATGACCGCAACGCAGCAATCCGACGCCGGCGAACGCACGCTCGACAACGAAGAAGTCGAGCGTTTTTCCCGGCTCGCATCCGAATGGTGGAACCCGACGGGCAAGTTCCGCCCCCTTCATCAGATCGGGCCACCGCGGCTCTCGTTCATCCGCGATAACGCCGTCGAGCGCTTCGGCCGCGATCAAAAGGCGCTCCGGCCTTTGTCGGGCTTGACGGCCGTCGATATTGGCTGCGGCGGCGGCCTCGTTTCGGAACCCCTGGCGCGCATGGGCGCGACGGTCACCGCCATCGACCCTTCTGAAAAGAACATCTCCATCGCAAGAAGCCACGCCGAAGGCCAAGGCATTTCCATCGGCTACCGGGCGGCGCGCGTCGAAGATCTCGTCGCCGAAGGACTGAAGTTCGACATCGTGGCATGCCTCGAAGTTGTAGAACACGTTCCGGATCCGGCGAAATTCATCGCCGAGTGCGCGAGCCTTGTCGCGCCTGGCGGCCTCGCCGTCTTTTCGACCCTGAACCGCACGTTCAAGGCCTGGGCCTTGGCTATCGTCGGCGCCGAGTATGTGCTCGGCTGGCTGCCGCGCGGCACGCACCAATGGGATCGCTTCATCACTCCCGATGAGCTTTCGGGTTTTGCCAAAGCCGCCGGCCTCGATGACATCCGTTTCGAGGGAATCACGTACAATCCGCTGCAGGATGTCTGGTCGCGAAATCCGGACACCGATGTGAACTACCTGATGTCGGCGACGAAAGCGAAAGCCGCCTGAGCACCATTGTTTCTAGCGGCGACGCGGTTTCGAGAGGGGAGAACCTGCGATGTTTCCGATTGGTGACGACGACTCTCAGCTGCGCATTACGCCGATAGTCACCACCGGACTAATCGTCCTCAACGTTCTCTTTTTTCTCATCGAGCTGAACGGCGGCAACGAATTCATTCAGCGCTGGTCGTTCATTCCGAGCCGCTTCGCCGAAGATCCCGCATCAAATTGGCCGACAATCTTCACCGCCATGTTCATGCACGGCGGCTGGATGCACCTCTTCGGCAACATGCTCTACCTCTATATCTTCGGCGACAACGTCGAAGAGAGCTTCGGCCATGTGAAATATCTGGCCTTCTACCTGATCGCTGGCATTGCCGCGACTTTCGCCCAGTTCTACTTCAATCCGCATTCGAACATTCCGAACGTCGGCGCATCGGGCGCGATAGCGGGCGTGCTGGGCGCCTACCTTCTTCTTTATCCGCAGGCGCGCGTCGACGTGCTCGTCGCCCGCGCCGTGATGTCGATGCCGGCGCTCATCGTCATCGGCTTCTGGTTCGTGCTTCAGCTTTTCAGCGGCGTTGGCTCAATTGCGCGGACAGATGCCTCCGCCGACACCGGCGGCGTCGCCTACATGGCGCACATCGGCGGGTTCGTGGCCGGGCTCGCGATTGCCTTTCTTTTCCGCGGCCGCAGCCAGTCGCGCATCACCTGATTGGCGATTGCGCCTAAAGCTCGACCTGGAAATCCTTCCAGAGAGGCATGCGCTCGCGCAGATCTAGCTTGCTTCCATCGACCGTGAATGTGCCGTCACCGTTGTGATGCAGCGTGCGCCGCTCCTTGCGGTCGTCATCGACCCAGATCGCGACGGCTTCCAGGATCCAGAGATTGTAGCTCTCCACTTGGGAGTCGTCCGCCACCCTGCATTCTATGTTTGCCAGACACTCGGTGATGAGAGGCGCGCCGACGGCTTTCGCATCGGCTTTTGTCAGCCCGAACGTCTCGAACTTGTCTTGCCGCTCACCGGAGCAGTTGCCGATGTCGACAACCGTCTCCGCAAGATCAACAGTCGGAATGGCAATCACGCATTCCTTCGTCGCCTTCAGCGCCTCGAAGCTATGATCCCAAGGCCCGATGATACAGCCGATCAGAGGCGGCGCATGTTGCATCACCATGTGAAAGCCCATCGTCATTACGTTCGAGCGGCCCTTGTTCGCCGTCGCGACGAGCACAATCGGACCGGCCTCGAGCAGCAGATACGCTTTCGATGGATCGGCTTCTCTCATCGCCATTTCTCACTCGTTGACATGCTTTGAAAAGCAAACGGGCCAGAACTAAGTTCCAGCCCGCTCAAAAGCAATTTCTCTCGTTCCGAGTTTAAACGCGGCGCGCCATCCTCAGACGCATCGGCCGCAGAACGAGAAGGGCGAGCACCGCTGCCAGGATGTTCATGCCTGCCGCCGTGTAGAACACCGCGTGCCAGTTGCCTGTCGCTTGCGTGAGCAGGCTCGAAAACGGCACGAGCAGAGAAGCGGTTCCCTTCGCGGTGTAGAGAAGCCCCGCGTTCGTCGTTGCGAACTTCGATCCGAAGGTGTCGCCGCACGTCGCCGGGAAGAGGCTGTAGATCTCGCCCCAGGCGAAGAACACGAGGCCCGTCAGTAGCACGAACATCACGGGATCATGCCCAAGGTGCGCGAGGGACAGAAGACCAAGTCCTTCGATGCCGAACGCGATGAACATCGTCATCTCGCGGCCGATCTTGTCCGACACCCAGCCGAAGAACGGCCGCGTGACGCCGTTGAGAACCCGGTCGAGCGACAGCGCGAACGTCAGTGCGGGCAGCGTGATGCCGATGAGTGAGACCGGAATATCCGCGACCTTGAAGTCTTTCGCGATGGGCGCGAGCTGCGCGGTCGCCATCAGGCCACCGGCCGCCATCATCACGAACATCAGGTACATGACCCAAAAGACCGGCGTCTTGAGCATCTCCGTCGGCGCGAACGACCGGCTTGCCGAAACCAGAACGGCATGCGCGCCAGCTTGCTCTTTCGACGGTGAGCGCAGCAGGAACGACGCAATGATAACGACGACGCTCTGCAACAGTCCGAAGTAAAGGAAAGCCTTCTCGTATCCCTGGGAGGCGATGACCATGGAAATCGGAATGATCGTCAGCGCGGACCCCATGCCAAATCCGGCGGCTGTAATGCCAGCGGCGAGACCGCGACGATCCGGAAACCACTTGAGGGCGTTGCCGACGCATGTGCCATACACGGCGCCCGCACCAACGCCGCCGATAGCCTGTGCGATGTAAAGCAGCGTAAGCGAGTCGGCGTACGAGTTCAGGATCCACGAAAGGCCGATCATAATACCGCCGAACAGCACGAGAGGGCGCGGCCCGAAGCGATCTTCAAGGTAGCCTTCGAATGGAATGAGCCACGTCTCGGTCAGAATGAAGATGGTGAAGGCCCACTGGATCGCGGCCATCTCCCAACCGAACTTGGAGGCGATAGGATTTACGAAGAGCGTCCAACCGTATTGCAGGTTGGCGATCATCGTCATGCACAACACCCCGAGCGCGAGCTGCAGCCACCGGCTGGTCGCCGACGTCGCAACGCTGGAGGCCGGAGCACGAGTCTCCGCGTCAATAGTCATCCTTGGCATCCCCCTCGGACTTGTATTTCTTTTTCATTTCGCACTAAAAGCGCTGCGGACTTAAAACGTGAAAAATCACGTTCGACAAGTGCAGCCTTAAAGCGAAGTGCCAACAAAGTTTTTTTGCTGCAGCGCCACAAAAAATCGAGGGACGAAATTCGATGAAAATTTGCGTCGTCGGCGCAGGTGGTATCGGGGGCCTGCTCGCCGCGCGTCTCGCGCAATCCGGTGAAGAAGTGACCGTCATCGCCCGCGGACCGCACCTTGCGGCAATACGCGCGAACGGTCTGAAATTGATCGAAGAGGATGGCAGCGAAAACGTTTCGCGCATCGCGGCGAGCGACAAGATCGCCGACGTTTCCGAGCAGGATCTCGTTATCCTCGGCATGAAGGCGCATCAGGTCGCAGCTGTCGTACGTGATCTCCCCGCGATGTATGGTCGCGAGACCGCGGTGCTCACGGCGCAGAACGGAATTCCCTGGTGGTACTTCATGCGCGTCGGCGGCCCTCACGAGAATCGCCGCCTCGAAAGCGTCGACCCCGGCGGCATCGTCGCCGATAATCTGCCTGCGGAGCGTGTGCTCGGAAGCGTCGTATATCCGGCCGCTGAGATCACCGAGCCGGGCGTGATTAAGCATATCGAGGGAAATAGATTCTCGATTGCCGAAATCGACAATTCGAAAACCGAGCGCGTCACGCGCGTTTCGGATGCGCTCCAGAAAGCCGGATTCAAGGCGCCTGTTGTCTCCGATATTCGCGCCGAGATCTGGACGAAGCTTTGGGGCAACCTGAGCTTTAATCCGATCAGCGCGCTGACCCACGCAACGCTCGAAGACATTTGCAGGTTTCAGCCGACGCGCGATGCCGCAGCCCGCATGATGCGCGAAGCCCAGACGGTCGGCGAAGCATTGGGTATCCGTTTCCGTATTCCGCTCGAAAAGCGCATCGCCGGAGCCGAAGCCGTCGGTCCGCACAAAACGTCGATGCTGCAGGATATCGAAGCCGGTCGCGGCATCGAAGCGGATGCACTGATTGGCTCGGTGATCGAGCTTGGACAAATCGCAAACGTCCCAACGCCGCAGATCGAAACGGTCTTCGCCTGCGTGAAGTTGCTAGCCGCAACCTTGGCCCGCGAGGGCGGACGATTGAGAGTCGAAAAGGCCTGAAGACGCCGTTAACGGCAGGGCACGGAGTTTGAGAGAGACGATGGCAACGAGCACGACACTGCACGAACTACTGAATGCTGGCGCAGACCAGGCGCCTGCGATCCGCGCCTCCGGCGTGGAGCCGCTGACCTACGCCGCCTTTCGCGACCTTGTGACGCAAACGGTTGGCCAGTTGAACGATATCGGAATTGGCCGCGGCGACCGCGTCGCGATCGTACTGCCGAACGGACCCGAAATGGCGACGGCCTTCGTCGCCATCGCTTCTGCTGCAACGGCCGCGCCGCTCAATCCCGCCTACCGCCACGACGAGTTCGATTTCTACATGTCGGACATCAACACGAAGGCGCTTGTCGTCGAGGAGGGCAGCTCTTCGCCGGCCGTCGACGTGGCGAGGGAACGCGGAATTCTGATCATCACGTTGGAGCCTGAGCCCGCACGCGGCGCTGGCGCGTTCACGTTGGCCGCCGAGACGACGGCCGAGAAACCTGCTTCGACCGGCCTCGCGGACGCCGACGACACGGCACTTATCCTGCACACGTCCGGCACGACGTCGCGCCCGAAGATCGTGCCGTTGAGCCATCGCAACGTTGCGGCATCGGCCAGCAACATCGCGACAGCTTTGAATCTCACGGCCGGCGATCGCGCCTTGAACATCATGCCGCTCTTTCACATCCACGGTCTGATCGCGGGCGTGCTCGCGCCCCTTTCGCGCGGCGGCTCGATCTTCTGCACCCACGGCTTTAACGCCCTGCGGTTCTTCCACGCCATGGATGAAGCAGCGCCGACTTGGTACACAGGCGTCCCGACCATGCATCAGGCCATCGTCGGCCGCGCGCACCACAACCGCGAGATCATCGCGCGCCACAAGCTGCGCTTCATCCGCTCGTCCTCGTCGTCGTTACCGCCGCAGGTCTTGAGCGAACTCGAGAAGACCTTCAATGCCCCCGTCGTCGAAGCCTACGGCATGACGGAAGCCGCGCATCAGATGGCGTCGAACCCGATCGGCGGCGTCCGGAAGCCAGGTACGGTTGGCATCGCCGCAGGTCCGGAGGTCGCCATCATGGATCAGGACGGCAAGCTGCTCGCCGTCGGCGAGACCGGCGAGATCGTCATCCGCGGCCCGAACGTCACGAGCGGCTACGAAAACAATCCGAAGGCGAACGGCGAAGCCTTCACCAGCGGCTGGTTCCGCACCGGCGACCAAGGCATGATCGATACCGACGGCTACATCACGATCACCGGCCGCCTGAAGGAGATCATCAATCGCGGAGGCGAGAAGATTTCCCCGCGCGAGATCGACGAAGTGCTGATGGACCACCCGGCGGTGCTGCAGGCTGTGACGTTCGCAACGCCGCACGACAAGCTCGGCGAGGATGTTGCCGCCGCCGTCGTGCTCAGGGAAGGCCAACACGCAACCGAGCGCGAACTTCGCCACTACGTCGTCGCACGGGTCGCTGCCTTCAAGGTGCCGCGCAAGATCCTGCTGCTGCCGGAAATTCCGAAAGGTGCGACAGGCAAGCTGCAGCGCATCGGTCTCGCCCAAAAGCTCGGCCTCGCCTGACGCCAGCACAAACATCGAAGCAAATAAAAACGCCCGGCTCATCACCGGGCGTTTTTAATTATTGAGCAGTTGTCGGTGAGACGAACCGGAACTACTGCAGCTGGCGGCTCAGACCCAGCGCCAGAAGCGTGCAGACCGCGCCGGAAAGAAGATAAAGGCCCGCCGCCATCAAGCCGAAATGGCTCGACAGCCAAAGCGCAACAAACGGAGCGAAGCCCGCGCCGAACAGCCAAGCGAGATCCGCCGTGAAGGCCGAGGCGGTATAGCGATAGACCTTGGCGAAGTTCTCAGCGAGCGTTCCCGACGACTGGCCGAACGACAGCCCGAGAAGGATGAAGCCCAGCACCATGAAGGTGACTTCACCAACGTCGCCGCCGCTGAGAAGCTGAGGAGCAAAGCCGCTGAACACAGCAATCACGGCAGCCGTCGCGAAAAGCAGGTTCCGGCGGCCGACGAGATCCGCGACATATCCCGAGAGAACGATCGTGATGAGACCGACGATCGCCCCGATCAACTCGATGACGAGGAAGCGTGCCGGACTCTGGTTCGTATAGAGAAACACCCACGACAACGGAAACACCGTAACCATGTGGAAGAGCGCGAAGCTCGCGAGCGGCGTGAAGGCGCCGAGTACCACATGCAGGCCCTCGTGCTTCATCGTCTCGCCGATCGGCTTCGGCTCGAGATCCTGTTGCTCGAAGTGCTCGATGTATTCCGGTGTATCGACCATGCGAAGACGGGCGAACAACGCCACGACGTTGATTGCGAAGGCGACGAAGAACGGATAGCGCCAGCCCCAGTCGAGGAAGTCTTCGCCCGACAGGTTGGCCGCGAAATAAGCGAACAGCGCAGCAGCGACCATCAGGCCGAGCGGCGCACCAAGCTGCGGGATCATCGCGTACCAGCCGCGACGGTTGACCGGAGCGTTCATCGCGAGCAGTGACGGAAGTCCATCCCATTCGCCACCAAGCGCGAGACCTTGGCCAATGCGGAAAATAGCCAGCAGCAGAGCAGACACCCAGCCGATCTGCTCGTAGCCCGGAAGAAACGCGATGGCGACGGTGCACGTCCCAAGCAAGAAGAGCGTGATGGTCAGCTTTACGCTTCGGCCGTAATTGCGGTCGATCGCCATGAACAGGCCGGTGCCGATCGGGCGCGCGATGAAAGCGAGCGCGAAGATCGCGAACGAGTAAAGCGTTCCGGTCAGCGGATCGAGGTGCGGGAAGACGAGCTTCGGAAAGACGAGGACCGAGGCGATGGCGTAGACGAAGAAGTCGAAGAATTCCGACGTCCGTCCGATGATGACGCCGATGGCGATCTCGCCAGCGCTGACATCGCCGTGTCCGCTATGCGCCGAGCGACCATTCCGCTCGAACGTAGCTGAGGCTCCACTCATCGGCCGCTCCTTGAAACCATCCTGGCTCTGCGCACGCAATATTCGCAAGCCCGTTTGTAGCTTCTTGTCCCGGCATTATCCATCAGGGCATTGGGCAAATTGTCCAACGTGCCAATGCCGCAGCAACACGCCGAGCGGCACGCACCTCGGACCTTATGATGCTCGATAGAAAGAAGCTTTTAGGCGCGGACGCGCGGGTGGTCGGACTTTCGCGACCGGAACAACCAGCCCCCCGCTAGCCACTGGCTACGAGGATGTCGAATTCTGTGGAACCACAACCTAAGGCGGTCCAGCAAGCTCGGCCGAGCCTCGATCAGAACGCGACGACGTTGATGACGTGAAGCCGACATGGACTCTTCCAGAGAGGTCGATGCCGTAATCTTAGGCTCCGCCGATTTAAAACCGATTTCAAATTTAGCCGGGATTTTACGCGTTCGGGCAATCCTCCCAGCAATCCCGGGCAGGCCGATCAAGATTGAAGCCTTACAAGGCCGAAGCGGTTAACGATTGCTATCCCGGCGTTCCGACCGAGGCGGGGCGACGGGGGTTACCGGCGGCACATCGTCGCCTCCCTGCTCGTCTTTTTGGCCTTCGCGGTGGTGAGCATTGCCCCGCTCGATCGGCACGACCGGCGCCGATTCGTAAGCTTTTTCCGCTTTTTGCTGGATTCGGATGCTCTCAGGGACAGAATCCGCTCTGGCGGCACCCGCGATAGCTGGAATTCCCAATCCCGCGATCACGATCGGAAGATAACCGCTCCAGATGTTTCGGCGACGCTGCATCTTTGAAGCTCCTTGACCTTCGGCAGGGCACATCCGTCTACTACTAAAATACGTGAAAGATTACGAAGTTTCAAACGGATCGGTCACTTTCCAACGTTAGATTAGTGTGACCGTCGGGCTCATTCGTTTTAGATCCGGCGCCGCCTGCGATTTTTACCTGCCGTCAACTACCCGACACAGGAATTCACCGCCCCGCTGAGAATGCGACTAAAGTTTTTCTCATACTGGCTTCAAATCTTTTTTGAATTCGATCAATCGATGTCCAAAATCCCGGATCCTTCCGACAACGGCAACCGACCACCCGACACCAACCCGCTGCTGCTCACGCTTCTGTGCGCCGTGCTGGTTGGCATTGCCACTTGGACGATTTTCCTCGTCCGCTGACGGCGACGGGAATCGTGTCTGGCCTCCCAATTCTCTCCAGCGCTCGGCCTTGCGGGGAAACCCTTGAACACCATGTAAGTTTAAGCTGGCGGGATAATAGGAGCGCCGCAATGCGACGAGCACTTTTCACCTTAGCGCTGATCGTTGGAGCCTCGACAGCCGGTCACGCTCAATCGAGCAACAGTCCGCAGCCGTCGGGCAACTCGAATTCGATCATCCGCGTGCCGCCGAGCACAGGTGCCAGCAGTGGCGGTTCGGGGAGCGTTGCTCCCTCGACCCCTTATTACCCAGCGCCGCTCCGCGACCTGAACAATCCCGCCGCGAGTTACGGCGGCCGCTATATCGCACCGAATGCCGGCGTCAAACGTCGCTGACGCGATTGCGAATTCGCACGGTTTAATACTCCGCAGGCCGCGTTTCTCAGCTTAGACGTCTTGCCCAATTCAACAGGGTCGTTAGCTTCGCTAGGTGAAGCAGCGGCGAGTGGCGGCATGTGCCGCCGTCCGGCAATTGTCCTCCGGACAAATCTTCCGACGCCGATGTCACGTCGTATTAAGCCCGTGTTACGCGCGGGCTTTCTATTGCTTGGCAACTGGCTCAATAGAGAACGTATGATTCTTTCGACGACGAGCCGAAGAAGAATATGAGACTGCACGCATTAGCCGAGGCGCAATGATGATCACGTCAGCATCCGCATTGAGCGCGCTTGAACTCGCCCGTATCCAATTCGGATTTACAGTCTCATTTCACATCATCTTTCCGGCAATCACCATCGGGCTTGCGTCTTATCTCGCAGTGCTCGAAGGCTTGTGGCTTTGGAAGCGAGACACGGTCTATCGCGATCTCTATCATTTCTGGTCGAAGGTCTTCGCCATCAACTTCGGCATGGGCGTCGTCTCCGGCCTCGTCATGGCGTATGAGTTCGGCACGAACTGGAGCTACTTCACGACATTCGCCGGCAGTGTTACCGGCCCGCTGCTGACCTACGAAGTCCTTACCGCATTCTTCCTCGAAGCCGGCTTCCTCGGCGTCATGCTGTTCGGCTGGAATAAGGTCGGGCCAGGTTTGCATTTCTTCGCAACGCTGATGGTCGCGCTCGGAACCCTGATTTCCGCCACCTGGATCCTGGCTTCGAACAGCTGGATGCAAACACCCCAGGGCTTCGAGATCGTCAACGGTCGCGTCATACCGGTCGACTGGTTGAAGGTCGTGTTCAATCCGTCGTTCCCATATCGACTCGCACACATGGTCCTCGCCTCCTTTCTGGCGACCGGCTTGTTCGTAGGCGCTTCGGCGGCTTGGCATCTTTTGAGGGGCCGCTCGTCACCCGCGATCCGCACCATGCTGTCTATGGCGATGTGGCTGATCGCAGTCCTCGCCCCACTGCAGATTCTCGTCGGCGATCAGCACGGCCTCAACACCCTCAAATATCAGCCCGCCAAGATCGCCGCCGTCGAAGGGCACTGGCAGAACACGCCCGGCGAAAGCGTGCCTCTGATCCTTTTCGGCTGGCCCGACATGGCGGCCGAAACGACCCGCTTCGCGCTCGAGATTCCCTATCTCGGGAGCCTTGTCCTGACACACAGCCTCGACGGCCAGATCCCGGGCCTGAAAGAATTCCCGCCGGAAGACCGGCCGAACTCGACGGTCGTTTTCTGGACGTTCCGCATCATGGTCGGTCTCGGCATGCTGATGCTCGCACTCGGCGCCTGGAGCCTGTGGCTGCGATGGAAAAAGGATCTCTTTTCGTCTGAGCTCTTCCTGCGCGCTGCGCTTGTCATGGGGCCGACGGGTTTGATCGCATTGCTTGCAGGCTGGTTGACGACGGAAATCGGCCGCCAGCCGTGGATCGTCTACGGCATCATGCGCACGAAGGATGCGGTTTCGAACCATTCGGCCCTGGCTCTGTCGATCACCCTGACAGCCTTCATCGTTTTGTACTTCGCCGTCTTCGGCACGGGTGTCGCCTATATGCTGAAGGTCGTCGCCAAAGGTCCCGATGAAGGCGGCAGCGGCGGCCAGCCCGACCCGGATACCGATCCGCACCTGCGTCCTGCCCGACCGCTCTCCGCCGTCGAGACGAAAATCGACGCTCCGGCGTTCCCGAACCTCCGAGGAGACTGACCCATGGATGCCGGTATCGATCTTCCGCTAATTTGGGCCGGAATCATTGGCTTCGGCCTGATGATGTACGTGATCATGGACGGTTTTGATCTTGGCATCGGGATCCTCTTCCCGTTCATTCCAGACCGTGCCGAACGCGATACAATGGTGAATACCGTCGCCCCCGTCTGGGACGGCAACGAGACATGGCTGGTGCTCGGCGGCGCTGCCCTTCTCGCCGCGTTCCCGCTGGCTTATTCGGTCATTCTTTCCGCCGCATATCTGCCGATCATCGCCATGCTCATGGGCCTCATCTGCCGAGGCGTCGCCTTCGAGTTTCGCTTCAAGGCAGACGATGCTCACAAGCCGACGTGGGACAGGGCCTTCACATGGGGTTCCTATGTCGCGACCTTCTCGCAAGGCGTCATTCTCGGCTCCTTCATCAATGGCTTCGCCGTGACGAACGGCGCATTTTCCGGAGGTGCGCTCGACTGGCTGACGCCCTTCAGCATCTTCTCGGGGTTCGGTTTGATCGTCGCCTATGCACTGCTCGGCGCGACGTGGCTGATCCTCAAGACGGAGGGATCGTTGCAGGCGCGCATGCGTCAGCTTGCAAGACCAGTCGCAGCAGCGTTGCTCGCGACGATACTTCTCGTCAGCATCTGGACGCCGCTCTCGCATCCAGAGATCGCATCGCGCTGGTTCTCTTTCCCGAATATCGTGTTCTTCTCGCCGGTGCCGATCCTTGTCCTGGTGGCGACCCTCGCGATTTTCTGGGCGGTCGGACGCGATACGCACGCCCTACCGTTCGTACTCGCGCTGCTTCTCGTCTTCCTCGGCTACACCGGTCTGGCGATCAGCCTGTGGCCGAACATCATTCCGCCGTCCATCTCGATCTGGGATGCCGCCTCGCCGCCTCAGAGCCTGGGCTTCACGCTCGTCGGCGCGCTTTTCATCATTCCCTTCATCCTCATCTACACGGCGTGGGCGTATCACGTGTTCCGCGGCAAGGTGAAAACCGGCGAGGGCTATCACTGATGGCGAAGAGCGCCGAGACAGGACAGCCGTCGTGGGCACGCCGCGTCGGCTGGCTCGTGCTGATCTGGACGGCGAGCGTGCTCGCACTCGCCGCCGTCGCCGTAATTATTCGCGTTTTTATGTCGGCGGCGGGTTTGACGGTCTAATAAGGCAAGCGGGCGCTAGGCGGCTTGCGGCCGCGCCAAATGCGCAAAGCCTTTCGTAACCTGCTCGTAGACCTCGCGCTTGAACGACACGATAAGCTGCGGCACCGTTTCGATCGGCACCCAGCGCCACGTATCGAACTCCGCTTTCGTGCCCTCTTTCGGAGCGATGTTGATATCGCTGTCGTCACCGAGGAAACGCATCGCGAACCACTTCTGCCGCTGCCCGCGATAGCGGCCCTTGAGCGCGACGCCGAGCAAATTGGCCGGCAGCTCGTAGCTCAACCATTCCGGATATTCTTCCAAGACCTCGACGTGGGTCACGCCAGTCTCTTCGCGCAGCTCCCGGAGCGCTGCGATCCGCGGCGCCTCGAACTTCTCGATGCCGCCCTGAGGCATTTGCCAGATATGCGCCTGATTTTCGCCAGCCCACTTTGGCCGCCGGCGACCGACCCAGACCAAGCCTTCGCGGTTGAGCAGCATGATGCCAACGCAAATCCGAAACGGCAAAGAGTCAGTTGAGAGGCTGGAAGGATTTGGCAGCAAAGTCATTTCGCGGGCATACCTCGTTACGGCAATGGGTATTCGATTATTCCCCTTACGACTCGTCATTCCTGCAGAATTTCATAGCAGGGATATGACATTAGACTGTCATATATATGGACGCGGTGATCACAAGCAGCATTTTTAGGCAATTGAAGCGGAAAAGCAGCTGTTTCCGGTTCGCTATCCACCGATGGCGTGGGCGAGCGGGCTGAACTCCTCCAGAACCTGCCGGTAGACATCGCGTTTGAACGGCACAATCAGATTCAGAAGATCATCCGCTCGCACCCAACGCCATTCGACGAATTCCCGTTCCAGGCCTGCCGGAGGCTCGATGTTGATCTCGCTTTCCTGGCCGGTGAAGCGATAGGCAAACCATTTTTGCTTCTGTCCGCGATAGCGGCCGCCCCAGGCAACGCCGATCAGTTCGGTCGGCAAATCATAGGTCACCCAGCGCGACTGCTCAGCGATCTGTTCGACCGAAACGATCGCGGTCTCTTCGAACAGCTCACGGCGCGCCGCCGCGGCGGGATCTTCGCCAGGATCGATGCCGCCTTGCGGCATCTGCCACCACGTCCCGCGCCCTTCTGCATCGCCGGGTATGTCGGCGCGCCGCCCGACCCACACCAGCCCTTCGCGATTGATGACCATCTGGCCGACGCAGGGGCGATAGGGAAGGTCGTCCGGATTGACCTTCGGCTTTGACGGCTCGGCCATGCGCAAATCCTCGGTGATTGATGTCAGGGCTCAAATAGCATGAAGGGCGCCATTTTTAGGGCGCCCTTCAAAGACCTGCTATTTTGACGCGCGGACGTTAGTTCGGCGTCACCTTCTTATCGTCGTCCGAGGACGGCACAGGCGCCTTCTTGTCCTTGTCCTTATCGGCGCCGTCGGCCGGAACGGCTGCCGGCGTCTGAGCCGGAGCTGGCGTTGCGCTAGAGGTTTCCGGCCCCTTCGCCTTGCCGTCGAGGAAGTTGATCGCATACTGCAACTGCGTATCCTTGTCGGCGTCCTTGGCGACGTACGACGGCGAGCCCGATGGTTCGGCGAGATCATCGTCTTTCGTCTGATCGGAACCGTTCGGGTTCTTCAAGTGGCCACGGAGGCTTGCTTCGCCGCGCGGCTTCTCAGATGCGATCTTGTCCTTGAGATCATCCGGCACGGCCTCGTCGACCGCGATATCCGGATCGATGCCCTTCGCCTGGATCGATCGGTTGGACGGCGTGTAGTAACGCGCCGTGGTCAAGCGGATCGCGCCGTTGGCGCCGAGCGGGATGATGGTCTGCACCGAGCCCTTGCCGAACGACCGCGTACCGATGACCGTCGCACGCTTATGATCCTGCAGCGCGCCCGCTACGATTTCAGAAGCCGAAGCCGAGCCGCCGTTGATCAGCACGACCATCTTCTTGCCGTCGGTGATGTCGCCGGGACGAGCGTTGGCACGCTGCGTCTCTTCGTTGTTGCGGCCCTTCGTCAGCACGATCGCGCCCTGCTCCAGGAAGTCGTCGGAGACTGCGATGGCCTGATCGAGCAGACCGCCCGGATTGTTGCGCAGGTCGATGATGTAGCCCTTGATGTTCGGGCCGATCTGCTTGTCGAGGCTGTCGATGGCCTTCACAAGGTTAGCGTGCGTCTGCTCGTTGAAGGTCGAGATCTTCACGTAGCCAATATCGCCTTCGACACGCGACTTGACCGGATTGATGCGGATCACGTCACGCGTGACTTTGACGTCGAACGGCTCGTCCTTGCCTTTGCGCAAAACGGTCAGCGTGATCGGCGTATTGACCGGACCGCGCATCTTCTCGACCGCCTGCTCGAGCGTCAGACCCGAGATCGCTTCGTTGTCGAGGTGCGTGATGAGATCGTTCGCCTGTAGGCCAGCCTTGGAAGCCGGGGTATCGTCGATCGGCGAGACAACCTTGATGACGCCGTTCTCCATCGTGACCTCGATGCCGAGACCACCGAATTCGCCGCGCGTCTGAACCTGCATGTCGCGGAAGTTCTTCGGGCTCATGTACGACGAATGCGGATCGAGCGACGAGAGCATGCCGTTGATCGCGGATTCGATGAGCGCCGTATCGTCGGGCTTGTCGACGTAATCGGAGCGAACGCGCTCGAGCACGTCTCCGAAGAGGTCGAGCTGCTTATAGAGTTCCGAATTCTGCGACGATGTCGCCGAGTAGGTTTGGGTGACGTTGAGGAGCGTTGTCGCTCCGGCCAAACCCGTCATCAGCAGGAATGTCCAGAATGCATAGTCTGTCTTGCGCATTAGCCTTGTACCTTCTGCTGACCTGATGCCCACCAGGGATCGGGATCGATAGGACGTCCATCTTTACGAAGTTCAACGTATAAAACCGGTCCGCTTACAGCCGCGGACGCCGAATTCTTTTGGCCACCACTCATTGTACCGACGGGCTCAGCGGTCAGGACGAACTGCCCCGGCTGGACATCGATCTGAGACAGCCCCGCGAGCAGGACATGATACCCATCGCCTGCATTAATGATCAAGAGTTGCCCATAGCTGCGAAATTCTCCAGCGTAGACAACCCAGCCATCGCACGGCGAAGTCACCTGCGCGGAACCGCGCGTTTCGATCACGATACCCTTCGATTGACCGCCGAATTGCGTTCGTTCGCCGAAGGTTAGCGCCCGACGGCCCTGGGCGGGCAAGGGCAGCTTACCGCGCGCATCCGAAAACGGAATAGCAGGTTTGATGCGGCCCGCACTACCGGGAATGAGCGACGCTCCGCCCGGGGCGAGTTCGACCATCGCGAATTTTTGGCCACCCGCCGTCTGGCCGCCGCTATTGCTGCTGGCGTTTGCGGGCGCGGGCGACACCTTCGCGCCAGTATCAGCCGCCGGAGCTGGAGCCGAAGCCGGAGCTGCGGCTTTTTGATCGGCAACCGCCACTGCGGTAGCCTTCGCAACGGCCGGCGCGGCCGCGGCAGCTTCGGCGGTCTTGACGGCCGGATCGACTGGCGGCGGGGTGATGATCTGCGGCCCGGACGCCGACGCGGCCGAGGCCGACTTCATGCCCTCAGCCTGATGCCGCTTCTTGAGTTCGTTGTCGTAGGCGCCGAGTCCGGTCTTCTCCGTCACGGCCGCATCGAGCTTGTCGATGAGATCCGAAAGACCGGATACGCGTTTCGAGATGTCCGCCGATTCCTGCTTCACGGACGCAAGCTGCGTTTGCCGGTCGGCGAGCGTTAGCTTTTTGGCTTCCATCAAGCTCGCCAGCCGCGTGCGCGCCTCATTGAGGCGATCCGTCTCCGCCTGCAGACGCGCGCCTTCCGTCCGGATGTTGCCCATGACGCGCTGCAGATCGGCAAGCTGCGTCCCGAGACTCAAGGCCTGATCTCTGAGATCGGGAAAAGCTGACGCCAGAAGCATCGCGCTGCGAACCATCTTCAGCGCGTCCTCGCGCCGCGTCACCAGCACCGGCGGCGGGTTCCGGCCCATGCGCTGCAACGCGCTCAAGAGCCCCGCGATCTCACCGTGCCGTTGGGCCAGCGAACCGCGCACGATGCGCTCCTGCTCCTCGAGTTCCGACAAACGGCCCTCGATGGCGGTCATCTGCCCTTCGCTTCGCTGGATGAGCGCCGCCGTGTCGATGAGGCGGCCATTCAGACGTTCGCGCTCGGCATTCAGATCGGCGACGTCCGATTGGATCGTCAGCTCCTTGGCCGCGTTAAGATCGAGTTCGTGCTTTTTTTCCTCAAGGATCCGCTTGGCGGTACTTGGGTCGGTCGGCATCGCGTCTTGGGCCAACACCCGCACGGGCGAAACCGAAAGCGACAGCGCCAAGACACCGGCGATGCGCAAGCTCGCACCCGCTGCGCCTATGCGAGGCCAAAACTTCCGCGACTCCGGTTGGATCTTTGACACGGGGCCTCAGGTTTAAGAATGCAGAAAGCCGGGAAGAACGGTCATTGCCCGTCTTGAAGCCGGAAGTACGAATGATGCCGCGGAAAAATTAAGGGATTTGCAGCCGAGAGCAAATTTCAAATGCGTAATGCTTTGCGGACGGACAGTCCCGCGCGTTAACGGCCGCCCGCTTCGGCCATTTTGAAGATTGCCCGCCTCCCCCGGAAAGCTTAAGCAAAACGATCGCTTCGACTGCGGATACGCCTGATGCAAGCAATTCTCTATCATGCCACGACTGTTGCCGTTTTCGCCGTCCTCATTGTTCTTCTGCTTGGTCTTTGGAACATGATGAGGGGCGGCAACCCCAACCTCAGCCAAAAACTGATGCGCCTACGCGTCGTGCTTCAGTTCGTGGCGATTCTCATTATCATTGCCTACGTCATTGTGACCCACTAATGGCCGCAGCAGGCCGCCCCAAAGGCAAATCAGACGGTAAATCCGAGGGGCTTGGAGCCGGTACCGGAGGTTTTGCCGGCCGGTGAAATAAAGCAGGGCTTGAGATCCATGGTCGTACTCAACCGCATTTACACCAAAACCGGCGATGCCGGCACCACGGCGCTCGGAACGGGCGAACGCGTCCCGAAAACATCGCCCCGCATCGCCGCTTACGGCACCGTCGACGAGACGAATGCCGCCGTCGGCGTCGCCCGCACCCATCTTGCGGGCAGTGATCCCGATGTCGATGCTATGCTCCTGCGCGTCCAAAACGACCTGTTCGACCTCGGCGCCGATCTCTGCGTGCCTGACAAGGGAGAAAAGCTTCCCTACGAACCCCTTCGCATCGCCGATAGCCAGGTAAGCCGCCTGGAAGCCGAGATCGACCAAATGAATTCCGAGCTCGATCCGCTGCGGTCTTTCATCCTGCCAGGCGGCTCGCCCGCGGGCGCAGCGCTCCATGTCGCGCGCACGATCTCTCGGCGCGCCGAGCGCATGATGGTTGAACTCGTAAATATCCCCGGCGAAACCGTCAGCGCTCCCGCGCTCAAATATGTCAATCGGCTTTCCGATTTTCTTTTCGTCGCCAGCCGCTACGTCAACGACCGCGGCAAAGGCGACATCCTGTGGGTTCCGGGGAAAAACCGCTGATCACAGCCAACGCACGAAAGACGTAAGTTAACCGGCTTTTTTGCCCACGCCGCGACGCACGCGACGATTGACTTGAGCAAAACCCACCCGTAGCTTTCTCTTTTCGCAGTTGCGAGAATTGCGCTTTCAGCCGGTGTGTGCATTCCGGCTCGGGCGTGGCCAACTCCGCACAATCCAGGTGGGGCGGTGCTGCTAACGAAAACCCGCGTTCGTCCGAAGCGCGGGAACAACAATCAGGGGAGCGCCGGTATCCGGCGAATGGCATGAAGATCGTAGTGCCGGTCAAACGCGTCGTTGACTATAACGTTAAAATTCGCGTCAAATCCGATGGCTCGGGCATCGACTTGGCGAACGTCAAGATGTCGATGAATCCGTTCGACGAAATCGCAGTCGAAGAGGCTGTACGCCTCAAGGAAAAAAGCGGCGCCAAGGAAGTCGTCGCCGTCTCCATCGGCTCAGCCAAGGCCCAGGAAACGCTGCGCACCGCGCTGGCCATCGGCGCCGATCGCGCCATCCTGATTGAAGTTCCGGAAGGCACGACGGTCGAACCGCTCGCCGTAGCCAAGCTTTTGAAAGCCCTCGTAGAAACCGAGAAACCGGATCTCGTGATCCTGGGCAAGCAGGCGATCGACGACGACAGCAATCAGACGGGCCAAATGCTCGCGAGCCTTCTCGATTGGCCGCAAGGCACGTTCGCGTCGAAAGTTGTACCGGAAGACGGTTCGATTTCGGTAACGCGCGAGGTCGACGGCGGCCTCGAAACGCTGAAGCTCAAGCTGCCCGCCATCATCACGACGGACCTGCGCCTGAATGAGCCGCGCTATCCCTCGCTGCCGAACATCATGAAGGCGAAGAAGAAGCCGCTCGACGTCAAGAAGCCGGAAGATTTCGGCGTCGACGTCTCCCCGCGGCTCAAAGTTTTGAAGACGGCCGAACCGGCGACGCGCAAAGCAGGCGTCAAGGTCGGCAGTGTGGCAGAGCTGGTCGAGAAGTTGAAAAGCGAAGCAGGAGTACTTTAATAATGACAACGCTTCTCCTGGCAGAGCTTTCCGGCAATACCCTCGCTCCTGCTACTGCTAGAGCGCTTTCCGCGGCGAAGAACCTTGGCGGAGACGTCCACGTATTGGTTGCGGGCTCCGATGTTGGTAGCGCCGCCGAGGCTGCAGCCAAGCTTGCCGACGTTTCGAAGGTTCTCGTCGCGGACGCCCCTCAGCTGGCGAACGGTCTCGCCGAAGAGGTGGCGGCGGTAATCCTGTCCATTGCTAAGGACTATTCCGCCATTGTCGCCGCCGCGACGGCGTTCGGCAAAAACGTCCTGCCGCGCGTCGCCGCCAAGCTCGACGTCATGCAGATCTCCGACATCGTGAAGGTCGTATCGCCCGATACGTTCGAGCGGCCGATCTACGCCGGCAATGCCATCCAGACGGTGCAATCGCCCGAAGCGACGAAAGTCATCACCGTCCGCACCGCCGCCTTTGGGGCTGCGCCCGAGGGTGGCTCGGCCGGTATCGAGAAGATCGAAGTTCCGGCGGCCGTCGGCGTCTCGACCTTCGAAAAGGCTGAGCTGTCGAAATCCGACCGCCCGGAGCTGACATCCGCCAAGATCATCATCTCCGGCGGTCGCGGCATGGGCAACGGCGAGAACTTCACCAAGTACATCGAACCGATCGCCGATAAGCTTGGCGCCGCGATGGGCGCTTCGCGCGCCGCCGTCGACGCTGGCTTCGTCCCGAACGACTGGCAGGTCGGACAGACCGGCAAGGTCGTCGCTCCCGACTTGTACATCGCCGTCGGCATCTCGGGTGCGATCCAGCATCTCGCCGGCATGAAGGATTCCAAGATCATCGTCGCGATCAACAAGGACGGCGAAGCGCCGATCTTCCAAGTCGCGGACTACGGCCTCGTGGCGGACCTTTTCCAGGCCTTGCCTGAGCTCGATGCCGAACTGCAGAAAGCCAAGGCCTGAGATAAACGCGCTGAGACAACATCGAAACCCGCGAGGACACGACTTCATGCCCCAAGCTCAGAAGCTGATGGAAAAAGGCAAGGTCGGCGCACAGCCTGCCCGGACGATCAGCAAGGTCGGTGTCATCGGCGCCGGGCAGATGGGCAGCGGCATCGCTCATGTCGTGGCCCTCTCGGGCTATGCGGTTGCAATCAACGACTTGAAGAAGGAATCCTTCGACAAGGGCATCGAGGCCGTCACGAAGAACATGGCGCGCCAGGTCTCCAAGGGCCTCATTACCGAGGAAAAACGCGATCAAGCGCTGGAGCGCATTACATTTGCTCCGACGCTTGAAGCCTTCGGCGACTGCGATCTGGTCATCGAAGCCGCGACCGAAGACGAAGCGCTGAAACACAAGATCTTCGCCGCACTTTGTCCGCATCTGAAGCCGACCGCGATGCTCGCCTCGAACACGTCGTCGATTTCGATCACGCGCTTGGCGTCGAACACCGATCGCCCCGAAGACTTTATCGGCATGCACTTCATGAACCCCGTGCCCCTCATGGAGCTTGTCGAGCTGATCCGTGGCATCGCTACGGAAGACGAGACCTTTTCCACCGCCAAGGTATTCGTCGAAAGCCTCGGTAAGACGACGGCGGTCTCGGAAGACTTTCCGGCCTTCATCGTCAACCGCATCCTGCTGCCGATGATCAACGAAGCGGTCTACACGCTCTACGAAGGCGTCGGCACGGTCGAAGCCATCGACAAGGCGATGAAGCTCGGCGCCCATCATCCGATGGGACCGCTCGAACTCGCGGACTTCATCGGCCTCGACACGTGCTTAAGCGTCATGCAGGTCCTCTACGAAGGCCTGTCGGATTCGAAATACCGCCCCTGTCCGCTGCTCGTGAAATATGTCGAAGCCGGATGGCTCGGCCGTAAGACCAAACGCGGCTTCTACGATTATCGCGGCGAGAAACCTGTTCCGACCCGCTAAGCTCAGCCGCCCGTAAGACTGCTGATAGCTCCGACGATACCACCGCGCTCGATAAGCGCGCTGATCCCCGGATAAACGACGAGCCACGACAGCGCCGCAAAAAGCAGCGTGACGCCGATCGCGATCGCCCACTTCATCCCCCAAAACCGCTGATGACTCATCGCGACGAATACGAGGACGCCGACGAGCGCCATCATCGACACGCCTTGCCACAACGTAGCAAGATCGACCGCAACGGCATTCTTCAGCAAAACGACGGCGATTGCGAAAAAGAAAACCGAGATAAGGATCGAAAGCAAAGCTCCAAAGCTGATGCTGAGAACACAAAGCTTCACATACGACATCGGTGAGCGCCGCCGCGTCCCAAGAGCCCGACAGATGTAGAATTGGATCGGCGTCAGAATCGCCATGCCGACGTACTGCACGATCTCGTCCCTGAGGACGCCCGAGCTATTCGCGACGCTCGGCAAATTGAAAATGGTCGAAAACAAACGCGGCAAGACCACATACGCCAGCGTCAGCTGCGCGCCGACGGTCGCCGTCAGGAAACCCCATTGCGAACGGTAAGTCGGATCGTCCGTCAGCCGGATGATCGTATCGACCGGATGACGCAAAAACGAAAGGGCGACTGAAAAGATGCCGTTGCGGCCGTGCGAACTCATGAATTCGGACGTCAGGCTGCCCCAACCTTCCGAAGGCTGCTCGGCCGGAGCAGCCGCCACCGCGGCGGTTCCGCAGGCGCTACAGAATTTGCCTTGCAGCGCCGTCCCGCAATTCGAGCAAAATCGCGCGCTCACCGTCGCCGCGCCAGTCGCCGGTTGCGCTCCGGAATCCGTCATGACCGTGAACCCCCGCTCCCGTCCGATCAGGCTCTCTTCTAGCACGTGCGCATGACGCCAGAAACTGGCGCAGACTGACATTCCACGATATGCAGCCCCCTTCTCTGCATGCCCGAAGGGGATGAAAACATGATTCAGACGAAACGCGTGGCATTGGTGACCGGCGCCGGTTCCGGCATCGGCAGGGCCGTCGCTTTGAAGCTCGCCGCCTCCGGGTTCCACGTCGCGCTCGTCGGCAGGCGCGTCGCAGAACTGCAACAGACTGCTAGCGCCTCATCGCCGGGCGGCGGCCACATGCTCGTCGCCCCAGCGGATGTCGCCGACGAATCGAGCGTCGTTGAAGCATTTGAAAAAACCCGCGATGCGTTCGGGCGTCTCGATCTGCTCTTCAACAATGCTGGAACCTTTACGCAGGGCGTCTCCATCGATGAGCTGCCGCTCGCCGAATGGAAACGCGTCGTCGATGTCAACCTGACGGGTTGCTTCCTCTGCGCGCGCGAAGCCGTGCGCATCATGAAGGCACAAGATCCGAAGGGCGGCCGCATCATCAACAACGGCTCGATCTCGGCGCACGTGCCGCGACCATTCTCAGTCGCCTACACGGCGACGAAGCACGCCATCACCGGCCTAACGAAATCGCTGTCACTCGACGGCCGCGCCGACAACATCGCCTGCTCGCAGATCGATATCGGCAACGCCGCGACCGACCTCACCTCAAAAATGGGAAACGGAATTCTCCAGGCAAACGGCGCCACCATGGTCGAGCCGCGCATAGACGTCGCGCACGTTGCCGACGCGGTGCTCTACATCGCCAACCTGCCGCTCGATGCCAACGTCCAGAATATGACGCTCATGGCGACCACGATGCCCTTCATCGGCCGGGGCTGACGCCTAATCCCGGCTCGGCCGTCGACCACAAGAGCCAAACCGCGACGAACAACAGGCTGATCGCGAGAAGGCGTCGCGTCATTCGCATTCGATCGGCGTCTTGCAGCAAAGGCCGCATCGTTGAGGCGAGCAAAACGATCATCGTGTGCACGATCGTTGCAACACCTGCGTAAGCGACGGACATTACCAGCGTCTGGTGCAACACTGGCCGGCTCGGCTCGACGAAGGTCGGCAGAACCGCGACGTAAAAAACAGCCGCCTTGGGATTCAGCACGTTCGTGATGAATCCGCGCCCGAAATAATCGCGAATGGGTTGCGATTGACCGTCGTGATGGACGCTCGGCTCGCCTCCGCTCCAAATATCGTACGCCAGCCAGAGCATGTAGAGGACGCCGAACCACCGCAGAAGCGCAAACACAAATTTCGATTCCGCAACGAAGGCCGAAACTCCAAAGGCCGCGAGAATACCGATGACAAGGAGACCCAACACGATACCGGCGACCATTGCCAATCCGGCGCGACGACCCTCAACAAGGCTGAGCACCGCGAGATAGGTCATGTTGGGTCCTGGGGTAAGCTCAACGAGGAGCGACATCCAAAGAAACCCCAGAGGCAAAAATGAAGATGATGCCTCCGGAAGAGAGGGTGACATCTCGGAGCCCTATCGAATTTTCATGCCGGTTTCGGTCGTCAAAAATTTTGTAAGATCGCGCGTCAGATAATGGACGTGTTCCGGCAGCTCACGCCACTCGCGAACTTTGAGCTGCGCCGGATGATCGATGTAGTCGGAATGAACGAGCACCGTCGTCATGCCGAGCGTCGATGCGGGCTCGAGATTGTGCGGCATGTCTTCGAACATCGCCGCCTGCGGCGCGGCCACGGCATGAAGCTTCAGCATCCGGTCGAAGGCTTCCCGCTCCGGTTTCGGTACGAATTCGAGCGCCGCGATATCGCAAATATCTTCGAAGAGATGCAGCACGCCGAGCTTCTGCGCGACATTCTCCGCATGACGCCGCGACCCATTCGTGAAAATGAGCCGCCGGCCCGGCAGCGCTTCTATCGCCGCCGCCAGTTCCGGCAATTCCGGCACAACGGAAAGATCGATGTCGTGGACATATTCGAGAAACGGCCCCGGCGGCAGCTTGTGCACCTTCATGAGGCCCGCGAGCGTCGTACCGAACTGGCGATAGTATGCCTTCTGCAGATGCCGCGCGTGCTCGCGGGGCACGCCCAGCGCCTTGGCGATGAAGCCGCTCATACGCTGATCGACCTGCGAAAAGAGATCGCAAGAGGCCGGATAAAGCGTGTTGTCGAGATCGAAAACCCACGTCTCGACGTGGTCAAATCCGCGCCGGGCAGCGGCGATCGGCGCGCCTGCCCCCGCGCCCGTCGCCATCAGGCTTTGCCCTTCTTGCGCTCTACCCGTTTGACGAGCGTACCGACGCCATGCTCGGTGAAGAGCTCGAGCAGCACGCAATGCGGCACCCGTCCGTCGATGACGACGACACCTTCGACGCCCGCCTCGACGACCTCGATGCAGCCTTCGATCTTCGGGATCATGCCGCCCGAAATGGCGCCGCTTTTGATCATCGCCCGCGCTTGATCGATCGTCAGGCTGGGAATGAGCGCCTTGTTCTCGTCGAGAACGCCCGAGACGTCGGTCAGCAGCAGCAGGCGCTTGGCCTGCATGCGCGCGGCAAGCGCCGACGCAAACGTATCTGCGTTGACGTTCAACGTCTCGCCTTCGCGGCTGATCGCGACCGGCGCGATGACGGGAATAAGGTCCGACTTCGAAATCACCTCGACGATGTGCGGATTGATCTCGAGCGGATCGCCGACGTAGCCGATGTCGACGTTCTTCATGATGTTCGACTGTGGGTCGGGCATCTCGGTGATCTTTTTGGCGATCATCAGGTTGGCATCCTTACCCGAGATGCCGACGGCCTTGCCGCCCTGCTGGTTGATCGCCGACACGATCTCCTTGTTGATCTTCCCCGACAGCACCATCTCGACGACTTCGACGGTCGGCTTGTCCGTGACGCGCAGGCCGTGAACGAAATCGGATTTGATCGCGAGCTTCTGCAGCATGTTGCCGATCTGCGGGCCGCCGCCATGCACGACAATCGGGTTGATACCCGATTGTTTCAGATAGACGATATCCTGCGCGAAGGCCTTGAACAGCTCTTCGTCACCCATGGCGTTGCCGCCGAACTTGATGACGACATTTTTTTCATCGTAATCGATGAGATGCGGAATGGCTTCCGCCAGGATGCGCGCCTGCTGATGCGCCGTAAGCGGAGCTTCGGCGGGAGCGGCGGAGACTTTTTCCGAATGGCTTTTTGCAGATGTCACGAAGCTGCCCCTATATCAAAAAATGCTCCGCGCCGGCGGGGAGCCGGACGCCTCGTCGCGGTCTTATAACCTCTCGGCGGACGGCCTCAACGGATTTAACCAGCACGGTGCCCGGCGGGCGGTCCTGACGCAGGCAAATGAGCCCTTCTGGGGACGAAGGACATTCCCAGCCTGCCAACCGCCGTGTCATTGCTATAACCTTGCCATTGGCATGTGTTTTGGACACGTTATCGCAATGAGTCTCGGCCAGTCTTGCCCGTCTTGGCCTTCGTTTCGGGAGATGTTGTGGGCGTGACGGCAACAGATATTGCGCAGATCCCGATGTCGCCGGAGCTAGCGGCGACATTGGCTCGTGGCGCTGAATTCGCCGGAGGCACGGGCGCGCCGGAGGTTTCGCTTGAGCATTTGCTCGCAGCCCTGTGTGACGACCCGGACGCTCTTGCGGTGCTCGACGCGAGCCATATCAGCAGCGAGCGGATCAAGGGCGACGTCATCTCCCGCGTTCTGCAAAACGCTGAGCAGCATGGCGTGCCGCAAGATTCCCTTGGTGTCTCCACGGAGGTGCGGCGCATCCTCGAAGCGGCAGCCGCCGCCTCGCGAGGCAGCCGCCGCCGCGATATCAACGGCGCCATTGTGCTCGCCGCAATCGTCGGCGACGCGCGAAGCGTAGCCGCCGAAATCCTCGAAGCGCACGGCCTCACATTCGAAAATGCCATTCGCGCGTTGCAGTCCGCTCTTCAGCCGCCACGTGAACCCACGCCGCCCCCGGCCGCTCAGCCGCCGGTCGCCGACGATGTTTTGGCACGCGCCCGCGAGCGCGTGCAATCGCGCTCCGCCCCATCGCTGCGCGAAATCATGAAGGATCTGCCGCGACCAGTTCCTCCGGCACCGCATCCGGTTTCGGAAGAGCCCGCCCAGAACGAACCACCTTTCGAACCGCCTCTTTCCCGAGGCCCGTCGCTCGATATGCCTGCCGAGGCGACAGCTCCGCTCCCGGACATCGTGCCGTCGCAACCATTCGAGCCGAACTTCGACAGCGGTCCTATCGGCCCACCCGCGCCGCATTCCTTCGACATCGGGACCGTTTCCGAACAATCGCCGTTTGGCGTGCCGAAGACGGAGCCACCCCGTACCGAGTCGTGGCCATCCCGTCCTGCCGCTGGGCCTGCCCCCGGACCCGCACCAGCACCGCAGATGCCGACTCCGGCCCCCGCGACAGCGCCGGAGCCGCGATTCTCGGCATCCCACGATCCTAATGCCCAGCGCCCGGAACCTTCGTTCGGCACGCAGGGTCCCGGCTCAGGCCAAGGCCCACCCGCCACGAACCCTGCATCGTTCCCGTCCGAGCCGTCGCTGCCGCTTCCGGCCCGCCCTTCACACCCGCAGTCCGAAACCACTGGACCAAGACAGGAAGGTCCGGCCTTCCCTCTGCCGTTTCCGTCTCAGGGAATTCCGCCGGTGACCCAGCCAGGAACGGCAGGTCCGCCGCCCGGCGCCGCCCCCGCCCCACCGCGGGAGATGTTCGACCTGCCGCCAAGGCCGCAGCCGTCGCGCGTCCAGCCGCCGCCTATTCCCCCAGCGCCGGGACTTGGTGGGCCGCGCATGCCCGGACCGCGCCCCGCAAGCCCAGGCGCGATGCCCCCGCAGCAGGGCGCTTCGCCGCAATTTGGTGCCCCCGGCCCGAGTCTCTCTCATGGCGGCCCGATGGCAGGCCCTCATGCACCCGTCGGCGCGCCGACAGGTGTTCCTGGCCCGCGGCCGAACCCCGGCCAAGACACGGCATTCCGCCCGGGACAGCCGCCGGCTAGCGCGCCAGCACCGCAGCAACCCGCAGCGCAGCCCCGGCGCGTAGCAAAGCGCAGCAAGGGCGCGCCTGTTGAAACCGGCCAACTCGCAGAAAACATCCCGCGGGCGATGCGTGTCGGCAAAACCGTCCGCGCCGAGGTGCGCATCGCGAAGGCCTCCATCAAGGCGCTGACGGACAATCTCGATGGCGGCGGCCAAGTTTGGCAACATTCCGTCGCCGTGACGAGGGCAATGTCGGTGCGTCTGCGGGCGCCCGACGGCGGCTTTTTCATCGAATCGGCCTCGCCCGAGACGCAGTGGATCGAAGGCAATCTGGGCTATTCGAGCGATGATTTCGCCAGCTGGCGCTTCCTGATCACGCCGCAATATCGCGGCTGGTCGGACCTGCAAATCATCGTCTCGGCTCGGACGGTCGGCACGGACGGCGTCGCGGCCGAAACCGCGCTGCCCGATCAGATCGTCGAGGTGAAAGTTCGCGCCAACATCGGCCGGGCTCTGGCTCGGGTCGTCGGCTGGACGATCGCGGCCGTCATCGGCGGCGCGCTCGCAACGTTCGGCGAAACGGGCATGACGATCGGCACTGCGTTACTGAAAAAGTTCGGCCACTGATCCTCAGCTGCCGTGCGCCTCGAGGAGCTGCGCGATCGTTCCGCGAAGCTCTTCGAAGCCAAACGCTTTTTCCGATGACGTCATAAGGATCTGCGGAAACGCCGCCGGATGTTTCGCGAGCGCCTTCTGCGTCGCCTCGGAAACCTTTACGAGATCGGTCTCTTTGATCTTGTCGGCCTTCGTCAGCACGACCTGATAGGAAACGGCAGCACCATCGAGCAGCGCCATGATCTCA
The DNA here is from genome assembly GCA_030148425.1 of Hyphomicrobium sp. Classification (GTDB taxonomy): domain Bacteria; phylum Pseudomonadota; class Alphaproteobacteria; order Rhizobiales; family Hyphomicrobiaceae; genus Hyphomicrobium_B. Next base: position 146,845 of record JASBTM010000001.1, on the reverse strand, counting down.
TCATCGACCGGCTTCAAACCATGGCGCGCGTCGATGAGAAGAAAGACCCGCAAAAGCGTTCGCCGTCCGGCGAGATAGGCGCGAAGTACTTTGTTCCACGCCGCAACTTTTTCTTTCGGCGCTTCCGCAAAGCCATAACCTGGCATGTCGACAAGATAGAGTTCGCTGTTGGGCTCCGTGAAAAAGTTGAGCTCCTGAGTGCGCCCCGGCGTGTTCGACGCGCGCGCGAGCCGAAGCTGGCCGACGAGCGCATTGATGACGCTCGACTTGCCGACGTTCGATCTTCCCGCGAACGCGATCTCGGGTCTGTCGTCAGGCGGCAGGTGATCGAGATCGGGCGTGCCCCGCGAAAACGTCCAGGCGCGCGTAAAAAGAAGCCGGCCGTTCTCAATTTCGTCTGCCGATAGGGTCTGAGCGTCGGTCATGCAGGCATCCAAACACGAAGGCCTGGGATTGGCCCAGGCCTTCGAAAAGAATCATTTGCTGGAGCTTGGTCCATCGCCCCGTATCCCAAGCATTCGTAAGAGCGGAGCGAAGGCGCGCCTGATATTTCCGAAGAGGTGAATCTCGGCGCCATTCTTCTTGTTGATCCAGAGCTGCTGCGCGATCGACAGCGTATTGCTCCAGGCCCAGTAGATCACGAGACCCGCGGGGAAGCTCGCCAGCAGGAAGGTGAACATCACCGGCATCCACTGGAAGATCTGCTGCTGGATCGGGTCCGGCTGCGGCGGGTTGAGTTGCATCTGAACCCACATCGTGAGGCCCATGATCAACGGCCAAGCGCCGAGATGCAGGAAGGTCGGAGCATCGAAAGGAAGCAGACCGAACAGATTGAAGACCGTCGTCGGATCCGGAGCCGAAAGGTCGTGGATCCAGCCGAAGAACGGCGCGTGGCGCATGTCGATGGTGACGAACAGCACCTTATAGAGCGCGAAGAACACGGGAATCTGCAACAGGATCGGCCAACAGCCCGCCAACGGATTGATCTTTTCCTTGCGGTAAAGCTCGAAGATCTCTTTCTGCTGCCTCTGCGGATCGTCCTTGAACTGCTCTTTGATCCGCTGCATCTCCGGCTGCATCTTCTTCATGCGCGCCATGCTCTCGTACTGCTTGTTCGCGAGCGGATAGAACGCCGCCTTCACGATCACGGTCAGAACGAGAATGGTAAGGCCGAAGTTGTGAACGATGCCGTTGATGAACTCCATCAGACGGAACAGTGGCCGCGTGATGAAGTAAAACCATCCCCAATCGATCATGCGGTCGAAGCGCAGAATGTTGAGCGCTTTCTCATAGCCGTCGATCAAAGACGCTTGCTTGGCGCCAGCGAAAAGATGCCCTTCCACGCCCTTGCGCATTCCCGGCGCAATAGCCAAAGCGCCACGGAGATAATCCGTCTGGAAGGCATCCCGGCCCGAGGGGTCGCGCGCGGGCAACGCCGAATAGGTCGCGCGGTAAGGCGCCGTCTGATCCGGAACGAGGGACGTCGCCCAGTATTTGTCGGTAATGCCGAGCCAGCCGCCGACGACATTTTCGAACGTCCTCGGCACGCTCTCCTTGAGCGCGCTGGCATAGGTGTCTTCGATCAGACCGTGATCGCCGGAGATGCCGACGAGGCCCTCATGCAGAACCGTGTAGATCTGCGACGGCGGATGCCCGCTGCGATGAACGCGCGCGTAAGGCAACAGCGTGATCTCGGCGTTGGTCTTGTTTTCTACCTCATCGACGATCTTGAACATATAGTCCTGATCGACCGAGACCGTGCGATGGAAGATGACGCCCTGGCCGTTGTCCCAGACAAGGCTAATGGGAGTGTCGGCGGTCAGCTTCGTGCCGCCTTCGATTTTCCATAGAGCGTCGCGGTCCGGCACCTTGATCGACGAGCCGACCTGCGGAACCCAGCCGAACTCGGCAAAATAGGGATCGAACGAACCAGCAGGCGACAGCAGCGTGACCATCGGGCTCGTGGGATCGACGGTCTCACGATACTTCTTCAAGATGAGATCGTCGATGCGACCGCTCTTGAGATCGATCGAACCTTCGAGCGACGGCGTATCGATCGTCACGCGCGGCGTGGACTTCAGAATATCCTCGCGCGACATTGCCGGCGCGGAAGCGGACTGCTGGCCGCTGACAGGAACGTTCGACGACGATGACGATGGCGCAACGGGACCGTTCGAGACGTTCGGCGGATTTTCCGACGTCGCTTTGCCGGCGTTCTGCGCGTCGAGCTGCTTATTGAACTCTTGGCGCGCTTGCTCGTGCTTGATCTGCGGAGCCGCGAAAAAGTACTGCCAGCCCATCAACACAAGGAACGACAGCACCACTGCGATGATCAGGTTGGTCTGGTCTTTTGGATCGCTAGGAGAACTCATCAAATCCTCGGGTCAGAGCCGGGCTTCTAGGGGCCGATTTTGGCCCGGAAGCGATGGCGGAAACTGGTCATAAAAGGAAGGGGACACCCAGTCACGCTGACCCTTTTTTGTCGGCGCGAGCCACTTTAACGGCATGTAAGGCGACGATGGCCTTGTCCACGTCGCGAAGCAGCAATTCGAAGGGACGGTCAAGAGCGGCGTGTCGCGCCACGATAACGTAATCGCAGGCGCCGAGCGACTTCGCTTTGGTTTCGGCCGCAAAAGCGGCCTTGAGCCGTCTGCGGATACGGTTCCGCGTAACGGCATTTCCGATTTTCTTGGTGATCGTAAAGCCGAAGCGCGGCCCGTCCTCACGCACGCCGCGACGTGTCGCGGCCGCGGGCCGTTCGCGCATTTCAATGAGAAATGCCGGCGTGGATTGACGCCGCCCGCCGCGGACAGCGAGGAATTCAGAACGCGCCTTGAGCGTTGGCAGGATAGGAATGACAGCCTCCAGGGGCCGCAGACAGCGGACAGCGGGGCCTAAACGCGACCCCGACTAGGCCGAAAGACGCTTACGGCCCTTCGCGCGACGGCGTGCGAGAACCTTCTGACCGCCAGCGGTCAGCATGCGTTTGCGAAATCCGTGGCGGCGCTTGCGAACAAGGCGGCTCGGTTGATATGTGCGCTTCACGGAATTCTCCGTCCAAGTCTCTCATGGCCGGGGTTGGAAAGACCGCACGGCGAAATTGCTATTACTTTTCCGACGCTTAACAAATACACATCGCCTGGGCGAAAACCCCAGCCGATTGCACATGTCTCCGGAATTCCGGCCCTTATAGTGGGGCCTTGAGGCCAAGTCAACGAGCCCGAAGCGCGCCTGCACCGCAAGAACAGCGTCCAGACGCATTCACGGCAGGGGATAGCATCTGAACCTCGGCATAAAAAATCGAAGCGGCGTATTAAGGTAGATACCCTGGCTCGCGATTTCTGGATGTGTTCATGCCTAAGGATATGGTCGACAACGCACCCGCATCGCAAACCATCGAGACCGATTTCTGCATCATCGGTGCGGGAGCGGGCGGCATCGCCCTCGCGACGACAGCCGCAGCCTTTGGACAGCGCGTCGTTCTCATCGAAAAGCACAAGATGGGCGGCGACGGTCTGAATTACGGCAGCGTCCCGTCGAACGCCCTGCTTGCGGCCGCCAATCGGGCACACGCCGTGCGCACCGCTTCACTGTTCGGAATTCGCGTCCCCGAACCGCAAATCGACCCCGTCGCCGTCAATAGATACGTCGCAGGCGTCATTGCCGAGATCAGCCCGAACGTCACAGTCGAACGCTTTGGCGGCATGGGAATTCGCGTCATCTCAGCCGCTGCGAAATTTTTGAATCCGACGACCGTCGCTGCTGGCGATCACCGTATCAAGGCGCGCCGCTTCGTCATCGCGACCGGCTCCACGCCCATCATCCCGCCGATCCCCGGCCTCGCCGACGTGCCCTATTTCACCAACGAGACGATCTTCGATAACAAGAGCCCGATACCGCATCTGATCGTCATCGGCGCCGGTACGACGGGCCTCGAGCTTGCACAGGCCCATCGCAGGCTCGGATCGCGCGTCACGGTGATCGATCAGGCCCATCCTCTTGCCGATGAAGATGCGGAGCTCGCCGTTATTCTGCTCGGGCGGCTTTCTTCCGAAGGCATCGACATCCGCGAAGCCTCCCGCATCAAGCGCGTCTCAGGAACCGTCGGAAAAATCCTGGTCGAATTGGAAATCGCTGGCAGCGAGCAAACGGAAACCATCGAAAGCGACGCGGTGCTCGTTGCCGCCGGACGCAAAGCCAACATCGCTGACCTCGGCCTCGATGCCGCCGGCGTCAAGATGACGGGTACCGCCGTCAGAGTTAACGAAGGACTGCGGACGACCAACAAGCGCGTCTTCGCCATTGGCGATGCTGCGGGCGGCCTCCGATACGCGCACATCGCGGGCGAGCACGCCGACGTGGTCCTGCGCCGCTCGTTGTTTCGCAGCTCGGCAAAAACAATGGGACGAACCGCCCCGCGCGTGATGTTCACCGAACCTGCGCTGGCAACCGTCGGCCTTAGCGAAACGGAGGCGCGCGAGAAGCACGGCCGCGTCAATGTCCTGCGCTGGCCCTATCATGAAAATGACCGGGCCCAGATCGAGCACAAGACCGAAGGCCACATCAAAGTCATCACGACTAAACGCGGCCAGATCGTGGGCGCGGGCATCGTCGGCGCCGAAGCGGGCGAACTCATTCAGATGTGGTCTCTGGCCATCTCAGAGAACCTGAACATCAAGGCGATGACCCAATGGATATCGCCCTACCCCACATTTTCCGAAATCAACAAACGGGCGGCCATCCGTTACTTTGCAACACTTCCGAGTAACCCCTTTTTGCGCAAAGTGATCGCCTTGCTGGCGAAGCTCGGTTAATGATCTCCGCGTAGGAGAAGCTCGATCCAGTGCAGCGCGCGATTTTCAACGGCAACGACAAAAACGAGACCGGCGCCAGGAAGACGACCTCGCGCATGATGGCGCCGTGGCATGCTGTTGCGCGCTTCTGGGAAAGCCGCGGGCTTCCAACCAAGCTCATCATCCTGACCGCGGTGTTCGTTCTCATCGCGGAAGCCCTGATCTTTCTGCCGTCGATCGCCAGCTACCGCGTAACGTGGCTGCAGGAGCGACTGACGGCAGCCCAGCTCGCGGCCCTGACGTCCGACGCCTTTCCGGGCGGACAAATTCCTTCCGCCTTGCGCGCCGATCTTCTTAGAACGGCGCAAGTGAAGGCGATCGCATCGCGCTCTGCCGGCGAACGCCGTCTTGTATTTCCACCCGACGGCGATCTCTCGATCGACTACATCTATTATCTCCCGCCCGAACCGACCTCGTTCTGGCAGAGCTTGTCGACGCGGTTCGAGCAGGCACGCGATGCCGTGACCACGCTTCTGTCGAGCAATCGCACCATACGCGTCGTCGGCCATAGCGGACCCGACAACGACAGCCTTATCGAGATCGTCATTCCGGAAAACCCGCTCAAGGCGGCGATGATCCGCTACGGTATGAACATCCTCTGGCTGTCGATTATCCTGTCGCTGTTGACGGCTGTCGTCGTCTACTTCGCCCTCAGCCGCTTATTCGTAAAGCCGCTGACCCAGATCACGACGAACATGCTGCACTTCGCGGAAAACCCCGAAGATCAAAGCCGCATCATGCCGGACACTGGCCGACGTGATGAAATCGGCGTCGCCGAACGAGAGCTTGCGAGCATGCAGCGGCAGCTCTCGAGTCTTCTTGCTCAAAAGAACCGGCTTGCGCAGCTCGGCATGGCCGTATCGAAGATCAACCACGATCTCCGCAACATGCTGGCCAACGCCCAGCTCATCTCCGACCGTCTCGTCGCCATCCCCGATCCGACCGTGCAGCGCTTCGTGCCGAAACTGATCGCCTCGCTCGACCGCGCCATTCAGTTCTGCAATTCGTCCCTGCAGTTCGGTGGCGTTTCCGAAGCGGCCCCTCGGCGAGAGCTGATGCCGCTGAGGCCGCTTGTCGACGAGGTCGCGGACAGCCAAGGCCTCCCCCGCGAAGGCGCGGTCGCCTTCATCGCGAATGTCGACCCGGCGCTTCTCATCGATGCCGATCACGAGCATCTCTTCCGCGCGCTCAGCAATCTCATCCGCAACGCCGTTCAGGCCATCGAAAGCGTCGAAGGCAAGACCGACGGCGAAGTCCGCGTCGAAGCCCGTCGCGAGGGACGGCGGGTGTTTGTCGATGTCATGGACAACGGCGCCGGCGTTCCCAAAAAGGCGCGCGAAAATCTGTTCAAGGCCTTCCAGGGGTCGACGAAGAAAGGGGGCACCGGTCTCGGCCTTGTCATCGCAGCCGAGCTTGTCCAGGCCCACGGCGGCTCGCTAACGCTCGTCGACACCGAAAAAGGCGCCCGCTTCCGCATCGAGCTTCCGGACCGGCTGGCCAACTGACGAACGTGGCCTCTTGGGGCTCCGAACTCCAAGCGCGGCGACACGTCACCGCCTGCATGAAAGAGGGGTCTTGCGCTCCGCGACGCGACCCACTAGAGAGAGTTCCTTCGTCGCCCGGCCACGCCGCCGGATGGGCTTCCAGCCCCAACGCAACGAAAAAAGCGCCGGTAGCTCAGTTGGATAGAGCACCAGACTACGAATCTGGGGGTCGTGGGTTCGAATCCTTCCCGGCGCGCCATCAAAAGGATGGCAAGCAAGTTAACCTGCGCAATGACACAGGACCGGATGAAGGCGGGACTCTCAGCTAGTGTACGGCGGCCTGAGGTCCATTAATTCACGTCAAATTTATGCTGGCAGTGTTCGCATTTCGCGCGCAAACGGACGCGCCAACAACCTAGTACGCACGACGCGCCCGCCCCCACAGACATCGAGCGCGAGATCTGTTTTCACATTCACAAGCATTCACAAAAAAGTGCCTTCGAAGGTCTAGATATACGATTTACTCGTGCAGACGAGAAAGAAAGTCGCACGAGGAATTTAGAGACAATGAGACGAGTTCTGGCGGTCGGCATTGCGGGCCTATTTTTCACAGTGGCATCGATACATGCGTTCGCGCAAAGCGACCAAATAGATCGGTTGACCATAGCCAAGATGGAAAATTTTGAGCTGAACGGCATTGCATGGAAGCATGAGTCGTTGCTACCTGGGTCAGCGGAGAGTGCCCTCATCGCGGGAGACCCCAGCAAGCCCGGTGTGTTCATGGCTTACCTTAAATTCCCGGCCAATTATGAAATCCCTGCCCACACCCATCCCTTCGCCGAGGTCATCACCGTTCTGAAGGGCACCGTCTGGAATGGGATGGGCGAAAAACTGGATCGGCAGAAGGGGGATAAGCTCGGAGCAGGAGCCAGCTTCACCTTGCCCGGCGGTCACGCTCACTATCTATGGAACGAAGAAGAGACTGTGGTTCTTCTCACGGCGACCGGACCCTGGAACATCCAGTATATCAATCCTGCCGACGATCCCCGCAAATAAGGGTTTGTCGGCTAGTTGGGCCACAAATCAATCAATCCGAACACCTATGAAAAAGTTCTCATCTTCATCATCTCCGGCGCGCCATCAAAAAAGATCAAATAAATCAGCTCATCGAACTTTACCGTAGCGGATGAAGATGAGAACTCTTCGCCTGAATGATCGAGCTGTGACAGACGGCGCGACCGCAAATTTGGATGTTCATCTTCGGCTTTGCCCGCGCAAGCGGACGCGATTTAGATGGCACTCGATCGACCGCTCTGACCCGAAGCGGACATTGCTCGGCTGATAACTACCGATGGCCAAAGCGAAGCGATGCAGAGAAAGCGGCCGAGGCGAAGAGAGATGATAGTGCGCCGCACTTAGACGAAACGTCCCAAAAGCCGACTTCTGGCGTGGGGAAGAGCGCAATAGGCCGCCTCGCGATGAGCCGTCCGTTATCCAAGCCTGAACGGACGAACGTGGCGCCGCCTTATAGACGATCACCCTGCAACGCCGCCGGAAGTGTAAGCACGACGCAAAGGCCGCCCATGCTTGACTTTTGCAGATTGACATCGCCGCCATAGAGCCGAGCCAAATCACGCACGATGGCAAGTCCAAGCCCAGAGCCGGCCTCACGGGAATCCCATCGTTCGCCGATATCGAAAACCACTTCGAAGGCCTCAGGCGGTAGCCCGTTTCCATCATCTTCGACGTTGAGACTGAAGGTTTTGTCGGAAGCTAGCCCGTGACACCACACGCGAACATGCGATTTGGCATGCTTGCACGCGTTGTCGACAACGTTTGCCAGCATTTCGTTGAAGTCCTCGGGATCGCAAGCAACCAAGAGGCCATCTGAAACTTCGACTGCTATCTCTACGCCACTCTGGCCGTACAACCGGCGAAGGGCCTTGACGACTTCTTCCGAGCACTTGCGAACGTCAGCTACCGTGCCCGGAACCGAGCGCATGGCAACGGCACGGGCTCGTGCAGTCTGATAATCAATCTGTGTTTGCATCTTGCGACACTGGGCGAGGATAGTTGCCGATGATTGCGGCAGACCTTGTTCCTCGATACGGTATGCTTCATCCGCCAATACAGCGAGAGGCGTCTTTAATCCGTGTGCCAAATTTCCGGCTTGCGTCCGCGCCCTCTGTATGAGTTCAGACGTCGATACGAGCAGCGCATTCAGATCATCCACCAACGGCAGAACTTCCAAAGGGTATGTGCCCTCAAGTCTCCTGGAAGCACCGGTTCGCACATTCGCCAGAGAGGTTCGCAAGGCGTTCAGCGGTTTTAGCGCGTACAAGATCAGGAGTGCCGCGCCGAGAATCATCGAAAGTCCAAATACCGTCAGAGCCCACGACAGAATGTCGTGAAATCGAGACACGACATCATCGACGTGGCGTTGATCGGTCCCGACAACAAAGCGTATCGGGGGGTCGCGAGGCGATGCCCAAACAAGGCGCTCCGCAATAAGAACATTGCCGGTTGGCCCCGCAATGGTGCGGGTATGAGTGCCGATGTCTGTCGGTCGATCCGCCGAGGTCAAAAGCACCTTACCCTTGAGCGAAGCCGATCTCGCGAGAACGTTGCCCGATTTCTCGATTTCCCAATAGTAGCCGGACATCGGGATATCGTAGCGAGGGTCGCTCAGACGGTTCTTGATTTGCGGCGGCCCATCGGTCCTAAATTCGGTCACGTGAAGGAGCTCGTCGAGGTGCTCATAGATCTCTGAATAGAACTGGTTGATCACATGGCGCTTGAAAACCTCCGATAGAATAAAGCCTGCCGCAATCATTCCAACGGTAATCCAGAGCGTGGCGGCCAAGATCAGCCGATATTTCAAACTCGTCATGCCACTCAGTCCATCCGGTACCCAAGACCGCGCACGGTCGTAATGACGTCCGAACCGAGTTTCCGCCGCAAGCGGCTCACGTAGACCTCGATGGTATTCGACTCCCGACTGTCCTCAAGAGCGTAGAGATGATCGATGAGCTCGGCCTGTGAAACGACGCGGCCGACGCGGTACATGAAGTAGGTCAGCATCTTAAGTTCGCTTGCCGTCAATTCGATGGGTTTGCCATTGAGCAAGACCCGGCTCGAAGCAGTATCAAGCGAGATGCCGTGATGGGTTATCAGCGAACTTGCAATTCCTGAGGCGCGGCGGATCAGCGCCTTGAGTCGTGCTGCAACTTCGGGAATGTGGAAGGGCTTGGTGATATAATCGTCCGCGCCCGCGTTCAGACCGTCCACCTTTTCCGCCCATGCGCCTCGCGCGGTGAGAATCAAGACAGGCATCTTGCAGTCGCTCGCGCGCCACCGCTTGAGAACGTCGAGGCCTCGCATCTGGGGAAGGCCGAGGTCGAGAATTACCGCAGCATACGCATCTTCCATACCCATCGCGTAGCCGTCAGCCCCATTATCAGCGCGCTCAACAGTAAAGCCCGCCCGCGCAAGACCGGTCACAAGTCGATCGGCAATTTCATCATCATCTTCGATCAGCAGTATGCGAATGGGCTTCTCCTGCGGTTCACACTCCTTAACACGATCAACCTGAAACGAACCTGAAAAAGCGTCGTCAGGTTTACTGCAGCTTCAATTCAGCTTCCTTTCAGGTCGGCACCGCATGCCTCGCCAGTCGACATCTTCGGCAAACCAGTCGGCATCGTCGGCAAAAAGGCACATCGATGAGTCGAACAAAATTCGTCCCTCACATTCTCGCCTCCGTGACGCTAATCGCGCCGGTAAGCGCAGGCGCAAAGGACGTTCGCATTACCCCAGAGCAGATCCGGCATCTCAACATCCAGATTGAGCGGGCGCAACACGCCAGCACGGAAACGGTCGCTGTCCTGTCCGGCACCGTGGTTCCTCCTTTAAATTCGCGTCTCGTCGCAGCCGCGCCTTTCGCAGGAACCGTTACCGAAGTGCATGTACTGCCGGGGCAGCGCATCAGCAAAGGCTCGCCGCTGATAACGGTTTCCAGCCGCGAGTTGCTTGATGCTCAGAGCCAGCTCGCTCAATCCGAAGCGGAGCTGCAGGCCGCTGAAGCAATCGCACGGCGACGACGCGCCCTTGCAGACAAGAATTTTCAGAATCCGACACTGGCGGATGAAGCGGAGGCGCAGGTTGCAAAGGTGCGCGCTGTCCTTGAGCAGCATAAGCGCGCGACGGCTTTGAACGGAATAATCACTCGACAGGATGGCCAGTACGTTATTCCGGCGCCGGCCGAAGGTAAGGTCGCCGAAACTCTTGTCGTGCCCGGCGAGAAAGTCGAGGCGATGGCCGGGGTTGTGACGGTTGACACAAGCGATGAGCTATGGGTGCGAGTTCAAGTCCCAGTGGACATCATCCCCCTGGTGAAACCCGGTGACATCGTGCAGATCGCGAATGGCCCAGAGGGCCGGGTGGTTTCGGTGGGAGGCTCTCTCGACCGCACGACGAGATCAGCAGTAATGTTTGCGGCGATTCCGGCAAATTCCCATCTCTTGCCCGGCCAGATCGTTTCGGTAAGCGTTCTCCGCGCGACGGTCACGGGCGCAGTGAACGTTCCGGCTTCGGCCGTTGTCAGAATCGATGATCAGCCTGTCGTTTTCGTCCGCAGTCCAGTCGGGTTCAAGGTCGTACCAGTACAACTGCGCGGCAAATCTTCGAGCATCGCAACGATCTCCGGGTCGGTCATCAGCGAAGCCCAAGTCGCTGCAAGCGGGCTGCCCCAGCTCGAACGTCTTTCGGCCGGGGACTGAGGGCATGCTGCGCCGTTTCATAGAGTTTTCTCTCACGCAGAGAGTCTTCACGCTGTTGGTATTCGGCCTCATCGCCGCTGCCGGAAGCTACGCATTTCAGTCAATCCCGATCGACGCGTTTCCGAACATCGCTCCTGTTCAGGTGAAGATGATTCTGAAGGCGCCCGGAATGACACCGGAGGAGGTCGAAACCCGTGTCATCGCGCCGATCGAGATGGAGCTGCTCGGAATTCCGGGGCAGACGATTCTGCGATCCACCGCGAAATACGCAATCGCAGATATTACCCTCGACTTCTCCGAAGGGACCGACATCTACTGGGCACGTCAGCAAGTGGCGGAACGCCTGGCGGGAGTCCGCGGCGACCTCCCGAAGGACGTTATAGGCGGCCTAGCACCCGTCTCGACCCCACTCTCTGATGTATTCATGTTCACCATCGAAGGTGACGGTCTCTCACTCGAGCAACGCCGAAGCCTGCTCGATTGGACAATACGCCCCGCGCTCCGCACGATTCCGGGCGTCGCCGATGTCAACGCCCTCGGGGGCTTTGTGCGGACATTTGAGGTCATACCCAATCACGCGGCGCTGGCGGCTGCAGGCCTCGGCATATCGGATGTTGCTGCGGCCATAGAAGCGAACAACCGCAATGATGGCGCGGGAAGATTGAGCGAGGGCGAGAAGGCACTTGTCGTGCGGGCTCAGGGCGCCATAAACGCTCCTAAGGATCTTCAGCAAATCGTTCTCAAACTCGAAGGCTCTCGGGTGCTGCGTTTAGGCGACGTGGCGAAAGTCGAGGTCGGCAGTCTGACGCGATACGGTGCGGTTACCCAGGATGGGAAGGGCGAAGCGGTTGAAGGTCTCGTTTTGTCGCTGCGAGGTGCCGACGCGAGCGCCATTGTCAAATCCGTCCGCCAGCGGCTCGACGATCTCAGCTCAAGTTTGCCGAACGGCGCGCGGATCAACGTCTTCTATGACCGGTCTGATCTCATCACGAGCGCAGTCGGCGCCGTCAAGAAGGCACTGATCGAAGCGACGGTTCTCGTCGTAGTTCTGCTCGTGGCCTTCCTTGGCAATCTGCGCGCGGCACTTGTCGTCGCCGTCACGTTGCCATTCGCAGCCCTGATGACCTTCATAATGATGCAGCTGTTCGGCATGTCGGCGAACCTGATGAGCCTCGGCGGACTTGCAATTGCCATTGGGCTTATCGTCGATGCTGCTGTCGTCGTGGTCGAGAATACCGTTGAGCATTTGCAGCACAATAATGAGCCGGACCGAATACCGAAGCTGCATACAATCTATCGAGCCGCAGCCGAAGTCGCGACGCCTGTCGCGGCTGGAATTCTGATCATCTGTCTTGTCTTCTTGCCATTGCTGTCTCTGCAGGGGCTTGAGGGCAAGCTCTTCGGGCCAGTCGCGCTGACGATCACTTTTGCGCTGAGCAGTTCGCTGATCCTGTCACTCACCCTAATCCCGGTTCTTGCCTCATTGTTGCTGAAGCCCGGACAGCATTCCGAGCCCCTGCTGATGCGGCTTCTCAATCGCGGCTATCGCGCGCTACTGGCCGCCTGCCTCGCCTTCCCGCTGCCTGTCTATCTGCTTGCAGCCATTGGCGTCGGCCTTATCGGCGTCGCTTACAGCGCCATCGGAAAATCCTTCATGCCGACCATGGATGAAGGCGCAGTGATCATGCAGATCACCAAGCATCCTTCAATCAATCTGAATGCCAGCATCGAAGGTGATCTCCAGATCCAGCGCATGCTCAAGGAGAAAGTCCCCGAAATAGACCGCATCGTCGCTCGCGTGGGCTCGGACGAGCTCGGACTAGACCCAATGGGACTCAACGAGACCGACACGTTTATGGTTTTGAAGCCGAAGAAGGAATGGCGCGCTCCCGACAAGTCTTGGCTATTGGAGCAGCTTCGCACCGCGATGGCCAATCAGCCCGGCTATGAGTTCGCATTTACGCAACCAATCGAAATGCGGACCAACGAAATGCTGACGGGTGCGCGCGGCGACCTGGCTATCAAGATTTTTGGTCCGGACCTGCAAACACTATCCAAACTCGCCGGGAGTATTCAGGAGACTTTGAGCAAGGTCACAGGTGCTGCGGAAGTCTCGACGGTCGCCAACGATTCCATTGACTTTCTGCAGATCAACATCGACCGGCTTTCCGCCGGCAGTACCGGGCTTTCCGCAACGAAGCTGCAAGATGAGCTTCGCTCGACCATTGAAGGCACTTCGGCAGGTATCGTCGCAGAGCCGGGGCGCAGAACCAATATCATCATACGAGGGGAGCGTCAGGTTCGCGATGCTCCGGAGATTTTTGCTGAAACACAGCTCGCAACCGGAGACGGTGGCCTCGTTCGTGTCGGCGATGTTGCAAAGCTCGAGCGTGTAGCAGGCCCGGTCAAGATCGAACGCGAAAATGCGTCGCGGTTTGCGGTCGTTCAAGCTTATGTCACGAACCGTGATCTCGTCGGGTTCGTCGACGACGCCCAACGAGCCGTTGCGGCTCAGGTGCAGTTGCCGCAAGGGTATTATCTTGTCTGGGGCGGCCAGTTCGAAAATCAGCGGCGCGCCGCGGCCCGTCTGGCGATCGTCGTGCCAATTGCCCTTGGGCTTATCTTTGGCGTTCTCTTCGCCGTCCTGCGCTCGCTTCGCCAATCGCTTCTTATCCTAGCCAACGTGCCGTTTGCGCTTGTCGGCGGCGTCCTCGCCCTTTGGATTTCCGGCCAATACCTGTCGGTGCCCGCGTCGGTCGGCTTCATCGCCCTTCTCGGCATAGCCGTATTGAACGGATTGGTCCTCGTCAGTCACTTCAACGAGCTGCTGGCAGCCGGCGCGAGCGTTGCCGACGCCGTATATGAGGGCGCGCTTCGACGGCTTCGACCGGTGATGATGACTGCCAGCATTGCAGCTTTCGGACTTGTCCCACTCCTATTTGCGAATGGACCGGGTTCCGAAATCCAGAAGCCGCTGGCCATCGTCGTCATTGGTGGCCTCACCACATCGACAGCGCTCACTCTCATCTTGCTGCCGATCCTGTTCCGTCGCTTCGGAATAGCTGGAGACCGCCCCACCAACCTCGCCGGACAGCTCGCATGGACAAATCCCTTTGTAAACTCACGCTCGTCTGCCCCCCTAGCAGCCTCGACATCATCATCGAACTGATGCTTTCGCTCGATCCGCCCGTTCCAGGCTTCACGACATGGGATGCCGAAGGACATGGCTTTAGCTTCGCCGGTAGTACGGTGAATGAGCGCGTACGCGGCCGTGTCAAAAAAAATCTCATAACCGCCGTGGTCAAGCACGCCGATGCTGATCTCTTTCTTGAAGCCGTCGCGCAAAGAGTACCGGCTCTTCACATCGCGTTCTGGATTGAGCCCCTTGAGCGCTTTGGCCAGCTGCGGCCGCTCACATCGGCCCGTGGGAATGAAACCGAGGCGGATAGTCTTTGATGAGCATTCGTCTCCTTAGTGAACTCATCCTGATCCTCGCTGGGCCCGCGTTTTTAGTTGGTGGTGTCTGGGCTCTGGCGGCGTGGGCGCTCAATGAGTCAGAGGCGCAAATGCGATGGCATCATCTTCTCTCGGCGCCGGAGAACTCCTCCGTCGCGCGGTAATCAGGCGTCGACAGGCAAACCCACGACGACATTTCTAAACTTGAGGAGCTTTGAACATGCCCAACAGAACTGCCGCGCCATTACTAGCTATGGCGACTTGTCTCGTCCTCGGCACTGGTAGTTTGAGTTCGGCCGATGCTTCAATTAAAGAAACGCTGTCCGAAAGCACAACTTCCGAAAAGGTAGTTCGTCTAGCGGATGCTCGAAGTTACCGTCACTGTCACAACATCCATACGCGTGTTTATTGTCACAAGCGCGATAGGTTGCCCGTGAATTGGCCCCCCCTATCCGATACCCCCAGCCGAGAAAGTCGTGAGCTCGGAAACTTGCTCGAATTTGCCCCGTTAAAGCGGACTCCAGTGTTGAAATGAAATTTGCGCGCATATCGCGTAATGAATTCGTACATCCACTAGGCCGCAGAGTGAAGCATTCGCCTCCGAAACCGCCGCAGAAAACGGAGTATGTTTCTCATTTTCCTCCTTCGAGCAGACCCGATTACTTTTCAACATTTGATTGGCAACGCTTCGCTTTTTGAACGTATGTGTTCATTTGCCAGACCCATGCGCCAATCGCGGTGCAGCGACGAATTCCATTGACTACGATAGCTTGTGAGCGCCCCTTCGTCAGCGGATGGGTGGTTGCTACGCATGCCATTGCGAGTTCGTCGATGCCAGTGTGCGGGACTATTAAACCGCCGCCAATCTGTGGGTGGGCGGACCACCCACACTCGTTAGTCGTGCGAGTTGAGATTGATGCTTTTGGCGCATTAATTTTCGACGCTGCTAATCCCCAACGCCATTTGGTTAATTGGAGAAGGGCAGAACGATGAGCCCTTCCTCCTTCGACCTTCAACTTCTCGAGCCTTATGGTGACGAGGGAAGCCTGTCGCGCAACGGCATAGTCCTTATAGGCAGCGGGACATTTCTCTGGGACTCTTATCGTCACTTTGCGGAGGAGAAGATGATCCCGCGCGTTTGCCTCGAATCATTCTGGATAGATGTGACCCCGGTGATAAATGCCGAGCTCCAGGGCGTTGTCGAGGAGATGGGCTGTTTAACGCCGAAAGCGAGCGACAGTCCCAATGCTTGCCGCAGATGTCGACGGCGGATTGTGCTGGACCATCGTCGACATGACCAGGACTCGAAGACAGTGTTTCTCAAGGAGGATGCGCGATGAGAAAGCTGCTGCTCTCCGCGTTGGTCTTATTTGCCTCGATTTCTACCGGCGACGCCCAGGCGCTCTCATCCGAAGAGCTAAAAACCCGGCTGCTTCGGAGCCGCGCGGTAGAGGCGGCCATCTGGGGCATGCCTGCGGTCAACTACGACCTCATGCTGCAGGAGATGCAAAGCAAGACCGCGGGCAAGGTGAACCAGTTCATCTATTGGGGGCGTCCGCTCGACTGGAAGAACCAGACGCTGACGCCAAATCCCGACACTCTGTACTTCATGTCGTTCTTCGACACGCGCGATGTCGGACCGATCGTGGTTGAAATTCCACCGGCCGATGCAAATGGCTCGCTCAACGCCAACTTCGTCAACGTCTGGCAATTGCCGCTGGAGGACGCCGGGCGGCTCGGAGTCGACAAGGGCAAAGGCATTAAGTTCCTCATTCTTCCACCGGGATACTCGGGATCTATTCCCGATGGCTATGCGCCGCTCAGACCCGGCTCTCTTGGCAGCTATGTGCTACTCCGCTCGAACCTTGTCAGCCATGACGACAAGGATATCGCAAAATCGGCAGCCTACGCTAAGCAGGTCAAGGTCTATCCCCTCTCGCAAGCGGCAAATCCCCCGCCCACCGTGTTCACGGATGTCGAGGACGTGCTCTTCGATTCCACCATTCGATACGACGTCAGTTTTTTCGAGCATCTGAACCGGATCGTCCAGAGCGAGCCATGGCTCGACCGCGACCGTGCCATGATCGACCAGCTGCGCTCACTTGGTATCGAGAAGGGCAAGCCGTTCACGCCCGATGAGACCACACGACAGGCACTCGCCGCCGGCATCCGCGAAGCGCAATTGTTGCTGGCGGCGGAATACGACGCGGGCATGCCGCCGTTTTACGAGGGCACGCATTGGACTTACCCGGGCCAGCCCGATTTCATCAAGGCAGTCGGTCAAGGCTTAAGCGATCCCAACAGCTATCCCGTCGATCAGCGCGGCCTTACCTATACCTACGCTTACATCGGCATCAAACGCATGGGCACTGGCCAGTTCTATCTCATCAACATCAAGGACAAAAACGGCGACAGCTACGACGGCGCAAAGACGTATCGACTGCGCGTTCCGCCCGATGTCCCTGTCGACCAGTACTGGTCGCTGACCGCGTATGATCGGGAAACGCACGCACTCATAAAGAATGTCGACCGCGCAAGCCGCGCGTCGAACAGCGCCGACGTGCAGAAAAACGCAGACGGATCGATCGACATCTATGTCGGCTCCGAGGCGCCTCCGGGCCAACAGGCAAATTGGATCCCGACAGACCCGGCCCACAGGTTCGAGCTGATGTTCCGGGTCTACGGGCCGAAGTCAGAATTTTTTGAGAAGAAATGGAGGCTGCCCGATGTGGAGAGCGTCGAAGCGGCAGCCTTGGGAGCGGGCACTGGCGAAGGAAAATGAGCAACCTCGCAAGGAGATGAAATCATAATGACCAATTCATTTAACGGGCAAATCGCAGTCGCGGCCGTCTGCGCGACGCTGGCATTTATAGGAACGACACGCCTCTCAGTCGCGGAAGAGAGCAAATCGATCTCTTCCGAAGGGGTCCCGGTCACAGTCGATAATTTCGCTCGCGCCGAGTCCGATCTCTATATGAGCAATGCCATCAAGGACGGCAGCTTCGGAACCTTGGAGCACAATCGCGAACCGACGCCTATCGACAAGCAGACCGTCATTCGCATGAATCGAGACACGCTCTATTCCTTCGGTGTATTCGACCTCGATGCAGGCCCTGTGACGATCACGATGCCCGACGCGGGCAAGCGTTTCATGTCGCTTCAGATCATCAACGAAGATCATTACGTTCCTGCCGTCTATTACGGTCCGGGTGAACACACGCTCACACGGGACAATGTCGGCACGCGTTACATGACGGTTGGCATCCGAACGCTCGTTGATCCCAACAACGCCGACGACTTGAAGGAAGTCCACACCCTCCAAGATTCGATCAAGGTGGACCAGAAGAATGCGGGGACATTTGAGGTGCCGCAGTGGGATCAAGTTTCGCAGAAGAAGATCCGTGAGGCGCTTCTGGCGCTTGCCCAGTTCACGGGCGGATTCAAAAATGCATTCGGCCCAAAGACCGAAGTCGATCCCGTCCGCCACCTCATTGCCACCGCAGCCGGATGGGGCGGAAACCCGGACAAGGACGCGACGTATCTAAGCCTCGCGCCGACGAAGAATGACGGCACCACAGTCTATAAGCTGAACGTCAAAGATGTGCCCGTCGACGGGTTCTGGTCAGTTACCGTCTACAATGCCGATGGCTATCTGCAGAAGAACGACTCCAACGCCTATTCGCTCAATAACATTACCGCGGTGAAGTCGGCCGATGGATCGGTCGATATCCAATTTGGTGGTTGTAACGGGAAAATCGCGAACTGCCTGCCGATCTTGCCTGGCTGGAACTACACTGTTCGGCTCTATCGGCCTCAGACCGCAATTCTGGATGGCTCGTGGAAGTTCCCAGAACCGCAACTGGCCGGAAGCGACAGTTCGGCGATAGGAGCAAGCAGCGGTGATGGAAAGAACTAGCGCGAAGCTTTTAGGAGCGGGAGCGAGGCATGTCCTTCCTCGATTATTTTGCTTGGTTCGTTCTCATCTTTCTTCTCGTCACGGCCGTCGCGTTATTCGTCGCGATGGCCGCTGCCCCCGGGCATATTGCGAAATCGCGTAAACATCCCTGGGCGCAAGCCGTCGAGGTTGCAGGTTGGGTAACAGTGATTTGCGGCTTCGTTCTCTGGCCTGTCGCGCTGATCTGGGCCTACGTCGACGTGCCGAAGAGGGAGGCAGGCAAGTGATCGTCTTCCTCTTTAACGTATATCTGCTCGTTCTCTTCCTCCTCGTCTGGTTCAAGCTCGTTCCGTTCAACCTCTTCTGGAAAATCTCGCCGATCCTCGTCATGCTGCTATTGTTAGTCGGACTTTTCATCCCGATGGGCTGGGGCGCTCCTTCAGGACCACTCGTCGTCGGACGACATTCGGTTGCGATCACGCCCGATGTATCTGGGGAGGTGGTCGATGTTCTGGTGCAGCCGAATGCGGCGCTCAAACAGGGCGACGTCCTCTTCCGCATCGATCCCGTCCCATTCAAAGCACAGGTGAAAGTGCTCGAGGCGCAGCTCAAGCTTTCAACTCAGCGCTTGGGGCAGATGTCCGAACTTGCTGAAAAGGCCGCCGGCAGAAAATTCGATGTTGAGCAAAGGCAGGCGGAGGTCGATCAGCTCAACGCGCAGATCGAGGGCGCAAAATGGAACCTCGAGAAGACGACGGTTCGGGCCCCCGCCGACGGTTACGTAACGAATCTCGCGCTTCGCAAAGGCGCACGCGTTGCATCGCTACCGCTGTCTCCGGTTATGGCCTTCATCGACACCTCGGATACAATCCTCGCGGCCGAGATACCGCAGATCTATGCTCGTTACATCGCGCCCGGACAAAATGCTGAGGTGACGTTCAAATTCCTTCCGGGAAAAATCTTCACCGGCAAAGTCCAAAGCGTCTTGCAAGCAGTATCGACAGGCCAGACACAAGTCTCGGGGCTCGCCGTTACGCCGAAAGAGATAGCCTCGGCGCCTTTCATCGTTCGAATTGCGCTCGACGATCCATCGCTGGCCGCTAGTCTGCCCGCCGGCGCCACTGGCGACGTCGCGATCTTCACAGATCACGTCAAGGCGACACACGTGATCCGTCGCGTGATGCTGCGCATGATCGCCATCTTGAATTACGTAAACCCGTATTGATCCCGCAGATTGCACTTTGGGTCACGAAGAAACTTGGATTTAAAATTGGTATGTCGGCTTCGAAACAGAAAGCGGCCACGAGCCTACACTTGCCGAACATGGGCCCGCTTTCGAAGCAGATGTCCGCTTCTGGATAGCGAGCGACATCTTTTCAAGAATTAGCTTGCTGTCCGCGCCTTCACCACATCTGCGGCGATATTATCCAGCGTTGGCATGAGCCCGGATCGAGACATTCCCTCTCTGTTGAGTAGCATTTTAAGATCGGATACGTGGATGTGGTCGAGCGTTAGCTTCCACACGCCATATGCTCGGCAGTAAGTTGACTTGGGCGGATTCAATTTTTGCGGCTATGCGTCTTCAATCACTCGCCGCGACGAACCAAGCTCGATTGTTGCTTGGACCGCCGGCCGCGGCTCGTCTGCAACCCAGACAATATCAACCGCCAATTCAGATGGATGACTTTTCTCGCGCCGCGTTCGAATTGCCTAAAGATACGTTGCAAGTTGCGAATTCAAATGCTCAAAAAGACCTTATTTTGTTGGATTTCTTTCGCCGCAGGGACGCTCCGAAACGATATTTCGGACGATACCTGAGGCCAAGTTACCTCTCCGGTCTCACGCCTAGGAGATCGACCAATGTCTTCGCAAGTCCGACCCGCCAAACTGAAAATCTGCAGCGGTTTTTTGGTACCTCGTCCGCAAGATCCCAAACCGCTTCAGCAAGAAAGATCATACCTGCACGGCTTGAACTTCGTGCTCTGCACTTTTCCACACGTCGCGCACAGGTATTTCTCTGCGCGCCTCTATCGTGAATTGGAAGTCGCTCCGCACCCGGTACACTTGTTTCCGAAAATGGGACTTATCGCGGACGCCGATTGCGAGGACGTCGTGGGCGACGATTTCAAAGCATTCGTAATTCCCACCGGCTCGTACGGGACTGAAAGGCGTCGTCCGCATGCCTTTGCGTCGTTCGCGGCAGCACTTGTTTTCATGAAATCTACCAAAGGCTGGACTGTGCTGATTGAGTTCAGCGTCGAGACAGACACCCTGGATTTCTACGACGCTGTGAAGGCCCTTGGAGTGCCCGTCATTTTCTCCGCAGACAGGCTAAACCCCTCGCAATTTTCTCAGTTCGGCATAAGAGCCGCCGCTGTCGTCTACCCCGGCCACGAAACGCAAACCGATAACTTTGCGGATTATCGCCCTCGTCCGGGGATCAAAGGCTCTTTATCCAACATCAACCTGATGACTTCGAGCGCGGTTTGAGAAGCCTGAAGATGACGCCGCGTTCGCGCTGAGCTGTCCTTCATCCGCTGCGCGAAAGACAAAACCTGCTTGTCACGAATATCCTTCGACAGGCGGAAGTCGATCCAAATGACGTTGTCTCGAAACATGGCACGCAACTCTAAAAGCACGCGGTATCTCAACTGAACGTGCAATCAGTGTGCCTCGTTCCCGTCGTCTCAGACACTGGCCGAAGCGACAGGAAAGCTTCGTAACATAAAGCGAGTTCCCGTTTTATTCTCGCCCCACTATGAAGCTCTACGGCTAGCGACGCAGCCGACCACGAGCGTACTCAAGGAGTAATCCCAGGATAAGGAGGTTGGCAATTCCGAGAACCGTCCAGATGAGAAAATGCTGATACCCGCGAAACCGGCAGGTCTCCGCAGCAACCATGCTGCACCAAAAATGCTCGACCAGAGAGGTCATGGTGCCTGTGGCGTACGTCCATAAGAAGATAGCCAATGCGAAAAGGATCGCGCCCGACGCCGTCAATGTAACTCGTTTGATGGTGCTCTTGTTCGCACTTTTACTCGGCAGCTCATGCATCAGGAAAGACTCTCACGCCCTATCGTAGCCTAATTCGCATCGACCTTCTTCCAATCCTCGTCGGGATCGAAAGTGCGGATAGTCTGAACCTCTGCCGCAGTATCTGGTCCGAGATCGGCCTCGTAGACTATCTGGTCCTGATTGATCATGAAGGTCTTAAAGCCAGAAGTTCCGTATTTTGCAGGCCACGCGATCACTGCGAAGCCGCCTATCATCCGGCCATTGACTAAATAGGAATAGGCACCTCCGGGAGCATGAGCGCCTTGCGCTGTAAGCATGCGGAAATAGTAGCCATGATAGGGATTTTTCGATGTATCGCCGCCTTCGGAAGATGGCTTGTAGCCGGCGCTAACGGCGTCGGCGACGAGGAGACCCAAAGGGCTTTGCGGTTCCGACCCGCCTGAAGGCCAATAGAGCCCGTCGTGCTTGTCAGGTGAGCTAATAAAGCGGCGCGCGTAAGCGGGTGCACCTTGGCCCTGAGGATCGAGCTCGACGTAATCGTTTTGAGCGTCTGCGATCGCGAGAAGCGTTTGAATCGTATCAAGCTCGTTGGTGCCGACGCGACGGTCTATGATCTCCTGCTTGCCTTGCTCCGGATCGAAAGACCACTCGTTGCCAGTTTTGACGATAGGAAGTGGGAACGGAAAATCATCATCGCCAATAACAAGGATAGCTTTTCCCTTCTCGTCCGTATCGATGGACTGCTTCTGTTCGTAATCCTTCACAAATTTCTCTTTCGCTGCACGATCCGCGACGGGGTCTCCCGACTGGATCCATTGTTTCAGCGATGGCCCGAGTATCGCCAGAAGCTCTTTTTCATCGTCGGACTTGGCTGCTTCGACGAGCGCCTTCGCCGCCTCCTCAGGTGTGGCGAAGGTCTTGAGTGCATCAGCACTGAAAGCAACGGGGACCGGTGCGGTTAGCAGCACGAGCGACGCCGCATAAAGAGTCGTCAGAAACTTTCGAAGATCGTGCGATACAAGCATGTCTAGCTCCTCGCAGACTAGCGCGGATCAAGCTTAGGAACTTTGGCACCCGATGCGAGCCATTGTTCATAGGTTTCAAATGGCACGCCGAGCCGATCGTAATCGACATTCAGATAGCCCTGGCGATCACGTGCCACGGCCTGAGGCGCAATTTCCTTGGCTTCCTGCGCAATGACGCCGACATAGAGTTTCGAGCTGCCGTTATATGCAAAGCGGTAGAAGCCCATTCCATTCGAAAGCCGGCCGATCAAGATGATGTCGTGCTTCACTCTGATGTCGGAGCGTCGCCCGCCGCGGAAACCTCCGCCGCCTCTAAAGCCACCACCGCCGCCTCTAAAACCTCCGCCACCTCTGAAGTTGCCTCCACGGAATCCGCCGCGATTGAATGAGGCTGCACGACTTGCCCTGCCACGGTCGCTGGCGCGCCGAATATTTTGCCCGCCTCCTGGGCGATCGAAGGCAGTTGGCCTTTGACGCGCTTGGCGGTTCACTCGGGCAGGTTGTTGCGCAGGGCGATTTTTGAGAGCCTGCCCTGCCAATGCGCCACCCGCTGCGCCCGCCAAAGCTGCTCGGCCGGCATCAGCCCGCCCTCGGAACTGCTCCCGCGCAGCAGAGAAATTTCCCTGATAAGGCCGGCGAAACTGATCGTTGAGACGGCGGTTCGCGTACGGAACGCCCTTTCGGTGGGCTACATTGTGCTGCCAATTGCCGTTGACGATGTTAGTCCTATTCCAGCGATTATATCGATTCACGTTGAGCGAGAGATCGCCCCTATTCCAATTCGCAATGCCCCAAAGAACCGCGCCGGCCGCAATACCGCTACCCCACCATATGCCCGGTCCGGCGATATATCCGGGCGGATACCAATAGTAGGGCGGATACGACGGGTAAGGCCAAGTCCCATACACGACGTTGGGATCGTAGGATGGGACGTACACGACGTCAGGATTTGCGGGCGCGATCGTGATGTAGGATTGTGAGCCACTGGTATCCCGGCTGACCGTCTGTTGCTTCGTCGACTTCAGTTTGCCGGCGTCGTCAGCTCGTTGACGCAAAGTCTGAACGGAGGAGAGGATATCCTGTTGCTGCGCAAGAAATGCGTTGCCGAGTTCCTGCGTCCAGTCCAGCTTCTCGTTCATCATAGCCAGAACCGTCGGGAACGCTGTCAATGATTTGACGCTCGCATCCCACGACTGCTTTTGCATCGCATTCTCGAGCATCTTGCCTTTCACGCCTGGGTTGGCTTGCGCCCACCGAGCGGCTTGGACGACTTCCAGAGGATATGTCGATGCCATCAAGACTTGCGTAAGCAGGGGATCGGGATAGAGGGCGATCGGCGCAACGAGCTGTTCGAGCTTTTCTTTGCTGATAGCAGGTGATTGATCGGATTGCGCGCTTGGCTCCGTCTGAGCGTCCTGCGCATGCGCAAGTTGCAAAATCAGCTCGGTGGAAAACAGGACGACGAGCCCAGCGGCAATAACCGCAAGTGCGTATGAATTTCTGGTTTTTATCGTTTTCATGCGTCGATATCCAAAATGTACGTGCACGGTCGACGACGATCTCGAAAACACCTTCAATCGATGATGTGATAGCCACCGTCGATATACAGCGTTTCGCCGGTAATCAGCTTCGCTCCATCCATACCGAGAAACGCCACCGCGATACCAACGTCATCGATCGACACGAGACTGCGCGTGGGCGCCTTTGACTGAGCTTTCTGTAGCAACTTGTCGAATTCGCTGATGCCGGACGCAGCCCGTGTCTTCAACGGGCCAGGCGATATGGCATGCACCCGGATTCCCTTGGGCCCGAGCTCGGCGGCCATGTAACGCGTAGCGGATTCGAGCGCCGCCTTGACGGGTCCCATGATGTTGTAATGTTCGACGACCATCTGCGAACCGTAATACGTCATCGTGAAAAGCGCGCCGCCATTGGGCATCAGTGGTTCTGCAAGCTTGGCCATTCTGATGAACGACCAGCATGAAATTTCCATTGCGCGAAGAAACCCGCCTTTTGAGCAATCGACGACGCGACCTTGCAAGTCGTCCTTAGGTGCGAACGCAATGGAATGAAGGCAGAGGTCGAGCTTGCCCCATTTCTTTCCGATTTCGTCAAAGACAGCCTCAAGTTGACCCTCGTTTTGGAGATCGAGGGGCATCAAAAGCGGAGCCTCGATCTCCTTGGCGAGAGGCTCGACATAGGGCTTGGCTTTTTCGTTGAGATACGTCATCGCGACATCGGCACCGAGTGCCTTGAAGGCCTTTGCACATCCCCACGCAATCGACTGATCGTTGGCAACACCGGTGACGAGCGCCTTCTTTCCTTTGAGCAGACTGAGAGACGAAACGTCATTCATGCGCGCTTCTCCATGAGCTCAATGGAAGCGTTCTTCCGCAAAATTTGGAGCGTATGTCGCGCAATCATCAGTTCTTCGTCGGTCGGGATAACGTAGCAGGCGACAGGTGATCTCTCCCGCGAGATGCGCGTTTCGCCTTTCTCATTAGCCTCATCGGATAGTTCGACACCAAGCCACGACAAACGTTCTGCGACGATCCCTCTAATTAGCGGGGCGTTTTCACCGATGCCTGCTGTGAACACGAAACCATCTATTCCGCCCAAAGCGGCCGCCAGCATGCCGGTGAAGAGGGCTATGCGATATGCGAAGAAGTCCAGCGCGAACTTTGCGTGCGGATCCGAACTTGCAAGAAGTTCGCGTACGTCGTTGCTTAATCCAGAAAGGCCCTTGAGACCGCAGTCGTGGTAAAGAAAGTGCTCAGTCTCTTTTGCGCTCATGCGCTTTTCGCTGATGAGATAAAGGACGACGCCCGGGTCGAGCTGACCGGGTCGCGTTCCCATGGGCAAGCCGTCGAGTGCAGTAAAACCCATGCTGCTCTCGACGCTTTTTCCTTCCGCCAGGGCACACATCGAGGCGCCACTGCCGAGGTGAGCAACGATGACGCGACCGTGGGCAATTTTCGGGGCAACTTCGCAGAGCTTCTCCGCAATGTATTCGTAAGATAAACCGTGAAAGCCGTAGCGGCGAACGCCTTCGGCAAAAAGAGGTTCTGGGATCGCGTAACGGTCTGCGACGTCGGGGTGGCTTCGATGGAACGCGGTGTCAAAGCAAGCCACTTGCAGCAATTGCGGTTGGCGTTCCAGGACAATTTTGATCGGCGCGAGATTGTTGGGCTGGTGCAGCGGCGCCAGCGGAATGAAGCGCTCTAACTGCTGGACGACATTTGATGTGGCGACCGTCGGCGCGGCGAAGTTTGGGCCGCCGTGCACGACCCTATGGCCGATGGCAACCGGTAGCGCACCGACGTATTCCCGCAAAAACAGGACGAGTTGGTCGAGCGCATCCGGCAGCTCGCCGACCTTTTCCGTGCTCCACGATTTATCGACTACGCGCGAACCGTTTGCGTCTTTCGCTACCAAGCGCGGTCGCGTGCCTATTCCATCAATCTGTCCTTTGAGACGACGTTCCAGCCGATCGGGTGATACGATAGCGAATAGCTGAAACTTGATGCTTGAGCTGCCGGCGTTCACCACCAGGATTGTTTCGGACATCGCTTAGGCCCAGATTGGGGCGTTGGCTCGCCTGCTATGGGCGAACAGCATCGCAACAGCGCAGGATGCCATGCGTGTGCGCACGTTGTCGGCCCGGGACGTTAAAATAACTGGTACTCTTGCGCCAAGAACGATGCCGGCCGCGTCTGCGTGCGAGATGAAGGTCAGGTTCTTGGCCAACATGTTGCCGGCTTCGAGATCGGGCACCACAAGGATCTGTGCTTGGCCCGCGACCGCCGATTTTATGCCTTTGATGCGCGCGGCATCGGAACTTATCGCGTTGTCGAAAGCGAGTGGCCCGTCCAATTCTCCACCCGTGATCTGGCCTCGGTCTGCCATCTTGCACAAAGCGGCGGCTTCAATTGTGGACGGAATGGCGGGCGTAACCGTTTCCACCGCGGATAGAATGGCGACCTTCGGCTTTCCGAGGCCCAACCCGACAAAAAGATCTATCGCATTCTGTACGATATCGCGCTTTGCAACGAGATCTGGCGCAATGTTCACAGCGGCATCGGTGATAAACAGCGTCTGCGGATGGGTTGGCACGTCCATGACAAAGACGTGGCTGATCCTCCGTCCAGTTCGAAGACCTATGTCCTTCTTGGTCACCGCGCCCAAAAGCTCGTCGGAATGAAGACTGCCCTTCATCAACAACTCGGCTCGGCCCGCTCGAACGAGTTCGACCGCCTTCTCGGCAGCTGCCCGACTGTGAGGTACATCGATCAGCTCAAAACGAGAGATGCCGAGTCCTAGTGTCGTTGCTAAAGCCTGCAATCGGCCTCGCGGGCCGACAAGTATCGGAACGATAAGGCCCGCCTCAGCAGCTTCAATCGCCCCGGCAAGAGACGTGTCATCGCATGGATGAGCAACGGCCGTCGGAAGCGCTTCAAGGTTCTGAGCCGCTGCGATGAGGCGCTCGTATTTTTGATGCGCGTGGAGTTCGGAGACGGCCGCCGCTGCCATAACGTCTCTCCTTCTGAGCGCCTACCACGCCAAAGACATCGCGATTTCTCCTGGCATTCCACCAGGAAAATTTATGATTTCCGCACGAAGCTTGTATCCAAGAGGGCGCAGCTCCGTTTGGTAAAATTCGTAAGCATCTTTTGCGAAGCCCGTGAGTGTCGTCGGCCATTCGGGATCGGCGATATTGATGCGGCGGCCGCCGTCACTGCAGTAGCTCGACGGGAAGGTGAAGACCTGTAGATGGTGCTGACCATTTTGAGCGGCAATTCGGATAGCATTGTTGACGCGCTCGATTGCCAACGCTTTTTCCGCGACCTTCCGCGACATGAACGCTTCGCGCAGTTCCTTATCGTGCTCGGATTTCTTCTTTTTTTGTTCCCGCTCGCGCTTATATTCTTCCGTCTCTGCATCGAGTGAGATCATTTTCAGATCTTCAGGTCGCAAAAGCCCAGGCATTGCTTATCTCCTTTGATCCTCCGACTGTCACCCCCGATCCGTTCAGTGATGTTTCGAACTCCTGACTGCCTGTCCTGTGGAATTCGCCCCCAAAGCCTTTTCAGCAAGCATCCGCGTCTCGCTGTTCTCGAATAGGGCGTCGATTTCCTCAAGGCGTGCTCTCGCGTCCTTGCTGTAAACGCCCACCAATTCGATCATGCGATCTAGCTTTCCTTTCATACGTGACGCGAGATCTGGGTTCTTCGCCAGCATCTCAGGAATCGCATTGACGGCCGAACGCTCGTCGATGAGCAACATCAGGTACTGCTCACGCAGCAACTTCTTGAACGTCGAGAGCGTAAGGCCCTTGCCCGTCTCTTCGCGCATTCGCCGAAGCAGATTAAACCCGCGTTCATCGACCACGCCGTCCGGCATGCGGATATATAGAAGTGCGCGAATGACAGCTTCGCGCGGATCACCTTCCGATATCCGTGACTTGAGCTCGGAGATTTTATGCACGACCAG
Source organism: Hyphomicrobium sp. (assembly GCA_030148425.1). Classification (GTDB taxonomy): domain Bacteria; phylum Pseudomonadota; class Alphaproteobacteria; order Rhizobiales; family Hyphomicrobiaceae; genus Hyphomicrobium_B. The sequence goes on along the minus strand of JASBTM010000001.1, from coordinate 118,849 downwards.
CGTGCGGTGCATGGCGTCATCCCCTGGACGATGGGATGATTTGGCGTCCGATGCCCTAAGACCGACGAGCGCCTGCAATAGCGGTGAACCGTAGACAGCGTGAAACCAGGCCTCGATCGCGTTGTCGCGGCTATCACGATAGCCGTCGAGCGCGCCGATGATCCAATCACTCCATTGCTGCTGCAATTTCCAGAACGTATTGTCATTGGAAACCGGCTGCCGGTGGTTGCGCGAATTCTCCACCATGGAGAAATAGGGCTGAAGGAACGGATTTGCGCTCGAGAAGATGTCGTACTGCATTCTGAGCGGATGAAGCTTGCGCATTGCTTCGGCGGCGCTCTCGCTGGTCCAAGCACGCACCCAAGGCTGCATGAATGTGCGATATAGGCCGAGGTTAATCTCCGAAATCCGCGCGACGGTTGCGAACTCGCGGTCATCCGCTTCGCTGTTTACGCCAAGAGCGCGGATATCATCCAAATTGCGCTCTTCGAAGCGTAGGAGATAGTTGCCGGTGACGAATTCCGCGGCGGGGTCCGTCAGATCTTTCGGCGTCAACACCGCTTCGTATAGTCCGGGGGGCAAAACATCGATCAAATCAATATTGCTTGCGAATTGATCGTGCTCCTTTTTGGCCACCGAACCCGAGACGAATATGCCGAGGTGCCCGATAGACTCGTGCACCGAATACACAATCGTCTGGCCATGCGCCCTGATATCATCGACGCTGCTGTACAGATCTAAGATCCAGTCCAGCGCCTGCTGCGGCGGGGTAATATTGTCCGCCTTCGAACAGAAAACGACGATGGGCGTGCGAATGTTTCTGAGGTCAAGGCGCGCGCCGTCCGAAGAGGTCATCTGCGCCGATGAAAGCTTGTTTCCGACAAACAGCTGATCGGCGATGTATTGCATCTCCTCGGCGTTGAGAAGCACGTGCCCTCCCCACCATTGTTCGAATTCGAGATAGCGCGGTGCTTCGGTGTCAATATTCGCGTACAGGTTATAGTGCTTGGACCACAACGTGTTTGCCGGATTGAGATTCTCGAAATTTGAGACGAGCCATGCGCCATCGAACTTTCCGTTGCCTGCGTCGCCGAGGAAAGCCGTCAACCAGGTGCCTCCGAGCACGCCACCAGTGTAACGCATCGGATTCTGCTTTGATGCGCCTGCCCAGTAGGACAGAGGCGAGCCCGCAATGATGATGGGACCGAAGAGTTCCGGCCGTGCTGCTGCCAACATCATGACGGCCCAGCCGGCCTGACAGTTTCCGATAACGGCCGGCTTGCCCTCGGCCTCAGGATGAAGATCGATGACGTGTTGAAGAAAAATCGCTTCCGCGCGCGCCACGTCCTCGATCGTCTGACCGGGAACAGGCTGAGGCAGAAATCCGATGAAGTAGCAGGGATGTCCTGCTTTCATAGCAACGCCGATCTCGCTCATCGGCTTGAAGCCGCCAATTCCCGGACCGTGTCCGGCCCGCGGATCGACGACGACGAAAGGGCGCCTGTACTTGTCTGGTCGAGCGCCGTCCGGAGACATGATGCGCACGAGCGCGTAGTTCACCGGTTTGGGCAGCTTGCGGCCGTCAACCTCAAGTTCCCATGCGAACTTTAAAACATTCGGCGCCGACTTGGATTCATGCTCGCGATGCCGAGCACTTCTCTGATTGAGAACGTCGAGAAGCAAGACGCCTCGCTGCCAGGCATCGAGCGAATATTCCCAGGCATCATGGGCCAAATCGAACGGCGATAAGGCGCACGGCTGGGTGATTGAAATATTAGTTACAGAACTATCAGGCATTTGCGGCAACTCGCAAAAATATCCGCCTGCGTATTATCTGGCGGACGGTATTCCGATGACGAATGAATATCAAGGTTGAAAACCGCAAATCATATGGAATGGAGGCTCCCTGCATGAGCCCACCAACTAAATGGAGCTGTTCCGGGCTGAGACGAACAAGAGTGTTCGCAACGGCGTAATGGCCCTATTGCAGCAAAACTCCAGGGGCGTACCGTGGCGTGGAATGCTCGCGCGATCCGCACACGGGGTCTTGAATGACCGTTAACCCCACGGCGACACGAGACTCGAACCACGGCCAGATCTTGCGGCCCAAAATGCTGGCTGATCGCGGCACAGTGGAGCGTTGGCTTCCAGGTCTGGATACGCTCAAGCAATATCAGCCCGGTTGGATCCAGCACGACATCGTAGCGGGTTTGGTTCTTGCGACGATGCTTGTCCCGGTTGGCATCGCGTATGCCGTAGCATCAGGTTTGCCCGGAATTTATGGGCTTTACGCGACGATTGTGCCGCTGATCGTGTACGCCCTTTTGGGTCCGAGTCGCATTCTTGTGCTTGGTCCGGATTCTTCACTTGCCGCAGTTATTCTTGCCGTGGTGCTGCCGCTCTCAGGCGGTGATCCGATGCGGGCGATAGCGCTCGCAGGAGCAATGGCGATCATATCGGGCCTCGTCTGCATCGCGGCAGGGCTCGCGAAGTTGGGCTTCGTCACCGAGCTTTTGTCGAAACCTATCCGCTATGGCTACATGAACGGCATCGCACTGACGGTATTGCTGAGCCAAGTGCCAAAACTGCTCGGATTTTCGATCGAAAGCCAGGGCCCGCTGCGGGACATCATCGCGATCGGGAATGGCGTCACGAGTGGCAGGACGAATTGGACCGCGTTCGCGATAGGCGCAGCAACGCTGGCCGTCATCTTGCTTCTCAAACGCAGCAAGGTTGTTCCAGGAATCTTGATAGCAGTCATCGGAGCGACCGCTTTCGTTGGTGTGCTCGGGTTAGCGAAGAGCGCCGGTATCTCTGTCCTTGGGCCGCTCCCCCAGGGTTTGCCGTCGTTGCGATTTCCTTGGATTTCGACAGCGGATTTCGCGACGGTCTTGTCTGGCGGCCTCGCCGTCGCCCTGATCTCCTTCGCTGACACCAGCGTTCTCTCTCGCGCCTACGCGGCCCGCACCGGGACATATGTCGATCCCAACCAGGAGCTTGTCGGTTTGGGAGCGGCCAATCTCGCAGCGGGATTTTTTCAGGGCTTCCCGATCAGCAGCAGCTCATCGCGCACACCTGTCGCAGAGGCCGCGGGCGCAAAGACGCAGATGACGGGCATCATCGGGGCGCTGACGGTGGCTTTGCTCATCGTCGCCGCGCCCAACCTGTTGCAGAACCTACCTATGAGCGCGCTTGCGGCCGTCGTTATCGCCTCTGCTATTGGGCTGTTTGAAATCCATGATCTTCTGCGCATCTATCGGATGCAGAAGTGGGAATTCTGGCTGTCCGTCGTCTGCTTTGCGGGCGTTGCAGTATTTGGTGCAATTCAGGGCATCGCGCTCGCCGTCATCATCGCCCTCGTGCAATTTCTCTGGGACGCATGGCGGCCGCATTATGCCGTTCTCGGTCGCGCGGAAGGTGTCAAGGGCTATCACGACATCAGCCGATATCCCGATGCACGCCGCATTCCTGGGCTTGTCCTGTTCCGCTGGGACGCGCCTCTCTTTTTCGCGAACGCAGAATTATTCCAGGACTGCGTGATTACGGCGGTGGAAACTGCACCGACGCCCGCGCGACGGATTGTGATCGCCTCCGAACCCATAACGAATATCGACGTGACCGCGTCCGATACGGTGTCCGAGCTCCACAGCACGCTGAAGAAAGCAGGCATCGTGCTGTGCTTTGCTGAATTGAAAGACCCAGTCAAAGACAAGTTGAACCGGTTTGGTCTCGCAAAGCAATTCGGTGAACAATCGTTTTTTCCAACGATTGGTGCAGCGGTAGGCGCCTATCTCAAGGAAATCCCGGTCGATTGGGTGGACTGGGAAGACAGGCTTCCATAGCGCGCGGAGCATGAGGAGCAAGAGATGTGGAATTGGCTGTTATGTTTCGCGCCTATCGCGGTTGCGCTCGAGTATTTCGCTCCCACCCGTCACACGCTGATATTCTTCGCATCCGCGCTCGCGATATTGCCGCTGGCAGCGTGGCTCGGGCGGGCAACCGAACAACTCGCCGACCATGCCGGAGAAGGCGTCGGTGGTCTTCTCAATGCAACGTTCGGCAACGCGGCGGAACTCATCATTGCGATTGCCGCATTGCGCGCCGGACTGCACGACATCGTGAAAGCCACCATCGTTGGCTCGATCGTCGGAAATATTCTTTTCGTGCTCGGTGCCGCCATGCTGGCTGGCGGCCTAAGACGTCGCGAACAGCACTTCAACGCGGCAGGAGCTCGAGCTCAAGCAACCATGCTGACGTTGGCGGCGATTGCGCTCGTCATTCCCGCCGCTTACGGCGAGCTGGTCGGGGAACGTTTTATCGGCGGCGAAAGCAGTCTGAGCGTCGCCATTTCCGTTGTGCTGTTGGTTCTCTATGGGCTGTTTCTTATATTTTCCCTGCGGACACACCCCAACTTTTTTCTGGCTTTGGCCACTCCGAACGGCGACGAACACCCGCGCAACGGATCGATTGGCCAAGCGATAGGCGTGCTCGCAGCATGTACGGTGGCGATCGCCTGGCTCAGCGAAATCCTTGTCGGTGCGATCAAGCCGACGGCGCAGGTCTTCGGTCTTAGCGATCTTTTTGTCGGTGTATTCGTCGTCGCCATTCTCGGCAATGCCGCCGAACACGCGACCGCGGTTACGGCCGCCATGAAGGACCGGATGGATCTCAGCTTGTCGATTGCGATCGGGTCGAGTGTTCAGGTCGCGTTGTTCGTTGCGCCCGTTCTGGTACTCGCGAGCTATGTTATAGGCCCCACTCCCATGGACTTATTGTTTGGGAAGGGACTGGTGCTTGCGGTGTTTCTCGCCGTCGCCATAACGGGACAAGTTGCCGGCGACGGCCGGTCAGATTGGTTGAAGGGCGTTCAACTTTTGGCTGTCTACCTCATACTCGGAATTGCTTTCTTCCTGACTCCGCAAGTCTAGTTTCCGTTTCAGAAGTGCCTGCTCTTCGCGTCGCAATATCGAATTCGATAGATAGACCGTTGTCGGATCTTTCTGATGCGAAGAATATCGGCAGCGAGTATAGAATTGTTGCGAGTGGCGGCGGCGGGGCACGCGGTCAGCCGAGGTAACGACATGGAAGACAGCAAGAGCACTCATGCTCCCACGCTCGAGGACGAACGACCCTCTGGTAATCTCAAACTGAAGCGAAAGGATTACGAACGCGAGCTCAAGCGGCTGCATGCCGAACTCGTAAAATTGCAGGAATGGGTTCGCCACGAGCAGAAAAAGATTTGTATTGTCTTCGAAGGTAGAGACGGTGCCGGGAAGGGCGGCACGATAAAAGCTATTACGGCAAGGGTCAGTCCGCGCGTCTTTCGCGTCGTGGCGCTTCCGGCGCCGACTGAGCGCGAAAAATCTCAAATGTACATTCAGCGCTATCTTCCCCACCTTCCGGCGGGCGGCGAGATCGTGATCTTCGATCGCAGCTGGTACAATCGCGCTGGCGTCGAGCGCGTCATGGGCTTCTGCTCGGAAAAGCAAGTCGAACGGTTTTTGAGGATCGTTCCTGCCGTCGAGAAAGCAATCATCGATTCCGGCGTCATCCTGATTAAGTACTGGCTAGAGGTCAGTCCCGACGAGCAAACGCACCGACTCGAGGCGCGCATCGACGATGGCCGCAAGATCTGGAAGCTGTCGAATATGGATCTGAAATCCTACACACGCTGGGATGAATATACGCACGCGCGCGATGACATGTTTGGAGCGACGGACACAGCGTGGGCGCCCTGGTACGTGGCGCATTCGGACGACAAGAGGAAAGCGCGGCTCGACATCATCGAGCATCTTCTGAGTCTCATTCCATACGAGGAAATCAAGCGCGACAAGGTAAAGCTGCCGAAGAGGGACGTCAGCAAACCCAAGAAACACGAATCTCCCTCGTTCAAGCTTGTTCCTGAACGACATTGATGAAATGAACCGAAGCCCGGATGAGCGAAGTAGCCCCCATGCGTCGGGCGTCGCCCTATTTATCATCGCTTTCGGCGTCGTGGTCGTCGGGTTGATCTATGGCCGGCCGTTTCTATTGCCGTTGGCTCTGGCGATATTCCTCTGGAACATCATGGAGGCGATGGTCCAGGGTTTCTCTAGCATCAAGTTTGGAGATTATCGCGTGCCGCGATGGCTTGGCACCTTGCTTGGGTTGGCGACCGTCGGCCTAGGCGGCTATCTGATATTCACCGTTTTGCTCGGCCAAGTTGACGCGATAAGTGCCACGTTGCCTCGATACTTGGCGCGTTTCGAGACGATAGCTGGCGATCTCACCGAGTGGCTCGGTCCGGATCGCTCTGCAAAAGTCAGATCTGCTATCGCGGACTTCGATGTCATGGGAAGGCTGCCGACGCTCTTGGCTTCGACGCAGTCAATGATCGTCACGACGCTCCTCATCATCGCATACGTCGCATTCCTGTTTGTGGAGCGCGAGCATGTGGGCGCCAAGATTTCTGCGATGTTTTCGAATCCGCTTCAGGCGGCCGACGCGAACACGCTCCTTAAAGAGATCTCTCGGAGCGTCCGGCGCTACATCTGGTTCAAGACGATCGTCAGCGTTCTTACCGGTGTTGCATGTTATGCGGTGTTGCGTTTCGAGGGCGTCGACTTTGCCGAAACCTGGGCTCTCCTCATATTTGTTTTAAACTATATACCAAATATTGGTTCGATCATCGCCGTCGCATTTCCGTGTTTGCTGGCTCTCGTGCAGTTCGATTCTCTGACGCCATTCATCATACTGGTCGTCAGCCTCACGGCCATACAAGTTGCAATCGGAAGCGTTCTTGAGCCCATGCTCATGGGAAAAGGCCTTAACATGAGCCCTTTCGCGATCATCCTCTCACTTTCGTTCTGGGGCCTGATTTGGGGAATCGCCGGTATGTTCCTGAGCGTGCCCATTCTCGTGATTATCATCATTGTTTGCGCACACATCCCGAACTGGAGATGGGTCGCCGTCGCACTATCACAGGACGGAAGCGTAACGGCTTGAATATAGAGCACCGCATCTATGGACGTAGTGAAAACAGCAACTCAGGTGAAGTTATAAGCGAATGGGCCAATGTTAGGCTTTTAATCCGATGACGGAGTGACCGAATGGTCTCGTGCGATTATCATGAGATTTTATGCTCGACCCGGGAAGGCATGTTAATGGCGGCCGGAACTCGGCAGCCCCAAACAATGTTGGGAGGCCGGAATGCGACTTGCTACACTCGCCATATTCGCGCTCTTCACTGCATCGGCTCCAACGCTCGCACAGCAGGGTGATGCGCCGAAAATTTCCGTCGGCGTTGTTCGTGCCGAGCTTAAACCGGTTTCTAATGCGCTCGACTTCGTCGGTCGCGTAGAGGCGATCGAACGGGTCGACGTGCGCGCCCGTGTGACGGGATTTCTGGATGCAATCGAATTCAAAGAAGGAGAAATGGTCGCTGCCGGCGCGTCTCTCTTTCGAATAGAAGACGGCCTTTTTAAAGCGGCCGTCAGCGAGGCCGAGGGCGCGCTTGAGCGAAGTAAATCTGCTAAAGTGCTGACAGAAGTCCAGCTCGATCGCGCGAAAGATCTGTTGGCGCGCGACGTTGGAACCGTAGTCGCTCGCGATCAGGCTCTAGCCGCAGACGAGCAGGCCAAAGGTACGATATTGGTCAACGAGGCCAACCTGCAGACAGCGCAGATCAACCTCGGATACACTATCATCACGGCGCCCGTTGCCGGAAAGATTGGGCGATCGGCTGTGACGAAAGGAAATGTCGTCGGGCCCGATACCGGAGCGTTGACAGTTATCGTCAGTCAAGATCCGATGTACGTGACATTTCCTGTCAGTCAGCGTGAATTCCTGCGCTTTCAGAAAAGTGGCGAAGCGCCGGACGCAACTAAGCTTAAGGCTACGCTTCGGTTCGCGGATCAGAGCACGTACGATCAAATCGGCACCATCAATTTCGTCGATGTCACCGTTAATAGATCGACGGACACTGTCCTTGTACGCGCGAGCTTTCCAAATCCGAATGGCGCTTTGATCGATGGGCAATTTGTACGCGTCGGAGTCGAAACTGGAAAGCCGATAGATAAGGTCGTCGTTCCCCAAGCGGCGCTCATTGCCGATCAGGAAGGCGTTTATGTCTTTATCGTCGACGATGGCAAGGCGGCGGTTCGTAGAATTAAAACAGGTGGAGAGATGGGGAATGGCATCGTCGTTGAGGGCGGCCTTTCCGGAGGCGAAGAGGTCATCGTCGAAGGCTTACAGGGAGTTCGATCCGGCTCCCCAGTGATTGCAACGCCGGTTCCGCGAATGACAGACCGGAGTTGATAGATGCTCTCCGCCATTTTCGTCGATCGCCCTCGATTGGCAATTGTCATCGCAATCGTCACTACGATTGCCGGTGCGCTCGCGCTCTATGCGATACCTTTGGCGCAATACCCAGATATCGTTCCTCCGCAGGTGCAGGTCACGACGTCCTATCCCGGTGCTAATTCTGGTGTCGTCGACGCGACCGTGGCGCAACCCATTGAGGCGCAGGTCGTCGGCGTCGACAAGATGATTTATATGAAGAGCGTCAGCGGCGACGACGGCAGCTATACGCTCATCTGCTCGTTTGAACTCGGCACCAATCCCGACATCAATACCGTCAATGTCAACAATCGAGTGCAGGTCGCTTTGTCCAGCCTGCCACCCGAAGTGCAGCGCCAGGGCGTGTCGGTGAAAAAGAAGTCATCGGCACTTTTGGGGGTCATCGCGGTCTACTCCCCGAAGCATACATACGATCCGCTTTTTCTCTCCAATTACGTTACGATCAACCTGCTCGATCAGATCAAAAGCACGCCGGGCGTCGGCGACGCAACGCTATGGGGGCCGCAGGATTATGCCATGCGTGCCTGGATACGGACCGACAGGATCTCCGGGCTTAACCTCACGACTGGCGACATCATCAATGCGATCCAGGCGCAGAATATTCAAGCAGCGGTCGGACGCATCGGCGCACGCCCGATATCGAACGAGCAGCAGCTTCAACTCAATCTGCAAACGAAGGGGCGTCTCAACAGCGTCGCCGATTTCGAAAAGATCGTGCTACGAACGAACGCTGACGGATCCGTTCTGCGGCTAGGAGACGTAGCGCGTCTCGAACTTGGCGCCGCCAATCTCGACCGCGAGACGCTTTTCAATGGCGGCCCTGCTGCAGTTATCGCCATCTACCAAGCGCCTGGTGCCAACGCCATTGCGACGTTGAAGGAAGTCAAGGCCAAACTTGAGGCTGCGAAGGAGCGATTTCCGGCGGATCTCGCCTGGAAAGTGACTTACGATCCGACGGAGTTCGTCACCGACACCATTCACGAAGTCCAGAAGACGCTCATTGAAGCATTCATTCTCGTCGTCCTTGTTGTTTATCTCTTCCTCGGCAGCGTTCGCGCAACGTTGATTCCGACGCTCGCAGTGCCGGTGAGCCTCATCGGCACGTTCATTGTCCTGCTCGCCATCGGCTATTCGGCAAATACCGTGTCCTTGCTCGCGATTGTCTTGGCGATAGGCATCGTCGTCGACGATGCCATCGTCGTTGTTGAGAATGTCGAGCGCGTCATGGAGGAGCGCCCTGAGCTATCGCCTGCTGAAGCGACCAAGCTCGCCATGCAGGAAATTACCGCGCCGATCATCGCCATTACGCTCGTACTTCTTTCCGTGTTCGTGCCGGTCGCGTTCATTCCCGGAATTTCGGGCGAACTATTTCGACAGTTCGCCGTCACAATTGCGGTATCGATGTTCCTGTCCGCCATCAACGCGCTCACGCTTTCGCCGGCGCTGTGCGGCATTTTCATAAAGCCGCATCACGGACCGCGGAGAGGTCCGATCGGCGCAATTATGAGGGGCATCGATTACATCCGAGATGCCTATGGCGCCGCAGTCGCACGCACGCTTCGGTTTTCGCTTATCGGTCTTGCGCTCGTGGCGATCTCCGGCATCGGGATCTACGCTCTGTCGAGAGTCACACCAACGGGCTTCCTCCCAGAAGATGACCAGGGCGCGCTGTTCGTCATCGCGCAGCTTCCAGGAGGCGCATCGGTTGTGCGCACCACCAATGTCGTCAAGCAGGCCGAGGAAATTCTGAAGGGTGAGTCTGCAGTTCAAGATGTTACTTCGGTCATCGGTCTTAACTTCATCGACAATTATTCCCAGGCTAACGGCGCTTTCATGGTCGTGACGCTCAAGCCGTTTGCGGAGCGGAAGGATCGCTCGCAAGGTGTCAATGCGCTGATCGCGCGACTGGGGCCTAAGTTTCGTGAGATCGCAGGCGGAACCGTTGTACCGTTGGCGCCCCCACCGATCATCGGCCTCGGCTCGGGCGGCGGCTTCGCCTATGTTCTGAAAGATCTGCGCGGCGGCGATCCGAAAGCGTTGGCGCAGGTGCTGCGAGGATTACTCGTTGCAGCGAACCAGGATCCGAAGCTGTCGCGCGTCTTCAGCACATATTCCGCGACGAACCCTTCGATCTATCTCGATATCGATCGTGACAAAGTTCAGGTTCTCGGCGTGAAGCTCAGCGACGTCTTCCAAGCGTTGCAGGCGTCGCTCGGCGGATACTTCGTCAACAATATGAACCTCTTTGGTCGGACATGGCAGGTTCAGGTGCAGGCCGATGCTGCCGATCGCACAAGCATCGACGACATTTATCGAATCAACGTGCGAAACGAGAAAGGTGAGATGATTGCCTTGCGCAGCTTAGTCGAGGTGCGTCCGGTCATCGGTCCATCGGCGATCATTCGCTATAACAATCTTCGCGCCGTGACCGTTCAAGGAAGCCCGGCGGCTGGCGTATCTTCAGGCCAAGCTCTCAACGCGATGCAAGCCGTCGCTGCGCGTACGCTGCCTGACGGTTACGCAGGCGAATGGACAGATACGGCCTTCCAGGAGAAGCGCGCTGAAGGCAAGACAGCGATCATCTTGGGATTTGCGTTGCTTTTCGCCTATCTCTTCCTCGTCGCGCTCTATGAAAGCTGGACTATTCCGGTTCCTGTCTTGCTGTCGGTTAGCGTGGGCGTGTTCGGCGCATTCGCTGCCATCGTGATGGGCGGCCTGACGCTCGACCTCTACGGTCAAATCGGCATGATCGTGCTGATCGGACTTGCCGCGAAGAACGGCATTCTCATTGTCGAGTTCGCCAAAGAGCAGCGTGAGCGCGGCGTGGAATTGCGAGAAGCGGCGATCGAAGGTAGCCGACTGAGATTCCGGCCGGTCATGATGACTTCGTTCGCTTTTATTCTCGGTTTGCTCCCGCTTGTCGTTGCGGTTGGAGCCGCAGAGCTTGCACGCCGGAATGTCGGCACACCAGTGTTCGGCGGAATGATTTTCGCGTCATTCATCGGGATATTTGCAATCCCGCCGCTTTACGTGACCTTCCAAGCACTCCGAGAATGGTTGAGGCCATCCACCCGGCCGAGCGCCAAGGTAATACAGACGCGTCCTGAAATATCGGAAAGCCAGAAATGAATTTCCGACTGAGTTCTTTCGGCTGCGAGCGGGCCATATCGATGGCAACCAAATCGAGTAAGAGAGCCAACGCCAAAACGACACTTGCCCTCTGGGCGGAATGCCTCTGAAACCGTGTCTCCGTGTGATTACTCCCGCTGACAATGCGAACGCTCGCCATCGCACTCCGGCCTATGGCAAGAGTGTGAACCAATGGCGGGACATAATTGCCGTGCAGCGCCCTCACCCAAAGACCGAGGCTACGAACCTACGGATACCTGCCGCCCGTTCGCGGTTAAAATGGCAACGTTACGATTTGACAACAGCCATCGACCCCTACCGGCTCGCCGCATGGACATCTCTTCCGTCCGGAGGAAGCCCGAGCCCGGCGTCCGAATAGAACCTCCTGCTCACTTCGGATGAAATGCCCGGCGACGCTTGCATGCCATAGCTACCCCCGTAGCAGTGGCCATGTTGATCGAAGGCAGCCCATAAATCGCCGCGAATACAAAGACCGGCGATGTCTTCGGAAGCATTCCAACCGACCGTGACATCTGATCCTTCGAAGGCGACGCCGCGTTCGCTGACCGCAATCACGGCCCGCGCCTGCTGTCCCTTCGCTTTCGTCAGATCGAAAAGGTAGAAGTAGCCTCCATCCTCGTCGCATTCGAAGATGGCTGCGAGGTCACCGGATGTTCGTGTCGAACTTTCGAAGATGCCTGTCTCCATGACGCTTGCCTTCTGCTGGATTCACGTTTGACGGCTTGGTGAATTGGCCGCCGCCAACTTGGCCGCGTGGGCCAACATCGCTTCGAGCTCGGCAATCCGCTTGCGCTGTGCCCGCTCCTTCTCGAAGCGCCGCGTATCATCGCGGATGACTGCGGCGATCCCGGAGACTTTGTTGTCGGCCGAATGAAGCAACGCGACCGTGAACGCGATCGAGAATTGACGGCCGGACTTGTCGATCGCTGGCACCTGCAGCACATCGCTTCCATAGCGTGTCACGCCGGTCTCTATCGTCTTTGCGTATCCATACCAGTGCCGCTCGCGCTGGCGCTCTGGAATTATGAGGTCCAGCGATCCGCCCAGCGCCTCGGCCTCCGTATATCCGAATAGTCGTTCCGCGGCCTTGTTCCATAACGTGATCGCGCCGGAAGCATCGGACACGACGATTGCATCGCCTACGGCCGAAACGAGATCGGTGAGATCTGTTGACGTCTGCATAGCCGGTCTCCTCAATCGAACCTTTGCAAAAAAGGCAACGCCCTCGCGGGACGTTGCCAGTTGTTAGGAGGAGGAAAGTGGACGTGGGGTAATATGGTCTAGACTGCGTTTGCCGCGTGGAGCTGCTGAATGCCGTCGCGTGAGTATCCGAGTTCGGCCAACACCTCTTCGGTGTGCTCGCCGAGCAGCGGAGATCCGGTGATCTCGACCTTCATGTCAGAGAACTTGATCGGGCTGCCGACGGTCAGGTACTTGCCGCGGACTTTGTGCTCGACTTCGGTAATCGTACCGCTCTCGCGCAAAGACGGATCGTCGGCCAGTTCCTTCATCGAGAGAACCGGCGCGCACGGGATATCGTGCTTGCGCAGGATATCGACCGCTTCGAACTTCGTCTTGTCGGCGAGCCAAGCTTCGATCGTCCCGAAGATTTCGACGATATGCGGCTGGCGGGCTCTCGCTGTGGTGTAAGCCGGATCGGTCTTCCATTCCGGTTTGCCGATGGCATCGCAGATCGGCTCCCAGGCGTGACCCTGGATGGTGAAATAAATGTAGGCGTTGGGATCTGTCTGCCAGCCCTTGCATTTCAAAATCCAACCCGGCTGTCCGCCGCCGCCGGCATTCCCGCCGCGCGGCACGACGTCCGAAAACGAGCCGTGCGGATACTGCGGATATTCTTCGAGATAGCCGACGCGATCGAGGCGCTGCTGGTCGCGCAGCTTCACGCGGCAAAGGTTCAGCACGCTGTCCTGCATCGAAACGGCAACCTTCTGCCCGGCGCCGGTCTTATCGCGCTGGCGCAGTGCCGTGAGAATTCCGATGGCGAGATGCATGCCGGTATTGCTGTCGCCGAGCGCAGCGGCGCTGATGACCGGCGGTCCATCCCAGAAACCCGTCGTCGATGCCGCGCCACCGGCGCACTGCGCCACGTTCTCGTAGACCTTGAGGTCGTCATAGTGATGCCCGTCGGAGAAACCCTTCACCGAGGCGAGGATCATTTTCGGATTAAGCTCCAGGATGCGCTTCCACGAAAAGCCCATACGATCGAGCGCGCCGGGACCGAAGTTCTCGACCATCACGTCGGAGACCTTGATCAACTTCTCAAGGACTTCCTTCCCCTCAGGCTTCTTCGTGTCGAGCGTCAGCGAACGCTTGTTGGAATTCAGCATCGTGAAATAGAGCGCATCTGCATCGGGGATGTCGCGAAGCTGGTTGCGCGTCACGTCGCCAGAACCTGGACGCTCGACCTTTATGACGTCGGCCCCATACCATGCGAGAAGCTGCGTGCATGCAGGGCCAGCCTGCACATGCGTGAAATCGATGATCTTGATGCCTTCCAGAGCTTTCGTCATTGGCGCGTATCTCCTTGCTCGAACGTTTCTTTGATCGACCGGAACCCGTGGGTCCGGCCTACTTTGCTTTCAGTGCGCTCTTAGGATTGAGATTGCCGATCCGGCCGCTTTCGGTGCCAGCCTTCGGGTCGATGATGGCGTTGATGAGGGTCGGCTTGCCGCTATCCATCGCGGTATCAACAGCGCGCTTCAGTTCCGCAGGCGTCGTCGCGACGACGCCGACGCCGCCGAACGCTTCCATCATCTTGTCGTAGCGAGAACCTTTGACGAAGACGGTCGTGCCGGGATCGCGGCCTGTCGGATCGACGTCGGTGCCGCGATAAATGCCGTCGTTATTGAAGATTACGACGCAAACCGGCAGCTCGTACCGGCAGATGGTCTCGACTTCCATGCCGCAGAAACCGAAAGCGCTATCGCCTTCGAGCGCGAGAACCGGCTTGCCGGTTTCAATTGCGGCCGCAACGGCGAAGCCCATGCCGATGCCCATGACGCCCCAAGTCCCGACGTCGAGACGCTTTCTCGGCTGATACATATCGATGACGCCGCGCGCGAGGTCGAGCGTGTTGGCGCCCTCGTTGACGAAGATCGCGTCCGGCCTTTCTTTGATGACGGTACGGAGCGCGCCAAGCGCACTGTGAAAATCCATCGGCGACGGAGTCGCGACGAGCTTAGGCGCCATCTTGGCGATGTTTTCTTCTTTTTTGGCCTTGAGCGCGCTCGTCCATTCGGATGGCGGTGGCTGCCAGTTGCTGCCCATGCCATCAAGGAGAGCCGCGGCGACAGAACCGATGTCGCCGACGATTGGCGCAGCGATCTCGACGTTCGAGTCCATTTCTCTCGGTTCGATATCGACTTGAATGAACTTCTTCGGCGCGTCGCCCCAAGACTTGCCTTTGCCATGCGACAGAAGCCAGTTGAGGCGGGCCCCGACGAGCAGCACAACGTCGCTATCCTTGAGTGCCGTCGAGCGCGCAGCGCCCGCGCATTGTGGATGCGTATCGGGCAACAGTCCCTTCGCCATGCTCATCGGTAGAAACGGAATGCCGCTCTTTTCGACGAGCGCGCGGATCGTTTCGTCAGCCTGAGCGTAGGACGCGCCCTTACCGAGAATGATCAACGGACGCTTGGCGCTCTTCAAAACGTCGAGCGCGCGGTTGATGGCATCCTTGCCCGGAATTTGCGCCGGGGCGGCGTCGATGACTTTGACGAGCGACTTCTGCCCAGTCGCTGCAGCAATCGTCTGTCCGAAAAGCTTCGCAGGTAGATCCAGATAGACACCGCCCGGACGGCCCGAGACAGCTGCACGGATCGCACGAGCGACGCCGATGCCGATGTCCGCCGCGTGCAGCACCCGAAATGCCGCTTTGCAGAGCGGCTTGGCGATCGCAAGCTGATCCATCTCCTCGTAGTCGCCCTGCTGCAGGTCGACGATCTCGCGTTCGGACGAGCCGGAGATCAGGATCATCGGGAAACAGTTGGTGGTGGCATTGGCCAGCGCCGTAAGGCCGTTGAGAAAGCCCGGCGCCGAAACAGTCAGGCAGATGCCCGGCTTCTTGGTCAGATAGCCAGCGATCGCAGCGGCATTGCCGGCGTTCTGCTCGTGGCGGAATGAAATCACGCGCATGCCTTCCGCCTGCGCAAGACGGCCGAGATCGGTGATCGGAATGCCCGGCACGCCATAGATCGTGTCGATGCCGTTGAGCTTCAGCGCATCGGTGACGAGGTGGAAGCCGTCCGTGAGTTCTGTCGCCTCGGACACAACCTGCTTCGCTTGGCTCGCGGGCTTCGCCGATATCCCGAGGGGATAGGCTGCGGGAACGAAAACCGGAGCTTGGCCGCCGGAGGCAGGCTTTGAGATGCCGAGGGGGTAGGATGCCGCAACATACGCCGATGCGATTGGCTGAGATGGAGTTCCATCCTGCGCGGCTGCTGGAACCGGCCTGCTCTTCGCGAGAATGTTCACGGCATTCCTCCTTTTTTGGTTTCCTGGTTCTGCCCGTCGGACTTGCGGTCGTTTGGCTTGTCCTCATCGGCGGCGCTTTTATCCGCGCTTTTTGAATTCTGGCATACGATATACCAGACACAAGAGGCGCACAAGTTGTCGCGGTCACTTCCAGGCGAAAAAAGCGAATTGCCGGGCTGGAGACGGCGTCGAAATCAGGCAGGCCCCGCTCTAGCGGCGGCTGCGTGCAACGACACAAGGTTTTGAAATATCGGGCGCGAAGTGCGGCGCGTTGCCGGACATCCTCGGCGACGGAATGCGCTCCAGCATTCGATCAATTTTTTTTGAGCGACCTACGACTAATTCGGCGCGCACCGATGTGGGGATACGCGAACGGTACCGTCTTCAATGCGTAATCGGGAAACCGATGGCCGACGTTTAGTCGAAGATGCCCTCGCCGTGCTCCTCGACGTACTTTGCGAGCCCAAGGGCATGATCGCGTGAAAGCCTCTCTGCGAGTTCGGTATCGCGCTTTTCGAGGGCCTCGATGATCTGCAAATGGTCTTCGATCGACCGCGCCGCGCGATCGTCGCGTCCGATCGTGATCTGCCTGATGCCGCGGACATGCAGAAGCAGATTCTCCGACATCTCCGCGATCAGCGCAGACCCCGATAATTCAATGATCGTTTGGTGAAAACGAATATTGGCCGTCGAATACTCGCTGAGAAAATCTTCGGGCTTATGGCTCGAATTGAATTCCCGGAAGAGCAGCCTCAGCCGGGCGATATCGGCATCGCTGGCGTTCTGCGTGACAAGGCGCGCGGCCATGCTCTCCAGCGCGGCCCACACCTGAATCATTTCGATGACTTCGCGTTTGGTCTTCTTGATCACCATGATGCCGCGGCGCGGGATCGACTTCACGAAGCCTTGCTGCTCGAGCATGAGGATAGCTTCACGCACCGGCGTCCGGCTCACACCGAGTTGTTCCGACAATTGCCGCTCGTCGATCCAGGTCTGCTCGGGCGTGCTGTAGATGTCCATATCGATGATGGCTCGTTTCAGAGCCCGATAAGCTTTCGCCTTGAACGTCTCTTCCGGCGCGAACGGCTTCAAGACGATATCCGGCGTCGAGGTTTCGGAGCTGGGCCAGATTGTTTGAGCTTGCGCTTTATCGGCCACGACAGTCCAACCTCCAGAAATCACCGCTTAGTCTACTGGTATACTATAGGCCAGAAAGCAGTGATTTCCCAATCGGTTCGGCGGCGGCTTCGGAGCGGCCGAGTATCGCAGCAACGGCGACCTGCGGCTGGCCGCAAATCGCGTTCTTGGCTAAGGCCTTACCTCGGGCTGTTCGTAAGTCCGAGGACATGTCGATGGACGGCGGCAGCCGCCGTCCATGTTTCTTGTGATCCGCGCTCAGGCGAGCACGCGGTCGCCCTGGAGACCGTTCTGGCGCACAACTCCGGCCCGCCAGGGTTTGAGCACCCCGATGGCCAGGACAGACGCCACAACATTCGCCGCAGCCGCGATCATCAGAACCATGTCCCACGATCCGGTCTGCTGCTGAAGAGTGTTGGCGAAGGGAACGATCAAAGCTGCTGTTCCCTTGGCGGTATAAAGCAACCCGGCATTCGTCGCGGCGAACTTAGAGCCGAACGTATCCGTGCACGTCGACGGGAAGAGACTGTAGATCTCGCCCCACGCAAAGAATACGCACCCGCTCAGGATCACGAACCAAACCGGATCGTGGCCCCAGATGTGAAGCAGGTAGATGCCGAGACCTTCCAACCCGAAGGCGACGAACATTGTGTTCTCTCGGCCGATCCTGTCGGACACCCAACCGAAGAATGGCCGAGTAAGACCGTTAAGAACACGATCGAGCGTCGCCGCGAACGTGATCGCGGTCATGCTCAGGCCCATGAGCGACACTGGAACGTTGTCGATGCCCCAGTCGGCCGCGATAGGCTTGAGGTTCGCAGTTGCCATGAGACCGCCAGCGCCGACCATAACGAACATCGCATACATGAGCCAGAATATCGGCTGCCGCAGCACTTCCGTCGGCGCGTAGTTCCGGCTTGTCTGGATGACGTTCTGGTTGGTGTTCCCTGCAGGAACCTGTCCCGGCTTCGGCGACGCCATCAGAAGTGCGAAGATGACGACGATGATGCCCTGGCCCAGACCGAAATAAAAGAATGCGGACTGGAATCCGTGCGTACCGATCATCCATTGGATCGGCGCAACGGTAAGTGCGGCACCGGCACCGAAACCAGCAGCAGTGATGCCGGCTGCGAGACCACGCTTGTCGGGAAACCACTTTAGGGCGTTGCCGACGCAAGTGCCGTAGACGCCGCCCGCACCGATACCTGCAAGGATTTGGCCGAGATAGAACATGCCGAGCGAGTCGGCGTAGGAATTGATTACCCAGCCCAGCGCACAAAGAATGCCGCTGAGGATCACCACGCGTTGAGGACCGTATTTGTCGACGAACCAGGCTTCGACGGGCACGAGCCAAGTTTCAAATAGAACGAATAACGTGAAAGCCCATTGGATCGCTGAGCGATCCCATCCGAACTTGTGCTGTATGTCTGGAACGAAGAATGTCCAGCCGTACTGCAAGTTCGCGATCATCACCATACAGACGACGCCGATCGCGAGTTGTCGCCAGCGAAAGCCGTCGGAAACGCGCTGATCGCTGACTGCTCCTGGAGTTCCTGCCATGCACTTCCCCCTTTTTCTGTTGTTGGAGGTAGCTGAGGGTTGTTTAAGTCAAGTTTGTCACAGGGGCATTCTGGTATATTGAATACCAGATGGTCAAGACGCCTTGCGCATTGAAGGGCTCGAAAGACAACACAGCAAGGCCAGTCGCAAGATGCGCTGACCTAGCCAATAACTTCACGGACAAGGATTATTTGTCGGAGAGAAACGACGAGCGTCGTTGCAAAAAAAAATCACAACACGCTGTCTGCGATGCTCCGTTAAGGCCGCGAGACGCAGCCGAAGCCTTCAATACGATCGCTTAAACTAAAGAAAATGGCTGGTTTTAAACGGACCTAACACACCGAATGGCCAAACAGCTCCGACCTAGGGCGGGCATTTGGCCATCCAGTTTCAATCAACCCAGGCTTAGAGGCCAAACGGTTCGCTCTTGCCCTGGCGAATATCAAGCTCGGCAATCTTCGTAAGCAACGCCGAGATGAAAGCCCAAGCGCGAGAAGAAAGCGAACGGTGCCCAACGCGGCGGGCCATCACGGTTGCATTCATTTTCAGTCCTCCTTCGAACCTCGGCGCCAGGCGCCTGGAAAGTTCATTGATGCTTACTGGTATTTAACATACCACATGCCTGAAACCAGCCGATTTGCTGCATTGCCGAAGTGCACGAAATGCATAGCTTTCGCGCCGCAGCGTGCAAAATGCGTATGGCTTAACGCCTCAGGGACGATTGACATTCTGGTATTACGTATGCCAGAACTCGATCATCGGATATTTGCACGTTTTTTGCCGCCGCCGCGATGTCAGCGCGCCAAGCAACACCGAGGCCTTTGATGGCAGAGCACGAGACCCATTTTCGTTCGCGGCTCTCGGTTCCGAGAATTCGGTCCAGGGGCGCGACAGCTCCTACAAGCCCGGCCTGCGTGATTGGGGAGGTTACGTCCTCGAATTGAAAGACGAGTTCGCCCCGCGGGTGTGCGACGGCTCACTTAAAAAAAGAAAAAGCATGGAGGAAACGTGATGGGCAAAGCGCTCGAGGGCATTCGCATCCTGGATTTCACGCATGTCCAGTCCGGCCCGACGTGCACCCAGCTCCTGGCTTGGTTCGGCGCCGACGTTATCAAGGTCGAGAAGCCGGGCGTCGGTGACGTAACGCGCGCGCAGCTGCGCGATGTCGCCAATGCAGACAGCCTCTACTTTACGATGCTGAACTCCAACAAGCGCTCAATCACGCTCGATACCAAGAACCCCGAAGGCAAGGCTGTCCTCGAGGAGCTCATCAAAAGCTGTGACGTGCTGGTCGAGAATTTTGCGCCTGGCGCACTCGATCGCATGGGATTTTCATGGACGCGCATCCAAGAACTCAATCCGCGAATGATTGTGGCTTCCATCAAGGGGTTCGGACCCGGGCCGTATCAGGATCACAAAGTCTACGAAAACGTCGCCCAGTGCGTCGGCGGCGCGGCTTCGACCACGGGCTTCGATGATGGCCCGCCTCTGATCACGGGAGCCCAGATCGGAGACTCCGGCACCGGCGTCCACCTCGCGCTCGGCATCGTCACGGCGCTGTTTCAACGAACCGTCTCTGGGCGCGGACAACGCGTCGATGCCGCCATGCAAGACGCTGTCCTCAACCTCTGCCGCGTGAAGCTGCGCGACCAGCAGCGCATTCAGCAAGGCCCGTTGAAAGAATATCCGCAATATCCGCATGGCACGTTCGGCGACAGCGTACCGCGCGCAGGAAATGCGTCCGGCGGCGGTCAGCCCGGGTGGATTTTGAAATGCAAGAACTGGGAGACCGATCCCAACGCGTACATCTACTTCGTCGCTCAGGCGCCGGTATGGGATGCCATTTGCAACGTCATCGGCAAAAACGAGTGGATCACAGATCCTGATTATGCGACTCCCGCCGCGCGCTTGCCTAGGCTCAAGGCTATTTTCGCGACAATAGAAGAATGGACGGCGAGCAAAACCAAGTTCGAAGCGACCGCGATCCTCAGCGCTCACAACATCCCGTGCGGTCCGATTTTATCGATGAAGGAGATTGCCGAGGATCCGTCCCTGCGAAAATCGGGCACGATCGTTGAAATCGACCATCCGGTTCGCGGCAGCTACCTGACTGTCGGCAATCCCATCAAGCTATCCGACAGCCCAACTGTCGTCGAACGCTCGCCTCTCCTCGGCGAGCACACCGGCGAAATCCTTCGCGATTTGCTCAAGCTCGATGAGCCGCGCATCCGCAATATCGAGATGAGCGGCGCGCTCGGCGAGCGGTTTCCCATCGCGGCGGAGTAACCAGCCATGGCCTCCAGAGCTCGCTTTGCACCAGACATAGAGATCGGTCACTACGAAGAGAATCCAAAAATCGCGCTGTCGGTAACGCTCGCCAGAAACCTGCGTCAGCTACGACAAATGCGCGGATTTTCGCTTGAGCGCCTTGCCAAGCTCTCGCAGGTCAGCCGCGCCATGCTCGGTCAGATCGAGACTGGCAGAAGCGCACCGACCATCAACACCGTGGGGCTCATAGCCCATGCGCTCAAAGTATCGATCTCGACGCTTCTGACCGCCGAAATGCCCCTGACGACCGTCGTGAAACTGCACGATATGTCGAGGGTATCGGAAGCCGTCGGAGCGACCGAACAACCATTTCCTTCGCGGGTCATTGCGACGTGGCGCGATTTCTCCGGTGCGGAGGTTCATGAGATTTCCCTCGCGCACGGAGGAAGCAAAGCCTTTGCGCCTGCGTCCGAGGGGATCAAAAAGAGTTTGATCGTCACTGCGGGAACGCTGGGAATTGAAATTGATGATAAGCCTTCCGTGACGCTCTCAGGTGGAGACGCAATCATTTTCTGCGCCAACCAGAACCACGCCCTTCGTAATCTGGGAGGCGAGGAGGCCAAAGCGCTCCTCGTGATCGCAGGCGTGGACATGTTCAATTGGCAGGACGACCAATCTCTGTCGCCTACCCGCCGCGACTAAGATTTCCGACGAGAGCTGGCTTTCGTCTCTCGAATAATTCGCGACACCTCGGATTCACTTAAAAAGTCGCATGGCGTCGTCAGCCATGACACCCCCGGTGATCTCGATGGGCGAAAATAGCGCCTTGTTCGCGACCTCCTCGGACGAGATCGCGATCTGATCGAGCTTGGTTGTGATCTGGGTGACCGACGCGGCGAAGACGAGCCGCGAAATTCCGCACCAGATGATCGCGCCCATGCACATGCAGCACGGCTCTCCCGATGTATAGAGCGTCGTACCCTTAAGCGCTTCCGGCCCGTGCGCGGCAAGAAACGCACGTATCGCCACCATTTCGCCGTGCGCAGTA
This sequence comes from Hyphomicrobium sp., assembly GCA_030148425.1. Taxonomy (GTDB): domain Bacteria; phylum Pseudomonadota; class Alphaproteobacteria; order Rhizobiales; family Hyphomicrobiaceae; genus Hyphomicrobium_B. Next base: position 96,855 of record JASBTM010000001.1, on the reverse strand, counting down.
GGATCGTGGTCGATACCGGTCCGGTTGTGACCGCGCGCCAGCACCTGACCGTTCTTGACGATGACTGCACCGAACGGAAAAGCGGCCTCCGCGGCTTCCGTCAACGCCAGCTTCATGAAAGTTTCGTCCCCTGGCTGAGCAGCCGATAGGCGAGCGCTGGCATCGCTCGAGAGCACCAGCGTCGATGCCGCGAGTGTGGCCCCGCCTTTGAGAAGTGTCCGTCGATGCATGGGAATCCCTCGTCCGAATCCAATCCTGAAGCCTGAGCGTGATCCGGCATTCTGCGCAATAAACAATTGCCGTCGAGCACCCTGGGAACGCACGGCAAACAGAATATGAAGGCGCAAGATGGAAATGCCCGCGATATCGGAGGGCCGGACATATGGAAGCGCCCGCCAAATTCGCTTTGGCCCCGGCAGCCGATGCCGGTATTTCCTAGCCACCGAATCCGGCCGCAGCGCAAGTTTGGCTTGAACCGACCGGAGATCTTTTTCGCTTGCGGCGTCCCGCGGTCCCGCTAGCGTCCTCGCACATCTCTTTTGGACTGCCATGCTGACCAATCTTCAAATCAATTCGCAACGTCTCTGGGACAGCCTGTTGGAGACCGCCAGGTTCGGCGGCACCGAAAAAGGCGGCATCAGGCGGCTGACGCTCTCCGATGAGGACAAGCTGGTTCGCGACTGGTTCAAGGCCCAATGCGAAGTGTTGGGATGCACGGTCAGCATCGACGAAGTCGGCAACATGTTCGCGACGAGGGGCGGCCGCGACAATAGCCTGCCGCCGATTGCCATGGGCTCGCACCTCGACACGCAGCCGACCGGCGGCAAATTCGACGGCATCCTCGGCGTCTTGGCCGCGCTCGAAGTCATGCGCACGCTCCACGAGCGCGACTACGAGACGAACGCCCCGGTCGAGATCGTCAACTGGACGAACGAGGAAGGCTCGCGCTTCCCGCCCGCGATGCTGGCGTCGGGCGTTTTCGCCGGCATCTTTCCTCCGCAATACGCCTATGACCGTGTGGACCGCGACGGCATTACCTTCTTGGCCGAGCTTGAGCGCATCGGTTATCGCGGAAACATGAAGGCCGGCGATCACAAGTTTTCCGCCATGTTCGAGCTTCATATCGAACAAGGACCTATCCTCGAAGACGAAGAGAAAAAGATTGGCGTCGTGACCGGCGTGCAGGGAATGCGCTGGTACGAAATCACCGTCAGAGGCCAAGACGCCCACACCGGCGCAACGCCCATGTATTTGCGCAAGAATGCGCTTCTCGGAGCGGCGCGTATCATCGAAGCGGTGGACGCCATTGGCCAGAAACATCAGCCGGGCGTCGCGACCGTCGGCCTGATCGAAAACAAGCCGAACAGCCGCAACGTCGTGCCGGGCGAAGTCTTTCTGACCGTCGATCTGCGCCATCCCGACGAAAACGCGCTCGACATCATGGAAACGGAATTGCGCACCGCAATCGAAGCGGCAGTTCCGGCGCTTACGCTGACATACGAAGAAAGGAAGATCTGGTCATCGCCCGCTGTGAAATTCGCACCCGAACTGATCGAATGCGTGCGCGGCGCCGCGACGAAATCCGGCTTCCCCATGCGCGACATGGTCTCCGGCGCCGGACACGACGCGGCCTACATCGCCCGCGTTGCCCCGACCACGATGATCTTCGTTCCCTGCGAAGGCGGCCTCAGCCACAACGAAGCGGAATCGACAAAGCCCGAAGAGTGCGCGGCCGGAGCGCAAGTGCTGCTCGATGCCGTGCTCGCCTACGATCAATCCCTTTCGAAATGATGATACGTTATCGGCCGGCAGTCGGATGATTGCTCAAATATTCGATGATCGGCCCGACATCTTCATCGGGTACTGGCGCCTTGTAGACGTTGATCATCTTCTTCACGATACCTTCCCAGTTTGCCTTTGAGAGCTTCGGCTGGACCATCACCATTTCCGCCGAGTGGCAGGTGAGACAGTTATTGTTCACAGGATCCGCTCCGGCACCGATGAATGTCCGATCCCCAGTCGGTAGATCAAAACTTTCTGATTTGAGGTCGAAAGCGTCTTTGGCATCTGCCGTTCCCGTCAGAAGCGTAACGGCACAAAGAATGGTGAGGGATTGCGCAAAGCGTTGCATGTCGGTCCTCCTCACGCCGCGACGAGATCAATGACTTCGATGACATTGCGCATGAAGCCGGACGGATTCCAGTTTGGCGTATCGGACTGCACCTCACCATTTGTGTTGGTGCAACGAACCTTGACGCTCACTCCATCACCGACCTTTGACGGAGTAATTGCGGTGCTCCATCGCCGAAAACCGAACTTGCCTTCGTCGGGACCGAGTTGAGCGACCTGCCAGTTGCCGCCGCCGTCGATGGATGTCTCAACTTTCGCAACGCCACAGTCTCCGCCGAATGCGATACCGCGAACCTCATTGGACGCCGACGCCTTGATGTGGGCGCCGGAAACGAGATTGGTGAAGAACGATCGCGGCACCATGCGATTGATCGGGACCATCTTCACGTCCTTCTCACCCGGTTTGATATTTGCGCCGGGCGTATCGGGAATGAGGTAAGCTTTCTTCGTCCAGAAGTTATCGTCGGGCTTATCGAGAACTTCGATATCCGCGAGCATCTTTACCCAGTATGTCGCGTACCAGCCGGGCACGATAAGCCGCAGCGGAAAACCGTTCAGGAATGGCAGAGCTTCCCCGTTCATGGCGTAGGCGACGATCACATCATCATCCCGTGCATGATCAATCGAGAGCGACTTCATGAAGTGAGGACCGCCGTCGATAACGGGCTTCTCAAGTCCTGCGAAGCGCACTTGCACGCTGCCAGCCTTCACGCCCGCGCTGTCCAGCAAATCTCTCAGCCGAACACCGGTCCACTTCGCATTGCCCATTGCGCCGTTCGCCCATTGGGCGCCCGGCACGCGGGGATTGAAAAAGCCGCGTGAATTCCCCGAGCACTGGTTGACCGCCGCGAGTTCAATTTTCGGTAGCTTTTGGATGAGTTCAGAAAGCGAGAGCGATAGCTCCTGCTGGACGTTGCCGTGCACCTTGAGCCGGAACGTATCCACGTTGACGCTGTCGGGAATTCCCGCCCAATGCCATCGCACATAGAACTGATCATTCGGTGTGAAGACGCCCTTGTCGAACGTTTCCCACGGCGTCTCCAACAGCGGCGGTCGCGTCCGCTGCAGGATCATCTCTCCCTTCTGCGGAAAAGACGTCGTGGTCTCGCGCTCACCTCCACCGCCATAAAGCGGGAGGTCGACCATCCCCGCCCACGCGGGAGCCGACAGGATCGTAGCGCCGCCGAGCGCAGCGCCTCCGAGCAGCGTCCTGCGCGTCAGACCGCACTTCTCAAAATTGAATGGGTTCATTGGCGATCTCCCACGAGAAAAATCGAACGAAAAATGCTTCGCCATCAAACGGAGATCTATGGCGTCCGTCCAACAGATCTCTCTGATCGTTTGGATCGACCGCGCTTGTGAAAAGTCCGGATCACAGCCCCCAGCTGCTGATATATTGCGCGGCAAAAAGTCCAACTTCGAGCGCCAATTCTGCGTCCCGTCAGCCCTATCACGGCGATAGGCTGAACCTATTGAAGTTGCGACATTTATCCAAATTTTCTATCGAGGCGAGAACGCTATATTGCGATGCGAAACTTCTTTCTTCGCTGCAACCTCGACCAGGACCACAAATGTCTCTCATCAATACCGCGATTAAGCCGTTCAAAGCGCAGGCGTTCAAGCAGGGCAAATTCGTCGAAGTCTCCGAAGCCGACATCAAAGGCAAGTGGGCCATCTTCTTCTTCTATCCGGCCGACTTCACCTTCGTGTGCCCGACCGAGCTCGGAGACCTCGCCGACCACCACGCCGAGTTGCAGAAGCTTGGCGTCGAGGTCTTCTCGGTCTCGACCGACACCCACTTCACGCACAAGGCGTGGCACGACAGCTCCGAGACGATCGGCAAGATCAAGTACGCGATGATCGGCGACCCGACGGGCACGATCACGCGCAACTTCGAAGTCATGCGCGAAGGCGAAGGCCTCGCCGACCGCGGCACCTTCGTTGTCGATCCGGCCGGCGTCATCCAGGCGATGGAAGTGACGGCCGAAGGCATCGGCCGCAACGCCGCCGACCTTCTCCGCAAGGTCAAGGCAGCGCAATACGTCGCCGCGCATCCGGGCGAGGTTTGCCCGGCGAAGTGGGAAGAGGGACAGAAGACGCTCGCTCCCTCGCTCCAGCTCGTCGGCAAGATCTAACCCGTCTTTTCATGGCCTCCCCACAAGCGGGGAGGCCATTCACGCCCAATCCAACGGACCTCGAACAGGACATTCCCATGCTCGACGACGCACTCAAATCCCAGCTCAAAGCGTATCTCGAAAAGGTCGTTCGCCCGATCGAGATTCGTGCAGCGATCGACTCGAGCGCGAAGTCCGTCGAGATGGTGAACCTGCTGACCGACGTCGCCAACCTCTCCGACAAGATCACGCTCGTCGAAGAGCGGGACTCGACGGAACGCGCCCCCTCCTTCGCCCTGACGACTCCCGGCGAGGATATCTCCCTCCGCTTCGCCGGCATTCCGCTCGGCCATGAATTCACGTCTCTTGTCTTGGCTCTTCTGCAAGTTGGCGGTCATCCGCCACGCGTCGAGCAGGCCATCATCGACCAGATCCGCGATCTCGACGGCGACTTCAGCTTCGAGACGTATTTCTCGCTGTCCTGCCAGAACTGCCCGGACGTCGTGCAGGCTCTGAACCTGATGGCCGTGCTCAACCCGCGGATCAAGCACGTCGCCATCGATGGCGGCGTTTTCCCGAAGGAAGTCGAAGCCCGTCAGATCATGTCGGTGCCAACGATCTATATGAACGGCGAAGTCTTCGGCCAGGGCCGGATGGACGTCGAGCAGATCCTCGCCAAGATAGACATCGGCGCGGCTGCACGCACAGCCGAGAAGATAAAAGCCCAAGAGCCATTCGACGTCCTCGTTGTCGGCGGCGGTCCGGCAGGTGCTGCGGCCGCAATCTATGCCGCGCGCAAAGGCATCCGCACCGGCATTGCGACCGAACGCTTCGGCGGCCAGGTTCTCGACACGGCGGCAATCGAAAACTTCATTTCGATCCGTCATACGGAAGGTCCGGCTCTCGCCGCAGCACTTGAAGAGCACGTCAAGGAATATGGCGTCGAGATCATGAACCTTCAGCGCGCCGAGAAGCTCGTCCGCAAGGGCGATTATCTCCAGGTCGAACTCGCAGGCGGCGCATCTCTCAAGTCGAAATCCATCATCCTCTCGACGGGCGCCCGCTGGCGTCAGCTCGGCGTTCCGGGCGAGCAGGACTATCGCAACAAGGGCGTCACGTATTGCCCTCACTGCGACGGTCCGCTGTTCAAGGGCAAGCGTGTCGCGGTGGTCGGAGGCGGCAATTCCGGCGTCGAAGCCGCTATCGACCTCGCGGGTATTGTGGCTCACGTCACCTTGATCGAACTCGACTTCAAGCTCCGCGCCGACGAGGTTCTGCAGCGTAAACTCCGCAGCCTTCCGAACGTCGATATCCTAACCGGCGTCAAAACCACCGAAGTCGAAGGCGACGGCCAGAAGGTCGTGGGCGTCGCTTACGAAAGCCGCACGACGTCCGAGAAGCGCGTGCTTCCCGTGGACGGCATCTTCGTGCAGATCGGCCTGCTGCCCAACACCGAATGGCTGAAGGGAACGCTCGAGCTGACGCCGCACGGCGAAATCGTCGTCGATTCCCACGGCCGCACCTCGATGCCGGGCGTCTTCGCGGCAGGCGACTGCACAACCGCACCGTATAAGCAGATCGTCATCGCCCTCGGCGAGGGCGCGAAAGCGTCGCTTGCGGCCTTTGACCACCTTATCCGCATCTCGGCCCCAGACGAAAAAGAGGTCAAAGCCGCCTAAGCTGACCGAGGCCCAGAACTGAGTATGACACTTCGCGAGCTCGAGTATCTGGTTGCGCTCGCGAAGTACCGCCATTTCGGCCGCGCCGCCGAGGCGTGTCAGGTCAGCCAGCCGACGCTCTCTGCGCAAATCAAGAAACTTGAGGACGAACTCGGCGTCGCTCTCGTCGAACGGGATTCGCGCGGCGTCATCCTGACGTCCTACGGCCACGAAGCCGCATCCCGGGCGCGGCGCATTCTGCACGAGATCCAGGAGCTGAAGGATAGCGTTCAGCAGAATCAGAACCCGGAGGCCGGCACGATCCGCCTAGGGATCTTCCCGACCCTCGGCCCCTACCTTCTTCCGCACGTCGTCTCGCCCGCCCGCAAGCGTTTCCCCAATCTCGAACTGCTGCTGATCGAGGAAAAAAGCACGAGCTTGCTCTCGCGTCTCCGCGACGGCGAAATCGACGCCGCCATCCTGGCACTCCCCGTCAACGACAGTCAGCTGCGTACCGAATTTCTGTTTGAGGAACGCTTTCTCCTAGCGGTGCCGGAGAGTCACCCCTTTGCACGGCGAACGTCGATAGGCATCGGCGAACTTGTCGACCATGACCTGATGCTGCTCGAAGACGGCCATTGCCTTCGCGATCAAGCGCTCGAAGTCTGTGGCTTTTCCGGCGCCAACGAGCGCTCGTCCTTCCGTGCGACAAGCCTCGAGACGCTGCGGCAGATGGTGAGCGCCGAGGTTGGAATAACGTTGCTTCCGGAGCTTGCGACCCTCAATCAGGGCGCGCAGGCAAGCGGCGTACACCTCATAAGCTTCAGCGATTCCGAGCCAAGCCGCCAGATCGCCATGTGCTGGCGCAAAAGCTCGGCGCGTGAGCCGCTGTTTCTGAGCCTGGCAGAGTTCTTTCGAGCCTGCGTCGAGGAGGTTCTGCGCCGTCCTTCACAGCGGAAGCTCGCATCCTGATGGGCGCAGCCCGTCGGCAAGCATCTCTGTGCTTCCCGGCAACACTTGCACAGCTTTAGCGTCTCGACCGCCTGCACCCGATTCCTGTCCTCTGGGACTCGTCTTAGTGTTGCTCTCGGCAACTCAGTCTGGGGAGACGTGTCGATGATCGAATGGGCCAATCGTGAATTATCGACCCTCGAGGGTCAGTTGGCGTTCTGGAGAGGTGGCGTCGCACGCGTGTTCAACGGTCCTGCTTCTGACGACGAAATCACGGAAGCGGTTATTGCAACGCTCGAAAAGCATGTCGCGGACTGGCGCGCCTTGATGAGCGACCACAACATCCCGGTTCAAAAGCTTCTCGCCCAGGACGCCTGAAAAAAGCGTGCCAAAGGGACTGGCGGCGAAGTCCGCCGCCCTTTGAAACTGTGCGCTAGACTTGACGCCAATTCGGCTTTGACGGATCGGCAAGCTCGATGTCGACCGGCCCGATGCCAAAGACCGCGACGACGACGGGCTCTTTGATGCCGGCAGGCACTCCGTCGTAATGCATAGTTCTGGCCGTCCTCTTGACGAAGCCGCCTGCCGGAACCTGCACGCAATCTTGAGGCGCGAAATCCGCCCCGCTGTTCACCCACCACGTCCCCGACAGAACCATCTGGATGCGATCGGTCGCATAGCTGTGGGGGGCGCTGAACCAGCCCGGATTCCACTTCATGATGACGAGATAAGGCCCAGGCGCGTTGAAATCGCCGTAGAGTTTCGCCATCTCGCCGCTGCCCGGCGGCAGGCCGGTCCATGGCTCGAATTTGATGTCGCCGTGCTGCAGGACGAACGTTTGTTTCGGATCGATCGGCGAAGCTTGAACTCCGCCTGCGGCCAAAGCCATGGCCGAGGACAGAAGGAATGAGCGGCGTTCCAAACGAAGTCTCCCCAGGATGTCGTGCGAAGCTAGAACGAACACTGCGTCCGCTCATGGCCACGGATCATAAAGCCACCGGCTTGCCATCCCAGACGCGCGGATGCACGGCAGGGCTGCACACCGGATTGTGCGAACAATTTCTTGACCTTGGAAAGACAGAAGGGGGCCCGGCTTGGGGGGGTAAGCCGGGCCCCGACAATGAAAGCGGCGCTTTTTGGTGGGGTGAGGGACGACGCGCGCTTCCTTACAGAGCGGACCCGCCTAACGTGAGAGACCATGCCGATAGGGCTTTGGATCCGCCGGCACCCCCATGATTGCGCTTCTTGAATTGGCGAAACCACTCAGCCCGCCGACCTAAGTCAATAGCAGTCCTATAGGTCGAACGGCCTATGGCAACCACTTGGCCTAATCCGCCGCTCAGCTGCGTTATGGCGTCCCTGACAGGACTTTAAGAATTCCGGCCTTGATATCTGCCGTCTTTCGGCTTGAGGGTGCCTTCGGTCAACGTCAAAAAGCGCGACCCGAATGCGTCGAATTTCGTTAAAGGTCCTGATAGCAGCGGCGATTTCGGTCGTCTCGCTCCTGCTTACCATTGCTGTTTCCTACGTCATCGGACACGACGCCGTGAGCCGCTTGGAGCAAGAGATCGGGCAGTCTCTCGCGCTTCTTGCCGATGAAATGCAAGACAAGCTTGATCGCGCAATGTTCGAGCGGCTGCAGTCACTCGACAATATGGCTGCACTCGGCAGAATACTGCAGAAGGCGGATTCGCCGGAATCGCTGCGCACCTCGCTCGAAAGATTTCAGAGTGCCTATTCCGATTATTCCTGGATCGGATTTGCCGATAAGAACGGCAACATCTTGAACGCCACCGGCGGCGAATACGAAGGCCGCAACGTCAAAGCCGAAGCCTGGTTTAAGAAAGGCCTCAAGGATCCCTACGTCGGCGATGTCAGACTGCCGAACACGAAAAGCGTTCCCCGCGTCCCGCAAGGAAACAATGGAGCTTCGGATTTCATAGATCTCGCCGTGCCCGTCTCCGACGGCAAGGAGATCATGGGCGTATTGGGCGCGACGCTAAGTTCGGATTGGGCCGAAGAAGTCCGCGACACCCTGCTTGGCAGCATGAAGGACGCAATTCCGGCGGACGTCATCGTCCTGAACGAAGAACGGCAAGTGCTGTTCGGTCCCGATGACATTACCGGCAAAACGCTAGATCTTCCGAGCACGCGTGCTGCCCGGCCGGGCAATGCCGGTTTCGCCGTCGAGCATTGGCCAGATGGAAAAGCCTACGTCACCGGATTTTCCAAGAGCGACGGCTATCGCTCTTATTCCGGCCTGAATTGGATCGTGCTCGTGCGCGAGAACCAACGCCAGGCGTTTGCGCCGGTCCGCAGCCTACAGAACAACATATTGATCTCCGGCATGATCTTCGCGGCGCTCGCGGCTCTCCTTGCATGGATACTCGCAGGCAAGCTCTCCCAGCCCTTGCTACAGCTCGCCGACGTTGCCGAGCGCTTGCGACGTGGCCAAAAACTCGAATTTCCCCAGGTCAGCGGCTACCAGGAAGCGCGTGTCCTCTCGCAATCGCTGCGTTCCCTCGTGAAAGAGCTCGACGCGCAGCGCGCCTCGCTCGCATCGGCCAACCAATCTCTCGAAAGTCAGGTTCGCGAGCGCACCCAGCGTCTCGCCGAACAAAACGTCGGCCTCGAGCGCGCGAAAGCTGCCGCCGAAAGCGCAACCGAAGCCAAGTCCCGCTTTCTTGCCGCCGCCAGCCATGACCTGCGCCAACCCCTCCACGCGTTGACTTTGTTCGCCCGCGCGCTGTCTCGCCGCGTCAACGGCAATGAGGCGACGACGCTGGTCGCGCAAATGGAGGAGGGTCTGCGCGGTCTGAAGGGCATGTTCGATGCGCTTCTGAATGTCTCTCGTCTCGATGCAAAGCTCATCGAGCCGACGAAGATACCGGTTTCGATCTCCGAGATCATCGAGCGCATATCCGTCGGATCGCGCGTCGAAGCGGAACAGAACGGCCTGAAATTTCTGAACTACAAGCGCGACTGGTTTATCGTGACGGATGCCGCGCTTCTTGAGACGATCATTCGCAATCTCGTCTCGAACGCGTTGAAATTTACGAAACACGGCGGCGTCATTCTCGCGGCGCGCACCCGTTGCGGCCAGCGCGTCATCGACGTTTACGATACCGGACCGGGCCTCTCTTCCGACAGACGCGAGCAGATCTTCGAAGAATTCTCTCGCGCCGATCAGCGCGCGTATGGCGTCAACGACGGGCTCGGTCTCGGCCTCTCGATCGCACGCCGCTATGCCGAACTGCTCGACATGCAAATCGTCGTATCGTCTCGGCCGGGGTTTGGATCGCGCTTCACGATCGTGCTTCCCGAAAGCGCGTTCGTCTCGCAGATGCTCCGGCCAGCGCTGCCGAAACCGCTCGAAACCGGCGTCCGCGGCATGCGAATCCTAATACTCGACGACGACCCGCTGATCGTCTCCGCCCTAACGCAAGACTTGGAGGATCGCGGCAACGTCGCTTTCGGTTATCAGAACTCCGTCGAGGCGGGAGCAGCCTTCGACAAAGGACTCGTGATCGACGCCGCGGTCCTGGATTTCGACCTGCGCGGGTCTGAAACGGGCCTTGAATTCATAAAGCGGATAGCGGCAAAATCGGAAAGTGATATTCCTTGCATTCTCCTGTCCGGGGGCACCGACTCCGCGACTCTGGCGGTCCTTGCAAAGTCGGGGCTTCCGTGGCTAACGAAACCTGCCGATCCTGAGCTTATCGCCGCGACGCTCGGCGCGATTATGAAAACTCACAAATTTTCACAACGCGCCGCCAATGCGGATTTCGGAGCGAACCTAAATGCCGGCTAATACAGAGAAACCCATGGAAAATAATCAGCATGAGACGGTTTTGGTCGCGGACGATCACGGCCTCTATCGATCTGGTTTCGGCTTCCTGCTTCGCGACCGCATGGGCTTTCGATCTGTAATCGAAGCCGCAACGTTCGATGCCGCTTTGGATCGCCTCGCCGAGAATCCGAACGTCGAGCTCGCGCTTTTCGATCTTGCGATGCCCGGGGTTTCTGGCCCTGAAGGGCTGTGCGTGGTGAAGGAAACATACCCCGGCATCCGGGTCGCAATCGTTTCCGGTTCCGAAGAGCGCAATGACGTTGTGAAGGCGGTTGCGATGGGCCTCAACGGATACGTGCCGAAATCCTTGGCCGACGACGAAATTGTCGGCGCCCTGCAGGATATTCTCGATGGCCGCGTTTTTGTACCCCGCTTCATGACCTCGGGCGCCGCCGCTCAACCGGCACGGATCTCGAACTCCGAGACTGCACCAGCGAGCAAGGGGGACCCCGGCGGTGGAGCCACCTACAAATCCATTTCACCGCGCCAGCGCGATGTCTTGGACTGCGTCCGCCGGGGCCTTTCAAACAAGGAGATCGCTCGTGAACTGGATATCGCCGAGGGCACGGTGAAGATCCATCTCGCGGCTCTCTTCTCGCATTTCGGCGCTCGCAATCGCACCGAACTCGCAACCCGGAGCTGACCGCTCCGGGCGAGCATGGCTTCGGATCAAGACGCCGCTGCGGGTCCGAGTCTATGCAAAAGCCAGCTGTGCAGCACGTCCGGATCGAACGGCTTGCCAATAACCGGAAAGGGCGAAGCGACCGCCGCATATTCCGAGTGGCCGGTCATGATGATGGTCGGAACCGAATGACCGATCGTCGCCACGATTGCGAGCGCGTCTCGAATACCGCGCATCTGTCCGTCGATCTCGATATCAGTAATGATCGCCGCAACGCTACTCAGGCGATGGCCAAGCGTCCGCACCGCCTCTCGTGACGACCGCGCCGCCACGCACGAATATCCCCAGTCATCGATCAGCATCGTCAACGCCATCGACGACCGATAGTCGTCCTCGATCACGACGATCAACGGACGCGTCGGCACCGCCGAAGCCAGCGGGGCACAATCAACTGCCATCGCCGGACTTGGAGTGGTCATCGAGCAGCCTCCTCGTTTATCGATCTTACGTTGCAATGTGAGGGGTTTCGCGCTGCCGTCGCCATTCAGCGGGAGGCCATAGGCTTGTCGGACTATGCGAAGCCGAGAAGATTTCTCGCGCGCAAAAATGCCAACGATGACAAGCTGGAAGCCGCGTAAGCGTATGGTACGCTCATGCGCGCAAGAGCGATTTTGGAAACAACGCAAGATATGGCCAATACCGTAAAAACCGGAATGCCCGAATCCACGCTGCGGAGAGCCCGCTGGTATAATCCACGATCCATCGGCCGCTCGCTGGTGTTACGGCCTCGCGTCATCATCTCGGCGATTGTCGTGGTGGCGATGTTGCTCCTGCTGCCATCGTCGATCCACGGCGCAGTTCGCGAAGCCTTGGCATGGTGCGCCGGCGGAGCCGCCTACCTCGTCATGACGTTCCGAACGATGTACGGTTGTGGCTCGGATAGAATCCGCACCCGCGCCGCCCGCCAGGACGACAGCGGCATCGTCATTCTCGTGCTGGTGCTGACAGCGATGTTCTCAAGCTTCGCTGCGATTTTCGGACTGCTCGGCGCGGCCAAGGGCGCATCGAACGAAGGCAAGCTGCTTTTTGTCGGTCTTGCCGCTTCGACCATCGTCATTTCCTGGCTCGTTACGCAGGTCGCGTTCACGCTGCATTACGCGCATGAATTCTATGCGCCAGCGCGTTCATCGGAAAAGCCGTCGGGCGCAGGTGCTCTGCAGGCTCTGACGTTTCCCGGCGATTCGGCGCCGGATTATTGGGATTTTTTCTATTTCGCGACATCGTTTGGCGCCGCGTCCCAAACATCAGACGTCCTTATCAACAGCAAGTCGTTGCGGCGCTTGACGACGCTTCACGCCATCGTGTCGTTCTTCTTCAACACGATGGTGCTGGCTCTGACGATCAATCTCGCCGCGAGCCTGGCCACGTGATCGCTGGGCCGGTCAACGCTTTCGGACAAAAACGGTGCCTGCCGAATATCCAGCGCCGAAAGAACAGATGAGACCCGTTTCCCCTGGCGCGAAATCCCGGCTCGACGAATGGAACGCGATAATCGATCCCGCCGAGCTGGTATTCGCGAACGCATCGAGAATGATGACGTTCTCCTCAGGCGTCGGCACTCGGTCCAGAACCTTCCGGCCGATCATGTCGTTCATGTTGATATTCGCTTGATGCAGCCATAGCCGCTTTAACAATTTCGGATCGACGCCGACATCCTGTGCGTGATCAACGATCATCTCGATGACCATCGGCACCACCTCGCGAAAAACTTTGCGGCCTTCCTGCACGAAGAGCTTGTCCGCCGCCCCGATGCCTTCCGGAGCACAGCGATTGAGAAAGCCGAAGTTGTTGCGAATGTTGTTCGAGAATTGCGTCTTGAGGCGAGTGCCAAGAATATCCCAGCCGCCATTCGCGAGCGTCTCATCCGTTACGACGATGGCAGTCGCAACATCGCCGAAAATAAAATGGCTGTCTCGGTCGCCAAAGTTGAGATGCCCCGAACAGATCTCAGGGTTCACGACAAGCACCGCCTTGACTGATCCCCCCGATACGAAGTCAGCCGCCGTCTTAATGCCGAACGTCGCCGACGAGCACGCGACATTCATATCGAACGCAAAGCCGGAAATCCCGAGCGCGTTCTGCACCTCGATAGCGATGGCCGGATAAGGGCGTTGCATGTTGGACGCCGCGCAGATGACTGCGCCGATCTCTCCGATGTCGCCGCCCCAGTTCGTCAGCGCGTCCTTCGCGGCCCAAACCGCCATCTCTGCTAGAACGGAAATATCGTCATTCGATCGCTCGGGAATATTGGGGCGCATCACCTCGGGATCGAGGACGCCAGCTTTGTCGACAACGTAGCGCGACTTGATGCCAGATGCTTTCTCTATGAACTCTGCAGACGATGGCAAGAGAGGCACAAGCTCGCCTGCCGCTATCGCTTCCGCATTCGCGGCGTTAAAGCGGGTCACGTAAGTATTGAAAGCGGAGACGAGCTCCTCGTTCGAAATCTGGTGGGGCGGGATGTAAAGCCCCGTCGCGGCAATGACTGGCTGTGGCACGAGCGTTTCCGAATTGAGGTGCGTTGATCCGCACACCCGTTGTTTTCCGCTTCGAGACCGCTTCTCTCCGCAAACCGGAAGCACACGAACTTTATCGGTGCCCTCCAGCTATGAGGTCGTCCTGGTCTCTCGCCGCCTCCCATAGCGCAGCTCCGCGCCGCCGCCAATTGCCGACAACCGGGAACTCGAACGGTTCTCCTCCGCGAAAGTGTTCCGTGCGGAACTCTTCGAACGAAATCAGCGCGCAACAGCCATTCCCCTGTCGCGGGCGGAACAGCCGCACATGAGCAAAAGCCCGAGGGTCGTCGCGGGTTCACGAGGAGACGACGCCATGTCCGCCGACATCACCAAGCTCACCAATGCTTCGAACAAGACGTTCCGAATCGCGGGCGGCAAAACCGGTGTGCTTCTCATCCACGGTCTGTGCGGAACGCCCGCAGAAATGCGCTTCGTCGCGATGGGATTGGCGCGCGCCGGCTATACGGTGCACTGCCCGACGCTGGCAGGTCACGGCGGCAGCCGCGCCGATATCGTCGGAACGACGTGGCAGGATTGGTATCGAAGCGCCGAAGCCGCCCTCGAGGAGCTTCGTCAGGAATGCGATACCGTCATCGTCGGCGGCCTCTGCCTCGGAAGCCTCATCGGGTTGCATCTCGCAGCCAAAAACCCCGAGAAAGTTCAGGGCGTCGCGCTCTTTTCCCCGACAATCTGGATCGATGGCTGGGCGATGCCCTGGTACACAAAGCTGTTCTCGCTCGTGCGGAGCCGCTGGATCGCAAGCCTGATGCAATTTCCCGATGCGGAATCGCTTGGCATCAAATGCCCGCGCGTTCGGGAATTCGTTCGCGCCGCGCTCGCCTGCTCGGACGGATCAGATTTGGGCACCGTTGGCACGCCGGGCGCCATGGTTCTCGAGCACCGGCGTCTAGCCTCAGTCGCAAAGAAGTTGCTTGGGAAGATTCGTCAGCCGACGCTGATCATTCATTCGCGCGAAGACGATTATGCGAGCCTCGACAACGCAGTTTATTTGCAGAACAAACTTTCCGCACCCGTCGACATGCTCGTACTCGACGACAGTTATCACATGGTCACGCTCGATAAGCAGCGCCACGTCGTGGTCGAAAAAACGCGGACCTTCATCGCGCGCCTGGCCGCAAGCGTTAAGATCGACGTCCAGCAAACCAGCGCTGCGCCTTTGCCCATCGCAGCAGCGTAGCCGAAAAGGCGCGACGGCAGCAAAAAGCGAAATCGCTACGCTGGCGTCACGACCAATGCAGCGCGGCCACGCACCGGATTTACCGAACTCGAAGGAGTCCGTAGAGCCCGTAAGGGCGCAGCCGCGTCGGGAAACTCCGGATACGCAAAACCTTTATTCCGGAGCCCTCGCGAACCTAACCGGAAATGGTTGCTATAATGCAAACATCGGCAATTATCGTAAAAGGGCTCAATGTCCTTAAGTCTTGGTTAGGCTTCCGGGACGACGCAACAGCCAATACATGATCGGCACAGTGACCATGTGTGGCAAAAATCTGAGCACAAGGAAGAAGAAGAGATTCGAGATTCCAGGAACGATCACCCTATTTCCCAACATAAATCCGCGATAGGCGCTGCGGGCCACGCTTTCCGCTGACATCGGCGGCAAAACGTAACGATAAAGGGAGTTGTCCGCTCCCATCGCGTCGTGAAAACCCGTGTTGATCGGTCCGGGTAAAAGCGCAGACACCCGAACGCCAGACCCGGAAACCTCGCTCGCGATGGCTTCTGTCAGCGACACGACGTACGCCTTGCTCGCATAGTAAGCGGCTTGATTCGGACCCGGGATGACACCGCCCAACGACGCCACATTCAAAATGCCTCCGCGCCGGCGGCCAAGCATGGCAGGAAGAACGCTCCGATTGAGCCGCGTCATGGCCTCGACGTTCAGCCCGACGAGACGCGACAAATCGGCCTCGGAATGTTCGACGAACGGCCCCGCAAGGCCGATGCCGGCGTTATTGACGAGGACGTCGAGATAAAGTCCGGCTCGATTGAGGCCACCCGTAATGACCTCGAAAGCGTTGGGTTCACTGACGTCACATAAAATGGAAGTGACGTCCGAGCCGGTGGCCGCCTTGAGGTCCGCCGCGGCCTCCTCCAACCGAACGGCATCTCGAGCGACGATGACTGTCTTGTGCCCACTTTCGAGAAAGCGCCGCGCGAGCGCCAGCCCGATACCGCGCGATCCCCCTGTTACGACAACGGCGGGCGCTAGGCCCGCCACGTCTTGCCGCGCTTTCTGCACGGCAACGTCATCGTTCGAATATCGCCAGAACCGCCAGACCGCCGCCTTGTTCTGCATCGTCCCTGTGCGATCCGCTGAAGCTACTCACAACGCGGCACACGTTACGGAACTCGGACGAAGCTAGCAAGGCGACGAGGCAGCCATGGATCGAGAGGCACCGATCA
Organism: Hyphomicrobium sp.; assembly: GCA_030148425.1. Lineage (GTDB taxonomy): Bacteria > Pseudomonadota > Alphaproteobacteria > Rhizobiales > Hyphomicrobiaceae > Hyphomicrobium_B. The sequence goes on along the minus strand of JASBTM010000001.1, from coordinate 80,527 downwards.
CATGGCCTTCGCAGCGGTGGCGAACGGCTCTTTACCGGGCTTTGGACGCAATTTCTGCAGAAGATAATCCAGCGAGATCGGCCCTGGTCCGGCGACGGCGAGCCAGCCGAACAGCGCCATGTATGAAACTTCTTCGAATCCGGCGAGCGTCTCGAATGAATCGACCTGATCCAGCTTCGCACTGATGATCGCAACGATCATCACCACGACCAGCGGCACGGCAGCGATGCGCGTAAACAGTCCAAGCAGTAGAAAGAGGCCACCGAAGAATTCGACACCCGATACGAACGGCGTCATGATCTCAGGAAATGGAATACCCCACGAGGCAAAGTTTTGCGTGATCTGCGGTAGCGCGTGCAGCTTTTCCCATCCGCTCCACATGAAGACCCAACCGACGACAATGCGTGCGAAAAGTGGCGGCAGCCAGTTGAAATAGCGCGAAAGCGATTCCGGAACGTCGACCAACCAGTGTGTCAGAAATTTCATGGCGCAGCCCTCAGCTGAAGAATGAGGCGGATGGTTCCGCCCAACTGAAGGGGTGTTACGAGGCGACCCGTTCGCGGGTTACAGTGCGAGCTGAATAATTTGTCGGATCTCCGTCCCGAACCGCTGCCCGTTCGCATTGCGCAATTTTTTTTCGGGTAACCGAAACGTCCGGGCAAAGATGCCCGTAACCTACTGCGTGGCCCGGTCAGCCGGACCACAGAACGACGCGTGGAAAAGACAACCGTACAAAGGGAACATACCATGAAGATCAGCGTAAAGTCCGGATCGGCTCTCGCCGCCGCTGCCGCCTCGCTCATGCTCGCAAACGCCGTCATGTCGACGGTTGCCTTCGCCGACGAAGCGACAGGTCACTGCGTCGGCGCCAACGCATGCAAGGGCCAGAGCGCCTGCAAGAGCGCGTCGAACGCTTGCAAGGGCCAGAACGCTTGCAAGGGCCAGGGCTTTACCGAGACGACGAAGGAAGGCTGCACGACGGGTCATTTCGAACCGGCGAAATAAGCAGGCCAAAGGTAAAAACGCCGCTTTCACGCGGCGTTTTTTCCCCGGCGTCAGTAGCATCCCGGGCTGCAAGAGCGGATTTCAGGAGCGAGCAAATCCATGATGATGAAATATTTGGCGCGGGCGAGTGCGGCGATGGCGATCATCGCCTTGATGGCGGTCGGCGCAGCAGCAGGCGAACGCAAAGCGTTTGACGACAAGGATTTTGCTGCAGCTCAATCCCAAGGAAAATCCATTCTTATCGATATTTCCGCATCGTGGTGCCCCACCTGCCAGGCGCAGAAACCCATCATAGAGAAGCTTTCGGCAGATCCTCATTTCACGGACCTCGTAATTTTCGATGTCGATTTCGATAGCCGCAAAGACGTCTTGAGAAAATTTGGCGCACAACTGCAAAGCACGTTGATCGTCTTCAAGGGCAGCAAGGAAGCCGGTCGCTCCGTTGGCATCACGAATGAAAGTGCTATCGCGAGCCTGCTTGAAAAATCTCTCTAAGGATTGCGGCGATGCTCGAATCTTCCGGACTGGCATTCATTGCGGGCGTCCTTTCCGTATTGTCGCCATGCGTCCTTCCGCTCATCCCGATCGTCATGGCGACGGCCGCATCCGCGCACCGATACGGACCGTTCGCCTTGTCTGCCGGTGTCGCAATATCCTTCGTGGGATTGAGCCTGTTCGTCGCCACCATCGGATTTGCCGTGGGCCTCGATGGTGGATTTTTCCGCTTCGTCGCGGCGTCGCTTTTGATCGTGATCGGCACCGTCCTGGTCGTTCCTGCTTTACAGCAACGTTTCGCCGTTGCGGCAGGGCCGGTTTCGAATTGGGCCGATCAAGCCCTCGGCACGTATGCAGGCCCTGGCGTCCTTGGACAATTCGGCGTCGGCATCGTCCTCGGAGCGGTATGGAGCCCGTGCGTCGGCCCGACGCTCGGCGCTGCCTCGCTGCTAGCGGCCCAGGGCAAAGATCTCGGCCAAGTGGCATTGACAATGCTGTCATTCGGACTTGGGGCCGTCGTGCCGCTTTTGATCCTCGGCGCCCTGTCCCGCGAAATTTTAAACCGCTGGCGGGACACGCTGGCGTCGGCGGGCTCAGGCGGAAAATATGTACTCGGCGGCGTTTTGATCTTGACGGGTCTCGCTATTCTGACCGGCTTCGACAAGACGCTCGAAACGCAGATCGTATCAATTTCACCGGCTTGGCTGACCGGGCTGACCACACGATTTTGAAACGAGGAGTTGGCAATGCTCGCGGACACGAAGGCGAAATTTCCTGATGGCAAGCCCCGTTACCTTGGGTTTGGATTAGGATTGCGCGCGCAGCATTACGCCGACATCCTAAATGGCAATCCCAACATCGAGTGGTTTGAGGTTATCTCCGAAAACTACATGGTTCCGGGCGGCCAGCCACTGCGCATTCTCGATCAGATCCGCGCGCGCTATCCAATCGTGATGCACGGCGTCTCGCTGTCGATCGCATCAACCGCGCCGTTTGATGTCGACTATCTCAAAGATTTAAAGACGCTCGCAGATCGGACCGATCCGGTTTTCGTCTCCGATCATCTCTGCTGGACAGGAGTTCACGGCGTAAACCTGCACGACCTTCTGCCCTTCCCCTACACGCGCGAAGCGCTCGACCATGTCGTTGCGCGCATCCAGCATGTGCAAGACCATCTCAAACGTCCGTTGGCGCTCGAGAACGTCTCGACCTACGTCCAATTCCGAAATTCCGAAATGCCGGAGTGGGAATTCATCGCCGAGATGACAAAGCGGACCGGCTGCTGGCTGGTTTTCGACGTGAATAACGTCTTCGTCAGCGCGTTCAACCACGAATACGACCCTTACGAATTCATCGCCGGCATACCGTCGGATCGCGTCGTCCAATTCCATCTCGCGGGACACGAACACAACATGACCCATATCATCGATACGCATGATGCGATGGTCTGCGATGAAGTCTGGACGCTCTATCAAGCCGCACTGAAACGCTTCGGCCCGGTCTCTACGATCATCGAGCGCGATGATGATATTCCCCCGTTGCCCACGATGCTGGAAGAACTTGAAAAAGCGCGTCTACTTGCCGAAGACCTGTTCTCGCAATCCTAATCCGGACAGCGATATACAAATGCCGACCGTCGTCTCGCCTAAAGAAACAGTCTCGCAAGAGCCAAACGGAGAAGGTCCCGCTCTCGGCCTCAGCGCAATGCAGGCGGCGTTTCAGCGTGCGATCCTGTTGGGTGACGATACCGTTCTCAAGGACATCCTCGACACTTCGCGCACCAATCGAAACGTGCTCTTCGGCGTTTATCGCCATGCCTATGTCGCGCGACTCATCGAAGTCGTTCGCAGCGAACACCCTCTTCTGCACCGGCACTTGGGCGACGACGCGTTTGCCGAACTCGCGAAGGCTTATATTGTCGCTGAGCCCTCCCGACACCCAAACGCACGCTGGTTTGCACATCGCTTGCCGGACCACCTATCGCAATCGCAACAGGGAGCACCGCACCTCGCGGAACTCGCCGCCCTGGAGCGTGCGCTGAATGACGCGTTCGATGCTCCAGACGTCCCCGCCCTGGAATTATCGGATCTCGCCGCAATTCCTCCCCAAAGTTGGTCAGACCTCGTTTTCAACGCTCATCCGTCGGCGCATAGCCTGGCCTTTACGACGAACGCGCACGCCCTGTGGCTCACGCTTAAGAATGAGCAGCCCCCGCCTTCTGTCGAACTTCGCTCCGCGCCCGAATGCGTGATCATCTGGCGCCACGAGACGGTTCCAAAAGTACGCCGCATGTCGGACGAGGAGGCGATGATGTGGAACGAGGCCTCCAATGGCATCCCGTTCGGCCGTCTCTGCGAGCTTATCGCCGTTTACGACGATCCTGAGACTGCCCCGTTGCGTGCCGCCCAGCACCTTCAAGGCTGGATCCTGTCCGGACTTCTCGCCAAATCGATGCCCGGTTAGCCCGGTTACGCCCTACACAAACCAAAATCTTTCGCTTTCTGGTCCGGACTTATAAAAGTCGCCGCGGGCACAACAGGCTTGGATCGCCGAAAATCGGGCATCGTCCCGATTTCCGGTATCTCCATTCTATAGGTATTGGGTGGGATAACGTGACATTTGCGGGGTTCAAACTTTCGCCGGGGCTATTCTCGCGAAATGCGGTGCGGCGCCTTGCGGCAGCTGCCACAACGCTGGCGGTGCTGTGCGTTGGACCAAGCGCGCCCGCTGCGGTACAGGCCGCAGAAGACGCGGAAGCGGCACAAAGGCCACCCGTCGTCTTGCCCATTTTCGCCACCTCGAAAAGCGATGACTGCTACGACAGCGGACTGATAACGGCGATCAAGCGAATCGCGTCGCTGTCTCAGAATTTCATCAATCGCACGGGCGGCATCGCCGGACGACAACTCATAGTCAACGTGCTCGACGACAAGCGTGATCCGCAGAAAGCCGCTGCAAATCTTTCGTCCGCCGTCGCCGATCCGCAGACGATCGCGATGGTCGGAATGATGAACGCAACACGCGCAAAAGCGGCCTTCGATGCAAGCAGCAAGAATCTCAAAGCGGCCAACATCCCCTTTATTTCCGACATTTCGGTTTCGAAAATAATTGCGGACTACCCATCGGTTTTCACGACGCGCCCTTCGGAAGATGAAGAGCGGATGCCTGTCATCGCCGCGTTCCTCAAAGAAATGAAGTTCGACCATGTGGCATTCGTCGGTGAGCAGGACAATGTTGCGAGCGGCAACCTCGGGGATGCGCTTAAGCAGGTCTTGGGCGCCAACGCCATCGTCGCGGATCATCGCCTCATACTCAAGGACTCCAAGCCCGACGCAACCGCCGTCGCGGCGATGATCGAAGATTTGAAGGCGAAGAACCCGGGTATTGTTTTTCTCTCCATCAGCGGCGACGCCCGAAATGACGTCCTGAGCCAATTCAAGGCCGCGGGCTTCACACCGCCGATGTTTGCAACGGGACGCCTCGAAACGCTTGTCTCGAAATCAGGCGGCAGCATCTATCCCAACGATGTCTATCAGCTTGCCTGGGACGGCTTTCCCGAAGTCTACAGCGAACGGCTACGCGATTTGCTGCTGACGTCGATCCATCCCGAATACTGGGTTTTCCAGGGCGAGAAGAACGATGCCGCGCCCGGCTGGAAGGACGGCACCTGCAAGGTTCGCGACGACGACGTCCCACCCGACCCGTTGAACGCCGACAACATGCGAGCGCTGCAAACTGGCATGCGTTACGCGGACATGATCCGTCTCATCGCTGACGCCGCGCGCTCCGCTCCTGCATCCGCAAGCATCACCGACCTCCGCGATTTCATCGTGACCGAACTCGGCACGACCTACGCCGCCGGCAAAGGCATGTTCAAAGGCCGCTTCGGCGACTGGTCGTTCCGCCCATCGTCGCGCGCAGCCGCGCGTGCGCCGCTGCTCGTGACGCTGCCGCACGGCGTCGGCCAGCCGCAGCTCGCACCGGTGCAGTTTCTACGCCTTCGCAACGACGCTATCCGCCGAATAGATACGCTCTACGCCGACATCGACCTGATCCACGCCGACCGCATCGACGACAACGACCAGACGTTCCTCGCCGACTTCTACCTATCGATGAACGACAAGAACGGCGCGTCGATCGATCAGATTGAATTCTCAAACGCCTACTTGGATCCAGGCTCGAATAGTCGCGAGATCACGATCAGGCCGATTCACGACGGCGGCAAAAGCGATGCCTATCCCGACCACATGAAAATCTATCAGGTGACAGGCAAATTCCTGTATTCGCCCAACCTGCGCAATTATCCGTTCGATACGCAAAGGTTCTCGATCGACATCCAGCCAAAGCACGGTAGCGCCGCATTCATCGTGCAGCCGCCGCCCCGAAACCTCCGCGATAAATCCGTCAGCGTCGACGGCTGGGATCCGAAGGATCAATATGTCAGCTTCGACGAAGATTTCGTCCGGACCGTGGACGCCCAAACACTCGAACCGAGTGTCGTGCCCTTCTACAAGGCAAGCTTCGTCTGGCTCATGAAACGTCAAACAACCGACTACTTTCTTCGCGTCGTCGTGCCGTTGGGATTCATCCTCTTTATCGCCTATCTGTCGATCTTTATCTCCACGCATCATTTCGAAGCGATCGTGACGATACAGGTGACAGCGCTTCTCTCGGCCGTCGCGCTCTATCTCGCACTACCAAAGCTCGACGCCAATATCGAAACGCTGTCCGACAGGTTGTTCCTCTTCACCTATCTCGTATTGAGCATCATCATCGCGATCACGATCGCACGCGTGAACAGACGCATCGAGCCGATTGGATGGCTCAGGAAATCGCTGGCCTTCCTGCACATTGCGCTCGTTCCCGCAATGGCTGGAGTGATGGCGTATTACGTCTATCTGGCAAGCACCGCTTGAGGGTCACGCGGCGACGATATCGCTCCGGATGGTGTCGAGAAGCTTTGTAAATGCCGCGACAGCCGGATTGCGCGACTGCGCGGCGCCCACACGCCCATTCAAAGCCGCCACGAGATCCCACTGGATCGCCGGCCTTTTGAGCGTCGCCGTCCCCATTTTCGGCGATGCCGAAGTGGTCGAACGCGCGCATGCGAATGTCTTCGGAACGAGAGCGATGCCGAAGCCCCGCGCGACAAGGTCGAGGAGCACCTGGACGTCTCCAACCTCAAGGACGGTCCGCCGCGAAATGTTCAGGGCGCCGAAGGCCCGGTCGACCATCCGCCGCGTCCCCTTGTCGGGTTGGAAATCGACGAAGGTTTCGTCTGCCAGGCTTTCAAGAGCTACATTCTGCCGTCCCTCGAGGGGGTGCCCCGCAGGGCAGGCGATGATCAGCGTGTCGGACGCGATCGGAATGGTGACGATCTCGCGGCTCTTCTCGTAGAGAGGAAAGAAGGCCAGATCCACGGAGCCATCCTTCACCTTATCCATCAGCTTCGTCGCTGTGCCGTGACAAAGCCTGATCTCGACGGCGCCGTGAAGCTTGTGAAATTCACCGAGTAACAGAGGAAGATCAAAAAACGCATGGAGACTGCCGCATGTCCCAATGCTGAGGGTCCCCTTTTCCAGCCCATTGATCGCCGCAACGGCGCGCCGCGCCTCCTTGACGCCGGCGATGATGTCTTGCGCTTTGTCGAAAAGCACGCGCCCCGCGACGGTGAGCTCTACGCGGCGCGTTGTGCGCACGAACAGCGGCGCACCCATTTCCTGTTCCAGCGCGCGGATCGACGCGGACAAACCAGACTGAACTATGTTCATTTTCCGTGCGGCACGCGTGAAATGCTGTTCTTCCGCGGCTGCAACGAAATGCTCAAGCTGCTTCAAATCCATGCTTGATCACCACATTCGATTAATCGACATCTCTGAATAATAGCATCCCAACATCCTATTGGACAGATCGAAACCATTCCCGCAAACCTAACGGACGCAGAGTTTCGGAAGGCGGCGGCGCGGGGAAAGACAACACGTGGCCGCCGTGCGTGACGTGCGTTTTCGTCGCTATCGGTAATAGGCAATTCGGCAAACGGATGTCAGTCGGGTCGCGCGTTATCCGACGGGTGGTAGCTGGCTTTCGTTTCGAACCGGCGATCTGGAGAATTCAGTACTATGGCTGCACTCGTGCGCATCGCGCTGCGGTTGCCGTACACATTCGTTGTGCTTGCGCTGCTGATCCTTATTGCCGGTGGCCTTGCTGCTGTCAGGACGCCGATCGACATCTTTCCCGACATTCGCATCCCCGTCATCGCAACGGTGTGGCAGTACACGGGTCTCCCACCCGATGAGCTTTCTGGCCGCATCGTTACGCCCTTCGAGCGCGCGCTGACAACGACCGTCAACGACATCGAGCACATCGAAGCGAACTCTTATAATGGCATCGGCGTCGTCAAGATCTTCTTCCAGCCGTCGGTCGACATCAGCGTTGCGAACGCTCAGGTAACGGCGATTTCGCAAACACTGCTGAAGCAGATGCCGCCGGGCGCGACCCCGCCGTTGATCCTGAACTACAGCGCTTCGACGGTGCCGATCCTGCAATTGGCACTCAGCGGCGACGGTATGACAGAACAGAATCTGTCCGACCTCGGCATGAACATGGTCCGCGTTCGCCTCGTAACCGTGCCGGGCGCCGCCGTGCCTTATCCGTATGGCGGCAAAACCCGCCAGATTCAGATCGATCTCGACACAACGGCGCTTCACGCGAAAGGCCTTTCCGCGCAGGATGTTCAGAACGCCTTCGCCGCCCAGAACCTGATCAATCCCGTCGGCACGCAGAAGATCGGCGCGACCGAATACACGATGCAGCTCAACAACGCGCCGTCGGATATCGACGCGTTGGGAGACCTGCCGATCAAGGCCGTCAACGGCGCGATGGTCTACATCCGCGACGTTGCTCATGTTCGCGACGGCAACCCGCCGCAGCAGAACATCGTCCACGTCAACGGCAACCGTTCTGTGCTGCTATCCGTGCTGAAAAATGGCGCGGTTTCTACACTCGACATCATTCAGGGCATCAAGGACAAGGTCGACGAGATCAAGCCCGGCCTGCCTGATGCTCTGACGATATCGTTCCTTGGCGATCAGTCGATCTTCGTCCGGGCGGCAGTTGAAAACGTCATCCACGAAGGCGTCCTCGCGGCGGCGCTGACAAGCGTGATGATCCTGCTCTTCCTCGGCAGCATGCGCTCGACGATCATCATCGCAACGTCCATTCCGCTTGCCGTGTTGTCGTCGATCGCGATGCTCTCCGCGCTCGGCGAAACCCTGAACATCATGACGCTTGGCGGCCTCGCGCTTGCTGTCGGCATCCTCGTGGACGAAGCGACCGTTACGATCGAGAACATCAATTATCATCTGGAACAGGGGAAAGACGTCGAAACGGCGATCCTGGACGGCGCCGATCAGATCGCGACGCCCGCCTTCGTTTCGATGCTCTGCATCTGCATCGTGTTCGTCCCGATGTTCTTCCTGACTGGCATTGCCCGTTTCCTCTTCGTGCCGATGGCGGAAGCGGTCATGTTCGCGATGGTCTCGTCGTTCATCCTGTCGCGGACGCTGGTCCCGACGATGGCCATGTTTCTTCTGAAGCCTCACGATCACGACGCTCACAAACGGCCGACGCGCAATCCCTTCGTGCTCTTCCAGCGCGGCTTCGAGCACGGCTTCGAGAGTTTCCGCGTTGCTTATCGCAACATTCTCGAGAGCGCTCTGAACCACCGCGCAATCGTCCTTTTTGTCTCGTTCGGTTTCATCGCCGCATCCGCATGCCTTGCGCCCTTTCTCGGCCGTAACTTTTTTCCGGCCGTCGATTCAGGTCAGATTCTGATGCACGTCCGCCTTGCGATTGGAACGCGGGTCGAGGAAAGCGCGAACGAATTTGCGAAGATCCAAGACGTCATCCGCGATATCATCGCGCCTGAGGATCTGTCCGCGATGGTCGACAACATCGGCTTGCCGATCAGCGGTATCAATACCGCGTATAACAACACCGGCACGATCGGCGCCCAGGACGGCGACATTCAAATCGCACTTAACCATGGCCACCGGCCGACGGCCGAATATGTCCGGGAACTGCGGGACGAGCTGCCGAAGCAATTCCCATCCGCAACGTTCTCGTTCCTACCCGCGGACATCGTCAGCCAGATTTTGAATTTTGGCGCCCCGACTCCAATCGATCTTCAGATTCGCGGACCCAATCTCAACGCCTCGTTCGACTACGCCCAGAATCTTTTACGAAAGATCAAACTGATCCCAGGCGTCGCCGACGCGCGCATCCAGCAATCGCGTAACAATCCTGGCTTCAAGGTCAACGTCGACCGCTCCCGCGCTCAGTACGTCGGCGTGACGGAAAAGGACGTGACGCAGAGCCTCGCGACGAGTCTCGCGGGCACCAGCCAGGTAAACCCGACATACTGGCTCAACCCCAAGAACGGGGTTTCATACCCCATCGTCATCCAGACCCCGCAATACCGGCTGGATTCGCTTGCCGCCCTGCAAAACCTGCCGATTACCGCGAGCGGCGCGCCAGCCTCGCAAATCCTGGGCGCCGTCGCCAACTTCGATCGTTCAACCACCAACGCCGTCATTTCGCAGTATGACATCCAGTCGATGGTGCAGATCCTGACGACGACCGAAGGACGCGACATCGGCGCCGTGGCAGCGGATATTCAGCAAATCGTCGATGCCACGAAGTCCGAGCTTCCTAAGGGCGGAAGTGCCGTCCTCTTGGGTCAGGTCAAGACGATGAATAGCGCCTATGCCGGAATGTTGTTCGGGCTCCTCGGCGCAATCGTGCTTATATACCTTTTGATCGTCGTCAACTTCCAATCCTGGGGCGACCCGCTGGTTATCATCATGGCGCTCCCCGCGGCGCTGGTCGGGATCATTTGGATGCTTTTCCTCACTGGAACAACGCTGTCCGTCCCGGCGCTTACTGGTGCCATCATGTGTATGGGCGTGGCGACCGCCAACGCGGTGCTCGTCGTCAGCTTCGCCCGTGAGCGGCTCGACGAGCACGGTGATCCCATTCTCGCAGCACTTGAATCGGGCTTCGTCCGTATTCGCCCCGTCTTGATGACAGCTCTCGCGATGGTCATCGGTATGGGACCGATGGCGTTGGGTCTCGGCGAAGGTGGCGAGCAGAACGCCCCGCTCGGCCGGGCGGTCATCGGCGGCCTGATTTTCGCAACCACAGCAACGCTCTTCATCGTGCCAGTTATTTTCAGCCTGATGCACAAGCGTAAGGCTGCCAAATCTTCAACGCCGAAAGGTTCAATCCCTGGTGGAGAACTCCATGCTGCCTGAATCGCCACCCGACCAGCCGCGGCAGCGGTCGCGTTGGAAGATGCCTTTGGCGACGGTGATATTCATCGGCGGCGCCGCCGCTCTTGCGTTTGTTGGAATTGAAAGCCGCCAGCAGAGCGTCGCACAACTGAAAAACAAAGCTGCAGAGCGAGCCGTCCCGACTGTTTCCGTGGCGCCTCCGGCAGTAGAACAGAGTGTCGGCGTCCTCGACCTGCCCGGCCGTCTCGATGCCTATTACCAGGCCGCGTTATTCGCACGCGTCAACGGCTACGTCGCGTCCCGCAACGTCGACATCGGCTCGCACGTGAAGACCGGCGACGTCCTGGCGACGATCGACGCCCCAGATCTCGATCAGCAGTATTCGCAGGCGGAATCGGATCTAACCAACGCCAAGGCAAATGCCGCGCTCGCCGACGTCACCAACCAGCGCTATCAGGCGCTGCTGCCAAGCAGCTACGTCACGCATCAGGCAGCCGACGAGAAGAAGGCCGACCTTGACGCCAAGAACGCACTCGTAAAATCGGGACAGGCGAACCTCGATCGCCTGAAGGCGCTGACCGAATACAAGCGCATCGTCGCTCCCTTCGACGGCATCGTAACGGTCCGCAACACCGACGTCGGCAACCTGATCAACACCGGCAGCTCAAGTGGCGCCGAAATGTTCGTCGTCGCCGACGTCCACAAGCTGCGGCTCTACGTCAACGTTCCTCAGATTTACGTCCCGATGATTCCGACGGGGACCGTCGGCATCCTCACTGTGCCCGAGCGCCCGGGTAAAAAGTACGCAGCGAAGGTCGAAGCGTCTTCCGGCGCGGTCGATGTCGCATCTGGCACAACGCGGATGCAGCTGATCGTCGACAATGCCGCCGGAGAGTTGATGCCGGGCGCATACGCCAGTGTGCATCTGACGGTCGGCAACAAGCACGACGTTCTGGTCATCCCGGCGAGCGCCATTCTGTTCGACAAATCGGGCCTGCGCGTTGCGACCGTCGACACCGAGGAAAAAATTACGTTGAAGCCAATCACGATCGGCCGCGATCGCGGCGCGACGGTCGAGGTTGCGTCTGGCCTTGCTCCCGAAGATCGCATCATCGAAAGCCCTCCGGACGGCGTCTCCAACGGCGATAAAGTGAACGTCAAGGAAAAGCCGAACCCGGCTAACGCTCCTTCGACGTCGGTCGGGCCAACGAAGCCGAATAAAGGCTGACGACAGTATTTCGGCTAACGGGAACACGCCCTCGCGCCAAGCGTTCCGCAACTATGGAACAGCGAAGGACGATATCCCCATGAGGACGAAATCGCTCATGGCTGCCGCAGTTACTGCGGCAGCTCTCGTGAATGCGCTTCCCGCATGCGCCGATCCGTCGGCTATCGGCCGCGAACCGGGCGATGAGCAAGGGATCGAACCCGGCAAGGTCGGACCCGGTAGCGAGAAAAATTCGCAAGTATCTCCGACGGCGCCGTCCGTCCCGATCGACAAACAACCGCCAGCGGAAATCAATCTTCCCGCAAATGCCGGTTCCGGCGGAAGTTCCGGCGAAAAGGGCAGCGGTCCCGAAGGAACGTCGCCGCCGCATAATCCAACTTCGCCCGGCCTGCAGTGAGCGGCCGAAACCTATTCGCCGATCAGCTTACAGCTAATCTCGATCTGTCCGGCCATGGCGGCGTCGCCTTGATAGATGCCGCAATCGAGTAGGTTGTCCTGAAAAACCTTGCGGCTGGAATAGACATTGATCAGCAGTAGAGGCCGCCCCTCTGCGGTCTTGCGGATGTCGCTTTCCGGAATAGCAACACCGCCAAGATTTACGGCTCGCGTACCGTTCGGCAGGTCGATGGTTTCGTTCGCCAAACCGACCTCCCCGTCATCGCCTGCAGCGGTGCCCGGCGCGGCGGTTCCGTAATAGGAAGCCGAAATCCTGACCGTCTCCCCCGATGACGAGAGCTTGTTCGCCGCGGCCTGAGAGAGCGTCAGCTGGACGACATACTTCGGCACGATACGTGCGCCGCCCTGATCCTGGCTGCCCGTTTGTCCAGCGGGAGGCGTCGGCACCGCCGCGCACCGTTGGTGAGCCTCGACATCCTTGATCCGCTGGACGTCGGCTTCCTCCATTGGCGTCAGCTTACCGAAAGGAGGAAAGCAGCCTTTGCCGAAGGCCGCCTGTCCCTCGTTGCTTTCGAAGCAATAGCCCTTATTCGCGAAGATCGCATTGCGCGCCCGCCAGAGGGCTTCACAAACATCGGCCGCGCCTGCCCCAGACGAGCCCGCAGTCAATCCCGCAATGCTCGCGAACACCAAGCGCACAAATGAGTTCGACGGCAAAAGTCTCCGCATACGAAGTGTCCCCAGCATAACGCCCCGCTTGATCGCACCACGAAACCGCAGCCGTAGCCAATTGCCAACGGAATTTCGCATTTTGATTAAAAGCGAATGATCCTGGCCGCCCCGCCATTTGCCAAAGCGCGAGTTCTTGATTGCGTTTGGAGCGACGACGCGCGACTGAACGTTAAAGCAATCATCGTGAGGCAACACATGTCGAAGTTTCCACGCGTTGCGGGACTGATCCTCGGCGTTTTAGCGTTCATACCTGCAGCCGAAGCGCATTCCTGGCATCATCGCCACGACAAGCAATTCCGCCTGGGATATCACCGCGCCGGGCCGCCGTATGGCTACCGCTTCGGCTTCGCGACCTACGCCGGCGATCCATTCGCCCGCGACGACTACTTCGACGGCCGCCGCTGCTACTACCTGCACCGCCATGACTTCTGCCGCGGACCGCGCCCGACCGAATGGCTGCGCTGATATAATGGGCCTTCGAGGGTGCCGGCAGAATTTCGCCGGCACCTTACCGTCAGTACTGAACGTCAGCCGAAGCGATCACCACGCCGGAACGCAGATCTGGCGCGGACGCATGTCCCAGCCGTTGTCGTAATAGCAATAAGCAGCGGGATAAGCCGGATACACCGGAACCGGCACCGGATAGACCCGATAGCGCGGCGGGGCATAGTAGCTGCCGGCGGGGTAGAAACCATATGCCGGGTAAAAGCCCCAGCCATCGCGGTAGGCGCGACGAATATATTTCGGGCAGCCACGGAAACTCGGGGCACTGTAGCCATACGGATCGAAACCGCAGCGGCGATGCGTTGCATCGGCAGCAGATGAGAAAGTGGCGAGGCTCAACGCGACGGCCAAAGCGCCAACGACAGATTTACAAACAGACACGGGACGCTCCCAAACCATTCCTTACCCTGGCGGGTCAGAACGATGATAGGGGACAAGTCCTAATATCTTCACTGTCAGACAAACTTAGGGTGAACAAAAGTTTGCCGAGCTCTTTAGTCGGTCGCTTGCCTCCCCGTGCCTCAGTTCGGTGCGGGCTTTAATCCGATTTGGCCCGCGATCTCTTTCACCTGAGCGAGCGATTTCTCGTCGAGCGCAAGGAGCTTCGGAAGCCTTGCCTCCATCTTGGACTTAAGGTCGGCGGAGCAACCCGCTGGCAGAGCCGAGAGAACCTTCTCGACCTCTTCCTTAGCTTCTTTCTCGATGTCGGCCCGGTTAACCGCGGTGTCGACGCACTCGTAAAGGCTGACGATCAACGGTGTCGTCTGCTTGTAGAATTTCTCAAGCTTGTCGGCTTCAGCATTGAAACCGCAGCGGCGCGCCAGTTCGATCTGCTGAAACTGGTCGGCGACCTGTGCCTTCATCAACAGCGACGTGCATCCGTATCCCGAAGCAATTCCGACCTGCTGCCGGCACATACCGATCCGGGTGTTCGATTTCTCGATCTCATTCATCGTGCACTCGGCACTGGCCTTCGCAGCAAAAAAAGACAGGCCGGCAGCCAGGATAAAGGTCAGTCGCAAGTTCACGGCGTTTAGCTCCCCCGCAGAAAAAATCAGCGCTCATAGCGAGCATACAAACCCTATCGGAGAGAATGTGGCAGACTTCCTCCGGCATGGGCAAATGTGACCTTTTGCGTCCATTTTCCACTTCCCAAAAAGCGGCACCCAGCGCGTACTGGGCATCGCGTCCGCCATTTTTGCTCGGGGGTGTTACGTCGCCGTCACGTTTTGTCTCCCCACCCAATGCTAGCTTTATCTCGAATCTGTCGTTCGGAGTAGCGCGGGGAACTGCACAAAACTCAAGAGAACGGCGCACCAAGCCGCCTCTTTCCCGCGTTCGGCACAAGACGTTGGCGTGCACGACTGGGAGCAAACGCGGAGGGCTTTTCTTTAGGGAGAAGCCGAATGCGAAAATTCAAAGTTGTCGTTTGGTGCGATCATTGCGGAAGCGATGCCGAAGGCTGCTTCGGCGGTAGTACCGAGACGATCGGCAGCTCATACGAATCTTGGGAAGACGCGCAAAAGGCGGCCGCAGAATATTGCTGCGATCACCCCTATAGCTATCGCGTCGAAGAAGAAGACGAATATTGATCGTCGCCTGCGCGGCGAATAATCGGATCGATGCACGGCATGCCGTTCTTCGAAGATATCGCGCTGCGTTTCGATGAAAATGGCGCGCGTTGCAGGCGTGCGAGCGAGCACCTTTAACACTCCCGCGCTGCCGATGAGCAGCGTCGATCGTTCAGCTATTTGTTACGGTTTCTGACATTTATTGTGAATTGTTCATGACAGCAGCATTAGCTATCGGTGCTGGCCTCAGCGGGAAGAGTGTCGCTGCCGGTCAGGTCGGACAAGCGGGACCGAAACCGTTCGGCGCGAGGGCGGCATGATCCTGTAGGCCCTGCCAGTCACATGGCAGGGCCTTCTCTATTTTCTGCGCGCGAACAGGTAGATGGTCCGCCCTTCCTGCCGAGATCGACGCTCACGCCGACTGCAGCGAATGCAATTCCTTTGACAGCCGAACCCAATTGACCGAACGTCGCGAGGCGCTGGACGGGGCCGGACAATGTCTGGAGTGTTCCATGCGGAAAGCGTTCTTTGTACAGAGTTTTATCGTCGCCGCATTGGCGGCTTCCGGTTACTCGGCTTCGAGCAGTTCGGCCACGGCCGCAAATTTCCGGGCGCCTTTGCCAAAGGTCGAAGGCGCGATCGTACCGGTGAACCACCGTCGCTATTGGCGACAGGGCTATTATTATCCGTACTACCCGTATTCGGCCTACGCGCCCTATTATTACGGACCGCCGCCCGTCGCGTACGCTCCACCCGTCATCTATTACCCCGGACCACGCTATTACCCAGGCCCCGCGGTCTACGGCCCCCGTTTTTACGTGGGACGGCCGTACGATGCGTATTATGCAGACTGGTGAGCGATTGCCCGGATAAAGCTCAATCCGCCTTGGCATTTTGGAGCGGAACAGCACAAAGGTGGGCTGCGTTTCTCCCTGGACGGTCTCAGGGAGATTGGCCATGAAGACGCGATTATTGGGAAGCGCAGCTCTCCTTCTGTTTACGGCAACGGTCGCCTCTGCGCAGGCTCCGCAAACCGGAAGAGTGACGCCTGAATATCCGAAGTCAGGGACGCCGGCCGATCAAGCTTCTCCGGGCGCAACGGGTCCTGGCAGCGAGAAAAACGCGACGACGTCACCGACGTCTCCAGATTTGCCGGTAAATAAACAACCGCCGCCCGAAATTTCCCCAAACTCGGGAGGAAGCGCGGGATCGTCCGGAACAGCTGAGCCTCAAAGTTCCGGCGGCCAGACCACGAAGTGATTGCAAGTTATGCGCTGCACCACCGGCCTGGATAAGCCCAGAACCGTTTGCTAAAAGCTACAGATGTCATTTCCGTCGCTGATACGCTTCCTGATTTGGTCGTGCTTCGCGCTCGTCGCGAGCCACGCGGCGGATACTGTCGTCGCCCCAGCAGATGCCGGACCGCGGCTGGTCTCCAATTGGCAGACGAAGGACAACGGCTTCTTTCCTCCGGCGCGCATTCAGGTCGTTTCGACCTTTCAGCATGCCGTAAAGCCAGAGGTTGGAAGCGGCCGGCACGCTTCCGCAATATTTGTCGAGGGCTGCACGCGCGACCTGACGTTTGCCTCCGCGCTTGCAGCAAGATGTTGGCCGCCGTCCGGACGAAGCCTCCCGCACCTCGACACATCGTCGAACGGGCCTCGCGCGCCGCCTGCGGTCTGAACGGCCACAACTTTCTGAAATCATAACCTCATCAATGCGCAGGCGTCGTCTTAGGACGATGTCCGCTGCTGCATTGAAGAAATGGAACCCCATGACCAATGACATCGAACAAACCATCGACGCGGGCCAATCTGCGATCTCTCAAAGGGAGCAAGAACTACAAGAAAAGCTTGGCGCCCGGCTGCTGTTGATCTGGTTGCTGGCCATGATCGCGATGGTCGAGCTACTCGTGATCGTTCACGTCATGAGAAGCTAGCCCAACGAGCCGCAACCAACGCGACGTTGGTTGCGGTTCCTCAGTTTGCAATCATCACAGAAGCTATCGGAAAGAACTGCTTAGGCGATTACTTCTTCTTCACCAGTCCGTTCTTGCAACCGGCCTTGAATTCTTCCCAGTTAATTGCGCCGTTGTGATCCACATCCACCTGCTCGAAATTGGCAATGAAGGGCTTCGCTTTTTCCGGTGTGAGATCGGCGCCCCCGGCTTCCTTCCACGTAGCTTCGCAATCGCTATCGCTCAAAGCAGTCTGTCCGCACGCGGCGGTTGCCAAAGACAAAGCGGCAGCTGAGAAAATGAAAAAGCAAGTACGCATGAAAATCTCCCTAGTTTCTAAGTACGTTTTTTATATCGACGCATCATCCGTCACGGGATGCCGTCCACGAATGATCGTGCATTTCAAATAGCGAGAGGCAATCAAGTTTTCTTCGAATACTGAGGATTGCGGTCGATTTTGCATTGCACACAAACGGGAGATCAGGAACCGAGCGCGCCAGGAGACGTTGACCCTTCACAAGCAACAATGGAGGAAAACATGGCTCTGTGGTCAGACCCGCGCTTTTCCGACACCGAAAAGCCCATTGAGAAGCAGCCGATAGAAGACCCCTTTGATAAGGGCGGAATCGGTCCGGCTTTTTTGATGTTTGCCGGCGCAGCATTCGGTATCGTGCTTTTGGGACTTGTGATCGGTCTGGGCCATCCAGAGAGACCGACAACGTTGGCTGATCGCACACTTGATCAACCGGTTCACACGCAGCACGCGCGTCCACTTCCGGCTGTTCCGACAAATCAATAGTTTCGAAGCCAACGCGCGATCAGCGCCGTTTTAAATTCTCAGTGGTGTTTGGGCTGGACGATCAGGTCGTCCGGCCATTCCGCGCGAATAAGCGGTCGCACAAATCGCCAAGTTGCTACCCGAGGGGAACGCCCGTGCGGTGCAGCGATTACAGTTAGACAGCTGTTTACTCAAGGAGACCGGACAGATGAAAGCCGCGATGATACTGACGCTGTCCCTGTCGCTTTTCGCAACGCAATGTCTGGCGGTATCTCCAAAGCAGGAAAACATCGGTGATTTGATTTGTACTGTGGGCGATGCTTCCCCGAAGGCGGGCATGATCTGCGTCTTCCGCAACAAGAATACCGGGCTTGAAGAAGAATATAATGGCAGTCTTTCAAACGCCGGTGCAGCGCCGCTAGGTGCCAACCGCACTTTGATATGGGCGGTGAATGCCAAGACGACCGTTGATCTGAAACCGGGCATTCTCGCCCAACGTTATGAGGCGCCCGAGAGCGAGCAGACGAAGGCGAAGTCGGTGGAGGGAGATGAAAAGCCCGGCGTGTCTCTGAGCTTGATCACGGATAAGAACGAAGACCTGACAGCGCTGGCAACGCTTTCGATCGAGCTCAAACTCCATTCCACGCCCACGTGAATTCGCGCTCTCGCTTCATGCCCGCTTGGATGCCGCCGATCGTTCCGGCTTCCGTTATCTCGGTCGCATAGACGCGGAACCGTTGGCGAAGCGGGGCCGTTTCTTCTCCAAACCCTGGAGGTCAAACATGGGTAAGAAGACCAATTACAACGACCCAACCATCGCAAGCGACCCGCCCGGCGGCAAGCATCACGAAACGCAGAAGGAAGGCAAGAAGCTACCGACGGATCGGCCCGAACATCATGACGACAAAGGCCAGAAGTCCGTTGGCGCGAACAAAGTCGCGAAGGCCGAGAAGTGACGTGCGCTAGTACACGCGGCCTAAGCTTTGCGGTTCAATAGCTGCCAAAGAATTTTAGCCGCATCCTTCGAGTGTTAGGACATCCCCTCCACGGGACATCCTTCGCGTAAGCACACCCCAACGGGCCGAACCGTTGGGGTGTGTTTTGTTGCGGCGCGCATAAAAACCCCGGCCTCTCGAATGAGAAACCGGGGAAGTGGAATGGAGCTAGGAGAAGTTAGTAGCGACAGAAACGACGGCCGTGTCGCCAGTAGCAGTAGTCGTAATCGTCTCCATAGTAATCGTCGTAGTAAGGGCCGCCATAGAACGCGAAGCCGGGATAATAGCCCCACCCGCGTCCACGCCATCCATGGCCGCTATGCCATCCACCGCCACCGTGCCAATGGCCGCCTCCGGCGAAGTGACCACCGCCAAAGTGTTCACCTCCGAAATGGCCACCACCGTGGAAACCGCCACCGCCCATGTATCCGCCGCCCCCACCGAAGTGGGCAGCCGACGCCGGCAACGAGAACGCTGCCAACGCGCATGTAGCGGCTAGCGCAGCAACTGCTCGTTTGAATTTAATCATCGCATACTCCTATACGCATAGCATTTGAACGGAGAACACGAGCGGAGTTCCGCCGGTTTCAAAATCCAACCTTACAGATAGGTGATATGCGACGTTGGCGTATCAATTCGCCCGTCCAGCCTCGTCATCCATCGCAACCACGTCGCCTTTATTGGTGCGGCAACGCTTCGCTTCTCACGCTGCACTCGATGTCGTTGTGTTCAACCAGACCAGCACGCAACGCGCATTGTCTGTTAGACAGTCCACTGACTGTATTGGGTGCAGTGAAGAGCGAAATCATGATATCGCTTCGGTCAAGGACATCGCATGCTGGCGGTTGGGAGCGCCGCCGGAAGTGACGCGTCATCAGTCGCAAGTGAACACGTATTCAGCTTCTATAAATTATCGTAAGCGCAAACGTTCTCCGATTTTGAGAGTTAGGAGTCGGTTCTATCGAGATGGATAGGAGACACTCCATGAACAAGCTCATTCTCGGATTGGCAGCGCTAGGTAGTTTGATTGCTACATCGGCTATTGCAGCGCCAAGCGTTGGTGATGTTGCATCGGTAGCCGCGAGTTCTCAGCCATTGGTGCAGAAAGCGTATTACTATCGCAATTGGCACCGTCGCTGGTACGGACCACGTTACGGCTATGGCTTCTATGGCGGTCCGCGATACGGTTACGGCTACGGCGGTTGCTACAGCGCTCGCCATCTGTGTGCGGATCGTTGGGGTTGGGGCGGACCCGGCTTCCGCCGCTGCCTCTGGCGTCGCGGCTGCTAGCGCGCAGCTAGTTTGAGTTTTGGATTCGAGGCCGGGAAGCTTCAACTTCCCGGCCTCTTTTCATTTCATAGGTAAAAGGCCAAGAGGCGCTCCTTGGACAAAGACAAGGCGAAGAGAGCTGAAGTCAGCGCGGGGATGAGCCGAATTAGGGCGCCGAAATGGGAAAGACGCGTTACGGCGAAGCGCGACTCTCATTCAACTCCACGACGTTGTCGCCCGGCGAGCTAATCACAGAGAAGTCCGTCACCTTGTTCGCGTCGCACACATAGATCCATTTGGCGTCGAACAGTTCGCCATCGCGAATGTAGCCGATTATCGCCCCGTGTTTCGGTCGCCAAAAGAGTGTCGGCGGCAGCGCCGTGCCGAGCTTCACCCAATTCGGTTCGACGAACTCACTTATTGGCTTCCAAAGTATCATTTTTCGTGGCCTCTTTTTCCGGCGCGCCATAAGTCATCGCAAGATATACACGCATCTTCCATCTGTCAGTTGCTTAGTTTTCCACAGACCTGCACGAAAAAGCGTGTGTAACACACAAAGTATTATCCAAATATTTCCAAGAATACTTGCGATTACTCATCGCATTTTTATTTAGAATACATGACGTTGTATCTTGATATGAACACGTTCGACTCCCATTTATAATTTGGATGGTTTGGATAAATCTTGTTCTGATCATTTTTCCAGTGGATTTTTTAGGAGATTTACCAATGGCCGAAAATACAGCACGCGCCGCAAGTCCCCTCGGAATGCGCTCCGAAATCGCGATCAAGTGGCCGAAGTTTAGCCAGGAGGAAGTACGCGACCTCAAGAGCACGGACGACCTCGTTTCGCAGGTTCAATCCAAGTACGAGTTGGACAAAGCCCAGGCTCAAAAGGACGTCGATGCTTTTGCCAACGGCCGGCAGCTTTAAGTAGCGTCGCCGTTTGTCCGTCGCCCCTGGCATCAGCGCTAGGGGCGACGGTGTTTTTAGGAAGAATACGGAGCTCTTCGTGATGCAGCGGATCACCAGCAAGCCTGTAACGTTCCAGTATCCTTTCACGCTCGACGGTGTTGATGGACGTTTGGAAGCGGGAACTTACGAAGTTGAGACCTGCGAAGAACTTATCCAAGGGCTGTCGTTCGTTGCTTATCGGCGGATATCGACCACGATTGAGTTGCGAATGAAGGGATACGGCCATGGCGCGAGACAGGTAATCACAATCGACCCGTCAGATCTTGAAGACGCGCAGAGATCCGATATTCGCGATGCGGAGGTGCGCTGACGGATTTGTCCTCGCTCATTTTTGAAGGAGCCAGCATGCCAAGGGATTATATTCGCGTTGTCGAAGGACCCCAACGAACGTGGACCGTTCTACGAGAACCACACGGTCGAATCCTGTTGAGCTTCAATGTGAAATCGCACGCAGTTGCTTACGCGCGCGCGGTTTCTTTCTCCGATAAGCTCACGCTCTTTATCGACGATCTGCGAGGAATTTCCATTCGCCAGACGCAGGCTAGCCTCACTTATCCGACGGTTCTTGTTTGAAGATCATCTCTAGCCTGAGGCTATTGAGATGCTCGATGGTCGGATCATGCCGCTATAGTCTGCTCTAACAACGCGACTTCGAGTTCGCACACGACACCACCGGGCAGGAACTGAATACGACCTTTGCCTTGCGTGTCAGCCAATAAGCTTTGCTCAATAAGGCGACTACCAAAGCTGCGGCGCGTGGGCGCTTTTACAAGTGGACCACCTGTCTCTCGCCAAGCAAGGCGGGCTGACTTTCCGCTTTCGTCCACATCCACCCTAATGTGCACGCGCCCTTCTGGAACCGAAAGAGCGCCGTACTTCGTTGCGTTCGTACAAAGCTCGTTGAATACCATCGCGGTCGGTAGTGCAGCACGTGCTGTCACCGCAAGATTTTGCGGGCAATCAATCGCGAACTGCCGTCCCTCGTGCATCCCAAACGGTCGCGTCGCTGCAAGAAGAATGGCGCGCAAATTGGCCCTGGCCCAACTGGTCCTTAATAATAAGTCGTGAACTTTGCCCAACGCTTGGAGCCGATGTTCAATCGCTTCCTGTGCTTCTTCCGTGCTGTCGGCGGTTCGAAGAGTTTGAGAGACGATTGCCTGCACTGTCGCCAGCGTGTTTTGCACTCTGTGGTGCAACTCCTCCGAAATTAACCGCTGCAACTTTTCCGCGACAACCTGCTCGGCCTCGTTGAGTCTCGCTTCAATAAGCAACTGCCGTAGCAATGCATTCTCTGAGACGAGGTCTTCTTCAATCTCCATTGAACTCGCTTTCGTGACAGCGGCTTAGTCGTTCCGATCAAGCTCTCGACATCAGAAACTGTGATACAGCGAAGGTCTTGAAGCGATCGATACTCACCGGGCCGGATTTGGTGAGTGGTTCCATAAGGGTGGCGACGCATTCCCGACGCGCCAAATCTGTTTCGCTGATCCCCAGTTCGCCGCATGCGAGAGCGACCGCAGCCTGCATGGTAAGATTTTTGTCGCTGAACGGACTGAATATCATCGAATGATTTCCGGTTTGCCAGGCGGGAGCACATCATAACTCTCAGCCACCGGAGCCCAGGATATCGGCCGATGATCTACCCACCATGCGCTTATTGCGTTGCAATTGATACAAACGTTTGCGCCTAGCTCGCTGCACGAATGCGGGTGACAGCTTGCATTATGCGATGGCAATGCGCATCTACATGTAATGTGGAACTATCCCAAAAGCGCCAAGCATCAGCTTGCAATAGATGCGCTTCAGCCTGAGCGTGACCGCGAAGCTGCGAGAACGAGAGTTGCCGTAGCTAAGTTGCGTCGTGAACAAGAGGCCGTTCAGGCGAAGAAAGATCGCGAAACAGATCGGCTGGCTACTCTCGCCAAAACACAGCGATTGCGCGCTGCTCGGTTAGCCCTCGAAGCCACCAGCGTACCGAAAAAGAAATCTCCAAGTAACATCGCGAAACGCAGCCCGCGATCTTCTTAACCGTGTGCGCGATGTCGAGCACTTCGATCACTCTTCCGATCAAACGACCAAAGAACTCGCCAGTTAATACCGTTTATCTCTCACCGAGCCGAGTTGCCCAAACTTCTGAAGGATGACTCGCGTTTACTTCTCGAGTTGCGGCTTCCGCTTCCCTGCCTTTTTAGGTGCAGGGGCGATCGCCTCCCGAGCCAGTCGTTCGGCGCGAAGACGTTCCGTTTTAACGCGAATGACTGATCTCTCCGTTTCGTATTCTTGCATGGCCTTTGATGCCTCTTGGGCTCGACGCAATTTAAGAGCAGCTGCGCTCGGTAAATTTTTGGGCACTATAACCATTCGATAGCTCCTCGCAGTTCACGACAATAAGAAGCCCGCAACCGGTAAACCAGCCGCAGGCGAGTTGGATGCGCTCGTTTCTGCCCGACCCGAAGTCAGGATGAGCACCCGAAATTTTTGAGGGGTCGTCGATACAGCGCACTCAGCGGCGAGGCCAAGCCGGAGGTCCGATTTAACGGATATAGTAACGGGCGGCCGATCACAAGACCAAGCGAATGGTAGGCGCAAACCCGCATTGTGCCGGACAGGCGTCTCTTTACCTGCTACAAATCGACTATCGGCAGTCGCATTGTAGGCTCTGCTGACTGAGAGTGGCTACCAATACGCTCCCGCCGATACTCAGCGGAGTGCGGTGATGACGCCAGTTTTTCCTAAGTCACCAACCATCGACATCGAAAGTGGCGTGCTCAAAGACGCGATACGTTTGGCGTGCACGGAGCTTGTCGAAGTGCACAGTGTCGAGGGTAGGATGCTTGCTTCCCTTTTTGAGGTTATCTCACAAGCGATAGTCGAAGATTGCACGTGCGGTCACCATGATGCGACGGTGTTGGGTCAGCACGCGACAATGAAGGCGCTTAAACACCTCGGTCGCCGTCCACACTAGTACAAGCCTGCCTCTCACATCGGCACGGCCCTCTAGACCGGAACACGGCGTTGACCAGCGCGTTACTCTTCAAACTCAACGAACGTTTGAGATATCGCAATGAGCGCAATCAACACATCACGCACGCGCACCACAGTCTTTTACGCCTCTGTGATTGTTACCTTGCTTGCGGGTATCTTCATCGTGGCGGCGTACAGCAGACAGCCAGACGGCATTGCTCCAAAGCCGGTCGTTGGCGATCCGAGCAAACGCTTGGGCACGGGCGATGCTCCGTCGAAGAATCCTGTCACCATCGACGCCTTGGATAAGCCCGCAGAGAAATCGCCGTAGAACTGCGTGACGGCGCGAGAGATTATCTCTCGAAGCCTCACGTTTTGTGGCGGCGTTGCCGTAAGAGATGGCTGATCGGCATAGGCCAGAAGAGAACCACAGAAAGCGCAAAGAGCGTCATATATGTGGGGTACGGGGAACAGTCGGGAGCACGGCGATAACTCAGCAAAAAGGATGTCCCCAATGGCTCAGAAAGCGCACGAACACCACAAGAAGGCTGCTGAACATCACGAGCACGCTGCGAAACACCACCATGAAGCAGCGAAGCATCATGAGGCCGGCCACCATGAGAAGGCCGCTCACCACGCCCACTTAGCTCATGGTCACCATTTGCAGGCTGAAGAGCACCATTCCGAGGCTACGAAGTCTCACGTGCACGAGCACGGCAACAAGCACTAATTCGCCGAGCGCATTTTAGGGGTCGCAATCTGTTCAGTTTGCGGCCCTTTCGTTTGCGACTAGGTGCGATTTCATTCTGCGTGGCGGCTCTCACACCGCTCCACCGCGCCGACCATAAACACTGTCTCCTGCCAACGTCGATCAGAGCCCAGCGCTCGGCGAGACAAGCGAACACGCGATCGTCAACGTCTTGCTGCTCGCGTTCTTTCCGGTCTTCCACATTCGGGCAAAGTCGCGCGGAGTTGCTTCGCGGAAGTAGTCGGCGTCCGGCATCCGCTCGAAGTCCACGGGAGCAATATATCGGGCTTGTGCAGGAGACCGATTTTGCAGGCGAATTGGCACCGAAGCAGCTTGCGCGCCGGAGCCCATAATACGTTGATTTTACTGAATTTGTTAAATGGTGCCGCTTGTGTGACTCGAACACACGACCCCGTCATTACGAATGACGTGCTCTACCGGCTGAGCTAAAGCGGCTTTGTTCCGGCGGAGGGGCGTCCCTCCAGGAAGGCGCGAGGGATACTCTGGGCGAGCCAGAATTGCAAGCGCCCCGATCCAAAAGGCTCAAGGCTGTCCAAGGTTTGCCCCTCGACGGTTTCTGTGGTTCCGGCGGCCCTAGTTGACGGCCCGATAGGTTCGGCGTGCGACAGGTTGTTCAAGCTCGGGTTCCGGCCCCTCCGTCCCTGGATCATCGGGCGCTCTCGGAGTCACGAAGACCGCAGAATCGGCTTTCGCGGGCGACGGCCGCTCCTGTGGCGTCAGCTTCACGGACGTCGCTGCATCGCCGCTCGGCTTCGAAACGGCAGGTGCGCCGCCAGAGGCCGCAGGATGGGCCGCCCCGTTGACGGCGGCCGAAGCGACATCAGGCGTCGCCGCCGCCTGAGGCTTCACCGTCACGGTAATGGGCTCTGCGGTGATGACGTCGGGCTCAACCGGCTTTGCCTCTGGGCGCGCTGCGGCAGGCTCGGGCTGCGCAACTACTGGCTTGGCGGCTGCGGCGACCGCTGTCGATGAAGGAGCAATAGCGATCAATTCGTCGATGTTGGTCGCAAGAACCTCGCGGCCCGCATCGTCGCGCGTCTCGACCGGAACACGCCATTGGAAGGCGTCAAGACGGCCATCAACCGGCGACGTCGGCTCCCAGTGATCGGAAATGATGCCGTCCGCCATCCAAACCGGATCGCGCGCTGCGTTCATGCCACGTGCTAGCCATTCGCGCACACGCCCGGTTTCTCCGTTCTCACCGGCTTCGATGCGCGCCATCAACAGCGCGACGCGCTGCGTTAGACGCCCTGCAAGCAGCGGTTCGAGGGCACGGCGACCCTCATCATACATTCGCGCCTCGGTCGCCGTCGTGGCGACAGCAATCGGGCTTTCGATGGAATGCGGATTGAGCGCCGCGAGCTGACGCACGCGATCGAAGCGATCGCGCGTGCTGTCGCCGATGCGCGCGTGCGCGTACACGGCAGCAAGATCGGGATGCGGCGATTTCGTCCAGGTTTTCTGCAAGATCTTCGCAGCCTTCGACGTGTTGCCGCGCGACGCCAGAATGCGTCCGGCGAGCACGGCGGCTGGAACGAGATCCGGCGCCAGCGCATGTGCTTCGAGTGCCCACGCGAGCGCTTTGTCCGGCGTGTCGTCTTCCGCCTGTACGGCTTTCGCGGTCAACAATACGGCGCGCTTGCGATCCGCCGCCGCCTTCGGCATGTGACCGCTCTTACGCGCGTATTCGAGTGTCGAAAGTGCGCCCGACCAGTCCTTTTGCTTGCACTGCTGCTCGAAAAGCGCGTTCGACGACCATCCAAGTTTCGGATTGGCCTTGAGCGCGCGTGCCGCGAACTGGCGTGCAGCTTCGCTCGCGCCTTCCCGCTGTGCTTCAAGGAAAAGCCCGCGCAAGCCGAGCTGCTCTGTTTCCGGCGACGCCAGCATCGCCTCGTAGATCCGCCGCGCGGCGGCCCGGTCGCCTGCAAGCTCTGCAGATTGCGCCCGCAGGAGGTGCGTCAACGGCGCGTGAGGAAGCGCTTTGCGCGCCTGCAGCGCATACCGCGAAGCGAGCGAGCTATCACCCGCGCCGATCGCGATCAGACCGCTCGACAGCGCGTCGAAGCCCTTACGCTGGCGTTGCCTCATGAGGCGATGGCCGATCGCCGCTGGGCTGTTCCAAAGCGCGCGGACGAGCGACCACAGGAAGATGACGAGCGCCGTACCCGCCGCGAGGATAACGACTGCTCGAAAAACCGAAGTCTCGATGTCGTAACCCTGCCAGACGATTTGCAGGGTGCCGGGACGGTCGGCCAGCCACGCAAGGCCGGACGCGATGAGGGCGATCGTAAGCAGATAGACGACAAGGCGGACCATGACGCTGACCCTTTACCCGATTATGGCGATGGCTTTGCCGATTTCGAAGAATCGCCGGCAATGGACGACTTGAGCTTGGCATCGAGATTGGCGAGGGCGGTATCGACGCTCACGCGTGCCGCAACCTTGTCCAGGAACGGCCGAACCGCGTCCTGGGCTTTGGGCGAAAGGTCCTTCGCCTCTTCCAAAACATCGGAAAGACGGCCGTCGGTCAGCGCCAACTGCATGCGGCCGACGACGGCTTCCGCGCTTTTGTCGTCCGCCTTCAAATCGATGCGGCGAACGCGGACGACGGATTTGGCTCCCGCCCAGAGACGATCAACGACGCTTGCATCGTTGGGCTCCACATCGGCATCGATGGCCTTATCGGCCGCGCCGCGGAAATCCTTCGTCAACTCGGCGGTCGTCGGCACTCCGGTTTCCTGCAGCTTCTCAAGCGCCGAGAGATCAAACTGGCTGCCCGCCACTTTCTTCACATCGGCAAGCTGGCTCGAAAAATTCTGGCCGCTGTCGAGTGCCCGCCGCAGGTTCTGCAATTCGAGCGCAAGCACGACGCGCTGCGCGCTTTCCGTGCGCGCGGCATCTCCGGCGACAACATCCTGCACGCTCTTTTCAAGAGCGGCTGTCTTATCCGCGAGCGGCTGGACCGCAGCCGAGATATCGGCAGGCTTTGCAGCCGCCGTCCGCAGACCGTCGAGCGCGGTCTTGAGGCTTTCGACCTCGTCCTGCGCGATCTTGATATTCGCCGCGAGATGATCCGTGGCCGACTTGGCCGAAGCAATCTGCTCCTCGATGCGCACGCCATCCGTCTTGAGGCCGGCGACATCCTTGTCGATGCGCTGCGTTCCCGCACGCGCCGCTTCGCTCGCTTCCGTAGCGGACTGAATCCGCGCTTCGACGTCCTTCGCGACGCTGGCGCGCAAGGCTGTAAGCTGCGTCGCGAGGCTCGTTTCGAGATCTGAAACTTTGCCCGTCAGGCCCGCAAGCTGTTCGATACGGTTGGCGTTGGGATCGTTGACGCCAGCATCCGCCATAGCCTTGAGACGATCCTCGGCCTTGGAGATACGTTCGATCAGTTGAGGCATTCCCGCGTCGGACGCCGCGGAAGCCAGCGCCGCTTTGGTCTCCGCAACGAGACGCGTCTGGCTTTCGATTACCGCCGGAATTTTCTGCGTCGCGTTTTCAAGGTCGGCGATGCGTGACTGGATTCCGCTCAAATCCGGCGCAGGCGGAGGAGCCTGCTCGCTCTTTTCAACCGCTGCCAAACGTTGCGAAAGGCCCGCGATCTTCTCATCCGATCCGCCGCCTTGCATTTCGAGTTCCGGCAGCGCCCAGAGCACGGCGCCGAACGCCAACGCTCCGCCAATGACGCCTGCCGCAAGGTGGCTGAAAAATCCGCCGCGCTTTTGCACTACGACCGTCGGCTCGTCGGTCTTGGAAGAACTTGCCGCATATCCCGACGCGGCCGAAGACGAAGGCTTTTCGCTTTTCGCCCATCCCGGCTGCGCCTGCGAACCCTTCTTCGGTTGCTCTGCTTCCCCGGCGTAGGTCCGGGCAGCGGCGGGGCCTGGAACCTCGGAACTCGCCGCGCTCGCGCTCGATGCAGCTGCGCTTCCCGTAACGGGTGCCGCCTTAACTTCTGTCGCCTTCAGATCGATGGTCGCATAGGGCCGCTTGGCACCCCCTGCGCCCGAACCTGAACCCAGACCTGAACCTGATTTCTCATCTGCCATCGGAGCCTAAGCCTCCTGTACGAAACTCGCGTATGCCATCCGATGCCGGTTAATAATCCAGGCGTTTCGGGTCAAAATTTTCTCTTTTGAGAGCGCTTTGTTACCGGTGTAGCCGCGCCCTTTTTTTGCGCCTTGTTACTCTGCTTTCGAACTTGCCGCGAGACGTTTTACGAGCGCAAGCATTTCCTCGATGTTGGGATGCGAGGGGATCTGGACTTTACTGTCTTTTGCCAGCGGCCCCAAGGCCTCACCCACGCGCTCGGACAGACACAGATATGTCACTCCGGTAAGTTGTACGGGTGGCAACAAAGCTGCAATGAGCCGCGCCCAGGTCCGCGCGGTCCGTGGCGACATCAGTGTTACGATATCGATGCCGCCCGTTTGAAGCGCTTTGATGACATGCGCCGGTAAGGTTTCGGCCGCAACCGCTCGATAAGCCAGCACCGGCACGACGTTAACGCTGCTTTCGGCTAATGCCGCCTCAAGGTCGAACGCAACGACGTCGCCCCTGAGGTGGATCAGACGGTCTCCGACCTGGCGGTTCGCAACGAGGAGGGGCACGAGATCTTCCGCCTTTCCGTTCCCCTCGATGATCGTCGCGAACCCCATAGATCTCGCCTTGGCGGCCGTACCAGACCCAACGACGAAGACGGGAAGCTTGACCGCCGAAGCCAGCGCTGGCGACACTGCAAGCGCAGCCAAGGCATTGCGGCTCGTCGCGATCAAAGCCGTCGCCCCGACCAGCGCATCGGCGTCGATTGCCTCCTTCTCAATATCCGCCAGCGGCGCCAGCATGACCTCGCAGCCAAGTTCCTCGACGCGCGTCTTGAACGGCTCGGCATCTTGGACAGGGCGCGTAATGACGACGTGCATCAGGCCTTCGGACGGACAAGAAGTGCGGAATCGGCGTTACTCAGGATTTCATTAGCGGCGGAAAGTCCGAGATCACGCGCCTCTTCGACCGTTCCGCTCCGAGAGACGTCATAGCATTTAGAGCCGTCAGGCGAGAGCAGCTGTCCGCGAAAATGGATCTCGCGTCCCTCTATGATGCTGTGTCCCGCGATTGGCGTGCGGCACGATCCCTCGAGACGCGCGAGAAACGCCCGCTCGGCTGCAACCGCCCATGCCGTCTTCTCATCGTTCAACGCTGCGACGACGGGAACGATAGTCTCGTCGCCCTCTCGTACCTCGATTCCGATCACGCCCTGAGCCACAGCCGGCAGCATGTGATCCATCGAAACCGGCGCTGTGATGCGCTCTTCGAGACCGAGCCTCTTCAGCCCGGCGACGGCAAGAAACGTCGCTTCCGCCACGCCTTCTTCGAGCTTGCGCAAGCGCGTCTGCACGTTACCGCGAAAATCGACGACCCGCAGATCCGGACGCGCGTGCAATACCTGCGCTTTCCGGCGCAACGAAGACGTGCCAACGACAGCATTCTGCGGCAGCGCTGCAAACCCAGCATGCCGGAGCGAAATAAACGCGTCGCGTGCATCCTCCCGTGGCAGCACGGCACCGATCACAAGGCCAGCCGGAAGTACGGTCTGCATATCCTTCATGGAATGCACCGCAAGGTCGATCTCGTTGGCGATGAGCGCTTCTTCTATTTCCTTGGTGAACAGCCCCTTGCCGCCGATTTCCGACAGCGGCCGGTCGAGCACTCGGTCGCCCGTTGTCTTGATGACATGAATGCTGACGGCATCTTCGCCGAAACCAAGCGCGGCGATAATTCTGTTTTTGACTTCGTTCGCCTGGGCGACGGCCAAAGGCGAGCCTCTGGTCCCGATGCGGATGCGGGTCGCTTGCAAAAAGGTTTCTCCGGATGCTAGGCGGGGCACTCGGGCCCGGATGCCGATAATTCGGGCGACAGTAATGCTCCAAGAATGCGCGGATTCCAACCTCGCGCCGGTAAGTTCCTGAACAGATGGCTGAACCTTCCGATTTTGCGCCAAATTCCGCGCTTGTTCTCGGCATAGAGACGAGCTGCGACGAGACGGCCGCTGCCGTGGTCGCCCGGGACGCCGGGGGGAAAGGTCGCATTCTATCGAACATCGTGCTTTCGCAATTCGACAAGCACGCGATCTACGGCGGCGTCGTCCCGGAAATTGCCGCCCGCGCCCATGCCGAAAGCCTCGATTATCTCATCAAATCGGCCCTCGACACGGCAGGAGTGACCTTGAACGACCTGTCGGGCATCGCCGCCGCGACAGGACCCGGCCTCATCGGCGGCCTGATCGTCGGTGCGACGACCGCAAAGGCCCTGGCACTTGCAACGGGCCACCCATTTCTGGCCGTCAATCATCTCGAGGCGCACGCCCTGACGGTCGGGCTGACGGATGAACTCCGCCCGCCTTATCTGATGCTTCTCGTCTCGGGCGGCCATACTCAGCTGCTGCTCGTCGAGGATGTCGGCCAATACCGCCGCCTCGCGACGACTATCGATGATGCTTTGGGCGAAGCCTTCGATAAAACCGCAAAGCTGCTCGGGTTGCCGATGCCCGGCGGCCCCTCCGTCGAAAAGGCCGCGCTTCAAGGCGATGGCACGCGCTTCAATCTCCCCCGACCGATGAAAGGCCGCGAAGACCCGCACTTTTCCTTCGCCGGCCTGAAAACCGCGGTCAGGCATGCAGCGATGCAGAATGCGCCCCTTTCCGAAAAAACCGTCGCCGACCTCTGCGCCTCGTTTCAAGCTGCGGTCTGCGACAGCGTCAGCGACCGGGTACGCCGAGCCATGCGCTCCGTGCTTTCGCGATTTCCGGACGCCGCCCATCGGCCGTTCGTCGTTGCCGGAGGCGTGGCAGCCAACAGGGCGCTCCGCAAGGCTCTTGTAGATGTCGCGAAGGAATACGACTTCTCATTCCACGCTCCGCCGTTCGAGCTTTGCGGCGACAACGGTGTCATGATTGCGTGGGCGGGCTCCGAACGGCTCGCGCGCGGAATTTCCGATATGCTCGATGCGCCGGCACGGCCGCGATGGCCCCTCGACAGCGAGGCGCCGAAGGCGATAGGTGCGGGCGTAAAGGCGTAGCGTTCGAAAGCCGGATGGCATGTTAGATCGGCTGGCATAATCGTTTTCGGGGGAATGCTTGCAAATACGTTCGGTCAGTGTTGTCGGTGGCGGTGCATGGGGAACGGCGCTGGCCCAGACGTTGTCTCACGGTGGCACCCCGGTAATACTGTGGGCGCGCGAACCCGATGTCGTTGAAGACATCAATGCGCGCCACGTAAACCGCACGTTTCTTCCCGGCGTTGATCTGAATCCCGCCATTCAAGCGACAGGCGATTTTTCCCAAGTCGCGAACGCCGACGCAATTCTCGCCGTCGTTCCCGCCCAACACGTGCGCGATGTGATGGCGAAACTCGGCAAGCTCGTTGCCGCCAACGCGCCCGTCATCATCTGCGCGAAGGGCATCGAGCAGTCGACCGGAAGGTTCATGGGAGACGTGCTCGAAGAGGTCGCGCCGCAGGTCGTGCGCGTCGTTCTCTCAGGACCGAGCTTCGCCGCCGATGTTGCGCGCGGTCTTCCCTCGGCATTGACTCTGGCCTGTAGGAACGAAACCGTCGGGCGGGCGCTTGCCGCCGCGCTCTCCTCCCGCCAGATGCGTCTTTACTGGACGAGCGACGTGCTCGGTGCCGAACTCGGCGGCGCCGTCAAGAACGTGCTCGCAATCGCAGCCGGCATCGTCGAAGGCCGCGGCCTCGGCGCCAGCGCTCACGCAGCCATCGTCACCCGGGGATTTGCCGAGCTTCGCCGCTTCGGCGAAGTCATGGGCGCGCGTCCCGAGACGCTCCTTGGGCTATCGGGATTAGGCGATCTCATTCTCACATGCGGCAGCCCGCAGTCGCGGAACATGTCGCTCGGTCGCGCGCTTGGAGAGGGCCGAAGCCTGGCGGAGATTCTCGGCGCGCGGTCCGCGGTGACGGAGGGCGTCTATACGTCCAAAGCGCTGGTTCATCTCGCCCGCGAGCGCGGCGTCGATATGCCGATCGCGGAAGCCGTCAACGGCATCATCGAGGGACGCCTGCTTGTCGATGAAGCCATCACGGCGCTGATGCAGCGGCCTTTGAAAGCAGAAGATTGATTGCGGCGCGATCAGTCCTCCAGACGCGATAAGGCGAACTGGCGCTAGAAAGCGGAACCAGCACAAGATAGACCGGCGCTTTTCCTTCGGTCAGATCCGCCCTCAGTGTCCCTTGCCATTCCGTCCTCTTGGATGACGGACCATCAAGGCCGCGACAGGTGACGACGCAATCAACATCCTGCTGTTTCAGAACAGCGGCCGCGCCTCTCGAGTCGCGCGCAGAAAAGATTTCGTAATTCGCGATGATCGCACCGGGAATGCGATGATACTTCAATCATGACGGGCTTCCGCCGCTCTCGCCTTGGCGTCTGATGACAAACAACCGCCTCCTATTTGGACGCCGGAGACTCTTTTTTAATCGGTCGTGAACTCGGTCATGTCGCGGCCCTCAGTCACCGAGCGAGGGCTCATAGCCACTATGCCCCTCACACCCGACGCACCGCCGTGAGCATAAGGCCTTTACCGAATTTCAAGAGATGTCAGTCAAAAAGTTCAGACACCTCGGCTACTCGATCCAACAGGTCGCAGCCGTCGCGCTCTGAGAGCGCCAAAAGTTTTGTGTCGCGTCTGAACCTCCGCACCTCCGGGCGCGGAGGTTCTGCCTTTTTGCACGCTTGAGCTCATCCCCATTCCACGCTACGCACTCCTATCCTGCGGAATGCGAACCCTCATGCAAACTTGGCTGTTCAAATCGGAGCCCGACGTCTTTTCCTGGAGCGATCTTGTCGCCCGAGGCCCTAAAGGCGAAGCGTGGGACGGCGTTCGCAACTACCAGGCTCGCAACAATATGCGTGCCATGAAGGTCGGTGATCTCGGTTTCTTCTATCACTCGAACGAAGGCAAAGAGATCGTCGGCATCGTCCGCGTCATTGCGGCCGCGCATCCCGAAGCGAAGGACGAAACCGGCAAGTGGGAATGCGTCGACGTAGCCGCAGTGACTCCTGTTCCAACGCCCGTATCTCTCGATGATGCCAAGACGAACCCCAAACTCTCGGAAATGGTTCTCGTCAATAATTCGCGTTTGTCGGTTCAGCCCGTCGCTGCCGACGAATGGAAAGAAATCTGCCGTATAGGCGGCGTCGACATGAAGAAACTCAAGGGCGCATGACAGACGGCAAGCTGGATCCCTCTGACCTTCGCGCCGCCGAACGTTTCATCCTTGAGAATACCAAGCCGATCGCCCCCCCGCTGGTGCCCGAGATCACGCTGCGGCTTGCGGAAGAGTCTCTCCCGATCTGGCAGAAGACGGAAGACGAACTCGGCGAGCTCAACGTGCCCCCGCCGTACTGGGCCTTCGCCTGGGCGGGTGGCCAGGCCGTCAGCCGCTACCTTTTGGACCACGCGGAGATCTGCCGCGGCAAACCCGCCTTCGATCTCGGCGCGGGCTCCGGTATTTCGGCGATTGCCGCCGCCAAGACCGGGGCCGCCCACGTCGTCGCAGCCGACATTGACCGCCTTGCACTTGCAGCCTGCGCCTTGAATGCCGCAGCCAACGCCGTGACACTCGAGACCACGGCCCGGGACATGCTGTCCGGCCCTCCCCCGAAGGAAGCGGTCGTCATCGTCGGCGACCTCTTCTATGAGCGTGAGCTTGCCGATCGGGTCTTGCGTTTCATCGAGGGCGCCAAGAGGGAAGGATGTTCCGTCTACATCGGAGATCCGCGCCGAAGTTACTTTCCGGAAGGAAAGTTTACGCTGCTCGCTGAATACCAAGTACCGGTGACGCGCGAACTTGAAGATTTCGAGATCAAACGGACGACGGTCTGGCTAGCCTGATGGCTTTTGCCGCACCGCGAGATTGATCTCCATCATTCGACTGCGAAAGCCGCCGCTCCACCATCGAGCATGTTGTGGAGCCGCGATCGTCGCAGCATAATAGGAAAAAATGGCCGCATCGCAGACGGCCAAACGGAGGTGCGCTCTATGTCGGATAAAACCTATTCCGTACCCGCAGAATGGGCGGAGCGGGCTTATGTAAATGCCGGATCTTATGAAGCCATGTACGAGCGGTCCATACGCGACCCGGAAAGCTTCTGGTCGGAAGCGGGCAAGCGGCTTCACTGGATCACACCTTATACACGCGCCAAGAATACAAGCTTCGCGGCCGGACACGTCGACATCCGCTGGTTCGAAGACGGCACGCTGAACGTCTCGGCCAACTGTATAGACCGGCACGTCGAATCCCGCGGCGACAAAGTCGCGATCATTTGGGAAGGCGACAATCCGAACGAGAGCGAGCAGATCACGTACCGTCAGCTCCATGAGCGGGTGCAACGCTTCGCCAACGTCTTGAAGAAGCACGGCGTCAAGAAGGGCGACCGCGTCACGATCTACCTGCCGATGATCCCGGAAGCGGCCTACGCCATGCTGGCCTGCACGCGCGTCGGCGCCATCCATTCGATCGTGTTCGGCGGCTTCTCTCCCGACAGCCTGCAAAACCGCATCGAGGATGCCGGTTCGAAACTCATCATCACCGCTGACGAAGGCCTGCGCGGCGGCAAGCCCGTGGCGCTGAAGAAGAACGCGGATGCGGCGCTAGCAAAATGCGCCGGCGACGAAAAAGTGCTCGTCGTCCGCCGCACGGGCAATCCTGTTCCCTGGACGCCCGGCCGCGATTTCTGGCTGCATGAAGAACTCATCACAGTCCCGGCCGAATGCGAGCCAGAGGCAATGAACGCGGAAGACCCGCTCTTCATCCTCTACACGTCCGGGTCTACGGGGAAGCCGAAAGGCGTTGTCCACACGACCGGTGGCTACCTCGTTTACGCTTCGATGACGCATCAATACGTCTTCGATTATCGCGAAAACGATGTCTACTGGTGCACCGCCGACGTCGGCTGGGTCACCGGCCACAGCTACATCGTCTATGGCCCGCTCGCCAA
This sequence comes from Hyphomicrobium sp., assembly GCA_030148425.1. Taxonomy (GTDB): domain Bacteria; phylum Pseudomonadota; class Alphaproteobacteria; order Rhizobiales; family Hyphomicrobiaceae; genus Hyphomicrobium_B. The sequence continues at coordinate 44,589 of JASBTM010000001.1, read as the reverse complement.
CGGCGCGACGACGCTGATGTTCGAGGGTATCCCGACCTACCCGTCCGCGTCTCGCTTCTGGGACGTCGTCGATAAGTGGAAAGTCTCGATCTTCTACACGGCGCCGACCGCAATTCGCTCGCTGATGGGAGCAGGCGACGCGCTGGTGCAGAAATCGAGCAGGGCCTCTCTTCGTCTCCTGGGTTCGGTTGGCGAACCGATCAATCCCGAAGCCTGGGAATGGTATCATAACGTCATCGGCGAAGGCCGCTGCCCAATCGTCGATACGTGGTGGCAGACGGAAACCGGCGGTATTCTGATCTCTCCACTTCCCGGCGCCACCGCTCTGAAACCTGGTTCCGCCACCAAGCCGTTTTTCGGCGTTAACCCAGCGCTCGTTGACGACAAGGGCAAAATCCTTGAGGGCGACGCTCAGGGCAACCTGGTTATCCTCGATAGCTGGCCCGGTCAGTCGCGCACCATCTTTGGCGACCACGACCGTTTTGTGCAGACCTACTTTTCGGCGTATCCCGGCACCTACTTCACAGGCGACGGCTGCCGTCGCGACGCCGATGGCTATTACTGGATCACCGGCCGCGTGGACGACGTAATCAACGTCTCCGGTCACCGCATGGGAACCGCCGAGGTCGAAAGCGCCCTCGTCTCGCATCCGAAGGTGGCCGAGGCAGCGGTCGTCGGTTACCCCCACGACCTCAAGGGGCAGGGCATCTATTGCTATGTCACACTCAACCTTGGCGAAGATGGCGATGATGCCTTGAAAAAGGATCTCGTCGCTCACGTCCGCCGTGAGATCGGCCCGATCGCGTCGCCCGACCTCATACAGTTCTCGCCGGGACTGCCGAAGACCCGCTCGGGCAAGATCATGCGGCGCATTCTACGCAAGATTGCAGAAGACGATTTTGGCGCCCTGGGCGATACCTCGACGCTAGCGGATCCGGCGGTTGTAGATGATCTCATCACCAACCGTCAGAACCGGCGCGCCATCTAGGCCTAACGATCTCTGCAGCCACGGCGCCGACATTCTCGGCTGGCGCCGTGGTGGCCGTGTACGCCGCCGGAACCGAAATTTCGTTGATGCCGCCGAGACGGCTGGCCGTCATTGCCACGGTGCCCTCCGCTTGGACCGCAACCGAGCGTGCGTCCCGATCTATGATGACGGTCGGGGTGCCGATTGTCCCAACTTGACGAGCGAACACCGTGCTCTTGTCGAATTGGGACACCCCGATTGTCCTGATCTGATCATCGGACAGCCGCCGATTGCCCAAGGCACCGAGAGCGACCTCCGAGGCCGATCTTACGCCGAGCTCGATGCCGTCGCGCATGTTCGCCACCCGCGCATAATCAACCGCCGCGCCTGCCGCCAGCACCAAAGCAGCGGTCATGGCGACAAAAAGGACGATCGCTGAATACCGTTCATCCCGCGCGAAAGGTAATACGGCAAGCGTTCGCCGCTTGGGCATCTGTCCCTCCTTGAAACACCCCGTTTTAATTTGCATGCGGCCATGCAACTCGGATGCCGGAATGGCATCAATCCGAGTGCAGACTGTCGGCCGAATGCATTTTTTATCGGAGGGCTATTTCTGGACAGCGATCAGAAGTCGGAGACGATGCCGCCCTTCTCCCAATCACCGAAACGGGTGGGCTCCGGTCCGTCCCGGCCGCCAACCTCAGGAGGGCGCCCCAGGGAAGTATCGCGTTGCTTCCGGCGCGCCTCTGCCTCAGCCAATGCCCGCTGAGCTTCGGGTGTCAGCACCCGCGGCACTTCGGCAGGATCGTCCTGGGCATCGGTCTCGACTGTCATTAGGCAGGTTTCCGTGATCAACGGCCGCTACTTTTTCGGTCCGTACCTTTATGAATGGTTGGGATACCATATATACGCGGCTGTAAGGTTGTAGACCAGAATGCGGACCAAGAGTCACGAGTGACCCAATGCCTATGAACTACGTCAAGACCGCGATGCTCCTCGCGCTGCTGACCGGCATCTTCCTTGTCCTTGGCGCGCTTGTCGGCGGCAAGACCGGGCTCGTGTTCGCGTTCTTTATCGCGCTCGCGACGAACGCGTTCAGCCTCTGGAAATCGGACAGCGTCGTCCTGCACATGTTCAACGCGCAAGAGGTCACGGACGCCACCGCGCCGGAACTTGTCGGCATCGTACGCGACCTCGCACAGCGCGCCGAGCTGCCGATGCCGCGCGTCTACATCATGAACAACCCGCAGCCGAACGCCTTCGCGACCGGCCGCAGCCCGTCGCACGCCGCCGTCTGCGCCTCGACTGGCTTGCTCGAAGCGCTCAATCGGGAGGAAATCGCGGGGGTCATGGCGCACGAGCTTGCGCATATCAAGAACCGTGACACATTGACGATGGCCGTCGCAGCGACGATTGGCGGTGCCGTGTCGATGTTCGCACAATACATGCAGTTCGGAATGCTCTTCGGCGGTCATCGCGATGGCGACCGCGGCGGTCTCGGCATCATCGGTACACTCGCCGCCATTATCGTCGCACCGATGGCAGCAGGCCTCGTGCAGATGGCCATAAGCCGCTCCCGAGAATATCAGGCCGACCGCATGGGAGCGATGGTTTGCGGCAATCCGCTCTGGCTTGCATCCGCACTCCGCAAGATCGATGGATTGGCCCGGCGCATTCCGAACGAAGAAGCCGAAGCAATCCCAGCAGCAGCACATATGTTCATCATCAATCCTCTGAACGGCCACGGCGTCGATAATCTATTCTCGACCCATCCGAACGTCGAGAATCGCATCGCGGCGCTCGAAGCCCTCTCGCGAGAAATGGGCGGCAGCGCCGGAATGCCATCGTCGCGGGCGAGCCGCACGCCATCGGGCGAAGTCTGGATCGGCGGCCAGAATCACACCAAGCCTCCGAGCCCGTGGGGCTGATGTGAAGGACAACGCAAAGCCGAGAAGTTCAGCGCCGCGTTCGCCGAAACCGCGCGCAGGTCAATCTTCGCTGCCGAAAGCCGCCGCACGACGACCGGCGCCGAGCATCGAAGGCCTCAAGACCCGGGACGTCGCCGTCTCCGCTCTCTACACCGTGCTCGTCGATCACCGCCCCTTCGACGATGCCTTCGCGCGCGCCGCGACGACACGCGATCTTCCGGGGCGCGACCGGGCCTTTGCGCGTCTCATCGCCACGACCGCATTGAGACACCGCGGCGTACTGCAGGCCGTGCTCAGCACGTATCTCGCAAAGCCATTGCCCGAGCGCATGGGTCGTCTCGACGAAATCCTGCTGGCGGCCGCGGCTCAGCTTTTGTTGCTCGGAACGCCGCCGCACGCCGCCATTTCTCTTGCGGTCGATCAGTGCCGCGCCGATAGCGCCGCCAAACGCTTCGCCAACCTCTCCAACGCCGTTCTCCGTCGCGTCAGTGAAAGCGGACAGGGCCGTTTGGCAGACCTCGATAACGTCGCTCTGACGTTCCCCGATTGGCTCCTCTCGCGCTGGAACGACGCCTACGGTCCCGTCGCCGCCCGTCAGATTGCCCGTGCGTCGCTCGTCGAGCCGGCGCTCGATCTCACGGTGAAGTCCGAACCCGAACGATGGGCAGAGGAAATCGGCGCTGTTGTGCTGCCAACGGGCTCGCTTCGTTGCGCCCAAGCGGGACGCGTCGAAGAACTTCCCGGTTATAACGAGGGCGCTTGGTGGGTCCAGGACGCCGCTGCGGCGCTTCCCGTAAAACTACTTGGCGACGTCACCGGATTGTCGGTGCTCGACCTCTGTGCCGCTCCTGGGGGCAAGACGGCGCAGCTTGCCGCCGCGGGCGCCGACGTAACGGCCGTCGACAAGTCGGCGGGACGGCTCGCGCGCCTCAGCGAAAATCTTTCGCGCCTTCGCTTGACCGCAAAAACCGTCGTCTCCGACGCGCTGACCTTTCAATCAGACGACCCGTTCGACGCTATCCTGCTCGACGCGCCTTGCACGTCGACCGGCACCATCCGCCGTCATCCGGATATTTTGTATCTGAAGCGTCCCGAGGATGTCGCCGCACTCGCGTCGCTTCAAAAAAATCTTCTCGAACGCGCCGCAGAGCTTCTGAAACCGGGCGGCGTCCTCGTTTACTGCACCTGCTCCCTGGAACCTGAAGAGGGCGAAGAACAGATCGCAGCTTTTCTCGAGCGCCATCCCGAGTTCACGCGCCGCCCCATTGCGCTCGACGAAGAAACCATTCCGATGTCATGGCGCACACCGGACGGCGATCTCCGCACCTTACCAAGCCATTTGTCGGATTTACCTGAGGGCATTCAGGGCCTGGACGGCTTTTTCGCCGCCACGCTTCTGAAGTCCTGTTGAGCGAACCGCCGCGCGACGCCTCCCCGCCTTGTTTTGGCTGAGGTGGGGGGCTAGTCAAATTCAGGACGGATAGGACCGCGCGACGGGGAACCAGGCTTTGAGCCTCAATGTCTCGGAACGGCTGAAGATTCGCTCACTCTCCGTTGAGCGATTGCGCCGGCGCGCCGTAACGTTGACGCTCTCCTCACCCCTTCTTCGCTGGCGCTATGCCGGCAACGGCGCCGATCAGATCCTTATTGTCCCGCAAGAGCTGCGCGCCGCCGATCCGAGCTTTTGGACGGAAGTCGCGCACGGCCATTTCGGACTAGCCTCTCAGATTGCCGACCTCAGGGGCGCATCGGCGTTCCGCATCACGCCGCCGAGCGTCACCTGGGAACGGGAGCTGCATGGCTTCGGCTGGCTTCGCCATCTCGCCGCGACGGAAGAGGAGGAAGCGGCCGCCGTCGCCCGTGAGCTCGTGCTCGAATGGATCGCCCTTAAGAAAATTTCGCATGGAGTTGCCTACGAGCCGGAGGTCATCGGCCGCCGCCTCATCTCCTGGATCTCGCAAGCCAATATGCTGCTCGAGGATCTGGATGCGCGCTCCTACACTCAGATCATGTCGAGCATCGGCCAGCAGATCGTCGCCCTGCGCACGACTTGGCGCAATGCCCCCGACGGCGTGCCGCGCATGGTCTGTCTCATCGCGCTCGTGCTATCGGGGCTTTCCGTCTCCGGCCACGACAAGCAACTGAAAGAAGCGCAAGCCGCTCTCATCGTCGAGTTGAAGCGACAAATCCTCGATGATGGCGGCCACATCAGCCGCAGCGCGAGCGTCCTCTCCGACCTCGTCCTCGATCTCCTGCCGCTCGGCCAGTGCTTCGGATCGCGTGCACTCGTGGCGCCAGATGAAATCAACGCGTCGATCAGAAAATCCCTGCGTTTCCTCCGATTCATGCGGCTCGGCGACGGCATGCTCGCGCGCTTCAATGGCGTAAGCACCGGTTCGCCCGCCGCCCTCGCCACCGTTCTCGGCTACGCGAGCGACGATCTCACCATCATGCCGCTCGCGCGATCTTCCGGCTATACGCGGCTCGAACGCGGCCCGACGGTCGTCATCGTCGATACCGGATCGCCGCCGCCGCTCGAGCTTTCGACGGAGGCCCAGGCCGGTGCACTGTCTTTCGAGATGACATCGCGCCAGCATCTGATTTTCGCCAACGGTGGCTTCCCCGGTCCCGCCGACCACGACTGGGATTCGGTCTCGCGCGCCACAGCGAGTCACAACACGCTCTGTCTCGCCGAAACGTCCTCCTCGCGATTGATCCGGCACGAGCAATTGGAATCGATGGTCGATGGCCTGCCGATCCGCGGCCCCGATATCGTTACCGCCGAATTTCACGACAGTCCGACGCAGGCGGAATTGATCGCCTCCCACGACGGCTACCTGAAACGCTTCGGATTGATTCATAACCGGAAGCTGGCGCTTTCGCCTGACGGCCACAGGCTCGAGGGCGTCGATACCCTGGAACCGCAGAAGGGCACACTGCGTCTGAAGCAGGATCTGCCCTACGCCATTCACTTCCACCTGCATCCCGACTGCCTTTGCCGTTCGGCCGGTCATGGTCAGTGCCGGTTAACGCTACCGAACGGCCAGACTTGGCTGTTCGCCACGACCGACGTCGCGCAAATGTCGATTGAAGAGAGCCTTTATTTCGTCGACAGCGCAGGGCCACGGCCAAGTCTGCAGATCGTTCTGCGTGGCACCACCTTCGGCGAAACCTCGGTCCAATGGTCTGTCCACGCCGAAGCCGCAAAGACGGCCTGAGCCGAAGGCTATCAACGATTTGCGCGTCACAAACGCGCGCTCGTCCTCCGGTGGGATGGCCACGCCCGGCACGTCGTGATAACCGCCACTGCAAAAAGCTGGGGTAAACATGGCTGATCAACCCATCCGTCGCGCGCTTCTCTCGGTCTCCGACAAGACCGGCCTGATCGAATTCGCAACCGCTCTCAGATCGCACGGCATCGAACTCGTTTCGACTGGCGGCACGGCGGCTGCGCTGAAGCAAGCTGGTCTTGCAGTAATGGACGTCTCCGAGCTGACGGGCTTCCCCGAGATGATGGATGGCCGCGTGAAGACGCTGCACCCGAAAGTTCATGGCGGCCTCCTCGCCATTCGCGGCAACGATGTCCATGACGCCGCCGCCCGCGAGCACGGCATTCTCCCCATCGATCTGCTGGTCGTGAACCTCTATCCGTTCGAAGCCACCGTCGCGAAAGGCGCCGACTACGACGACTGCGTCGAAAACATCGACGTCGGCGGCCCGGCCATGATCCGCGGCGCCGCGAAGAACCACGACAGCGTCACTGTCGTCGTCGAAGCCTCCGATTATGGCCGCGTCCTAGCCGAGATCTCTGCGAATAACGGCGCAACAACCCTGCCGACGCGGAAGGCGCTCGCGGCCAAGGCGTTCGCCCGCACCGCCGCTTATGACGCCGCCATCAGCAACTGGTTTGCGCGCGAGCTTGGTACATCTGCTCCCGAATGGCGTGCCTTCGGCGGCCACCTCGGACAAGAACTGCGCTACGGCGAGAACGCGCACCAAACGGCAGCGCTCTATCTCTCGGCAGACGCTCGCGTCGGCGTCGCGACCGCAAAGCAGCTCCAAGGCAAGGAGCTGTCTTACAACAACATCAACGATACCGACGCCGCGTTCGAACTTGTGTCCGAGTTCGATCCGAAGACGCCCGCCGTCGCCATCATCAAGCATGCCAATCCGTGCGGCGTGGCGGTGAATGCTTCCCTCGCCGAAGCCTACCGCCAGGCTCTCGCCTGCGATTCCGTCAGCGCTTTCGGCGGCATCATCGCCCTCAACAAGACGATCGACGCAGCAACCGCCGAAGAGATGACGAAGATCTTCACCGAGGTTGTCATCGCGCCGGACGCTACGGACGAAGCCAAGGCCATTTTCGCCACGAAGAAGAATTTGCGGCTGCTGCTGACCGGCAGTCTCGCGGATTCACGCGCGCCCGGCTTGAACTTCAAGTCCGTCGCCGGTGGCTTCCTCGTGCAATCGCGCGACGCCAGCAACGCCGACGATCTCGATCTGAAAGTCGTGACGAAGCGCGCGCCGACTGAAACGGAGCTGAAGGATCTTCGCTTCGCCTTCAAGGTCGCCAAGCACGTCAAGTCGAACGCCATCGTCTATGCCAAGAACGAAGCGACGGTCGGCGTCGGCGCGGGCCAGATGAGCCGCGTTGAATCCTCGCGCATCGCGGCCTGGAAGGCAGCCGAAGCCGCCAAGGCGCTTGGCCTCGATCAATCGCTGACGATCGGGTCCGTCGTTGCGTCAGACGCGTTCTTCCCCTTCGCCGACGGCTTGATAACGGCCGCAGAGGCAGGCGTGACGGCCATCATCCAGCCGGGCGGTTCGATGCGCGATGACGAGGTCATCAAGGCCGCCGACGAGCGTGGCCTTGCGATGGTCTTCACCGGCGTCCGCCACTTCCGCCACTAAGAAGCGGACGTCTTACTGCGCAGGCCGCGTCCGGACGAACAGCATCATCACGACGCCGATTGCGAGAAACGCCAGGATCGCCGCCATGCCGATGCGCTGGCTGCCGGTTTCCTGCGTAATAATCGCGACGCAGAACGGCGCCAGAAATGCCGTGACCTTTCCGGAAAAGGCAAACAACCCGAAAAACTGCGTGATCTTAGCGGGCGGTGCGATGCGCGCCAGCAACGACCGGCTTGCCGCCTGAACCGGCGCCGATACGATGCCGACCAGAACGGCGAACGCCAGGAACACCTGCTCGCCCGGCGCTGAGAACGGCTTCGATCCGACGATCTTTTCGGCAACCTCGGTCGTGAAGAAAATATGCGTCTTGTCGACCGAAAGAATGCCGAGCGCGCCAACGATCAAAGCGAGAAGCGCCACGACGATGACGGTCTTCGGCCCGATGCTGTCGTCGAGCCAGCCGCCAAACAACGCGCCGAACGCCCCAACCAGCGTCAGTATGATGCCGAACATTCCAAGCTCCAGCGGACCCCAGCCGAAAACCGACGCGCCATAGATGCCGCCGAACGCGAAGATCGCCGACAGCCCGTCGGTATAGAGCATGCGTGCGAGAAGAAAGATCAGCAGGCTCGGCATTGATGGCAGCGACTTGATCGTATCCCAGAGCTCCGCCACGGCCGAGCGCTCGGGATGCCCGGTCGAGGCGCGATGGCGATCCGGCACGAAAAAGAAAAACGGAATGATGAAGATCGCGAACCAGATCGCAGCGAACGGCCCCGTTATGCGATCGCCTTCGTGCGCTGCGCCATCGAGCTTCAACAGCGGATCGAGCCCGAGCAACGTCTTTGCTTCGCCCGGCATCGGCACCAGCAGCCCAGCAACAAGCGCCAAGCTGACGAGGCCACCGAAATATCCTACCGCCCAGCCCGTGCCTGAAAGACGCCCCAGCTCATCGCGGGGCACGAGGCCCGTCATAATGGCGTTCGAGAATACGGCCATCAATTCCGCTGCAAGCGTCGCGGCAACAAAACCTCCGAGCACGATCAAAATCGTCGTCATGTTGGCATCGGGGACACCGAGCCAGAGGCAGGAAAGCCCCGCGAGAAATAGAAGCGAAAGACACGCCATCCACGGTTTGCGCGATCCTCGTCCGTCGGCCGCCGCACCAAGCAGCGGACTCAGAATTGCGATCATCAATCCCGCGGCGGCGGCCGCGTACCCCCATAGCGCCTGACCGCAGGCCGCCTTCTCGCTGCCCTCGGCGATCATCGTGCCGCAAACGGAATTCTGCACGATGGCATTCGCGAAATAAGGCCCGAACAGGAAGGTCTGAACGAGCGTGTAATGGGGTTGCACCGACCAATCGAACAGCATCCACGAAGCGCGCGCACGCAGCGGAGCACGAACGATCGCGCCACTTTCCGACGCTGCGGCATTGGCCGCCCCGCCGCCGAGATCCAAGGTCGACATGAATTCCCCCTCACCGGACTGATTGTGTGCTTCGCGCTCAATCCATCAGCTTCGTAAGACGATAAGATGATCGGGCAGCTCGTTCGGGTCGATGCTGCCGGGAGGGAAATGCGCCGCCAGAAGCTCGCCGATGCGAGCAATAGCCTGCTCGAAACCTTCGACCGTCCGGCCCGCGCTGATCTCGCGCGTGAAATCGTCGACGATTGTCTGCCATGTCCCCTTCGGCACCAGCGCGTCGATACCGCTATCGGCAATGATCTCTACACGCTGTTCCGCGACCGACACGAAAACCAGAACCCCGGTCCGCCCCGTCGTCGTATGAAGATTTTGCGCAAGAAATTGTTCGCTCGCGCGCCGCCGCGTATTGGCATTCAGGATCGACTTCGGCACGAGCGACATCCGGACATTCGGATGCCAGGCAAGCGCCAGAAGTCCGAGAAAGACGAGCAGCTGAAGCAGAAAAATCCACTGCACGTTCATCCACGTGAAATGGATAAGCGGCCATGGAATGATCAGCGCCAGGAGCGCCGCCCACATGAACGGGACATGTTCATATCGGCTGCTCTGATCTGCGACCACAGCAACGATTTCGCCGGACGTCGAGCGCTCGGCTTTGGTGATGGCCGCGGAAACACGCTCCGCATCTTTAGGGCTGATGAAGCTCATCGTTCGAGGCCACCTGCTTGCGTTTCTCTCGTCATTGCTACCAGCCTCCCGAAGCCCCGCCGCCGCCAAAATCGCCACCGCCACCCGACCAGCCGCCTCCGCCGCTGTCGCCGCCACCGCTCGACCATCCCCCGCCCCAGCCGCCGGAACCTCCGGGAATGATGATTGCGCCGCCGCGGCGCCGGGGACCGCCGGGTACTCCCGCACGCATGGCCTGAGCGTTGCGATAGTTCACCCATATGATGAAAGCCACGATCAGCAGGAAGAGGACGATGTGGATCATCACCATCGGATCGTCTTCCGGCGTTCGCGCGCCGACGGCTCGCCGTTTAACTTCTTCGGCGTCGCCAAGCAGAACCGATTTGATGTCGCGAATGCCGTCCTTGATGCCGCCCGCATAATCGCCGCGACGAAACTTCGGCAGAATGGCGTTCTGGATAATCAGAGCCGACATCGTGTCGGTCATGAAGGGTTCGAGCCGCCGGCCGACTTCGATCCGCACCTTGCGATCGTTTGGCGCGACGATCAGTAGGACGCCGTTGTCCTTGCCCTTTTGACCGATGCCCCACTTCCGCGCGAGGCCGATGCCGTAATCCTCGATCGAATAACCCTGCAGCGATTTCACCGTCACGACCGCGAGCTGATCCGTCGAGGTCTGCTCGAGAGATGCGAGATCGGTTTCGAGATCGGTCTTCTCGTCCGGCGTTAGAAGACCAGCCTCGTCCGTTATCCGCCCTTGAAGCTCCGGATAACTCGGATCGGCCTGAGCCGGATGAACCAGCACCGCAATCGCTAATGCGAAGCAAGCCATGAACGCGCACAGCGATGCAAACGCACCGCTGCGCAAGATCGACAACCGAGTGGCGTTCGAAACGCCGGCCATCGGACGAAGCTCCCGACCGGGTTGATGTGCGCGGGGGCTCAAGGCTTGCTGAAATCGACCTTGGGCACCTTCTGCTCTTCCGGCGAGATGTCGAAGGTCGCCATATCCTTCGCTTGCGGATAGAGCGCCATCTTCCAGAGACGGCCCGGGAACGTGTTGATTTCGGTGTTGTAGCCCTGCACGGCGGTGATGTAGTCACGCCGTGCGATGGCGATGCGGTTTTCGGTACCTGCAAGCTCGCTCTGCAAGGCAAGGAAGTTCTGGCCGGACTTGATATCCGGGTAGCGTTCGACAACGGCCATCAGTCGTCCGAGTGCGCCCGAGAGCGTCGCCTGTGCATCCTGGAATTTCTTCATCGCATCCGGATTGGTCAGGATATCGGGCGGCAGCTGAATGTTCGTCGTCTGCTCGCGCGCCTTCGTGACTTCCGTCAGCACGCTCTTCTCCTGATCTGCGAAACCCTTCACCGTCTCGACGAGATTGGGAATGAGATCGGTTCGACGCTTGTACTGGTTCAGCACCTCGCTCCATGCGGCCTTCGCTTGCTGCTCCTTCGTCGGGATGGTGTTGACCCCGCAGCCTGCCAGCGACAACGCGGCGGCAATGAGCGCAAAAAACATTATCGGTCGGACAAAGATCTTTGTCGGGCTGGCGATCATGGCGCTTGTGGTCCTCGTGGCTGAGCAAGGAAAATCTTACGGAAGCAGGCGGGCCTCTGGGCGAATCTGGCCAGCCGAACGTCTGTGGTATGATTTTCTTCTGTGACGTTCAAGCGACACCGGCAATACTTAAGGGCAACACGAACTTAAAGAATTTCTCCCCGCGTGGTTCTGGGTTTTCAGGCAGCTGAACGCACCGGGACTTGTGCTGACTGTCGAGAATACTTCCCCGCCTCGCACGACCATTGCAAACACCGCCGGTAACGAAAGGTTTATCTTGATTTCGGTCATCCACGGGCGCCTGCCAGATATGCGCAATTGGCACGGATACGTTGGAAACACCGTTTAATGACACCACGTTATTGTTGCCGGCGGTCGCAAGAATAGCGATGCGGACTCGAATGGAGCTCAAAAATGGAAAAATGGAAAAAGGCGCTCACCGGCGCCGTCGCGGCGTTGGCCGTAGTCGGCTTCTCCGCGACCGCTGAAGCCGGTCACGGCGGCGGTGGTTTCCACGGCGGTGGCGGTGGATGGCATGGCGGCGGTGGAGGCTGGCACGGAGGAGGCGGTGGCTGGCACGGAGGTGGTGGCTTCCGCGGCGGCGGTTGGCGCGGCGGTGGATGGCATGGCGGAGGCGGCTGGCAGGGCGGTCGCTTTGCCCGCGGTTACGGCCGGGGATGGCACGGCGGCGGATGGCGCCATCGCGGCTGGCGAGGCGGATATTACGGCTGGGGCCCCGGCTTCTACTATGGCGGCCCGTACTACGGCTACGGATACGACGAGTGCTACGATTATTACGATCGCCGCTATAATCCTTACTGCTACTACTGACAAAAGCTCGACGCCGGCCCCTTTCGGGGCCGGTTTCGCATTGGGGACAGCTTTCCCCTCATCTGACTTTTTGAACTAGAGCGCGTTGGACGGCATTTGTCCCGCCCCGACCCAGTGTTCCGTCAGAAAATGCACCGGATTGACGAACGAAACGTCGAGGTGGATCGGCGTGGCGGCCATCACCACTGGGATGCTGAAGATAAGCGCCACGAGGATTGTGCAGACGAGCGCTGCCTGGAGAGACTGCACGAAGCGTTTCAAGCGAGTTGCACCTTTTCAAAGTCCAGCCCGGTGTATTTATTCTCCCTCTCGATGGCAGCGGCGAGTCTGAAGCGAGTCAGCGGCACGAAAGAAATACGGCGCCGCGAGGGCGCCGTAGATCGAGACTACCAGCGGCGGCAGAAACGGCGACCATGTCTCCACCAGCAGCGACGATGGTGCCAGCGACTCCAGTAGACATGCTGCGCAACCGCAGAATTTTCCGAGATGATCTTCAGCGATTGAACGTTACCGCTGACGCTTGCTGCGTTCGCGAGTCCGGCTCCAAGAACCATCGCCGCAGCGGCGAGGGCCACTTTCAACGTCGTTTTCATGAAGTTGTCTCCCCTTGATCGTAAGCGTCGATTTGACGCCGAGCGAGGAGGTACCTATAGCGGCGGCCCATCGAAGCCTGCCCATACAGTTTCGTAAGAAGAGGCCGAAAGCCTAATACCCGGCAAGAGTGTGGCAGCGGCGCAGCCGCCAGTCGCGGGCTTCCAACGAAGCGCGCAACGAATGATTTCAGGAGGTATGGCTGAAATCGATAGATGCCTGGAGCGGGCGAAGGGATTCGAACCCTCGACCCCGACCTTGGCAAGGTCGTGCTCTACCCCTGAGCTACACCCGCATGTCCAGAATGCTTACGCCGCCTTGCGGCGGCGGAAGACCCGCCTTATGGCGCAAGTGCGGAGCCAATGCAAGCCCCTGTGTCACGGCAGCAAAAACGGGCCGCAGCCCTATATATTGCCGGCCCTCGGCGGAGTTCCCGGCGGTAATATCGAAAGTCCGCAGAAAGAAGCTCTCACCCCATGCCTATAAGCCGCGCCCAGCTCTTCTCGACCCTCACGGAGCTCGGAATTCAGACAGAAACTGTCGACCATCAGGCCGTCTTTTCCGTAGCCGAAAGCGACAAGGTCGAAATTCCGCTGCCCGGCGCACATACGAAGAACTTGTTTCTGAAGGACGACAAGGGTGCGCTTTTCCTCGTCATTGCCAATAGCGAGACGCGGGTCGATCTCAAGGCGCTCTCGAAGCGATTGGGCGCAGGCCGGTTTTCCTTCGGCAAGCCTGAGTTGCTCATGGAAACCCTGGGCATCACACCCGGTTCGGTGACAGCGTTCGCCGTGATCAACGATGTCGAAGAACGTGTGAAAATCGTCTTCGACGATGCTCTGATGGCGGCCGATACGCTCAACTGTCATCCGCTTGAAAACACAGCGACTACAAACATTGCGCGTGATGATCTTTTGCGGTTCATTCGCAGCACCGGCCATGAACCCCGCGTCATGGTGCTGACCGCAGCTTAAGGTTTTGGCGGGGAGGAGATTGGCTCAATGGAATTTGGCGCAAAAGGCACGGAATTCGGCGCGCCCGGTGCTGCCGACGTCATCAAGGATTCGACGACCGCAACCTTTAAGGCCGACGTTCTCGATGCGTCGAAGTCGGTTCCGGTTATTGTCGACTTCTGGGCGGCCTGGTGCGGGCCGTGCAAACAGCTGACGCCGGTGATCGAAAAGATCGTCCGCAGCTACGGCGGCAAGGTGCGCCTTGTCAAAGTCAATGTCGACGAGAACCAGGCGATTTCGGCTCAGCTCCGGATCCAGTCTTTGCCGACCGTCTACGCCTTCCGCGACGGTCAGCCGATTGACGGCTTCGTCGGAGTGCAGCCGGAAAGCGCGATCAAGGCCTTTGTCGACCGCCTCGTGGCCGACGACGCCGAAATCAGCGTCGCCGATATTCTGAAAACTGGCGAAGAGTTGCTTGAGCAGAACGACCTGCAAGGCGCGGCAGAGGTTTTCGCCAGCATTCTCGAGGAAGATCGCACCAACGCCGAAGCGCTGGCAGGTCTCGCGACCTGCTACATGAAGAGCGGAGACGTCGAACGCGCCAGCCAGACCCTGGAACTCGTACCGCCCGAGAAGCGCGAGCTTGCCGCGGTAAAAAGCGTCGAAGCGGCGATCCTGCTTGCCCAGAAGGGCGCCGATACCGGCGAGCTTGCCGAACTCCGCGAGCGCGTCGCCAAAAACCCTAAGGATTATCAGGCCCGCCTCGACCTCGCCGTCGGATTGGGCGCGACCGGCGACCGTCAGGACGCACTTGAACTTCTTCTCGATCTCGTCAGGATGGACCAAAAATGGAACGATGAAGCCGCCCGCAAGCAGCTTCTGCAGTTTTTCGACGCCTGGGGTCCGAAAGAGCCTCTGGTGACCGAAGGGCGCCGCAGGCTATCATCGATCCTGTTTAGTTGATCCAGCCGATGCCTAGCGGAGACGCTCCCTCTTGACGCTTACGGAACGCTACCGCCGCCCCGCCGATCTGCCGCCGAGGATTCCGATTTTTCCTCTCCGCGGTGCTATTCTGTTGCCGCGCGCAACGCTGCCGCTGAATATTTTCGAGCCGCGTTACCTCGAGATGATCGACCACGCGATGTCGGGCGCGCGGATAATCGGCATCCTGCAGCCCGTCGTTTCGGGCGACGATGACCAGGAAAGCCCGGCCGACAAGTCGGCCGCGCTCCGCTCCGTCGGCTGCGCCGGTCGCGTGACGTCGTATCAGGAACTCGACGACGGCCATCTGATCATCACGCTGACGGGCATCACCCGGTTTCAGTGCGTCGGCGAGGCCGAAAGCGAGTTGCCCTACCGCATCATGAGCGTCAGCTACGACAAGTTCGCCAGCGACCTGACCGAAGGCTTGGGGGAGGAGATGGTCGATCGCCAGAACCTGCTGCGCGTTCTGCGCACTTACCTCGACGCCAACCGTCTCAAAACCGATTGGTCGACCATCCAGCGCGCGTCGAACGAATTTTTGATCAACGCCCTATCGGTCATGTGTCCTTACGGACCGGAAGAAAAGCAGGCGCTCCTCGAAGCCAAGGATTTGCGGTCGCGCGCCGAAGTCCTTGTTGCGCTCGCAGAAATTGACTTGGCTTCGAACGGCAGCAGCGGCACGACGCTGCAATAGCCTCCGAGAGCGCCATGAATGACAATAGCGACGAGACTTCCTTAGACGACGGAACCGCTGTCGATCCGAAGCTTCTTGAGCTTCTCGTCTGTCCACTGACTAAAACCCGGCTCATCTACGACGCCGCAGCGCGCGAGCTTTTGAGCAAAGCCGCCGGGCTCGCATTTCCCATTCGCAACGGCGTGCCGCTGATGATCGAGGAAGCCGCACGAAAGCTGACGGACGCCGACCTACGCCGGTTGTGATCTCGCAAATCACAAATGCTGTGCGCCTCGGAAACATTCATCAGATTTTTTGTGTGGTGCATGTGCCGGGTTTAACCACGTCTCTTTAGATTCTGTAAAAGAGCACTGGACGACTGTCGCCCCGGATTTAGGGGCCACAACATTGTTGCGAAAATCGTTTGACTCGCGGCCCGTCACGTTCGGCATCAGCAAGTATGCTCTGCCCCGGGACGGTAAGCGAAAAATTTTGGCGTTCCGCATTCGCGGACTGATCGCAGCCGTTGCGGGCCTGCTGCTGCTCGTCGTCGGCCTCGCGACGACGCGCTCCGGTCTCGATGCCAGTGTTTTCGCCGCTCTCATCGGCGCGGCAACGCTCACGGCAGGCATGCTTTGCGTCTTCGCACGGTCGCTCCCTGCCGGAAACGCAACATCACGAACAATAGTCCCTCCCGCACTGCCCGAAGACGCCCGCGTCGAAGATCTGAAGGACGCGCAATGGCGGCTTTCAGACAGCGCCGTCCGCTATCGCGAGCTCCTCGAGGCGCAACGGGATTTCATCATTCGATATTCGCCGGACGGCCGCGTCGCCTTTGCAAATTCGGCTTTCCTGGAAGCGTTTGACCTCTTTCGGGATGAGGTTCTCGGCGCCCCCTATCGTCCGCGCGCCTTGCGAACGGAGCAGGCGATCAATTCGTCCGGGCCAGGCCGTCGCATCGTTGAGCTTCTGCCGATGCGCAAAGGCAAGCGCTGGATCGCATGGGACGAAACAGAAGTTGCAACGCCCGAGGGCAAGATCGAAATTCAGCGCGTCGGGCGCGACGTAACCGTCGAACGCGAGATCGAGGAGAAGCTCCGGGAAGCGCGCAACCGCGCCGAAACCGCGAACCGGCAGAAATCGCGCTTCCTTGCAGCCATGAGCCATGAGATCCGAACACCGATGAACGGCATCATCGGCATGATCAGCCTCTTGAGAGACACCAAGCTCAACGCAGAACAGCGAAACTACGCGCGGGTCGCCGACGACTCGGCGCGCGCCCTGATGGGCCTGCTCGACAGCATACTGGATTTTTCCAAAATAGAAGCCGGCAAGCTCGAACTGGCGAGCCACGTGTTTTCGCTGCGGGACTGCATCGCTCAGATGATGCAGCTCATGGCCCCTGAAGCCGCCGCTAAAAATCTGTCGTTCACGTCGACGATTTCGGAAAGCCTGCCCGAATGGGTTCAGGGAGATAAAATGCGGCTTCGGCAGATCATCCTGAACCTTCTGTCGAACGCCATAAAATTCACTGATACGGGCGGCGTCGCGGTGCGGATGGATCTGGCGGAAGACAAGGGAACCGATCCGGACGTTGTCAGGGTCGTGATTGAAGTCTCGGATTCCGGCATCGGATTTTCACCCGACGCCGCCTGCCGTCTTTTCGAAGAATTCGAACAAGAAGAAAATGCCTCGCAGCGCAGTCAAGGCGGCACCGGCCTCGGATTGGCGATTTCGAAACGTCTCGCGCAAGCCATGTCCGGCGAGATCGTCGCCTCGCCGGCGGGACCGCACAAAGGCGCGGTCTTTACGGCCGTTCTCGAGCTTCGCGGCGCAAGAGAGCCCGCGAGCGTCGCACCCACCCTGGAATACGCCGGAGGATCAGACTCCCGCACCGGAGACGTCTCCCGCCACCGCGCGGCGGCACCGAGGTTCAGTGTTCTCGTAGCCGAAGACAATCAGATCAGCGCTCTTCTCGCTTCCAAGATCATCGAGCGGGCCGGAGGCGAAGCTTTCGCGGTTGGCGACGGAAGGTCTGCTATTACGGCGATGTGGGAAACGCTGGAACGCAAACGTCCGGCCTTCGATCTGATCCTGATGGATGTCCTCATGCCCGAGATCGACGGCCTGACCGCGACCAAATCGATCAAGGCTCTGTTTGCCGAGCGAGGCGATCCAAGCCTTCCCTGCCCGCCGATCATTGCACTGACGGCCAACGCCTTCGCGGAGGACCGGGAACGCTGCCGGGCCGCTGGCATGGACGACTATCTCGCCAAGCCGTTCGACGCCCGCGACCTACACGCCCTGCTGATGCGCTGGACGGCGCACTCGGCCCGGGCGACGCCGCCTGCCGCGTGATGCATCTGATCGATTGGATCTAAAAACTGTCACGGAATCGTGCTAGCGGCGTTCATTGGAACTCTGTGGGGATTCCCGTTCGATGTGGCAGACAATTGCGGACCGCAGCAAACGTAAGCCGGACCGGCTCGGAAAACTTCCGGCTGGCCTCGCGGCCTTTGACGCGTTAAGCGCGCCCGCCCGCCGCCTGACGGCTTTCGCCCGCGATATCGAGCCGAAGGTATACGGCCGCGTCGGCAACCTTGAGGTGCGACTGGCGCGCACCTGGGCCGAAATCAAGCTCGCGCAGCGCCTCCGCTATCAAGTCTTCTTCGAGGAGATGTCGGCTGTTCCGACCCGCCTCGCGCAATTCCGCCGCCGCGACGAAGACGCCTACGACGCCCTCTGCGATCACCTCCTTGTTGTCGATACCGACAAGACGCGCCCGGGGCGTCCAGGCCGGCCCGACCGCCCGACCGTCGTTGGAACCTATCGCATCCTCCGCCAGGAAGTCGCCGAGCGAGGACCGGGTTTCTACTCCGCCAGCGAATACGACATCGCCCCGCTATTGAAGAGCAAGTCCGCAACGCATCGCTTCATGGAGCTTGGCCGCTCCTGCGTTCTCGCGCCTTATCGCAGCAAGCGGTCGGTCGAGCTGCTCTGGCACGGCCTTTGGACCTACGTGCGCGAAAACCGCATCGACGTGATGATCGGCTGCGCAAGTTTCGAGGGCATCGACCTCGACGAACACAAGATGGCGCTGAGCTACCTGCACCACAAAGCTCTGGCACCCGCAGAATGGCGCTGCCGCGCTCGAGACTCGGTCGGCGTCTCGATGGATCTGGTTCCGGCCGCCGCCATCGATCAGAAAGCTGCGCTGAAATCGATGCCGCCGCTGATCAAGGCGTATCTTCGCCTCGGCGCCTATTTCGGCGAAGGCGCGGTCATCGACAAGCAGTTCGGCACGACGGACGTGCTCGTCATCATGCCCGTCGCCAACATCGATCCGCGCTATTTCGAGCACTACGGCGCACCGGCCGAAACCAAGAGCCGGATCGCGGTCGACGCTTAGATCTCTTCTTTTTATTCGCGGCCCGCACCGTAGGCCGCGAGCGCGGCCATGTTGACGATGTCGGCATCCGTCGCGCCGAATGTGCAGATCTGGACCGGATGCGAGAGCCCGACGACGATCGGGCCGATGAGAGTTGCCCCACCCAGCTCTTTGATCATCTTCGTCGAGATCGACGCCGCATGGAATGCCGGCATCACGAGCACGTTCGCCGTGTCCGAGAGACGACAGAACGGATAGTGCTTCATCAAACCGCGATTGAGCGCGACGTCCGCCGCCATGTCGCCGTCGTATTCGAAATCGACGAGCCGCTCATCGAGAATGCGAACCGCTTGGCGCACCTGCTCCGAACGCTCGCTCTTCGGCTGACCGAACGTTGAATAGGCAAGAAGAGCCACACGCGGCTCAATTCCGAATGCCCGCGCTGCCCGCGCTGCTTCGACAGCAATGTTCGCAAGCTGCTCGCCCGTCGGCAAATCGTAGATGCTGGTGTCGGCGACGAGAACGGCGCGACCGTGGCTCAACACCAACGACACGCCGATAACATGCCGGCCCGGCTTCGCGTCCATCACCCGATGAACGTCGGAATAGACGCTCGTCCAATTGCGCGTCACGCCCGACACCATGGCGTCGGCATGACCGTGCGCGACCATCAAAGCGCCAAAGACGTTGCGCTCGTTCGTGACGATGCGCTCGCAATCGCGCTTCAGATAACCGCGCCGCTGCAATCGCGAGTAAAGAAACTCGGAGAATTCCTCCAGAAACGGCGACTCGCTGGTATCGATCAACTCGAATTCGGGGCGCAGCGGAATGCCGAGCTCGCGGAAATGATCTGCCACGACCTTCCGACGGCCGATCAGGATCGGCTGACCAAAACCCTGCTGATAGAACGTATTGGCTGCGCGAATGACCGCCGGCTCCTCGCCTTCGGCGAAGACAACCCGTTTCGGATCGCTGCGGACCGCATCGAATGTCGATTGCAACCAACCCGCGACCGGATCGAGGCGTGCGTTGAGGCGAGCAACATAGCCTTCCATATCGACGATCGGATTGCGCGCGACGCCCGAGTCCATCGCAGCTTTCGCAACCGCTGCCGAAACGTGCGGCAGAAGACGAGGATCGAATGGCGCCGGAATGATGTAGCCAGGCCCAAACGTCGGACGCTCACCCAGAAACGCTGCGGCGACCTGATCGGGAACTTCCGCGCGCGCCAGTTCCGCAATGGCTTCTGCCGCCGCGATCTTCATTGCATCGTTGATCGTCGTGGCATGCACGTCGAGCGCGCCGCGGAAAATGAACGGAAAGCACAGAACGTTGTTGATCTGGTTCGGATAGTCCGAACGCCCCGTCGCCATCACAGCATCGTTGCGAACCGATTTCACGTCTTCCGGCGTGATCTCCGGATCCGGATTGGCCATCGCGAAAATGAGCGGCTTCGGACCCATCTGCGCGACGAGATCCTTCGACAGGACGCCCGCCGCCGACAAACCGAGGAAAATATCGGCGCCGCCGATGACATCCGCCAGCGTTCTGGCGTTTGTCTTTTGCGCAAATGGCGCCTTGTACGGATCCATCAACTCCGTTCGGCCTTCGTAGACGACACCTTTGATGTCGCAAACGGTGATGTTCTCACGCTTGACGCCGATCTTCACGAGCAGGTTGAGGCACGCGAGAGCCGCCGCGCCCGCCCCTGCGCATACGAGCCTCACATCGCCGATGTCTTTCTCGACGACGCGCAGCCCATTCAACACTCCAGCCGCAACGACAATCGCGGTGCCGTGCTGATCGTCATGGAAAACCGGAATATCGAGCAGGCCCTTCAGTGTCTCTTCGATGACGAAACAATCCGGCGACTTGATATCTTCGAGATTGATGCCGCCGAACGACGGACCAAGATAGCGCACCGAGTTGATGAAGGCGTCGGGGTCGGCCGTATCGACCAGCAAGTCGATGGCATCGATGTCCGCGAAGCGCTTGAAAAGCGCAGCCTTGCCTTCCATCACCGGCTTCGACGCGAGCGCGCCAAGATTGCCAAGGCCGAGAATGGCCGTTCCGTTCGACACGACGGCCACGAAATTGCCCTTGCTCGTGTAGACGTAAGCGTCGCGCGGATTTTCCGCGATCGCCTGAACCGGAATTGCCACACCCGGCGAATACGCCAGCGCCAGATCGCGCTGCGTCGCCAACGGCTTCGTCGGCGTAATCTCGAGTTTGCCGGGCTTGCCGTTGGCATGGAAAGCAAGCGCTTCTTGAGCCGTCACGTGCGCTGCGCGGTGGAGAGAAGGCATGGTGTTGACCGTTCAGGATTCCGTGCTTTCAGGCGGTGTTGCCAAAGCACACATCAGGGGATAAGGGCCGGCACGATAGGTTGCGGGAGCCGGGACGGCAACCTATGCATAGCCGACGCTGGGGTGAAGGCGGCGGGACGCTTCATGTCGCGCCATCCGTAAAGCCGAACGGGGCAATTTGAAACGTAATCTCTTGATGTCCAGAACCGACGAGCCGCGCAAGAGCAGGCTGACCGAATCGGCGCCTCCGGCGGCTGCCGAGTTGTCGCACAGCGACGACGAGCCCGCGTCCAGCGCCGAAGTCACGCCCTCCATGGCGCAATTCCTCGAAATCAAGGCGGCCAACCCGGACAGCCTGCTTTGGTACCGCATGGGCGATTTCTACGAGCTGTTCTTTGACGATGCCGTTAAGGCCTCGGAGGCGCTCTCCATCGTCTTGACGAAACGCGGCAAGCACAAAGGCCAGGACATCCCGATGTGCGGCGTCCCCGTGCATCGGGCGGATGAATATCTGCAACGTTTGATTAAGCAAGGCCATCGGGTCGCCGTCTGCGAACAACTCGAGGATCCGGCAGAAGCCAGAAAACGCGGCGCGAAAGCCGTCGTGAAACGCGATGTCGTCCGCCTCGTGACCCCCGGCACGCTGACGGAAGAAGCGCTCCTCGACGCCAAGGCTCGCAACTATCTGACAGCCGTCTTTCTCGCGACCCCTGCCGAAATAGACCTGGCGTCGCCGCAATCGCGCGCCGCTCTCGCATCCGTCGATATCTCGACCGGCGAATTCGAAGTCTCGGAAGTTTCAGGCGTCGATCTCCCCGGCGAATTGATCCGTTTAGGATCGAGCGAAGTGCTGGCGGCGGATGCGCTTCTCGGCAATGAGACTTTCGTCCGGGCCGTCGATTATTCGGGCGGCAAGACGACGCCCGTTCCCTCCGCGTATTTTGACAACGCCGCGGGCACGCGCGACCTCAAAGAGTGCCTGGGCGTCGCCGACCTCGCGGGATTCGGAGCTTTTTCGCGCGGCGAGCTTTCGGCCATCGGCGCCGTCCTGAAATACATAGACCTAACGCAGATGGGTCGGAAACCCCTTCTGCGCGCGCCACGTCGCGCGGGTGGTGCGTCGCTCTTCATCGATGCTGCAAGCCGCGCAAGCCTTGAATTGGTGAAGTCGACTTCGAGCGATAAATCGTCGACGCTGCTCGCCGCGATGGATCGCACGATAACGGGCGGCGGTGCGCGCGAGCTTCAGGCACGTATCGCAAGTCCGCTTATCGCTCCGGCTGCCATCGAAGCACGCCTCGACGCCGTCGCAAGCCTTCTCGATAATCGCCGCCTGCTGGACGACATCCGCTTCTGCCTGCGCGGAACGCCGGATCTCGCCCGCGCCCTTCCGCGCCTAACGTTCGGCCGTGGCGGCCCTCGCGATCTTGCGGCCGTTCGCGATGCCGTCGACGCGGCATCGAACACTGCGGGCATGCTGGCGAGCGCTGCCGGTCCCTTGCCGCTACCGCCCGAACTGCAGTCGATCTGCACGCGGCTCGAAGCCGTTCCCGCGTCTCTCGCGAGCGCTCTCAAAACGGCGTTGATCGACGAACCTCCGCTTCTTCGCCGCGACGGTGGCTTCATCCGCGAAGGTTTCAGCGCCGATCTCGATGCCGCGCGTACACTCCGCAACGACAGCCGCCGCGTGATGGCGGAACTCGAAGCGCGATACATCGAAGAAACCGGCGTCAAAACGCTGCGTGTGCGCCACAACAACATTCTCGGCTTTTACATCGAGGTGACGCAGCTCAACGCCAAGCCGCTTCTCTCCCCGCCACTGTCGGAGCGCTTCCGTCACCGGCAGACGATGGCGAATGCCGTCCGCTTCGCGACGTCCGAGCTTCTGGAAACCGAAGGCCAGATCGCGTCAGCCAGCGAACGCGCTCTCAACCTCGAGCAGGAAATTTTCGCATCCCTCGCACAGGAGATCGCCGATGCGACCGGCGCGCTTAGCGCCGCCGCGGCGGCGCTTGCCGAACTCGACGTCTACGCGAGTTTGGCCACGCTCGCTATCGAGCAGGGCTACGCGCGCCCCGTCATCGACGACGGCCCTGTCTTCGAAATTCGCGGTGGCCGCCATCCGGTCGTGCAGCAGGCGCTTGCGAAGCAGGGCGGAGCCGCCTTCATCGAGAACGATTGCGTTCTCGGTGGCGGGACGCCTTCGGCGCCTCTGGGAAGCGATGAACTTCCCGACGCCCGCATCTGGCTCGTCACCGGCCCCAACATGGCGGGTAAATCGACGTTCCTCCGTCAGAATGCGCTGATCGCCGTCATGGCGCAGATGGGCTCCTATGTGCCCGCTCGTTCCGCACACATCGGGATTGTCGACAGGCTGTTTTCGCGCGTCGGCGCTTCCGACGATCTCGCACGCGGCCGCTCGACATTCATGGTGGAAATGGTCGAGACCGCCGCCATTCTTAATCAGGCGACCGAACGCTCGCTCGTCATCCTGGACGAAATCGGCCGGGGGACAGCGACGTTCGACGGTCTCTCCATCGCCTGGGCGACGGTTGAATATCTGCACGGCGTGACCAAAGCCCGGTCTCTCTTCGCGACCCACTATCACGAGCTCACCGCCCTCGCGCGCCGCCTCGACGACATCGCCAATGTCACGATGGACGTTGCCGAATGGCAAGACAGCATCGTTTTCCTACATAAAGTTAAGGCCGGAGCGGCCGACCGCTCCTACGGCATCCAGGTTGCGAAGCTCGCGGGACTTCCGGAACCCGTCGTTGCCCGGGCGCGTCAGGTTCTTGCCCGCCTGGAAAAAGCCGACCGGCGGCCGAAGGCCGGTGACGAAAGTATTGACGATCTTCCGCTATTCTCCGCGGCGCGGCCGAGGGGCGCATCACCGGCCGATTTGCCTTCAGCCGTTGAAAAGCTCTTGCTGGCCATGCATCCTGATGATCTCTCGCCCAAAGCGGCGCTAGAGAAGCTTTATGAACTCAAGGCTCTGGCCGAAACACTGAAGAAGACGAAGCCTTGACCGACGATACAACGAACGTCCTCATCCCGCCGCCTTACTTCGACCGGCTCGCCGCGCGCCGCGAACTGACAGGCCTTTTCAACGAGAGCAACGCCTCACCCGCCGACGCCCGGCCGAAAGTCCTCGAAGCCCTCAAGGCGCTCGTCAAGACAGCAAGGGAAGCAGCCCGCGCCGCCCTCGATGCCGACGGCAACGGACGGCGATGCGCGGCAGGTCTGAGCCTCTTCCAGGACGAGCTGATCCGGCTCATCTACGATTACACAGTCACACACGTCTATCGCGCGACGAACCCGTCCGACGCGGAACGCATGGCGATCGTCGCGACCGGCGGATACGGTCGCGGCCTGCTGGCTCCGGGCTCGGACATCGACCTCCTGTTCCTGCTTCCCTACAAGCAGACGCCGTGGGGCGAGAGCGTCGCCGAATACATGCTCTATCTCCTCTGGGACCTGGGCTTCAAAGTCGGCCACGCGACGCGCACGGTCGATCAGTGCGTGAAACTCGGCTATGCTGACATCACCATTCGAACCGCGCTCTTGGATTCGCGCCTCATCCTTGGCGATGGTCAGCTCTTCGCCGAATTCGAGGATCGTTTCCGCTCCGAAGTCGTCAAAGGTACGGCGCGCCAGTTCATCGACGCCAAGATGGCCGAACGCGACGAGCGCACCCGCCGCGCTGGCGAAAGCCGTTACAAGGTCGAACCGAACATCAAGGACGGCAAAGGCGGCCTGCGCGATCTGCATACGCTTCAATGGCTGTCGAAATACATCTTCAATCAGGAGGTCGGCGCCGCGGCTGTCGAGGCCGGCATCTTCACACCCGAAGAAGTCCAGACCTTCCGCCGCTGCGAAGATTTTCTATGGCGAGTGCGCTGCTTCCTCCACTTCCTGACGGGCCGCGCCGAAGAGGTTCTGTCGTTCGAGGTTCAGCCCGCGATGGCGAAAAACCTCGGCTATACATCGCGCGAAGGCCTGCGCGCCGTCGAACGCTTCATGAAGCATTACTTCCTGATTGCAAAGGACGTCGGCGACCTGACGACAATCCTCTGCGGCGCGCTCGAAATGCAGCAGCTCAAGACCTCTCCTGGTTACAAGCGCCTGCTGAATCCGTTGAGCTGGAAGACACGCCGCGAGGTGCGCGAGAAAACCGATTTCCGCATCGACAACGATCGCCTCAACGTCTCCGACCCTGATGTCTTCGCGCGCGATCCGGTCAATCTCATCCGCTTTTTTGCGCAAGCCGCGAACACCGGCGCTTATCTGCATCCCGACGCCATCCGCCTGCTGCGCGGCTCGCTTCGCCTGATCGACGATAAGCTGCGCCACGATCCGGAAGCCAACGCCATCTTCCTGTCGCTTCTGACGGCGAAGGGCAATCCCGAGGCCTCGCTGCGGCACATGAACGACGCAGGCGTGCTCGGCCGCTTCCTGCCGGAATTCGGCCGCATCGTCGCGATGATGCAGTTCAACATGTATCATCACTACACGGTCGATGAGCATCTCCTACGCACGCTCGGCAACATCGTTGCCATCGAGCGTGGCGAACTTGCTTCTGAGCTGCCGCTATCGACCGCCATCTTTTCCTCGATCCAGAATCGCCGTGCACTCCTCGTCGCCGCTTTCATTCACGATATCGGCAAAGGCCGGAAGGAAAGCCATTCGCTCGTCGGCGCCCGCATCGCTCGCAAGCTTTGTCCGCGCCTCGGCATGACGGCGGCGGAGACCGATCTCGTCGCCTGGTTGCTCGAAGAACATCTGACGATGAGCAACTTCGCGCACTCGCGCGACATCTCCGATCCAGACACCATCCGCGCCTTCGCCAACATCGTGCAAAGCCCGGAACGTTTAAAGCTGTTGCTTTTGTTGACCTGCGCCGATATCCGCGCCGTTGGGCCGGGAGTCTGGAACGGTTGGAAAGGCCAGCTTCTCCGCACGCTTTATCACGAGACCGAACCGCTCGTTGCTGGCGGCCATACTCAGATCGCGCGCGACGAACGCATCGATAAGGCTCAAGACGCGTTGCGGCACGCTTTGACCGGCTGGTCGAAAGAGGATGTCGACGCATTCATAGACCGCCACTATCCGAACTATTGGCTTCGTACAGATCTCGCGACGCAGGTCGTCCATGCCAATGTCGTGCACGATGCGATGACATCCCGCGCGAAGTTCGCAACCAACGTCAAAACGGATTCGTTCACCGCCAGCACCGAGTTGACGGTTTTCGCTCCGAACCACGCACGCCTGCTGTCGCTGTTCGCAGGTGCATGCGCCGCGGCAGGCGCCAACATCGCCGGCGCTCACATCACGACGACGCGCGACGGCTACGCTCTCGACACGTTCCTTCTCAACCGCGAATTCGACGATGATGAGGATGAGCTTCGGCGCGCCCGTCGCATCATCGACACCATTGAGCGCCTGCTCAACGGCAAGGAGCAGCTCTCGGCGCTTCTCAAAAAGCGGCGCGGCGGCACCCGCGGCGTCGAAGCCTTCACCGTCGAACCAGAAATCGTCATCAACAACGCTCTGTCGGATCGGTTGACCGTGCTCGAAGTGTCCGGTCGCGACCGCCCAGGCCTCCTCTTCGAATTGACGTCGGCGCTGTCCGATCTGTCGCTCGATATTTCTTCTGCACACGTAACGACGTTCGGCGAGAAGGCCGTCGACGTGTTCTACGTTACCGACCTCGTCGGCAAGCAGATCGTCGCTGAGACCCGTCAGAACGCGCTGCGCACACGGCTCAAATCCATTCTCGACCCGGGACGTCCCAGGGCCGCACCGGAAGCGGCCCGCGCGTGACGTCCGAAATCGATCCTCTCGCATTCGTATGGAAAACGCCTCTACGCACCGCGGTCAGGCCGCGACATCGCTGCCACGGTCCACGAGCTAGGACGAAGGACATCAAATTGCCGGATGTCTGCCGCCTCAAGCCGGTCTATGAGAGCCAAACATCTCTAGGGTTGAAATGCGAACCTTTGATCCGTTCCCGCGATGAATCTCTATAAATCGTTCGCCACGGTCGGCGGCCTGACGCTGCTCAGTCGCGTTTTCGGCTTCATGCGCGATATTCTGATCGCCGCAACGCTCGGCTCCGGCTGGGTCGCCGACGCTTTCGTCGTCGCCTTCCGTTTTCCAAATCTCTTCCGCCGGCTGTTTGGCGAGGGCGCGTTCAACTCTGCCTTCGTCCCGATCTTTGCGAAAAAGCTCGAGGGCGACGGCCCCGAAGCGGCGCGCAAATTCGCTGAAGACGCGATGGCGGGCCTCCTTTTTATTCTGCTCATCGTCACCATCGTGTTCGAGCTGGCGATGCCGTTTCTGATGTACGGCCTCGCGCCGGGTTTCGACGTATCGCCGGAGAAGTTCGATCTCTCCGTGCTGCTCACCCGCATCACGATGCCGTATCTGCTGTGCATGTCGATCGTCGCACTGATGTCAGGCGCGCTGAATTCGGTCGGCCGGTTCGCCGAAAGCGCATCCGTCTCGATTGTGCTCAACGGCGTGATGATGATCGCAACGCTGATTTCGATGTGGATCGGCTATAAGGCCGAACCCCAAGCAGGCGTCATCCAGGCGTGGGCGGTGTTCGTCGCGGGCTTCCTGCAGTTGGCGCTGCTGATGTGGGGCATGCGTCGCGCCGGGATGCGACTCGCCATCCGGCGACCGCGATGGACCGACGACATGCGCCATCTCGTTGGCCTCGGCGTCCCCGGCGTCATTTCCGGCGGCGTCACCCAGCTCAACATCGCTATCGGGACGATCATCGCGTCGCTTCAGCCTGGCGCGGTTTCCCATCTTTACTATGCGGATCGCGTTTACGAATTGCCGCTTGCAATCGTCGGCATCGCGGTCGGCATCGTCCTGCTGCCCGACGTCGCCCGACAGCTTCGCGCCGGCAATACGGCAGGCGTGATGGACAGCCAGAACCGCTCGCTCGAATTCGCGCTATTGCTGACCATTCCCGCCGCACTCGCGCTAGCCGTCATCCCGACCGACATCGTGCGTGTCCTGTTCGAGCGCGGCGCTTTCGGCCCAAACGATAGCTACGTCACGGCATCCGTGCTCGCCATGTTCGCGCTTGGCTTGCCCGCTTTCGTGATGATCAAGGTTTTCTCGCCCGCCTATTATGCGCGCGAGGATACGAAAACGCCGATGCGGTATGCCGCGATCAGCCTGACCGCCAACACCATCGGCTCGGTCGCGCTCTTCTTGTTGTTCCGCCAGATGGGTGTGCTGCCCCAACTCGGTATTGCCATCGCGACCGCGCTCGGCGGCTGGCTCAACGCCTATCTGCTGTGGTCGACATTGAGCAAACGCGGCAATTTCGTTGCCGACAGCCGCCTGAAGCGCAATCTGCCCTTGATCGTTTTGGCCAGCGTGGCGATGGTCGCGGCTCTCCTGGCGACAAGCCACGTCCTCTCACCGTATTACGATCATCAGAGCGGTTTCTTCACCAAGGCGTCGATCCTGGCACTTGAGATCTTGATCGGTCTGTCGGTTTTCGCCGCCTTCATTCTGGCGACCCGCGTGATGACGATCGGCCAGCTCGGCCGTCTGACCCGCCGCCAGCGCTAGCCCCGACGAGAGCCCCCGCAAAATGCTCCGCACTTGCGCCTGGACGCCGCGCACGCGATAAGGCCGCCAAATCCTTTTCGAAACGGTACAGCACATGAAAATTACGCCGCGCGTCTTCTCCGGCATGCAGCCGACCGGCAGCCTGCATCTCGGCAACTACCTCGGCGCGATGGTCAACTGGATCAAAATGCAGGAGACGCACGAATGCATCTACTGCGTCGTCGACCTCCACGCGATCACAGTGGCACAAGACCCGGCGGAGCTGAAAACAGCTATTCGTCAGGTGACCGCTGCCTATATCGCCGCCGGGCTCGATCCGACGAAAAGCATTCTCTTCAACCAGTCGCAGGTCTCGGCCCACGCCGAGCTCGCCTGGATCTTCAATTGCGTCGCCCGCCTCGGCTGGCTGAACCGCATGACGCAGTTCAAGGAGAAGGCCGGTAAGGACCGCGAGCAAGCCTCCGTCGGCCTTTACGCCTATCCGAACCTCATGGCGGCCGACATCCTCGCCTATCGCGCGACGCACGTTCCGGTCGGCGAAGACCAGAAGCAGCATCTCGAGCTTGCGCGCGACATCGCGCAGAAGTTCAACAATGATTTCGGGCCTTCGATTATCGCGAACGGCTTCGCAGACGGCATTTTCTTCCCCCAGCCAGAGCCTGTCATCACCGGCTCTTCGACCCGCGTCATGAGCCTGCGCGACGGCACGAAGAAGATGTCGAAATCGGATCCATCCGATCTTTCGCGCATCAACATGACCGACGACGCCGACACCATCGCGAAGAAGGTGCAAAAAGCGAAAACCGATACCGAGCCGCTCCCGAGCGACGAGAAGGGCTTCGAGGGCCGCCCGGAAGCCGAGAACCTGATCGGCATTTACGCGACGCTCGTCGACAAGCCCGTCGACGCCGTTCTGAGCGAATTTGGCGGTCAGCAATTCTCCGCCTTCAAGAAGGTTCTGGCGGACGCGCTCGTCGCCCGCATTGAGCCCATCTCGGCCGAGATCAAGCGCCTCTCGTCCGATCCTGCCGAAATCGACCGCATTCTCGGCGACGGTTCGGCCCGGGCGCGCGAAATCGCCATGCCGGTCATGGCAAAGGTGAAGGACATCGTCGGCTTCATCCGCAGCTGAGCGGCTTCCTGCAAACGCGGTAAAGTTGCATATCGCAGTGCTATTCGCAGCCATTGCGGGCTTTCGCTTGGAATGGCAGCATCACGGCCATGAAACCTCGCCGCTCCTTCGAAGAAGGCCACCGTCGCAAATTCCTGATCGTCGTCGACGAGAGTCAGGAAGTCGAAAGCGCGCTCTACTATGCGGCGAGCCGCGTGCAGCGATCTTCTGGTCTGATCGTGATGCTCTACGTCATCGAGCCGGGCGAGCTGCAGAATTGGGCTGGCGTCCGCCAAGTGCAGATCGAGGAGGAGACGACGAAGGCCAAGGCGCTGTTCCGCCTCTTTCGCCGCAAGCTCGCGCACGCCGGCTTTGAAGCAGTCGAAACCGAAGATGTCGTCCGTGAAGGCCGTACCGGCGAAGAGATCAACAGGCTGATCGCCGATGACGAGGACATCGCTATTCTCGTCCTTGGCGCCTCCGTCGATCCCACAGGACCGGGACCGCTTGTCGCGTCTTTGGCGACAGCAAAGGCCGCAGGCGGATTTGCAGTGCCCATCACGGTCGTGCCTGGCCAACTTTCGCTCGCGGAAATCAAGGCATTGGCCTAAATTGCCCGCCAAAGAGTGGTCGGCCCCAGCCTCGACAGGGCCGGATCGCGAACCTATATTAGAGGTCTTCTAATCACCCCTCGCGGGGCGGTGCACGCCGAGCACCGAGCACGAAGTGAGGCAGCATGTTCATTCAGACGGAAGCCACGCCCAACCCGGCGACGCTGAAGTTCATTCCCGGTCGCGATGTTCTCGCCGACGGCACCGCTGATTTCCGTTCGAAAGGCGATGCGACGGCGTCGCCCCTGGCGACCCGTCTTTTCGCCATCGAAGGCGTTGATGGCGTATTCCTTGGTTCCGACTTCATCTCGGTGACCAAGGGCGACATCGAATGGCAGCACCTGAAGCCCATGGTCCTTGGCGCGATCATGGAACATTACATGTCCGGCGCTCCGGCGACCGATGAGGAAGACGCCAACGACAGCGCTGCCGAGAGCTACGATCCCCAGGACGAATCGATCGTCGCGACAATCAAGGAACTGCTCGAAACGCGGGTGCGTCCGGCTGTCGCGCAGGATGGCGGCGACATCACGTTCTCCGGCTTCCGCGATGGCGTGGTCTATCTCCACATGCGAGGCGCCTGCTCCGGTTGCCCCAGCTCCACCGCCACGCTGCGGAACGGCATCGAAAATCTCCTGAAGCACTTTCTCCCGGAAGTGCAGGCCGTCCAGGCGGCTTGAGATGGATTTTCTTCCTCTAAACCCCGCTTCGGCGGGGTTTTTTGTTTCTAAGCACGAACCCTAGGCACAACGGAAATGAACCAACCACTCGACCAAGCCGCTTTCAATCAGCTTTTCGACGAGGCGCGCACGAACAACAAATGGCAACCCCGCGAGGTGCCGGACGCCCTTCTGAGACAAATTGTCGAACATATGAAATGGGGTCCGACGAGCGCAAACTGTTCGCCGGGGAGGATTGTCTTCGTGAAATCCGCAGAAGCGAAACAGCGTCTAAAGCCCCATCTCAATCCAGGAAACGTCGAAAAAACAATGACCGCGCCGGCAACCGCAATCATCGGCTACGATTTGAATTTCTACGAATATCTCCCCCGCCTCTACCCGCCGGCAGACGCCAAAAGCTGGTTTGTCGGAAAAAAGGACTTTGCCGACACGACGGCATTCCGAAACGGCAGCCTCCAAGGCGGATACTTCATATTGGCGACGCGGGCGCTCGGATTGGATTGCGGCCCTATGGGAGGCTTTAACAATGCTGGTGTCGACGCCGAGTTTTTCTCAGGCACTGAAATAAAGAGCAATTTCCTCTGTAATCTCGGTTTTGGCGATCCGGCTGGTATTTATCCACGTTCGCCACGATTTAGCTTCGACGAAATGGCTACAATCATATAAAAGCTCCGCCCGGAATGAATATTCTTTCGCTCGATACCTGTTTCGACGCTTGCTCAGTCGCTGCGGGCCGTGGGCTTCGCTCGCTCACGCCTCGCATTTCGTTTGCGTTCGAACCAATGCAGAAAGGCCATTCCGAGCGGCTGATGCCGATGATCGAAATGGTCATGTCTGAAAGTCGGCTCGAATTCAAAGCCCTGGACCGGATTGCGGTTACATTTGGCCCGGGCACATTTACCGGCACGCGCATTTCGGTGTCCGCGGCTCGCGCCCTTGCGCTGGCCACTGGCGCCGAGTTCGTCGCTGTGTCGAGCCTAAAGCTGATGGCGATGAGTCCGCGAATACCGGCCGCACCGACTCCGCGCATTGCCATCGCGGTCGACGCCCGCCGCGGCGAAATCTATCTCGAAATCTTTGACCGCCATTCGCTGCAAAACGTCGTGCCGCCCCAATGCCTGACAATCGCCCACGCCGTGCGCGTACTCGGGCCCGGCCCGATCGTCATTGCCGGGTCTGGCGCGAGCGAACTCGCGAACGCAGCCGTTATCGCGGGAATCGAGGCAAACGCGATTTTACCCGATCTCCTGCCGGATGCCCTCGATATCCTCTTTCCCGCCTGCGAAATGCCTGTCACCAGCGTGCTTCGACCGCTCTATCTTCGTGCGCCGGACGCCAAGCCTCCGCCTCCAAGTCCCTTTATCGGAGCTGGCGCATGACGAACGTCACGCCGTTCCGGAACGTGAAGCATGCGAGCATGCTTTGGGCGGCACCGGATCGAGCAGAAGAAATCGCGACGCTGCACGCTAAACTTTTCAATCCGGCCTGGGACGCCGCGGCGATCAAATCCTTCCTTGAGCATCCGGCCGCAACGTCGCTCATTGCCGTCGCCGGGGGCCAGAAGAAATCCGTTATCGGCTTCCTGATCGGCCAGCTCGCCGCCGACGAAGCCGAGATCCTCTCGGTTGGGGTCTCCCCCGATTGGCAGCGCGTCGGCCTCGCGACTGGGCTTCTCGAAGGATTGGTCCGTGCCGCCCGCCGCGGGGACGCCAAACGCGTGTTCCTAGAAGTTGCAGAGGACAACGCTGCCGGAATTGCCCTGTACCGCAAGCTCGGTTTCGTCGAAGCTGGGCGCCGCAAACGCTACTATGAACGCCCTGGCACCACGCCGGTCGACGCGTTGACGCTGGTTCTCAACCTCGACGCACCCGACAACGCCGGCTGATATAGACGCAAAGCCTTGCCACTGCCTATAAGGCCGCCATACTCGGGCGACGTGGAATCGCCTTCAGCCAAAGCTTGATCGTCATGACCGCATCTTCGGCGAAGTCCGAGACATCCATTGAACTGCGATGCACGGAGTGCGGCCTCCGTATGACCGGCCAGCGGCGCGTGATTGCCCGTGTCTTGTCCTCGGCAACCGACCACCCCGACGTCGAGGAAGTGCACCGCCGCGCACATTCGATCGATTCCAGAATTTCGCTATCCACCGTCTACCGGACGCTGAAGCTGTTCTCGGAAAAAGGCATCCTGGAACGCCACGATTTCGGCCATGGCCGCGGCCGGTACGAGCCAGCGCCTAGAGAACACCACGATCATCTGGTCGATATCGAGAGCGGGCGCGTGATCGAATTTTCCAACTCCGATATCGAAGCGCTGCAAGAGCGCGTCGCCCGGGACCTGGGCTTCGAGCTCGTCGGCCATCGCCTCGAACTCTACGGCGTGCCGCTCGCGAAAAAGAAGTCGTCCAGCCGGAGAGGCTAGCTCACGCGATGGCAAACGGTTCGCTCCGCGCTTCGGCCGTGCTGGCGGGTTTCTTCGCCTTTACTGTGCCGCTGATGCCAGTGCAGGCGCTTCTCCTCAAGACCTCGCCGAAGTCCGCGCGACGCTTTCCGAATTGGTATCATAAAAACGTCTGCCGCATTCTCGGGATCACACTGAAGATCGAGGGCGCCGTCGTCGAAGATAGGCCGGTGCTACTGGTCTGCAATCATACCTCCTGGCTCGACATCCCTGTTCTCTCCGCTCTGTCGCCGGTGTCGTTCGTCGCGAAGCTCGAAGTCGGTAGCTGGCCCTTCGTATCGGCGCTTGCCCGCCTGCAGCGATCCGTCTTCATCGACCGCACACGTCGTCAATCGACGGGCGACGCCGCAACCGAGATCACGGGCCGGCTGAAGCAGGGCGACACCATCGTCCTCTTCGCCGAAGGAACCTCGAGCGATGGCAATCGCGTGCTCCCCTTCAAGACGTCGCTGTTCGGTGCGGTCGCCGGGCAAAACCCGGTTTCGAGCTCCGAAATCGTCGTGCAGACGGCGGCGGTGGTCTACACCCACCTCCGCGGCGTCCCTCTGACCCGCGCCGACCGCCCGCGCATCGGCTGGTACGGCGATATGGAAATGACCTCTCACGCCTGGGGCGTCCTGAAATCAGGCCCCATTACGGTGACGATCAACGTCAGCCCGCCCGTGCCGCTCTCCGAATTCAAGGATCGCAAGGATTTGGCGCTCAAGACCGAGCGCGCGGTTCGGACCGCCGTGCTTGGCATCCTGCGCGGCCGCCCCGGCGATCCTGGCCTCGTTCCCGTCGAGCCGAGCCAGGAAATACGCCGCCAAAAGCTCGCCTTGCCGCTCGCGCGCAGCGAGAAATGGACATGATCGCGCTATTCTGTGCTAAGCGCTTGGCCTGAAAATCCTCAATCAACGCCCTTACGAGACCGGCAAACGACGTGCAGCGCCCAAATACCAAAAGCTATTTCCTGAAGACCTTCGGCTGCCAGATGAACGTCTACGACAGCGAGCGTATGACGGAAGCGCTCGTGCGTGACGGCTATCGCGAAACGGACGACGTCGCGAACGCCGATCTGGTCATTCTCAACACCTGCCACATCCGCGAGAAAGCAGGCGAGAAGGTTTATTCCGACCTCGGCCGCATCCGCGACATGAAGGATGTCCGCAAACGCAACGGCAAGAACACGGTGATCGCCGTCGCGGGTTGCGTGGCGCAGGCTGAGGGCCATGAGATCACGACGCGTCAACCCGCCGTCGATCTCGTCATTGGCCCGCAAAGCTATCATCGTCTGCCGGAACTGATTGCGCGCACCGAGAACACGCGCGAGCGCATCGTTGAAACGGAGTTTCCGGGCGAAGAAAAATTCGAGCGCTTGAAAGCGCCGCGGCGCGTGTCGTCCCCGTCGGCGTTCCTCACCGTGCAGGAAGGCTGCGATAAGTTCTGCACGTTTTGCGTCGTGCCTTATACGCGCGGTGCTGAGTTTTCTCGCTCCGCTGCGACGATCGAGACGGAAGCGCGTGAGCTGATCGCCGCGGGCGCCAAGGAACTTGTTCTGCTTGGCCAGAACGTCAACGCCTATCATGGCGAAGGCCCCTCGGGCCGATCGATCGGGCTCGCCGAATTGATCCGCAGGCTGGCCGATATCGATGGCGTCGAGCGCATTCGCTACATGACGAGCCACCCGCGCGACATGGACGACGAATTGATCGCCGCCCACGCCGACGTGCCGCAGCTGATGCCGTTCCTCCACCTACCGGTGCAGTCGGGTTCCGACCGCATGCTCGCTGCCATGAACCGCAAGCATAGCGCGGCAGAATATATCGATCTCATCGCCCGCATCCGGACGGCTCGGCCCGATATCGCCTTGTCGAGTGATTTCATCGTCGGCTTCCCCGGCGAAACGGATGCAGACGCCGAAGAGACGCTCGCGCTCGTTCGGGCGGTCGGTTTTGCTCAGGCTTTTTCTTTCAAATACAGCCCCCGGCCAGGCACGCCTGCTTCCTCGCTCGAGACGCAAGTTCCCGAAGAGGTCAAATCCGAGCGTCTCCAGCGCCTTCAGGCGCTTCTCGATGCGCAGCAGGCCGAATTCAACGCCCAGAGCCTTGGCGGCACCGTCCC
The DNA here is from genome assembly GCA_030148425.1 of Hyphomicrobium sp. Classification (GTDB taxonomy): domain Bacteria; phylum Pseudomonadota; class Alphaproteobacteria; order Rhizobiales; family Hyphomicrobiaceae; genus Hyphomicrobium_B. The sequence continues at coordinate 8,815 of JASBTM010000001.1, read as the reverse complement.
GGTCCTGTTCGAACGTCGCGGCCGCCAGCCGGGTGAATTCGTCGGCCGGACGCCCTATCTACAGCTCATCCATACGGCCGCCGACGGCGATCTCGTGGGCCGCACGGCGGAAGTGGCTGTAACGGAGGTGCGCCGTCTCAGCCTGACGGGTGTCATTGCAGCAGCATAATGGGGCGATAGTGGTCCACGCGGCTTGTTGTGCGTTAACCAAACCGGGATGTGCCGAACCCTTATTCCGCATGCTAACATTGGTCTTACGGTCGATTCGAATTTGAAGGTTAAGGCTCGAAAAACCCCAAGCAAGGGAGTGTCAGGATTGGCAGCATTCCGCGGGTCCTCCGCGCCGGCATCTAGACGGCCAAGCAAGGCCGAACTTGAAACCGCTCGCGTCGTTGTACCCTTCGAAGACAACCGGTTGCTCACGCAGCTGCTTGGGGAATACGACAGCCACCTGGCCCTGATAGAAGACCGATTAGGCATCGATGCCCACGCCCACGGCAACGTCGTCATCCTGACTGGACCGCCCGCCGCCTGCGACATCGCGAGAAACGTGCTCGAACGGCTCTATGCCCGCATCCGCAAGGGCGAAACCGTTGGCGCCGGCGACATCGACGGACTGATCCGTCACGCCCGGGCCGAAGGCACCGTTGCTGACGGCCAAGCCCAGATCGCTACGCGCCGAAAGGTCGTGAAGGCTCGCACGCCGACGCAAAGCGAATACATGCGCGCCATCCAGAAAAAAGATCTGGTGTTCGGCGTCGGCCCCGCGGGCACCGGCAAAACCTATATCGCCGTCGCCTTCGCCGCTCACTGCCTGGAGCGCGGTGTGGTCGAGCGCATCATCCTTTCCCGTCCCGCCGTCGAAGCCGGCGAGCGCCTGGGCTTCCTGCCCGGCGACATGCGCGACAAGGTCGACCCCTATCTCCGCCCGCTGTATGACGCGCTTTACGACGTTCTGCCGCCGGAAAAGGTCGAGCGCGACATCGAAACGGGCGTCATCGAAGTCGCCCCTCTCGCCTTCATGCGCGGCCGCACGCTTGCCAACGCCTTCGTCATTCTGGACGAAGCGCAGAACACGACCAGCATGCAGATGAAGATGTTCCTGACGCGTATCGGCGAGGGTTCGAAAATGATCGTGACGGGCGATCCGTCCCAGATCGACTTGCCGCTCGGCACCAAATCGGGCCTCGTTGAGGCCGTCGATCTTCTGGCGAAGGTTGAGGACATCTCGATCGTCAATTTTGTGGCGGCCGATATCGTCCGGCGCGACCTGGTCGCGAAGATCGTCGACGCCTACGAAAAGCCGAAGTAAGCCGATGCCCGCGTCTCCACAGGCGGCTGCACCGGTCTTCGAGGTTGAGACCGTCGAGGACGATGGTGATTGGTCGCACGTGTCTGACCTCGATCAGCTGATCGAGGTCGCCGCCCGGGCCGCCATCGCGGCGGCCGATGGCCCTGTGCCCGGTTCCGTTTCCATCGCTTTGTCGTCGGACGCCGTCGTGAGCGACCTCAACGGTCGTTTCCGCGGCAAGCCTAAGCCTACGAATGTGCTATCTTTTCCGGCGGGCGACGGCTCTCCGGACGGCCAGATCGGCGACATCATTCTAGCCATCGAAACCGTCACACGCGAGGCATCCGAGCAGGATATCTCGCTTGAGCATCACGTGCAGCATTTGGTCGTCCATGGCGTGCTCCACCTTTTAGGCTATGATCACGAGACGGCAGCCGATGCAGAACGCATGGAAGCCCTTGAAATAAAAATACTTTCCAAATTAGGCATAGCAAATCCCTACACGGGCGAGCTGGAACCCAGTACAAGTAGCTGACCGGGTTTCATCCCAAGGCCATGACTGACAACACACAGACCAAGACAGTGTCCGACACGTTCGCAGACGACTCTCGATCGTTCGGCACATTCGGCTGGCTCCAAACTCTCGGAGCCAAGCTCGGGCTAGTCGTTCCGCAAAACGTGCGCGACGCCCTCGAAGGCGCCCTCAAGACAGGCAGCACCGATAACTTCACGGATGCCGAGCGAAAGATGCTGGAGCGCCTGCTTCAGTTTGGCTCGAGCCGCGTCGTATCTCTGATGGTGCCGCGCGCCGATATCACCGCGCTCGACGAAAACGAACCGATCTCCGAGCTGCTTCAAACCTTCAACGAAGCGGGCGTGTCGCGCATCCCGCTGTTCCGCGAGACGCTCGACGACCCCCGCGGCATGATTCACATCAAAGATGTGCTTCGCTGGCTGATGACGGAAGCAACCGGCCAACCGCTGAAGAACGCCAAGACCGATCCGGACGCCGAGCCGCCGGCGATGAACATTTTCGACCTCCGGAGCATCGATCTCAACAAGCCGATCACGACCGTGAAGATCAGGCGGCAAATTCTCTACGTCCCGCCATCGATGCCGGCCGTCGATCTCCTCATCCGGATGCAGACGACACGCATCCACATGGCCCTCGTCGTCGATGAATACGGCGGCACCGACGGCCTCGTCACCATCGAGGATTTGATCGAGCAGGTCGTCGGCAACATCGAGGACGAGCACGACGATGACGACGAGATCAACATCATCGTCGATCCGAAGCTCGGCATCGTCGCCGTGGCGCGCACGCCGATCGAAGAACTTGAAAAGCACCTCGGCGTGAAGCTCGTCCCCGACGATGAAGAAACCGACGTCGATACCATCGGTGGCCTCATCTTCTCGATGCTCGGCCGTGTCCCCGCGCGCGGCGAGTTGATCCGCCATCCAACCGGCGTCGAGTTCGAAGTGCTCGATGCCGATCCGCGTCGCGTGAAAAAGCTCAAGGTCCATCCGCCGCGTCCACCCGCGACCAACACCAAGACGTTGCCTGAAGCGCCGAAGGCGTGATGGACGCAACATCCGCCAGCGTACCAGCAGCGTCGGCGCCGATAGCGCGCGTACGGGAAACCGTGATGGCGCTTCGCGGCTGGCGCCGTGCGCTCGTTGCGATCATCGCTGGCGGCCTCTCGGCGCTGGCGTTCGCGCCGATGTTTGTCACGCCGGTCTTGTTTCTAACGCTTCCGGTTTTCGTCTGGCTGATCGACGGCAGCTCCACTTGGCGTCGCGCCTTCGGAGCAGGCTGGCTTTTCGGCTTCGGCTATTTTTTCTGCAATCTCTTCTGGATCGGCGAAGCTTTTCTCGTCGAAGCCGACAAGTTCGCGTGGCTCATTCCATTCGCGATCACGCTTCTACCCGCCGGGCTTGCGCTCTTCTGGGCCGTCGGCGCAGTCGCGGCGCGCGCGTTCTGGACGGATGGCGTTTCCCGCATTTTCGTTTTCGCCATTGCGCTATCCATCGTCGAATGGTTGCGCGGTCATATACTGACAGGCTTCCCGTGGGATCTGCCGGGCTACGCTTTGACCTACCCTTTGGCGCTGATGCAAAGCGCGGCCCTCTTCGGCGCGTACGGGCTGACGGCGATTGCGCTGTTCGTATTTTCCGCCCCGCTCGTCTTCATCGGCGATACGCAGGGGCGGCCGACAGTGCGCAGGATCGTCGATGCGCTTTTGCTCGCTGCCGCACCGATGAGCTTGCTGTTCGCTTACGGCAACTGGCGGCTCCAAACTCCGCAAGAGTTCGTTGCGGGCGTAAAGCTTCGCATCGTGCAGCCAAGCGTTCCCCAGCGCGAAAAATGGATGGCTGAATATCAGCGCCGCATCTTCGACGATCACGTCGCACTGTCGCTGACGAGCCCATCCGGCCAAACGGATTCCCTCGCCGGCATCACGCACGTGATTTGGCCCGAGGCGGCGATGCCATTCTTCCCGCTCGAAGCACCAGTCGCGATCGATATACTCGCAAACATCATTCCTCCCGGAACGACGTTGATCACCGGCGCGCTTCGCCACGATCCAACGTTGCCCCCGGGCGCGCCGCTGACCGCCGAGACGCACACGCTCAACAGCATTTTGGTGTTGAATGAACGCGCCCAGCCCATCGCTACTTACGACAAGACCCATTTGGTGCCGTTCGGCGAATACATGCCCTACGAGAAGACGCTCTCGTCCATCGGCATCCAAAAACTGACTCACGGCCGCGGCTCGTTCGCGACCGGCCCCGAGCCCAGACCGCTGATGCACATCCCGGGTCTGCCCCCCGCGCTCGGCCTCGTCTGCTACGAGGCGCTCTTTCCCGGAAACATCGTCCAGGGTTCCGAGCATCCCGGCGTCCTGATCAACGTCACGAACGACGGCTGGTTCGGCGAAACGACCGGCCCCTATCAGCATTTTCATCAGGCTCGCATCCGCGCCATCGAGGAGGGCGCTCCTCTCGTCAGGGCCGCGAATAACGGCATCTCTGGCGTCGTCGACCCGTTCGGCCGGGTCATCCAATCGCTTGGTCTGAATGTCCGTGGTCAGATCGATAGCGCTCTGCCGAAGGCCGTCCTGCCGCCCCTCTACGCCCGCTTTGGCGACTGGATACTTGCTGCCGTTCTCGCGCTTTTCGCGGTGCTCGCCGTCGGCTTTCGGAAAAAGGCCCGTTAATCAAAGTCTTGAAGTCAACTTGTCGCGGCCACCGTCGGTCATTGACGCCTCGCGCGCGTGCACCTAGGAAGTGCAGAGCCTTTGTCTATGGAACTGCTGGCTGTACGAGTGATGGTGGACCAAATATCAATCGCAGACGAGTCGAGCGAAGAAGCTCCGAAGGGATCGAGACGCGCCAATCCGATGGACGTCCATGTCGGCTCCCGCGTTAGGCTCAGGCGCATGCTTCTCGGCATGAGCCAAGAGAAACTGGGCGAGCACTTGGGGCTAACGTTCCAGCAGGTGCAGAAATACGAGAAGGGCGTCAATCGCATTGGCGCCAGCCGCCTGTTCGATCTCGCCAAAGTGCTCGGCGTGCCTGTGCAGTTTTTTTATGACGAAGCACCGTCGGGAGCCCAAAGCGCGGGCGCCGCGATGCCAGGCTTCGCAGAACAACCCGACGAAACCTACGTCGTCGATTTCCTCGGAACGCGAGAAGGCCTCGAGTTGAACAAGGCTTTTGCCCGCGTAACCGACCCGAAAGTGCGCCGTTCGATCGTCGAACTCGTGCGCGCGCTTGCGGGCGAAGACTCCTGACATCGCTTTTCTGTGACAATAGCCGCGATAGAGCATTTAGCGGAGACGTCGTCAGGTCGCGGCATTTCGCGTCTCTAGGCACGCCATCGCTTGACCGAACGCATCAGGATTGCGACAAACCGGCGCTTTTCACCGCGCCGCGATTGCCGAGTTCGGCGTTGAGTTAAGGTGGCAAACGCGGACCAAGTTCTCAACATGGGGGCCAAAAGTGGCGCGCAAATCTTTCCTATTCACGAGTGAATCCGTCTCCGAAGGCCATCCAGACAAAGTTTGCGACCGCATCTCCGATGAAGTCGTCGACGCATTCTATCGCGAAGGCGCGAAAGAAGGCCTCGACCCCTGGAGCATTCGCGCCGCTTGCGAAACGCTCGCCACCACCAATCGCGTCGTCATTGCCGGTGAATCGCGCGGCCCGAAGGGCGTGACGGTCGCGGCCATCGAAGACCTGACGCGCAAGGCCATCAAGGATATCGGCTACGAGCAGGACGGCTTCCACTGGGCCAACTGCAACATCGAGGTTCTTCTGCACTCGCAGTCGGCCGACATCGCAGCTGGCGTCGACGCCAAGCAGCCGACCAATCAGGAAGAAGGCGCGGGCGATCAGGGCATCATGTTCGGCTATGCCTCGGACGAGACGCCGGAGCTGATGCCCGCCCCGATCCTGTATTCCCACAAGATCCTCAAGCGGATGGCCGAGCTGCGCAAAAGCGGCGAGCGGCCGGAGTTCGAACCGGACGCCAAGTCCCAGGTGACGATGCGCTATGAGAACGGCATTCCCGCCGGCATCACCTCGGTCGTCGTCTCGACCCAGCACAAGGCCAATCTCAACCAGGCCCAGATACGCGAGCTGGTTCGCCCGGTCGTCGAGGACGTGCTGCCCGACGGCTGGCTGCCGCCGGAAGACGAGTTCTACGTCAACCCGACCGGCACCTTCGTAATCGGTGGCCCGGACGGCGATGCCGGCCTGACTGGCCGCAAGATCATCGTCGACACCTATGGCGGGGCAGCACCGCACGGCGGCGGCGCCTTCTCGGGCAAGGACCCGACGAAGGTCGACCGCTCGGCCGCCTATGCCTGCCGCTACCTGGCCAAGAATGTCGTGGCCGCCGGCCTCGCCAAACGCTGCACGATCCAGGTGTCCTATGCGATCGGTGTCTCGAAGCCGCTTTCGCTCTATGTCGACTGCCATGGCACCGGCCAGGTCGATGAAGTGAAGCTGGAAAACACGCTGCGTCAGCTGGTGGACCTGTCGCCCCGCGGCATCCGCACCCATCTGAAGCTGAACCGGCCGATCTATGCCCGCACCGCTGCCTACGGCCATTTCGGCCGCAAGCCGGCCGAGGATGGCGGCTTCTCCTGGGAGAAGACCGACTTGGTGGACGCGCTGCGCGGGCTCGCCTAGACGACGCCAAACCGATAAGACGGGGCCGGCCGCAGCCATGCGCCGGCCCCGGTATTTCCGGCGCCCACCCGGCGCCCCGTCAGAAACCCGAAACACGAAGAGGACCTGAAGGTCATGACTGCTGTTGCGGATAAAACCCAGTTCGCCGCCGACCACCCCCACGTCATCAAGGACATCTCCCTGGCCAAATGGGGCCGGACCGAGATCGAGATGGCCGAGATCGAGATGCCGGGCCTGATGTCCCTGCGCGAGGAGTTCGGCAAGGCCCAGCCCCTGAAGGGTGCGCGTATCGCCGGCTCCCTGCACATGACGATCCAGACCGCGGTTCTCATCGAGACCCTGGTCGCGCTGGGCGCCGAGGTCCGCTGGGCCTCGTGCAATATCTTCTCCACCCAGGACCATGCCGCGGCGGCGATCGCCGAGCAGAAAATCCCGGTCTTCGCCTACAAGGGCGAGACGTTGGAAGAGTACTGGGACTATGCCGACGCCATCTTCCATTGGCCGAACGGCGAAACCGCCAACATGATCCTGGACGATGGCGGCGATGCCACCATGTACCTGATCCTGGGCGAGAAAGCCGAAGCCGATCATTCGCTGCTGGATCACCCGAAGTCCGAGGAAGAGACCGCGCTCTTCGCCCAGATCCGCAAACGCTTCGAAGCCACGCCGGGCTGGTTCACCAAGGCCAAGAACGCCATCCAGGGGGTCTCCGAGGAGACCACGACGGGCGTGATGCGTCTCTATCAGATGGCCAAGCGCGGCGAGCTTCCCTTCCCGGCCATCAACGTCAATGACAGCGTGACCAAGTCGAAATTCGACAACCGCTATGGCTGCCGCGAAAGCCTCGTGGACGCTATCCGCCGCGGTACCGACGTGATGATGGCCGGCAAGAAGGCCGTCGTCTGCGGCTATGGCGATGTCGGTAAGGGCTCGGCCGAGTCGCTGCGCGGCGCCGGCGCCCGCGTCTATGTCACCGAGATCGATCCGATCTGCGCCCTGCAGGCCTGCATGGACGGTTTCGAGGTCGTACGTCTGGACGATGTCACCGCCGATATGGACATCTTTGTTACCGCGACGGGCAATAAGGACATCATCACGGTCGACCACATGCGCGCCATGAAGGACATGGCGATCGTCTGCAATATCGGCCACTTCGACAACGAGATTCAGGTGGAGAGCCTGAAGAACTTCCAGTGGACCAATGTGAAGCCGCAGGTCGACCTCGTACAGTTCCCCGACGGCAACCGCATCATCCTGCTGTCGGAAGGCCGCCTGGTGAATCTGGGCAATGCGACCGGCCACCCGTCCTTCGTGATGTCGTCCTCCTTCACCAACCAGACGCTCGCCCAGATCGAGCTCTGGACGAAGGGCGAGGAATACAAGAACGAGGTCTATATCCTGCCCAAACACCTGGACGAGAAGGTTGCCCGCCTGCACCTCGACAAGCTGGGCGCCAAGCTCACCGAACTGTCCAGCGACCAGGCCGACTATATCGGCGTGCCGCAGGCCGGTCCGTTCAAGGCGGAACACTACCGCTACTAGGCGAACGCCGGATTTCGAGAAGATGTGGAACGCCCTGCCTTTCCGGCGGGGCGTTTCCTTTTGGGCTCAGGCGAAGGCCTGCCAGCCTTCGTCGGTGACCAGCGCATCGAGCCGCTCGTCATGATCCTCGCAAGGCAGGCGGTCGACGCATTGTTCGGGATAGGCCAGGCCAACCACGCGCACCTCGCCGGCTTTGCGCAGCCGGGCCAGCGTGCGGTCGTAATAGCCCGCGCCGAAGCCCAGTCGCACACCCTGGCGATCCACCCCGACCAGCGGAACGAGAACCAGATCGGGGACAGCTTCAGGCGCCCGGTCGGCCGGCTCCTGCACGCCGAAGGCCCGGGCTTCCAGCGTGTCGCCGGGCCGCCAGCACCGGAAGACCAGCGGCCTGTCGCGACCTTGCATGACCGGCAGACAGAGCTGCGCGCCCGCGGCAGCGAATGACGCCATCAGCGGCCCGGGATCGATCTCGTGCGGCAGCGGGTGATACCCCGCCACGACCATGCCGGCGCGGGGGCGCCAGTTGGGTGCAAAGCGGTCGACCAACCGCTCGCCGGCATCCGGCCGTGCGGCCGATGCGGCAATACGGTCGGCGATCAGGCGGCGTCTCAGAACGGCTTTTGCGTCAGTCGTTTCAGTCATGATCCTGGCGGACAGCGGGTGTGACGGCTCCACTTGCGCCGGTGGTGCGTGTGTATCCCCACGGACCCGACAATTCAGGTGGGCGCCGCGTGAAAGGGACCACGGTCCCGAACAGAGGCAGCTCCCTCGTGGAGATGTACGGTC
>JASBTM010000017.1 GCA_030148425.1 Hyphomicrobium sp. | reverse complement strand
GCGCCGCGCCGGGAGCGCGGCCATGGTGAGCGTGGTCATGGCGAGCGCAGCCATGGCGGCCATCAGGGCGATCGCGGCCAGGGGGAGCGTCCCCAGGGCGATCGTCCCCAGGGCGAGCGCGGCGGCCAGCGCGGCCGCGAGGGCGACGAGCGGCGCGACGGGCGTCCGCCCCGCCACGGCAACCGGCCCCAGCGGTCGGGCGAGCCGCGCGAGGGGGGCGATGCCGAGCGCGGCGCCCGGCCTCCGCGCTCCGACCGTCCGTTCCGGCCCCGTCCGGAAGGGGAGGGCCAGCGCGGCCCCCGTCCCGAGCGCGTCCAGGTCCATCAGGACCGCCGCCGCGAGAAGCAGGCCGACCCCGACAGCCCCTTCGCCGCTCTGGCTGCCCTCAAGGCGAAGCTGGAATCGGAGAAGAAGGGCAACTGAGTGAGCGAGCCGACCCCTCCGGTCCGCCAGCGGCTCGATCTGTGGCTGTGGCATGCGCGCGTTGTGCGCGCGCGTGCCGCCGCCGCCACCTTGGTTCGTGAGGGGCATGTCCGCGTGGACGGGGCGCGGGTGACGAGTGCCGGATACTTGGTCCGTGTGGGTCATGTGGTGACGGTGAGCCTGGATCATTCCGTCCGCGTCTTGCGGGTGATCGGCTTTTCGGAGCGGCGAGAGGATGCTACATCCGCGCTTGTGACTTACGAGGAAATTACAGACTAATCGCGTCAAATGCGCCGGCCCACCTCCACCGGCGATGAGGATCACGTCATGACCTATGTCGTCACCGAGAACTGCATCCGCTGCAAATATACGGACTGCGTCTCTGTGTGCCCGGTGGATTGCTTCTATGAAGGCGAGAATATGCTCGTCATCCACCCGGACGAGTGCATCGATTGCGGTGTATGCGAGCCGGAGTGCCCCGCCGACGCCATCAAGCCCGACACAGAGCCCAATGTGGAGAAGTGGATGGAGCTTGCCCGGCAGTATGCCGACACCTGGCCGAATATTACGGCCAAAAAGGCGGCGCTGCCGGACGCCGATGCCGCGAAGGACGAACCGAATAAGTTCGAGAAATATTTTTCTCCAAACCCGGGATCGGGGGATTGATTTTCTTTAAACGTTACTTTCTGGAAAGTCGTTAGAGCACTTCTTAGATAAGCTGTTGGTTTGGCGCGGTTATTTAAAGGCCGCTTTAAGCTCGTCCAGATTGTCTCAGAAGGCGACCCTTCAATTGCCGTCAAGACTGTGTTAGTGTCAGTTGCGATGGCGTTAAGTCTGCACAAATCCGGAACGGCCGCGAACAAAAGGGGGTTGCCTAACTCTGATAGGCAGCTTTCGATAAGACGTTATGGGGCGTCGTTGGGCCAATTCAGAGTCGGACAGGATTTGCAAAGCTAGGCCTCAAATGAGCGCGCAGGGGACGGCCTCTCGTAAAGACGAGGCTCGGATCAATGCGCGCGTGCCGTCGGGCGTCGTTTTCGTCCTGCGGCACGGATGCTCCGTCCTTAAGGGCGGACTGACGGCGAAGCCGGTCATCGCCGGTAAAGCCCAGTATGCGAGAGTGAGAGATCGATATGGCTCAGAAGAAGAAAGCTCCGGTCAGCCCCAAGTCCGCAGCCAAAAGTGCCGTCCGAAAGTCCATGCCTTTGAAGGTTGCTGCCAGCGCCAATAAGGTCGCGAAGCCTGCCGCGAAAGCGAAGGCTGAAGCGCCGGTTAAGGCCAAGGTCGCTCAGCCTGTCGCGCCGAAGTCCGCAAAGAAGCCTGTTCCTGTCGCGCAGAAGCCCGCGGTCAAGGTCGAGGCTGCTGCTCCCGCCAAGAAAACAGTTGCTCCGGCTCAGGTCGCGCCGCACGTCGCTGCCGCCCAGGTCGCAAAGGCTGCGGCTCCAGCCGCGCCGCAGCGCGCTGTTGCTGTTCCTGCCAATGCTCATAAGGCAGCAAGCCAGAAGATCTCGGCTCCTGTCGCCGCTGCCCAGCAGCCCGCGACTCCGAAGGATGTCGCCGACAAGGCTGCCGCCGCCCGTCAGATGCTCGCCGTGCAGAAAAAGCCGGTCAGTCAGCGCCACGGCTTCAAAGCCAACGAGTTCGTCGTATACCCCGCTCACGGCGTCGGCCGCATTGTCGGCATCGAGGAGCAGGAAATCGCAGGCATGTCGCTCGAGCTCTTTGTCATCACCTTCGACAAAGAGAAGCTGACGCTGCGTGTCCCGACCGGCAAGCTCGGCAGCGTCGGCATGCGCAAGCTCGCTGACGAAGGTCTCGTCAAGAAGGCGATGGAGACCCTCAAGGGCCGTGCTCGCGTCAAACGTACGATGTGGAGCCGCCGCGCTCAGGAATACGTCGCCAAGATCAATTCCGGCGATCTGATAGCGATTGCTGAAGTCGTTCGCGACCTCTACCGTTCCGAGGCACAGCCCGAGCAGTCCTACTCCGAGCGTCAGCTGTACGAAGACGCGTTGGACCGCATGGCCCGTGAACTCGCGGCCGTCGAGAAACTGGATGAGCGCGGTGCCGTTCAGCGCATCACGGACATCCTCTCGAAGAGCGCCAAGGGCCGTCGTCTGGCTGAAAGCGACGCGCCGGTCGAGGAAGAAGCCGCCTGAGGCTTCGGTTCTCGACGTTAGAGAGCCTTTAAGTTTACAGCGCTCGGTTCCGCACCTTCCGGCGGGGCCGGGCGCGCCTCTTTTGGGGGCATCGTTTCCGGCGCCGATACTGCGTCTGGACCTTCGATCTGGGATGGATCGGCGATGTCGATCAGCGGTCCATTGCGTCGTTCGATCCATCCGCGCACGGTCACGGATTTGTTCGCCAGCGCATCGAGAGATTTGTCGAAGTCCGGATTGGCCGAGAGAACCTTTTTGTCGATCCGTGCTGTGAAATCCGTCCGCCAGTCATTGCTGAAATTCAGGTAGGTAGCGCTTTTTGTGCGCCCGACTGAAATGATCGTCCCGGTCACGCGCACGTATTTTCCGCGCTGCTTCATGATCTCACCAGGATGATCGGCGGGAAGCGAGCGATAGACGCCGTTGCTCCAAAGACCGAGCCGCCGGTTGCGCGCTTGAGCTTCGTGCGCAGATAGCTCGCGTGCGCAACCGAAGCTTTCAGGAACGCCGTAAGCCCGCGCATGGCCGCCCGCGAGAAGCGCGCCCTGAACCCAATCTTCGCGCCCCCTTTCGACAACGAAGACTTGCGCCAGCGCGCGTCCGTAGCGATCGAGCTTTCTTTCGGAGAAGGCGAGCTTTACGCGCTTGGCGAGTGTGAGATCCGATAGCGCTTTGACAGTATCGAGTTCCGGCGGCCAGGCTCCGGCGGCGGCATCGGCATCGCGCGCCCGGGGCGCCAGCGCACCGATCAGCCGGACGACCTTGCCATCATCCAGAACGATCGTTTCTCCGTCGACGACGCGCGTCACGGTTCGAATAGGGCCGGATTCTAATGTGCAGCTCGCGGGTGACGCTGCGGGGTCCGCCATGAGCGGAAGCGGAGCGAGAAGCCCCGCCAATCCCACGATTGTTGTCAACATTCTCCCCGCCATGCGGAAGAGAGACCACACGCGCCGACGTTCGCCAAGAGCCAGATGGCGTCAACCGCAATGAGACAGGTTTATCCGCAGCGAAGATGCGGAGCCTGTCCTAAGTAACGGAGTTTCCGTGCGCTCAGAAGCGGTGGACGAAGCCGAAGCTGAATTTGTCCATCGATGCTTCTACTGCATCGCGGCCAGCTGGCAGTGAATCGAAGCTCTCGCTGGAGAACTCAACGCGCCGATATTCAAAGCGCAGGCTGTTGTTGTTGCTCCAAAGATATTCGATGCCACCACCCACGGTCCATCCGGACAGCATGTTAGAATCGCTGACACCGAGAGAACCGTTCCTGACTTCCAAATTGGAAAACGCGTAGCCGCCGGTCGCGTAAATCAGGGTGCGATCCCACAACAAATAACCCAACCGGCCACCGACCGAGCCATCGAAATCAACATGGCCTTTATATCCGGAGATGCCGTCTATGCGGGAGCTGTCGCCATACAGGAAGTCGTAGTTCAAATCCGCCGTCGGTCCGAAGATGAAGTCATTGTAGCGGAAATCGTATCCGCCCGAGACGCCGAGCGTGATGCCGTCAGCGTCCCTCAGCCGACCGCCGTTGCCGCTGAATGACAGGGTGTTATAGCCGATCGACGGTTTCCAGTAGAAACCCTCCCAGGACGAGGGAAGCGGTTTCTCGACATAGTTGGGAACGACGAGGTTATAGGGACTGCTGAGATTGCCGATGGGCTTCACCTCATCCGGAAGGCTCTGTGCCGTCGCAACGCCCGCCGGTGACAACAGCGGTGCCAAAACCAACGCAGACAAAGACTTTCTCATCAGAGCATTCCCCTCCCGTGTCAGCCTAAGAGCACCGCTTGGCAGCGCGTCAAATTTCAAGGCCGTATCTGGTAACTGGCGTCTATCCCCACCCGCCAGCGGAGTTTCCTCCCGCAGCAGCACCGTACTCTCGGTTACGTTAAGTATTTTGAAAAGGAGGCATTTTGAACATTTCACATCTACTTTCCGAGCGTGTCCAAATCGCCATTGAACGCCGTCCGCTTCGATAGGCCCGTATAAATTCCGCGAGCGGCCCTCTCGCAGACCCCGCATGGCCCTTTGGCCGCCTGCCCGCTCGCGGCGCTCATCATTTAGATCGGAATTAGGTTGAATTCAACTATAAGTAGTTTAATTGCATGATGGCGCGCAGTAATTGAGGAAGCCGCAATCCATATCGGTGCTTCGTCATGAAATCATTGTCCCTATGTCGTAGGTGGCAAAGCGCTGCGCTTGACCTCTGTCGGCGCTCACCGCATAGCTCTTCAGGCCCGCCGTTGCGTCGACGCGGGAAATCAATCTGACGAAGCACGGCCGGAAGGCTTGGACGGGCCCCGTAGCTCAGCTGGATAGAGCAACGGTTTCCTAAACCGTAGGTCGCAGGTTCAAATCCTGCCGGGGTCGCCAGTCTCGAGGCGCGTTTGCGGACGCCCGAAAAGCCGCCGCGCATCTTTGAGGAAAGCAGTTCGCGGATGGCCGCCAAGATCGAGGTCACTATCGCCGATCAAAATCCGGTCGTCCGTGCGGGTCTCGACGCACTGATCGAGCGCGACGGGCGATTCAGTGTCTGCGGAGTCCACGCGACAGGCGAAGCTCTGATCGGCGCGCTGAGAACGCGGCCGGTCGAAATTGCCGTTGTCGGGTGGGCGCTGCCGGACATGAATGGCGGCGCGGTCCTGCAACGCATTAAGCAGGAGAAGTGGCAGACGCGGATCATCATCTACACGGGTGAGCGCTCGAACGATGTGCTGCGGCAAGCGATCAAAGGCGGCGCTTGGGGGTTCGTCTCGAAGACGGAAGATCCGCAGGTTCTGCTCGAAGCCGTCGTTTCGGTCGCGCGTGGCCGCTTGTCGCTGCCCTACGTCGATATCGACCATCTCAATCACGATCCGCTCGAAGGTTTGACGGCGCGCGAGCGTGAGCTTCTTGCTGCGCTTGCGAACGGCTGGACGAACTTGCAGATCGCGGCGCGCATCGGCATTTCGCGCAACACGGTGAAATATCATCTGAAAAATTTGTACGATAAACTTGGCGTATCCAATCGCGCGATGGCTGTTGCACTGCATGTATCGGTTAACCGTCCCGAGCAGCTGTAAGCGCGCGGAGATCGCTAGATACAACGCTGCACGAAAGCACAATGAGGTGGGTAGCTGAGCCTGCCCAACAGGGTGTTGATAGTTTTCAATTCCCACCGTCACTGTCCGCCTGCTAGTTAAGGCCGACGCCCGCATCTGCGATCGGGCGGATGGATCAGCAAAAGCACGCCGAAACGTCACCCCTGCTGCGTCGGGGATCGTCGGCTTGGCTCAACGCAGCGTGGAGGAACGCGACCCAATGATCACGCCACATCTTTTCATTCCCGGCCCGACCACGATTCCGGACGCCGTGCGGATTGCCATGAACCTTCCGATGGAAGACATGCGCTCTCCCGAATTCCCGAAGTTCACGCTGCCGGTATTCGAAGACCTGAAGAAGGTTTTCAAAATGAAGGACGGCCGGGTTTTCATTTTCCCGTCGTCGGGCACCGGCGCTTGGGAGTCGGCGATTGAGAACACGCTCGCTCCTGGCGACAAGGTTCTGATGAGCCGCTTCGGCCAATTCTCGCTTCTCTGGGTCGATATGGCAGAGCGCCTCGGCCTCAAGGTCGAGCTTTGCGACGAAGAGTGGGGCACGGGCGTGCCGCTCGAGAAGTACGCCGACATCCTCGCGAAGGATAAGAACCACGAGATCAAGGCTGTCTTCGCAACGCATAACGAAACCGCGACGGGCGTGTCGTCCGACATCGCTGGTGTTCGTAAGGCGCTCGACGCCGCGAAGCATCCCGCGCTTCTTTTCGTCGACGGCGTTTCGTCTGTCGGTTCGCTTGAGATGCGCATGGGCGAGTGGGGCGTAGACTGCTGCGTTTCCGGTTCGCAGAAGGGCTTCATGCTTCCGACCGGCCTCGGCATTCTTGCCGTCAGCCAGAAGGCGCTCGACGTCAACAAGACCGTCAACGGCCGCATGAACCGTTGCTTCTTCTCTTGGGAAGACATGATCAAGACCAACGATCTTGGCTACTTCCCGTACACGCCGGCAACGCAGCTCATCCGCGGCCTGCGCGCTTCGCTCGATCTCATTCTCGCCGAAGGCATCGATAACGTCGTCGCCCGCCATCATCGTATGGCCTCGGGCGTTCGCGCCGCTGTCGACGCATGGGGCCTGAAGCTCTGCGCGAAAGAGCCGAAGTGGCATTCCGATACGGTTTCGGCGATCTTCGTTCCGGAAGGCATCGATGCGAACGCAGTCCTGAAGACGGCGTACTACCGCTACAACACGTCGCTCGGGACCGGCCTCAACAAGGTTGCGGGCAAGGTCTTCCGTATCGGCCACCTCGGCGCAGTTGATGAGTTCATGATCGGTGGCGTTCTCTTCGCCGTCGAAATGACGCTCAAGGACGTTGGCGTCAACATCAAGCTCGGCTCGGGCACCGGCGCCGCCGCGGAATACTTCTCCAAGACCGCGACCAAGTCTGCGACCAGCGCAACGCCGGCTCAGGCGAAAGCTGCCTAAGAACTTTGTGCACCCGGCTCTCGCGTGAGGGCCGGGTGTCGATTTTCTGTGATGCGAGTCACGCAACGATAACAAACGCGAACTGATATCTAGGAAGGCGACCCCCAATGAGCTTCACGCTTTACCCGACCCGCAAGCAGCGTCTGCAGCGCTCTTATCTCGCCGTGCCGGGCTCCAATCCGAGCATGATCGATCGCGCCATCAAGAGCGCCGCCGACTACGTGTTCCTTGATTGCGAAGATGCCGTCGCGCCGCCCGAGAAGGAGCAGGCCCGCAAGAACATCATTCAAGCGCTGAACGATCTCGACTGGAAAGCAGCGGGCAAGAGCGTCTCGGTCCGCATCAACGGCCTTGATACGCATTACATGTACCGCGACGTCGTTGACATCTGCGAGCAGGCCGGCGCCAAGCTCGACACCATCCTCATTCCGAAGGTCGGCGTTCCCGCCGACGTCTATACGGTTGAATGCATCGTCAGCCAGATCGAAGTCGCCAAAGGTTTGACGAACAAGATCGGTACCGAGGCTCTCATCGAGACGCCGCTTGGCATGGCCAACGTCGAAGCCATCGCTTCTGCTCCGAGCCGCCTCGAATCGATGCACTTCGGCGTCGCCGACTATTCGGCGTTCAACAAGGCCCGCACCGTCGTCATCGGCGGCTTGAATCCCGATTACCCCGGCGACCAGTGGCACTTCCCGCTGTCGCGCATGACGGTCGCCTGTCGTGCTTTCG
Source organism: Hyphomicrobium sp. (assembly GCA_030148425.1). GTDB lineage: Bacteria > Pseudomonadota > Alphaproteobacteria > Rhizobiales > Hyphomicrobiaceae > Hyphomicrobium_B. The sequence goes on along the minus strand of JASBTM010000017.1, from coordinate 816,342 downwards.
GCCTACGACCCATTGACGGGCCGTTCGGCGGCATCGACGATCCGGAAGGCTACAAGGCAGCAGCTCGCCGCGGCGCCGCGCTGGGCATGGAAGGCAAGTGGGCCATCCATCCCTCGCAAATCGAACTCGCGAACGAGATCTATTCGCCGACCGCCAAGGAAGTCGAGCGCGCCGAGCGCATCCTCGTCGCTCTGAAGGAAGCCGAAGCCCAGGGTAAGGGCGCCGCTTCTCTCGACGGCAAGATGATCGACGCAGCCTCGGAAAAGATGGCGAGGAACCTTCTCGTCACGGCCGCCGCGATCAAGGCCGCTGACGAAGCCCGCGCGAAATAAAAAAAGGCCAGGAAACGTCAAATTATCCTAGGGAGGTCCAAGAATGGACATTCACGAATACCAGGCGAAAGAGCTTCTTACGAAGTTTGGCGTGCCGATTCCGCGCGGCGGTCTGGCCTACAGCCCTGAACAGGCGACGTACCGCGCCAGCGAGCTCGGCGGTGCGGTCGTCGTGAAGGCGCAGATTCACTCTGGCGCGCGCGGCAAGGCTGGCGGCGTCAAGCTCTGCCGCAATGAACGTGAGATCGAGGAAGCAGCCGAATCGATGCTCGGCCGCAAGCTCGTCACCCATCAGACGGGACCGGCTGGCAAGCTGGTCTCGCGTCTCTACATCGAAGAAGCGACGAACATCGATCGCGAAATCTATCTCGGCTTCGTGATGGATCGCGCGACCGAGCGGATCGTTGTCGTTGCGTCGGCTGCGGGCGGCATGGACATCGAAGAGATCTCCGCCACCCAGCCCGACACGATCATCCGCGTGACCGTCGATCCCGCGGTCGGCATGCAGCAGTTCCAGGCGCGCGAAATCGCGTTCGGACTGGGCGTCGATCCCGAGATCGTCAATAAAATCGTGCCCGCGATCATGGGCGCCTATCGCGCATTTCGCGACCTTGATGCGATGATGGTGGAGATCAATCCGCTCGTCATCACCAAGGAAAAGCAGGTTCTCGCTCTCGACGCGAAAATGTCGTTCGACGAGAACGCTCTGTTCCGCCGTCCGCACATCGCTGAGCTTCGCGACAAGAGCCAGGAAGATCCGCGCGAGACCTACGCGTCCGACCGCGGTCTTTCTTACGTCGGCCTCGACGGTGACATCGGCTGCATCGTGAACGGTGCCGGCCTTGCCATGGCGACGCTCGACATGATCAAGCTCGCAGGCGGAGAGCCCGCGAACTTCCTCGACATCGGCGGTGGCGCTTCTCCTGAGCGCGTCACGAAATCTTTCCGCGCCGTTCTGCGCGACAAGAACGTCCGCGCCATTCTCGTCAACGTCTTCGCCGGCATCAATCGTTGCGATTGGGTCGCGAAGGGCGTGGTCGATGCGGTTAAGGAATTGAACATCACGATGCCGATCGTGGTCCGTCTCGCCGGAACGAATGTCGAGGAAGGCCGTAGGATCATCGACACCAGCGGTCTCACCGTGATCAGCGCCGACACGCTGGCAGAAGCGGCAAAAAAAGCGGTCGAAGCAGCAAAAAAAGCGGCCTAAATCCGGAGAAACGCACCAATGGCTATCTTTATCAATGAAAAGACGCCGATCCTGATCCAGGGTTTTACCGGACGTATCGGCACGTTTCACGCGCAAGAAATGATTGATTACGGCTCGAACGTCGTCGGCGGCGTGACGCCCGGCAAGGGCGGCTCGTCTCATCTTGGCCGTCCTGTGTTCAACACCGTCAAGGGCGCGGTCGATGAGACTGGCGCTGAAGCCTCCATCGTCTTCGTGCCGCCGCCATTTGCGGCCGACGCGATCATGGAAGCGGCCGACGCCGGTATTAAATACTGCGTCTGCATCACGGACGGCATTCCGGCCCAGGACATGATCCGCGTGAAGCGCTACATGCGCCGCTACAAGAAAGAGAGCCGCATGGTTCTCACTGGCCCGAACTGCGCTGGCACCATCTCGCCCGGCAAGGCGATGCTCGGCATCATGCCGGGACACATCTACCTGCCTGGCCGCGTCGGCATCGTCGGCCGCTCCGGCACGCTCGGCTATGAAGCGGCCGAACAGCTGAAAATGCTTGGCATCGGTGTTTCGACTTCGGTCGGCATCGGCGGCGACCCGATCAACGGCTCCTCGCATCGAGACGTACTCGAAGCGTTCGAGGCGGATCCGGAAACGGATGCCGTTCTGATGATCGGCGAAATCGGTGGACCGCAGGAAGCCGAAGCCGGCGTTTTCGCCAAGGAGCACATGAAGAAGCCCGTGATCGCCTACATCGCAGGCTTGTCGGCTCCGAAAGGCCGTCGCATGGGCCATGCTGGCGCCATCGTTTCGGCATTCGGTGAATCGGCTGCCGAAAAGGTCGAGATCTTGAAGGGCTGCGGCGTCACGATCGCGCCGACGCCATCGGAAATGGGCGCGACCGTCGCCCAGGTTCTCGGCCAGATGAGAAAAGTGGCCTGAGACGGGATTTGGCCGGAGTGCTCTTTGCCTCCGGCCGTTCGCTCCGCTACACTATGAATCTACATAAGAATTCGTTCCCGCACAGGGACATGGAGCCTTGGTGATGCAGGATACGACGCCCGCTGTTGGCTCGACCAAACTCAACGAAACAGAGTTTGTCGATCAGCTGAAGCGCCTCCGGAAGCAAATTCCTGATAACCCTTCGCTCAATCCCATCCTGAACGTCGCGTTCGATCTGTCGCGGCGGCTCGAAGCAAACGATGTGTCGTTCGATGAAGTGAAAGGCCTCGCCTGCCGCCTCATGGACCGCGCCTTCGTTCGCCGCGCCCGCGGTCTGCGCGAAAAAATCGGATACGTCGACCAATCCTCGACGCTGAAGGATTTCACGGCCTACGTCGAGAAGACGGCAAATGAGGCTGGCAATAATCTTGAAGCGTTCACCGAGCGCTGGTCGCGCGCACGTACCGGCATCGTCCTGACGGCGCACCCGACGTTCGGCCTCTCCGATGCGCTCTACCGGCGCATGGTCGATATCGCGGTCGCTGACCCGACCGCCGACGTAACGATAGGCCTTCCGCATCGCCCGGAAGAAAAACTGACCCTCAATCACGAGCACAAGTGCGCGCAGGACGCGATCCGCAATATGCGGAACGCTTACGAGGAACTGCTTCACGGCTTCTATAGCGTTGCGTCACAGAAGTTTGGCGACGCCGCATTCAAGATCCGCCCAAAGCTGACAACGTTCGCTTCGTGGGTCGGCTACGATCTTGACGGCCGCACCGACATCACCTGGATCTTCTCGTTCGAGACCCGTCTTCGCGAAAAGCGCGCCGCGCTCGCCGACATTCGCGAGCGGTTCGTCGTCTTGAAGCACAAGCTCGAAAGCGGCGACGCGGCTCAGCGGGTGGCCCGCCAGATCGTCGGCAAGCTCGATCTCGGTATCGCTGCCGTCGACGAGCAGCTGAAAGCGCTAGAGAGCTTCGCGAACAATACGGAAGGTCTCGCCAAGGCCGCCAACGTCATGACGAAGACGGACGGCTACAACTTGCTGACGGTCGAGCCGCTGCAGACGCTCTTCAATACGCTGATCGACACGGTGCAAGCGCCGCAGATGAAGCGCGCAACCGCTGCGCTTGCGGGTCTCGTCGAGGCGACGGGCCTGGGCATGTCGCATATCCACCTGCGCATCAATGCCCTGCAGCTGCACAACGCGTTTCGCGCCTACGTGCACGAACCGTGGACGCGCGACCTCACCGAAAGCCAGTCGCTGTCTCGCATTGTCGAGATGATCAAGAATACGCCACGCGAGACGGTGAACTTCGCGACGCTCGATCTCGAGACCGCGACCGCGATCCGCCAGTTCGCACTGACCGCGCAGATCATGAAGCATGTCGATAAGGAAACGCCGATCCGTTTCCTCATTGCCGAATGCGAATCTCCCGCAACAGTGCTCATCGCAGTATTCTTCGCAAAGCTTTTTGGCGTCGATCACATCACGGATATTTCACCATTGTTCGAAACCCCAATGGGTCTTGAAAACGGTGCGCGTATCATGGAGCGATTGGTCGAAGAAGAGACCTATCGCGAGTATGTGCGCGGGCGAAAGCGCATCAGCATCCAGACCGGATTTTCCGATGCCGGCCGCTTCATCGGGCAGATCTCGGCGACGCTCGCGGTCGAACGCTATTACAAGGCTCTTGCCGCTCTCGTTGACGCTGCGAAGCTCGAAGGCATTGAGACGCTGCTCTTCTCGACGCACGGCGAATCGATGGGCCGCGGCGCCCATCCGGGCTCGCTCTATCGCCGCCTCCATTACGTCATGACGAATGAGGCGCGGCGCCGCTTCGGCGCGGCCAATATTCCCGTAAAGCACGAGACGAGTTTCCAGGGCGGCGATGGGTATGTCTTTTTCGGCAACCGGGCTCTGACGACCCGAGCGCTCGCGACCATCGTGATGGACGGAGATATTCCGCCCGCCGAGAAGGATCCATTCTATTCTGCTCAGGATTTCAGCTTCGACTTCTTCCTGCGCCTTCGGGCTTTCCAGCAGGAGCTGTTCGCTCACGATGGCTATCGCGCCGTCCTTGGGGCTTTCGGCCCGAACCTGCTCTTCAAGACGGGCTCGCGGCCGGTGAAGCGCCAGGGCGAGCATGCCTCCGATCGCGGCAACCCGGCGCGCATGCGCGCGATCCCGAACAACGCTATTCTTCAGCAGTTCGGCTATATCGCGAACGTCGTCGCGGGCCTCGGCATGGCCGTCGGCGCGGATCGTGACCGCTTTTACAAGCTTGCAAAGAAGTCGAAGCGTCTGCAGTCGCTGCTCGCAATGATCGCGCACGGCAAGACCATGTCGAGCCTCAACGCCATGGCTGCCAACGCTCAGCTTTTCAATGCCGGGCTGTGGGCATCGCGCGCGTCATGGGGCCGGGAAGAAGCGCTGAACAGCGCCTTTAGAACGCTCGCCACGCATCTGCTGCCCGACGACCGCTACGGCGACATCTCCGAGCTTGTCCATCTTCTCCGCCTCGACGCCATCGACCTGCACGCGATCCTCGCCGACTTGAACATCGAGGACGGCATTGTGCCGGACGAGAACCGCCTTGAACTCGATCTCCTTCAGGCGATCCGCTTGGCGCTCATCATGCGCATCTTTATTTTGGCGGCGCAGTTGCCGCGTTTCGCCCCGCAGGATGGCCTGTCGCACGCGCAGGTGCTCGAGATGGCCCTGAGCCTCGAAATTCCAGAGGTTCTGAGCGTTCTCCGCAAAGCGTTTCCGCACGACGAAAAGAATCTCGCGGCGAAATCGTTCGACGAGCAGGCGAGCTACCGGCCGCGCGGCATCGATGACTACGCTCGTCTCGAAACCGAAATCCTGACGCCGATGGAAACGGCTTACGAATTCGTGCGCGAAATCGGCACCGGCATTTCGCACCACTTCGGCGCTTTCGGCTGAAGCCTGCTCGGTCTGTTGCTCAGCGTTTCCGCTTATTCGCGGCAGGGGATAAAAGGTCTTTTGCGAACAGTGCGAAGACCTCGTCTCTGCTCGTCTCGGTGTCGAGCCAAAGGAACGGTAGATCGGGCCGCGCCGCTTCCAGCGCCTCCTGACCATCGCCGATCTCGACGATAAGGCTGCCCTCTTCGGTGAGGCGCGCAGGAGCATCCTTCAAGATGCGATGCACGAGGTCCATCCCGTCTGCACCGCCCAGATGTGCAAGCGTCGGCTCCGCCCGGTATTCATCCGGAAAAGCCGCGACGGCGTCAGCCGTTACGTACGGGGGATTAGAGATGATGAGGTCATATTGGGCCGGCGGTAGGCCGTCGAACAGGTCTGCCTGGAACGTGCGGACGCGAGCGCCAAGCTCGTAATCGCGAATGTTTCGCTTCGCCACCTCCAGCGCGTCGGCCGAAATATCGCTGGCGTCAACGTCCGCGTTCGGGAACGCCTCGGCGGCCAGGATGGCAAGACATCCGGAGCCCGTGCAGAGGTCGAGCACGCGCGTAATCGCCAGCGGATCTGGAACGATGGCCGCTAGCCCGTCTTGGCCAATCAATTCGCCGATGAAAGACCGGGGTACGATCACGCGTTCGTCGACGTAGAATTTGTGACCTTGGATGTAAGCGGTATTCGTCAGGTATGCCGCGGGTTTGCGCGTCTCGATCCGCCGTGAGACGAGCGAGGCAATGCCTTCGCGTTCGGCGAGGGTCAGACGGCAATCGAGCCACGGATTGACGTCGTCGATGGGAAGCTCGAGAGACGAGAGGATAAGAAAGGCAGCTTCGTCAATCGCGTTCGACGTGCCGTGGCCGTAGGTCAGCCGCGCCCGGGACATCGTCGTGACGGCATACCTCAGCCAGTCACGAACCGTGATGATCTCGTCAACCGGCGCTCGATTGGCGTTTGTGGTCATGTCCCTGCGCCGGCAACAGTCAATAAAGGGTCTCAGATCGCAGCAGGAAGCTCATCGAAACCGATGAGCCTGTGCCGATCTTCATCCCAGAGCTTCAGCCGCGTGCAGCGAAGGCTTTCCCGAAGCGTCAAGCGATTGATCGATTTCAGCTCCGGGCTGGATTCGAGGCACGCCATCAGCCGGTAATTCGGTATCATGCTGTTGAGATGGTGAATGTGGTGCAGGCCAATGTTGCCAGTGAACCAGTTCAGCACCTTCGGCAGATCGTAATAGGAAGAGCCGAGCAAAGCCGCGACCTGAAAATCCCAGCCCTCGGCCTTCTCCCAGGTGGTTTCTTCGAATTGATGTTGAATAAAGAACAGCCATCCGCCGGTGGCCGCTGCAATGTGCAGCACCGGCAAGCCGACCCAAAGAACGTTGGCGACCCCGAAGATGTAGCAGAGCGGCGCGTAAAGCGCGAACAGGCCGACATTCAGCGCCAGCACGCTCTTCCATGCGTCGCGCGGCGGCAATGAGTGAAGCCATGGCAACCGCTGAATGATGACGAAATAAGCCGGAACACCGAGGCCGAACAGAAACAGCGGATTGCGGTACAGCTTGTAGTGCAGCTTTCCGAACGTCGAAAGCTTCTGATATTCGGCAACCGTTATCGTTTCGATATCGCCCACGCCCCGGCGATCGAGGTTTCCGGATGTCGCGTGGTGCTGGGCATGCTCGCGGCGCCACAATCCATAGGGCGCCAGCGTGAGCAAACTCATTGAGCGGCCGACGAAATCGTTGAGCGATCGTGACGCGAAGAACGACCCATGGCCGCAATCGTGCTGAATGATGAAGGCCCTGACGAGCAGGCCCGCCGCGGGAACCGCCAGCAGCAACGTCAACCAATAGGCATGCTCGACCGTGGCGAACATAACTCCGATGATCAGCACGAACGGGACAAGCGTCGTCAGCAGCTGCTGAACAGCCAGGCGCGGAACCGAGCCGCGGTACTTTTGGCAATGGGCCGCCAGCCGGCGCACGCGCTGCTTTTGCGTCTCGGGCATTGCTTCGGGAGTTGAAAGCCGCTCGCGCATCGCGGCGTCAACTCGACTCTCCGCCTGTAGCGGCTGCTTAAGGCTCACGTTCAAAGCATTGTCCCCCACAAGTGGAATCGACAGCCGCGCAATAATAGCGCGTCGCGTAGCATATTCGAGCCGCCGCGCGAAACGCTGTTGACGTCATTTAAGGCAGATAAGCATGCGAAACACCGCGATTCCTGCGCAAAAGTGCCGCGTTGTCCGGCCGCCGGGCATTGGTGCGAAAAAAAGAGGGCCGGATTGTGCCCGGCCCTTCTGATTCGTCTCGTTGGCGGCCAATCGCCTCGCGGCCTTAGTGCTGGCCCCAGATTTCCACGATAGCCGAGCCTTTGCCCTTCGCCGAGGAATCGAAGAATCTCGACCGGTACTTGGCTTCGATATGGTCGATGGCCCCGCGCCGTCCCCCACGAATATCGATCGGTCCGAAAGTACCGCCCGCATCGACGCGTGTCCGGATCGGAACGGCCTCTTCCTCGCCGTCCCTATAGACCACCTTGATCTCGTTAAGGGTAATCGCGCGGTCGCGGACCGTGACCCTCAAGCGCCGGAAGCCGCCCTCGTTGCTTGCGACCGGAATGATATCCTTGTCGAAGCCGATGAAGCCTGCCGTCTGCGCGCCGAGCAGCACCCAGCCCTGGTTATATTTGCGGCCCTCGCCGTTCGGTCCGAGCCAGCCCGGAGCGTATTGTCCGAAGAGCTCGATCCGTGCCTGCCCGTTGAAGCTCGGCCGCGCACGGTAAACAAGCTGGATCTCGCGGATGAAGCGATCGCCTCGGAGGTCGATCCAGTTCGTCCGAGAATTCTTCGGAATGTCGGCGTTGATCGCCAGCGTATCGCTTTCGCCATTCGCATACACGATCTTCATTTCGTTGATGTGGATGTCGTTATCGAGGACGCGAAGGCGAATCTTCGCGAACTTTCCAATTTCCGGACCGACCCGGATGACATCGCGGTCGGTCAAGAAGCCGACATACTGGGCGCCGAACAGGACGTCTCCGCCGGGCGTCTGCTCGCCGGGCCTTGCCGGCGTCGCGACAGGTACGGTCGGTCGCACAGAGATGCCGGAGTTGTTGTGTGGCGGCCGGTCGTAGCCCGGCGGACCGCTGTCGCGGCCCGAACGGTCCATACTGCGGCCTTCCCGATCTTGAATACCGATGATCTGCAGGCGTCCGCGGCCGTAGCCCGGCGACTGCTCGATGATGATTTGATCTATGAATTTGCTTTCATAGGTCGGATTGATGGGCCGGCTGCGCTCGCCCCAATACATGTCAATCTGGCGGTCTTCGTTCCATACGCTGCCGTCGCTATAGACGATCTGCACGCGCCGGACGTCGAAGAGCTTGCCCATCGCATTCTTGATGCGAAGGCCTTTGTACGCGCCTTTAGCTTGCCGCACATCGATCGTATAGCGGTCGAGAGAGAGATCGACGTCGGTCTCAGCAATGAGAATGAGCTGATCGCCCCGGCGATAGTGGTAGCGATGCCGGTGGCGGTGGTGCCGACTGCGCCAGGACTGGGCGTCGGCATTCGTCGCATTTGTCGTCAGGCCCGCGATACCCGCGATCGATCCTACAACGGCCACTGTTCCCACGCCGCCTAACTCTGCGGCGCCCGTGGCCAAAACGGCGCACAGCCCCAGTACCAGTCTGCGCAACATAAACATAACCCCTCTGGTTACTAACGCCCGTGCCCCTAGTGGTCCGCACTTTAGCGACAGCAACTGAAAACAGGGAGCACTCTGACCATTGTTTGCCTGTTCAGAAAAAACGATGGTGTGAATCTGCAACACAGACTTCTGGCTGATGTCTCCGAGACTTGTGCGAGCTAAAGGAGAATTTGAATTCGATCCGTCGAAAGATCTTTGCGCACGGATTTATTTGCAACGCGGATTCACGGTCGCGGACTATTCCTCGGAGCAGAAACGCGGGGCCGTTTTCATCGAGGAATGGAAGCCGCTTAGCGGACCCCCATCGCGGCTACGCAGGCGATAATTGGCCGGCTGTCTCGCTAAGGACTTAAGGTTGCGCACATCGCCCGTTCGACCAGAGTCCCGATAGCTCAGTTCTCAGCCCAGCGGAATGGCTATCCATCCGCGTCCGCCCGCAAACTGATGTGTTCTCACCACAGCAAGGCGGCATCCATTGAATCTATTGGAGAAGTTGTCAGGCGAGCGGTGGCGACAGAGCACCAATTCCAAACTGGAAAGCCACATCTTGGCGTCAAAAATAGAAATGGAGGCACGATTCACTTGAATCGCATACGACCGGTAGCTGTATAGTCCGTGTAGATCTTACGCCGTCCCACGTCCCCATGGCGTCAAGATCTCATGCCCCCGCAGTCTCCCCCGGCTGCGGGATTTTTTTGTCGGCACGTCTCTCCGAGCTTAGGACTTGTCCCACGGTGCGAACCCGGCGGCCTTCGCGTCGTCCTCGCTGCAGAACCAACGTCCGCCTTTCTCCGGCCTGACGCGCGCATCGGCGTAGGCATCCGACCACGGCAGCGCGTAGATCTTCGTAGACGCCCTGACGACGCCCTTGATGGGACAGCCGTCCGGAGCGCCGCGCTTGGCGGTTTCCCAGGCTTCATCGCGCCATTCCTGAGGACGAACGATCTCGCCTTGCCAGATGCCGCGCTTGGCTTCGCGAGCGGTGCTTTCGTCGCCCGCAAGCGAACTGAAAAACGAGGTGTCGGTCGCGAAGACGTAACCGTCACGGACGAGGTCGGTCGCAATATCTTTCGAACCATCGGTGAGGCAGTGCGCGAGCGTGCGCCCCTCTTGGTCCTGACCGGAAGCCGTGCAGCGAACCTGACGCCCGCGAACGAGCTTGTTGAGCGCCGCGCGAGCCGCCGATGCGCAATTCCAGCGGCGCCCGTTCTCGCGGTAGCACGGCTGCGCGGACGGAGGCGCCTCGACACCTTCCAGACGCACGAGGGTTCGGTCGACGCGGAGCGTATCGCCCGTCAGCGCTGCGGCAGACCCCGAAATCTCGTTTGAAATCGTGACCTGATGCGCGGCGTCGATCGGAGCTGCTGCGGATGTCGTGCCGGAAGAAATGTCGAGACCCGGCGCGCTGATGCCGTCCGCGCTTCGCAGCATTGGACCACCGACGTAAATCAGCCCAAGCACCAGCGCCGCACTGATGAGGTGATGCGCTTTGATGGGAAATTTCCGCGCGACATCGGGCATCAACTTGATTTTATCGCGCGCGGCATTGGCTGGAATCTGGATTGCCGCTTGCAGAGGTTTCAGCAGCGCAGATAGCGCGTCTTTCGTGACGCCCCAGGCAAATCGAACCCACCGTACGAAAAACCAGAAGATCGCGATTGCGATATCTGCGAGCGCATGGCCGATGAACGACAGAACCTGAAGAACCCCGCTCTTCGCAGCCGAAGCTCCCGCGCGACCGGCATCGACACCGGCATCCGCAACGTTCTTGACCTTCTCGATGGCGGCAAGGCGCGCGTCTTCAAGACGGCGCTGACGGTCGGCGCGGCGAACGAGAACTGTCGTGCGCACATACTCCTTCCACTCAAAGCCTTCGCTTCGTCTGCGCCACCCGAACATCGAGCGCACCCTCCCCACAAGATTCGTATTTTTGCATTTTCGGGCGAATGATGGCAGCCCTTTGTCTCTTATAGAGCCGCCAACAAGCTTTTCATGACCGTCTAAGGCGGTGGCTGGATGCTCGCAAGCCGAACCAACCTAATTGCGCTGGGCAACCTGCGCTTCGGGGAGCGACCACAACCTTATGACGCCATCTTGCCCCCCGGTCAGAAGCGTCCGCCCATCGTTCGAGAACGCGACGGTCGTTGCGCCTGTTCCGAGGCCGTTCAATGGCAAGTACGTCCGTGGCCGTTTGAGGTTTCTCACCCGTACGACGCCGTCTTCCGATGCAGAGGCGAACAGATCGCCCGCACCCGCAAAGGCGAGCGATGTGATGCGCGCATTATGTCCACTCAGCGTCCGCTGCATTCGGTAGGAATTCATCGAAAGCAGCTTGACGGTTCCGTCCAGGCTTCCCGTCGCGAGCGTCGTTCCGTCCGGCGAGAAAACCAGTGACGAGATGAAATCGGAGTTGTTGCGATAGAGCCGCCGCATGTCTTTTGTTTCGGCGCTCCAGATACGCACGGCGCGATCCGCGCCGCCGGATGCGATCCATCGCCCGGACGGATCGACGGCGAGTGCCTGGACGGCATTCTCGTGGCCCTCGAGTACAGCAACCGGGGCGCTCTCGAACGCCGTCTCCCACAGCGCCACGGTCCAGTCATGGCTCGCGGCCGCGATCCGATCCTCAGAGCCGACAAAGTCGACAGCCCAGATCGTGGCGTCGTTCCGCTTGAACCGGTAGAGGCGATGCTTGGAATCGAGATCATAGACCGCGACGACGCCATTCGCGTGCCCGGTCACGACGCGGTTGTTGCGGACCGCAAGCGATACCGCAGGGCCGTCTTCGAGCGGAATCGTCGCGAGCTGATAGCGCGTGTCGTAGGACCAGATCTTGAGTTGCGGCTCGTGCGCAGCAGTCACGATCAAATGTCCGTCGCCGCTCAGCGCTAGCCGTTCGATCGGCGCGCTATAGGCTTTGATTTCGGCAGTCTCCGTCAGCGTCGGATCGGGATTGACAGCGGTCTTGCCGATGGTTCCGGTGGTGATCGCCGACTCCCGCCCAGCCAGCAGCTGCGGGATCCGGTCATGGAACGCGAACACGACACCCGCAACGGCAGCGGCAACGATGAGCCTGGTCTTGAGCCAGCGCGAGAACGGTCGTCGCGGCACATCGGGCTTCGGACGTATCTTCGGCTTCGACTTCGCTTTCTCGACAGCGCGCGGCGGCGGCGGTAATGGCGGCAGCTTCTCGACCGCTTTAGCCGGCTTCTCGACCTTTGCTCTTTCCGCCTTTGCTTTCTTCTCTGCGGCGGGCTTTTTCGCCGCGACCGGAGCTTTCTCAGGCGGTGTCGGAGCCTTGACTTTGCTCTTCGCAGCCGACGGCTCTCTCAGCGCGTCAACGAAATCGAGAAGCCCGCCCTTGGGGCCCGGTGCATCCGGCGGTGGCGGCACGGGCGCAGCGGTGATGGCGTCTACTGCGCGCTTCTCTTCTTCTTTGCGGCGGCGAACTTCGGTCTTTTCTTTGAAACGCTGGAAGAGGCCCGGCTTCTCCGGATCTGGAGCCAGAAGCGCGCCACGCCATTCGGCGACCGAGCGCGGACGCGCATCGACCGACAATGCCAGCGCCTGTTGGATGGCCGCGAGAAACGAAGCGCGATAACCAGCGAGTGCCGCGTCGCGGACCGGCACCATCTCGTCCTTGAGCATGCGAGACGGCGAATCCGGAGGCCGCTTGCCTGTCACGGCATGATAGAGCGTCGCGGCAAAGGCGTAGATGTCCGACCAGGGACCTTGCTGGCGGCTCGTCTCGGCATACTGCTCGTAAGGGCTGTAGCCCGGCTTCACGAGCGCCGATACCGTTTTTGTCTTCGAATGGGCGGCAATGTCGCTGCGCGCCGCACCGAAATCAATCAGTACCGGATCGCCGGCGCTGCGGATGATGATGTTGTCCGGCGCAATGTCGCGATGCAGGAAATCGGCCTTATGGATTACCTCAAGCGCGTCGAGCAGTGGCGCGACGATCTGGTCGAGTTCCTTCTGACGCGGCGCCCGGCCGAGCTCCTTGAGCCAGTTCTTGAGGCTCTTTCCTTCTTCGAACCGCAGCACCATGTAGGCGGTGTTGTTCGCGCGGAAGATGCGATGCACCTTGACGATGTTGTGGTGATCGAACTTCGCCAGGGTCTGCGCTTCTTCGAGGAAGCGATCCAGACCCCAGTTGTAGTCGCTGGTGCAACTTTCTGAACGGGGCGTAGCTTCGAGGTTTTCGGTGCGGAGTGCGAAGTCGCTCGGGAAATATTCTTTGATACTGACTTTTCGCGTCAGCGCCTGTTCGTCGGCGAGATAGGTGACGCCGAAGCCGCCCGCACCGAGAACGCGCACGATTTTATAATCGCCCGCTAGCTCCGTGCCGTCTGGTAAAGCGACAAGCTGCGTCATTGTCCTCGTGCGCGAGCCTCCGCGCGCTTGTGATGATACGCCGTGGATTTCGCCCCGCGTTCGGAGCCGTCAGCTGCTCCGGCGCAAGACGTATTCCAGCCTCTCAATAGGCCAGTTACATCTTGTCTCTGTTTTGATGCCATGACGCAAGAATGTGGCGTATCGACGGGCGATGAACCCGCAATGAATAATTCGCCCAGGTGTCGCTTTCCAGCCATGTTGCCGCCGACATCTCCTCACCAAGATCCCTTGGCGCGATAAGGATTCGAATCATGCTGCATCCGTGGTCACGACGGAGACGAACAGCCATAGCCGGTACGGCGATTCTCGCGGCGATGGCAGTCTTGACATTTGCAGCCTCGCATGGCGGCGCGGAGAATATATCCATTTCACATCGCTCCGTTGCGGATGCTTCTTTTGCAGATATGTCTTTCGCGGACTGGGCGAAGGCGCTGTTCTGGGAGGGCTATCGCGTTGCCCCGGTACTGATGCTCGGATTGGTGGTTGCGGCAGTGGTGCCGCTGCTCTCCGCATCCGTGAAACTATCGAAGCCGCTCACACGCTCTAGAAACGCGACGCTTCTCTATCGCCCGGGCCGAGGAGACGCGTTTGATGCAACCGTCGATGCGCATCGTAACACCCGTTCGCGCCACCCCTTTATTGAGATCGAGAACGGCCGCGGCATGCGCTGCGCCATTCTTCGCGATATGCTCCGAATTGGTCGGGAAGACGATAATGACATTCGCATCCCGAGTCGCTATGTGCATCGCTATCACGCCGCGATACATCGCGAAGATTATGATGATTGGCACATAACCGACCTGACCGGGGTCGAGAGCAACGGTTTGATCGTCAACGGTAAGCGCTGCTGCGAAGCGCGCCTGCATGACGGCGATCTCATCCAGCTAGGTCCCGGGAAGCTGCGTTTTCGTGCGGGCGCCGGCTAATACTCACGCCGCCGTCAAGGTTCTGTCCAGGTTCCAGTTCATGCGTAGTGTTAGGTAGCGCGATTCTGCGGAGATCTGCGCGTGTCCAAATCGGAGGGAGACGGATCGATGGCGGCCGACCGAGGCGAGACGAATGACGGCAACGAGGCGAAGGGCGTGAAACCTCACAAATTTCTTGGGTCGCTGCGAGACGCACTGATGGCCGCCGGCCGGGACGATACGATTCCAGGTGCGGCGCCTGCTCCGGTTTCGCCGCCTGTTCCCGCTCCGGGCGCGGCGCCAGCTGCCGCTGCCAATACTGAAGATACCCCGTCGCCTCTGCCGCTCGCACAAAAGCCCGACGTTCCGAGTGCCGAAGAGGCCGCCCGATTGGCCCGGATCGGCCCCGAACCAAAAATTCCAGAGCGCTTCGGCCTTCCCAAGGAAACCGATGCGCCGCCGACGACGCGTGTCATTCGTCCTGAGCCGTCGAAGCCGCGCAATATAGAGCCCGATCCGGAGGAGCCTGCGCGCACCGTGCTGGTGCGAGGCAAGCAGAAAATCGAACATGGTCGTTTCGAACGCGACCCGGTCGTCGGCTTTTTGATCGTCGTCGGCGGTCCGGGTCTGGGGTCCTTTCGTCCTATATTCGAAGGCAACAATACCCTCGGGCGGTCGCCGGAGAACCGTATTCCCTTGGATTTCGGCGATGATGCCATCTCAAACGAGGCGCAGGCATATCTGCGCTACGATTCCGCCGATCGGTCTTTCCTCTTCGTGCCAAATCTTGCTAAGACGAATGTCGTTTCCGTGAACGACAAGCGACCGGCGGGCCCTGTACCGTTGCAGTCGATGGACGTCATAACGCTCGGGCGTACTCAGGTCGCGTTCCTGCCGTTCTGCGGAAGCGATTTTGACTGGTCTGAGATTTCCGAAGCTTAAGGATCGAATGCCGCCGTTCGAGCATGCAGTGGCCGCAACGCGCGGAGCCCGCGACTATCAGGAAGATACCGCCGCGTTTCTACCCGATGGCGGAGAGCCTGTCGCGTTATCGAGCGACGGGCCGGGTTTTGATCGTGCCGGCTTTGCCGTCCTCGCGGACGGCATGGGCGGCCACACCGGCGGCGCTCTAGCCAGTCGCACGGTATGCGATCATTTTCTGAAGCACGCCTCGAGCGCAAAAGGCGATTTGAGCGAGCGCTTGATTGCGGGCCTCGGTGCCGCGAATGCCGCCATCGCCACGAAGATCTCCGAAAACCCGCTTCTCGCCGGAATGGGTTCGACGCTCATCGGAGCAGCGTTCAGTCCTGCCGGCATCGAATGGGTCAGCGTCGGCGACAGCCCGCTCTTTCTTTTCCGGCACGGCGAGGTCGCTCTCTTGAACGAGGATCACTCGCTCGCGCCGGAGCTTGACCGTATGGTTGCGGAAGGCAAGTTGACGGCCGACGAGGCCCGGCACGACCCCCGGCGGCACATGTTACGCTCCGCTGTGACGGGCGAGGAAATCGATCTCCTCGATGTGTCGCGCCAGCCTCTGAAGCTCGAGCCGGGAGATTTTGTAATTCTCGCGAGCGACGGCATCGCAACGCTGGAGGCAGGCGAGATCGCGCGCCTCGTCCAAGGATATGCCAAGGATGGCGCCGCCGCGGTCGCCAGGGCGATCATCAGGTCGATTGAAGCCATTCGCGAGCCTTATCAGGACAACGCGACGGTCCTGGTCGTAAGGGCCGTTGGCTGATCAATCCCGCAACGCCCGACACGCATGTGTCAGGTTGTTTTGAATCAAGTTTTCATTTGTCTGGGGGCGATTGAATTTCGCTTTCTTTTCACGGCGTTGATCCATTCGCGCCGGAACCTTACGCAAATGTATGCTGGCCGCCAGAAACTCGCAAAGAACCTTCCGTATTCACCCTTGGCTGACGGTCGCAATGGCCGGAAGAGATGCGAAGGAGAGAGACAAATGATTTCCAAGATTCTGAGCGGCGCGGTTGTTGCTGGTCTTCTGATGGCCGTTTCGGCCCCCGTCGTTGCTTACGCTGACGACGCAGCACCCAAGACCAAGGCAGACTGCAAGAAGGCCAAGGGCACGTGGGATAAGGCCACGAAATCCTGCACCTTGAAGAAGTAAATTCGAAAAATTTGCTTTTCTCAGAAACAGTGGGCCTCGCGGCCCGCTGTTTTTTTGTGACTCAGCCTTCGCGAAGATCGATGGCAAGTTTCCGGATATGTGAAGCAACGCGCGGCTGCTTCGACGCCAGCCGGTGGTAATCCTCGCGTTGAAGCTTCAAAAGCCGGCATCTCGAAGCAGTAATGACTGCACCACTGTGCAGGCCATCTTCGAACATGGCATCGACACCGAAGACATCCCCCGCAGCATAGACGTGGCGTTCGCCATTGACGTATCGCTCGAGCTTCCCCGATGCGATGAAATACATCGCGTCGCCCGGCGCGCCCTTTTTCACGACTTCGATATTCGGCGGCAGGTTATGGGCTTCGAGCATCGGCATGATCTCAGCCGCTTCCTTCGCGTCCAGACCAGCGAGCACAGGCACGCGCGACATTAGTGACCACGAAATGACGAAGTCGCGCCGCTGCAATTCCTGCGCAAAGCCGGTTGAGATGATCGCGACGGGCAATGCGAGAATGCAGAGGCCGGTAATCATCGTGAAGCCGCCGACCAGTTTGCCGAGCGCCGTGATCGGCGTCGCGTCGCCGTAGCCGACGGTCGTGAGCGTCGCGATGGCCCACCACGCGGCTTCCGGCACTGTCCCGAACTTGTCGGGCTGAGCATCTCCTTCGATGTAGTACATCAGTGTCGCTGAAAAGAGCAGCGCCATCGAAAGCAATAGGCACGCTCCCGCCAGCGCCTTGCGCTCATTCGAGAGAACGCGGATCAGCGTGTACATCGCCGGAGAATAGCGAGAGAGCTTCAGGAAGCGCAGAAGCCGAAGCGTCCGGAGGATGCGAAGGTCGATCGGAAAGATGGCGCTGATATAGAATGGCAGAAACGCAACGAGGTCGATGATCAGCGCCGGTTGGCGAGCGAATTTCAGCCGCGCTTTCCAGGAGGGTTCCCGCGAAAGATAGGGAACTTCGACAGCCGTCCAGATGCGCAACAAATATTCGACCGTGAAAATTGCAACCGACCCGATCTCGAACCAATGAAAGAGAGTTCCCCACCGCTCTCGCATCGCCGGTACGGTTTCAGCAATGAACGCGGCGACGTTCAATAGGATGAGCGCCACGATGAAGCTGTCGAAGACCTTGCTCGCCAAGTCCTCGCCGTGCCCTGTTTCGATGATCTCGTAGATTCGTCGGCGTAAGGAGTGGCGCTGTGCGCCGCGAGAGGCGTCCGCGGTCCGATCGATCCGTTCTTGCACGTGCCGTCCCCCGTGATCCGCATAAAGATAATTCAGCGGTATGCGTCGTTCACCGCAGTGCATCATGAAAAGGCCGAGGCTTGCGAAGAATTCGCAAGCCCCCGCGACGATGAGTAGACCTTGCGCAGGCGGGCTAACTAAGGCATCAGCGCATGATCTCGCCGGGCACTGAGGTCCACTTTCCGCCGTCAGTGCTTGGCGCGTCCACGACGTAAGTTCAACTTCCCTGACCGTTAGAGCCAGTTACTATTTTCGCCCAATAAAAAAAGATTTCTAGGAGGAAATCCCAGTGACCGTGAAGTCCGACATAGAGATTGCGCGCGAAGCGAAGCTGAAGCCGATTGCCGACGTAGCGGCGAAGATCGGCGTGCCCGCGGAAGCGTTGGTCCCTTATGGCTGGACCAAGGCCAAGGTCTCCGCCGAGTACATCAAGCAGATCGAAGGCAACAAGGACGGCAAGGTCATCCTCGTCACCGCGATCAGTCCGACGCCCGCCGGTGAAGGCAAGACGACAACGACGGTTGGCTTGAGCGACGGACTTAACCATATCGGCAAGAAGGCCATCGCTGCTTTGCGCGAGCCTTCGCTTGGGCCGTGCTTCGGCGTGAAGGGCGGCGCGGCAGGCGGCGGTTATGCCCAGGTCGTCCCGATGGAAGACATCAATCTGCATTTCACTGGCGACTTCCACGCCATCACGAGCGCCCACAATCTCCTTTCGGCGCTGATCGATAATCACATCTACTGGGGCAACGCGCTCGGCATTGACCAGCGCCGCGTCGGCTGGAAGCGCGTCCTCGATATGAACGATCGCGCGCTGCGCTCGATCGTCAATTCGCTCGGCGGCGTGTCGAACGGCTTCCCGCGTGAGGACGGCTTCGACATCACGGTGGCCTCGGAAGTCATGGCCATCCTCTGCCTGTCGAAGGATATCAAAGACCTTGAAACCCGCCTCGGCAACATCATCGTCGCCTACACGCGCGACAAGAAGCCCGTCCGCGCCCGCGACTTGAAAGCCGATGGTGCGATGACGGTGCTGCTGAAGGACGCGCTGCAGCCGAACCTCGTGCAGACGCTCGAGAATAATCCCGTCTTCATCCACGGCGGTCCGTTCGCCAACATCGCGCACGGCTGCAACTCCGTTCTCGCAACGAGAACCGCGATGAAGCTCGCCGATTATGTCGTGACGGAAGCCGGTTTCGGTGCCGATCTCGGCGCTGAAAAATTCTTCGACATCAAATGCCGCAAGGCCGGTATTTCGCCGTCGGCGGTCGTCATCGTCGCGACAGTGCGCGCGCTTAAGATGCATGGCGGCGTCGCCAAGGACGACCTCAAGGCCGAAAATCCGGCGGCGGTCGCGAAGGGCTGCGAGAACCTCAAGCGCCACATCGAGAACGTAAATAAGTTTGGCGTGCCTGCTGTCGTCGCCGTCAACAAGTTCATCACCGACACCGATGCTGAAATCGCAGAGGTCCAGAAGGCCGCCGAAAGCATGGGAACGAAGGCGTTCTTGTGCACGCACTGGGCGGACGGCGGCAAGGGAACCGAGGCCCTGGCCAACCACGTGGTCAAGGTCATCGACGAAGGCAAAGCGAACTTCAAGCCGCTCTATCCGGACGACATGAAGCTCCGCGACAAGGTGAAGACGATCGCGACGGAGATCTATCGCGCGGCGGACATTTCCTGCGATTCTAGCGTCGAGACGCAGTTCAAGGATCTCGAAGCCGCGGGCTTCGGTCACCTCCCGGTCTGCATGGCGAAGACGCAGTATTCGTTCTCGACGGATCCGTCGAAGCGCGGCGCTCCGACGGGGCACATCGTTCCGGTCCGCGAGCTGCGGCTTTCCGCTGGCGCCGAGTTCGTCGTGGTCGTCACCGGCGAGATCATGACGATGCCGGGCCTGCCGAAGGTTCCCGCCGCCGACTCGATCCGCCTCGACGACAAGGGTCAGATCCAGGGTCTGTTCTGAGCTCCTAGGATTGTCATCCCAGGTCTCGCACTAAGCAGCTCGGGCGAAATATCAGTCTGATACATATCAGACATACGGGGCAGGCCGTACCACGGCCTGTCCCGTTTCTGTTAGGAAAGCAGCACTTTTCGGCTCATACAGTCCAACCAGAAATGCGCCTTCTCGCGATATTGGCGACCAGCTGCTTCGTCAGTTCGATGTCGATGCGGATCATCGACCCCGTGGTTCCCGATATTTCGCGGGATCTGGGCGTCGACCCGGCGTCCGTTGCGATGCTTGCCTCTCTGTACGCATTTCCTTACGCCCTCGCACAGCCCCTCCTCGGCGCCTTCGGTGATGCCTTCGGCAAGGCGCGGATCATCAAAATCGCTCTGGCGGTGTTGGCGTCTTGCCTCGCTGCTTCGGCGGTCGCTCCGACGCTCGGTATGCTCGCACTGGCGCGCCTTATCGGCGGCGCGGCGGCGGGCGGTATCATCCCATTGGCGTTTGCGATTGTCGGGGATCGGTTCCTGATGGTTGAGCGCCAGCTGGCGCTGTCCCGCGTCCTGACGGCGATCATTGCCGGTCAGCTGACGGGGTCCATTGGCTCAGGGTTCGTCGCGTCGTTCTTCGGTTGGCGGATCGCGACGGCCGCGGCGGCTGCGCTGGCGGTCGTCGCATTCTTGGTCACGGTCTGGACCCTGCGCGCTGCTTCGAGCATGCCGCGCAAGACGCCGAGCCGCGGAGAATTTTTCGCGGGCTATCGGTCGGTCTTCGCCAATCCGCTCTCTGTGGTTTGCTTTTCGGCCGTCTTCGTCGAGGGCATCGTCATCTTCGGCCTCTTCCCCTACGTTGCGGTCCTTCTGGAGCAGAGGGGAGCAGGAGGCCTTCGAGAGGCAGGCTTCGTGCTGGCGGGATTTGGCCTCGGAGGGTTCGTCTACACCGCCCTGGTCCGAATGATGCTAGGCCGCCTCGGCCTCTACAAGTTGATCATGTTTGGTGGGATCGTCTCAGGATTTGGCTTCTGTCTGCTCTCGCTCGGAAGCTCATGGCCTGCCGAGATGGCGATTTTCATGATCGTCGGCGTCGGCTTCTACATGATCCACAACTCCCTTCAGACCCAGGCCACCGAACTCGCTCCCTCGAACCGCGGTTCGGCCGTCGCCGCGCATTCTTTTTTCGTGTTCCTGGGACAGGCGTTCGGTCCGATCGTCTACGGCGCGGGCTTGGCGAGCATCGGAACGCTTGGAGTGCTGCTGGTAGCGGGAGCCGACATGGCGCTTCTCGGCGTCGCCACGGCATGGGGGCTGAAGTCCAGGTCCGCGCCGCTGCCCATGGCCGTCGTCTCTGACAGGGTCTAGACGTATCCGCTGGCGTGCGCCGCCAATCCGTACTCTGCCGGAAATTTATGCTGGTCATGGACGAAGGTGCATATTTCGGAAGCAAATTGATGCTGGTGTGAATAGGTAGGTGCAGCAAATCCAGGGTTTGCGTAAACTGGCCTAGGCTTTGCGATGACGAGCTGAAAAGAGTCGTTACGGGAGGGCGGTCTTGGTCGTGCCATTCGATGAAATGAACGGCTTCGGCGGCGAAGTCCGCGCACCCTACAAGGCGTTTGCCGAATGGCTCGGCGTCCAGCATCTCGATACGCTCCGTCAAAAGACCGCCGAGGCTGAGGTGCTGTTTCGGCGCTCGGGCATTACGTTCGCGGTCTACGGTGCAGAAGAGGCGGGCGAGCGCCTGATTCCGTTCGATATCCTGCCGCGGATCATCTCTGCCGAAGAATGGCGCAAGCTCGAACTTGGCATCGAACAGCGCGTCCGCGCCCTGAACGCCTTCCTCTATGACATCTATCACCGTCAGGAAATTCTGAAGGCCGGCAAAATCCCCGAGGAGCTGATCGTTCAAAACTCGGCATTTCTGCCGGAAATGATCGGCGTCGATCCGCCTCGGGGCATCTACAGCCACATCATCGGCGTCGACTTGGTCCGCACCGGCGAAAACGAATTCATGGTTCTCGAGGACAATACGCGGACGCCGTCCGGCGTCTCGTACATGCTCGAGAACCGCGAAACCATGATGCACCTTTTCCCGGACCTCTTTAGCCGCAACCGCGTGCGTCCGGTCGAGAACTATCCCGATGCTTTGCTGAAGACGCTCGAAAGCGTCGCACCGAGCAACCTCGACGCGGAGCCCACGATCGCGCTGTTGACGCCCGGCGTTTACAACAGCGCATACTTCGAACATTCGTTTTTGGCCGATCAGATGGGCGTCGAGCTCGTCGAAAGCTCGGATCTCGTCGTCGTTGATGGCCTGCTGCGCATGAAGACGACCGAGGGCATGAAACGCGTCGACGTCCTCTATCGCCGCGTCGACGATGATTTCCTCGATCCGCTCGTCTTCGAGCCGACTTCGCTTCTGGGCGTGCCGGGAATCTTCGACGTCTACCGCTCCGGGCGTGTGACCATCGTCAATGCGCCAGGCGCCGGCATCGCCGACGATAAGGCGATTTACAGCTATATTCCCTCAATCATCGAGTTTTATACCGGCAAGGCTCCCATTCTCGCCAACGTCGAGACGTATAGCTGCCGCGAGGCCGACAGCTTGAAATACGTGCTCGATCATCTTGCCGAACTGGTGGTCAAGGAAGTGCACGGTTCCGGCGGATACGGCATGCTGGTCGGCCCGAAATCGACCAAGGAGCAGATCGAGACGTTTCGCGCGAAGCTCGTTGCCAACCCCAAAAATTACATCGCCCAGCCGACGCTCTCGTTGTCGACATGCCCAACGCTCGCCGATACGAGCGTGGCTCCACGGCACCTGGATTTGCGCCCCTTCGTGCTCATAGGCGATCAAGTGCGGCTGATGCCTGGAGGATTGACACGGGTGGCCCTGAAGAAGGGCTCGCTCGTCGTCAACTCGAGCCAGGGCGGCGGCACCAAGGACACGTGGGTGCTGCAGGAATAGCTTCGGAATGCTTGGACGTACCGCAAACGATCTCTACTGGTTGTCGCGCTATATTGAGCGCGCGGAAAACATCGCGCGCCTTCTCGAGGTCGGCTATCGCATTGTGCTGCTTCCGCGCGAAGGCGAAGGCTTTCACGAGGAATGGCGCTCGACGCTCGAAAGCGCCGGATGTCTGCAAGGCTACGTGCAGCGGCACGGCGAGCTGATCTCGCAGAACGTCATCAATTATATGCTCTTCGACACGTCCAATCCGTCGAGCATTGCGTCTTGTCTCGCCGCGGCCCGGCGCAACGGACGCGCGCAACGCACGGCGCTAACCCGCGAAATGTGGGAAAGCCTGAACAGCTCATGGCTCGAGTTTTCGGCGATCCGTCCCTCGGCCGTCACCTCGGATTCGCTGCCCGAGCTTCTTGATTGGGTCCGCTCTCGCTCGGCGCTCTATCGTGGCGCCATGCTGAACACGATCCTGCGCAACGACACGTTCTATTTCAGCCAGGTCGGAACGTTCATCGAGCGCGCCGACAGCACTGCGCGCATCCTCGATGTCAAATATTATCACCTCCTGCCGTCCAGTGAGATGGTCGGCAGTGAGAAGGATAACTATCAGTGGGCTGCGCTTCTACGGTCCGTGTCGGCGCATCGCAGCTATCGCTGGGTCTTCAAGGACCACTATCGTCCGCTGAAGATTGCGGATTTCATGATTCTCAATCGCCAGATGCCCCGCTCGCTTCGCTCATGCTACGATGAGTTGACGGCAGCGTTGCGCGACCTCGCCGTTTTTTATGGCGCCCGCCACGACTGCCAGATGACAGCGGAATCGACGCGGGATCTTCTGCTCGAGGCAGATATCCAAAACATTTTTCAATCGGGTCTGCACGAATTCGTGCAGGACTTCATAGCCCGTAACAACAAACTTGGTAACGAGATTTCCGCAGCTTACCACTTCAGCGACTGAGGTGCCGACGATGCGTATATCGATTGGGCATGTTTCGCGTTACGTCTACAGCGAGCCGACGAAGTATTCCATTCTCGCGCTCCGGCTCACACCGCCGTCGTTCCAGGGGCAACGCGTCATCGAATGGCGCGTCAGCGCTCCGGGCATCGACAGCGTGAAGCCGTTCCGCGACGGCTTCGGCAATACGGTTTATCTCGCAAGCTGTACGGACGAGCATTCCGAATCGCTGATCATCGCGAAGGGCGTCGTCGAAACGGAAGATCGTGCCGGCATCGTGCGAGGCGTGGTCGACCCTGCGCCATTGCGGGTCTATCGCCGGATCACCTCGCGCACGATGCCGACCGATAGCATTCGGGCGCTGGGACGCGAGGCGGGCGCCAAGCTCGACATTCGCGGAATGCACAACCTTATGCACGCCGTTCGCGATGCGATCGACTACACCATCGGCGCCACGACCGCTCACACCACGGCGGCCGAGGCTTTGGAGGAAGGAAAGGGCGTCTGTCAGGATCACGCCCACGTCTTCATCGCCGCCGCGAGATCGCTCGGTATTCCGGCGCGCTATGTCAGCGGTTACGTCTTGACCGGCGCGGATGAGCCCTCCGACGCGAACCATGCCTGGGCCGAAGTGTGGTTGGAAGGCTTAGGCTGGGTCGGCTTCGATCCGGCCAACCGTCTCTGCCCGACCGAAAAATACGTCCGGCTCGCCGCCGGCCTCGATTCAACCTATGCGGCCCCAATTCGGGGCTCTCGCCGCGGAATTGCGAACGAAGAGCTTGACGTCATCGTCGAAGTTCAGCAGCAGAGCAGCCAGCAACAATAATAACCTGCCGGCTCTGGAGACGATTGTATGACATACGCCGTAGCATTCCGCCTAGAGTGCGGACTTGTGTTTGCGGCCGACACCCGGACCAACGCGGGCGTCGACAATATCGCGCAGTACAAGAAGCTGCAGCTTTGGCGTCAGCCGGGAGACCGTGTATTCGTCCTGCTGAGCGCTGGCAATCTTGCCGCGACCCAGGCGGTCGTCAGTTTGCTTAATGAGCATTTAGCCGCCGAGCCCGAAGACGATTTCGCGACCCTTTACAATGCGCCGAACATGTATCGAGCGGCGCGCGTCGTCGGCGACGCCGTGCGGGAAGCGCGCCGCATCGACGGCGCCGCGCTCGAAGCAAGCAAGCTTGGCTTCAATACGAATTTCATCTTCGGCGGCCAGATTAAGGGCGAACGACCACGCCTCTTCCAGATTTATCCGGAAGGCAACTTTATCGAAGCGACCGACGACACGCCTTTTTTCCAGATCGGTGAGCATAAGTACGGCAAGCCGATCCTCGATCGTGTCGCGCGCTCCGATATGCGCCTCGGGGAAGCGGCGAAACTCATCTTGCTGTCGTTCGATTCCACATTGCGTTCGAACCTGTCGGTTGGAATGCCGATCGATCTCGTCATTTACGAACGCGATACCTTCGATGTGACGCGCGAGAAGCGGATCAGCGCTGACGACGAGTATTTCCGCAATCTGTCGGGCGCCTGGTCCGACGCGCTGCGGCAAGCATTCTCCAAGATCGAAGAGTTCGACGTCTAACGTCTGGGCGTCTACAACTATTGAGCGCTCGAAACGATGCTGCACCCCAGCAAAAACGCCGCGGGCATTTCGGCTGTGCACGGTTAAGCTCAAACTGCCGTCTCGCTTCTTGTGCCCAGTTAAGATTAGATAAGCTTGAGACAGTAAAGGGCAGGTGAGCGCTGGAAGGGCACGATGGGTCTACCCACGCTTAAAGAGTATCTCTCGAATTGGACGCTGGACGGCCGCACGCGCGGCCAGGTCGCGGAAACCATTCTTGCGCTTGCCGACGCCAGCGTGCGGCTCTCAGAGATCATTGGGCGGGGCGGCCTCGATAATAGGCTCGGCCGCATCGTGGCGAGAGCGGGCGAGTTCGACGAGCAAAAAGAAGTCGATGTGCTTGCCAACGGTCTGATCATCGACGCCTTGAGAGACTTTCCAGTCGCCGCGCTCGCCTCCGAAGAATCCGAGCTTCCGATCTCGCTGACGAAAGACGCTCCGCTTCTTGTCGCCACCGATCCTCTCGATGGATCGTCGAACGTTGAGGCTAACGTATCGGTCGGGACGATCTTTTCGATACTGCCGCGCCATCCCTCGTCGGAGGGCGAAGCCGCCTTCCTGAGGCCCGGTTCGCATCAACTCGCCGCCGGCTTCTTTGTTTACGGTCCACAGACCGCTCTCGCGCTGACCGTCGGCCACGGCACTCAGATCTTCACGCTCGACCGGGCTACCGGAGTTTTTCATCTGACGACGCGCAACGTGTCGATCCCTCCCGATGCCGAAGAATACGCGATTAATGCGTCGAACGCCCGCCACTGGGACGATCCGATCCGGATTTATATCCACGACTGCGAGAACGGGGAGAATGGTCCGCGCGGTCATAACTTCAACATGCGCTGGACCGGATCGCCGGTTGCAGACATCTTTCGTATCCTGACGCGCGGCGGCATTTACCTTTATCCCGGAGATCGCCGAAAAGGCTTCCATCAGGGACGCATCCGCCTCATGTATGAAGCCAATCCGTTGAGCTGGATTGTCGAGCAAGCGGGTGGTCGCGCCACGACGGGCCGCGACCGCGTGCTTGACGTCATTCCGGCAGCTCTCCATCAGAAGACGCCGTTGATCTGCGGATCGCGTGAGGAAGTTGATCGCGTTATGCGCATCTACAGCGGTCAGGAATTCAAAGGTGAGCGCTCTCCGCTCTTCGGCCGCCGCGGCCTGTTCAGAGCATTGCCGTGATCTTCAAGCCCGTAAACAGCAGCGCATCGAGCCTTATCAATGTCGATTAAACATCCGATCATATCCGTCACCGGTTCATCCGGAGCGGGAACGACATCGGTAAAGCAGACCTTCGATTATATTTTTCATCGCGAAAACGTCAAAGCCGCCTTCGTCCAGGGCGATGCGTTCCATCGCTACGACCGCAACGGTATGGAAAAGGCGATGAATGCCGCTGGCAAGCGCGGCAACCACAATTTCAGTCACTTCGGTATGGAAGCAAACCTCATTTCGGAACTCGAAACACTCTTCCGCACCTACGCTGAAAGCGGCAAAGGCCTCTATCGCCATTACATCCACGACGATGCCGAGGCGGCCGCGTTCGGATCTCCTATCGGTACGTTCACGCCGTGGGAAGAAGTGACGCCGGGTACTGATCTTCTGCTTTATGAAGGACTGCATGGGGCCGTCGTGACGGGAGACCACGATGTGGCCCGCCATGCCGATCTCAAAATCGGCGTGGTGCCGGTCATAAACCTCGAATGGATCCAGAAAATTCGTCGTGATCGAACCGAACGCGGTTATACGACGGAAGAGGTGACGCAGTCCATTCTGCGGCGGATGCCAGACTACGTTCAGTACATCTGTCCGCAATTTACCGAGACGGACATCAACTTTCAGCGCATCCCGATGGTCGATACGTCGAATCCGTTCATCGCGCGCTGGATTCCGACCAACGATGAATCGATGGTTGTCATTCGCTTCAAGGAGCCTCGCGGCATCGATTTTGCCTACTTGCTATCGATGATCCGGGACAGTTTCATGTCGCGCGCCAATTCCATCGTCATCCCCGGATCGAAACTCGATCTCGCCATGCAACTCATTCTGACGCCGCTCATCCTGCAGCTCGTAGAGCGCCGGCGGCGGGTCATTTGAGCGAACTCATTCGAAAGGTCTTCCGTGTCGCGCCCGATCATCATTGCTCCGTCCATTCTCTCCGCTGACTTCGGCAAGCTCGGAGACGAGATCAGATCCGTCGATGCCGCTGGCGCCGACTGGATTCATTGCGATGTGATGGATGGTCACTTCGTTCCGAACATCACCTACGGAGCGCCCGTCATCAAAGCCGTCCGCGGCGCTTCGAAGAAAATCTTCGACGTGCATTTGATGATTGCGCCCGTCGATCCCTATCTCGCGGATTTTGCAGCGGCCGGCGCCGACATCATCACGGTCCACGCCGAAGCTGGTCCCCATCTCGATCGCTCTCTGCAGGCCATTCGCGCGCTGGGAAAGAAGGCAGGCGTTTCACTCAATCCCTCCACGCCCGAGAACGTGATCGAATATGTTCTCGATCGTCTCGATCTCATTTTGCTGATGAGCGTCAATCCCGGCTTCGGCGGGCAATCCTTCATTCCCGCAGTCGTGGACAAGATCCGGCGGGTGAAGGCGATGGTCGGATCGCGGCCGATCGACATCGAAGTCGACGGCGGTGTCACGCCCGAGACCGCACCTCTCGTCGCGGAGGCGGGCGCCAATGTCCTTGTCGCGGGTTCGGCGGTCTTCAAAGGTGGTACCGAAGCGAGTTATCGCGCCAACATCGAAGCCATCCGCAAGGCTGCGGCGTCTGCGGCCTAGCAAGAACGCTTGATTTAGCGGTGGGGCCGCGTATCTCCTCCGGCCATGATTGACCGCCGCCGCCTAGCCGAGCCATTGCCGATCGATGCCGTGCTCGATGATGTTCGCAGCGCCCTCCGCGCGGACGGCGCAGCCGTGCTTGTCGCGGCGCCCGGTGCCGGCAAGACGACGCGCGTGCCGCTGGCACTGCTCGACGAGTCGTGGCGCTCGGATGGAAAAATCCTCGTGCTTGAGCCTCGCCGGATAGCAGCGCGAGCAGCCGCCGAACGCATGGCCGCGACAATGGGCAGCCCTCTCGGCGAAGAGTTAGGCTTACGCGCGCGGCTCAATTCCAAGACGAGCGCGCGCGTGGCTATCGAAGTCGTAACCGAGGGCGTCTTTACCCGTATGATCCTCGACGACCCTGAGCTGAAGGGTGTCGCGGCTGTCCTTTTCGACGAATTCCACGAGCGCTCGCTTGATGCCGACTTGGGTCTCGCATTGGCGCTCGACACCCGCTCCGCGCTGCGGCCCGACCTCAAGATACTCGTGATGTCCGCGACGCTTGAGGCAAACGCCGTATCGACATTGCTCGGTGACGCACCTGTCATCGAGAGCGAAGGCCGGGCTTTTCCTATCGAGACGCGATATCTCGGCCGTCGCGCGGCGCGCCTTGACGATGACGTCGTGGATGCCGTGCGCCGTGCGGTCGCGAAGGACAGCGGATCCATTCTCGTGTTTCTCCCCGGACAAGGCGAGATCACGCGCGTGGCTGATCGCCTGCGCGAGCAAGAACTCCCATCGAACGTCGAGATCGTGCCGCTTTTCGGTGGCCTCGATGCATCAACGCAAGATCGCGCCATTTCGCCCGCGCAATCTGGTCGCCGTAAAATCGTACTCGCAACGGCAATCGCGGAGACATCGATTACGATTGAGGGTGTCCGCGTCGTCATCGACAGCGGCGTCGCCCGCGTGCCGCGCTACGAGCCTGACGTCGGTGTGACGAGACTGGAAACCATTCGCGTCTCTCGCTCATCCGCAGACCAACGCCGCGGCCGCGCCGGTCGGACGGAGCCGGGTATTTGCTATCGGCTGTGGGACGAGCCCGAGACGCAGGGCCTTCTTCCTTTCCCGGCGCCGGAAATCCGCTCCGCCGATCTATCAAGCTTGCTGCTCGATAGCGCCGAATGGGGTGCGAACGATCCGCGAGCTCTCTCTTGGTTGGATCCGCCGTCAGACGGGGCAATCGCCGCCGCGCGCTCGAGTCTTCAGGCGATCGGCGCGCTGGACCACGATGGACGCCTCACCGACGAAGGACGCAAGCTCCGCACGCTGCCGCTTCCTCCCCGTCTCGCCCGCATGATTTTAAAGGCGGGAGAATATGGCCATGCAGATGCCGCCGCCGAGATCGCCGCAATCCTGGTCGAGCGCGGCATGGGCGGAAATGACGTCGATCTCGGCGTGCGCCTCGAGAATTTTCGCCGCGACCGGTCGAAGCGCGCCGAAAGCATGCGCATGCTCGCACGCCAATGGGCGCGTTCCGCCGGCAAAGCGGACCGGCATGACAACGATATGTCTCCGGCCGCATTGCTTGCGCTCGCCTATCCTGATCGCATCGCGAAGAATCGCGGAAAGCGCGGCAGCTTCCAGCTTGCGAATGGCCGTGCAGGTCAGATCGACGATGCTCAGCATCTGGCATCGGCGCCCTACATCGTCGTCGCCGAGATGCACGGGAGGGCTGCTGCAACCCGCATCCTGCTCGCGGCCGCAACTGCCGAGGACGAGATCGAGAGTATCGCGTCCGATGCGATAAAGATGCGCGATGAAATCGTGTTCGATAAGGAAGCGCGCGCAGTACGGGCGCGGCATGTGCGTAGTCTTGGCGCCATCGCTCTGAAGTCCGAGCCACGCGCTCTTCGCGACGACGACGATACGACTGCAATTCTAGCTCGCGGTCTCGCAGATCTCGGGATTGCGTCGCTTCAATGGACAAAATCGCTGCTGCAGCTCCGCAATCGCGTCGCGTTTTTGCGCCGGGGCGATGAGACGTGGCCCGATCTCTCCGACAATGCGCTTTCGTCTTCGGTCGAGGACTGGCTGGCGCCATTTCTCGCCGGAAAATCGCGCGCGTCGGAGGTGAACTCGGAAACGCTGGAGAACGCCATCGCATCTCTGCTGCCGCGGCAGCTGCGGATTCGCCTCGATGAGGAAGCGCCGACGCATTTCACCGCTCCGACCGGCAATCGTCATGCGCTCGACTATGACGTGGAAGATGCCCCCGCACTGCACATCCGCGTTCAAGAGTTGTTCGGACTAAAGGAACATCCCGCGATCGCGAGGGGCAGATTGCCCCTCACATTGCATCTTTTGTCGCCCGCACACCGACCGATTCAGATCACGCGTGACTTACCCGGTTTTTGGACGGGCTCCTGGCGAGCGGTGAGAGCCGACATGCGTGGACAGTACCCAAAGCATTATTGGCCGGAAGAACCTGCGGCGGCTTTGCCGACTGCGCGCGCAAAACCGCGCACGATATGAACGCACATTGCGCCGTCGAAAACGACAGGTGAGAAGTTACGGCAAACACCTACATTAACCAGGGGTGAGTTCTTATTGCTCACTTCGGTTTGAATAGGTTTACGACCAAAGTCGTGTTTGTTGCGGTCGAGCTTCAGGAGTTAAGTGCAATTCTGCGTTCGTTTGCCGCAGGATAGCGGCATCCACGCTTCTACGTCAGGCATCCGCAGCGCGGATCTTGGCGGCATTCTGGAGGTTAACTTGTCTGTGCCGGCGCACATATTAATCGTTGATGATCACCCCCTCTTTGTTGAAGCCCTTCAAAGAGCCATTTCCACCGCGTTCCCTGACACGATTGCCCACTCCGCAATTTCCCTCGAGGCGGCAAAGGACCGTCTCAGCACAGGAACGCCTTTTGATATTGTCTTGCTTGATCTGGCATTACCGGGCATCCGCGGATTTGACGGGCTTCTCGAGCTAAGAACGCTCTATCCGCGGTTGCCGATCGTTGTCGTTTCCGCGCTCGAGGATCCGCGCATCGTCCAGGACGTCATGCGTTATGGCGCGGCAGGTTTCATTTCGAAATCTGCAGATCGGAGTGAAATCGCCGAGGCGATCAAAGATGTGCTTGAGGGGTCGCTGACGCTGCCGAAAGGATATCGGCCGCCTGAGATGCCGACGTCTGAAACGCGTAGCGACGTCGTCCGTCGTTTGAGATCGCTAACGCCAAAGCAGCTGAGCGTGCTCAGGATGCTGCGTCAGGGGCTTCTGAACAAGCAGATCGCGCACGAACTGCAGATCGAAGAAACAACCGTGAAAGCTCACGTCTCCGAGATCCTTCGCAAGCTCAACGTGTCATCGCGCACACAAGCGGTGATTGAAGCGCAGAAAATTGATTTCAGTATCATCCTTGGCGACGCCAACGGCAGCTGATGGACATCGCCTTCAGCCGAGCAAGTGCTTCATCAGCGCTCGCAATTCGCCGGGTCTGACGGGTTTGAGAAGCAGCTCGCAGTGCAAGCGTTGTGCGGCCTCTGCGGCCGCCTCCGTTCGGTCGGCCGTGATCAGGACGGCGGGAATGTCCGACGCCAAGCGCTTTCGTATGCGTTCGACGACATCAAGCCCATAGATGCCTTCATCGAGATGATAATCCGCGAGAATGATCGCCGGCCGAAAGGTCGGATCGGCGAGAATATCATCGACGTCTTCGAGATCTCTCGCCGGTCTGACGTCCACGCCCCACCGTAAGAGAAGCGTCTGCATCGCGCCAAGCACCGTCAGATCGTCGTCGACCACGATAGCCTGTTTCGCAGCGAAGTAGCTGCTTTCGTCATGAAGAGAGGACCGCGCGGTCTTCGGTGCATGGGGCGCCGATGCGGACGGGGCCAAAATGGAAAATCGCGAGCCATGCCCGACCAGCGACCGAAGCTCGAGACGATGCCCGAGCGCATCGGACATTCTCCGGACGATCGCAAGCCCTAGTCCGAATCCCGTTGCGCCCGCGCGCTCCGATGCCGTTCCGCGCTGGAATTCTTCGAAGATCCGGTTTTGCTCCTGGGGCAATATGCCGGGGCCGGTATCCCAAACCTCTATAGCGACGTCATTGCCGCGAGGACGCGCCGCCACCAAAACCCCGCCGCTATCCGTATAGTGCGCCGCGTTCGCGAGCAGATTTTGTATGATCCGACGCAACATGAGCGGGTCCGAACTCACCGCAAGATCTGTCGGACGCCAGAGAAAGCGAAGCCCCTTGCGCCGCGTCACGGGCTCGACGCTGTTGGCAAGTTGCTCAAAAATCGCTCCGAGCGAGACGGGCTGTATGTTCGGGACGAACACTCCTGCTTCGAGCTTCGAAATATCGAGGATGCTCGTCAGCAGCTCTTCGATGCTAACGAGCGCATTCGAGATGTTTAGCGTCAGTTTTTTCTGATCGGCGTCGCTTTGCGCGTCGGTCAATTCGGAAAGCGTCAGGCGCGCGGCGTGCAACGGCTGCAGAAGATCGTGTCCGACAGCCGTGAAAAAACGCGTCTTGAAAACATTCGCGCGTTCCGCTTCATCGCGCGCCTCGCTCAGCTCGACATTCGTGTGGGCGAGCTTCGTCAGGGCGTGGTTTAGCTCCTCAGTACGCCGCCGGATCTGCGCTTCCTGATTGATCGCGGTCTGAAACAGTGAAAAAGAACTCGCCTGCTGGTCCATCGAGCGTTCGACACGCTTCATCAGCGCCGCATTGATCTTTCTCAGCTTATCGATGGCGCGCCTGAGATCGGCTTGCCGCGATGTCGAATATTCTGACGGATCGTCTTCATCATTCATGGTAGCGCGGATTTAATGTGCGGCTTCGAGAACGCGATCCCGGTCAGCGTTTGATTGAGATGCATGGCATTGAACTGCTCACCGTAGGTGTGAAACCCGGCAAGCCCATACCGGCCATAGATCTCTTCGACCTTTCGGCGAAGTTGCCCGGTTTCGGCGTCAAGCCGCCTCAGGATGCAATCGAAGCCCAGCACGAAATCGACACCGCCTAGTTCAGCATCAATGTGCTTCAGCGTTTCCAGTGTAGACTGAACCATATCACGTGGCCGCCCTACCGTGAAAACAAGACCTTCGTCGATGGCACAAAGGAACGACAGGCTGCCGTCGGGATTCATGTTGCGTATGGCGCGGCCGTAATAATCGCCGCCGACCCTCACGACCAACGGAAAGGTTGCGAAGTTCATCGGGCCGAGATCTTCGACGCGCACGCCGATAGCGGATGCGTATTCGCTGGCTGCCGGTTCCGCATTGAGGTCGTACACAATCCGGTTTTCACTGTCGGCCGCTGTGACGACGAGCTTGATAGGCGTCGGCTCGAAATTCTGTGTCTTGAAGGCTCGAAACGGCGAGGAAGTCTCGATCACGAACAATATCGCCCCGCCGCGAATGAGTTCGCCGCGGTGGATGAGAGCCGTCTTGTGAAAGGCGAGGCCATCTCCTGCTGAGCCGCCGACAAGTTCCATGTCATCGAGCGACCAATGCAAGGCGGCCGTCAAGGGTTCCTCGCGATCGGAAAGTCCGTCGACGAGCACGAGCGCAAAAATGTTTTCTTTCGCCGCGCGCGAAACGCCGGTGATCATCTGCACCCTGAGGCGGCGGGCAATTTCGGATGCGCGCTCCACTCCGCCTTTCGCGATGTCCGGAATGACTTCGCTCATGACGCGGAAGCCTTTTTCCGGAAATGCGATGAAAACTATTCCACCCTGAGTCATTCCGAGGGGGCCGACCTCGCCCGCGGTGCTGCACCCTGAAACGGTAACGTCTGGAAAGTTCTCTTTAAGCGCAACGATGAGTGCGCTCGGATCGTGCTTGTTCGAGAAGAAAACAATGATGTGCTGAAAGACACCGTCCGCAAGTTCAGCGCGGGCGGCAGAAACGGCTTCCGCAGTGGAAAGTGTGCTGGCCACCACGCGGATGCCGCATGCGGCACGGGTGGATTTTATCGACATCGGAACTCGGCCTTCTCGGTCGCTTGGCGACGCGAGCCGCTCAATGAAATGAATATGGGCCGGAACTTGCCACAGCCGCTCCATCTGAACAACGGCCGTATTTGCGCATTTTGCGAATGGAATGCGGGTTCAAAACGCCGAGATGCTTAAGCTTCGACAAAAAAGCCCCGGCCAACAGGCCGGGGCAATCAATCTTTAAGGATGCGCAAGCGTTAGCAGTCGAGGGTATTAACCCGTTCCCAGTCCGTGAAGTGGGAACAGTAGGAATTCCAACTGGTGGTCTTCAGTTTAATGTAGGCATTCGAAAACTCGTCGCCGAGTGCGCTTTTGAGGGAAGCGTCCTTGTCGAATGCCCGTAGGGCATCGAGCAGATTAAGCGGCAGGCGCGGAGCGTCCGTCACCGTATGGCCGAGCTGATACATGTCGATGTCGAGGCGCTTGCCGGGATCGGCTTTGCTGCGAATGCCATCGAGACCAGCAGCGATAATCACGGCTTGAAGCAGGTAGGGATTGGCGGCGCCATCCGGCAGACGCAACTCGAAACGGCCCTTGCCCGGAACGCGAACCATGTGGGTGCGGTTGTTGCCCGTCCACGTCACCGTGTTGGGCGACCAAGTCGCGCCGGAAATGGTGCGCGGAGCATTGATGCGCTTGTACGAGTTGACGGTCGGGTTCGTGATCGCGGCCAACGCTTCTGCATGTTTCATGATGCCGCCGAGAAAATGATAGCCCTGCTGAGAGAGCCCCATTTCATCCGTCCCATCGTAGAACATGTTGGTCTTGCCATCCTTGTCCCACACGGAAATGTGGGCGTGGCAACCGTTACCGGTAAGGCCAGCGAACGGCTTCGGCATGAACGTCGCGCGCAGGCCATGCTTCTCCGCAATAGACCGCGCCATAAATTTGAAGAACGAATGACGGTCGGCTGTGATGAGCGCATCGTCGAAGTTCCAGTTCATTTCGAACTGGCCGTTCGCGTCTTCATGGTCGTTCTGATACGGACCCCAGCCGAGTTCGAGCATGGCGTCGCAAATTTCCGCGATCACATCATAGCGCCGCATGAGAGCCTGCTGGTCGTAGCAAGGCTTCGCTGCATTGTCTTTGTCATCGGAGATTTCCGAGCCGTCGGGCGAAATCAGGAAAAACTCGCATTCGACGCCGGTCTTCACGTAGAGACCCAGCTCGGCAGCTTCCGCCATAAGCTTCTTGAGGACGACGCGCGGCGCCTGCGCGACGTGCTTGTCTTCCATGACGCAATCGGCGGCGACCCAGGCAACGTCTTTTTTCCACGGCAACTGAATGACCGACGCAGCGTCCGGCAATCCGAAGAGATCTGGATGAGCAGGCGTCATGTCGAGCCACGTCGCGAAACCCGCAAATCCGGCGCCGTCCTTTTGCATCTCGGCGATAGCGGAGGCGGGAACAAGCTTGGCACGCTGCGAACCGAAAAGGTCCGTATAAGAAATCATGAAGTAGCGAATGCCGCGCTCTTTCGCGAGCTGGGCGAGATCCTGAGCCATCCTGTCTGTCCTCAATACTTGTGCTTCGTTTGCTTTTTTTGCGATCAGGTGAAAAAAGGGGCGGCTTAAAAGCCGCCCGCCCCAGTTACGCCTGGTATCCAAGCCGTTCCGGCCAAGGGCACCCGCGCCATGGCGGCCGCCTCGATCGTCAAGGCACAGAGGTCTTCCGGCTCCAGATTGTGAATGTTGTTGTGACCGGCAGCGCGCGCGATGGTCTGCACTTCGAGCGTCATGACCTTGAGGTAATTCGCGAGACGCCGTCCTGCACGGACCGGATCGAGACGCTTTGAGAGTTCAGGGTCTTGCGTCGTGATGCCCGCAGGATCGCGGCCTTCATGCCAGTCGTCGTAGCAGCCGGCGCGCGTACCGAGCTTCTCGTATTCGGCCTCAAGCGCCGGATCGTTATCGCCCAACGCGGCAAGCGCCGCGATGCCGATCGAGACGGCGTCTGCACCGAGAGCAAGAGCTTTGGCGACGTCTGCGCCATTGCGAATGCCGCCTGAAACGATGAGCTGCACTTTGCGATGCATGCCGAGATCCTGCAACGCTTGTACGGCGGGCCGGATGCAGGCCAGCGTCGGCAGGCCGACATGCTCGATGAAGACTTCCTGCGTCGCCGCGGTGCCGCCCTGCATACCGTCGAGGACGATGACGTCCGCGCCCGCTTTGACCGCAAGAGCGACGTCGTAGTAGGGACGCGTACCGCCGACCTTAATATAGATCGGCTTCTCCCAGCCGGTGATCTCGCGAAGCTCAAGGATCTTGATTTCGAGATCGTCCGGTCCGGTCCAATCCGGGTGACGGCATGCCGAACGC
The DNA here is from genome assembly GCA_030148425.1 of Hyphomicrobium sp. GTDB lineage: Bacteria > Pseudomonadota > Alphaproteobacteria > Rhizobiales > Hyphomicrobiaceae > Hyphomicrobium_B. The sequence goes on along the minus strand of JASBTM010000017.1, from coordinate 779,951 downwards.
TGGTCGATGCCCTTCGGCAGGTTGCGCATCTCCGCGACGCGATCGGAAATCTTTTGACCGAGAAGCATGCCGCCGCCGCCGGGCTTCGCACCTTGGCCAACGACGATTTCGATGGCATCGGCTTTGCGAAGGTCGTCCGGGTTCATGCCGTAGCGCGAAGGCAGATATTGATAGACAAGCGTCTTCGATTGTCCGCGTTCTTCCGGCGTCATGCCGCCGTCGCCCGTCGTGGTGGACGTGCCAGCGATCGATGCGCCGCGACCGAGCGCTTCCTTGGCGTTCGCCGAGAGTGCGCCGAAGCTCATGCCCGCAATCGTGATCGGGATCTTGAGTTCGATCGGCTTCTTGGCAAAGCGCGTTCCAAGCGTCACCGTCGTGGAGCACTTCTCGCGGTAGCCCTCGAGCGGATAGCGCGAGACGGAAGCTCCGAGGAACAGAAGATCATCGAAATGCGGAACGCGTCGTTTCGCGCCGCCGCCACGGATATCGTAGATGCCGGTCGCTGCGGCCCGGCGGATCTCTGAGAGTGTATAATCGTCAAATACTGCCGACGAACGCGGCGTTGTAAGCGGGATCTTTGGCGACATCAGTAAGCATCCGCGTTGTCGATGTTGAAATTGTAGAGCTTGCGCGCGGAGCCATACCGCCGGAACTCGCTCGGCTTGGCATCGGTGATCCCGGCACCTTCGAGAAGCTTGGTCAGCGCTTCGTGATGCTCGGGCCGCATCTCTTTTTCGATGCAATCCGCGCCTAGGCTCTTCACCTTTCCGCGCACGAACAGCTGCGCTTCATAGATGGAGTCTCCGAGCGCATCGCCAGCGTCGCCAAGAACGACGAGATGACCCGATTGCGCCATGAACGCCGACATATGGCCGATGTTGCCTTTGACGACGATGTCGATGCCCTTCATCGAGATGCCGCACCGTGATGATGCGTTTCCTTCGATGACGAGCAGTCCACCGTGTCCCGTGGCGCCAGCATATTGGCTGGCGTCACCTTTGATGACGACCTTGCCAGACATCATGTTCTCGGCCACGCCAGGACCCGCCGAGCCATGAACAGTGACGGTCGCCTTCTTGTTCATGCCAGCGCAGTAATATCCCACGCTGCCACGAACATCGATGTTGATCGGTGCGTCGACGCCGACTGCAATGGCGTGACCACCCCGCGGATTAAGCACTTCCCACTGTGCTTCATTAGAGCCGTCCTTTTGCCGGTGCAGCTCTTCGTTCAGTTCGCGCAACGGACTCTGAGCGAGATCATACGTACGCATGAGTTCCCCAATTAATTGCTGCATTAGCGCTGCCAGAAATAAACGGTTGCGGGTTCAGGTTCCCAGACCTTCGCCTTGTCGATTCCAGGCAAGCCTGCGAGCGCCCGATATTCCGAGCCGAACGCTACGTAGTCGTCCGTCTCTGCCATGACGGCCGGCTTGCACGCGATCGGATCACGAACGACGCCGAAGCCTTCTTTCGTGCCGACCACGAAGTTGAAGAAGCCGTCGAGATCGTCGAGACTTTTCTCGAGCGCTTCGCCGAGGTTCATCCCCTGCTTCATACGCCACGTGAGATAGGAAGCGGCGACTTCGGTGTCGTTTTCGGTATTGAACGTCATGCCGTCGCGGATGAGTTCGCGGCGGAGGCTGGCGTGGTTCGAGAGCGATCCGTTATGGACAAGGCATTCGTCCGCGCCGGTCGAAAACGGGTGAGCGCCGAGCGTCGTCACAGCCGATTCCGTCGCCATGCGCGTGTGACCGATGGCATGCGAACCCGACATGTGAGCGAGATCGAAACGCTTGGCGACCTCGGTCGGATAACCGACCTCTTTGTAGATCTCGATGTTTTCGCCCGTCGCCATGGTCCGCACCGACGGGAAGTCGGCAGCGATCAAGGCCTTGACGTCTTCGAGTTTGTCCGAAGGGACGCTGAGAACCGCATGGGTGTCGTTCAACGTCAACTTTGCGTCGAGTTTCTTGTCTTTCGCCAACGCGGATTTGAGCTTCGCGAAATCCTCGGATGCGGTTGCCGATTGAAGCGTAAGCTTCGTACGGCCGTCTTCAGCCGCACCGTAAATCGCAAAGCCTGCCGAATCCGGGCCGCGTTCGCACATGGTCGAAAGCATGCGCGAGAGAAGCTCTCCGAGCTGCGGCTCCATTTTTGGGTTTTTTAAGAATAGTCCGACGATGCCGCACATGACTGCCTCCTGACCGGGCCACGAAGGAATAGGCAGACATTAATGCGCGGTTTGGCCGCGTGTCAACTGTGAAGAAAGAAGATTTCTTTAAAAGAAATCGCAGACCGAAGCGCGCGGCCGTTTTGGGAGCTTATGGGCGCGGATAGATGATGATCGACAGATACGTCATCGGCGCCTGAATGAGCCGCGCTGGGCCATGCGGGGCGGCGCTATCGAACAGGATCGCGTCACCGGCTCGAAGGTGGTAGCTGCGGTCCGCGTGGGCATATTCCACTTCACCCGACAGCATGAAGATGAACTCGACACCCTCGTGCTGGAATCCCGTATAGGCGACCGCGTCGTCCGATAGGGTGATAAGATACGGCTCAACGACCATCGGGCCGTCGAGCGAATGTCCGAGAAGCTGATACTGGTGCCCGACTTTTGTCCCGCGACGACGGATAACAACGCCTTCGCCCGACTTCACGTACGAGCAGTCTCGGCGCTGTTCGAACGACGCGAATAGAACGGTCAACGGAACATTGAGGGCGGAGGCCAGCATCTGCAAGGTGCTGAGCGACGGAGAAATTTGTCCATTTTCGATTTTGGACAGCATTCCAGGCGATATCTGCGCGGCCGACGCCAACTCAGCAACTGTCAGTCCCGCGTGCTTGCGGTGATGGCGCACCTGATGTCCGATAGCTTGCTCGAGGGTATGTTCGGCTGCCCCAGGCGCATTCGAGCCGGTTGCGAGCGGCTCAGCCTCAAGAAGCTCAATCGGATTTTTGCGTGTTTTGTCTGACATGAAAGCTTTCCGCCGAAATGGCGGCTGAAAAGGTAGCAAGAAAAAATCAGGTTCGCACGTCGTGCAAAATTATTCCACTATGCGGCCGCAAAATTTCGACGGCCGCATAGACGCAGGCGCCCCTCTTAACTTTTTATGCTCTCAGGCCTTCCGAAGCCAGTCAAGAAAATCCCTGGAATAGGTACGCGCGCAAGCAAAGTCGTAGCCGCTGCCATCGGGTAAGCGCCAAACCATCGCGCCGAGGTGGGAGACATGGGTGATGGCGACGTCGCCCGGATTGAAGGCGCCCTCGTCAAAGTCGATTCCCATACGTCGAACCAGCTTCTCAGGGGCGCGCGACGTGGCAACACGGAAGATCGTGCGGCTATCGCTGACATCGACCACGGACGCCAATCCTTGGAAGGTTTTGCCAAGTGCGTTGCTCGAATCAACGCCACCCTTGGCCTGTTCGATGAACAGCCATTGATCAGGACCTGCCCAAACGATCATCAGGCCGCCGGCGTTTACTACGCGCGGACCCGACGGCAATGTCGTTCCGAAAGCCGTACGTGACGCATCGTCGAGCGCGGCCTTAGCGCCCCGGCGCGCAGTAACATGTGTGACCGCGAGATCCGCTTGCTCGGAGATCGCCAAGTCTTTTTCCGCCACAAGGCCGTTTGCAATATCAGACACGCAACCGTGCTCCTTCTGCATCGTAGAACGCGGCCGAAACCACCTCGACAAGTGTCGTTTCGCCCCGCACCGGATCAACCGCGGTGACGATTTCGCCGATACGCGAGTCTCCTCGTGCGAGCAGTCCGAGACCAACCCAATGGCCGAGCATCGGCGAATAGGCCACGGAGGTCATGTATCCTTGATCGTTCTCGGCCGTCGGCTGAGCGTCCTTGCCGATGAAATGCGCGCCGCCCCGAAGGCGAGCCGACTTGTCGACGGGCTTGAATCCAATGAGACGCGGCCGGGCACCATCGATGAGACCCGGACGCTGCGACAGAACTCGGCCGATATAATCCTTCTTCGTCGACGCCATCTTGCCGAGCCCGAGATCCGCCGCCGTCGTCGTGCCGTTCAGTTCCGATCCGCCGACGTGGCCTTTCTCGATGCGCATGACGCCGAGCGCTTCTGTGCCATATGGAATGGCCCCGAATGCTTCGCCTTCCGACATCAGCTTGCGCATAAGAAGGTCGCCGTGTCGCGCTGGGACCGCAATCTCGTAGGCCAGCTCACCAGAGAACGACAGGCGATAGATGCGTGCCTTGATGCCGCCGAGCGCCGAGATCTCCGCCGCCGCCATATAGGGAAACGCTTCGTTGGAAATGTCGAACGGCGCATCGACGATCTTGGCCAGAAGATCACGAGCCCGCGGACCTGCAACAGAATACTGCGCCCACTGATCGCTGACCGGGAAGAGCTGCACATCGAGATCGGGCCAGTACCACTGTCTGCACAGTTCGAGATGCTGCAGAACCTTGATGGCGTTGGCCGTCGTCGTAGTGATGAAGTAGCGGTCCTCCGCGAAACGCGCCGCGGTTCCGTCGTCCATCGCGATGCCGTCTTCGCGCAGCATCATGCCGTAGCGCGCTTTGCCGACGCCGAGCGTGCTCATCATGTTGATGTAGACGCGATCAAGAAATTTTCCGGCGTCGGTGCCGTGCACCTCGATCTTGCCGAGTGTCGAGACATCGCAAACGCCGACACCGCTTCTGATGGTTTTCACCTCACGGTTGACGGTCGTCAGCCAATCGGCTTCGCCGGGCTTCGGAAAATATTGCGCCCTAAGCCACATTCCAGCTTCGATGAAGACTGCGCCGCGCTCCTTCGCCCACGCGTGCGACGGAGTAAGCCGCGTCGGCTTGAAGTGCTTTTCGCGATGCTCGCCAGCAAGAACGCCGAGCGAAACCGGCGTATAAGGCGGCCGCGCCGTCGTCGTGCCAGTCGCGGGAATCGACTTCTTTGTCAGCTCAGCCATCATCGCAAGGCCGTTGACGTTCGACGTCTTGCCCTGGTCGGTCGCCATGCCAAGCGTCGTATAGCGCTTCAGATGCTCGACAGAGCGAAAGCCCTCGCGCTCCGCGAGACGAACATCCGCCGCCGTAACGTCGTTCTGCTGATCGACGAATGCTTTGTGCTTCGCGCCTTCGACGTGCCAGAACGCTGACACTTCCGTCAGTTCGTCGTCGACTGCCGGAATGGCCGAAACAACAGTTTCGAGGCCGTTCGGAGTGGCTGCGGCCGCCCCAGCTTCGGCGCCTTCGCGCAGACAGGCCGCAAGCGAAAGGCTTCCGTTCGCAGTCCCCGCGACAGTCATTCCTTTGGGGAGGGTGCCGGGGACGAACGCCGACAGGCTTTCCAGCCATTGCGGACGTCCGCCGAGGTGAGTGGTCACCTGAAGGTTCGGATTGAAGCCGCCGGAAACCGCGATTAGGTCGCAAGTCACATTATGCGACGCGCCATATGCGGCCGCAATCCGCGCTCCGGTTACTCTTTGCCCACCGGTCGCGTCAGCAACAGCCGCGCCTTCAAAAACACGGATGCCATGCTTACGCGCTTTCGCTTTAATTTCCGGCGGCAGCACCGGTCGTGTGTCGACGAGCGCCGACACTTCAATTCCAGCCCGCACGAGATCGTCGATGGTGCTGGCGGCCTCATCGTTGTTCGAGAAGACCACGGCGGTCTTGCCAGGCGCGACACCGAAACGATTGATGTAGGTGCGGACGGCGCTCGCGAGCATAATGCCGGGGCGATCGTTGTTTCCGAAAATAATGGGCCGCTCCGTTGAGCCCTGCGCGATGACAGTGCGCTTCGCAACAATATGCCAAAGCCTCTGTCGCGGCTCGCCAGCAGCCGGAACCGCAACGTGATCTGCAACCCGTTCCACCGCACCGAACGTGCCCGTATCGTACGCGCCGAAAATTGTTGTTCGCGTCATCAGGCGAACGTTCGGCAAGGACGCAAGCTCGGCAACGACGGAGGAAACCCATTCAACGCCGCTCTTGCCGTCGATGGTTCGCGCATCGGAAAGAAGCCTGCCGCCGAACGCAAAACTCTCCTCGACGAGGATGACTTTCGCACCAGCACGCGCAGCCGAAAGCGCCGCCATCAATCCTGCAGGGCCGGAGCCGATAACCAGCACGTCGCAGAACGCATTGGCTTTGTCGTACGTATCTGGATCGGGTTCGTTGGCGGCGCGGCCGAGGCCCGCAGCACGCCGGATAATCGGCTCGTACAACTTTTCCCAAAACGACGCCGGCCACATGAAGGTCTTGTAGTAGAAGCCCGCCGAGAATACCGGCGACAGCAACCCGTTGATCGACAGGAGATCGAGCGACAGTGATGGAAAGCGATTTTGGCTCTTTGCTTCGAGCCCCTCATAAAGCTCGGCGACAGTTGCCCGCGTATTGGCTTCGCGGCGCGCACCCGAACGCAATTCGACAAGCGCATTCGGCTCTTCAGAGCCTGCCGTCAGGATGCCGCGCGGACGATGATATTTGAACGATCGGCCGACGAGGTGCACGCCGTTGGCGAGCAATGCCGAAGCGAGAGTGTCTCCGGCAAAGCCCGTATAAGGCACGCCGTCAAATGTGAAGTCGAGCGGCTTTGTGCGATCGACGAGTCCGAGACTGGCGACGCGGAAGGATTGAAATTGCGTCATTGGGCGGCACCCGCAGATTTCTGACGCTCGAGAGCAACGTCCTGAGCCGATTTGACTTCGAAGATTTCGTGCGTTCGCGTATCGCGCGTTACGACGAGCCACGCGTGGCATCCCGCAGCATGGTACCAGAGTTCTTGCATAGGTCCGGCGACGTTGCGGCGCTCATAGGCGAAGTCATAGAAGGCCTCGCTGGCGTTGGGCGATGCCGGATCCGGGCGAACGACGCTCGCATCTCCGAGATAGGAGAATTCGTCGTTGCCGCGTTCGCCGCAATAAGGACAGGTGATGCGCATGATGGCTTGCCTTCAGTGCAGGTTGGGCTGATTGCCCATGCCCTTCTCGTCGATCATATGGCCGGTGCGGAAGCGGTCGAGGCGGTAGGCTTTCGCCACCTCGTGCGGCTCGCCGCGCGCCAGAAGGTGGGCGAAGCAAAGCCCCGATGCCGGCGTCGCTTTGAAACCGCCGTAGCACCAGCCGCCGTTGAAATAGAGTCCGTCGATCGGAGTTCGGTCGATGATCGGCGAGCCGTCCATGCTCATGTCCATGATGCCGCCCCACGAGCGGAGCAGCCGCACGCGCCCGATCCGCGGCATCAGCGCCATACCGCCTTCGAGAACGTCCTCGACGACGGGAAGGTTACCCCGCTGCGCGTAAGAATTATAACCATCGATATCGCCGCCAAAGACTAGACCGCCTTTGTCCGACTGGCTGATGTAGAAGTGCCCTGCGCCGAACGTAACGACGCCATCGATGAAAGGCTTGATGCCTTCCGACACGAACGCCTGCAGCACGTGACTTTCGATCGGAAGCGTCATGCCCGCGAGTGCGGCTACGCGCGAGGAATTGCCTGCTACCGCCAAGCCGACCTTGTTCGCGCCGATGAAGCCGCGCGTCGTCTCGAGGCCAGCGATCTTGCCGTTCTCGATCCGAAAGCCGGTGACTTCCGCATTTTCTATGATGTCGACGCCGAGACGGTCAGCGCCACGTGCATATCCCCAGGCGACCGCATCGTGACGCACGGTGCCTCCGCGGCGTTGCAGTAGTCCGCCTTTGATCGGAAAGCGCGCGTTGTCGTAGTTCAGCCACGGATACATGGCGCGGACGGCATTATGGTCCAGCAGTTCGGCGTCAATGCCATGGAGGCGCATGGCGTTGCCGCGGCGGGCATAGGCGTCGCGCTGACCATCCGAATGATAGAGATTGAGAACGCCGCGTTGCGAAACCATGGCGTTATAATTGAGATCTTGCTCCAGTCCTTCCCAGAGCTTCATGCTCGTCTCGTAGAACGGGATGTTGCCGGGCAACAGGTAGTTCGAGCGCACGATTGTCGTGTTGCGGCCGACGTTGCCGGAACCGATCCAACCCTTCTCGACGACCGCGACGTTGGCGTTTCCATATCTCTTCGCGAGATAATAGGCCGTCGCCAAGCCGTGTCCGCCACCGCCAACGATGACGATGTCATAGCTGGGCTTGGGAGTGGCCTTTCGCCAAGCCGGCTTCCAGCCGGTCTGACCCCGAAGGGCTTCTGCCAAGACGGAAAAAATGGAATAGCGTTCTGAGCTGAGCATGGCTGGTTCTGCGCGCTGTCCTGAACGATGCCGGGCGTTCTTTTTCGAACCCAAGCAGATTGTTTTCTTATAGATCACTCATGGATTGACGTTAATATAAGAAAATCTTATTTTGCCGGCCTATGGCTTCGCGCGCAAACAGGCTGCCCTTCGATCTCCACGCTCTGGAAGCATTCCTGGGCGTCTGCGACGCGCGCTCTATGGCATTGGCGGCGAAGAAACTCTCGTTGACCCAACCTGCCGTCTCGCAAGCTGTCGCCGATCTCGAAACGCGCATGGGCGTCAAGCTTTTCGACCGAAGCGTTCGTCCGCTAGCATTGACCCCTGCCGGGGAGATCATGCGCCAACGCGCGTCCGCGCTCGTATCGGAAGCGCGCCAGCTCGCGACTGTTATCCGGCACACGGCGAAGGGCAGACTGGCACTCATACGCGCCGGCCTCGTCGACAGCTTGTCACGGGCGCTGACCGGGCCGATCGCTTCCTTCCTCGTCAACCATGCCGATCAGGTTTCCGTGCAGTCGGGTCTCACGGCAACCCACGCCGGCGCGCTGCTGACGCGAAATCTCGACCTTTTCATAGGCGTCGACGATATGAGCGATATTGAGGGCTTCGATCGTCACGAACTTCTGACCGAGCCGTACATTCTGGTGCTGCCTGCCCGGCAAAAAATTCCCCGTTCCGTTGCCGATCTCGCGAGCTATGCAGGCAGGCTGCCGTTCATCCGCTATAGCGCCCGATCAAAGACAGGCATCGATATCGAGAGATATCTCCGACGGCTGAATATAGATTTTCCGCAAGGGCTCGAATTCGACACGCCCTTCGGCGTAAGCGACATGGTCGCGCGAGGCAAAGGCTTCGCCATTTCGACGCCGATTTGCATCGCCGAAGCGGCTCTCGAGAACCGCGAGATAAGGGCCGCTGCGCTTCCCGGACCCCAGCTCAAGCGGACATTAACGCTCGTCAGCCGGCGGTTCGAGCTGGGCAGTTTGCCGCGGGATTTGACGAAGGCATGCAAATCGTCGCTCGAAAGCTCGACCTTGTCTGCCCTGCGCACGGCCATGCCTTGGCTTGCCGGCGAACTCAGGACGTGACTTGAATCTGATTTCGCGGCTTGCCGCGCGCCATTCGCTTCGCTGTTGCACTGCAGCGTAGCCCGCTGCCCAAGCGGACCGCAATTGTGCCGCGGGCAAGACACCCTCTCAGACCTTACGTCGCGTTGGCGTTCCTCCAAACTCGGGCTACCTAGAACGCATACTTGAATCGAGATTGGAACATAGCTGACCGATGACGCTGCAAGCGATCATCATTCGAGCAGACGGTGCTCTCGCAGAGACGGAAGAGGTTCGCCGGAGAGCATTTGCCCAGGTTTTTTCCGAGGCCGGATTTGATTGGTCATGCGACCGTGAAGGGTTCGCTCTGACCGCTAAGCTCGGCAGCGGCGTCGCTCGGATGACGCACTACGTACGCACCATTTTGCGCGGCAAGCCAGAGACGGAGGATATCTCCCTTCTCATTCAGGCTATGCACCGGCGCGCGTCGAAAGTTTTCGGCGAAATGCTTTCGACCGTCGCGGTCGAGCCCCGTCCCGGCGTTCGCGATCTGATCATTGCGGCGCGCGGTGACGGATTGCGGCTCGTTCTTGTCTCCCTTCTCGAGCCGCGCGATACCGAATGTCTTCTGACCGCGCTTCTCGGCGATCGAGGCCGGTGTTTATTCGACCTAGTTATTTCGGGAGACAAGAGCGGCAAGGGAGAATGCGAACGGCTTTACGCCGAAGCGCGTTCGGCCCTCGGCATAGATCCCACACACAGCCTTGTGATCGAAGGCGGCCGGCGCGGAGCGTCGGCGGCGCAAGCCTCTGGGTTTCCGGTCATCACGACGCGGAGCGCGTTCTGCCGCGAGAGCCCGGCTTTCAGCAAGGACTCTGTCTTCGTCGACGATCTGACGAGTTTGCTACCGGCGGGCGATCGCAATCCCTACGATCCGCTTACCGCCGAGGATCGAGCCGATCTTTTGGCCGCGATCAATCGTTTGCACGTAAGTAATTGCAGCGGACTGACTGGACTGAATTGGAGCGACGAGATGAAAGTCTCGGATATTCTGAAGACCAAGGGCTCGGCCGTTAAGACCATCGAGGCCAATGCCACGATGCGCGCTCTCGCCCACAATTTCAGAAAAGAACAAGTTGGCGCGATGCTCGTCCTCGATGACAGGGGCGGCCTCCAGGGCATCATCTCGGAGCGGGACTTGGCCCGCGGTATCGATGAATTCGGCATGGATCTGGCGCAGATGCGAGTCGCCAATCTGATGACCCGTTCGGTCGTGACATGCGCGCCGGAAGATCGCGTGGCGACAGTCGCCAGCGTTATGACGCAGCAGCGCATCCGCCATCTGCCCGTTGTCGTCGACGGCAAGGTCGTCGGCCTCATCAGTATCGGCGACGTCCTGAAGCATCGCCTGGACGAAGTACAACTCGAAGCCAGCGTCCTGCGGGACGTCGCGAGATCGCGCCGCTAGCCAGGCTGTTCGGTCCTCTCGCGGAGCCACCACCAGCTTGCCGCAAGCTCCGCGTGGCAAGCATCCGGGTATGGTCGATACCAGCTATCTTGATGCCATAAAGCAGTTCGAAGGTTACGCTGCGGAGTCGCGGTGGGACTACGCGCAGAATACGAACGGCTACGGCACGAAAGCTCGCTTCGCGGGCGAAGTGATTGACAAGGCGGAAGCCGAACGGCGCTTCTCGTCCGAAGTGCAGAAAGCTGCCGATTTCGTCGACAAGTTCGCTCCGAACCTCGACGAGGGCAGCAAGGCGGCGTTGACCTCATTGACCTACAACGCCGGCACCGCATGGACTCAAAGCGGCCTAGGGCAGGCCGTTGCGAGCGGTGACCTCGACAAGGCAAAATCGCTCTTTCTGCAATACAACAAAGCAGGCGGCGAGGTCCTCGACGGCCTCGTTCAGAGGCGTCTGCAGGAAGTCGCATGGTTCGGCCAGGGTGTGCCGGCGACGCAAGCCGCAAGCGCAGGATTCGCAGCGATGGCTTCAGCAGCCAGCGGGTCTGCAGCGTCGCAATCGTCCCCTGAGGTCCCGTTGCGATCAGTACTCGCGGCGGCCCGACCGCCGGTGTCTCCGAGCCAGTCCACGTCGGCGAGCGGGGGCACCCAGTCCTTTTCAACCCTTGGCAGCAATCAGATGCTGCTCTCGCTGCTCTCTCAGATGGCGAGTGCCGACACCTCAGAAAATCGCGATGACGACAAAAAGTCGGGCCGTAATACCGGGCATCCGTCCACGATGCCTAACATCGCGCCTCGCGTCGGCTGATCGTCGCTAGATCCGCTATCGGCTAAAGATTGCCGCGATGACCATCACAAATACGGCCGCTGCGAAAATGCCGGTTCCAATTCGCATCAGCGGCGTCAAATCCGGCATCACTCCAGGTCTCTGTTTCTGTGCGCCGTCCAGACCTGTGTTGACGCCGCCCTGAAGTCGCGCCGCTGCGGTGGCAAACGCGCTTTCCATCATCATCCGAAGTTCGGGTGACGATGCCATGGCCTGCGGATTGGGCTGGCCAAGCGGAATAGGCGTTTTCTCATCGACCGGTTTATCGGGGCGGAAAGCCGCTTCCGTCTCGGCATACTGAGCCGCGATCCGGTTCGGCGCCGATGGCGTTTCACCGTTTCGAAGTTGTGCCGCAGCCGAATCCGCAGATTGTTTCTGCGACGCGATTGCCGAGGCGTCCAGCTGCTCGTCGAGGAGCGTTAGAAGCACCGACGACACAGCCTTGTCGTTATGCGAGAGCGGCGGGGAGGAAGGTTGCTCGGATTGCTCTTTGGCTCGCTGCGGAGGTTGATCGCGATTTCGAAGCAGTTGCCTCTCGGCCTGGAGCAAAACCTCCTCCGCGATTAAGCGGCCAATACCTTCCGTCGTATTTCCCATGTTCGCTACGCTCCATGTTTAGAACGTCATTCCGATGGTCTTGGGGACAGCGCTTAACATCTTCCTAACGCGGAGTTGTGTGGTGTCGATTTCCGCTCTGAAGGGTTTGGGAAAGAAAAGCATACACATCTTCGATGGGCGGATCGTCGAGGCTTTGCTTTATCGCTTCGTAAACGCGCGGCACGATTTCCATCGCCCGATCGAGTATCGCATCGCTTCCGCTCTTGTAGCCGCCGATCGCGCGCAAATCGCGCGTATCTTCGAAACGCGAGATGACTTCGATCAGCTGCGTCACGAATTGAGCCTGATTTTTTGTCCGGATTTTCGCTGCAAGACGAGAAAGCGACGCAAGCGGATCGACGGCCGGAAGTCTGCCCTGGCTGGCGATGCCGCGATCGAGCACGATATGCCCATCGAGAATGCCACGCGTCGCATCCGCGATCGGATCGTTGTGGTCGTCTCCGTCGACAAGAACGGAGAGAATGGCGGTGATCGTTCCTGCGCCTTCTTCGCCCGGCCCGGCCCGCTCTAATAGCCTCGGGAGATTGCTGAAAACGCTCGGTGGATAGCCGCGGGCGACGGGGGGTTCGTCGGCTGCAAGCGCGAGCTCGCGCATCGCGTGCGCATAGCGCGTGAGTGAATCGATGATCAGCAGCACGTTTTTTCCGCGGTCGCGGTAATATTCCGCAATGCACATTGCGGTGGTTGGCGCGAGCCTGCGCATCATGGGACTTTCATCCGACGTAGCCACGACGGATACGACCTGCGAACGCGTCGCGCCAAGTGTATCATCGAGAAAATCGCGAACTTCGCGGCTTCGTTCGCCGACAAGGGCCAGGACTGTAACATCGCTAGATGGCGCACGGCTTAGCATGGCGAGCAGTGTCGATTTTCCGACGCCCGATCCTGCAAAGATGCCGAGGCGCTGTCCGGCGCAAATCGGCGTGAAGAGGTCGATGGCCTTGACACCGGTGACAAGCGGCGTGCCGAGCCTATTCCGCCGAAGGGGCGATGGCGGTTGCCCTTGAATGGAAAGCGCGCGTTCGCCCTGGATGAGCGGTTCGCCGTCGATCGGCTGTCCCAATGCATTGATCGTCCGGCCGAGCCAGGATTCGTGCGGCGCAAGCGTCAGCGGGCCGGTCATCGTTGTGACGCGCGCACCAAGCTCAATGCGGTGGTCGGCGATGAAAGGCGTAACGTTGATCGTGCGTGCTTCGATCGTCGCGACTTCAGCAAGGACGGTGCCGCCAATTCCAGAAATGGAAACGGCATCCCCGATCGAGACGAACTTAGATAGTCCCGAGACGACAAGAAAAGTCGTGCTGATCCGCACCACGCGCCCGGAAACGCGGTGCGCCGGCGATCGCGACGAAGCGTTCGCCATCAGAAGCTCGAGCCGGTCGAATGGCGTAGCCTCGGCGGTTTCGGTCACCGAAGGTCCTTCTTGCTCAAAACGTGACAGGGCTCACCGTCGAGCGGCGGAAAAACGGGGGGCATCAAGACCCTGCCAACGACTTCAGCGCATCCTGCATGGAATTCTCGGTGTCGTTCATCATCGTGCTGACGGCCTGGAAGTTTCGTTGAATCGTGATGAGGTGCGTCATCTCAAGGATGGGGTTGACGTTGGATTTCTCGGTGTATCCCTGCAGAACGCCGTTATGCAGGAAGTCGAGTTCCGCGACGGGCGGCACGTCCGAGAGAACGGAGACGCCTTGGCCGCGCGTAAGCTTCGCGCCTTCCGGCATGCGATAAAGACCAAGAGCGCCGAGGTTGTTGCCTGCCTGCTCGATCGTCCCAGCCTTGTTGATCGTCGGGGGCGGATCGTCAGGATTGAGCTGAACCGGAACACCGCCGGCGTCGAGAACAGGGTAGCCTTCGAGCGTGGTCAAAACGCCTTCGCTCGTCATCTGCATGCGGCCATCCCGCGTATAGGCAACTCCGGTCGGCGTCTGGATGGCCAGCCACGAATTGCCACGAACAGCAACGTCCAGCGGATTTCCCGTCTGAGTGATTTCGCCGGTCTTCGTCGAGACATGTGATTCGCCCTTCGAGACGAAGCTCATGGGTTCGCTGCCGCTCGGCGATACCAGCTCTTCAAAAGACATCTCTTCGCCGCGATAGCCAACGGTATTGGTGTTTGCCACGTTGTTCGCGAGCGTATCGAGCCGGCGCTGTAGAGCCATCTGGGCGGAAAGCGCCACATAGATATTCGATTGCATGCCTGAAAATCTGTCCCTGCGCGGTTCGGCCTGTCACAAAACTAGGCGCGCGAACTTGTGGCGGGCTGACTCGGCGGCGGCCTTTCCAAAGCGACAGCGAGCGATAAGGAACCGGGCAAGTCCCACGCAAGGCAAAGCGTCCCTTATGGATAGCGTGGAAATCCGTACTGGGACGCACCCGTGACCATCATTATCGGCCTGCTCATCACCCTCGCCTGCATGCTCGGCGGTTTCGCCGCTATGGGCGGTCACGTTGCGGTTATCTGGCAACCCTGGGAATACGTCATCATTTGCGGCGCCGCGCTCGGCACGTTTGTCGTTGCCAATCCAATGAAGACGATCAAGGACGTCGGCAAGGCGACCGTCGAGGCTTTCAAGAACGGCACGCCGACAAAAGATCAGCAGATCGAGCTTCTGGCGTTGCTCTTTTTCATGATGCGCGAACTTCGCGATAAATCACGCGCCGAAATGGAAATGATTATTGATTCGCCGCAGGAGGCTGAGGTCTTCAAGCGGTCGCCGACGGTGGCCTCCAACGAGGAGCTGACGACGTTTATCTGCGATTACTTCCGCCTGATCATCATGGGCAATGCGCGCACCCACGAGATCGAATCCCTGATGGATGAAGAAATCGAAACGGTGCGACACGACAAGCTCAAGGCATATCATGCGCTCGTGGCAGTCGGCGACGGCCTTCCTGCACTCGGCATCGTGGCGGCGGTTCTCGGTGTCGTAAAGGCAATGGGCGCCATCGATCAGTCACCAGAAATTCTTGGCCACCTCATCGCATCCGCGCTTGTCGGCACGTTTGCGGGCATCTTTTTCTCATATGCGGTCGTCGGTCCGCTCTCGACCAAAGTGAAGATCGTTCGAGATAAGAATCTGAGATCGTACGTCATTATCAAGCAGTCGCTGCTGGCCTTCATGAACGGTGCGATGCCGCAGGTCGCGATTGAGCACGGCCGCAAAGCCATCTCGGCTTACGAACGCCCAACCATCAATGAGGTCGAAGCGGCGACGATGGGCGGCGGCATCGATCGCAGCGCGCAGGAAAGAAAGGCGGCGTAGATGATTTCGCGAGCGCCTTTGGCAAGCGGTGTCTCGGCCCCATCCGAGCGCCGATCTTACGGCGGGCATCATGCAGGATGATGCTTTGATGTCGGCAGCCGAATCCCTGCTCGAAGCGGAAAAATCGCTCGAGCGGGCGCTTTCGGCCGGCCAGAATCGTCCCGACCGATTGCCTGGCCTGCAGATGATCTTCGGCCAGCTGCCCCGCATCCTGGTGGACGAACTCGAAACCATATCCCTTTTGCCCGCGAAAGTGCGCCTTGTTGAGCTTTTCGCATCGACGATCGGGGACACATGCACGTTGCCGGCAGGCGCCTTTGCAGGCGTCGTGCGCGCTGAGCGGTGGCGTAGCTGGCTCTACTTCATGACCGATCCGCCCGCGAGCCTGCTCTTCGTCGAAGCCGCGACCGGCTGTGAGAGCATCTCGCCCGCAGGTCTTGCCCCGCGCAAGACGACACGCACCGACGCGAATGTAATGCGCGTCCTTTTTCGACGCGTCGCCCGCGCGCTCTCTTCGGCATTTTCTATCCTGGCCGACGTAGAGTTCGACGTCGGCGATGTTGTCGAAAAAATTGAATTGGAGCCGCATCTCGGTCCGACGTCCGCCGTCATAGCCGCGCGCCTTTCGTTGGAATACGACGGGCATTCTGGGTTTGTGACGATCGTAATTCCGCAGGCCGCGCTCGAATCTATTCGCGATCTGCTCATCTCTGCGACGCCCGGCGAAGCCGCAAGCCCCACCAACGCGCCACAGACCTTCGAGGACCCGGCATGGTCGAGGCAGCTTGCCGAAGAAATCGCCCGCGCATTCATTGAACTCAACGGCGTCCTTGAGGAACGGCCCATTGCCCTGAGCGAAGTGCAGCGGTTCGCGGTTGGATCCGTCATCGAGCTACAAATGACCTCGATGTCGCGAGTCAGACTCGATGCCGATGAAAGCCCGTTGTTCTGGTGCGAACTCGGAAAGCGCGAGAATGGGTTGATCCTTCGCGTCGAGGAAGAATTCGATCAACAGAGGGAGGCCGTAGATGAATTTTACGGCCTCTGATTCACGTTCAACTCAAGCCTGCGGCATGCTTCGCAGAGCAATATCGATGTCGGAAGCGTTAGCGCAAGGATATGGCCCGTCATGACTCCGAGTAATATTCAGCCAGCGGAAGTCGCCCCGGAAGGGACTGAATCCAACTTCGAGCAGGCGATCTCCGGCTCCGGCGAATTCGGCGAAATGAGCCTTGCGGGGCTGGACGATCCGGTTGCCGGAACTGCAAATGCCGGCGCCGACACGTCTCCGGCAGGTGCCGACTTTGGCGACAACAGCGCTTTGATCATGGGCCTGCCGGTCATGATGAAGGTCGTTCTCGGGTCCGCGAAAATGCCCGTCGCGACGCTCGCAAAATTAGCAAAGGGATCGGTCGTCAAGCTCGACAAGATGGTCGGAGATCCCGTCGACATCCTTGTCAACGGCCGCCTGATCGCTCGTGGCGAAGTCGTCGTTCTCAACGAAGGAACGTCGCGGTTTGGCGTCGTGCTGACACAGGTCGGCTCGCCGTCCGGCACAACGAAATAGTGGGCGTAGACAATTTCGATGCGAGACCCGTTATCCATGGCAGCCGGAAACTCGCGAGCTTTGACGGGACCCGAGAAAGTTGGCGTTCTCCTTCTTGCGCTCGGTAAACAGCGCGCCAGCGGCCTCCTGAAGAAATTCAATCCGGAAGAATTGAACATCCTTGTCCGCTCGGCGGAAGTGATGCCGACGATTTCAGCGGCCGAGCTTGAGGAAATTGTCGAGGAGTTCGAGAATCAGTTCGGTCTGGGCACGCCGTTTCTCGGTCGTGCCGAAGACGTTCGGCGGCTCGTCACCGACGTCATTTCCGAAAACAGATCGTCTGGTGATCCGAACGAGCCGTTCGTGGCGCGGCAGGACATCTGGGGTCAGCTGGCCGCGTTGCCGGACGATATCTTGACTGCTCACTTCGAAAGTCAGTCGCCACAGGTCGCGGCGTATTATCTCGACCGGCTCGGTAGCGAGCGGGCATCGACGGTCCTGAAATCTCTCCCGGTAAAAAAGCGCAACGAGCTCTTGAGCCGCATCCTCGGCATGGGACAGATCTCTCCGCAAGTGATCGAAGCGCTCGAAAGCGGTCTGCACGAAGAGCTGTTCGATGTCGATCGCCGCTCGTCGGACAAGTACGTCGCGCTCGCCGGTATACTGAACAACATGGACAAGGAGGATTCGAGCCAGGCTCTCGATTTCCTCGCCAGCATCAAGCCGAAGGACGCGGAAGCTATCCGCAAGATGCTCTTCAAATTCGAAGACCTCTTGCGACTATCGCCGCGCGCAATGACCGTTCTTATGGACGGCATCCCCGTCGAGCGAACGGTTCTCGCTCTTCAAGGCGCCGGTGCTGAAATTCAAACGAAAGTTCTGTCGGCCCTCTCACCCCGCGCGCGTCGCATGGCGGAAGCCGAGCTGCAGGGAGCCGCTAACGTTCCTCAGAGAGACATCGCAGACGCGCGTAGAACGATCGTCGATTCGGTTTTGCGTCTCTCGGCCGAAGGAACGATCGATATTTCAGGCGCCAATTCCTGAGGCGCGATCAGTAAAGCATTTGGAGCCCGACGTTGGCCGATACAGACAAGGAAAGTCGTACAGAAGAAGCCACAGACAAAAAGCTGAACGACGCCCGCGGCGAGGGCAATCTCCCGATATCGCGCGAAGCGACGAACTTCGCCTACCTACTCGCCGCCCTGCTGGTTATCTCAATTCTCGGCCGTATCTTTCTCGTCCATCTCGCCGATCTTCTGACCGGCCTTCTAGGGAATGTCGGCTCGATACGCATCGAAACCGGCGGCGACCTGTCGATGCTCTTCAATGTCGTTTGCGTCGATGCGGCGCTGATCACCGCGCCGATTGTTTTGACGTTCACCGCAGCTGGCGTCCTGGCGTCGGCGCTTCAGACGACACCGTCTTTGAAATTCAAGCGGATCATGCCCGACTTTTCGCGATTATCGTTGGCGAAAGGCTTCGGCCGTCTATTTAGCGCGTCGGGAACATTCGAATTCTTCAAGCTCACGATACGCTTGGTGATTATCGCAGCCGCCAGCGTATCCATTTTGATGTACCTCTGGCACGATTTCACGAATTCAGTCTGGAGCGATCCGGTGGGCATTCTTCTGCTGTCGCAGAAGAGCATCACGATGCTCCTGATCGTCCTTGCAATTCTGTCTTGTGCGCTGCTGACGTTCGATTTGCCTGTCACGCACATCCTGTGGCGGCGCTCCCTGCGGATGGCTCCGCAAGAGGTGAAGGATGAACGTAAGCAGTCCGAAGGCGATCCGCTCATCAAGGCCCGCCAGCGCTCGATTGCGCGTGCGCGTGTGCGTCAGCGAATGATGACCGCTGTTCCGCGCGCAACGCTCGTTATCGCTAACCCCACACATTTTGCTGTAGCGCTTCGTTACGTGCGTTCAGAAGGGGGGGCGCCACGCGTCGTAGCCAAAGGACAGGATCTGGTCGCGTTGACGATTAGAAAAATTGCGGAAGAAAACGCGATTCCGGTCATTGAAGACAAGGCTCTCGCAAGGTCCCTGTATGCAAAAGTAGAAGTGGATCAAATGATCCCTGTCGAATTCTACAAGGCCGTTGCCCAAATCTTGCTTCGCCTGCAGGCGCGCAGAAATGGGACCAATACTATTCGCGCTTAAGGGAAGAGCCGTCGATGATTCCGATTCGCATCGATCATTCGCAAGTTCGTGAAAAGATTTTGGGCGACAGCATCCGCGGAGTGGCGACCGATCTCCGGTTGATCGATCTGCCGGATCTGGTCAGCTACTTAAATACAGGTCAGATCGCAAGCGTCAGCTCGCTCGTCCAATCGTCGATCGAGCTCTCGTTCAAGCCGGAAACTTTGAGCTTCGGCTATGCGGGGGACGTGTTCTTGGATTGGGGAATTGTGCCCCGCGTATGCCTCGATATGGAATTCCATCATAAATCCGTCCACGTCTATTTCCGGCTGATGCTGGAAGCTGAAGAGGCGGGAGTCGAGATCACCTACATTTCATTCGAAGGTGATTCGACCGGCCCTAGCTCCAATACCTCACGGCTGCACGAAGCGCTTGGCGAAGCGCGAATCAATTAGCCGGACCGCAGCGCGGCCAGCGAATGACGCGGCCGCATCGCAGCGCCGCCAGTCCGACGCAAGCGAGCGCATGCACATTGGCAGAAGACTAATCAGGAATCGCCCATGCAGCCGATGCAACTTTTTAATCTCGCGTTTCGCCAGAACGAATGGCTGGCGCAGCGCCAGTCGGTGATTTCATCGAACGTCGCCAATGCCAACACGCCCGGGTACAAGGCGCGCGACGTGCAGAGTTTCGATGACGCCATGCAGACGTCCACCCCGCTGGCCACGACCAATTCGCAGCATATCGCCTCGTCCGCATTCGACGCCATCGCCAATGGAGATGGATCGGACAAGTCCGAAGTGATGGTCTCCGGCAATGACGTCAACCTCGAGCAGGAATTTCTGAAGTCGAATGACGTCATGCGCAGCTATACGCTGAACTCGCAAATCATGAAGACCTTCGATCGCATGCTGCAATCCGTAACGAAGAGCTAGACCCATGAGCGACCCACTCATAGCCGCACAAAAGGCTGCTTCTAACGGCCTCTTCGCTCAGTCGACGCGCATGCGCGTGCTTTCGGAGAACATCGCCAACTCGCAGACGACCGGCAAGACCTCGGGGGACGATCCGTATCAGCGCAAGACCGTCGAGTTTCAGTCGGTATCCGATGAGGCGAATGGAATTGATTTGGTCCAGGTCGGAGACATTGGACGCGACCAGGCGCCGTTCCGCACGGAATATATGCCTGGGCATCCTGCCGCCGATGACAAGGGCTACGTGAAGATGCCGAACGTCGACATGCTCACGGAGCTTGCCGATATGCGCGAAGCATCCCGCTCCTACACAGCGAACACCCAGGTCATCAAACAGGTTCGTGAGATCGTGTCGATGACGATTGATCTTTTGAGGTCTTCATAATGAGCCTGAATATCGCGATGCTCTCACCGGAGCTCAACAGCGTAGCGCGCACATCTCCTTTGGCGACGGCTGCCCCCGCTGCCGCGACGGCTGGCGTGCCGCAAAATGATTTTGCCCAGACGATGGCTTCCATGGCCACCGACGCTCTTTCGACGCTCAAGACCGGCGAAACCACGGCAATGGCCGGCATGCAGGGCAAAGCGCCTTTGCAGCAAGTCGTTCAAGCCGTGATGCAAGCCGATCAAGCGCTCCGCACGGTTGTCGCCGTTCGCGACAAAGTCGTCGGAGCGTACCAAGAAATCAGCCGCATGCAGATTTGAGGTCAACTCATGAGAGCGTTATCGATTGCAGCCACCGGCATGGCGGCCCAGCAGACCAACGTCGAAGTTATTGCGAATAACGTAGCCAACATTAATACGACCGGCTTCAAGCGTTCGCGTGCGGAGTTCGCAGATCTTCTCTATCAGTCCGATCGTGCGGCCGGCACGTTGGCTCGCGATGACGATACGATCATCCCTGAGGGAAATACGATCGGCCTCGGGGTCCGTACGGTCGCTATCCGAAATCTTTCGGCCCAAGGCCCATTGGCGTCGACGAACAACCACTACGATCTTGCTCTTAGCGGCCGCGGATACTTCCAGGTTCAAGGCGAGAACAACGAAATCCTCTACACGCGTGACGGCGCATTCAATCGCGACCAGAACGGCCAGCTCATCACGCTCGAGGGCAATCTCGTCATTCCGAACATCACGGTGCCGGCGAACGCCACTGATGTCGTCGTGAATGCCTCGGGGCAGGTATTCGCAGTGGTCGGCGGAAAGCAGCAGCAGCTTGGTCAGCTTACGCTCGCGAACTTCGCCAACGAGACCGGACTTGCACCGCTCGGAGGCAACCTCTTCCAGGAAACGGAAGCCTCCGGTGCGCCGAATCTCGGAAACCCAGGCGACAACGGCTTCGCTAAGATTCAGCAAGGCTACCTTGAGAGCTCTAACGTCGATCCGGTGAAAGAAATCACCGAGCTGATCACGGCTCAACGCGCCTATGAAATGAATTCGAAGGTCATCTCAGCGGCTGACGATATGTACAACGTCATCACGAAGGACATTCGCTGATGATCTGCCTGCGCGTCATCCGGGATGCTATCGTGAGGGCCGTGGCGCTTGCCGCTATGTGCACCTTTCCGGACGCCGCGCATGCGTTAGATCCAGGCCGTACGATTTTCGTGCCGCGGGCGGTCATTTATCCCGGCGACAAGCTCACCGACGCCAACCTCATAGAACGTCAATTGTTGGTGACGCCGGACAATCCGCCCGTATTCGGAGAGCGCGAGCAAGATCTTTTGGGGAAGGTTGCGCGCCGCACTCTTCTGCCAGGCGAACTCATTCCCGAGAACGGCATTCGCGCGCAAGATCTCGTCAAGCAAGGGCGAACTTATAAGCTCACCTATAGCTCGAAATTCCTTTCGATCACGGGCGTTGGGGTGCCGCTCCAGTCGGGATCCGAAGGCGAAATCATCAGCGTGCGAAATCCCGAGTCGGGGATAATCATCAAAGCTCGCGTAAAGTCCGATCAGACCCTCACGGTGGACGATCGATGAGATTAAGCATTGCAGCGTTGTTTTTTTTTCTAGCCGCGAGCGTAACTGCTCACGCGGCAACGCGCATAAAAGACATCACGGATCTTAAAGGAATTCGCACGAACCAGCTGGTTGGCTATGGCCTCGTCGTTGGTTTGAACGGAACGGGCGATACACTGCGTAACACGCCGTTCACGCAGCAATCCGTGCAAGCCATGCTTGATCGGATGGGGGTCAACATTCGCGGTTCGAAGTACGAACCCCGGACCCGAAACGTCGCGGCCGTTATGGTCACGGCGGAGCTTCCCCCCTTTGCTTCGAAGGGGACGCGCTTCGATGTAACCGTATCCTCGATTGGTGACGCTAAATCTCTGGCGGGCGGCGCGCTGGTGCTGACGTCTCTTTCGGGCGCCGATCAGAAGATTTACGCGGCCGCGCAAGGGGCCGTCACGATTTCTGGATACTTGGCGAAGGGCGCCGCGGAATCCATCACGTCCGGCATCCCGACGCGCGGCAGAATCCCGAACGGTGCAATCGTCGAGCAAGACGCACCAGGCGCGTTCGATGAAACGATGCCGCTCGAGTTTGAACTGCGCAACCCAGACTTCAACACCGCCGTGCGCATCATGGATGTCATCAACGACTTCTCGAAGGATCGCTTTGGCATGCCGATCGCGCGCGCGCGGGACTGGCAAAGCATCATGATCCGCAAGCCACCGGGCATATTGTCGTCGCGACTACTTGCTGAGCTTGGCGAGCTTGAGGTCAACCCGGATCAGTCCGCTCGCGTGGTTATCGACGAGCGCACCGGCACGATCGTCATCGGCAGCGAAGTGCAGATATCGACCGTCGCCGTGGCACACGGCAACATCACGGTTCGCGTAACGGAGACGCCGCAAGTTTCGCAGCCCCTCCCCTTCTCCGAAGGTGGACAGACGGTCGTGGTTCCGAACACGCAGGTTGATGTTAACGAGGCGGGCGGCAACGTCGCAATCATGCAGGGCGCCAATCTTCGCGAGCTTGTGTCGGCACTCAACAAGATGGGCCTGAAACCGCTCGGTATCATCGCGATCCTTCAAGCCATGAAGACGGCGGGCGCGTTGCAAGCGGAGCTAGTCGTTCAATGAGAACGTCAATCGACGACAAACAACTTGTTCGCGGCGGAGTTGCTGCGCGCGAATTTGCGAAGCTGATTGCTCTCGGGATGCTCTTTTTCGCGGGCAACGCCACGACAGCGGCCGCCGGCAGCCTTGGGAATCAGATCGTAGGCGCGCCTGTTGATCGCAGTGCGCGTGAGCTTGAGCTTCGCGGAAACCCCGGAGAAGTGGCCCCGATTGCGTACTCGTTTCGCATCGCCGTCGACGATACAAAGCCGGACGTTGCGAAAAAATCCGATGACAAAGATCCGGATGCGCTTCCGATCCCGCAATCGTCGGCTCCGCCGCTAAGTCCGGCACAGCAATATTGTTCCAATATCGTTGATGCGACGTCTGCGGCACAGATCGCTCAGCAAACGAAGAACCTCGACAAGGCGCGCAAAGACATTGACGATCGCATAGCTCTCTTGAGCGCCAAAGCCGACGTCCTGAAGAAGTGGATGAAAATGCGCGAGGACTTCAGCTCGCGCGCAACCGACGCTCTCGTCGAGATATACAGCAAGATGAAGCCGGATTCCGCCGCCGCGCGGCTAGCTGCGATGGACGAGATGACGTCTGCGGCTATCATTTCGAAGCTCGTTCCGAAAGTTTCGAGTCCGATCATGGCCGAGATGGATGTCGATAAGGCCGCTCGGCTTTCCGCTGTTATCGCCGGATCGGGCGACATCGCAATTCATCCGGAGCGCAAGGCCAATGCCCAGCAATAGTAAACGATGGGTGGCGCCGGCGTTCGCATCCCTGTCTCTGCTTCTTACAGCCTGTGCAGGTCAGCTCCGCGAGGTGGGTCGCGAACCGGCGATGTCGCCAGTCGGAGCAGGACTGTCTCCGTCGAGGACGGCTCACGTTGATCTCCCGGTGACGCCCGTTGCTTATCATTCTGGAAACTCGACGTGGCAAGACTCAGGTGCGGATCTCTTTCGCGATGCACGCGCCCTCAAGGTTGGCGACGTCGTGACTGTCAAAATCGAAATCAACGACAAGGCCTCGCTTGATAACAATTTGAAACGGTCCCGCGATGCCAATGTCGGCTTGACTTCGTCGGCCGATTTCAATTTTGGCTTTGGCGCGCCCGGTCCAAGCGGCTCTGGAAGCCTCAACGGCAACCTCGATCGCACGACATCTACGGATTCCAAAGGCTCGGTCGATCGCTCCGAAAGTATCAATCTTCTCGTCGGCGCGGTCGTCAGCCAAGTTCTGCCGAACGGTAATCTTGTGATCAGCGGGTCGCAGGAGGTGCGCGTTAATTACGAAATGCGCGTGTTGAACGTGCAGGGCGTTATCCGCCCGCGTGATATCAATACGGATAATACGATTTCCTATGAAAAGATCGCGGAGGCGCGAATCTCGTATGGCGGCCGCGGCCGTGTCATGGAAATCCAGCAGCCCCCGTACGGGCAGCAAATTCTCGACATCGTGTCTCCGTTCTAGGCTTGGTTCGGAGGGCAACGCCAAGTGGCAAAGAACACGAACGAGAAAAACTCCGAGCAGGCCGGCGGAATCGGCGGCTTTCTTGTCTCTGCCGTGCTCGCTGTCGTGCTGGGAATTGGCGGCGGTGGTGCGTATGGATATTTCCTGATGCCGGATGCGCCCTCCGCACCGGATGTCCAGTCCCATAAAGCTGAATCTGTCGCGCCGCTCACCCCCGGGGTCGGCCGATTTCCCAATGACGCCCTTGAGCTTTCGATTCCATCAGTAATCACCGATCTCGAGACCAATCCGAAGATCCGTGCTCGGCTGGATCTCTCTCTCATCGTCGCACACGGAACACCCGAGACGACGACATTGCTCGGCGAAGTCCGCGAAGACGTGATCGCATATCTCAAAGGCCTGACGTTGGCGGACATCCAAGGTGTGAGAGGCTTCCAGAACTTGCGAGAGCAACTTGACGATCGCGCAAGAATTCGTGGGCGCGGCGCCATTTTGGGTCTGTTGATCGGCGGGCTGGTGCTCGAATGATCCGGCGAATCATCGCAGCGCTCGGCTTCCTTGCCGTCTCGTCCCAGGTCGCGATCGCTCAGACGATAGACCTGCAGACGCTGTTCCCGTCGGGAGATGCCAGCGTCTCAGGCCGCATCGTTCAGCTTCTCGTGGTGATGACCGTTCTTTCGGTCGCGCCCGGCTTGCTGATGATGGTCACGTCTTTTGCCCGGTTCGCGATTGCGTTTTCATTTCTGCGCGCGGGCTTGGGTCTGCAGACGACACCCAATAATCTCATTATCATTAGCCTCGCGCTTTTCATGACGCTCTTCGTCATGGCGCCGACCTTCCAGGAAGCCTGGGACAACGGCGTCAAGCCGATGGTCGAGAACAAAATCAGCCAGCAAGATGGCTATACACGTACGACCGCGCCGTTTCGGACCTTTATGCGCGCGAACGTTCGCGAAAAAGATCTTGCGATGTTCGAGCAAATGTCCGCCGACCGTTTCGGCGAGCAGAATAAAGCTGGCCCGGACGACCTCCGCGTGCTCGTGCCCGCGTTTATGATCTCGGAAATACGCCGCGGCTTCGAGATTGGATTTCTCATAACGCTGCCATTCCTCGTCATAGATCTTGTGGTTGCCACGATCATGACCGCTATGGGCATGATGATGATGCCCCCGACGGTCGTTTCTCTCCCTCTCAAGGTTTTGTTTTTCGTTCTCGTCGACGGCTGGAGCCTGCTGGTCGGGGCGCTCGTTAAATCCTTCACGTAGGCCACACGGCCGATGTCGGTTCGGCCGAATTCCTGATGAAGGAATTAACGGTCCAGCCCCAAAAAGTAACTATTAAGAAATAACTCTCCGCTATCCATCGACCTCATGACAGGGTGGGCGCCAACAACTGCACCACAGGCATGAGGCCGGTCTGTCAAGCCGGTAGATCCGGTATGTCCCAGTTTGCGTTTAGTGCCGAGTAGAAGGACAAGGGACATGGGCATGGCTAGTATTAACACCAACATTTCTGCAATGACCGCACTGCAGTCGCTCCAGCAGACCTCGAAGGATTTGCTGACGACGCAGACCCGTATTTCGACGGGCTTGAAGGTTGCGAGCGCTTCGGACAACGCCGCTTATTGGTCGATCGCGACCACGATGAAGTCGGACAACTCCGCACTTTCGACCGTCCAGGACGCGCTTGGTCTGGGCAAGGGCACCGTTGACGTCGCCTACAACGCTATCAACCAGAGCATCGATCTCGTCGGTCAGATCAAAGACAAGCTGACGGCTGCTGCTTCTCCGGGCGTTGATCGCTCGAAAATTCAGTCGGAAATCACGCAGCTCCAGGATCAGCTCAAGGGCATCTCGTCCTCTGCTAGCTTCTCTGGCGAAAACTGGGTTTCGGTCGATTCTTCGGCCAGCGGCTACACCGGCACGAAGACGATCGTTTCGTCGTTCTCTCGTACCTCGGACGGCTCCGTTTCGGTCGGCACCATCCAGGTCGACACCTCGCAGTCCATCCTGTTCGATTCGTCGACGGCAGCAGGCGCTGGCGGTATCCTCGATTCCACACGCGGCACGACGGGTGCGATCGACACAGCTGGCAGCGCGTCGGTCATGACGATTGATATCAGCAAGCTGTCGGACAGCGTCACGGACCAGGCGACACTGAAGTCTTACATCGCCGGCGTCGACAGCGCGTTCCAGGAAATGACGAAGGCTGCAACGGTTCTCGGTGCCAGCCAGAAGCGCATCAACCTGCAGACGAACTTCGTATCGTCGCTGATGAACACGATCAGCACCGGTATCTCCCAGTTGGTGGATGCCGACATGAACGAAGAATCAACACGCTTGCAGGCTCTCCAGGTTAAGCAGCAGCTCGGCGTCCAGGCGCTCAGCATCGCCAACCAGTCGAGCCAGAACATCCTGTCGCTCTTCCGCGGCTGATGATTGAGGCCCGGCGTACCGCGCCGGGCTCTCGTTACGGCTGATCCTACTTCGAATATTTGACGGGCCGCCCCTCAGGAACGCCCGATCCGCCAAGGCGGATCGGTCCCGGGAGGCGGCCCGTCACCTTTGCACAAGGTTCCCTCACTACCGTCGGCATGAAACCTTGCCGGCTAGGTCGTGAGATGGATTGGCGCAATCAACTTGAGAATCTATATCGCAGCATCCTCGGCCTTGGCCGTCAGAGGCTGATGGCGCTTGGCGCCGCCGGTGTATTCGTCTTTGCTCTCATTACGATCGGCAGCTATTTCGCTTCCCGATCGAGCTATGAAACGCTCTACGTCGGATTGACCGCGCCGGATATCAGCCGCATCGGTACGGCTCTGTCGGAAGCAGGCATTCCGTTCGAGACCAGCATCGACGGCACGAAGCTGAGCGTACCCAACGGAGAAACGGCGCAGGCGAGAGCTCTTCTCGCGGAAAAAGGTCTGCCCGGCAGCCAAACGGCCGGATACGAGCTTTTCGATAAGCTCGGCGCCCTCGGTCTCACGTCGTTCATGCAGGAAGTGACGCGGGTGAGAGCGCTTGAGGGCGAGCTATCGCGAACGATCCAATATTTGAAAGGTGTCCGTGCCGCGCGCGTACACATCTTTCTCCCCGATCAAAATGCGCTCCGCGTCAAGAAGCAACCGCCATCCGCTTCGGTCGTGATCAGGACGGACGTTTCTGGCGATGCGTCGTCCGCGCCCGCGATCAAACATCTCGTGGCAGCGGCGATACCCGAAATGACGCCGGAACAAGTCCAGGTGATTGGCACCGACGGGTCCATCCTCGGTGGCAGCAATAACCTCGCAGGCGACGCGCCGGTCCAGATGCTTGAACTCGAAAAAACCGTCGCCAAGCAGATTCAAGACAGCGTGCGCCGGACGCTCTCTCCCTATCTTGGGCTAGATAACTTCGAGGTTAGCGCTATAGCGCGCCTCAATATCGACAAGCACGAATCCACCGAAACGAAGTTCGATCCCGACAGCAAGGTTGAACGTTCGACGCGCTTCATCAAGGAGGCGCAGAGCTCGCAGGATGCCGCCGGAAAAGCGAACGTCAGCGTGCAGCAGAATATTCCGAACGAGCAGACCAACAGCAAGGATCAGACAAAGCGGGCGCAAGATCGCAAGGAAGAAACAACGAACTACGAGATCAGCTCCAAGTCCGCTTCGACGACCAGCGAGGGCTATAAAGTCGATAATATCTCGGTCGCCATTGTCGTGAACAAGAAGCGCCTCTTGGATGCGATGGGCAAGGACGCGAAGCCCGAGGACGTCGACAAGCAAGTGGCCGAGATTGAGAAGATCGCGTTGTCCGCTGCTGGTATCGACACGCAACGCGGTGACAAAATCAGCGTTGCTGCTGTCGATTTCGCGCCGACGCCATTCGATAGCGACAGCTCGGGATCGTGGGCGCCGCTGTTGCTGGGCCTTGCCGGAACCGGCATTAAATCTCTGACCGTTCTTCTCGTGGCGGCGATTGTGGTAATGGCTGGCTTCAGGCCCGTGATGCGGACGCTGTTGGCGAACGGTCCGTCCGCCATTACGGATGCCAATGCCGTCGCGTCGCTTGAAGCACCCATCCCCGCGATCAGCGGTACAGGTCCAGCTCCCATCGATATGCCGGAAATGGCTTCGCCGTTGCTGGAGCCTGGGGCAAATCCGTTCGACGGCGGAGGAGGCATGGCGAGCGCATTCGGCTCTGGCCTTCCATTCGGACGCGCCCTCGCCCTCGGTCCGGTCGAAAAGCTCAGCGCCATTCTCGATCGGGATGAAGAGCAAGCAACTGCAATCATGAAGCATTGGGTCAAGAACGGATGAGGGCGCGGCTGCACAGTCCCGCGTTTTCTCTCCTATCCGACTTCGACGGCGTTCCCGCCAGCGGGGAGGCGCCCGACTATGACGCGCTGGTGAAGGCGGCGTTCGACGAAGGATACGGGAAGGGCCACTCGCAAGGGCGATCCGAAGCCGAAGCAGATGCCGAACATCTTCTCGCCGAAGCTGCCGTGCGTCACGCTCAGGACGTAGAGCAGGAAAGACAAAGTTGGCATCGCGATTGCGCGGACGTGCTTGTCGAACGGTTGGAAGGCGTCGCCGGGCTGCTCGAACGGAAGATAGAGGCGCGAATGGCGCAATTGCTGCGCCCCTGGCTCATCGAGCGCTTGCGCGAGCGCGCCATGAGTGATCTCGAAAAGGCGATTTCCCGAGCGCTCGCGGAAGGTGCGAAAGTTCATGTCGAGGCGCCACCGGAAGTCATTGCGCTCCTTCGTGACCGGTTGCCGTCGAAGTCATTTCAGATCGGATATTCGGAAAGCGCGAACGCCGATGTCCGGGCGCACATCGAAGATACCGAGATCGAAGTCAATATTTCGGCGTGGATCGCCGGGCTTGAGGCGGCCACACCATGAGTAAAGACCAGGAAGACGTCTCGTCACAGCCGCTCGTTATCGTTCGGCGCCGTCGCCATGCCGAAGAGGCCCATCATGGTGGCGTCTGGAAGATCGCCTACGCCGATTTCATGACCGCGATGATGGCGTTCTTTCTCGTCATGTGGCTCATCAATGCCGCCGACAGAAAGACGATTGTTCAGGTCGCCGCATACTTCAATCCGATGCGGTTGACCGATCGCTACGCCGCGCCGAAAGGCCTTGAGGATTTGACGGAGGCTCAATCCAAGCCGTCGGAAGAGAAAAGCAAAAAAGGTTTCGAAAAGCAGGTCCTCGACGACAAGAAGAAGCGGCAGGCTGACCAAAATAGCAAGCAAAACATCGGCGACGCCAAGGACGAAGCGGCACAGGAATCGAGTGCTGGCTCCGGCGGAAAAAGCGTCGACGCGGCGAACGAGCAAGCGCTCTTCGACGACCCGGGTGATCTGCTCGAGAAGCTGGCGG
Source organism: Hyphomicrobium sp. (assembly GCA_030148425.1). Taxonomy (GTDB): domain Bacteria; phylum Pseudomonadota; class Alphaproteobacteria; order Rhizobiales; family Hyphomicrobiaceae; genus Hyphomicrobium_B. The sequence continues at coordinate 749,959 of JASBTM010000017.1, read as the reverse complement.
ACGAGGCGCGAGCGAACCAACCTGCGACAGCGGCCAGTCCATCGGATGGAAATGTCAGCGATCCTTTCGACCGCACCAACAGGCGGGCCGGAAAATCTCAAGAAACGTCGAAGCCTGCGCCGGAAGCCGCTCCCGTCGCGCCAGAAAAACAGTCCATGGCGTCGAAGGCGATGCCTCCCGCTGCCGGCAAAGCGCCATCCCAGGCGAATGCCGAGCGAGCTTCGCCCGATAATATCGCCAATCTGCCCAAGCAGCAGGACGTCGTTTCCAAGCAGACGCCCGCTGCGTTGGACCAAGCGAAGAAGGAAGATAAAGCGCACGACAAGGACGAAGAAGCCAAGAACCTCAAGGAAGAGATCAACCGCGCCGTTGCGGACATATCTCAGGATCTTCCACAGATTGACGTTAAAGCGACATCCGAGGGTACGCTCATCAGCCTGACGGACGACGCTAATTTCGGAATGTTTGAAGTGGGATCTGCCAAACCGCGTCCCGAGCTCGTCCTCGTTATGGAAAAGATTGCGCAGCTTTTAAATGCCAAGCAGGGTGAGCTTATCGTCCGTGGTCACACAGATTCCCGGCCATACAAGAGCAGCGCTTATGATAACTGGCGGCTGTCCGCTGCTCGCGCGCAGATGGCCTATTACATGCTTCAGCGCGGCGGCATCGACGAGAAGCGTGTAGCCGCGATTGAAGGCCGCGCGGACCGAGATCCGAAAGTTCCTTCAGACACCCTAGCGGCAGCAAATCGCCGGATCGATATTCTGATCAGAGAGACCAAGAAATGAAACGAATTGCGCTGATCGCAACAGCGTTGTTCGTAACAATAGCCAGTGCTGTCGCTGGCTATATTGCCTATTTCCGGCCGGCCTTCATTTTTGGCGCGCCGGAGATCGAGACGACAGCGGTCCACGGCGTACCCGACTACAACGTCAAAGAAAATCATCACGCGCAAATCAGAAGAAACGCCCTTCGCCTCGTCGAGCAGCTAGGTGCTGTTCAAGATAGGATAATTCGCGGCGATCGCGGCGCGCTAACGGATCAGGCGCGCCTCTTGAATGATATTTTTCGAGCCGTACGAGCCTTCACCCCAGACGACTGGAAAGACTACGTCAACGTCCGCACGAGCTTGCTCTATGTCTTGAGCGGTGGCGATGCGCACGTTCTCAAGCCGATTGTAAATGGAGCTCTACTGAGTAAAGCCGACCAGCAGCTCGCCGACGGAATTATGAGTTTTGCGGAGGGACAGCCTAAAAAGTCGCGCGAACTCTTTGAGAGTATAGATCCGCGCTCGCTGGACGTCAGCCTAGTCGGTCCTTTCGCGCTTGCCCGCGCATCGCTGTATATCGGTGATGACAATGAACGAGCAATTACCCTCTTGGACGATGCAAGATTGGCATGTCCTCATACGGCAATAGATGAGGCGGCGGCACGGCGAGAGATCCCGCTGCTCATAAATGCGGGTAGTACCGAACGCGCTATGATGTTGACGACGAGCTATGTGCGCGAGTTCGGCAGGTCGATATACGCCTGGAAGCTTTTTCGTCAATTTTCCGAGGCCGCCGCCAAGCGCCCCGAGCTTGATAGCGCTGCGACGGTCGAGAGAATAGCCGGTGCCGTCGACGGCGAAAATTTACAACCGGCATCAGAATTGTTCGCCGATCTAGCCGGCGAAGCGCTTATGCAAGGCAGACTTCAACTCGCAAAAGCAGCCGCGAATAAGGTTCTAGCGATCGAAGGTTCGTCTCAGGCAAGCCGGAATAAAGCACGTCTCTATCTCGCGGCCGCGGAAGCGCCTTCCGATGCCGCCGGAAATGCACTCAAGGCGTTGGATCAGATCGCCGTCGATCGGCTGTCGGAAGACGATACTGAAATCAGCGAAGTCGCCGGATTCATCGCAAAGTCGGTCATAGGCGCCGGAAATGGCGCGTCGCGCAATATCGCCTCGCGGGGGGCAAGCAAAGGCGCGCAGGCGATCGACGTCACGAAAGAAGCGACGGCGATGAAGGCATCGGCAGCTGTCGATGACGCCGATGAGATATTGAAAAAAGCGGATACTATGATTGCAAGGAGTGCCAGATGACGGCAGCAGTGGGCGGAGCCGCGCAGGGCGGCGCGGAAGTTTTGCAGCAGACAAATATCGGACGAGTGAGTCCGCGCGGCCGTCGCGAGCAATCGAATTCGCCCGACGCTGATCAATCGCAATCGGAGGAGACACAGGCCCCAACGTCGCGATCTAAGGAAAATGGCGCGGGCGCAAAGATCTCTCGAGTCGAGAAAGGCGTTTCGGGTCGCCGAGGGGACGATCAATCAGACGAGGATGAAGCCACTTTCGAAGATACGTTCGAGAGTGTCGGCAAAGATGCGACCTGCGAAACCACGGTGTCGCCGGCAAGATCGCAACCGATTTTACCGAATCTTGCGATAGCACAGTTGCTCTCCAACAGCGAGCAGGCACAGGGCGTCGTCGCCGCCGGAGACGTTTCAGATAATTCCCAAAGTGCAGCCCGTCCGGCGCCGGTGCTCAAGCAAGCGAGCATCCTCGCGTTGATGAATACGAGAGACCGACTTCTTTCGAGCTCCGACGGCATGAAGGGTGGAGAAGCGGCTCCCGAACAATCAATCGGCAACTCGAGTGATCCCACCGACCGGATTCTGGCGACAGTCGACCGGCGTGAAACGCATTGGAATTTCGACGGCAGGATGATGGCCGACGCTGGAGCTAAGGTATCCGAGTTGCAACCCGACGCTGGCACGATGGTGCAGGCGGCTAACGTTCTCGGCACCGCGCTGGCCAATGCGCAAAAGGGACCGAACACTGATCCGAAAGAAACGGCCGACGGCCTGAACACGGCCCAGACGATCTCGACGTCCGGCGCGAATCTGCCGTCTCTCACATCCGGAAATAACGGTAGTGGCGCGGGGGCAAATAACGGTGACCAGAGCTCTCAACAATCGCAGAAGTCAGTCAACCCGGGATTGGTAACGCGCAGAATCGGCAGTGACGATACGGCTGCACCGCTCGAGCGGGTCTTCTCTACCGATGCGGCCGGCGTGCAAGCCTCTGCCAGCGCGACCGACCAGGTGCGCAACGGCGTTATCGGCAGCCTCACCGCATCCGAGCCGAACGTGACTGCAAAATTGCAGCAGCCGGAAACTCCGGCTCGGCCCGCAAATGCGGTCCTGCGAACTCTCGATCTAACCCTATCGCCGCCTGATTTGGGTTCGGTGAAATTGCGCATGTCTCTAAAGGACAATGCGCTTTCCATCGAAGCTGAGGCATCGAAAGCATCTACTGCGAAGCTATTGGGCGACGATCGAGTCAATCTCGAGAAGGGCCTGCGAGACGCGGGCTACGATATTTCGAGCGTGAAGATCACAGATGCATCAGCGAGTAGTTCGGCGAACTCGAACAATTGGCAAGCGAACAGTTCACCATCGCGCGACGGCGATCAGGCACGCTCGAATTCGTCCGGCCGCCAGGATGGAGAAATGCAGCGCAGAGACGATGGCTCGTCGTCGGATCAGGCGCAGCGGCGTGCCAAGGACAATCGTTCACAACCGGCACCGGTGGACGGGACGAACGGCAAGACCGGAAACGCAGTCTATATCTAGGCCTCGATAGATGATGCAGCACGAACTGACCGGAGCCGGCCTGCGCGGCCCATTTCCTCTTGCCCCCGAAACGATTGACGAAGAACTCGTCGATCGCTGCCCCGGCGCGTATGCGCTCGGCTTCACGGATAACTTGGGACGCTTTGCGATCACCTATGTCGGAAGCGCGGGCGAAGATTTGAAATCAAAGCTGCGCGCGCACGTTGGCACCGCGTCGCAATTCAAATTTCGCCATTTCACCGATCAGCGGCACGCATTCGAGAAGGAATGCGAAATGTTCCACCAGTTCATGCCGAGCGGAAATTTTCTACACCCTAGCCGGCCGCCCGGAGCAGATTGGATTTGTCCGAGATGTCGGAGATAACTCTCGGCGGCGCCATAAGATTGAGAACGTCCGCGAGGGCTTGATAGTAGCCCGCATGCCAATAGGCACTTTCCGTGGTGTCACGATCAAGATGGCGTTGCTCAGAGAGCTTCGTCGCCCATTCGCCGTCGAGCTGCGCGCCGAGGCCGGCCAAACGCAAATGCAACATCTTCAATTCGGCACCAGCGACTTCCATCTCGTCTTCCCTTCGTATCGGACCGTTCAGCGCGGCTTAGATACGAACAATACCGAACATTCATGGGAACATCGCCAACGAAGCTATTTGCATTTTATCTAATTCGCGGGTTTAGCCCTTTGCCCGTCGCAGACGAGCGACATAGCGGTCCATGAGATCATTGGCGATCATCATACGTTGGGTGGCAAGATCTCTCAGCTCGGGCTGGACGCGATCGGGATGATTTCTGAGAGCAAACTCGCGGCGGAGAGAAATGACATCCTCTTCCGTAGAATTGGACGCGAGTCCTAGCTCAATCAAGATTCTGTTAGGATCGAGGAGCGACTCCGCTCTGCCGCCCTCATCGCCTTCGCTGTCATTTGCATAGGGATGCCGCCGGGTCGGCGTTTCAGCGGATGCTCCGCGGGTCAACGACGGCAGCTGCCACGTCGCCTGCAGACTATTGAACGAAACGGGGCTGGGACGCGGCACGCCGCCTGGGCGTTCGTCGCGGGCGAACAAATCGTCGATGAGCGTTTCGAAATTGGACGGAAGCGGCTCTCGAGACTGCATTCGTATACGAGGGACCGTTGCGGTTGAATCGTGGCGGCGACTTTATGCCCAAGAGCTTGCGGTGCGCTGACGCCTCATCGCTGGAGGATCGAACGATCAGGTCCTTCGCGTCGATTTCTGCAGCGTCACCGCCTTGCCAAAATAATCCCTTCCAAGGTTTTCGAAATCTAATCGTTCATCGACGTTGGCTACGGGGTAGGAGAATTCAACACCAATGTGCTTGTCGCGAAGCCAGAGCACATGCCCTTCGATCTGAGTGCCGTCGAACAGAATAAGCGTTACGCTATCGCGCGCATCGGGCACGATGCCATCGCCGACGCTCACCTTGGCGCCGAACTCGGACAAATCGACGAGATCGCAGATAAGGCGCCTGCCGCGAAACTGCAGTGCCACGTGCTGTCGCGCCGTGTGGCGATGCTCAGTCCGCCGATCATCGTCCGGCGGAACGTCCTCGGGGACGATCACTTCGGTTGCAAAGCTGCGGATAAATTGTCGAAGCTTACTTCTTCTCATTTACGCACCTACTCGGAATAGGCGTCTGCCTAAATGCTTCGATCGCGCATTCGCCATTCCGTTCATCGCGAGCCGAAATGGATTAGACATGAATTGATTTACGCAGTCGGCAGTAAATTGCGTAAAATCCCGCCTTTCCGGCCATAAAAACAAAAATGAGAATTTCCCCGCTTCGAACGGTGCCATTTCGTAAGCTCTTTCCGAGGCAAACGCCCCGTTCGGGCTTCCGATTCGTGTATCTGCACCAAGTATCGGCAGCGCTGATTTGCAGTGTCCTTTTCGACCCATGCAATAATGAAATAATTGTTAATAAGTGCTGTGAATCACTGTATTTCCTTTCGTGCCAATGATTTGCGGGGCTTGGGGGATACCATGTTTGTGGTGCTTGACGACCGATCGACGGTCGCTGGGGGATTTGTCGCGTGCTTTGATCGCGAAGGAGTAGCTGCAACGGCAGTGGAACCATCGGAATTCTTCGAATGGTTCGAGGTGATCAACGATTCCGATCTCGCGGTGATCGAAGGCTTCGTCCTTGGCACGGTGGAGAATAAGCGGCAAATTTCGTCGCGAATCCGGTCACGCTGCCGCGCCCCGCTCATTGGCCTCATCGAGGCAAGGGCGCTCAGCGAAACTCTGGAATTATTCTCCCTCGGTTTTGACGATGTTCTCGCCAAGCCGTTTCATGTGCGGGAAATATTGGCGCGCAGCGGTGCAATCCGCCGGCGTATGCAGATCTCGGACGAGTGCGTCGATGTCGGAGGGATCCGGATCTTTTTCGATGGTCGTGATCCCATCGTCTCGGGCGAAGTCTTACCCCTGCCGCGACGGGAGCGGCGGATCCTCGAATGTCTGGTTCTCAGCAGAAATACCAGGATCACCAAAACGCAAATTTTCAATCGCGTGTACGGGATCTTCAATGATGAGATTCACGAGAACGTCATCGAGAGTCATATCAGCCGGCTCCGCAAGCGATTGAAGCAACGGCTCGGGCACGATCCCATCGATTCCCAGCGTTTTCTTGGCTATCGCCTGAAAGAATTTGCCAGCGACGAAACTTCGCTGGCCGCTACGACCGTCGCAACCAGTCTCACGCAAGGCCCAGATGCTCCAATCGATGCGAGCATCATTCGCGACCAGGAGAATGTCGATGGGTCTCTACGGAGTAATGACTACCAGCGTTTCGGGGATGTCTGTCCAATCTGACCGAATGGGGACGGTCGCGGACAACATCGCCAACATCAACACCGCAGGCTACAAGGCGTCATCAACCGAGTTCTCGACGCTCATCGCGGAAGGCAGTGTCGCGCAATACGTGCCGGGTTCGGTTTCGAGCATTGCGCGTCGCGCCATCTCGCAGCAGGGCGACTTTACGTACACCAAGTCTCCGACGGATCTCGGGGTTAGCGGCAACGGCTTCTTCATGGTGCAAAGCGATGCCGGAACGCCCTTCCTCACGCGAGCAGGCAATTTCGTACCCAATCCCAACGGCGATCTCGTGAACGCCGCCGGCTTTAAGCTGCTTGGCTACAACCTTTTGGACGGGAGCTCGACTTCGGTCGTCAATAGCGCTGCCGGTCTCCAGGTCGTGAACACCAGCAGCCTCGGTATGAAGGCAACGCCTTCGACGAGCGGCAAGTTTGGCGTCAACCTACCCGCTGACGCGACCGTGACGGCAGCAGCTGACCTTCCTTCCGCGAACGCCGCAACGGCGAGTTACGCCGGCAAGACCTCGATCGTCACCTACGACAATCTCGGTCATCAGGTGACCCTCGATGTCTATTCCGCCAAGACGTCCGCCAATACGTGGGAAGTGACGGTCTACAACGCGGCGGGCTCGACCAACGGCGGCTTCCCCTATGCAGCGGGTGCACAGCTCTCGACAAAGACAGTCACGTTCGATCCGGCGAATGGCAATTTGGCGTCCGGCGGACCGGCGATGTCCTTCAACATCCCGAACGGTGCTTCCTTCTCGCTCGACATTAGCAAGATGACGCAGCTGGCCGCAAATTACGCTCCGCAAACGGGAGCAAATGCACCGGGTGCCAACGGCAGTCCGCCAACCGCCGTCGATCGTCTTGAAGTCAGCAACGAAGGCATAGTCACGGCGGTCTACGCTGATGGATCGCGCGTCGATGCCTTCAAAATTCCTCTCGCGACCGTCGCAAGTCCGGACAATCTCACCGCGATCTCTGGAAACGTCTACGCGACGAACAAGGAATCCGGAGATCTTCAGCTCGGCACTGCGAACGAAAGCGGCCGAGGCAAAATCATTTCGGGCGCGCTCGAAAGCAGCACGGTGGATCTCGCGTCGGAGCTGACTTCGATGGTTCAGGCGCAGCGCAACTACACCGCAAACTCCAAAGTGTTTCAGACCGGTACCGAATTGCTGGACGTTCTGGTCAATCTCGTCCGGTAATTCAGCATTAGTGATTAGAAGGCCCCGCTAATGACGCTTACGCAGAGTACGAACAACGCGCGCTCGAGTCTCTCGACCGTTTCCGAGCAGATTTCGGTCATATCTCAGAACATCGCACGCGTGAACGATGCGGACGCAACCCGCAAGGTTGCAAACGTCGTTAGCGGGGCTGGCGGCGTCATGGTCGCTGGAATTACACGCACCGCGAATAAACTGCTCCTCGACACGTATCTTACGTCCAATTCCAACAGCCAAACTCAAACCGTCATAAATTCGGCGCTCAATCAAATCGAAGGGACGGTCGGGGATACCGCCGCCGAGACATCGCCGGCAGCGCTCATTTCGAAGCTCAACGTAGCTCTGCAGACGTATTCGTCGACTCCGCAAAACAGCGCCTTGGCCGCCAACGTCGTCTCAGCCGCTCAAACTGTCGTCAACGCGTTGAACTCGGCGACGGACTCCGTAACCGATCTTCGAAATCAGGCTGATGTCCAGATCTCATCGTCTGTCACCAATATAAACAATCTTCTGTCGCAGTTTCAGACGGTCAATCAGCAGATTGTCTCCGGCACGGGAAGCGGCAAGGACATCACCGGTGCTCTCGATAACCGCGACGCAATTCTGAAGCAGTTATCGACCGAGATCGGCATCAAGACCGTCTCGCGCAACAACGGCGACATGGCGATCTACACCGATAGCGGCGTGACGCTGTTCGATAAGACGGCGCGTGCGGTTACATTCCAGCAATCGCCAAATCTCTCTGCGAACTCGGTCGGCGCTCCCGTTTACGCTGACGGCGTACCCATCGCGGGGACGTCGCATGTGATGTCGATCAGTTCTGGGAAGCTCGCCGGCCTAGTCGAAGTTCGCGATAGCATTGCGCCGACGTATCAGAGCCAGCTCGACGAAATGGCCCGCGGTCTGATCTCGGCCTTTGCCGAATCCGACCAGTCTGGCGGCGGCGCGCCGGCAGCAGCAGGTTTGTTCACCGATGGCGGTGGATCCGCAATCCCAGCGGGCCTCACTCCAGGATTGGCAGGTTCAATCAAGATCAATCCCACCGTCGATCCGACCCAGGGTGGCAACGCCGAGCGCATCAGAGACGGCGGTATCGCCGGTGCTGCCTACACCTACAATACATCCGGCGGTGCGTCTTACACCGACCGCATTCAGCAGCTGATTACGAACCTCGGAGCCGCGCGGTCGTTCGATCCCGCGACGCAAATCCAGCACTCGGGTTCAGTGTCTGATTTCGCGAAGTCGTCGGTCTCATGGCTGGAGACGATGAGGCAGGCTTCGAGCAACGAGGCCGAATCTCGTCAGACGATTGCTGACCGTGCCGCTAACTCTCTCTCTCAAGATACCGGCGTCAATCTCGACGAGGAAATGACGAATCTTCTCTCTCTCGAGAGAACCTATCAGGCATCTTCTCGTCTTATCTCGACAGTCGACAATATGATCTCGACGCTTCTCCAGTCATTCAACTGAGCCCCATGATCTCATCATCATTCATATCTTCGGCATCGTTGACTTCCGAAACGCGTAAATCGATCGCGCGACTGCAATCGCAGCTGGTCGATGCTCAGAAAGAACTCGCCACGGGGAATCATGCCGATATCGGCGTGTCTCTTGGCGCGACGGCTGGAGTCAGCGTGTCGATGCGCCAGGACATGGATCAGATCCAGGCCATCCAGACTTCGAACAAGCTCGTTCTTAATCGTCTCACCGCGTCTCAGTCGGCTTTGGACACGATCTCGAAAAGCACGTCGAGCTTCTTATCGAGCCTCATCAGCGCACAGACGGCGGCGACATCGCAGGATACGCTCGTCCAGTCGGCTAAGTCAGGGATGCAGACGCTTCAGGATCAGCTCAATGCGTCCCTCGACGGCCAGCATCTTTTTGCAGGCACAAATTCCGACGTGCAGCCGATGGAAGATTTCTTCTCTACGCCTCCATCAGCGGGAGCGCAGGCCGTAACGGCTGCGTTCGTAGCGAAATTCGGCATCAGTCCTACAGATCCGGCGGTGAGCAATATCTCGCCGAGCGATATGTCTGACTTTCTCGATAATCAGTTCGCCGATCTGTTTTCGGCCGCGAACTGGTCGGCAACCTGGTCGGCCGCCTCGGATAAACCGGTAAGCAACCGCATCTCGCGCAACCAGGTCATCGACACATCAGTCACTGCCAATAACCCGACGTTCCGCTCGATGACAGAAGCTTTCGCGATGATTTCGGGGCTCGGCTTCGCAAACCTCAACAGTGGTACGCAGCAGGTCATCATCTCGAAAGCTCGCGATATGACCGCGAGCGTGACCGGAGGAATTACGCAGGTCCAGTCCGCGCTCGGCGTCACTCAGCAGCGAATTTCCGATGCCAACGACCAGATAGACTCACAGGTGACCTTTCTTACGAAGTCGATCGACAACCTCGAGCAAATTGATCCCGCGGCAGTGACGACGCAATTGGCTCAGATTTCGACGGCCTTGCAGGCAGCCTATTCGCTGACCAGTCAGATCAACAATCTCAGTATCCTCGATTATATCGGCAAGTAGCGGCGGCAAAAAAAGAGAATTCCGGAAGGCGAACGATGTACAAGTTCTCATACGAAGAAGCACTGAGCGATTCCGGCAACCGTCAGCGCGAAAACGAACGCCTGGCGATCGAGCAGTCCATCGCGCTTCTGAGAACGGCGGAAAAGGCTGGCCCCAGTTCTCGTGAAGCAGTAGACGCCATCATCTTTCTGAATAGGCTGTGGAGCTTTTTTCTCGAGGATCTATCCAAGTCCGATAACGGCTTGCCGGACGATGTTCGTGCCAAACTCATCTCGATCGGAATTTGGATGCTCAAGGAAGCTCAGGCGATCAGCAGCGGTAAATCGCAGAATTTCGCCGGTCTCATAGAAGTTTCAAATGTCATAGCGGAAGGTCTTTGATGGCCGGCGGCTTAAAAATAACGTTACGCGCAGGCGAGCGAATCTTCATCAACGGTGGAGTGCTTCGTGTTGATCGCAAAGTCAGCATAGAGCTCATGAATGACGTGATATTTCTGCTTGAGCAGCACGTCATGAAGCCCGAAGAGACGACGACGCCGCTTCGGCAGCTTTATTTCATGATCCAGATGATGCTCATGGATCCGGCGCTGCATATGAAGGCACGGTCTATGGCAAGGGAATCGGTCACGAATCTTGTGGCGACCATCGCTGATCCGCGCCTCTCCGCCGGATTGGTCGAGACGGGCAATCTGCTCGATAATGATCGACCCTTCGAAGCTCTCAAAAAAGTCAGAACGATGCTTCCATTCGAACCGGCGGCAGAAGCTGCCGAAGAACGCAGCAAGGAGGTCGCATGACGACTGTGCCAAGCACCGGCGGTGCAACAAATACCCCAGGCGCATCCACGAGTGGTGCAAGCTCAACGCTCAATTACAACGATTTCCTGCAGCTCATGGTTGCTCAGTTGCAGAATCAGGATCCGCTCAATCCCACCGACTCCAGTCAATTCATGTCGCAGATCGCCCAGTTCTCGAGCGTCGAGCAGGGGATCAATGCAAACACCAAGCTTGGCCAGCTTTTGGTGAATTCCAATATTTCGCAGGCGAGCACGATGATTGGGCTGTCGATCAAAGGAACGGATGGTACGGAAGGCATCATTCAATCTGTCAGGATCGATTCCTCGGGGTCGACTGCGGTGCTGACAACTGGCCAGCAGATTCCGATCGGAGCAGGTGTGACGATCGGGTATCCGCACTCGTGACGGAAGGCGACGCACTGGAACTCGTCCAGCAAGCAATATGGTTGACGATGGTGCTCGCCGGACCGGTCGTTGGTTCGGCAATGGTGATCGGCGTCAGTGTTGCGTTCGTCCAAGCGCTAACTCAAATCCAAGAAATGACGCTGACGTTCGTGCCTAAAATGATCGCGGGCTTTATCATTCTCTTGCTGACCGGCGGCTACAGCGGCGGTTTGTTAAAAGTATTCACCGAACAATTATATACGCGGATTGCGGTCGGCTTCAGATAGCGCGCGGTTTTGAACCGGTCTCAAAAGACCCAGCAAAATCGAATTTCGCATAAAGTAAATGGTTATTCCCTGAAATACGCAGAAAGAGCATTGCGTGCTCAGCCGACTCATGTTCCGGATGCTGACGGTATCTGCTTGCTTTATGCTCGGTCTAAATCGCCACAAATTCCGAGTGTGCGAGGCTACTCAGTCCTGACACGTTTCAGATGCTCGTGGCAAACATCCCTCCCGTAAATGCGTGAGCAAGCGAGACGAATGGATCTCGCCGTTTTGACCCGAGCGGAATCATGAGCACATTTGCACTCAGACAGCTGCCCTCGTCGGCCATAGTCATGCTGGTGAGCGTTGTTGCCATTTGCTCCACATACATTGCGTGGAGCCTTTTCATGCAATCTGAGATCAATCCTGGATCGCTTTTGAGTTGGTCTGATGTGACTTGGCAGATTGCCGAAGTAGACTCGCGCGGACGTCTCGTTCGTCTGGGCGCCCATCCTTTTTCTTTGGCACTTATGTTCGGAATTGTTGCGGCCGGATGTTTGAGCTTCGCGTTGGGAGCTTGGCAGTTTTTCAGCGGATCACAAATCGTTCGGCGCGAACGGGACGAAGGACTGTCCGATAGACTCGAAAAAGTCGGCCAGGAACTCGACGAAGAAATGTTTTCGGTAATGCGGTTGTTAAAACAGCATGTCGAACTCAGCGGGTCGCATTCCGAATCGTTGTCGAAGGTCAGCGATAGCCTCGTATCTTCGACGTCTCCCGATCGAATTCGGGCGGTTATCCAGTTTCTGGTCAGCGAGAACAAGAAGGTGCAGACCGAGGTTAATGATCTCAATGCCCGCCTTCAACAATCCCAGCAGCAGATTGAGAAGCTGAGGATCAGCCTCAGTGACAGTCATCGTCTTGGAATGATGGATGCCGTTACCTCGCTGAAAAATCGGCATTGGCTTGAGGTTAATCTTCCAAAGGAAGTGCAAGTCGCGGCTGACGCCAACGATCCGCTGAGCATCATTATGGCTGATGTCGATCATTTTAAGCGTATCAACGATACGTTCGGTCATGCCGTCGGCGACGAGATTCTGCGGCGGTTTGCAGAGCTGCTATCGAAGAACATTAAGGGCCGCGATACTGCCGCTCGCTATGGCGGCGAGGAGTTCATTGTCGTACTGCCGCAAACGCGATTGGCCGGAGCGAAAAATCTCGGCGAACAGATCCGCAGCGAACTGGAATGCAAAAAGTGGATGCATCACCGGACGGGGCAACCGATCGGCAAAGTCACAGCGTCATTCGGGATTGTGGAGCTGCGGCGCGGAGAGGAGTGTGACGACTTCCTCGATCGGGCGGACGCGAAATTGTATGAGGCCAAAGCTCTGGGTCGAAATCGTGTCGTCGTTGACAACTGAAGGATCGGTGCTCGTCCGCGTTTTCGAATGTCGGATTTGTAGCTCTTAGCGAACAAAAAGCTGATCGCCTTCGGCCAAAGGTTCGTCAAATTGCACGTTGAGCTTTTTGCTCCGCGCCCAGACGACGGTGCCCCTCATCTTTCGGCCGCTGCGAAGCTCTATGACGACTCGCTCTTTGAGCTGGAAGCCGTAGTCGCATGAGAGGTTCATTCCGCACTTGGAGAAATCCTGCGCGAAAGCTGCCGAGCTGCCACTTGCTCCCCGCAATATGCACGGTTGCAATAAGGCATAATGCGCTGATTTTCGTCGCTGCGGCAGGACGGGGACCGCGACCTCGCCAAACTGGTTGACGCAATCGTGTGCTCCGGAAATCGCACTTCGGAGGAAACGACCCAGGATGAGGCAATTGCCCGTGTAGAGCCCGCTAAGTCGCCATCGAGCTTCCGGCTCAAGCGATTGCACGACCGTCTCACATGCTTTCGAAAGCTCACGCCAGAGAATTGCAATCTGTTCGAGCTTGGCGGCCGATACATGGGGGCTGGAGAAAGTCCCGGCGTCCCTGACGATAGGCAGCGTTTGCAGCTTGGCGTCGGACAGGTCTAAAAAAATTCGCTGTAACGATGATGCGAGCTTTTTCGAAAAGCCGACCTCTTCCCACAGGTTGAGGGCCGTTCTGATAGCGAATGATTCAACAGGAATGAGATTGCTGCACGCCCGAAGCATCCACGCGCGATTACTGGCGGCGCTCGCATTTACGCAGCTCGTTACCGCGGCGATCTGCAAAGCGGTCCAGTGAAATTCGCAGACGAACGCCTCGAAGAGCCCGTTACCTTGATCGCGCTCGGGAAGCGAATGGAGCGCTTCCTGTCTCGGGGTTTGGGAAGATTTTCGGGTGGCTATTCGCATCGAGATGACCAAAAAATGGGCTAAAGCGGATTAGCAAAAAGCGTTCGCAGCTTCGCTGCGGGCACTGCGCGTGAAAAGAGAAATCCTTGCGCTTCGACGCAGCCTTCTGAACGAAGGCGATCGAGTTGCTCTTCGGTCTCGACACCCTCCGCGACGCTCGTCATTCCGAGATTATAGCCAAGCTGAATGATGGAGCGCCGTAACGTCGCGGAACGTTTGGCGTTTGCGACGGAGGAGACAAACGACTTGTCGATCTTGATTTTATCGAACGGGAAACTCTGCAGATAACTCAACGAGGAAAAGCCTGTTCCGAAGTCGTCGATCGAGAAGCGCACTCCCATCTTGCGCAATTGCTCCAACGTGACGGCCGCAGCATCCTGATCCCGCATCAGAAGCGTCTCGGTTATCTCGAGGATGAGCCGGGAAAGTGGAATGCTTTTGGCAGCGTTCGTGATCTTTTCGACGAGTTCCTTGTCGTGAAACTGCGCCGGGGACACATTGACCGCGACCCAGATATCATCCGGCCAAAGGCTCGCCTCGGCGCATGCGCGCTTCAAAACCCAATCGCCGATCTGGCCGATCAATCCGCATTCCTCTGCAATCGGAATGAATTCGGACGCTGGAATGAGGCCGCGCACAGGATGAGACCACCGAATGAGCGCTTCGCAGCCGACGATCCTGCGCGTCTTGACGTTCACGATGGGCTGATAGTGCAACTCGAACTTACTGTTCGCGATGGCTTCATGCAGACCCATGATGATCTGATGGCGCTTCTGTAAGCGCTCATGCATGGAGTGCTCGAAAAATCCAAACGTCCCTCGGCCGATCGATTTCGTGCGGTAGAGGGCCATATCCGCGTTCGCGAGAAGTTCCTCCGCATCGCTGCCGTCCGACGGACCGACCGCGATACCGATGCTCGTACCCATCGAGACGGTATTGTCGCCGAGGACAAACGGCTCCGAAAATGTCGAGATAAGGCGCTTAGCGAGTGCTTCCACCTCTTCGATGGATTTTGGCGCGGCCTGGATTACGGCGAACTCGTCCCCGCCAAGGCGCGCCAGCGTATCGCTTTCCCGTAGCTCGCTCCTCAATCTCTTTCCGATCTCGACGAGCAGCGCATCACCGACCTCATGGCCGAGCGTATCGTTGATCGATTTGAAGCGATCGATGTCGAGGCAGTGGAGCGCGAGTGCAGCGCCGTCCTTGGCCTGAGCAAGTCCCGCGCGAACGCGGTCTTGGAGCAGCAGGCGGTTGGGAAGACCGGTCAGAACGTCTTGGTGCTCGAGCCGGCCGATCGTTTCGAGATGGCGCTTGCGCTCGGTAATGTCGAGATGCGCGGTTACGAACCCGCCGCTTGGAAGTGGCGTGCCGCGAATTTCTAGAAAGGTCCCGTTCGGACGGCGGCGTTCGAAGATATGCGTCTCGCCCTTGCGTGCGAGTTCAAGGCGCGCGCGCACCTGTTCCTCGACGTCGCCAGGTCCATATTCTCCGCGTTTCGCGTTGAAGCGATAAAGCTGTTCGAGCGTTGGCGGTCCGCCGCTAAACAGCTCTTCCGGGTACTCAAGCAGCTGCTTCTGCTTTTCGTTGATGAGAATGATACTGAGATCGCGATCGAAAACAGTCAGGCCACCGGGAAAACTTTCGATAACGGCATGGAGCAGCTCGTTGCGCTCCTGCAACCCGATGTGAAGATCGACGGACTTGGTAATGTCGATCTGAAACGAGAGGAAGCCGGTAATCTTTTTCGCTCTTCCCTTGAGAGGCAGGATAAGCGCGTCGACCCAGTAGTACGAGCCGTCCTTCGCCCTATTTTTTATAGGCGCGCGCCAAGTCTTCCCAAGATTGAGCTCACGATAAGCATCCGCCCAAAATTCTTCCGGATGATGACCGGAGCTCAGGATCGAGTGGTTCTGGCCGATGAGTTCTTTTCGAGACCGCTGGCTTGCCTGCAAAAAGGCATCGTTGACGCGAACAATGCGCCCCTCGGAATCGGTGATCGAGACCATGCCGAGCTGATCGAACGCAGATGCCAACGCTTTCGCGTTAGTCGCCTGATCGGGAGAGGCGGATCCCTTTTTGCGCACTCTCTTCATCTTTGAGGCATTATGAGCGGGAGGGTGAAGATTGAAAGCCATGTCGCTCTTAGCCGCCGAACCCCGCATCGTTCCGCCTGCACGCCAAGCCTCGGTGCCCGCCGTCCACGCGAACAGCCTATCTATTCCGATAATTGGTTTAAATCTCTTAAAGCGGGATTAGCCGGCTTCAGCACAAGATTGCAGCAAACTCGAAGTAATCTGTGTACGGATAGCGGCTTCCAGTGCCAACTCTGGCGAATCGCTCTAGAGGTTCAGCGCACGTGCTCTTGTGCTTCTGCAACCCATCTCGGAACATTTCGGGAGATCGGACTGAAGCCGGGCCGAGCGCCGATCTTATAGGCAAATTGGATACACAGAGCGTAGCTTGGCAATAGAGCGATCACGAGAACAACGAAACTTTGGGCGGCGGCCGGCATTCAAGGCAGCCGTCGCGGCGCTGGATGACGGGCAGCGGATCGACGGAACATTGCTCGACCATTCTGATGGAGGGGCAAAGATAAAGGTTCCAGCCCCGGAATTGTTGAAGGGCGAGCTTTTCTTGGAAGTTCCGGACGACGATCTGATTGTTCGATGCCGTGTCGCACATGTAAAGGGCGCGGTCGTCGGCGTTGAATATATCAAGCCGCCGCGGCGGCTTTCCTGGCTGAAGAAATAAAAGCGTTCTGCCGGGCTTGGTGTGATCCAGGAAAGAATTTAGCGTCCGAAATGGAACCGCGCGTTCGGGAATTATTCATCCGCATTTTTGAATTGCCGACTGATATTCAATGGAATATCGAGTCAGAAAATATCTACATTTATGTATTGGAAAGAAATGAATTGGAATCGTAAACCAATTCGATAGATTTGCCAGCTAATTTCGCCTCACGGCGGCTTGATTTCAATAGTCATAGGCATGATGCCGCGCAGCCGTGTCGGCTAAAAATCCGACATGTTCCAAGCTTTTGAAGCAGGAACATGCCATGCTAACGGCATTTCACAACCCGCATCTTTCGGGCTCTTTCTCGCTCGCATTGACCGTCGAATCCCGCTTCGAGCGAGAAGGCGTTCCTTTGCCCGAAACGCGCTGCGTGCTTCCCAGCAGAACAATTCTTTAAGCATCGCCCGGACCGGCGCCTGGATCGCCGGGGGACGATCGACAGCCTCCGAATAAACAATAGAGAAAAATCACGAGGAAGTGAGTGAAGTTATGGTCATAGAATATATCAATAGCAAATGGTCGATGCCGCGCAGGCTTGCTCTCATTGCCGCCATCTTCCTCGTACCGTCGCTCGTCCAGCTATACCTTTTCGCCAAACAAGAGCTTCAGCAGAGAGCGGTCTTCGAGCGCGAAGTCGAAGGCGCCAAGTCGGCGTCAGTGATATGGTCGAGAATGTCTGGCGTCGACCGCTCGCAGTCGAGCGAGGCGGGCGCGGGCCTCTTCGCATCTGTCAAGGAATTCGACGCCGAAGACGCCCTTGCTGCATTCGAAAATGCCAAGACCGAATCCGATCGCACCCGCAAAGGCATCGAGCTTTTGGATCAAATCTCGGCTGCATCGGGCATGGCAGTCGCGACCTCGCCCGATAGCTATCATGCGCAGGACGTCTTCATTCAACGGTTGGGGGGTGTCAAACAGGCGCTTGCCGAACTTTCAGATACTATAGCGTCGCCGAGCGTCGCCGAGGACCGGACGGACTTTGCGATCGATTATGCCGTGCTTCAGCGAACCAGTAAAAAGCTTAGCGCGTCGCTGCGTAAGCTGAAGGATGCCGATGCTTCGGGCGACATCAGACGTGCGCTCGGAGATTCGGATACGAAACTGCTGGCAAAGCTCGACGAGATCGCGTCGAAACTGAAATCCGCCGATTACCAGCGCTCATCGATTGGCGATCTGAAAGGGCAGTTGTCCGACTCGAATTCCATGGTCGGCGAGCTCGCGAGTCGCGCCGGTGGAATTTTTGAGAATTTAGCTCAAGCCAACGCGGAAGGCGCCAATCGGTCTCTCTATTGGACGATCGGATTGCTCATCGCAGCGACTGTCTTGGCTCTTGTCATGGTAGCGCTTTTGTCGAAGGGCATTTCCTCCCGGCTTTCGGATCTTATCCGGGTCATGGAGCAACTGAGCCACAACGATCTGACGGTGAGCATTCCTCATCTTTCGGATCGCAATGAAAACGGTCTGATTGCAGCCGCCTTATCTCATTTCAAGAAGGCAATGACCGAAAACAAGCAGATGACCGATGGCGCCATTGAAGCAGCGAAGCAGCAGCAAGAGCAAAATAATCACTATGCTCTGGAGCACGAACGCTTCATGGATGCCTTCACGAGCGCAGCCGAACGCATCGCAAACGGCGACTTCACGCATCGCATTACCGAAAAGGTTATCTCGGAGTACGAGGCGATCATCAACCAGATGAACCTGATGATGGGTCAGCTCGAAGCAGCACAAGCAAGCAAGCTCGAAGCCGAGAACCAGGTCAATACCGTCGTGGCATCGCTCGGGACCTCTCTGTCGGAACTCGCCCAAGGCAACCTTGAGACCTCTGTCTACGCCGAATTTGCGCCAGAGTTCGCAAAGCTGAAGACCGACTTCAACTCTGCTGCTGCGCAACTCAAGAGCACCATTGAACTCGTCAAGAAGGGCGCTGGTAGCATACGCCTGGGTACGGAAGAAATTTCCCAGGCCTCGGACGATTTATCTCGGCGCACCGAAAATCAGGCGGCAAGCCTCGAGGAAACCGCCGCGGCCGTGAAGGAAATCACTGACACCGTCAACAAGACTGCGCGGGGCGCAACGCATGCTCGCGAGACGGTCTCGGTCGCCAAAGCGGATGCCGAGAAGGGCGGTGAAGTCGTGCGCAAGGCGATTGCCGCGATGAATGGCATTGAAACCTCGTCGAAGCAGATCAGCCAGATCATCGGCGTAATCGACGAGATCGCGTTCCAGACGAATCTCTTGGCCCTGAATGCGGGCGTCGAAGCAGCACGAGCGGGCGACGCAGGCCGCGGCTTCGCCGTGGTCGCATCGGAAGTGCGCGCCTTAGCACAGCGCTCCGCTGAGGCAGCAAAAGAGATTAAGGGGCTGATCTCAGCTTCGACCGGTCAAGTCGCGCAAGGCGTACAGCTGGTCGGTGAAACTGGTCAGGCGTTGACGCGAATTGTATCGCAAGTCGCCGAGATCAATACGATCGTCACCGACATTGCGACGAGTGCCAACGAGCAGGCGCACGGGCTTGAGCAGGTGAATACAGCAGTCAATGAAATGGATCAGGTGACGCAGCAGAACGCTGCGATGGTCGAACAGGCAACCGCGGCGACGCAGACGCTTTCTCAGCAGACCGAGGAACTCGTGCGCCTTGTGAGCCGCTTCCAGACGGGCGACGACACGGTGGTCGAGATTGCGTCGCGCCGAGAGGCTGCAAAGCCGGCGACGCACGTCATCCGCCCCGCGTCGATTAAAAAGGCCGCGGCCAGCGGGAGCCGACGCCACAATGCACAGCCCGTGGACGCGGGTTGGGAGGAATTCTAATGGCTCGTAAAGACGCAAAAAATGCGCCCAAGAAAGCGCCTCAGAAACGGCGTGCCCCGAAGGCGAGGTCGAAGCCCGCATCAGTCGCTGTTAGCGAGGAGGTGCTGACGCAGGAGATGGCTGCAGAAGAGTCTCCAGGCATCGACGCAGCCACGAGCGGACAAATGGTTCTTCCGGAAAACCTTGATTTCTCGGCGGCAACCGAACTGAGGGGACTGCTGTTGGCGCGTCGCGGCGCGCCGCTAGCCGTGGACGCTGGACAGGTTCGCCGAACTGGCATGCAGGCCGTACAGATTTTGCTTGCTGCTGCAAAGACCTGGCAGGCAGACGGCCAGAGCTACGCAGTCACGAATCCCGCTTCCGAGTTTCTCGATACGATAGCCCTTGTCGGATTATCGCGCGAACACCTCTTGATCGAAGGATTTTCTAGATGACCCAGACGATATTGACCGTCGACGATTCCCGCACGATGCGAGACATGTTGAGGATGGCTCTCGCCGAGGCGGGCTTCAACGTGATCCAAGCTGAGGACGGAGTGCACGGTCTCGAGGTGCTTCAGACTGCAGTGCCGGACGTTATCGTCACCGACATCAATATGCCGAAGATGGACGGCTTTGGCTTGATAGAGGCCGTCCGCAAGGACACGCGCTACCGTCGTGTGCCGATCTTAGTTTTAACGACTGAAAGCGACATGGCAAAGAAGATGCGCGCCAAAGAAGCTGGAGCCACCGGCTGGATCGTGAAGCCGTTTGAGCCGAGCAAGTTGATCGCAGCTATCCGGCGTGTCGCAGCCTAATCGAAGAGAAATGCAATGACCGTCGATACGATGGCTGCCATCCGGCAGACCTTCTTTCAGGAGTGCGAGGAACAGCTCTCCGAAATGGAAGTCGGTTTGCTCGCGATGGATGAAGGCGCCGCCGATTCAGAAACTGTCAACGCCGTGTTTCGTGCCGTACATTCGATCAAGGGTGGAGCTGGCGCATTCAAGCTGGCTGCGCTCGTTCAGTTCGCTCATACGTTCGAGACTGCGCTCGACCACGTTCGCAGCGGAAAGCTGGCGCCGACGGCGGAAGTGATGAAGCCGATGCTCCGAGCCGCCGACGTTCTTTCGGACCTGGTTGAGGCGTCGCGCGACGGCAAGGAGATCGATGAGTCGAGCTATGAGGGCGTCGCCGAAGAGGTAAGAGCGCTGACGCTTGTCGACGGGGAAGAAGAGGTCGAAGAAGTTATCGATTTCCAGCCGGCCGTCATAGACTTCGGTTTGCCGGATATCGCTCCGGAGCCAGCGAGTGCGTCTCGCCACGATTATCGCATAAAATTTGCGCCCCGCTCTGAACTCTATGCGAATGCCAATGAAGCAGCATTGATCATCCGGGAACTCGCTCGCCTCGGCACGATCGAGGTCGAGTGCCATACGGATGCGGTCCCGGATCTCGATGCCATCGATCCAGCAGGGGCCTATCTCTCTTGGGACATCAAGCTCTCTTCCGAATCTCCCATCGAGGCGGTTCGAGAGATTTTCGAATTCGTCGAGGGCGAGGCCGAACTATCGATCGAAACGGACGGGCAGCCGGAAGTCTCCGATGCTGACATCGCAGCGTTGCTCGCGCGGGCTTTGAGTGGCACCGAAGAACCTGCGATGTCGACGACTGACAGCGTCGTGCCCGAAACCCCGCTGAATACTTCCACGGCCGAGGTCAGCGCTGCTGCGTCTCCGATCGCGGAAGTGCCCAAGGCTGCTGCCGTGCCCGCCGCTCAGACGACGATTCGAGTCGAATTCGACCGTGTCGATCGCTTGATTAACCTCGTGGGCGAACTCGTCATCAATCAAGCGATGCTGTCGCAGCGTGTGCTCGAGGCAAATTTCGCAGGCTCTTCCTCGGTCATTATCGGCCTTGAGGAACTTGAGCAGCTCACGCGCGAAATTCAGGAAAGCGTGATGGCAATTCGCGCGCAACCTGTGAAACCGCTCTTCCAGAGAATGTCGCGCATCGTCCGCGAAGTCGCGGACGCTACGGGAAAAGAAGTTCGCCTTAAAACCGACGGTGAAGCCACCGAAGTCGACAAAACGGTCGTCGAACGTCTCGCGGACCCGCTGACGCATATGATTCGCAATGCGGTCGATCACGGCATCGAGTCTCCGGAAGCACGAGTCGCCGCGGGCAAACCGGCGGAGGGTAACGTGCGCTTGAGCGCGGCCCATCGCTCTGGTCGTATCGTGATCGAGATCTCCGATGATGGCGCCGGCATAGATCGCCCGAAAGTACGGGCATCGGCCATCAAGAAGGGGCTGATATCGCCGGACGCTCAACTCTCCGACAGCGATATAGACAATCTACTTTTTCTTCCGGGGTTCTCTACTGCGGCAACGATCTCGAGCATATCGGGGCGCGGCGTCGGCATGGATGTCGTCAAGCGCTCGATTCAAGCACTTGGCGGCCGCATTTCGATCTCGTCGCGACCCGGTCAGGGGTCAACGTTCTCAATGAGCCTTCCTCTTACGCTTGCCGTCTTGGATGGCATGGCCGTTTCGGTGGCAGGCCAGACGTTGGTCGTGCCATTGACCGCCATTGTCGAAACGCTGAAGCCGAAGAAGGGCGAGTTGCACGGCCTTGGCGCCGAAGGTCGTGTGATGGCAATTCGCAATACGTTTGTTCCGCTGATCGACGTCGGCACTCAGCTGGGTTTCCGCGACACGCCTGCGGACCCGGAGCGTAGCGTCGCGATACTGGTCGAGACCGGAGGCGGCGCGCGCAACGCGTTGCTCGTTGATTCCATTCAAGACCAGCGCCAAGTCGTCATCAAAAGTCTGGAAACGAATTATGGGGCGGTGGCCGGCATCGCAGCGGCCACCATTCTCGGCGATGGGCGCGTCGCGCTCATTCTCGACGTCGACGCTTTGGTCTCAGGCACGTTCGAAGACCATCTCGGCGAAAGCCTTCGCTTTGGGACAGTAGGATAATAACAATGGAAAACACCGGTCTGTCGGCCGTCGGCATCAATCGCGAGTTTGTATCGTTCCACGTCGGCACGCAGGAATTCTGCATCGACATAATGGGCGTGCGGGAGATCCGCGGCTGGACTCTGGCGACGCCCTTGCCTCATGCGCCGGCCTACGTCCGCGGCGTCATCAACTTGCGCGGCGCCGTGCTTCCCATCGTCGATCTCGCTATGCGCTTCGGATTGGGATTGACCGAGCCGACGCCGCGTAGCGTGATCATCGTCGTGCAAGTCCACCAGCAGGTGATTGGCCTTCTCGTCGACGCCGTCTCCGACATTCTGACAGTGCCAGAGGCCTCGATGCAGCCGACGCCGGATATCGCGTCGGATTTGGCAAAAACATTCGTAAAGGGCGTCTATGCCGTCGATGGTCGGATGATCAGCATTGTCGCTCTCGATTGCGTGCTGCCCGTCAGCGCGAAGGCCGCCGCATGACGCCGGAAACACAAAATTCTGCGTCGGCGATTTCGGGAGCCTTGCTCACGGGAGAGTTCGCGTTTTCTGATGCGAACTTTCGCGAAATCGCGCGCATTGCAAAGTCCGAAGCGGGCATAGACTTACCTTATTCGAAGGCGACGCTGGTCTATTCGCGGCTCGCGAAACGACTCCGCGCGCTCGGGATCAGATCGTTCTCCGACTACTGCGTGACGGTCCGCGAGAGCGACGAAGAGCGCAACAGCATGATCGCGGCGCTCACGACAAACGTCACGCGCTTCTTCCGCGAACCTCATCATTTCGAGCATCTTCGCACTGAGATCATTGCGCCGCTCGTGGAGTCGGCTCGCCGCGGAAATCGCGTCAGACTTTGGTCTGCGGCCTGCTCGACCGGCCAAGAGCCTTACTCGATGGCGCTGACGGTACTCTCGGTCATTCCGGAAGCCGCGTCTCTCGACGTTCGTATTCTCGCGACGGATCTTAATCCGCATGTCGTCGCGCATGGGCGCAAGGGTTGCTACCAGAAGGACGAGCTAGGTGACGTACCGCCCGCCTTGCGCGCCAAATGGTTCGCGGCCGATCTTGAGAGCGCCGGTGGAACGACAATGCGAGTGGCGGACGATGTACGTTCCCTCGTTTCCTTCCACGAGCTTAATCTCATGGGGCCTTGGAACTTCAAAGGGCCGTTCGACGCCATCTTCTGCCGCAACGTCGTGATCTACTTCGATCGCGAAACGCAAAACACCATTTGGAAGCGTTTGGCGGGTCTCCTGAAAGAGAACGGCGCACTCTATATCGGGCACTCCGAACGCGTCGGAGGTCCGGCCAATGCCCTTCTGTCGAGCGACGGCATCACAACGTATCGCAAGAAGGGAGGCAGGAACCCATGAAGAAAGTCAGAGTACTCGTGGTCGACGATTCTTCCACCATGCGCGGCCTGATAGCGACCGCGCTCGCTAAGGATCCAGGGATAGAAGTGGTCGGCCAGGCTGAAGATCCGATCCAAGCCCGGCAGGCAATAAAAGCCCTCAATCCCGATGTCGTCACGCTCGATGTCGAAATGCCGAACATGAGCGGTTTGGAATTCCTCGAAAAAATAATGCGGTTGCGACCGATGCCTGTGATCATGGTGTCGACATTGACTGGCCGTGGCGCCGAGGAGACGATCCAAGCGCTCGAGATCGGTGCGATAGACTGCATTGAAAAGCCGCGTCCGGGTAACGAGCACAACTTCGAAGAGTTGCCATTTAAGGTCAGGATCGCGGCGTCAGCCCGCGTCCGCGCTCTCGTTACCACCGAGACGCGCGGTAAGGATGCTGCGCGTGGCCATGCGCTACATCCAGATTATGTATCGGACGGACGTGTCGTGGCCATCGGCGCTTCGACGGGCGGCGTCGAGGCGCTGACCGAACTCCTTTCGGGCTTTCCCGAAAATTGTCCGCCGACCGTCATAACGCAGCATATGCCGCCCTCCTTCACGCGCAGCTTCGCCAATCGTTTGGATCGACTTTGCGCACCGAAGGTGCAGGAAGCTGTAGACGGCGTAAAACTGCTCCCAGGCCACGTCTTTCTTGCACCTGGAGGCAGCGAGCATTTGGAAATCACCGCGGATCGACGCTGCAGGCTGAGATCCGGCGAGCGTGTCAACGGTCACTGTCCGTCCGTTGATGTGATGTTCGAATCTGTCGCCCACAACTGCAAATCCAATGCGGTCGGCGCCATTCTGACCGGCATGGGCAAAGACGGCGCAAAAGGGCTTCTCGCCATGCGCAATGCCGGAGCCAAGACATTCGGTCAAAGCGAGGCCAGCTGCATCGTCTATGGCATGCCCAAGGTAGCCTTTGAGCTGGGTGCTGTCCAAAAGCAGCTCCCACTCGATAAGCTCTCGGCGGCAATCATTTCTGAAACAACGAAGAACAAGACTCACTAGGAGGTGAAGCGAATGCCCTCAATGCAGCAGTTATCTATTCTCGTCGTGGATGACACGTCAGTCAGTCGCGCGTTGCTGACGGACGGCCTCGATCAGATCGGATTGAAGTCGTTCAAGGTGGCAAAGGACGGCGAAGAAGGTTTGAAAATGATGATGACGGCGCCATGCCATCTCGTCATTTCAGATTTCAACATGCCGAAAATCGATGGCATGCAATTGCTTCGCGCGCTTCGCCAGCACACTCCGACAAGTAAAGTTGGTTTCATTCTTGTGACCGGCAAGGGCGACAAGGCTCTTATCGATGAGGGCAAGAAGTGGGGCTTGAATAACTTCCTCGCCAAGCCGTTCTCGGTACCGCAGTTGAAGACGTGCATCGAGGCCGTCGTCGGAAAGCTGACATGACCCTCGCGACGTCACCCGAAACGCGCGTTCACATCATTCAGGGTGAGTATTTCGTCACGTCTGATCGCAACGTCATGGTTACGACGCTGCTGGGATCCTGCGTTGCGGCTTGCATCCGAGACCCGCTTGCGGGAGTCGGCGGCATGAACCACTTTCTCTTGCCTGGAGATCTCAATCGCAGCAGGAACGACGAGGCGGAGCGGATGGGCGTCCATCTGATGGAATTGCTAGTCAATGGGCTTTTAAAAGCCGGTGCCCGGCGCGATCGACTGGAAGCGAAGTTGTTCGGCGGTGCACAGACGGTGCGTTCTCATTCGGATATCGGAAAGAATAACGTTGATTTCGCGCAACGCTTTCTCAAGGCCGAAGGGATTCCGTTCATCGGTGGCAGCACAGGTGGGCCGCAGGGACGACGTATCCAGTACTGGCCGGTTTCCGGTCGCGCGCGGCAAATCCTCCTCACCGGTTCGACCGAGATCGAGCAGCCGATCAAGCTGCCGGCCGCATCAATTGCTGCGAACGCTGGAGAACTGGAACTTTTCTAACGGCATCAGCCGAGGAATGCAGGAAAATGCAAGACGGCAATAACGGCGGAAAAACAAACGGCGCGGAGACACCGGTCGCCGATGTCCTTCTTACGGTTTCACACGAAGTTCGGAATTTGTCGAACGAGGCAAGCGATCTTCAGAATCTGATCGGCAACCTCGTCGTTGCCGGAGCCTTCGGCGGTTCGCAATCGATCTACGAACTACAAAGCCTCGATAAGCTTTGCCAAAGTCTCGGTGCCATAGCCGACTTCGTGAACGGTTTGGCCAATCATTCCTCATCCGATTGGAAGATCGATCTGAAAGGCGCTGCCGAAACGGTCAAGCTCGCCGATGTGCGCGACCGTCTGACCGGGCAAAGCAGTGAGCGACCAGAGTCGACGGGGGAATTTGAAGATTTCAACGCCTGGCCGCTGACCGCCTGAAGGTTACGAGCCGACGAACTCCTTAGCGGCATCGAGCGACACAAAGCGCCGGCGCCCGACGAGCGTATCGATCTCGATCGATCCGTCGTCGTATTCGAGGAATTCGCGTCCCGCGAGTCGACCGCCGATAACCGGCTTTGGCGGTTCGGGTAACGGCGGCGGCACCGGATCGAGTGATAAGCTCGCCGTATTATTATTGCGCGGAGTGCCGACGGCCGGCGTCGCGCGTGACCCGACGCCGATTATGATGTTCGATGTGCGGCGCTCTATAAGCGGCATCAGCTTCATCGTCACGGCGCCTATGAGAATGCTCTGGACGATAGCAAGCGCCATCAGGCGATGGATCCAGATTTCTGGCGTGTCCGATAGCAACGCCGAATATCCGATCAGGAAAATTCCAAGCGACAATACCCCGAGTCCAGCAAAGATCGCGAATGCGGCAACGCCGCCCCGCCGCTTAGCCGAAACAGCTTTCGGAGTCGACAGCGCGTCCCTCGTGAGACGCAGCTTGAGTTCATTTGCGGATTTCCGAAAGACGGCATCGAAGCCGAAATCAGTATCGAGTGCGCTCATTGTTTTTTCATCATGTCTTGTTTGGAGAGATAGGTCCAACTGTCGATCATCACGTCCTTCACGACATCGCGGCCGATACGCTTATTCGCTCCGGCGGTAATGTCCGCTAGAAGTTTCTTGATGGCCTGCTTGCGGCCGTTCTTCATATCTTCGGGTGCGTTTTCGTAGATTTCGCGGAATGCTTCGTCTGCCACGAACACGTCAGGCGCCACGGAACTGAGCTTCACGAGATCCGGATCGGCGAGAAACTGAAGACGCGTCACCACGTATCCCAAGACTTCACCGCCGGAAAGAAGCGGCACGCTCACCATGCGTGTTTTCATGATCTGAAGTTTGTTTTGCGAGTCCTGATTGACCTGAGCCTTGGCATTCGCCTTCCACGTCATCGCGCCGTACAGGCCGCCGATGGTTGAGAGGCAGGTCAAGAGCGCAAGTATCAGGGATCGAATCACGGCGTGCTCCGCTGCGGTCCGATATTGCGGGTATATGTGCCGTCAGATTCGGCGCTCTGGATGGCTTCGGAGAGCATCGCCGTAATCTCTTTCACAGCGTCGAGATGGAGACGGATCTTGCGCAGATTGACCGCAAGCTTGCCGCGAAAAATCTGCAGCCGCCTCTCGAGATCGTCGTTGATATCGCTGCTCTTGAGGCGTCTCATGGCTTGGTTGAGATCGACGAGCCCCTGGCTCTTGCGATCGTTCGACGCCTTGAAGTCGAAGTTCGGCGAGCTATCCAGGGCAAGCGTTTCTTCATCGAGATCTCCCTCGATGCGCTGAATGACGGAAAAGACGACCGAGCGCGCCGCATCGGCATCATGCACACCAGAGCGCGTATGCGTCGGCGCGCGGCGCCCGCCGTGTCCCGATCCGCTGGGATGGGAGGTCGTTTGGAGGGACTGGGGAGAACGGGCTTGAGAATCCAGCGCCGGAGCACTCATTCGTTATTTTCCTTTAGAGCCTTCAGCTTCTGGTTTGAAAATCATTTGCGCGATTCCGATCGTGCCGGATTTGGAAAGCGTGGTCGCCAGATTGTCCGCAAGCATGGATCGCCACACCGAGCCGGCCGTTCCCTCGCCGAAAAGATCTTCGGCGTCCTTCGGCATCCACTCGTCAAGCATCTGCCGTAGATAAAGGGCTTCGAACTGCTGTCCGGCGTTCTTGACCTTATTTTCTCGCGTTTGATTGGCTTGAACTTGGTTGCTGGCCGTAGCCGGCTGGCTCGATGCCGCCGTCAGACGAGCGTCTTGTCGTGAGGCCCAAAGGGCCTGATCGGCAGCGGCGGCAGAGGGTATGATTGGCATCGGGGTTGCACATTACGAAGTTGAGCGACGTTATCAGCTTGTACGGTCTGACTTACCCCGGCCTTGCGCAGTGGTGGATTGTTGAAACTCGAGCAGCGATTCGAGGTCCTTTTGTTCGGTTTTTCGGTCCTCTTCCGCCCGAACGTCGGCGAAAAGCTCTCGCGCCCCCCGAGTTCGGCCAGCGGCCTGTGCGTAGCGTCGCACCGCGTCCTCATGTTCACGGTTGAGGCGTTGCAGCCTTCGATCCATGTTTCCGATGCTACGCGATATCAACGGCAGAAACGGCTCCGACTGTGGAGTCGGCTCGGAGAGCCGGCCCAGAAGCTCGTCCTGCGCGATGCGCAGTTCAGTGATCTGGCGCCCGAGATCCGCGACCTTCGCGCGCTCGGTGGTCTCGACGTCGTGAAAGAGTTCGACCAGGCGGCGAATTTTTTTCGACGATCTAGCCATTTTGGCCGAGATTATGAATCGCTTGCGTTACGAGAGACGAAAAAATCTCGAGTATCGTCTTGTCGGTCTGCAGAAGAATGATCAGGCCGCCGAGCGCTACGAATGGTGCCGACACGAAATAGATCGGGATTTGCGGAACCATCTTATTCAAGAAGCCGAATGCAAAATTGACCGTGATCGAATAGACGACGAGCGCGCCGCTGAGCTGCAAGGTCAATTTGAACGTTGCATCGAACGTATTAACGATCATTTGTAGATTCGGGGGCATGGCGACCGCCATACCGACTTTGATCGCATCGTACGAACGCTGCAGCATAAGAATGACATTCATGTGCTGATCGGTAACAAAAAATAAGACGATCGCAGGAGTCGTCACGAACGCGGCATATGGCGTCGAAGGATCGTTGTTGTCGACGGAATGCGAAAAGATCGAACCGTAGCCTGCGAAGTTCGCCATGGCGAGCGCAACAAATTCGAGCGCAAGGTAGAGAATGCGCACGAGAAATCCGAGAAGAATGCCGGTCGCGGATTCGACGACGATCATCGCGAGCAGATTGCTCGGAGTTTCGATCGCCGACGGCCGGACCATGTCATAGACCAGAGGCGTTATCGCGAGCGATACGGCTATCGCTGCAAAAAGGCGAAGCTGAACCGGTATGCGATCGCTCGAAAAACCCGGCAAGACCATGAAGCATGCCCCGATCCGGCAGAAGACGAGTAGCGGGACAAGTAGAGTCTCATGAGTGAGTTCCGTCATGAGACGGCGCCGAGCGACTGGATCTGAACGCCGCGGCTGATCTCCAAATGAGAAAGAACGGGAAGCGTACCATAGAGACGCTCCGTAACCGTATGAACGTAAGGCCGCGTTTCCGCAGCTGTCACCAAAACGAACTGATGTCCTGCATCCATGAGCGGCTGCACGACGCCCGCAAGATCGGCTCCGAATTGCTCGATGAGACGAGGTTCAATATCGAATTCGATGACCTCACCCTTTACGTCGCGCTTCAGCGCCTGATGGAAGGCAAGTTCCCATTTGTTTCCGAGGCGCACGACTTTGAGATAGTTGCCCTCGCTCAGATCGCCGCAGATCTGCGTCGAAAGCCGCATGCGAACGTGCTCGGAGATTTGCTCGGCTTTGCGCGTGAACGGCGCGATTTCTGCAACTGCCTCGAGGATAAGATGCAAATTCCGGATCGAGACGCGCTCCGCCAGCAGCATCTTTAGTACGCTTTGCAGTCCGGAATAGGAGATCTGCGACGGGCAGATTTCGTCGAGCAGCTTGCGATATTCTGGATCGAGGCGTTCGAGAAGCGCACGCAGATCGCGATACGAGAAAAGCTGCGCCAGACTGTTGCGGATGACTTCGGCAACGTGCGTCAACAGCACGGACGTATTTTCGACAGGCACGAAGCCGTCGCGCTTCAATGCGTTCGTGAAAATATCGGGTATCCAAAGCGCCTTCATGCCGAACGCCGGCTCGCGCGTTTCGTCGCCCGGCGCTTCTGGCTTCGGCCCATCTCCGACGACGACAAGCACGTCGCCAAGGCGCAGCTCGGCGGTCGCGACCACAGTGCCATGCACCTTGATCTGATAGCTCTTCGTTGGAACCGAGAGATCTTCAGAAAGCCTGATCTCTGGCACGACGAAGCCGTACTGCTTAGCGAATTTCCGCCGCATCTTCGCGACGCGTTGCGGTAGATCGCTGCTCGGCCGCATTAGAACCGTCGAGATTTGCTTGCCGAAGCAGATTTCGATTTCCGTCGTCTTCAACTGATCCCGAATCGATTGGCGAGATTGCTCCTCGGCGGACGGCTGTGCCGAAGTCGTATTCGCGATTGCTGCGGCTTCCGCAGTCTCGGCCTTTTGCCGAAGGAGGCCTCGGCTGAGGAATAGGAGCCCGCCGCCGATCACGGCGAAAGGCATAAATGGCAGGCCCGGCGCGAGTGCGAGAATAGCCATCACGCCTCCAGCCACCGTCAGCGCCCGCGGATAGTTGCCCAGCTGGCTGACGATGACGCCTTCGGTCGATCCGTGCGTACCGCCTTTGGAGACGAGAAGACCCGCCGCGAGCGATACGACGAGCGCCGGGATCTGCGTGACCAGACCGTCGCCCACCGAGAGTTTGACAAACGTATCGACGGCGTGATCGAAAGCCAAATCGTGTTGCGTGACGCCGATGATGATGCCGCCGAAGATGTTGACGGCGGTGATGATCAGGCCCGCGATGGCGTCGCCGCGAACGAATTTGGACGCGCCGTCCATTGCGCCGAAGAACTGGCTTTCTTCCTCGAGTTCCCTTCGGCGGCGGATCGCCTCTTTCTCGTCTATCGAGCCGGAGGACAAATCGGCGTCGACCGCCATCTGTTTACCCGGCAACGAGTCGAGGGTGAAACGCGCGCCGACTTCAGCGATACGCGTTGCGCCCTTCGTGATGACGACGAAGTTCACCGTCACGAGAATGATGAAGACGACGAGGCCGATGACGAAGTTTCCGCCCATGACGAATTCGGCGAAGCCCGCAATGACGTGCCCTGCGGCAGTCGGACCTTCGGCGCCCTGAGACAGGATCAGTCGCGTCGTCGCGACGTTGAGCGAAAGTCGCAGCAGCGTCGCGATCAGCAGGATCGTCGGAAACGCCGTGAATTCGAGCGGTCGTCGTATCCACAACGCGACCATCAGAATGGTGATCGACAGGGCAATCGATAGCGCCAACCCGATATCCATGACGAACGCCGGCAGCGGCAGAAACAGGATAGTCAGGATCCCGATAACGCCGACAGCAAGACCGGCGTCTCGCTGTCCTAGGCCAAGATCGACGCCACTGCCGACGCTGGTTTTCGTCGCTGCCATGATAAAAGAGATCCCTCGCGCTTTGGGGGCGAGCTTCCTACGCGAAGCTTGCGCGAGGGCGTCATCGGTCCGGAGATGAGGGAGAAAAAATCCGCCGGCCGGAAAATATGATGCTGTTCAACAAGATGATCGCGCGCCGAAGGGCGCACGATCTGCAACTCAAGATCCGCCGGAGAACGTTTAACTGGCGGTGGGTGCGGGATGGAGGCTCGCCTTGCCTTCCTGGTTATTATGTTCGGAAGCCGGTGTATGCGCTTGCCCCCGGCCGATGCCGGAGTAGCTGAGACCAAGGTCGCGTGCAGCGTCCGCGTCGAACACATTCCTGAGGTCGACGATGGTTTTGCCGGTCATGCGCCGTTTCAAGTCTTCCAGATCGAGGGCTCGGAATTCGTTCCATTCGGTCACGACCACCAATAGATCAGCGCCTTCCGCGGCTTCGCCCGCGCTTTCGCACCACACGATGCCGGGCAGCAAAGGCTCGGCTTGACGGCGACCTTGCGGATCGCAGGCTCGTATCGTCGCGCCGCGTTCCTGCAGCATGGGCACGATCACGAGGCTTGGCGCGTCGCGCATGTCGTCGGTATTAGGTTTGAAGGTAAGGCCGAGTATCGCAATCGTCTTGTTGCGAACCGACCCGCCTGCGGCTTCCTCGATCCGGATCGCCATAGCGAGCTTGCGCTCATGATTGACGCGTTCCACCTGCTCGATGATCGAGACGGGGGATTTCGCCTCGCGCGCTGTCCGGATCAGCGCTGAAACGTCCTTTGGGAAACAAGATCCGCCGTATCCTGGACCGGGATGCAGGAACTTGTCGCCGATCCGGCGGTCCTTGCCGATTGCCGACGCAACTTCCTGCACGTCGGCGCCGATGCTTTCGCACAAATCCGCGATTTCGTTGATAAAGCTGATTTTGAGCGCCAGAAAAGCGTTGGCGGCGTACTTGGCGAGCTCGGCGGATTCCCGTTCGACGAACATCACGGGCGAACCGCGGAGCGCGAGCGGTTTGTAGAGGCGGCCCATCACTTCGCGGGCGCGCTCGTCATCCGTGCCGACCAGTACACGATCAGGGTGCGTGAAGTCCTGGATGGCGGAACCTTCTCGCAGGAATTCCGGATTTGAGCACACGGCGAATTCGGCTTCCGGCCGCTTCGCTTTGAGGCGGCGTTCGATCTCGCGGCTCGTGCCGACCGGCACCGTCGACTTCGTCGTAACAACTGTGAAGTCTCGAAGGTGTGGCGCGGCCTCTTCGACCGCCGTGAAGACGTAGGAAAGATCGGCATACCCGTCGCCTCGCCGCATTGGCGTGCCGACGGCCAGAAAGACAACATCGGCTTCGGCGACGGCAGGGCCTAGAG
The DNA here is from genome assembly GCA_030148425.1 of Hyphomicrobium sp. Taxonomy (GTDB): domain Bacteria; phylum Pseudomonadota; class Alphaproteobacteria; order Rhizobiales; family Hyphomicrobiaceae; genus Hyphomicrobium_B. The sequence continues at coordinate 717,110 of JASBTM010000017.1, read as the reverse complement.
TGTCGGTAAACAACAGTCGGCCAGCTTTTATGTTGCGCTCCATGAGCGCTTCAAGCCCCGGTTCGTAGATGGGGGAGCGTCCGGCTTTCAAATCGGCCAGACGGGCAGGATCCTTATCGACGCACGTCACCGTCCAGCCGAAGTCGGAAAAGCACGCTGCGGAGACCAGTCCGACATATCCCGCGCCAATCATGCAAATCTTCATAAGCTATCCCCGCGCCATGCCTGAAAACGGTATCCCACCAATCCAAGCTTGTCGCCAGCCCCTTATCCCGAGACCTTTAATCTCAGGAACCGGATAGGAAAAACGAGTTTCATATCATGTGCTTACGTCTCGTACCGGCAGGACTCGCGCCCGGCTTCTAAGCATCGAACTTCTTCTTATTTGCTCCGGGCAGCGAACGGGACTTTGATGCTCTCGTCGGCACGATCATGTGCCTTCCGCGGTGATTTCGATGAGACTTGCGCCGCGTCATCAAACGCTAAGCTCCACGACGAACTCGTGGGCTCCGCCAATGGAGACCGCTATGAACCGCACGACCATGATCCTTCCCTCACCTCGCGAGATGATGAGCGGCGCTTGCTGGGCATGTTGTTGCTGTCCCTGCTGAAAGCACTGGCTCTAGCAAAACCCGTTTCAACGAACATCTCGAACATCGAAAGGTCGCCGGCATCGTTCCGGCAGAGAGAAGACATGTCCAAATCATACGTCATTGAGGTCGGAGACGACCAAGCCGGACTCATCATTCGCGAAGATGGCGAGCGCGATTACCTCTTTCACGCGGCCCTCGGCGAATACAGTGCCCTGGAAGGCCGCCGCTTCGCAAACGCGTTCCTCGCCGAGCGCGCGGCAATTGCTCATGCATCAAGCCGGCGTCGCCGCCGGACCGCAATCTCGGGGCGGGAGGCTTTCGCGCTATGACGAGCAAATCTAAGTCTGTCCCGGGCGAGGTCACCCGAGGTCATCGCCCCGCCCTACGGCCGCCCACGCGGACGAACCCACCGCGAGCGAAACTGGCTCTGGTTTCCTCTCGTTCGGACCATTCGCACGAGCCTCTTTCCGAACTCGCGCCGGTTGGTCCGACGACGGATTTCTGAGCCGCTTACGACTGAAGCTCACACCTGCATTTTCTTCCCTGGACCTGCTCGCGGCATTCGCGATCGGGGACTTAAGACCGGTGGCTTATAGGCTGCCGGTCTTTTTTGTGGAATGTCTTCCGTGGTCGAGCTGTCGGGGCGCGGTGCAAGGTCATCCGTCCGTCCCTCGCTGAGGCTGTCCTTGACTGGTATCAAGCCGGAACCTGGCAGTGGGTGCTAGCTGGCGAGGGGCGAAAAGCGGGGAGCAAAAACATGGACGATCATTTCTGGCCGGCGATGTACCCCGGACTGATTGTCGGCATTCTTTATGGCCTGTCTCTTCGCGGCGTGTCCAATACGGTCGTATCGGCGCTGGGCGGATTGATTGGCGCGGCGATCGCTTATGAAATTCTCACTGCGGTAAATCTGAATGATGGATTGCCGTCCGTTATCGGCCTGACGTTGGCGGCGTTTGTCGGGGCATTCGCGCTGACGCGAGCCATGCATCGATTTTCCGGCACAGCGCCGAAGTCATAGGGCCAATCGAGCCTTAATGCCGCGACAAGGTGTGGATGAGGTACAACTTTCGCCTATTCCTGCTGGTTGTCGCATACTTGTCGTGCAACCGTCGTCGATATTTCATTGAATCCTGGAATGCAGCGGTTTCAGTTTTATCGACGGAGAAGCAATGGCCGATCTTGTCGTGACGGCGGCTCTGGTCTTCTGCATTTTGGCGGCCTCGACGCATTTCGTGACGGCCGCGCTCGCCATCTATCGCGTTTCTGCGTCGCGGAGCAGCTCGCGCGGGCGTCGTTTTGAGCCGGTCAGCATCGTTCGGCCCATCTGCGGCATCGATCATTTCGACGAGATGACGCTTCGCTCGACCTTCGAGCTTGATGCCAAAGGTTACGAGATCGTTTTTTGCGCGGCTCGCGAGGACGATGCTGCTGTCCTGCTCGTCCGCAGATTGATGGCGGAGTATCCCGACATCGACGCACGTCTTCTCATCGGCGATGACAGACCGACGAGCAATCCGAAACTCAATAATATCGTCAAAGGCTGGGCGGCGGCGAAGCATCAATGGATTGTTCTCGCCGACAACAATGTCCTGATGCCGGCCTGGTATCTCGACGATTTGTTCCGCAGCTTCGAGCCCGGCGTCGGACTTGTCTGTTCCCCACCGGTCGGCAGCCATCCGATAGGTTTCTGGGCCGAACTCGAATGCGCGTTTCTCAACACCTATCAGGCTCGCTGGCAAAGCGCCGCCGATGCGATCGGTTTCGGATTTGCCCAGGGCAAGTCAATGCTCTGGCGTCGCGACATCCTCGATGATGCGGGCGGCATCGAAGCGCTGGGTGCCGAGATCGCTGAAGACGCTGCCGCGACGAAGATCGTTCGCGCGCACGGTCTCGATGTCCGCATCGTTGATCGCCCCTTCGCGCAACCGTTGGGTCCGAGATCGATTAGCCAGGTGTGGGACCGCCAGGTTCGCTGGGCGAGACTGCGACGCGCGACATTCCCCGTATTCTATGCACCGGAAATTCTTACGGGATGCTCGTTGCCTGCCGCTTCGGCTATGATCGCTGCGACAGGTTTCGATGTCGATCCGCTTTTAGCGCTCTCCGCGCTTCTCACGTTTTGGTACGGCACGGAAGCGACGCTGGCGCGCGCTGCCGGATGGCATATGCGGTGGCAGTCGCCATTCGCCTGGATGCTGCGCGACGCTCTGCTGCCAGTCCTCTGGGTCGAGGGATGGGCGGGAAACACGTTCGTTTGGCGCGGAAACGATATGAGCGTCGCGAAGGAGGATGGCGAAGGCGCTGTGCCGGGAGCAAGCCGAACGCTGGCTGTCACCTCCAAAATCATCTGAACCTGTCGGTGAACTATCGGGGGCCGCAGAGCTCCGCGGCCCCTATGCCGCTTCAACGACTGGGCTATTTCTTGTCGGCCATCGTCGCATCGGTGTGGAGGCCGACGGTCCGCCCCTCGAAACCTGCCGCATCGAAATACTTTGTATCGCCGGAAATCTGATAGTTCAGGATCGTTCGTAGTCCTGCGGCCGACGGTTCCGACGTCAAAGTTTTACGCTCCCACTGCGGCATGGCTCCGTTCGGAAAGGCCTCGGCGAGCGGCCGGCCGACGAGCTTGCCGTGGCTCTCCGGCAGCAGACCGAGGATGGCGGCGATGGTCTTGCCGATATCGGCGTTGCTCGCCGGCGCCTCGTCGATAAAACCTTGTTTGAAGTCCGGCCCGAACGCGGCCATGAAGTTGGCGGTGTCGCCGCGGTTGAAGCTACCGTGCATACCTTGCCCCTGCTGCAAACCGGTGTCCGCAACCTCGACCGCGCACATCGTGGGGACAGAACAACCCGTCGAGAAGCTCTTGAAGTTGACGACAATCGACGGCCTCAGCATCTGTGCCGCGCCTTTGAGATTGACCGCACTCAAAGGCAGCGTGCCGGCAAAACTACCGAGATCGTCTTCGACGAAAATGCCGCTGACGTAGTCTTGGGCCAGCAGCGCGTCGATAGTCTTCTGCGTCAGCGCGCGGTCGCCACTTGGAATATAAATGAGGTCTGAGCCGCCATTCGCCGCGACGATGACCTTGGGCGCGTTCGCGTCTTCGCCGATATATCCGTTTGCATCGGCGGGATGCTGACCGCTCTCGACTTTCGCGTTGCCGTTGTCGGGATCGAAAAGAGGCATGTCGAGCGCCGCCGCGAGATCGATCGCCAGGAAGCCCGGCGGCAGCAACGACTGCGGGACATTCGGATAGGCCTGCTTGGCCGCGCCGCTCGTTTGGCTTTGCTTCGAGATCGTCGAGAAGCCGTGGTCGGACGAGATGATGATATTCGTGGTCTCCGTCAGGCCGAGCTTGTCGAGCGTCCGGCGGATCATCGCGAGATTGGCATCAGCATTGCGAATGGCAGCCATGGACGTCGGCCCGTTGATGCCGGGCTCAAGCCTCAAGAAGCTGTCACCCTGATTATGCTGCGTTCCATCCGGATCGCGCGACCAGAAGACGACAACGAAAGGCTTTCCATCGGCCTTGAATTTCGGCAGCACGACGTTCGTCAGCGCCGATGCGAAATATCCCTGCTGGACGATGTTGGCGTCTTTCGTGCCGGGCGTCTTGAAGTCGCCGTGGTCTTTGTTCGTCAAGCGGCTCGGCGCCTCGGTTGGCAGTCCCTCGGCTTTCAGTCCGTCGATCACCCACGGTGCAAGGGGAATGCCTGCTGACGTTCCCGTGGCGTCGTCCATGATCACGCTTTCGCCGCCCCCGCGCGACGTGTGATCGAAAACGACCGTTGGGCCGATCTTTCCAATGGCAGCGGTGTTGAAACCGGAGCGATGCGCGACATGCAAAATCGTCTCTTCGTCGATGAAGTTGCCGGCGAAGTGATTGTCAATATCGCCGATGATGCCGTCGTTCTCGATGAACGCCAGACGCGCCGCGGTTTCCGACCGGATAATGAAGCCAGCATAGAGCACGTTGCCGAAAACGCCCGTGTCGCCGAGGTAATGTCCGGTCGCCATGCCGCTCGAATTCGGCATCGTGAAAGTCGGGAAGAGCGAATGGCTGTTGACGAAGTTGACGCCCTTGTCACGGATCTCGGCAAATGTCGGCGCCGTCTCGGGCGTGACGATGCTGGGGCGCAGGCCGTCGGGAACAAAGAGAACGACGTTATGCTTCGGCGCATCGGCCACCGCCGGCACAACGCCAACGAATGTGGCGATGCCCCAGCATACGAGAAATTTCTTCAACATTCCGGTCGACAGCCCCCGTTGAGTGATAAGCGCAATTATGCGGTCGCCTAACCGATAGAGACGACGATTTCCTGACACCGGACGTTCAATACTTTGTGGTCCGAAGAAACTTCGGCATCCACCGCGCCGTGCCGTCGGACAGCGATTCCATCATATCCGACAGCGCTCGCGATTTAGCGATGGTGATGAGCGTCAAAAGAACGGTCGGGATGAGCACGGTCAGGAAGGCCTCGATACGCCAGTACGTGTTCTGCGTTGCCCAATCCAGCAGGTTCATGCCGAGGAAACCCGTGACGGTCGTGCCGACAAGTCCGAGCGTGGTGACGACGGTCAGGCGCGTAACCGTATCGCTCTGCTTTCGCATCGCTTCGTTTTCCAGGAATTCGCTCATCTCCTGGATTTCCTGCCGGATATCCTCGTAAAGCCGGTCGATATCCAAATGGCGACGGCAAAGCGCGAAGATGTCGTGCGCTTGCGTCTGGTTGCTGACCGAGTGGAACCAGTAGCGGTGGGTGAACCGCAGGAACGTTTGCAATGCGCGCCGCGAAGCGGCTCTGAACGCCAGGATTGCACTTTTGTTTTGAACGTCGAGCCTGCTCATGGCGCCGGTCAGATGATCGGAGAACATCAGGAGCGACGCCTTATGGAAATGCGCAATCAGGAACACGAGGAAATGTTCGTGCCGGAAACTATTGAGGCATCCGTGGTGCGGATCGACAAAAAACGGGTTCTCGGCGCTTCCGGTAACAACGAGTGCATGCCCGCACGACATATAGCGGCTTTGCGGCCATTCGATTTCGTTGTGCTGACCGAAGTACCGGTCATAACAGTAGCGCTCTTCGAAATCTTCGAGATGCCGTTGCGAGAACGGAAGCTCGGAGCAGTCTCCAGGGCCTGATGCAAAGGCGAGCCGCACGTAGTCGGCGCGTGTGAGTTCGTTGCCGCCGTTGACCGCGATGAGAGCCATTTGCGGCATGCGATAGTATTCGAGCTGCTTATAGCGAAGCACGCCGACTTGTTCGGAATGATGTGGGATCAGAGGCGCGAGCAGATACTGCCAATGCGCTGCGACCCTCGCCGCTCGCTTGGTGCACACCTGCGCGAGAAACTTGTCGCGATCCTCATAGTCGGAGGCGGTAAGAACATCGCCCTTGTCCGAAAGAAACTCGACCTTGACCGGGCAATGCCCGGCGACGCCTGACTTTTCCCAATAGGCAGGGTGTGTGCGCCCCAGTCGAAACATAACGTCCTGGACGTCGGCGAGGCCGATATCGTCGGAATAGAGTTCGAGCGCCAGGATTGCGACGTCGATCTCGTAAAAGAAGTAAAGATCGACGTGAGCAATTTTCAGTTCGACGGGTTTCGCGCCGGGCGTCAGCACCACGCGCGCCGTCGCGATATCGGTCCGCCGGAAAGCGGTGATGGGGCTATGCGACGTCACCGACCCCGCAGCCTTGCTTTCTCCGCTGCCGTAAAGGAAGCGCTGGACGGGCGGCAGGAAGGTCACGAATTCATTGTAATGGCGTTCCTGAAAATCTTTCGGATCGCCCGTGAACTCGTCGTCGATCTCTTTCCAGGGATTGTCAGGTCCGAGCTTCGAAAGGATTGCCGCGTAGTCGTGATGAATTGGCTCGGGGTTGGGCGGCACGAGTTCGACCGGCCAAAGCAAAATCTGGCGAAACTGGCCAACGCGCGTCTCTGTTGAAGCGCGCGGCGCGGTTTCAGGCGCAGCAGGGTTCTCGGAGGGAACTTCATCGAGCATGAAAGCCTCGGATTGCTATCGACGTGTGCTCTGTCTGATCGTTTTGCGTCTTCGAACGTGATGGATGATCGAAACGTCGGTCTCGGCGTGGGCTCAGCCGCCGGTTTTCCTTCTTGGCGCAATAGCGCTCAAAGCGATCCGCACCATCGCTGAAGTCTATGACAGTCTTGCGACGGTGCTGAATTCATTGAAAAATTCAGTGTCGGGGGACGAAGTCGGCGGTGCGCACCATTTTATTAAACACCAAAATCTACGCGCTGATGACGGCCAACCTGCCGACTCGAGCGCGCATACTTTCTACGGTTCAGAAAAATTGTTTCCTCCTGGTGGATTTAATTTCGCTCTGTGGCACACTTGGAAGTGTGACGTAGCGGGGCAAAATCGACATGCACTTTCTCGTTTTTCAGCACATCGCGTGCGAGCATCCTGGCATCTTCCGCAAATTCTTCGCGGCTGACGGTATCTCGTGGGACGCAATCGAACTCGACGAAGGCGCGGCCATTCCGCCGCTCGAACGTTACGACGCGCTCTGGGTGATGGGCGGCCCCATGGATGTCTGGGACATAGAGGACTGCCCCTGGCTCGTTGATGAGAAGCGCGCGATCCGCCATTGGGTCCGCGATCTCCAAAAGCCTTTCATGGGATTATGTCTTGGCCATCAGCTTCTCGCAGATGCGATGGGCGGAACATGCGGTCCGCAACGACCGCCCGAAATCGGGATCCTCGATGTGACAATGACGGACGCCGCAAAATCCGATCCCGTATTCGGGAATTTGCCGAAAGCATTCAAAGCGGTGCAATGGCATTCGGTGCGCGTGGCCCAGCCGCCAGAGGGCGCCGTCGTTCTCGCGACGTCGGATATTTGCCCATGCCAAGCGATGCGCGTCGGCGACAAAGCTTGGAGCATGCAGTATCACGTCGAGATTGAAGAAAACACGATCTCGGATTGGGGAAACATCCCGGCCTACGCAGCAGCGTTGGAGCAAACTCATGGCGAGGGCGCTCTCCCGCGCATGGCGGAAACCGCGAAGCCGCATATGGCGAATTTCGCTGCGGATGCGGAACAACTCTATCGCAATTTCATGCGTGCGATCCGCGATTAGCATCCATGAGGGGTGTGGTTTCACACCCCTCGACGCCGAAAATAAATCACTCTCGGCGTCCACCGAATATGAAAAAAATATTCTCTGAAGTGCCGCCTATATTTACGCCAATTGCCCTGAATTTGGCCTTGTACGCCTTACGCAACCGATAGCATAATTCAAAAATTATCACTCACAGGAAAATCTAAACGTCTCACTTTCAGCTGACATCAAACGCAGTGGCTTGGAGGCTATTCTATGTACCAAACCGTCAAACGAGTTTTGGCCGGTGGAGTTTGTGCAACCTTTTTATCGATCGCGGGCTTCAGCCAGGCCATGGCGGGAGCACCGGAATCCACCGATCCCGTCAAGATCGCGCTCTTCGATTGGACGAGCGTCAACCTCAACGCCAAGATCCTCGGCGGCATTCTCACGAAGCTCGGGTACAACGTCGAATATCCGACCGCCGATTACCTATCGAGCCTCACGACCGGATTGACGAATGGTGATATCGATATCGGCGTCGAATTCTGGGACACCACAGCCCGCGAAGCAATGAAAGCTTCCGACGCGACAGGCCAGACGGAGCGCCTCGGACCGCTCGGCCCGAAGGCCAAGGAAGAGTGGTGGTTTCCAGAATACATGAAGGAAAAGTGCCCCGGTCTGCCGGACTGGAAAGCGCTAAAGGATCCGAAGTGCGCCGAAGCCTTCGCAACGCCTGATACAGCTCCGAAGGGTCGCTATCTTGGTGGTCCGGTGACGTGGGAAGGCTTCGACGACGAGCGTGTTGAAGCTCTCGGCCTGCCGTTCGTGGTGGTCCATGCCGGCACTGACGGCGCGATGTTCGCAGAACTCGATTCCGCCTATCAGCGCAAAGCGCCGATCCTTCTTTGGATTTATTCGCCCCACTGGGCTCCGGCAAAATATAAAGGCGAATGGATTCAATTCCCTGAATATGAGCCCGCTTGCTACACCGATCCGAAGTGGGGCGTTAATCCCGACAAGAAATACGATTGCGGCAAACCTCACGGCGAGATCTGGAAATACTCCTGGAAGGGCCTGAAGGATAAGTGGCCGGTCGCCTACAAGGTCGCGAAGAACTACACGATCGACACAGATCAGCTGAACAAGATGTCCGGCGAAGTTGATCTCGACGGCAAATCGATCGACGACGTTGCTGCGGCTTGGATCGCCGCGAACGAAGCGAAGTGGAAGGAATGGGCGAAATAAGCCGATCCGCCCTTCTTTTTCCAACGCAGTGAAACGCCAATGGAACCGGCAGCCGCCTGGGCCACCTGCCGGTTCCAATTTGTTTCAAATCTACGCGCGCAAGCGCCACGGAGCGATCCACGATGAACGACCAAGCGCCTATGCGCGATGACACGTTGCCGGTTCAGGATGACCGGCCCATCAAGCTGCTGTGTAAGGACGTCTGGAAGGTTTTCGGCGACGGTGCCAAGCAGTTCATGGCCAAGCACAACGGCACGCCGACCGCAGAAGAGATGAGCAATGCGAAGATGGTCGGCGCCGTTCGCCATGCGTCGCTTGAGGTAAGGCGCGGCGAAAACTTCATTGTAATGGGGTTGTCGGGCTCCGGTAAGTCGACCCTCGTGCGCTGCCTCTCACGTTTGATAGAGCCAACCTGGGGCACGATCGAGTTCGACGGTATCGATCTCCTCAAGGCCTCGCCCGAAGCATTGATTGAAATTCGCCGTCATCGGATGGGCATGGTGTTTCAGCACTTCGCTCTCCTTCCGCATCTGACGGTTCTTGAGAACATTGCATTCCCCCTGTCGGTTCAGGGCGTGGAGCGGAAAGCGCGGGAGGCGCGGGCGCGCAAGGTGATCGAGCTTGTCGGTCTCGGCGGACGCGAGCAGTTCTATCCGCGCGAGCTTTCAGGCGGTCAGCAGCAGCGCGTCGGTATTGCCCGAAGCCTCGCGGTCGAGCCGGAGATCTGGTTTCTCGATGAGCCGTTCTCGGCGCTCGATCCATTGATTCGCCGGGAGATGCAGTCCGAACTTCTTCGTCTTCAAAGCGTTCTGAAGAAGACGATCGTTTTCATCACGCACGATTTCGATGAAGCAATTCGATTGGCGGATCGCGTCGCGATCATGAAGGACGGCCAGATCATCCAGATCGGCACGCCGGAGGAGCTGGTTCTGCATCCCGCGACCGACTACGTCGCCGAGTTCACGCGTGATGTGCAACGTGCGAAAGTGATGTCGGCTGCGCGTCTGATGCGCCCGCAATTGTCGTCGGCCGAGTACGGCGGAACCGTCAAGGCGACCGACAAGATATCCTCGTTTGCGGCACACATCGTCGGCGTCAGAAAGAACTTCCTTGTGACGACCGCGGAAGGCAAGCCGGTCGGCGAGGTGGCGCCGGACGACGTCATCGATCTCCTGGCAGATCGCGATCAGCTCCGCGAGGCGCGTGCATGAGCGTCGCGGATACTGCCATGCCGTCCCGTGCGCCATCGATCTCGGCGCCCACAATGATTTGGGCGGCCGCGATAGCGATTGTCGCGATCCTATACTTGGTGCCGAGCGTCGCCCCTTGGGCCGTCAAGTATCCGATGAGCGCCGTCATTCCCGTTGCCGATTGGATTTCGGTGCTGATGGCTTGGCTAAAAACGAATTTCACGTGGCTGACTCGCGGCATAACAGACATATTCAACGTGCCGCTGCAGTGGGCCATCAACATTCTCGCCAAGGGCTGGAAGTTCGGATACGGCCCCGACGCAGTGGTGTTTCCGCGCTTGTCGTGGATCGGCGTTTGCGCCGCCTTCGCCATTGCTGGCTATGCCTTCGGCGGCTGGCGGCTCGCGTCGGTAGCGGCTGCCTGCATGATCTACATCGCGCTGTTCGGCCAGTGGGAAAGCGCGATGCTCACGTTGGCGCTGATCGCGATCAGCGTTCCGCTCTGCATCGTGATTGGCGCAGCCCTTGGCGTCCTCGCATTCCGCAAGCCCTGGATCGATCGCGTCATCATCGAGCCGATGCTCGACCTGATGCAGACGATGCCGACGTTCGCCTATCTCATTCCGATGCTGCTCCTGTTCGGCAACAGCCCGGTATCTGGCATGCTTGCGACGGCGGTGTTCGCGATGCCGCCAATGGTCAGGGCGACAATTCTGGCGCTGAAGCGCGTGCCGCATGAGATCGACGATTTCGGCGAGATGGTCGGCTGCACGCCGCGCCAGAAGCTGCTGCGCGTGCTTCTTCCTTCCGGTCGTGCAACGATGATGATCGGTGTCAACCAGGTCATCATGCTCGCCCTCAACATGGTCATCATCTCTTCGATGATCGGTGCGGGCGGCCTGGGCTACGATGTGCTGCTCGCCCTTCGTGCGCTGAAGATCGGCCAGGGCATGGAAGCGGGATTGGCCATCGTCGCACTTGCGATCGTGCTCGATCGCCTCAGTCAAGCCGCCGTGCGCCCGCGCCCGGCTCTGCACACGCTCGATCTCAATTTCGTTCAACGAAATCCGATGCTGACGCTCGCCGTGGGTCTTCTCATCGTGACGACGGCGCTAAGCCTCTTCGTGCCGGCTTTCGCAGCGGTTCCTGCTGCGATTAAAGTCTCGACCGCACCTTGGTGGAAAGCCGCGGTGGATTGGATCAACATCCACTTCTTCGACGCCATCGAAGCCTTCCGCACGTTTCTGCTCCTCTACATCCTGAATCCCATCCGCGATTTCCTTGTCGCGTTTCCGTGGCTCGGGATGGTCCTGCTTGTCGGTCTCGCGGCTTACCGCCTCTCCGGCGTGAGGCTCGCGATCCTCGTCGTTCTCATGACGTCGTTCTGTGCCGTCACGGGGCTTTGGGAAAAGTCGATGGCGACGCTTTATCTTTGCGGCGTCTCCGCGATCATCGCTGCGTTCTTCGGAATTGCACTCGGAATCGCCGCGTCGCGCAATGATCGCTTTGCCGCCTTCCTGACGCCGGTGTTGGACACGCTGCAGACGCTGCCCTCGTTCTGCTTCATCATTCCCGTGGTGATGCTGTTCCGCGTCGGTGACGTCACGGCCATGATCGCGACGATCCTGTTCGCGATCGTTCCCGCGATCCGCTACACGAACCACGGCATACGTCAGATCCCTGAGAATCTCATCGAGGCCGCTACGGTATCGGGCTGCACGCCGCGTCAGATGTTCTGGCGCGTGCAACTGCCGCTCGCGCTTCCTGAGATCATGCTGGGCATCAACCAGACGGTTCTGCTCGCGCTCAGCATGATCATCATCTGCGCCATGATCGGTACGCGCGACCTCGGTCAGGAAGTCTTTATTGCCTTGGCAAAGGCCGACGCCGGCCGTGGTTTAACGGCGGGCTTCGCCATTGCGTTCATCGGCATCGTCTCTGACCGGCTGCTCCGAGCGTCGACGGATCGCCTGCAGTCGCGTCTGGGCCTCGTCTGAGAGAGGCCCGGACGCCAGGCATGTTTCAGTGAACGACGCGCTCGATCGCGATCGCTGTCGCTTCGCCGCCGCCGATACAAGCTGAAGCGATGCCCTTCGTCGTGCCCTGACGCTCAAGGGCGTGAAGAAGGGTCACGATCAATCTCGCGCCGGTTGCGCCGATCGGATGGCCGAGGGCGCAAGCGCCGCCGTTCACATTGAGCTTGTCGCGCGGGATCGAAAGGTCCTTCTGCGCCGCCATCGCGACGGCCGCGAATGCCTCGTTGACTTCGTAGAGATCGACGTCGCCCGCTTGCCATCCGGCCTTGGCGAGGACTTTTCGAATGGCGGGAATGGGTGCCGTCGTGAACCACGCGGGCTCCTGACTATGCGTCGCGTGCGCGCGTATTTCGGCAAGGATCGGATATCCGGCGCGTTCCGCGAGCGACCGTCGCGTCAGCACGAGCGCAGCAGCGCCGTCCGCGTTCGCAGAGGAACTCGCAGCCGTGATCGTTCCGTTGGGCCGGAACGCGGGCTTCAGCTTTGGCACTTTTTCCGGTGAGACCTTCGTCGGATTCTCGTCGTCCGAGACAATCTTCTCGCCGTCCTTCGTTGCGATCGTGATGGGAGCGATCTCAGCCTTAAAGGCGCCGGATTGAATGGCATTGCGGGCGCGCGTCAAGGTCTCGATCGCGAAGGCATCCTGATCAGCCCGTGTGAACTGATAGGCTTCGGCCGTAGCCTCACCGAAGTCGCCCATGCTCCGGCCCTTCTCGTAGGCGTCTTCGAGGCCATCGAGCAGCATGTGGTCAAGCACCTGACCATGGCCGGCGCGAAAGCCTGTCCGCGCCTTCTGAAGAAGATACGGTGCGTTCGACATCGACTCCATGCCGCCCGCAACAACCACCTCGGCGGAACCGGCGATCAGCAGGTCGTGCGCGAGGAACGTCGCCTTCATGCCCGACCCGCAAACTTTGTTGACCGTCGTTGCCCCTGTCGCGTCAGGAAGCCCCGCTGCCCGTGCAGCCTGCCGCGCTGGCGCTTGTCCCTGCCCGGCCGTCAGGACGTTCCCGAACAAAACTTCGTCGATGCGATCAGGCGAGACGTTGCCGCGCGCAAGTGCGGACCGGATGGCGTGTGCGCCAAGCTCGGAAGCCTGAAGAGGCGCAAGGTCGCCTAGAAACCGCCCCAGCGGAGTGCGGACAGCGGATACGATAACAACCGGATCGTGCGACATCAAAGGCCTCCTGGTTTCGTCTGGCTATTCATGATGGCCGACATAATATATGATGGACGTAATACAATAGAGCAAAGAAGACCTCGATCTTGAATGTTGACGCACCTCAACGCGGAGAGCAGCGAAGATGGATGATCGTGTGGCCGTCGGGATCGTGCCTTCGCGTGTGGCGGCGACGATGACGGGCGTGGATTTTCTTACTGCACTGCGGGATGGCGAGCTCGCTGTGCCGCCGTTCAGCAAGGCGATGGCTATTCTGCCGGTAGAAATTACGCGTGGTCGCGTCGTCGTGGAAGGAACGCCGACTGAAGAATACTATAACCCTATGGGCATGGTTCACGGCGGCTGGATAGCCACGCTTCTCGACACGGCGATGGCTTGTGCTATTCACTCAATGCTGTCAGCGGGACAGACTTACACGACATTGGAATTTAAAACCCATTTCGTCCGTCCTGTATTTGCATCGACGGGGGTGTTGCGGTGTGAAGGCACGGTGCTGTCTTTTGGCGGGCGGATAGGAAGTTCTGAAGCGAAAGTCTTCGAGAAGGCGGGAAGCCTTATCGCTCACGGAACAGAGACGTGCTTGATCATGGGACAACGCAATAACGCGACCCAAGCTCAGGCTTAAGGAGAAAAAGAATGCCGCGTGTATCGCGCAAGGAAGCTGACAAGCACCGTGAGGAAGTCCTCAACGCCGCGTCCAAGCTTTTTTTGGAGCACGGCATAGACGGCGTCAGCGTTCCGGAGGTGATGGCCGAAGCAGGCCTGACGCACGGCGGTTTCTACGGCCATTTCCGGTCTAAGGAAGCTCTGGTTGCCGAAGCGTGCGCGCGCGCATTCAATGATCGCCGCAGCATTTATGAAGCAATCGAAGAGCGTAATGGCGCGGATAAGAAGTCTGCTCGTGCGGAGTTCATCAAGCGCTACACGACGCGCGCGCATCGCGACGCGATTGGGCTGGGGTGTCCTGCTGCCGCGATGTGCGGTGACATGGCGCGCGAGGATCCGAAGGGTCCGATACGCACGGCGTTCGCTTCCGGATTTAATGCGATGGTAGATCGCCTGACGCCGCTTCTTTCCAGAAAAAGAAAGACCGCCTCGCGCGAAGATGCTCTGGCGCAAATCGCCATGTTGGTCGGGGGACTCGTCCTTTCTCGATCGACGAAGGGATCGCCCGTATCGGATGAGATCATGCAGTCGGTCCGGTTAGCCCTTCTCGACGAATAACGAATTTTGACCGTCTCGGGGGTTGCTCTCGCCAGGGGACGACGCCAACTACATGCGGCAAGATACATGACGACAAAAATATATAAATCGAACCGGCCCATCCAGGCCACAGAGAAAGGAACATGCTATGTCGAATTCAAAAGGCTTCGCTCTCGTAACAGGCGCTTCAACGGGAATAGGCGCCGTCTACGCGGACCGTCTGGCAAAGCGCGGCTACGATGTAATTCTCGTCGCGCGCGATGAAAAACGTCTCTCAGCGCTTGCGGACCGGATCCGCGCCGAAACGGGGCGCGCTGCCGAGGTCATTGCTGCCGATTTGACTTCGAAATCCGATCTAGCAAAGCTCACCAATCGCCTGCGCGAGGACAAGGCAATTACGCTCCTCGTCAATAACGCCGGAATGGGTTTCAACGGCACGATGGCTGATGGGGATCTCGGTGTCGTCGACAAGCTGATCGATCTGAACATCACCGCCGTTACGCATCTCGCGTCCGCAGCTGCCGCCAATTTCTCGGCGAAGAAGTCTGGAACGATTATCAATCTTGCTTCCGTCCTGGCGCTCGCTCCGGAAATCGCCAGCGCTGTTTATTGTGCGTCGAAAGCTTATGTCCTCAATCTCTCGCTGACCCTCAATGCCGAGCTTTCCGCTTCAGGAGTGATCGTCCAGGCCGTCTTGCCCGGAGCGACACGAACAGAAATTTGGGATCGCTCAGGTCTCGACATCAACAATTTCCCGGCCGAAATGATCATGGATGTCGAGCCGATGGTCGATGCGGCGTTCGCCGGGTTGGATTTGGGCGAACTCGTCACCATTCCTTCGTTGCCCGACGCGAAAGATTGGGAAAATATCAATGCCGCGCGCCTGGCGCTCCGTCCGAACCTTTCACGCAACGCGCCCGCGTCCCGCTACCAAAAGGCTGCCGCTCGCGTCTGATTTCGACGCCAGGCAGAGCAAATGAAAACGCCGCCTCGGCAGCGGCGTTTTTTTACGACCGTACGCCGTGCATTTTTTCCCGGACATAAAGCGCGATTGTAATTGCGCTAAGCACTGGACCGCCGACGAACACCCATTCGCGCGCGTGCGAAAAAATCAGAGCCGACGCGCCGCAACCGATCCCGAAGAGAACGATGCTGTCGAGCAGCCCGGTGACGCGAGCCTGCACGGCCGGCTTGGCTTCCGCCGGCACGCCATGAACGAGATCGGCAAGATCGAGCATCGCTTGCGTCGTCGTGCCGGTCATGATCGTCGACGGCGGAAAACTCGAGAGATGGATTCGGTGGAAAGCATTTTGGATAGCCATGGCGACGACCAGTATAAGGCCAGTCGACACCGCCGGGAACGTATCCGCATCTGGGAATGGTCCGTAGCGCACTGCGACGAGCGCCGCGAGCGTCATCAGGACAAACTGCAGCGACAGCCAGATGCCGAGGATGGGCAGGCCGCTCTTCTCGAGTTGGAATCGCAAAAGTCGCGTGATGAATACGACCAGGCAAAAGACCGGAAGCGCCAATATCTTAGCCGTCGTGTCGGAGGCGCCCTCAGCCAGCGATGCGCCGAGCGTCACGAAGTTGCCGGTGACGTGGGACGTGAACAGCCCATGCAACGCGAGGAAGCCCGCGGTGTCGATGTAGCCCCCGGTGATGCTCAACACCACCGGAATCGCGGGTAGGGTGACAATACGGAGTGGCGGCATTCTTTACCTCCCGGATGGCAAAAAGCCCGAACCCAATAGCTGAGAGGTTCGCGCCGGTCACCGCATGATGGCGCCGAGAGACGGCATTTGTCGCAATTTTTCTGAATGCACGATTTTACAATGAGCCCGGTGGACAACGCGGCTGGGTCGGGGCTAACAGTGGCCGCGGCCGGGCAGCTGTATGGAGTATAAGACAGATGGTCGACGGACTGATTTCGCTCCGCAGCCAGCATTCTCCGAAAGAGACCGCGGATAGGCTCGCTGCAATCGTCACCGGCCGCGGGATGACGCTCCTCGCCCGGATAGATCATGCCGCCGCCGCCGCGAAAGCCGGCCTAGACTTGCGGCCTACCGAAGTTCTTTTTTTTGGAAACCCTGCGGCAGGCACGCTGCTTATGCAGGACGTCCAGACCATCGGGCTTGATCTGCCTTTGAAGGCGCTTGTCTGGCAGGATGAGTCCAAGAGTGTATGGATTTCATACCTCGATATAGGCTGGCTCGGTAAGCGTTATGGGCTAGCTTCCAACGCCGGACCGACTGTCGAGAAGATGGCAGCTTTGCTAAAAGCAGTCGTCGAGGAGGCCGCCGAATGATGTCAATCAAAGCCGCTGGCGGCGGCTTATGATCGAGTAGTACGATGCCTTTTTTACCCCCGAAGCCATAAAGATGAGGAAGATACGGACATGAAAGCGGATACGGCCAAATCCCGGCGGAAAGCGGCGCTCGATACGCCATCGCACTTCTCCGACAACGCCATCAAAGATATCTCTGCCTCGTTGTCGGCGCTTCTCGCGGATTTCTTCGCGCTCTACATCAAGACCAAGAATTTCCACTGGCATATGTCGGGCCCGAATTTCCGGGATTATCACCTGATGCTTGACGAGCAGGGCGAACAGATCTTCGCGGCGACGGATGATATTGCCGAACGCGCTCGTAAGCTCGGCGGCACGACGATCCGGTCCATCGGCCAGATCAACAGCCAGAAGCGCATTCTGGACAACGACGCAGACTTCGTAACGCCGAACGATATGTTGGCCGAGCTTCGCGACGACAACTTGCAGCTCACCGACGAAATGCGCCAGCTTCACGATCTTTGCGATGAGCATGGCGACGTTGCGACGGCAAGCATGCTCGAAAACTGGATTGACGAGGCTGAGCGCCGCGTATGGTTCCTTTTTGAAGCCACGCGGAACATTCCGCACGAAGCGTAATTCGGCTTTCGAGCGAACAACAAAAAGTCAGAACAAAAGGCGCGACGTCAGACTCGCGCCTTTTCGTTTTTAAGCGCTTCATAGGACTGCGGCCGCGGCATCTCAAACGCGGTCTCCGCGGTTCCGTACAGGCCGCGTCCATGCAGGCGGGATATAAGGTCCAGCTTCGGCGTGTCGACATAAAGCCTAGACGGATCGAGCATCGCATCGTCCGCGATGTGGGCCTGCACCACCTCACCAATCGCTATGAGCTGGTTTGAAAGCTCGATCGGCGTATGCAGCCTGCATTCGAACGAGACGGGGCTGATTGCTATCCGTTCCGGTTTGACCTTGAGCGACGGTAATGTGCCGAGCTTCGCCAATGCAAGCTCGTCGATCTCCGGCGGCGCATCGATCGATGTTAGGTTCATCGCCTCCGCCGCGACGCGCGGCACGAGATTGACGACGAATTCCCGCGTGTCGAGGATGTTGCGCGCCGTATCCTTCATGCAGTCGCCATCGGCCATGATGCCAACCGCGAGCAAAGCAGGATCGCTGCTCATCGCGTTGAAGAAGCTGAACGGCGCCGCGTTGCGGACGCCGTTCTTCGAGAGGGTCGTCACCCAGGCGATGGGTCGTGGCACGATCGTGCTGGACAACAGCTTGTAGCGGTCGTCTGCCGCAAGCTTTTCGAAATCGAATTCCATCGCGTCACCCCTTCCGGGCTCGTCAAAGGCCCTTCAGGATCGTCTTAACGTGCTCGACCTCATCCTGCACGATCGTATGGCCCATGCCCGGATAGATGATCTCCGTCACGTTACCGCCGAGCCCCTTCAGCACTGCGGTCGATTCGTTCACCCGCTTAAGCGGAATGTGAAAATCGACATCGCTGCACCCGAGAAACACCGGAGTCCCAGCGAGAGAGCCCGCATAGGTCCGCGGTGTTCCTTCCGGCCCGATCAGGCCACCGCTCAAGCCCACCACGCCGCCGAAGCGGCGCGCGTTCCGGGCCGCGAACTCGAGTGCGAGACACGCACCTTGAGAAAATCCCGCTAGAACGATTTTCTCCGCCGGCATGCCGTGCTGCTCGAGATCCGCGACAACGTCCGAAAGCGTTTTCAGCGCGTTGCTGAGATGCGGCTCGTTCTGGGCAATCGGCGCCATGAAGGACTGCGGATACCAACTGCCCGAACGCGCTTGCGGTGCGAGAAAGGCGATGTCGTTGGCGTCGAACGCGTCTGCGAGGCCTAGTATACCCTCGGCACTCGCTCCGCGTCCGTGCACCAGGATCATCGCCGCGCGGGCGGCACCCAAAGGTGCACCCGCGCGAATGACTTCTGATGACATCGTCGTCATGCTGCCTTCTCCAACGGCTGAAGCATTGCCTCGATCTCCTTCCGCTGACCTTCGAGGAAGTCAGGCAGTTTCAGTGCCTGTCCCAGAGAGGCCACCGGCTCGTCGACGGCGAACCCAGGCTGGTCGGTTGCAATTTCGAAAATCACGCCGCCAGGCTCGCGGAAGTAGATCGACCGGAAGTAGTTGCGGTCCATCTGTTCCGTCGCATGGATGCGATGGTTCTCGACGAGCTTCTTGCGCATCTCGGCCTGCTCTTCGTCCGTCGCGGCGCGAAACGCCACGTGGTGAACCGAGCCGCGGCCCATATTGCCGGCAAGGAAGCCTTTGGCCTCGCGGATTTCCACGACGCCGCCGGTATCCGTGCCTTTCGCAACGAACCGCGTGACAGGACCTTCGCTGCCCGCTTCCGCGAAGCCCAGGACATCCGTCAGGATGGCGCCCGTGCGCTTCGCGTCTTCGAGCAGAAGGCGGATGCCGTAGAAGCCGCGAATGGCGTCTTCCGCCGGCACGTCGCTACCCGTCCAGGCTGTCTCCGCTTCGGCGCCGGCCACGCCGACGAGGGCGAGGCTCATGCCATCCGGATCCGTGAACTGCAGCACCGACTGGCCGAAGCGCTTCTCGATGGCGTCATGCGATACGCCCCTCTCGACGAAGCGATGCGTCCAGTAGCCGATCGCAGCCTCGGGAACGCGAAACATCGTCTGCTGAGCAAGCCCGACGCCGTTCCGTCCCTTTGCGGCATGCGCCCAGGGAAAGAAGGTCAGGATCGTTCCCGGCGTCCCGACCTCGTCACCGAAATAGAGGTGATAGGTGCCAGGATCGTCGAAGTTGACAGTCTTCTTGACCAGGCGAAGGCCGAGAACGCGGGTATAGAAATCGAGATTGCGGGACGCATCGCCAGCAATTGCAGTGATGTGGTGAATGCCAGACATGGCTAGTCCTTTCTCCCGAATGCACGGGATATCGCTGTGTTGGTCTGCTATGTGGATGGTCGTTCCGGCGCTTCAATCGTGGCCGGCAGAAGCGGACCGTCGCCAATTCGGCGACGATCCGAATTCGCGAGGCTTACGCCTTCAGCTTTGCCGCGATCTGCGCGACGTGACGGCCCTGGTATTCGGCGCCGGCTAACTCGTTGGCCGAAGGCTGACGAGAGCCGTCGCCGTTAGCGATCGTTGTCGCGCCGTAAGGCGAGCCGCCGGTCACTTCGCTGACGCCCATCTGCCCCTGGAACGAATACGGCAGCCCGACAATCACCATGCCGTGGTGAAGCAGAACCGTATGCGTCGACAGGATCGTGCTCTCTTGGCCGCCGTGCTGAGTAGCCGTCGACGAAAACACGCTGCCGACTTTGCCGATCAGTTTGCCGCCGAACCACAGGCCGCCCGTCTGATCGAGAAAGTTTTTCATCTGGGCCGGCATGTTGCCGAAGCGCGTCGGCACGCCGATGATGATCGCATCGTAGTTCGGAAGCTCATCGACAGTTGCAATCGGAGCCGCTTGATCGAGCTTGAAATGCGACTGCCGGGCGATTTCCTCTGGCACCAGTTCCGGCACCCGCTTGATCGTCACCTCGGCGCCGCCTTCACGCGCGCCTGCCGCCACGGCCTCCGCCATCTTCTCGATGTGGCCGTAGCTGGAATAGTAGAGGACGAGAACCTTGGTCATTTGCGTGCTCCAGACACCCTTAAATTCGCTCTGTGCGGAGGCATCAGCCGTCCGACACGATGGAATATGCCTCGTTGACGAAAATAGCTCAATACGCGATAATATAGGCAGTCTGGTTCCAATTTGGATACAAATGGACAAGCTCGACGCTATGAGGGCCTTGGTCAAGGTGGTCGCCAGCGGCAGCTACGCCGAGGCGGCGCGGCGCCTGGGGCTCACCCGTTCGGCGGTCAGCAAGGGCGTCATGGAGCTCGAGCAGGCCCTTGGAGCGCGTCTCCTGGACCGCACGACCCGGCGCGTGACCCCCACGGAGGCCGGACTGGCTTACTATGAGCGTTGTGTGTCGATCCTGTCTCAAATCGAAGAGACGGAAGCTCAGGTTTCCCGTCTCCACGATGAGCCGAAGGGCATCCTGAAGGTCAACGCGCCGATGTCGTTCGGCTTCCTGTACCTCGGCAAGGCCATCGCCGACTTCATGACTCGCTTCGACGACCTGAAGGTCGAGCTGATATTGACGGACCGCTTCATCGATCCCCTCGAAGAAGGCGCGGACGTCACGCTGCGTATCGGCACACCAGCGGATTCGAGCTTGATCGCCCGTCGCATCGCCCCGGCACGATTGGCCCTTGTCGCCTCGCCCGATTACCTCGCAAAGCACGGAACTCCGGAGACCCCCGCCGATCTGATCGACCATCGATGTCTCAGCTACGGCCACACGACGTCGATGCAACGCTGGCATCTGACCGACAAGGGCCAACCAACTTCGATCGCGATCGGCTCATGCCTGTCGTCCAACAACGGCGATGTGCTTCGCGATGCTGCCGTGCAGGGCATCGGCATCGCCAACCTGCCGACCTTTATTGTCGGCGCCGACATCGCAGCCGGTCGCCTGACGCTGGTCCTACCGGATAACCGTCCAGCCGATTTGACCATCCATGCGCTCTATGCGCCAAACCGCTATCTCGCCGCAAAAACCCGCGTCTTTATAGATTTTCTCGTCGATCGTTTCGGTAAGACCCCGTCATGGGATAATTTCGAAAGCGAACGCTAACAAAAAATATTACCGCCCGCTGTCGTGGACGGCTGCGCAGGCGGTCATGACGTGGGAAAACCGATATGTGACTACCGAGGCGTGCGCCGAAGCAGATACGTG
Organism: Hyphomicrobium sp.; assembly: GCA_030148425.1. GTDB lineage: Bacteria > Pseudomonadota > Alphaproteobacteria > Rhizobiales > Hyphomicrobiaceae > Hyphomicrobium_B. The sequence goes on along the minus strand of JASBTM010000017.1, from coordinate 695,504 downwards.
TCCATGATCCAGCCTTTGCGCTCGCGTTCTTCGGTTCTCGCCGTCTGGATTGCGTCGACACAGTCCGTGAGCTTTCCCGAGATCAGGATCTGATCCGGCGTACCGAGATAGGCGCCCCAAAAGATCTCGACGTCTTCGTCGATCAACGCCCTGAGGCCGGATCCGTTATCGAGCATCACGACCGCCGTATCGACTTTGTCGGGCAGACCCTCGAGAAGCCGCCGCCCTGTCGTGATGTGCACCGGCTCGCCGATGGGATTCAGCGCAATCTTATGCTCGGCGGCAAGCGCCTGCACTGCTGTGATGCCCGGGATGATCTCGTATTCGAAAGCAAGAGCACCCTGCGCCAGAATCTGGTCGATGACGCGCAGCGTGCTATCGTAGAGCGACGGATCTCCCCAGACGAGAAACGCCCCGACCTCTCCGTCCTTCAATTCATCGGCGATAAGCGAACTGAAGATCTGCGCCTTCTCGCGGTGCCAAGCGTGCACACCTGATTTGTAATCAGGCGCACCGGGGTCCCTAACCGGCCCCGGCACCTCGACGATGCGGTAGGACTTGTCCTCAATGTAGCGTTCGCACACGGTTCGGCGCAAATTGGCGAGATCTTCCTTTTCCTCCCCCTTGTCGAGGAAGAAGAAAACATCGGCCTCGTTGAGCGCCTTGACGGCCTGTATCGTCACGTAGTCCGGATTTCCGGCTCCGATTCCGATGAGAAGGACCTTTTTCATGCGGAAGCTTTCTCCATTCAAGAACGCGACGGAAACCGTAAATTTCGCCATTTGTCGATGGGGGACGTGCCGGACATTGCACAGCGCGCCGTTAGGTGCCAATTCACGGGTGGTGACTTCGTAAAGGGAAATGCCCGCCGATGGCCGAGCGCATTGTTTTGGTAACCGGATCTCTGGCCGAGCCTCGCGTCAAGCGGATCGCAGACGAACTGAGTAGCGACAACATGGAGCCCGTCGTCGCCAGCGTGGGCGTCAAGGTCGCTGCCCTGATGACGACCGAGATCGTGGAGCGGCGCCTCAAACTGCCGGAGCGTGCCGACCGCGTCATCATGCCGGGCCGCTTCCGAGGCGATCTCGACCGCCTCTCCGATCACTTTGGCACGCGCTTCGAGCGCGGCCCCGAAGAGATCGCGGACCTGCCGGAGTATCTGGGGCAAGCGGCGCGCAAGATCGACCTCTCCGAGCAAGACGTGAAAATCTTCGGCGAAATCGTCGATGCAACGCTAATGACGCCGGAGCAGATCGTCGAGCGCGCGCGCAAGTATCGCGCCGACGGCGCCGACGTCATCGATCTCGGCTGTCTGCCGGACAGCCCGTTCCCCCATCTCGAAGCTGCCATCGCTGCCCTTCATGCCGATGGCGCTAAGGTGAGCGTCGATTCTTTCAGTCCCGAAGAGCTTTCCCGTGCCACGAGAGCAGGCGCCGACTACCTCTTCTCGCTATCGGAAAAAACGATCTCCATTGTCGACGAAGGACCGGCCGCCCCGATCCTGATCTCCGCAGGCGCGGCCGATATGGACTCGCTCGATCGCGTCATCGACATCATGATCGCCAAGGGAAGACCGTTTTACGCCGACCCGATCCTCGACCCGATTCACTACGGATTCACGGCTTCCGTCGCGCGCTATTACGATTTGCGCAAACGCCGACCGGATATTCCGATCCTCATGGGAATCGGGAACGTCACCGAGCTGACGGACGCCGACACGACGGGCATCAACGCCATTTTGATGGGCATGTGCTCTGAGCTCAACATCACGGCAGTCCTTGCCGTGCAAGTCAGTCCGCATTGCCGCACGGCCATCAAGGAATTCGACCGCGCCCGTCGCGAGTTCTTCGCCGCCCGTAAGGCGAATGCCTTGCCGCAAGGTTTTGGCTCAGGTTTGATGGCCCTCCGCGACAGGAAAGGCTTTGCTTCGACGCCTGAAGAAATCAAATCGCTGGCGTCAGAGATCCGCGATCACAACTATCGCATCGAGGTCGCGGACGATGGCGTCCATATTTATAACCGCGACGGCCATCACGTCTCTGACGATCCCTTCCAGCTTTATCCGCACCTCGACACGCGCGCAGATCCGGGCCATGCCTTCTATCTTGGCGTCGAAACTGCGCGGGCTGAGATCGCGTATCGGCTCGGCAAACGCTATGCGCAGGACGAGCCCCTCGAATTCGGCGTCGTCGCCGAGACAAAAGGCTCGGCCGACGACGCGCATCTGATGAAGTTCAAGGAAGCCGGTTCGACGCTGCAGAAACCGGCGAAGGAAGGCGAGAACTAGATGTCGATGAACGACATCATCCGCTCCGTATAGCGCTCGCCTGAAACGCCAGCGGATTTGGCGGCATCGTCGAGACGCTTCACGTCTTCGGCTGTGAGTTCGAGGTTCGCTGCGCCGAGATTCTCTTCGAGATAGGTTCGGCGCTTCGTTCCGGGAATTGGCACGACGTGCGGGCCGACGCCAAGTAGCCAGGCCAGAGCCACCTGCCCCGGAGTAGCTCCGTGCTCCGAACCGATTTCACGCGCGAGATCCGCGATCTGTATGTTGGCGTCGAAGTTCGCCCCCTGGATGCGCGGGTCGTTGCGCGAGCGGTAGTCATCGGCGGGATAATCTTCCGCGCGCTTCGCCTTGCCCGTCAGGAACCCACGTCCGAGCGGACTGAATGGCACGAGGCCGATGCCAAGATCGAACAGCGTCGGCATGATGCGATCTTCGATGCCGCGTTCCCACAGCGAGTACTCGCTTTGCAAGGCTGATACGGGCTGCACCGCATGCGCCCGGCGAATCGTCTCCTCAGAGGCTTCGGAAAGTCCGAAGTAAAGCACCTTGCCTCCCGCGATCAGCTCTTTTACGGCGCCTGCAACGTCTTCGATCGGCACGTTTGGATCGACGCGATGTTGATAGAGGAGATCGATGCGATCCGTCTGCAGTCGCTTCAGTGCGGCGTCAACGACCTCGCGAATATGTTCAGGTCGGCTGTCGGTTCCCGAAATGCCGTTACTGCCGAACGTGAACCCGAATTTCGTGGCGATCACGACTTTATCGCGCTTGCCCTTCAGAACCCGCCCGAGAAGTTCTTCGTTCTTAAACGGACCGTATGCCTCTGCCGTATCGAGAAAATTGCAACCGAGTTCGATTGCGCGGTCTATCGTGGCGGCGGATTCGGCGTCGTCGGCGGCGCCGTAAGCATAGCTCATGCCCATGCAGCCGAGGCCCATGGCGGAGACTTCGAGGCCTTGAGTTCCGAGTTTGCGCTTCTCGAGCATGGCGTCATCCTTCGAAAATGTTCAAAGATTTAGCGAAAAATGGAAATCTTCCGCGAACATCGGCCACATTTAATATTGCGGGGGCGCTGCGATAATGTGATGGAAATCGCATACATCCTTTGGCCTTGAGTGTATAATGCGCGGGAGCGAGTTTGCCGAGCTACGCGCCTTCGTAACCATTGCCGAGCAAGGCAATTTTGCGCGGGCCGCCGCTCATCTCAGAATTTCACCTTCGACCTTGAGCCAGACCATCCGGGAGCTGGAAAAGCGGATCGGCGTCCGGTTGCTCAATCGAACCACGCGAAGCGTTTCGATGACGGAAGCTGGCAAACGCCTGCTGAACCGTTTCAAACCCGCGCTGGAAGAAATGGAGGACGCCGTCCGCGACGTCCAGAATTTGCGCGACGTTGCGGCCGGCACTGTGCGTCTCCATGCGCCGCGTAAGGCGGTATCCTCTCTAATAACCCCGAATTTAGGAAGGTTCGCCAAGGAGCATCCCGACATCCATCTGGATATCGCCGTCGATGATGCTGTGATCGACATTGTCGAAAAAGGATACGACCTCGGTCTTCGTCTCGGCGAATTGCTGGAGGACGACATGGTCGCAATCAAGCTCGGAGACGATCTTCGAATGTGCGCGGTCGCGTCTCCGGAATACATCGAACGATACGGGATCCCGAGCGAGCCAAGCGATCTTCAAAGGCACCGTTGCATCAATTGGCGATGGCCTGGAAAGCGGGGAATCTACAATTGGGAGTTCTTTAAAGACGGGCACTGGATCTCCGTGGCCGTGAACGGTCCGCTGACAGTCTCGTGCGCCGAGATCGCGATCAAAGCGGCTGTGCAGGGCGTCGGCATTGCGTTCTGGAGCGAGACGGAGGTTCGTTCGCTCATCGCGACGGGCCAGCTTGTGCCGTTGCTCGAAAAATTTTCCCCGCACTTCCCCGGATGGTATCTGACCTATCCTCAGCAACGAGAAATGTCTGCCGCAGTGCGTGCCGTCGTAGATTTTTTCCGCAGTAACAACGTTCCAACAGGTACAAACAAGAGCGAGCTGGCGCCCGTTTGACCTAGCGCCAGCTCGGATTTCAATCCAACGTCGCCATGTCGATGACGAAGCGATATTTCACATCGCTCTTCAGCATGCGATCGTAGGCATGGTCGATGTCCTTCATGGCGATCATCTCGACGTCCGAGGTAATGCCATGTTCGGCGCAGAAATCGAGCATTTCTTGTGTTTCTGCAATGCCACCGATCAGCGAGCCCGCGATTGCCTTCCGGCCGAAAATCAACACGCCTGCCGACGGCGAAGGATGCGGATGCTCCGGCACGCCGACGAGCGTCAAGGTGCCGTCGAGCTTCAGCAGTTTCGTGAAGGCGTCGAGATCGTGCGAAGCCGCCACCGTGTTCAGGATGAAATCGAAAGTCCCTGCATGAGCCGCCATCTCGTCGGCATTCTTTGAAACCACGACCTCATCTGCGCCGAGATCTAACGCAGCCTGCCTTTTTGAATCGGACGTCGTGAACGCGACGACGTGCGCCCCAAGAGCATGCGCAAGCTTCACGCCCATGTGACCAAGGCCGCCGATGCCGACGACGCCGACTTTCTTGCCGGGGCCGACGTTCCAATGCTTCAGCGGAGACCATGTCGTGATGCCGGCGCAAAGCAACGGCGCAGCCGCAGCGAGATCCTCTTCTTTGTGCTGGATGCGAAGCACGAAGTGATCTTCAACCACGATCTGCTTTGAATAGCCGCCGAGCGTATTCGGGAGACCGCCCTTGGCGGCGCCGTTGTACGTGCCCGTAAAGCTATGCGGTCCCGCGCAATACTGCTCGAGATCATGCTGGCAGGGATCGCATGTGCGGCAACTGTCGACCATGCAACCGACGCCCGCTACATCGCCGGGCTTAAACTTCGTGACGTCCTTACCGACCGCCGTCACGCGCCCGATGATCTCGTGACCCGGAACGCAGGGATAGAGAATCCCGGGCCATTCTCCGCGCGCCGTATGTAAGTCGGAGTGACAAACTCCGCAGTACAGGATCTCGATCGCGACGTCTTTTGACCCCGGATCCCTGCGATCGATTGTGATCGGTCCGAGCGGCGCCCTTGCTGCCGCCGCGGCATAGGCTTTTGTCTGCATGATTTCCCTTTTCTGTTCCCTGGTGGCGAGCTGATAATTCAGTAGTCGGTTCCGAGTGACACGTCTTTCCAGGTTTCGAGCTCGGCCATGAAGCGCGTCCGCACATCGAGCGTTCGCCGATAGGCATCGGAACCAAGGACGAGATGAAGCGGGGGCTCGGGTGCGCGGACCGCTTTGATGATTGCAGCAGCGGCGCGATCGGGATCGCCGATCTGCTTGCCGGCCATATTGTCGAGCGCTTCTAGTGCGGCCCCAGCGGTCGTGTCGTAATCGGCGATGGCAATTTTGCGTGTCCGTATGGAGTGATCCGACAGGAAGTCCGTGCGGAAAGCACCCGGCTCGACCAGGGTCACTTTTATTCCGAGCGGCGCGACTTCCCGCGCGAGGCTCTGCGACATGCCTTCGACGGCAAATTTCGAAGCCGCGTAAAAGCCGGATGCGGCTCCGGGAGCCAATCCCGCAATCGACGTGATGTTGACGATGTGCCCGGACCGCTGCGCTCGGAGATACGGAAGAACGGCCTGAACAACGCGGCGCGTGCCATGAAAATTCACGTCGAACATGTGGGCGATTTCGCTCTCGGCCGCTTCTTCGATCGACCCGAGGAGGCCATATCCAGCGTTATTCAAGATGACGTCGAGACGGCCGTTGAGCGCGTGCGCAGCGGCCACCGCCGACGGAACGGCGTCGCTGTCGGTCACATCAAGCGCAAGTGTGTGCAAGCGGCCAGTTTCATCGTCGAATGGTGGCGCACCATCGCGCGTGGTGCCGATGACGGTATCACCCTCTTTAAGGAGTGCTTCGGTGATCGCCTTGCCGAAGCCGCGAGATATCCCGGTAATGAACCAGATCTTGTTGGTCTCCGTCATTGAAACGGCCTTTCGCAAAATATTGGGAGGATAGAAAAAGCCACCGGACGGGCGAAGGGGGCGGTGGGACGATCGATAATTTGGGGCAACTCCCAGGACAAGATAATAGTCTGGAAGCCGAATGCCGTATGCTCAACGCAAGGCATAATCCGTCATAACAGCGTCGTTGCTCGGATCTTGTATTTGAATGGAGCGAGCAAGACGTTTGCGGAATTCGTCACATTGCCTCGAAGTTCTTTGCGAACTATCACCCCAAACCCGGGTGCACGCGAAAGAACTCGAATCGCTCCGTCTTTGTCGTTCACAAAGCCGAGCGTCGATTCTTTCGAAAAATTGAGATTATTGGCAGTGTCAGAATTTAGTCTTGGAATGCCCGCTCGCTTTGGCAAATCCACTAACATGCGCGCCAGCCTGGACGGAGCGTCCGCGTGAACGTGGAAAGTCCTGACGCTCACATCAAAGAACCATCGGGCTTGCTGCTGACTGTCATCGCCGTGGCTGCCGGCGCCCTTGTTGCAAATCTCTACTATGCTCAGCCTCTGATTACCTCGATCGGGGGAGAGATCGGTATCTCGCCAGACCTCGCGGGGTCGGTATCCAGCGTAACTCAGATCGGTTACGGTATCGGCCTGTTCTTTCTCGTCTCGCTCGCCGATCTCGTCGAGAATAAGCGCCTCGTTCTGATAAATCTCGCGTTGACCGCCATTGCGCTCGTAGGTGCAGCGATGGCGACGTCGGCGGTCCCGTTCTTCATAGCGGCGTTCTTCGTTGGCTTGTGTTCCACGGGAGCGCAGGTCCTTATTCCATTTATCTCCCACCTCGTGCCCGAGGCGAAGCGAGGTCGGATCGTCGGAAACGTGATGGCAGGGCTGTTGGGCGGCATCATGCTGGCGCGCCCCGCGGCGCTTTTCATCTCCGCGCATTTCGGATGGCGGGCGGTTTTCCTTTGCTCCGCAGCATTGATGCTGGTGATTGGCTTGACCCTGTTCCGTCTCATGCCGACGAGGAAGCCGCCGGGCGGCAAACATTACTTCCAAATTCTTCGTTCTATGATCGGCCTATTTCGCGACATTCCTCTTCTTCGTCTCCGCTCTCTGTATCAGGCGTTGATGTTTTGCGCTTTCAATATGTTTTGGACTGCGGCGCCGATCATGCTCGCCGATCGTTTCGGAATGAGCGAGCAAGGCATTGCATTATTCGCGCTCGCCGGAGCCGGTGGCGCGCTTGCTGCGCCATTAGCGGGACGGCTCGCGGATTTGGGTCTGACGCGTGCGATGACATTCGGTGCCATGTTGAGCCTTGGCATCACCAGCTATGCCTCGGGCTTAGCTGCGGATTGGCATTGGCTTGCGGCGCTTGTTGTTTTGACGGTCGTGTTTGACGCCGCGGTTCAGACCAACCAGATCATCGGTCAGAGGATTATTTTTCTAGGCCCCCAGGAAACGAGAGGCCGCGTCAACGCAATTTATATGACCATCAATTTCGTCGGAGGGGCGATCGGGTCGTTGCTGGGCACCATTACATATCATATCGGCGGTTGGAATTTGACGGCAGCAACCGGAGGCATAATCGCGGTTCTATTGTTGACCGCATTTTTTGTCGCTGAGCGGAATCGCGTAGATCAAGCCGCAGAATAAAAAAAAAGCCGAATCAGGAGCCATAATTGGAAGGGAGGATAAATCCATAAACGCGCATTTCTCCGCGGCGCAATAAAAATAAAGTCACGGAATTTAAAGATATCAATTGATATTTACCTTTTGTTAACCGAAACACTGCGGACTCAGTATTGGGGCTGGCTCTAGCATTGGATTAAATCCCGTGACGTTCGCTCGTAATTTCTCGGTACTCGCAATTTCCGCCGCAATTTCTCTGCTCGGTCCGGGTTACGGCGCCGCCCAGAGTCTAAGCGACTCATCGTTTGAGCTGACGTCGAGCAGATCGACGGGATACATGGGTCTTGGCGGCAATCTGGGTAAAGCGATCGTGGATCGGCATAAGGCTCGGCATGCCAAGGCGACGAAGCCGACGCGCGCCGAGAAGCGCGCCGCGCAACGCCCTCGCACAGCGCGTCGTGCGGAGGAGGCCGCGGTTTACGTGCCAAACACCCAGTCGCCGATTTATCTGATTTCGCAATCCCTCGATCATACCGGCTTGAACATCGGCGCCTTGAGAACGCACACGCGCGGCCCGTGATAGCCCGCCTTGCGGCAGCGAAAGCGGTTGCGCGGTTGCTGAGGCCGCGTTGAAGCAGCGCAGAAACGTCTGCGCAGCCAATGAATACGGCTCTTCGCGAAGGTCCTTGGAAGAAATCCGCAAATAGGGGTTTCCAGACGGATTTTTTGTGCTATAGCCCGCGCTCCGGCCGCTCCGAAACGAGCGGCCTTGTTTATCCGGCAAGGCGCTTAGGTGATTGATCCCTCGCGCTTTTGGTGACGCGGGGTGGAGCAGCCCGGTAGCTCGTCAGGCTCATAACCTGAAGGTCGTTGGTTCAAATCCAGCCCCCGCAACCATCACTACCGCTGTTGGGTTCTCATTCGGTTCCGCCAGGAGCGCCGTGAGGTTGCCGGCGAGGTCCAATTTGAGCGGTTCGCCAGGGGCAGCCGGCGTGACGTCGATGCGTTCGATCAGGCCGCGAACGATCTCGACCAACTCACCATCGGAATTCTGGCCTTTGCCAAGTACCTGGTGCAATTGCCCAACGATCCCGGCATAGGCCTCGGCCGCCTTGGGGTGAAGAGAAACGACATTCTTGACCGCACGAGGTCGCCGCCGTTCTAGCTCGACCCTCTGTGCCTCAAGCTCGTTCAGCCTCGAAACCATGGCCTTGACCTCACCACCGTCCTCAATCGCGGAAACTATGCTCTGGATCTTGCGCTCGACCGTCGCGAGGTCGCGCTCGACGTCGCGTTGCTCACGGGCGCTCATCTTGTCCATCTGCTCGCGCTCCTGCCGGTAGGCTTCGACGGCCACCTCTACAACATCAGGGGACAGCAGATATTTCTGAAGCGCTGCGAGAATACGATCCTGGATTTCGCGCGAGCGGATCGTTCGCCGGTTGTTGCAAGTTCCCCGGTTACGGCTTGCCGAGCAACCTAGGTAGTCGTCTCGGATGATCGTTAGCGATCCACGGCAGCATCCGCAAAAGACTAGGCCCGAAAGAAGGTGCTTGGGACGGCGGCGGGTATCGAGCCTTTGCGTGCTGGTCTGACGGCGCGCGTTCTGAGCCGCGGCGAAAATCTCGTCGGAAATAATGCGGAGTTCTGGCACGTCTTGCTCGAGCCATTGGTCACGGGGGTTCTCGCGCGCTTGGCGCTTGCCCGTCGCCGGATCCTTGACGAAACTCTGCCGGTTGAAAATGATCTTCCCGGTATAAAGGCGATTGTTGATGATGCCGTTGCCGCGCTTCGTGTTTCCGTTGATCACCGAAGAGCACCACGTACCGCCGCGTGGCGCTGGGATCTTCTCGGCGTTCAAGTCGGTGGCGATCTTGAGCCCCGATCGGCCAGCAATGTATTCATCGAAAATACGTCGAACGATTGCTGCTTCGGCTTCATTGATTGTTCTCTGCCCGCGCTCGTCGATCGAAGGGACGACGTCATAGCCGTAACAAAGGCCACCAGGGATTCGACCGGCTTTCACACGACCTACCTGCCCGCGCTTTGTCTTGAGTGCGAGATCATCAAGAAACATACTTGCGAGCATGCCCTTGATCCCGACGTGCAACTTTCCGATCGCGCCGTCGGCAAGTGTAATAATTTTGATTCCGATATGCACGAGGCGCTTGTAGACGTGCGCCAAATCCTCCTGATCGCGCGAAAGCCGGTCGACGGATTCCGTCAGCACCGCATCGAACGCGCGGGCATCAGCAGCGCCCAGCAACGCATTCAGACCAGGTCTATTTTTAATGGACGCGCCCGAGATTGCTGCATCTTGAAACTCCCCGACGACGGTCCAGCCTTGGCGCTGGGCGTGGTCGCGCGCTGCGGCGATCTGATCGCCTATCGACCTCGGGTCTTGGAGGTCGGAACTATATCGGCTGTAGATGGCGACGCGCACTCGATACCCCCCTCTTTCTCCCTGGCATGATCGGCCCTCGCCTGGATTTGCGCAAGCCTACGCGCCAGAGCCAAAATGCTCTGGTGCGCGGGCTGGGCTCGTCGGGCCTGGGGCGGGAGGTAAGACATCAACAGATTTCTCGCGAACCTATTGATCAGTCGGGAAGTTTTCGGTTCGGCCAAGCGTCCATCTTGTCGGCGAGTTCTATCGCTTCGAAGTATTTTGCTTCCGGACATCCGGCTTCCAGAGCGCGTCTCGCCCAATCGCGGACGGTGTCGCCCGCCAGGGCGTCTTGTCCCCTGAGCACGAATACTGGTTCGTCGTCGGCCGCCTTTGCGATGCAGCCGGAAACGAGTTCGATCGATTTGATTGCCACTAGGCGGCTTCCTTCTGTTTGAGGAATTCGTCGACATTGACGACGTGAACGCGGAACGACACGGCGACGACCCACGGGTTCTCTGCGGCGTGACCCATGCCGTTGATGAGATCCCAAAGCTTGAAATAGGAGCGTTGGGCGTGCCTGCCGCCCGGTTCCTCCACTCCCACTGCAGTCAGGGAATGAGGATAAATTTCGGGGACGTAGTAGAACGGCGGATCGGCGCTTTCCCAACTGACGCCCTCGGCGATCGCGTCCTCGTCGCTGATGGCCTGCAGCCGCTCGACGCGGACATCAGTGACATCGAGCGTGATACGAGACGCGCGCCGGGGCATGTGGATTGACGGCTTCCAAGGGGACCGCAGCGATCCGTCGGCGTTCGTTTCTGAATAGCCATCGCCGTCGTCGACGCCCTCAATCTCGGGTTCGGTCGCGCGATAGTGGTATTCGCTCCAGTCCTCGACGGTTCCGTCCCGGGCAACAACGCCATGAAAGAAGGTTTCACGAACCCAAAGCAGATCGCCGACCGCATAGGGAACGCGATAGCGGTTAGGGAAACCGGCGTCGCGCGCTACGCCGACCGACCCGATCAAGTCCCAATCCGTGGGGTGTCGGGGCAAATCGGCCGTGTATTGATTCTGAGAATAGATGGCGACGCTGTCCGCGGCGGCACGGTCGAGACCGAATGACGAGCCCGGAAACTGGTCCTCGGTCGGAGGCTGTGGCTTCAAAATCCGACGCGTTTGAGTTTTCCTGGCAACGAGAAGGGCTCGTATCATCGGTGCGGAAAAGAGGATTGGTCTGACGGTCATTCTGCGCTCGCATTCTCGCGGCGCCTTGCCTGCGCACTCTTCAGCTTCGCCACAGATGAGTTTGTTTTTCATCGCGATCACCCGACTTTCTCAATGGTGATGGTCGCGCCGGTGAATTCGTCGGAGTACCATTCTCCCGGCAATGCGCTGTCGATGACCTCGCAGGCATTCTCAGCCTCGATGTCGTCTTCTGCCACGCCGAGCTGGTGACCGTCGTTGCCGTACCATTGGGCGCGAATCCTGAATTTTGGCATGGCGTCAGTCTTCCCTCTGGTAGGTCAGGAGCAGCGGTCGCTGACTCGCGATCACGCGGCGGGATCCGGGACGCTTCGGCTTCTTGGATTCGGTGAGAGGAACGGCTGCTTTTTGCTCGGCGCGCAGTTCGGCAAGATCGCGCAAGATCGACGCGAGGCGATACGTGTCGTGCACCTCGATTTCGATCTTCACGACCGAACGACCGTCAGATTTCGTCGATGATGAATAGGTCTTGAGCCGGGCGTCTTTGTCGTCCCAGTAGATTGAACGAAATGTCATGGGTGCATCACACTCCCGAATACAGCGCCAAGTACGAAGAGCAGGATGACGCTCGCGGCGATCGCGATGGCGGTCTGCGTTTGCTTTCGCTTTTTTCGTGGCGATTGCCGCGTCACATCGAACCGGCCACGCTCGGCAAGAAACTGGGTGCGCCGCCAGTGCGAGACGAGCGCAAGGAGCTCGTCGTGCGTTAGCTCTCTCGTCCAACGATCCTCGAGATCGACGGCGAAGCTATCGGAGATTTCGCGGTACCAGATCTCCCAGGGCTTCTTGACGATGTAATGGATGCAGCGGATCTGTGTCTGATCGACTTCGGCGGCTCGAAAATAAGGGTAATGCTTCAGCGTGTTGAATTCGCTCGGAACGAATTTCACGGAGTTGCGAAACAATGTGTTGAGGACGCCCTGATCGCCGCCGTCGTAGCTCTCCGCCGTTGCCGCGCCGGTAACAATGCGGTTCCATTGCTCGAAACTCGGGCTGAAGGCCATAACTCCGGAATTGAAGATATCCGTGCGTACACGCTCGACGCTGTCGCGGCAGGCGAGGAACGCCTCGCCTTCGAAAAGCGGCTCGATATCCCCGGTGACGAGGCAGTCGCTGTCTATAAAGACGATGCGCTCCAATCCGAGCAGGGCGAACGCCCAGAACTTCGTGAACGTGGCGGCGAACTCCGCGCGCTTGGCATCCGTTGGCCTACGAAGCTCGGGCACCGCGATCGTGAAGACATCGGGCTCGTCGGTGATGAAGCTCCATTCCGAGAGCATCATGACGAAAACTGGCGCATCGGAGAACCTGCGTAACGAGCGGATCAAAATACGCGCGCCGATGTCGTAGTCCGGAGTGGCTAGGGTGACGAAAGCAATCCGCCGGGCATCGGTATTCTTTTCGACGTACTGACTGCCCTCGTATGCCATGTTGATCGCCGTCCCAATTGCGTCTCCTGCGAAGTCGAGGCGCAGCTTGTCGGCGAGCGATATCCGGCCAGGAACATTGGCCGGAATCGCGATCTTCTTAGCGGCGGTGGACGTTCCGCCGATGGTTGCCAAAGCGTTGGACATGGTCACTCCGCCGCGACCGGAATTTTTGTGAGGTCGATTTCGTATGACGGGTGCCGAAGCTCAGTCGGCAACCACCCGCTCCGCTTCGCGTAATCGGCGGCAGCATCGGCAAGCTCGGATTTTTTCATGTCCGCGAGGACATCCTCGGGCGCCAAGCCGTCAGCCATGCCCGCCTCGCGGATTTCTCCGATAGCTTCGAGACAAACGGCCTTCGTCACGCGGGTGAAGTAGTCGACGGCGTTGAACTGCTTGGCTGCTTCCAGCGAAAACGCGTTGCCGTCGATTGCCGCGATCAGCGCCCTGTCGTGTTCATTCGGTCCGACTGATCCAAAGCTGCGCAGGTCGAGTGCGTCGGCGACAAGCGCGCCGAGCCGACCCAGAAGTTCGTCGACAGAGGATCCGTTTAGCGCGTCGAAGATCTGATTGAATTTGGTAGGCGTCAGCGGGCGCGCGTTCGCTGGCCAGCCGTTAGCCGTCAGCTTGACCGGGTTTGAACTCCCCCCTTGGGACATGAGCGCCGCCACGGCGGCGCGCAGCGCAACCTCGGGCTGACGTCTAAGTGCTTCGGACGTCGTGACCGTAAGTGTTTCCGTGATGGTGCGCATCAGTGCGCCGGAAATCTTCAACTCGTCGCCGGTCTCGTCCTCACCATCGAGATCGGTGCCTTCTTCCGCGCTGGGCAGATCTTCTTCGCCGATCTCGTCGTCGGAGTCTCCGTCATCGTCTGAGCCATCATCGAAATCCGCGCCGCCTACCTCGCCGTCCTTATTCGCATCAGAGAACTCGGTGGCAGGAAGGATCATGCCGGCGTTTACGTGCAGTTCTCGGCCCACAATTTCGACGACGCAGCCGGATACCTGTTTTTCTTCGGCGGACCACTTTGCGGGATCAAAGTCCTCACTGATGTCGAATTGATCATCATCGGTATCCTTGACGTTATTCCAGCCGTCCCAGCCATAGGGGGTCTGTGCGGTAGCTTCCCCTTCACCCATCGCAAAGGACCAGCCGTCGGCGATAAGCTCGGCGCACCTCGCCGCGATCTTGTCGTCGGCCAGCTTCCGCAAAAGAGCGACGTCATCGACATACTTTTCGTCGTCAAACAGGTCGTCGCTGATGGTCCCGCCAGCGGCCGTGTAGGCGTCCATGCCGACGACAGTGATCAGGTGACAGCTGGCGAGAGGTTGCTTCTTGCCCGTCAACGCATTGACGACCTGATGCACTCCAAAACGATAGCCGCCGTAATCCTTGCGGAGTTTCTCGCAGAGGGCTTCCTGCACGTCCGGATTTTCATGACGCGCGAACGCCCTAGCAACGTCGGCGGTTATCTTTCCCTTTTTCCAGGCGTCGCGTATCGACGGCGCAAGGCGGCCGAGCGCCAGGTGCTGTTTGACGGTACGGTCGCTGATGCCGAAGCGTGACGCGATCTCAGTTTCGCTGCTGCCGCTCGTCGTCAGGCGGTCGAACACGACATACTGATCGACGGGGTGCATCGGTAAACGCACCGTATTGGCCATTAGTGACGTTTCAAGCGCTTCATTGTCGTCTTCGTTGCGCTCGATAACGGGGAGCACGTCGCTCTTCTTGCGACGGCCATCCTTCACCAGCATGGCGAAGGCGAGATACCGGCGCCGACCGTCAATGATCTCGAGCTTGCCTTTGTCCCCTGGCCGGACGGCGAGAGGCTGGATCAGGCCCTTCGTCGCGATCGACGCGGCCAGCTCATCGAGACCTTCTTTCGATTTACTGCGCGCATTGATCTCGTCGATCGCCGCCAGCTTCGAGAACGGCACCATTTTCAACGGAATTTCGTTCATATCAGTCCCTCTTTCTTCTCCAGCCACTCCGGCAGGCGCGTGGCGATCTGGTTTCATGGAGCCGGACCCGCTACCGCTGGATGGTCGGTGGGGAGCACCGCTGCTAATCCGCCGTCGCTGCTTGCGTCCGGCCCCATGAATTCAAATTGTTCGTTGTCGTCGACGTCGCGCACTTCCACTGGGCGCGCGTCCGGAAAGGCCTCGGTGATGGTCTGGGCGAGCGGATCGCTTTCGAGGGTGCGCCGAGCTTCGATGGCGTTGCGCAGGGCCGCGCGGACTTCAATTTCGTATTCTGCGAACAACGACATCGTGTCGCGAATGGCGCGCATCACCGCGAAGCCGACCTCAGCCTCCGCCGGGGTCATCTTTCCGGCCCGGACCTGAGACGGGTAGTAGCGGTGTCGATTTTTCAGTTCTTTGTGCGCCTCGTCCGCCTGCTCGCGCAGCGAAATCTTGGCCGGCGTCTTGGCGATTCCGGTTTCGTCGGTCATTGCTTCGCCTTCGCGGTACTGAGGACGCCGACGGCACGGCCGATGCGCTCGCGGGCGCCGCGAATACGCCGGACGAGGCCCATGTTTTTCAGCGAGCCCTCAGCCTGTTTGAGAGCGGCGTCCGCTTCCTGAAGCGCTGTGCGAATATCGTTTATGTCCCAGCCGGTGAGCGTTGTCTCGGCACGGTTCTCGGCGGCAATTGCTGCTGACAATGCTTCGGCGCCGTCGGCGCTGGTATCGCGTCGCGTCATGACGCCACCTGCATGTCAGCGGTACGGATCGCCGTTGGCGGATCAAGGCGAAAGTCCTGACCGTCGAGCGCCCGCAACGCGATGGCCTGCGCTAGATCGACCGCGATCGGTCCGCGGTCCCGGAGGCGTAGGCACAGCAGGCCAAGCGCCTGCACGATGTCGTCGATCTCGCAGTAGTCCCTTACGCCGACGACGTTGACAGCTTGACGGCGCTTTTCGATTGTCCAGCCGAGTTGCCACGCCGGTGTTGTCCATTGTGAGAAGGGCTCATCGCGCCGGCTGGCGGCGGTGCCTTCAGCAAACTCGTCGCGCTGAAAATCGGTATTGATCCCGCTGATCATGATGCCGTCCCCCAAATCACACATCCAGAAATGTGCGAATTCCGCACATTGGTCAATAGGAATGTGCGTTAAACGTTCAACGGGGAGGGCCGCCGAGGTCGCCACGCGCGAATATTCGCGATGGAAACGGCACTTGGGGCTATGTGAATTGCGGGGAAAAGAGGCGGCCGACAGTTGGGATCGCGGCCAAAGACGGGCCGAGATGACGCGCGGGCAAGGAGCGTTTTAGCTATCCAGCGAGACGAACTGGCCTCGAATAATGCCAACGATGCGAGCTTCGCCAAGCTCGATATCGAGGTTCTTCTCGCTCGCAGCGCGCGAATTCGTGATCAGAAGGCTCGGCGGTACAAACTGCCGAGCAATAATGGTTTTGGGCTCGCCGGTTTCCGCTAGAACGCACGCCAAAGGCTTGACGTTCGCGATGGCTGCCTCAGACGGATCAACATAGGCAATTGCGCGATCTGGCACCCCGGCTCTGACCAATACGGGCCTGAGCATTTTCCACGTTTCGAGGTGGGGATAGCGTTTGATCGACTGCGGATTGAGATCGTCGCCACCGGAATAAGGAACTGCATCGGTTTGGACCGGAGGAGCGCCGCCGTTCTGGCCCGAACCGGAGCCAAGACCGATTACGTCGATGATTTCTTCGTCCAGGACCTGAGCAATTTTTTCCGCGAGGTCGATGGAAAGACCGGCTTCGTGTTTTTCGATCCGACCGAGCTGAGTATGCGACAGCTCAATCAGCTCTCCCAGCCTTTCAAGGCTGAGTTTGTGCTTTTTGCGCAGTTCCCGAACGCGGTTCTTAATCATCCGCCCATTTGAAACGTAACGCGCTTTTCGAACAGATCGTAAAACGCACAATCTTTCGATTGACAAATGTGCGGAAAACGCACGATCTTGAGCCGAAAGGATTCGCTCGCATGAAACTCGGCCCTTGGATCAAAAAGGAAAAAATTACCTTGGAGGAGTTCGGGGAGCGAATTCGGCGGGGGCATAGCACCGTGGGGCGATACATCGCCGGCCTGCTGTTCCCGGGTCGAGAAACCCTTCGCGATATCTACGTTGAGACCTACGGCGAGGTGACGCCGAACGACTTCTGCGATCTTCCGCCATTCGAAACCGTGAGGCGGAAAGAGATCAGCGAAGAGCTCGACCCGGTCTCATCGCGCGCGTGAGTTCAGTTCCCCGGCAATCAGGCTGCCGGGTGGTTGCGTCAGTAGCGTCTTCTTTGCGTCTTGCCATGGTGTCTTCCGGGGTCGTCGCCGCATTGCCCATTAAGCGGCGACGATTCCCAGAGACGGGGGTCGTCGATGATCGAGCTTTTTGGATATGCGGGGCTAGCTGTTGCAACGGCCGGACAGGCATTGCTGCGCCGGTGGCCATCCCTACAGAAATCAGCCGCTCCGACTCCAACACTGCAAGCCCAATCCCCGACTACGCCTTTGGACGTCAAGCCCGCGCAGCCGACTTCACAAGTTCAGCAGGAACGGGAACGCCGCGTATTCGAGCTCGATGAAAGAACCGGACGCGTAGCTTTAGCGCGTCGCCCGCGTGCGCGACGCGCCGATGTCTCGAAAGAAAAGATCCTCGCCCTCTTTGTAGAGTTCATGAGCGGGGAAGACGAGTTTTGCGGCTGGTATACGTCCGCTCAGATCTACGAAGAGTTCCGCGAATTCACATGGCAAGAGCGCCTCGAAGAGTTGGATAGAGGCACGTTCCTATCGATGCTGGCCGTGGAAATCGGCGTCGTCAAGCGACGTGCTTACGTGCAGAAAAATGACACGTACCGCCACCTGAGACAGTGCGTTCACGGGCAGCAACGCGCGGTGGTCTATCGCATGCCGAATGGTGAGGAATTGGCTGCTGCTCGGCACAAAAGGGCGCTCAAGGATGGTGGTGGCGGCCCGCGGATGACCATGCCGAAGGTTCGACTAGACCCTGGCGGCCACAAGCAGGCGCGGGCGTTGCGGCACAGTTCAAAAGATAGGGACATCAATAACTTAGGCATGGATGCGCCTGTCTACGGCGTGGCTGCCTAATGGAATACCGCTCGGCGCGGGCGTACGCGCTGGGCGGAGTTAGTTCGGGGTGAGTTCACGAAAAGGTCGGTCCGAATTGGACGGTGAAGCGCTGCTTTGCCGAACGAGAATTCGTGCGCCGAGATGTGGGGAAATTTCAGCGCCATGGCGCCACGTTATTCGATCGTTGCCGGTGACTTCGCGGAGGATCCGCGCGCGGACGTTTCGCACTTCCGCGTTTATCTCGTCATCGGCCGTCACACCGATAAGGCCGGTTGGTGCCGCCTCAAGCAGATTACGATAGGGGAGCGCGTTGGTCTCTCTCGCGAGACCGTCAATCGCAAGCTTAAGGATCTGTGCGGGTGGGGATATGTCGAGCGGGGTAAGCAGGATGCCGCCGGTCGTGCCTATTACTATCGCACCATCATGGACCGTGGCGCTCCGCCCGTAGGCGAGCCTGACGACGACAACGAAGAAGATCAAAACACGCCCGAAAGCGGAGCAATGCGCCATTCGCATGGCTCAGAAGGCGAAAATTCGAATGTGCGCCGCGCATCACATGATGACTACAACTCATCTTCAGGCATCACATCAGGTGTGAGCGCAGCAGATCACAGCAGGTGTGAAGGTACGCCTTCACACCATAACGACCTCTTTTCAACGGCCCTTCCTAACGGAAAGAAAGATTCTCCCCCCCAACCCCCCGCTGGGGGGCGCGTGAGGGCTAGGAAGTTCAACGAAACCGAAGCGGCGCTTCGCGAGCTTGAGGCCGAGCTGACCGCACATCCGGACCGCCGCGTTGTGCTCGACAACGTGATCGGCCCGATCGTAACGCAGCGAAAACTCGATGCGCCGGTAATCGCCAGCGCGCTCCGAAGCCTCGTGAAGTGGGTTTCCGACCAAGGTATCAGCGGAGCCGAAGCGCCTCTGGTTGTGCAGAAAGTTCTCGCCGAGCGTCGGTCTTCGGTCAAGCCTTCCGACATCACCGACACGGTCAAGCGAGTCGTCGGTAATCGTCCAAGCGAGCGCGTGCTGCTTGGCGATCCGGTCTTAATGCGATCGTGGCCGATTGTGATCGCCGACCTGGAGCGACGCCTCGGCGTTGAGCAGGCTCGGATGGCCTTCTCAACTTTCGTCATCGATCGATTAGTTTCCGGCCGTGGCGATCGCGTCGTCGCTTACATCGCGACGCACGAGCAATGGAGAAAGAAGTCCGTCGAGTTGAGCCTCAGTGCTCAATTCCGCGCGGCCTTGTGCGAAGCGTTCCCAAAAATCACTGACGTCTTCATTGAGGTCCGGAGGAAAGCCGCATGACCGGTATCGTCAACCACGTACATGACTTTCATCAGCCGGAGGAGCGAGATGACCCACGCAACGCGCTGCTTGATCTGTTCGACCAGACACTGATGACGCTGAAAGCTTTCGACTGCGATGCTCAGGTCCGGGCGCGCTTCGCCAAGCATTTCCCGGCGCCGAGCGCCCCAGACATCGAAGTCGACGAGCCGATCGACATGCTCGAGACGCGATTGCTGATCGACGCGTGCAAGCGCGGGGCAAAGTTTTCCTGGCCGGACAGTTTGCACAACGCGCGGAAGCGAATTCAAGCCGGCGCCGAGCGTGAGCTCGCGCGAATGCTCAAAGAACGGCGGGCGGCGCAATGACGAAGCTCGACACCGCATTCGAGGACCTAGTCGACGCGACGCTTGCCGACATTCGCGCCGAACTCATCGCCTCGAGCCAAACCTACACGCAACCGCCGGCCCGCCAGGTGCTCGCGAACATCGTGACCGAGGTCGGCCGTGTCGTCCGCGGCGAGCTGATGCTGCTCAGCCTGGCGCAAACCGGGGGCGTTGCCTGATGGCACAGCGTGAGTCCGGTTACGAACGCGTCGCGCGCGAAGCTTACAATACCCCGCGCTGGGTAACGGCCGCGGCGCTTAAAGAGATCATGGGTCCGAGGTTGCGTCCGGGCATGACCGTCTGGGAATGCGCAGCCGGCACCGGACAGATGGTCGCCGAGCTCGAAGAGCACGGACTGAAGGTCATACCGTCCGATATTCATGTGCCGGACGATAGCGATCTGTTCGCGAGCAACCGCATGCTCGTCGCCGATTTTCTCGATCAGAAGCAGCCGCTGCTGCCATTCGAGTTCGACGCCATCTTCACGAACCCGCCTTACAAGGGCGATCTGGCCGAGCGGTTTGTCCGTCGCGCGCTCGAGCTGACGAAGGAACGGCACGGCATCGTTGTGATGCTGCTCGGCGTTAAATTCGACAGTGCCGTTACTCGGTCCGACATCTTCAATGACCATCCGGCGTGGGGAATGAAGATCGTCTTACTCGATCGGATTTGGTGGTTCGATCCGAAGCTCGACGACAACGGCAAGGTGAACGGTCCGAGCGAAGATCACGCCCTTTATGTCTGGGATTGGCGGCGCGCGTTCGGACGGACGATGCGCTATGCGCGCTCGCCGGCAGAAGTGCGCGCCGAGATCCGCGAGAAAATCCGCAAGCTGAAAAAAGGCGGTGCGTGATGGAGATCCACGCGACGATCCACATCCACGCGCTGCTTACACCCGCAAAGTAACAGGAGGTCATTATGGGGGACGAGACACCAAAAGTCGGCGACAATTCCGGCGCCGCATTCAAGGCTCGCGTCGATCGACGCCTTGATCTTTTTAAAGGTGCGGACGAACTCGCACTTACGCTCACCGACTACAAGGCCGAGGATAAAGCCGACGGCTTCAGCGAGAAGGTCATTGCGCAGGTCGTGAAAGAACACCGCGCCGACGCTGAGAAGCGTCTCAAAATCTTGACCCATGAAGCCGAGATCGACGCTGCTCGCAAAGCGACGGGCCTGCCGACCGACCTCGAGACGGCGATGCATGAGGCCCAAGTCGACGCCGAGTCCGTGCCGGAGCCGAAGAAAGAGCGCACGAAAAAGGGCGAGAAAGTCGTTCCGTTCGGCAAGCCCGACAAGTCGAAGCACTGACGCCATGCAGCGGAAGCACGCGCACGTCTCGGAAACCCTGATCGTCGACGAGGGACGGGCACCGTTCGTCCTCGCGCCGATTGATGCCGATCCGCTCGATCGACCGACGCGCTGCGCGCTCGACTGGAGCAATTGCAATTGGATTGAAACTGATCCCGCGACGGGCATTGAGCTTGGCCGCGGCAGCTACGAAAGGGGGACACTGTGAAGCTCGCCGACCAGATCGAGACGATGCGGAAACGCATGGTTGAGGAAAATCAGTTCGCGTTGAACCAGATCGAGCACCTCGAAAAGCGGATGATCACCGCAGACGCGGAAGTTCTGCGCCGCCTTGGGGACGTCAAAGAACTGCAGAGCCAGAACGCCACGGCAATCGCTCGTGAGCTTCTGACGATCGCTAATCGCATCGGGTTCCTGCCGAATCCGCAATACGGGCAGCAGCCGGGGGCCGTTCAAGGCAATCAAATCCCGCCACCGAACGACGATGCCTTTGACGAAATCCAGCGCATCGTTTCCGAAGCTGGCGCGGTGCACTGATGCCGACAGCCTACCGCCCCATGTGCGAACTCAATCATACCCGTCCAGTCGACATGCGGCTCTCCGACGGCCGAGTTGTCACGGGATGGCTTTTCCAAGGCATTCCGAACGAGCCGCGTTCCTACTGGACGCAGGATTTCGGCCGCAGTTCGTCACGCATTGATCCGGAAGGCTGGCGCGAGCCGGTCGAGACCGGCAGCTCCGCATGCTCGGCACGGAGGCTCGCCGCGTGACGATGCCTCTCAAGTTTCGGCAATTCTATCGTTTGGACGGGATCAACCTGCCGCAGAGGTTTCCCGTTCGCGTTATCTGGAATGGCCGGGGGCCTTTCGAAGCCGCGCGCGCTCTCAACCCCGAGACGGGCGCGGCTTCCTGGGTCACTTACGAGAAGGTCGGAAAGTCACTTTACGCCGTGCATCTGCCATGCACGAAGCCGCCCCGCGACAAATCAAAGCCCTGGAAGGCATGGCGCTGGCTTGGCAGCGAGCAGCCCGATTTCTGGGCGCCGGTCGATCCGGACAAGTTCAAACTCTTTCCGCTGCCGCCAGTCGCATTGGTGTTGCCCGAAGACGACGAGTGGCCGCGCATGTGGTCGTCCCGGCAGTCGTTCTCTGCCGCCGATGCTGCCCAGCTCGCCGCAGAAATGGATGCGGACCGCGAGCAAGCCCGTAGCGAGGGCAAGGGGCGGCGCGGGCAGAAGCGGCAGCTATGGTGGCTCGACGTCTCAAGAATTCGGTATTCGCGTGTCCCTGGCACGATACGGCGCCATGACGCCGAGGGGCGCGTCATGCGCGCGCTCGCACAGGAAACCCTGACCGACGTTGCTGACGGACTCGGCTTCGATCGCCGCAATGGCGGCTTGAGCGATGCCCAGCTTCGCGAGCTGGCCGAATGGGAGGCTGCGCAGGTTCCGGCGCTTCGGCCGCGTTTCGAGCAGGTGCAGGCCGATCTCGACGACTACGACACCGCTATGTCGTGGTTCACCTCGCTCGGAACGCGGCATCTGACTGGCGATAGTGCCTTCGCCGCCGGCTTCCGGCTCGTCGAAGGTTTCACAACGGCGCAATGGGTACTCTTCTTCGCCTCACGCGATACCGCGCTGTCGTTGGCAAAGATCGCGCAGCAGATCCGCGTGGTCGAGCGGCGCAAGATTTCTGCGGTCCGCGTTGGCCAGATCCTCAAGATCGCGCTCGACGGCATCTGGATCATCGCGAACCAACTACCGGACATCGGCTCAGCGAAACGCGCAGACGCGCTTGAGCAGTTGAAAGAGGGCAATCGTCGCGCACGAGGGGGACTATGATCATCGCAGCTTTGCAGCCGGGCGCCGACCCAAAGGCCATCAGGCAGTGGAAGCGTCGGCGCGTCCAGGCGTTCAAGCTGATGGCGCCGGCGGCGCTGTCGTTCGTCGCGTCAGAATGCAACGTGTCAGTGACCTTGTGGGATGGCTCTGACGTCAAGCGCAGATTTGGCCACAACCGGGCGGCGCGCGCGGCGAAGTTCATCAAGGGGACCAGCCTCGAAGACAACGCCGCGAAGAACCACAAGACGGGTTTCTTCAAATACAAGACCTTCTTCAGCATCTGGACGCGACGCGCCCTCGAGCGAAATGCGCTCGCCGAGGAAGCTATCGGCATGCTCGAGCTCGCGTCTGAGCGCGACGGCGGAATGGAAGCTCTGGACGACGGATTCAGCGACATGGGCCCGGATCTCAACATCGCAAGTTGGGAACAATCGATCCGAGCCCTGGCGGCTGATCGCAACATCGTCACTTGGAGCAACGCCGAGCTGATCTCCTTCCTCGATCGCGTCCTCGTCCGCACGGATGAGCTGACGAAGGGGTGGAAGGGCGGCCGCTATTCGCCGCTCGAGGTCGCGTTGTCGAAGGAGCTTGAGGCATGAGCCGGAAGCCGTCCGAAGAGGAAATCGACGCTTTCGACCGCGACTTCGAAAGAAGTTCTGGCAGGTTCTCGATCATGGTTTGGCTCGGCGCTGCCATCATCATCGGCGCCGCGGTCGTCGCGGCCAACTTCACCAAACCCACGTCAGCAGAGCCGTACCGATATTACAACTATCACGGCGCACCGGACATCTTCACGGATTTGGAGTCCGGTTGCCAGTACCTGATTTTCCGCAATGGCGGAGTGACACCCCGGCTCGGCGCGGACGGTATGCCGATCTGTGTCCGGCGTCAGGATGGCGCGAAATGACGCCATTGATGCGCGATATTATGGCTGCGCTCTACGGCAAGCGCTTCCCTCTCGAGGATGAGAAGGCAACGCAGGCCGGGATTTTCTCGGCCCTCACGGACGATGCGGTCGCTCTGACTATGTCGCCTTGGGCGAGCGTCAACCGCGAGGTCCGCATCGCGGGCGGTATCATCGATCTTCTCGTCGCCGACGTCGGCATCGAAGTGAAAATTAAAGGCCAGCCGAAGGCGATTATCCGTCAGCTCAATAGCTATTCTGCCGAGCCATCGCTTTCCGGTCTCATCCTTGTGACGTCCCGTCCGGTGGCACTGGGCCCAACGATCGGCGGCAAGCCGGTCGCCGTCTTCGATATGGCGAGGGCTTGGCTATGACGGAGCAGCTAAGTTTCAAACGCACCTATGGTTCGATGTCTTGGACCGGCAGCGCCTGGTCTCTCGATGTTGAACCGCACGTTGCAATCCGGTTGAAGCAGATCTTCCCGTCGATCAACAAGACTGCGCGCACGCCGTTCACGCTCGCTGGCGGACCGCGCCTGGGTGCTGATCTCAAGTGGTTCACCGATCGCTATCCACTGAAGATCAGCACCGAGGATGTCGCACGCCTCTCCGGTCAAAAGACCCTCTTCGAAACACAGCAGTCTGAAATCGGCGCGATACTTTCACCGTCGTGGCGGCCGCCAGCGCAAGCTGGCTTTCGCGGCAACATGAGGCCGTATTCCTATCAGACCCAGGCCGCGGAACTCGTTCGGCGAACCGGCCGGTTGCTGTTGATGGACGAGATGGGTCTCGGCAAGACGATCTCGGCTATTGCGGCTGTCGTCGCTCCCGATTTCCTGCCCGCGCTCGTCGTGCCGCAAACGCATTTGCCCGGTCAGTGGGCGGAAAAGATCGCAGAGTTCACAAACCTCAAGACGCACATCGTCAAGAAGACAACCCCGTACGAACTGCCGCCGGTCGACGTCGTCATATGCCCGTACTCTAAGCTGGCGGGCTGGATCGACTATGCAGAGTCGTCCGGTTTCAAATCGGTTGTGTTCGATGAAATTCAGGAGCTGAGGTCCGGCTCCGGTACCGCGAAGGGTGCGGCTGCGCAGGCATTCTCCAGACAGGCGTCTCTCGTTCTCGGACTGTCCGGCACGCCGATCTACAACTACGGCGAGGAAATCTGGCGCATCTGCGATTTTCTCGAAGGCGGATGCCTCGGCGACTGGTTTGATTTCGTCCGTGAATGGTGCAGTCCAGGTCCGGGCGGGAAGTGGCTTGTCAGCGAGCCCGAGGCGCTGGGTACTTACCTTCTCGAGAACCATATCGCTCTGCGCCGAACGCGACGAGATGTCGGAGACGAGCGGAAGTTCGCGAATACGATCATTCACACCGTGCCTTATGATGAGCAGCCGCTCGAGGACGGCGCGGCGATGATGGCGCACCTGGCGCGGCAGGTGATCTCCGGTTCCTTCACCGAACGCGGGCAGGCGGCGCGCGAATTTGACATGCTGCTGCGGCACGCAACCGGCGTTGCCAAGGCGAAGCACGTCGCCGCCTTCATCAAAGTTCTGCTGGCCGCAAAGCAGCCGGTATTGCTCTGTGGCTGGCATCGAGATGTCTACGACATCTGGATGCGTGAGCTTGCCGAATACAAACCCGTGCTCTTCACCGGGTCGGAAAGCCCGAAGCAGAAACGTGCCACCGTCGATGCGTTCCTGAGCGGAGCGTCGGACGTCATGATTATGAGCCTGCGCTCCGGCGCTGGGCTTGACGGCCTGCAGGCCCGGTGCCGCACCATCGTCTTCGGTGAACTCGATTGGTCAGGGAAGGTACACGAGCAGTGCATCGCGCGTCTCGATCGTCCAGGTCAGACTGAAGACGTCGACGCCATCTTCCTCGTCGCCGACGGCGGCAGCGATCCGGGGGTCATGGGCGTCATCGGCCTCAAGAACAGCCAGGCGCACGGCATCGTCGATCCGCTTTCGGCGCCGTCTGATCAGCGTTCTGATAGCACGCGGATTCGCCAACTCGCCGAACTCTATCTCAGGGGCAAAAGCCATTTGGCTGCGCCACCGCAGATTTCGCCGACGTCCGCCGTGTCCGTCGACGACCAGCAACCGCTATTCGAGGAAACCTGACCATGGCTCGATGGCTTCGGCCCGATGAAGGCAACGACAAGGCGACCGCCGACGGCGTCGCTTGCTGGCTCGAATACAGCAATGGCTGGAAATCGGAGATCGGTGAGGCGTACCGCACCGCAGAGGGCCGGCTCGTCTTCTCCGCCGGCAGCATGTGGGTCACGAAGTGGGTGTCGTTCTGGACGCCGTGCCATGAGCAGGTGGTGCGATGAGCTTCGACGAATTCGCTCCGCTGATGTTGCTCGGTGCCCTCACGGCACGCTTAGCCTTTGCGCCTTTCGCAGGCGGCTTCGCGATCGTCGGGATCGGAGTTGGTGTCGGTTACGCCTTCTTCGACGGCCGCGGCTTCTCGGATCTTAACCCCGTAGCTCTCTCGGCATTTGCCTGTTGGCTGCTGATGCTGCGCGGCGCAATCCGCACCGACTTAGGAAAGGCGACCAAAGACCCGCGCACGGCTTCCGCAGCCGTCCCTGCCGATGACGCCGACGTATTTCATTTCGACGATGTCAGCCATTCGGCGCTAGCGAGGGCGGCCGACGCGCTGGCACAAGGCGACGTCTCTTATGCCCGTCGAGAAATCGATTGGCTGCTCGAGGACTGTGAGGCCATCGCATGACGACGCTCGACTCGTATTGCCGCGAGCGCATCTCGGCCAATCCGAACATGCTCGTGCCGTGGTGGATCATGGCGGCCTGGGTTTACGATCAACACCGAGGAGGTGAGGTTCTGATCTCCGACGCGCTGTTCGACGAGATTGCCGAGCGGCTTGATCGAGAGTGGGAAACCATCACGCACTGGCACAAGCCGTTGCTCGATCGACGATTGCTCAAAAGCGCTCTCGCTATTCGCGGTCAATGGCCCCTTCGGGCGGTGCACTGTGCCCAAATCCGATTGCAACACGGACCACCGGCGTCGTTTCTCGCAGTTCCTGCGTCTTCGCCGAAGCCCTCTCAAATGGAGCTATTTTGATGATGACACGGGGGCAGAAAAGTTCAGCCGTTCGCCAGTGGAACGGTGGCCGCAGCGCCGCCGGGATCGCCGAACATCTCGGCGTGACACTCGATGAGATCAACGTGTTCTTGTCGAAGCGGGTCGGATATCCGGGCAAGATCGTCAACAACGAGAAGCCGAGACGGCAGGTGGTGCAGCACGCCGCTTACGCCCCTTACGCCGAGCGTCCGCGCGTCAATGCTCCGCATCCGACTGTCGGGAGGCGATGATGCACGACGTCCGCCTGAAAGGCGAAGGACGAGATCCGTATTCTGCGTTGGGTGTCCGCGGTGACGCGCACATGGCCGCGATGGATTTCCTTCACCGCGTGGTCTGTCCGAAGATCGACATCGTGAACGATGAGATCGTTCTCGGTTATTCAGCCGTTTACGCCCTCGGCCATCTGATCGCGGCGCTTCCCGAGCGCGCCATCGCCAATCTTCTCGACCAGTCTGAGGCAGCGAGGGCAGCCGAGAATCGAGAAGAGCAGCCGAAGCCGTGGCAGCCGCCCACGCCGGCACTCGCGGGACGATCATGAGCGCAATCGAAGACAAGTCGAGAGATGAAATGACGGAATCGGAATGCGCCGAGCAAGCGAGACTTGTGGCGATCAGGGCGAAGATCAGGGGCCTGCTGCCGCCGAGAAAGGGGACCGACAGCGTGAATAAATTGCACGAGATTGAGCCCGTTAGGCTGGCGCCGTCGGAGCGGCTATTGCGCGAGATCCTGGCGGACAGCGTCGCCGGCCGAATTTCGCTAAGCGATGTCGTCGTCGCTTGGACCGAAGCGGACGGCTCGACGCATGCCCGCCGCGCTGGGGAGGCTCGCGACCGATGACTGAAGCAACGCCGACAATTGTGCAGAGGCTGGTAGAGTTTTCAGCGCGTCTTCTCTCCTGCGATTTCCCGTGGAAGGTTTGTCGTGCGCATGTCGAAGCTGATCTAGGAAAAGCTGCGCATGCAATGAAAGACGCGAAAGCCGAGATCGAGCGCCTACAGGCGGCACTTCAAGAGATCGCGACGGGCGCCAGCGGCAAAGGCGCGCGAGTTGACGTAGCCGTGATGCAGACGATTGCGCGCAAAGCGCTCGGAGAGATCGAGTCATGACGGAAGCGACACCGACATCAATTGTGGAAAGGCTGCCATGGATACGCGAGGCAGACACGGCGATGTTTTACGCCAAGGAGCCGAACGGTGACACGCGATGGTGGGCGAAAGTCCAGACGCTAAACCCCGACGTCAGCATCGCGGAAGTGAGGGCCGTGGCAATTCTTGCGGCTTCCGCACCAGAGTTAAAAGCCGAGATCGAGCGCCTACAGGCAAGAGTGAAGGAACTGGAACGTGAACGCGACATGTGGAACGCCGATTCTGTGCGGCTGTCGTCGGGTCTGATCGCAATCAATGTGGCCGACCCATCTGTCCCTGCAAGCGTTCTTCGTAGCGTTGCCTACGACATCGCGTTGAATTGCATTACGAGAGACGTCGCGGAGTTTCAGATTACCGAGCGCGCCCGCGCCGTTCTTCAATCATAAGGTGGGAAATGACGCGCGGTCAAATTGAAGTACTGCGGCTCGTCGCACAGTCGCAAACCTCGAAATCATTTTTCGATAACTATCCATATCGCCGCAAGATCGCGAAGGATCTGATGTGGGAAGGATTTCTTGAACATGGCGGCCAACTAGCCGACGACATCGTGCTTACACCTGCGGGCCGCGCCGTTCTTCAGTCAGAAGGGAAATAGGGGATGGCTGTCCACGATCTCAAAGTCTGGCCTGACTATTTTGACCGATTGGAAGACGGTTCGAAGCCGTTCGAGATCAGGAAGAACGATCGCGACTATCAGGTCGGCGACGTTCTGAACCTGCAGGAATATGAGCCAGGACCGGATGAATACACGGGACGTTACCTCGTCAAGAGGATCACCTACCTGATCAGCGGCGATGATGTCTTGGGTTTCGCCCTCGGTCTTCGGCCGGGTTTTGTTGCGCTCGGCCTAGCCGACCGTTCTCAATCACCATCATCAGGGAAATAGGGGAAAATAGATGTATTGCCCGGAGCACCTAATTTTCAAGCGTCAGTTTTGTCAGATCTGGCACATTCAGCGCGCCGATGTCCGCCGCGAGTTTGTGACGTGGAGAGAGGTTTTCAATCCGCTTCGATATCAGATCAGCGTCGGGCCGCGCCCTGGCAGATATTGGACGTGGAACGAGAATGCGCGGCTGAACCGAGCGGCATCTAACCTTTGGTTCCGCATATGGGGGCATCGGAAATATCGCCAGAGATAATCTCCGACCGTTCTCAATCACCATCATCAGGGAAATAGGGGGAAGACATGAAGGTACCGGCCGAAGTCATCTTCTACGCTCAGGTTGCGAAACATCTCGGCGGCCTATTCGAGGGCAAAGGCTCAACGGGGCGATGGTTCAAGGGCAAGAAAACCTACGCCGAATGGAAGCGTGGCAAGGATGGGAAAGCCGCCGTGAAGTGGCACATCATCAAGGCCGACCGTTCTCTTACACCATCAGGAGGGTGATGCATGAAAATCGATGACGTTGAAGTCGGGAGCGTCGAGCCCTGCTCAAAATGCGGCCGAGATCCAGAAGTTTCGACGGGATACAAGGGATATGAGGGCGGCGGTCCTTACATCATCACCTGCACTCACGGGAACGGCGAGGAAGTCATTGCAGCGTGGGCGAACAGAAGCGGATCGCTCGAGCAAGATCCTATGCCGTTCTCGTTTTGCTGTTCGTTAGATGCGCAGCGCGCCGTGGATCTGTGGAACGACGGCAACAAACCAGCGTCAGCACCATCAGGAGGGTGACGAATGCGAGGTACTGGCTATCAGAAACTCTGGGGATGGTTCGGTCTATCTTACGCCTCGTTCTGCGTAATGCCGCGAATTCTCATGCACGAAATGCCGGATGACTGGCAGGCGAAAATGGCGGATCTGCTCGAGCAATTTGATGCGACGTTCCGAATCGAAGACCTCCCGGCATGCAAAGTCATGCCAGTTGGCGAAAAGGGGAAGTTTTCAAGCTGGCCGGATTGGCTGCTCCACTACCGACGCCCAGAGCTTGCCCGTGTAAACGCATTGCGGCGCGCGCCGTGCGAGACATGCGGAACGCTTGCCTATGAGTGTGTGTGCGTTTCTGCATTGAATGCGCCTGCTGCTGGAGGGCGATGAAGATGGCTGATGAAAAGGCCAAGCGCAAAGCGATCGTCGCCAAACTTCGCCGCCTAATGTCGATGACCGTCGAGAACGGCGCATCGGAAGCAGAAGCGATGATGGCGGCCGAGAAGGCCGCCGCGCTGATGCGCGAACATAACATGCATTACAGCGGCATCGACGAGCTCGAGGCGGAGACGTATGCCGACGATGCGCGCCCATGGTTTCGGGGATCGAAGGGGCGAAAGCGCCCGGCTCCGATACCGGTTGAAGCGGCATGTCTTGCCGCGATCTGCAAGCTTTGCAGCGTTGAGTATGCCTTCAACACTTACACCGGCAATCTCACATTCTTCGGCGCTGCGCATCAGACAGAGGTCGCGCACTATCTGGTCGTCATCATCAGCCGGGCGATAGAACGCGAGTGGCAAACGCTGCGACTGAAGCTGTCGATATCGGTGCAACGCGAGGCCCGCGCGTCCTTCCGGCGGGCGATGGCATACCGCATTGCGGTCCGTCTCGATCAAATGGGCAGGATCAGCGATCGCGCACCTGGTTCAGGCCTCGTCCCCATAATCGGCTCACTCCTCTCCGAACGGTTCAGGCGGGCACATCCGGAGATCCGCACTCGCCGCGAGCCGAAGCTGACCAACGAAATAGCGGCTGCTGCTGGCTGGCACGCCGGCGATCGCGTTCCGCTCAGCCATGGCGTCAATGAAGCGGCAGGTGTGAGAGCGATAGGGAGCGATTGAAGGTATGGCGCCGCAGCGCATCGAATTGAAACGCACCAAGGGCTGGCGGATGCCGGCGAACACGGTCAAGGTTGATCGTTCGTCGCGCTGGGGGAATCCGTTTCACGTAGGGCAAAAGGGCCGCTTGGTGTGGGAGCCAATGACGGACTCCGAATTGCTTGCCTTCGACTTTGAAGAGAGGCGAGTGGGCGATCTGCTCATCCGCAACGTGCCGCCGAACCGGATCATTTATTTCGATGCGCCGCTGACGATCGAAGACGTTCTGCTGCTGTACCACAAACACGTCATCGATCAGAAGATCGATCTTGCCCCCCTCCGTGGGAAGAACCTCGGCTGTTGGTGCAAACTCGGACAGCCCTGCCATTCCGATATTCTGCTCGATATCGCCAACAGGTGACAAATGACTGTGTACGTCGACAACGTTCGGCACCCGTTCGGTCGTATGATTATGTGCCATATGTGGTCGGTCTCGATCGACGAACTCTTGACCATGGCTGACCGCATCGGCGTTGGTCGCCACTGGATCCAGGGCCATCCAACTCTTTCCCTTCCGCGCTTCCGAAAAGCGTCATGGGTGCACTTCGACATCGCCCTCTCGAAAAAGGCGCAGGCGATCGCGCTGGGTGCTGTGCTGACCGATATGTTCGGTCCGCTAGAGCATTGCGCGCGGCTTCAAGGCGACGTCGCCAAATTGAAGCAGATTGCACAATTTCGGGCGCGGCGGGGCCTTCCGCCCGATGGAATTCTGCCGTACCGGGAACAATGTCATTTGATTTAGCGATATAGGCCGACGACGCCGGCGCACCGATATAATCGTCCGCGCAATGTCGTCGAAGGTATTTGTCGCGACTGGGGGTTTCAGACTTATGAGCATTCGAGGCCGAGGGTTTCCTCGCCACTGGCGCAAGGTGCGTTCACCGAGCGGAATAATGATTGTCGACGGCGAAGAAAAGCAGTTGGCAGAGATTCGATGGGATACCGATCTATCCAGATTCGAGACGCTTACACCGGAGGAAGCCGAGGCGATAGCCGACTTGATCGTGAGGATTCCCGAGCTGCTCGAAATTGAAGCGGAACGGGCGCGCGCTTCGCCTCAGCACCCTGTTGTCATGTTGACTGAGGAAGACGGACACTTCCACATTTTGCGCGATTCCGACGGTGTTCTACAGCGTAGCCGTCCGTTCGAAAGCCAAGCAGCAGCATGCGACGCGTGCGAGGTCTGGTACGGCTGTAAACCGATCCTGGCCGTCGACAACCCGTCAT
The DNA here is from genome assembly GCA_030148425.1 of Hyphomicrobium sp. Classification (GTDB taxonomy): domain Bacteria; phylum Pseudomonadota; class Alphaproteobacteria; order Rhizobiales; family Hyphomicrobiaceae; genus Hyphomicrobium_B. The sequence goes on along the minus strand of JASBTM010000017.1, from coordinate 663,441 downwards.
CGGATGACGTGTGAAAGTGAAGAGGCTCGGCGGCGCTTCGGCGCGGATGCAACTCGCATCAATCAAAACCGTCAGCGCTGAAATGGTTGCGCATAATCCTATTCACTATTACCGAAAGTTAAATTAGAAAAACTGCTTATCCGCACGCGGGGGCGGTGATTGTAATGCGTATTTGTGGGGTTAGATGTTGGATCGAGTTTTAGAGCGACGGCTCATTGCACAAGTCGCCGCGCGAATTGAAAAGGCCCAATCTCAGAGCGTCGAATATGCTGATCCGGGCATTCGCGAACTCGCGGAGCGGTGGCAGAAGATGTCCCGAGCCGTGCGCGACATTCGCAATGCGCTTGAGAAAGCTATTGCGGACAGGCGAGAGCGGGTCTGCGGTGCCGATCGCGCCACGCTTCAGATGGCCAAGCGACAATACCCCGACTTGCTGTTGGTCGAAATGGACGGCGAGCTGCTGCCAGCGCGGTGCATTGTAACGGGCTTGGCCCTGTTCGATGGCGATGAATTGTACGGCGATCCTGAGACTGGCTTTGCCGTGTTACGCAAGGCCGTGACGGCTCGCGAGCCTGGGATCGTTCTCGAAAGCTCGAACACCTGATCACTCTCGAATAAGAAAGGCCGCCGGCGCTGGGCGCATCGGCGGCCCTTCAATCGCGGGTGCGCTCGAGCAGCGTCGACGGCAAAATCGCTCGCCTGAATTCAAGCTTTAAGCGGCAAGCAAATCTCGTTTCTCGAGGCCACTCTGCACAATGCGCATCTGCTCCGGATCAAAGCTCCGGGCTAGCGCGAAGGCCTCCGCCGGTGATCCAGAGAGCCAGGTCTCGAAGTCTTCCTCGCGATTGAGTAGCACCGGCATGCGCTCGTGATTGATCGACGCGGTCAGAGCGTTCGGCGCGGTCGTCATGAACGAATAAACGTCCAGGTCGACGTTGGGACCGTCCTTCTTGACCGGTCCTTTCCAACGCTGCCAGACACCGGGGAAGGCGAACAGCTCGCGTTCATCGCCGCCATTGACGGCGAACCAATGCCATTTAGCTGGCTTGCCGGTGTCCGGTTCGCAATACGACGACGCGGGCACGAGGCAGCGGCGGGCCTCAAAGCTCGGCTTCCAGAAGCGCGATGAGAGGATTTTATCGTCCCGCACGTTAGTGACGCGGCGCGGTGCCTTTTTGGGCTGCAGCAAGACGAAACCCCATGACATCGTCACGAGCTCACGCTCGCCGTCTGCGGCCTTGCGAATGACGCTGCCGTTCCAGCCGGGGAAGATCGCGGGCTGAGGCTCGATCGACGCGGCGCGGTTATGGCTGACCTTGAAAAGCCGCCGGATCGCTTCGACGTTGCGGGTCTGGCTGTAGAGATTACACATGCGCTGATCCGGCCCCTTGGGCGACGTTCCAAAGGCTGATGGCTTCGGCTTCGAGATCCTTGATCGAACGCTCGCCGGTATCTCCATTCTCGACCGGCGCCCAACGGAACGCGCCGCAGCGGCACTCGATCTCGACGGCCGGGGCGTCGGGATCGTGAAACACTTCGGGAATCGTGCCGCATGTGGCGCACTTGATGGCTTGCATGGTCCGGAATGTATGGCCGCCCTTCGGCTTCAGCAAGGCTCGGACACGGTTTGTGATTTGAACCGGGGATCGGCGGCGATAGGTATTGCCTCGGGAGATATGGGGCGGCAGCCACCGACAAGGAGTTGGCCGTGAAGATCTATTTAGACGAAACCGACGCCGCGAATCCTGCCGACCGGGATGCCGCGCGGCGCATCATCGAAGAGATCCTCTCAAACGACGTGTTCACGAAAGGCTCTTTCGTGCTCGAGGGGTATTCGGCTGCACGCCGGATCTGCGAAGCTCTGACGGCGGCGCGGCGAGATGAGCGCCGCCAGGGCTTCACCACGCCGTTTCGCATGCGACGGACCAAGCCCGCGCCCGGTGCTCCGGCGGTCATGGCGAAACGGCCGGGCATTCGCCCCCTGTACCATTGGATATGGGTCGACGGCATCCGCTTCCAAAGCTACCGCGCTGGGATTCACGAAACCCCGATGTTCAGCGACGATGGCCGAGTTACGCTCATCGAGCACGAGGATTCTTGGACAGCGGAGATCGACGGCGTTCAGGTGGTGGCGTGCGGTCTGGTTCGCCGCTTTCCGACCGCGGAAGAGGCGGCGACGGCAGCGCTCGAACGGGTCAAGAAGTACGCTTGATGCCGGGTGTTTGGCGGCAGCGTCACTTCAGCTGAAGAGGACAATCGCAGAATTTTAACGGGGTCTGATCCGGAAGCGCACCTTGGCCGCGGCAAATCAGTTATGTCTTGAGGTGTTGGGTTCGGCATCGCGCCGCTTCTGACGCCCGCGCAGCGCTCGCCGCGTTGAAGCGCGAATTGGGATTGCCAATCAGGGAAGCCGATTGAATGCGCGTGTTGGACCTAAAAATCGCGATCAAGGCGGCCGGTTTTTTTAGCGACGCTTTGGCCATCGGCGATGCATTCAGGATTCCGTTTCTGGTTGAACGCCTCGCGCTGCCGCAGAACTCAGTCTTCCGTGTTCTAGATATCCAGCTTTTAGCGGATGCAGCCGAGGTTAAGCTGCAGGTGAAAAGCTCCAAGGACGACGATGATGCGTATGAAATCGCCGATCAGATCTGGTCGGACTTTCTCGCGACACTGAAACTTTAGGTGAGGTTCGTGCGACGATGAGCATTTATACGCCAAGGAGACCAAAGTCCTCGCCGGCATTTTGTGACAAATGGCGAGAGGTACGCGTAAAGTCTGAAGCCCGCCGTCAGCATAGGCTCTTCGTCGAAGACATGTTTGAACGCATGGCGCGCGAGGGCGACCAAGTCAGGCGAGCCATTGACGAAATCGAGGAAATGGTTCGTCAGCATGCCGAATTTGATAAGAACGTTCTGCTGGTCTCCAATGCGCTTTTAGGCTGAAGCGATGTCTACCGAAAAGTGGGTAATCGTCTGCGCGCACGCCGATGGAGAGTGGGGTGTCTGGGACGGAACATGGTCGCAAAGGAGACTGACCAAAGCGGCACGGTATGACACGCGCGAAGAAGCGGAGGGTAGTTTGACGGCTGCGCTCGCGCAATTGCATTGGGACCACGAGGATGGTTATCCGGCGCTTCTTATAGCGAAGGTGGTACGTGAAGCGGAACCGGCGTGATGAGGGAGACTGAGGCGATGCACATCAGCGATTTATTTCTTCCAATGACCAGCGATGAGAAGATACCGGGACCGACACAATGTCTTTTGCTCGTTAGTGGCCGCGCGGTTGTCGTGGAGCGTGCTGAGAAGGAGGAATTCATTAGGAGGGCTGTCGACGAGGGCCGCGTCATCTGTGACCCGGAGAACATGACAATTACAGCGGTCATACCATAAAAACGAAAAAGCCCCCGCGGTTTCCGGCGAGGGCTGAGGGAGACTGAGACGATGAAGCTGACATCTGCCGACAAGGGCATGGAGTTCGACTTCGATCGAGAGACGATTACGATTGTGTCGCCGGCACCGCGTCCTGGTAACAGTGGGCCGCCAGTTTGGAGTGAAGCGCGATGACAAAACTTGCGCTGGGCTTGGCCATTTACGAAGGCTGATGCCGCAGCTAGCCGCTGAACAGAAAAGCCCCCGGCGCTGGGTGGCGCCGAGGGCCAATCGTCGAAATTTCAATATTTCGAAATTTTGCAAACTGACCGGAATGCTTGTCTTAGGTGGCGGCCGCAACGGTCATCTTGCACCGTCCGGCGATGGTGGCGGCCGGAATAACACCGGACTCACGCCATTTCTTCATCCAGTCGTGGACCGTCTGCTTCGGACGGTTCCAGTCCGAAGCCAAGCTCGCGTCGCTCGGTATCGTCCGACCGTCCGCCATGCGCTGCATGAGATCGTCGAAGGCCTCGCCCTTGGTCTTCGTCTTGGACAGTCCGCCAGACGGTCCGGGCCGCTTCGGACCAGCCGGACGGTCCGAAGCGCCGCCGGGACCGGACTTCGGCGGGTCCGGCCGGAAGAACTTGACGGCCGCCTCCGCTTCGTCCGGACTGAAATCGGTCTGGCGACTGTCCGGAACGTCCGAGGTTTCCTCGGTTGTTGAGGCGGACAATTCCGCCGGACGGTGCGCACCATAGGCAATCAGTGTGGTCGCCATGATATTGATGCCGAACGACTTCAGCAGGGCTTCGATCAAATCGAGCGCCCAAGGAGCAGCCCCGGTCGTGTCCGACATCGACGTCGGCGAGGGCGGAAGCGGGTTGGCCTCCACGTCCGCCTTTGCCGCTTCGACGTCGGCCTTGTGTGTGGCTTCAGCGTCGGCGATCGCCGTCGTCAGCTCACGCTCGGCGTTGGCGATGTCGGAGCGGCGATCTTGGGCTGCTGCCGCAATGGCAGCGGCGAGATCGGCGCGGGCGATCGTGACTTCGGCCTGCTTCTGCTTGCATTTGGTGAAGCACCCGTCCGCTCCTTCGGCGTCAGCGGCCGCTTGTGCTCGGTCCAGCGCGGTGTTGGCGTCGCGAACGCGCTGGGACGCCGTGGCCGCCTTGGCGTCCGCCAGGGCCTGCTGCGCAGCCGTCAAGCGCATGGACGACGGTGCAGCCGCTTCGAGCATCTGAAGTCGTTCGACGGCATCGTTATGCTTCTGCAATTTCTGATGTAGCGGCGCCGACATTTCGGCCTGCGTTGCTACGGACGTCTTCATCGTCATGAAGAAGTTATAGCCTTCGCAGCACATCAGACCGGCAAGGATCGCAACGAGCAATTTGCCGGAGTTCTTGCGGCCGATGCCGAGGGCGCGCGCGCCTGCGACCACACCGACGCCGCCGGCGACGGCGAGTGCTGCGGACGATGACAGATAAGCGCTATACCCGCTGCCACTGTGCGCGATAGTCCAGTTGATGCTTGCGAAGAGTGCGGCGCACCCTCCGAAGGTTGCAAGGCCTTCCGGTGTCGTGATATCCAATTTCATCGTGTAGCTTCCTTTTGGTAGGGGTTGCTGCTCAACGGGCCTCGGAACGGTTGCTGCCGTTCCGGGGCTTTCTTGTTCCTGCTTGGTGCAGGGCGCAGGGTTTTTCGTGAGGTCACGAAAAACCCCGAACGCCGCATCAATCTTCGGTCTCATCGTCTTCGGCCTCGTCCATCGTTGCGGCGATAGATGCGATGGCCTCCAACGCCGTGTTGCGCGCCGCTTCGGGATTGCCGACGTGCTGTAGGTCAGCGATGACCTGAAACACCGCAATGAGATCGCTCCGCAGCTCGTCGTCGAGGCTTTCGGCAATACGCGTCATGTGATCTTCGATTGACATTCCGTCCTCCGTTTTCCTGCTTGGTGCAGGGCGCGAACTATCAAGTGTTTTTTGACAGTTCGGGCGCCGCATCGGGCACGCAAAACGGCCGCCGAGTTGCTGCCCGGCGGCCGTCATGTCGTCAGTGCTATCGAGGGGGCTTAGCCGCCGCTGCTCAAGAGAAGAGCTTGAACAGACCGGCTATCATCGCGAACGCGGCGACCGTTGCGAGCGTGTGCTGCAGCAGCCGGATGTCGAGAAACTCTTTGGTGACGAGGTTCTCGCGCCCGAGTTCGTTGATCACGCGGCTGATCGCTTCGGCTTGCTGCGTCGGCAGGCCAGCGTTTTCCAGATCGCGTGCGGCTTTGAGTGTGTCCATGGACGACATTCTAGATGCTCCTTCGGTAGGGGTTAAGTGGTCTTTCGACCGCGCCGAGCGTGAAGAGAGCGTTCCGGCATAGCTTCGCCATCCGCTTCCCTCGGGCATCCCGGTGTCCCTGGCCTTTGTTCCTCTAGTTCCCGTCGCCGCTTCGCGGTCTCTGCATCCGGGTTCTAGCGCCAGTTGGGCGGGCTTGCCGTCTCAACAAAATCAATATACGCAATCTTTGCGTATTGTTCAATAGACAAACACACAAAGATTGCGTATTTTCTGCCTTGAAACCACGGGATTTGGAGACGAACATTGCGTATCGACATCATTGACGGAAAAGTTGAGATGCAACCCGAGGAATATCGCGCCGCCATCAAGGCCCTAGGGTTCACTCAGGAAGGGTTCGCAGAGTTGGTCGGCGCTAAACCGCGCACGGGCCAATATTGGGCGAGCGTGGCCGTGCCACCGGCGGTCGCTTTCATTGTGCACATGTTTCAGGAGAGGCCGGAGATCCGCGATGTGGGCAAGAAGATTGCTGCGCGGCGTGACGCCGATACGAATGCAGACGGGCACAAAGGCGGAAAATGATCGCAAGAAAATGCGGACACCTATCCCGGCGACCGAAGTGGTTCGAATTCTTCAGCGCGCAGCCGAGGGTGATGCGAAAACCACCGTTATCGAAGCCGACGTGCTCATAGAGCTAGAAATCGACGGGTGGTGGATAGAGATCGCCGATGATGCTGGGCAGCTGGACGGGGTCTATCGGTGCAAATCTCCTGAAGGAGTGCTCGGGCAACTCGAAGATTGGAGCGATGAAACGAACCCGACCGACTTGCTGAGTGAGAAGCACGAAAAAGCGCTCTGGATGATTATTCGAGAGCCGGAGCGGCAACGCAGAGATGCGTGGCTTGAAGAACAGAGACGCATCAAATCAATGGTTTTTGGAGAAGGCTAATGGAAGTGTTTGTTTTTTCGGGCGTTGGCGCGTTCGGCTTCACGAGAGACAGGAATGGGGCCAACCTGCCTGCGGAATTCGGCCCGTGGAAGTTTCGAAATTCCGTCGTCATGAACGCTGGCGAGGGGCAGCGCATTGGCGTCAACACGGAAGAATGCTTGGCCGATATCGCGCGGCAGGGGTTCCACGTCACGAATGCCAAGATTGTGATCGAGCGCAGTGGTCAATGACCGCAGTGGTGCTGGGCGTGCTACGTCAGAGTCAGTGTCGGATCTGGGCAAAGCATGAAGGTCGGGCACCTAGTCAACGAGGCGGGGGATGACGATGGTAGTCGGCCGATTTTGGCTCTCAGTTTACGGTGCCTGTATTTGCGCTGGGCTTTGTGCGGACATTTCGACGGGATTAGCCGCGGATTTTGATCAGGATTGCATTTTTGCATCCGCTTCGCGTTTGCCACGCATTCCAGGTCTTGTCGTGAAGAAGTCCCAGGCAACGAAGATGCCCGCGCCCAAGGGGTGGAACGCTGATGCGCCGCCGACCCGTGTTGATATCGATTTTAGTGCCGCTGGTCAGGAAGGCCGATATTCCTTTCTGTGCGCAATTGTCGTTGGGGCGGCTCCGATCGTTACCCGCATCCCGTCAGACCAATAGCGCTGGGCGAGGTACGTCAGAAACGGACGTAGGAAACCGAACCGATGGAAACTCGTGACGGCAAAATCGATACGACGGTCATTAATGCGATTATCGGCTCCAAGACTGTGCCCGCGATTGTTCAACTCGGCGAAAGTCACGTTGGTGAGGTATTTCTTACAATGACAGCACTCGGCGACGGCTCAGTCGGCATTCAGGTCGGCGAGGAAGCCTTGCACGTCGATGCTGTTGCTTTTCGTGAATTGGCGTCTTGGGCGGTCACGGTTGCACTTCAGCAAGACCCAATGTCGAGGGCTCGCAGAAAATGACCGACACTTCTCGCAAAGAGCCGCTGAATATATGCGTTTCGTCCCCGGATCGGGACGAACCGTCATGGGTTCAACGGCTATTTCTCGGACCTTTACGCGGTCAATTCGAGCCGCAATTCGCGAATTTGGAATTAGAACCAGAAAAAAATCAAAAAAACCAATAGCACCCCACTTTACACTTTTCCGCGAATCTGTGCGAATCGTTGGCACCGTCGCGAGACGTGTGAGATAACCCGGCCGGGCATCCCGAGCCGGGTTTTTTCGTGCCCAGATCGATCCGGCAAGCTTCGCACCCATTGCTCCCCCTGGCAGCAAACAGAGCCTTCGCCGCGAAGACATCGAGCCCGAATTCACGTCGTCGCTAATCCGGTTTGATTTTCGAAATCCGAGATCACCGACCGACCCGGAGGCCGCCATGTAGTCGTCAATCTTTGTCAGGCGTTTTCGATGAGTACGTGTTGTGAAATTCCTTTGCAGGGCTGCAGCCTGCGATGCCCGGTGTTACCGCTCTTCCGACAGGGACACCGCCAAGCGATTCTCGGAGCGTGAGACCACATGACCAGCTCGAGCTGGGAGGTTGGGTCAGGGGCGCGCGAAACGTCCTACTAGGCTGGGCTGAGACCTGGCCGAAATGACGGCCCACCCCTTTTTGGAGGTGCCAATGCGAGACATTCTGACGACACCGTCATTCTGGTTGAGCGTCGTGATCGCATTCGCCTGCGTTTGGCTGATCTTCGCGATCCGCTGAAAAATTCCTAGCGAACGGGAAGCGATGAGGCCGGAGGCGCGGGGGCGCGTTCGGTGGAGTTTCCTCAGTAGGCTTGCCGGTGGGCGAACACCGGGCTCCCCGCCGCCTTCACACCGCGGCGGGGCTCAATTCTGGAATTGCCCGCTGCCATCGTCGCCGTCGATGGCTACATGCCGCGCGATCATGCTGCTCAACCCAGCTTGAACCGGCTGACCGGAAACGGAGCGGGCAACCTCTTCCGACGATCAAACAACGAGTGAGAAGATGGGGAAGATTACGCTGACGTCCGACGGTACGCCGGGCGGGACGAAACTCGCGTTTGAAGATGGAAGGCCCGTACACGGCGTCTCGAAAGTAAAATTCGAAATTGCTGCGGGTGAAATATCGTGTGCGACGGTCGATTTGGAATTGGTCCCTGTAGTGATCACCGCCGACGCGAAGTTTCTCCTGGTTCATCCTCTCACGGGTGAGCGAACTCAGATCTCTGGCGTCGTTCTTGCTGATGGATCGAAGTCCGTATTCTTCGCACCGTCTCTTTGTTTGAGCCAACCCGTTTTCAACCCACGCCATCTCTATGACGAAGCAGTCGTCCTCACCGAAGATGGTGAAATAAAAGGGCTCTTCCGGCTGGGAAAGGCGGGGCACGAATTGTTCACCGAATTCGCGTTGGAAGACGGTCGTTCCTGGCCAGTCGATCAGGTCGAGCTGATCTCGGACGATGGTCCGGAGCGAGTTGTCTTGAAAGCCACGGGCGAAGTGCTTTGGCAGCGGGACGATGCCAGCACGGCAGTCGTGCTTGAAGACCCAACCAAATGACGGGTCGCACACATCGTCTGCTCCGGCGGTGGCGCGATGCGCTAGACCGCCGCTCGATCACGTTCGAAGCTCTGCGGGATGCCGCCGATCGCAAGTGTCCGCACGAACTTGTCCACTCTGACGACATCGCGGTTTTGCAGGATGCATTCAGACGAGGATTGTTCCGTGCTTAGCCGTCGTGGACTGTTTGGTTTCTTTGCTGGCGCAGCGGCGCTTGGGCCCGCAGCCGTGAAAGGGCTGGGCGGTCCAGCCAACGCAATGCACGGAGTCGATCTGGCAGTAGCCAAGGATCTGACAGGCTTCGCAGTTATTCGCGGCGACCAGATGATCAACGGCTCCGTTACAGCTGATCTGTTGGACATCGGACCAAATATCTACCGCAGTGGCCTCTATGAGCCAGCTTTCAGATTGGATATTGATCAGAGCGGCATTGTTCGCGGTATCATCTGGCGGGAAGATGTTGAGAAGCGCGCTCTAGTCGAACCGATCGACATCGATAACGCGGGCTGCGCATGATGGCGAATGCCGCAACCAGGTGGCGCTGATGGTTAAAGGGATAGCGCCGCTTCTCCGCAGTCTCGATACGCGCACGACGACGCCAGTCGCGAAGGTTGCCGACGCCTTCTATCTGTCACCTGAATGGCGAAAGCTTGTCGACCAGATCATCGCCAAGCGTGGCCGCATCTGCGAAGATCCGCATTGCGACGGCCACACGCATCGGTCTGGGATGCGCGTCTTCGCTGACCACATCATCGAACGCAAAGACGGCGGCGAGCCTCTCGACGAGGGCAACATCATGCTGAGATGCGGTGCGTCGCACTCACGCAAAACTGCTGCCGAGCGCGCGCGTCGCATGGCAGCGCGCGGCTGACGCCGCCGATCTGATGTCGAAATAACACGTGGGGGGGGGTAGGGGGAGTTAAATCCCTACAACCCGTGGGGCTCCCAACCGCATTGGGGCTCATTCACACAATTTTTTTGCCGCTGAAAATCCAGAGGGTTTTTTGTACAAAAATGCAAAATTCGAAAAAGGCGGGAAAGGGCCGAAAAAAAGCTAAGCCCCGCGGGAAAAATAAAGCTGGTCGGCCGCAATTCGAACCGACAAAAGAGCAGCGAGAGCGCGTTGAAGTACTCATTGCAGCGCGCTTATCCGAAGATGATATTGCCAGGGATATTGGAATTTCCCGCGGCACTCTCAGGAAAGAGTTCAAAGAGGAATTAGCGACAGGAGCCGCACGTCGTCGGGCGGACGTGCTAATGGCGCAATACCGCAGCGCGATGGCCGGCAATGCCTCTGCGCAGGAGAAGTTCTTGCGGAAGGGTGAGGTTGAAGCCGGCACCCAGGGCAGCGAAGGCGCTTCGCCACAAAAGCAAAAGCTCGGCAAGAAGGAAGAGCGACAGCAAGCAGCGGCCAATGTTTCCGGTAAATTTGCCCCGCCGGCGCCGCCTAAGCTGGTTGTGAATAACGCTTGATGGAATGGTCGACGGCAGTTCCCGATTGGGAGCGGCGGATCATTGCGAAGGAAACGCTTCTTCCCATAGGAGCCCTTTTTCCGGACGAAGCAGAGCAGGCGCTGAACGTATTTAAAGCGCTTCATGTCGTCGACGTCATCGGCCAACCCACATTCGGAGAGGTCTGTGAAGAATGGGTCTTCGACTTCGTTCGCGCGATTTTTGGTGCTTATGATGCCGGGAACGCCCGCCGCTTAATTCGCCAATTCTTGCTGCTGATCAGCAAGAAGAACGGAAAGTCTACTATCGCTGCCGGCATCATGCTGACGGCACTTATCAGGAATTGGCGGCATTCTGCGGAATTGCTCATTCTGGCGCCGACGCTAGAAATCGCCAACAACTCTTACACGCCTGCCGCCGATATGGTGCGCGCCGATCCAGAGCTATTGGCCCTCCTGCATATCCAGGACAATTTTCGGCAAATTACGCATCGTATTACGAAGGCGGTCCTGAAAGTCGTCGCAGCTGACACCGACACAGTCGGCGGTAAGAAAGCTGGATTTATCCTCATCGACGAACTCTGGATCTTTGGCAAGCGCCCGAAAGCGGATGCGATGCTGCGTGAGGCAACGGGCGGAATGGCTTCGCGTCCCGAGGGGTTCATCATCTTTCTGTCCACGCAATCCGATGAGCCACCCGCCGGCGTCTTCAAGGCCAAGCTGGATTACTTCCGTGACGTCCGTGACGGAAAGATCGACGACCCCAAAAGTCTGGCGATGATCTTCGAGTTCCCTCAGATGATGATCGAGAAGGAGGAGTATCTCGATCCCAAGTGGTGGTACATCCCAAACCCGAACTTGGAACGTTCTGTTGATACAGAGTTTCTGAGCGACAAGCTGATCGAAGCGCGCAATTCTGGTCCTGGCGCACTCGCTTCTCATCTTGCCAAGCACCTGAATGTCCAGATCGGCATCAATCTTGTCGGCAACCGTTGGCCTGGCTCCGATCATTGGCTTCGGGCTGCTGATCCTGAGCTTGCCGCTTTGACGGCGACCAACACTTTCGACGCGCTCGAAGCGCTTCTTGATCGGTGCGAATGCGTCACCGTTGGCGCCGACGGCGGCGGCCTGGATGACTTATTTGGTCTGAGCGTGATCGGGCGCGAGCCGGACGAGATCGAGATTGAATTCGAGATCGCCGGCCGCAAAACAAAGCAGCGGATGAAGCGCTGGCTGTGCTGGTCTCATGCCTGGTGCCACAAGGGCGTTCTCGACCGTCGCCAGTCGATTGCAACGATGCTTCGTGAATTCGAAAAAGCAGGTGAGCTGACAATCGTCGGAGATGAACTCAGTGATCTTGGCTCGATCGTCGAGATCATCCGCATGGTCAAGGATCGTGGCATCCTGGGCGGCGTTGGCGTCGACCCTGCCGGCCTAGGCGAACTCGTCGATATGCTTGCTGACATCGAAGTGAGCGAGGAAAGCGAACTGTTGTTCGGCGTGCCCCAAGGGTTCGGCATGATGAACGCCATCAAGACGACAGAGCGGCGGCTGGCAAAGGGCCTTCTTCGTCACGCCGGCGGTATCATGATGCCCTGGTGCGTTGCGAACTTGAAGATCGAGCCGACCGCGACCGCAATCAGAGCGACGAAACAGAACGCGGGCGACGCGAAGATCGACCCGGTTATGGCGCTTTTCGATGCCGCAACGGTGATGGTGCGAAATCCGGAATCGGGCGGAGCGATCCGCATTTCAAGCAACTATAGGATATTCGGCTGATGGGATACATGGACCGCTTTCTCGGCAGGTATGCCGCGAGCGTCGACGCGCCGATTGTACCCCGAGATCCGACCGACAACTTCTGGTATGGATTGCAGAATAGCCGGATGATGCCCGCCGCTGGCGTCCCGGTTACGCTTCAAGACGCACTGACGCTTCCCGTCGTTCACGACTGTCTCCAGGTACTTTCGCAGACCGCTGGCGGGCTTCCTTGGGGTATGTTCGAGCGCGCACCGGATGGCTCGAAGGCGCCTCGCGATAATCATCCACTCGCCGTCGTTCTCGCCGATCCAAATCCGGAAACGACAACGACCGAGTTTTTTTCGCAGATGGTCTTCGACCTGGCGTCGGAGGGAGATGCGATCTTCGAGATCCGGAGCGGTCCGCTTGGGCCGATTTCAGAATTGTGGCGCCTTGATCCCAGCCGGACCATTGTCGAGCGTCTTGTTGACGGCTCGCGGCGGTGGACGACGACCGACGATGCGGGACGCACGCGGCGGCTCGTCGAAGGAGAAGTCTGGCATATTCGTGCGACGCCGCTCCGAGGCGATGGTCTTCGCGGTATCTCGCGCATTCAAGTTGGCCGAGAGCAAATCAGTGCCGCTTTGGCTCTTCGCCAGTACGCGCACCGGTTCTTCACGAACGACTGCACCCCGCCGTTCGTCCTGAAACACCCGAAACGGTTCGCCGACGATGAAAGCCGCGAGAACTTTCTTGCTGCCATTAAGCGTTGGTGGGGCGGGAAGCGAAAGCACGGTCCTGGACTGCTCGAAAACGGCGTGGAAATCGAGAAGGTTGGCGTCAATAACGAGGAAGCGCAGTTCCTCGATACGCAGAAAGAGCTGAATGTCGGCCTCGCGCAGATCTGGCGCATGCCCCCCCATAAGGTCGGCCTTCTCGACAGGGCGACGAACAACAATATTGAGCATCAGTCGCTCGAATTCGTCATGGACACGATGCTTCCGTGGCTCGACCTTATCGAGGAAAGCATCCGCAAGTTCCTGATCCTTAACCGGTCGCGATACTTCTTCGAGTTTAACCTCGCTGGTCTTCTACGCGGCGATATCAAAGCCAGATATGAAGCCTATGCGCGGGGACGCCAGTGGGGCTGGCTGTCGGTCAACGACGTGCGCAAGCTAGAGAACATGAACCCGGTCAGTGGCGGCGACCGCTATCAGACGCCGTTGAACATGATCGACGCGAATGGCTCGGACGCGCCGCAACAGCAAAAACCAGATGCCGAAATTCTCGGCCCAAGTGGACAAACGGTTTCACGCATCTGGAACGGGAATATCATTAGACTGGAGGAATTCCGAAATGCCGCATGAAATTCGGCGTGTTCTGCAGGCGTTTGCCTCTAGACCCTGGTTCATCGAGCGCGGCCGCGCGGAGCAGATGACGTCTATCCTTGAACTACGCGCCGCGCATGGTCCACGCGGCGAGCGCTTCAGGGCCGATGATGGCAGTCAACCGGCGCCGACGTCGACGACGCAGGATCGGATCGCGGTCATGCAGATGCGCGGAATAGTTACGCCGCGAGGTTTGGGCGTTTCGGATATCTGCGATATGCCCCCCGCTGCGATTGCTCTTGAGCAGTTCGCGACTGCCTTTCGTCAGGTCGCCAACGATCCGAACGTGAAGGCAATCGTTCTCGACATCGATTCTCCCGGGGGCCTTATCGACTTTGTCCCTGAGACGGCTGCAATGATTCGGAACGCAAAAAGCAACGATCGCCCGATCATTGCCGTCGCTAATACGATGGCAGCATCGGCCGCGTACTGGATTGCTGCGGCGGCCGATGAGATCGTCATAACACCATCGGGCGAGGTCGGTTCGATCGGCGTCTACGTCGTGCATCAGGACATCTCGCAGGCATTAGCTGACGCCGGCGTCCAAATGACGTTCATCAGCGAAGGGCCGCGCAAGGTAGAGGGCAACCCCTACGAGCCACTTTCGCCAGAGGCCTCCGCCGCGATGCAAGCCAACGTGCGTTATTACTACGACATGTTCACAGCCGAGGTCGCGAAAGCGCGTGGAGTGGATGCCTCTGTAGTTCGTGCAGATCCGGAAGTTTCGGATCAGCATTTCGGCGGCGGCCGCACTTACCCGGCTAAGATCGCGGTGAAGCTCGGCATGGCCGATCGGGTCGATACGCTCGATGGCGTCATCACCAAATTGAAGAAAGACCTCTCTGCGAAATCCGGCGCGCGAAAGCGCAATGCCGCGATCGAGCGCCGGCGCCTCGCGCTGATCTGATCCCCACTCGACAATTCGAGACACGATGCCTTCCGGACAACCGGGCGGAGGGTTGGTCGTGCTTTTGTACCCGGTAATAGGAGAAAGTAACCGATGAGCAAGAAGCTCAAGGAACTCCAGCAGCGCCAGCACGACCTGAAAGGTGAGGCTACCGCGCTTTTGGATGCAGCTGACAAAGAAGCCCGTGATCTCTCTACCGATGAGGAAGCGCGCTACTCAGCAATCGAAGGCGATCTGAAGAAACTCGCCGGCGAAATCGAACGTGAGCAGAAAACCGCCGATCGGCGCCGCACGCTCGAGGCGGTGTCGCCGCGCACTTCGGTTCCTGGCACGACGTCATCCGCATCTATTACCAGCAATGAGCCGGATCCGAGCCAAACGGGCGGTTTCCGAAATCTCGCGGAATTTGCGCGTGCCGTGCGAACCGCCTGCACGCCCGAGACGCGCCACGCTATCGATCCGCGCCTCACCAATCGCGCTGGTCCCATGGCCGGGCCGGCAAACACGATGCAGGGAAATGGAACGTCGGGTGAGGGTTTCGAGCTTCCAGTCATGTTCCGGGACCAGATCTGGGAATTGGTCACCGATATGGACGGCCTGATCAATGACGTCGACATGGAGCCGACGGAAGCGCGTCAGGTCGATTATACGGCCGACGAGACGACACCCTGGGGCGCTACCGGCGTGCAGGCCTATTGGCGTGCGGAAGGTAGTCAAATGCAGGCGTCGAAGCAGGCGACTTCTGGTAGGCAAATGCCGCTTCACGAAATCTATGCCTTCGTGTTGGCAACTGAAGAGTTGCTCGAAGACGCCCCGCGGCTCAATTCGCGTCTGACCAACAAGTCGGCGCAGGCGCTCGGGTGGAAGATCGACGACTCGGTCATGTATGGTACTGGAACAGGGCAGCCGAAGGGCTGGTTCAATTCCGATGCTCTCGTGAGCGTGGCCAAGGAAGCCGCACAGGGTGCGGACACGATCGTGGCCGAGAACCTCCTGAAGATGTATTCCCGTCTTCTTGTGGCACCGGGCGACAGCCCCAAATGGCTCGCGAACCGCGATGTCGTTCCCCAGCTCGCGACGATCACGATCGGCGATAAGCCGGTATGGATGCCGCCGAATGGCTTGATCTCAGCGCCTGGCGGCTTCCTGCTTGGATATCCAATTCAGTGGTCGGAGCACTGTCGTACCCTGGGCGATAAGGGCGATCTTCAGCTGGTCTCGCCAAAAGGGTACTATGCCGCTCGGCGTACTTCGGGCGTTCAGTTCGCTTCGTCCATGCACCTTTACTTCGATTACAACGTCCAAGCCTTCCGTTGGACGTTCCGCATCGGTGGACAACCGCACCTGTCGAAACCAGTGGCGCCTGCTAACGGGGCCAACTCGAAGTCTCATTTCGTCTCTCTCGACGAGCGCGCGTAAGCCCAGACGGGCGAAATTCGGACATCGCAAACCATCCGCCCCGGAGACGGCTCTCCGGGGCGGCCATAGTCTCAATCCAAAACAAAAGGTGACACCATGAGCTGGGTTCAACGCCCTTCGGATCGCGCTGCCGTTGTCGGCGCCATAGACCCCGATGCAAATGCCGCCGGAACACTCGCAACCGGCTGGATCGACATGAGCAAATTTTCCATGTTGCTCGCTGTCATTATGGCCGGCGATCTCGGCGCTGGCGCGACCGTGGACGCTAAGTTCCGGCAGGCCAAGGATGCTGCAGGTACCGGCGCAAAGGACATTGTCGGCAAAGCGATCACTCAATTGACGCAGGCCGGCACCGACAAGTCGAACAAGCAGTCGCTGATCAATCTTACGGGTGACGAACTCGATGTGAATGGTGGCTTCGCCTTTGTGTCGCTTTCGTTCACGACGGCGGTTGCCACTAGCGACGGCGGGGCTGTCGTGCTCGGCTTCGATCCTCGCTACGGCGCGGCCAGCGACAACGATGCGGCAAGCGTCACGGAGATTGTCGCCTAACCGCGACGTCTCAGAATTTCAATCGTGAACGGGCATCTTGCCCGTTCGCTCTGTCGAAATCGAGGAATGGCAATGAAGATCAAGTTTCTTGAAACACGGATCGTTGACGATTACCGCAAGGGGACCGAAGACGAAGAGCGTTATGACAAGGACGAGACCGCCGATTTGCCGCCTCGCTCAGCGATGCGTTGGGTCAATCGCGGGGTCGCCGTCATATTGAATGACGAGACGAAAAAGGTTCTTCCCGCGTCACCGACCAAAGCCAAGGCAGGAAAGTAGCGAGCGATCATGCTTTCGGTCGTAACCAAAGCCCCAAAGACGGGGCTGACGACGCTCAGCACCGTCAAGAGCGCCCTGAATATCTCTGGAACCGCGCAAGATCCATATCTCACGCTGCTTATCGATCAAGCGTCGACGTTCGTTTGCGACTATCTCGGCGTTGCGCAGGCGGAGGACGGTACCAAAACCCTCGGGCACGAAACGCTGCAGGAGACCTTTCTCCTGCGCGAGTGTCGATCGCTCATCCAGCTCGCCCGAGTGCCGATAATTGCAGTGACGAGCATCGTTGAAGACGACTCTCACGCTTTGTCCCAAGACGATTACATGCTCACGAAAGCGACTGGATTCATCCGGCGGATGCGTGGCTCCGCACCTGGTCTTTGGCATACGCATAAAGTGACCGTGTCATATTCCGCGGGTTGGGTTCTTCCCGACGAGGAAGACTCTAATCTTCCCGCCGCCATCCAGGCCGCCGTGATCGACATCATTAAGAACGAGCGAAGCGCGCGCACCAGATCCGCGGACGTGAAGGTCGAGGACATCCCGGATGTAATGCGTACGGAGTATTTCGCAAACATCATGAACACGCCGGGTGCGGTTTCGCCACAAACCGCCGCGAAGCTCGATCCCTACATTCAGTATCGGCCTTGAGATGATTGACCCGTCCGATCTCATAGCTCGCCTCGACGAGAGGTTGGCGGAAGCAGGCGATACCGTCATCGTCCGTAGGTACACTGCGCCGAGCGGCAATCCTCGACCGAAGATCGACGTTCCAGACGTTCCCGCGACTGTCCGGTCGGTGAGGGCCGAGGATCTGGTCGGCAATATTGATCAGACTTGGTCGAAGATCGTGCTGAGCCCGACCATGATCGCTACCCTTTTGCCGCTGAAGAAGAATGACAAGGTCATGGTCCGCGGCCAGGAGCGCAACGTCGAGATCGTGAAGCCGATCTCCATTCAAAATGTCATCGTCCGTGTCGATTTGATGGTCAGCGGCTGATGGCGGCTGTCGCGGGGCGTTTCGAGACTTTTGCGCGCGACATCAAGGTCGCAACAGCGGGGCTCGATCAGAAGGCGATCGCGGCCGAAATGGCGGCCTTCGCGAAGCAAGAGCTGAAGCTCGCGATCGCGAACGGAGAGGCGAGCGAAAGTTACGATCGGTACGTCAACGGGATTAAGGATGCGCCGGAGGAGAGCGTCATCCCGCCTGGCCCGATCATCTATGTATTCGGGTATTGGTCGCTGATCATCCGGACAGCGATCGACGAGCTGCGCAAGCGGGTAGCCGTCAGATCCGGTCGCTATGCCGGGAGCTTCCTCGTCCTCGCGAACGGTAAGCCGGTGCAGGAATATGCAGGCATTCCGTCGGAAGCCGAAGTCGTTATTTTCAATGCGCAGCCCTACACCCGGAAGATGGAAGTCGGGGCAAATAAGACCGGAAAGAACCATTTCCGGAACGCAAGCCAGGCGCTCAATCGCCGCTTCAAGGGCACGGCGGTGAGCCAAGATACCTTTCTGAATGTGCAGAGCGGAGTAGCCGCGGGTGTGCCGTACGTTCTGCGCGGGACGGCCGGCGCGGCGCGGCGGCGGGTTCGAAAAGATCGCCAGCCCGGTCAACCAATCACTTATCCCGCGCTCGTGATCAACATGGTGCAATAGCCGATGTCCAGCGCCGAAGTTTTCGACGTCATCGAGCAACGCCTCGGTGCCGAATGGACCACTACGCCCAAAGTCTTCGAAAATGATGAGTTCGAGGCGCCGAATGAACCGGCACCGTTTATCTTCGTCGAGATCTTCGGCGACTTCTTCGATCAAGCGTCGATCGGCGGCGGTGAAGGGGTGGACGCCAATCTTTGGCGCGAGACTGGCCAGCTACTGATGCACGTCATGACGCCGAACGGCACCGGCTCGCGAGACGCGCGTGTCGCTGCGAAGGCCCTCATCGATCTATTCCGCGGCCAGGAAATCGGTGGCGTCGAATTCCGTGATGCCTCGATCGGGGCCGGAGAGCCGGGTCGCGTTTTCGCAAACTACTACGCAATGACTGCCTCGGTGTCGTGGCAGCGGGATCAATAGGAGCACCCAATGAGCGATAGCAATCGAGTCCGGCTCACCAGCGTTCGTGAAGTCATGCTTGGCGTGACACCAGACAATCCGCGCATGCGGACGCAGCGCATGACGGGCGAGTCGCTCGCTTATACGCCGACCTTTGTGACTTCGGCGGAGATGCGTCCGGATCGTATGAATGCCGACCCTACGAAGATCAACGAAACCAACGACGGCGCGATCAACAAGGAATTGACGTTTCCGGTCGACAAGTCGCCGGAATCGGAAGATCTGGCGTCTCTTTTCTTCAACGACTGGGTCAATACCCCATTCCGTGACAATGACGGGGTCGCGGATAGCGCCATCACTGGCGTTGCGGCGACTGGCGGCGTGATAACAGTCATCGCAGGTGCGGCATTCGTCCAAAATCATCTGGTCAGAACCACGGGGTTCGCCAGCGCCGGAAACAACGGTCTCTTCAAACTTACTGCCGGTTCTGCAACCGTACCGGCTGTCGGCGATGCAATCTTAACGGACGAAGCGGTTCCAGCCGCCGGCGCTCGCATCAAAGTCGTTGGCTTTGAGGGCGATGCCGGCGATATCGCGGCGATCGTCGACGGTTTGACTTCAACCGCCTTGGATTTCACGACGCTGGGTCTTGTCCCGGGGCAGTGGCTTAAGATCGGCGCGAGCGCAGTCGGAACGAAATTCGCGACCGCGGCCAATTTGGGATATGCCCGCATTTCGGGGGCCGTCACAGCGCATAAAATCCCACTCGACAATCTTCCTACGGGCTGGGCAGCCGATGCCGGCGCAGGCAAAGGAATTCGGGTGTTCTTCGGCGATCAGCTGAAGAACGGGACGACGCTCATTTCGCAAACGAAAGAGCGCGGATTCATGGACCAATCCGTGCCGACTTACATTGCTCAGCGCGGCATGGTTGGCGTTCAGGGCGATTTCACCGTAACGACCGAGCAGATCATTACCTATTCAATCACTTTCAATGGTCTCGGCGGGGCGGAGAGCACCGCTTCTCTCGATAACAGCCCCGATCCGGCAAGCACAGCGCGGCCGATGTCGTCGAACGTCGACGTTGGGCGGATCGCGGAATCCGGTGTCGCGATTGGAGCGCCAAACTTCGTCCGCTCACTTTCCCTGACCATCAACAACAATCCGCGGCTTATCACGGCTGTTGGCTCCGTCGGCTCCGTTGATATCGGCGTCGGCGATTGCACCGGTACGGGTCAGGTGGAAACTCACTTTGGCAGCAACGCGCTCTTCCAGAAGCTTCTGAGAGGCGACGTCGGGAATCTCAACTTCCGAACGACAAAAGATAAGCAGACGGTGATTTTCGGCCTTCCGCGCATTACTTTCACCAACGGCTCGCCCTCAGCCGGCGCCAAGAACCAGGATGTGATGCTGCCGCTCGCCTATAGCGTCAGTTACGACCCATTGACGAGTGCACACGTCATTCTCGACCGGTTCGAGTACGTCGAATAGTCGGTCGCATCTTACCAACAACCTGAAAGAAGAGGATTACCATGGCAATTAAACTTGCCTCGCTTCGGACGAACCTGTCGCGCGAGGAAAATGGCGACTGGGTCGATTATCCGGATTGGCCTGGCGTCGCGTTCAATGTTTCATCACTTCGCAAGCCCGCGTATGCTGCGGCTCATCAGCTTCTCCAGCAGCGCTATCAGCGAATTTATAAGGGCAAGCCTATCCCGCGCAGCGAAGACGCTGAGCACCTCGGAAAGCTCATTTGCAAGCATCTTCTTCATGACTGGCGCGGGATCGAGGAAAGCTATTCGCCTGAATTGGCGTTAGAGTTGCTAACGAGCGAAGAATGCTACGATACCATTCTATCGGCCGTGCTTTGGTGCGCAGCGAAAGTCTCAGAACTCCAGATTGAGTTCGTCGAGGACGCAGCAAAAAACTTCGAGAGGCCTTCCGCCGCCGATTCCTCGGCGGAGGCCAATCCGACTGGCTGAAGCGCCTCGCCGAAGCGCATCCGGAAGAGGCAGAATTCATTCCCGTCCAAAATACCGAGGATGGTGAATTCGAACCTCAGCCGTGGCACGACTTCTATCTCCATGCCTGGGAAGAGCTCCGATACGACCGGATCTATGGCGCGTTCGGTGGCGAGCTCCCTATTTCTTATTCCGTCATCGGCGGATTTGCTCGCGACAACGGCATCGAGGGCGAACATCTAGTGCTCTTCCGAACGCTCTTCAAAGCGATCGACGACGAATGGCTTGAGCACGTTGCTGCTGAAGCCAAGAAGAAAGGTCCAAAGCCATGACGGTCAAGATCAGCGAGCTTCGCGTCTCGGCCACGCTCAGCGCTTCCGGTTACAAAGCCGGTATGGATCAGAAGGTGGCTGCCGATCAGGCTGGCATCGCATCGAGCCAACGCCTCGGCGCCACCGTTGCCGACTCCTATCAGAAGATCAGCCAATCTGGGAACGTGCTAGAGCGGTTATCGCGTCAATACATTGACGGCTACGCGGCATCGGCCAAGTTCAATACCGCTATTATTGCGCTCGGGAAGGGCGTCGAAACGGGGAACGTTCCGCTTCAAACCGCCGGCGCCATTCTCGATGGTCTTTATGACAAGTTCGGGCTCGTGGGAGACGCTGCGCAGCTTCAGGCAGCTGGCTATGCAAAGCTCGGCGATGTTGTCGCCCAGAAGAATGCTGAAATTGCGAAAAGCGGTCAGCTCGTAACGACATCGACGAAAGACATAGCCTTAGGAATGTCAGCTGTCGGCCGCCAAGCGCTCCAAACAAGCGTTATCAACGAGCGGCTCGTGACAGGCATGTCGCAATTTGGTGGAGTCGGAAAAGCCGCTGGTACGGTGCTCGATAGCGTTGGTCATTCGTCGGCCGGCGCGTCAACGCAAATGCAGGCCCTTCTACACTCGGTCCGTTCGATGACGGAAGGCTTCATTCTTGGCATGCCGCCGACGATGATTCTCGGCCAGCAGTTCTCGCATCTATCCTATGTGGCCACGGGACCATCGGGTCTGTCAGGTGCATTATCTGAAGTCGGAGGCATGCTGAAAGGTTTCGCAGGCTGGGTCCTTGGCCTTCTCAATCCGTTCAACTTGGCGGTCGCCGGTGCGCTATCATTCGCGGGCGCCGGCCTGTATCTCGCAAACTCTTGGGAAGAGTCGCAGCATAAAGTCGCGATCTCTCTGACAGGCATCGGCTCGGCCGCTGGCGTGACTGCGCAGGACATCAATCAAATCTCGTTTGCCGCCGCTTCGACCGGAAAAATTACGGTCGGCGCCGCGCGCGATATGGCCGTGCAGTTCGCGGCCACCGGCAAAATCAGCGCCGATCTCACAGAAAAATTGCTCGACCTGACGAAGGGCACGAGCGAGCTATTCGGCGAAACGCAAGCCGACGGCGCAAAGCGTCTTGCTGCGGCCTTTGCCGATCCCGCCAAGGGCGTCGATGAGATCAACGCTCGGCTTGCGGTTTTCGATGCCAAAACGCGCCAGAACATTCTTAATCTCACAGCGCAGAATCGCACTGTTGCAGCCCAGAACGCGCTTCTCGCGGGATCGGCCGCCGCCATTCGAAATGTTGCTGGCGAAGTCGGTGGGCTGTGGTCGGCGTGGGACAAGGCGAAAGCGAAGGTCAGTGAGTATCTTGCCGCCGCTGGTCATGCCGCCGATCGCGCGCTTGGTGGCGGTACGCTTGATGAGCAACTTGCGGATGCGCAGGAGAACCTATCAAGCGCTCGGTCGCGCAGAGGGTTTCGCGGCATCTCGGTTGTTGATCCGAATGAGGTCGCTGCCGCCCAGAAACGCATCGAGGACCTGACTGCAAAAATCCGGATCGCGAACAAGACGGCTGCTGAAGCACCGGGGAACGAGCGCTCTCTCTGGCTACAGTCTGCGGCGGAAGATGCTATTCCAAGCATCAGGCAGCTTCGCGATGAAACGAACCGGCTCGTCGCGCTCCAAGATGGGCTCAGCGATCCGGCAGCAATGTCGGGTAGTGGACTTGACTTCGAGCAGTTTCAGCGCGCTGTCGAACTGCAAAGGGACCGCGTCGCCGGCATCAAGATCCAGCAGGACGCCCAAGAGACAGCTACCGAGGCTGCTCGAAAGGACAACGCTGAAGCTCTGGCGGCGATCAATGCTCAGACGGCCGCGCAAAAGGCATCGCTCGCCTATCAGACGACACTTCGCCGTGAGTCGAAGTCGGGCAATGCCGCCGCCGAGATTGCCGCCGAGGGCGCCGCTGCGCAGGTCCTCGCCGATGCTCAAAGGCAGATCGCGGATCAGATTCGGTCGCGCAATCTCGTCGCCGCTCAGTCTCTCGAATATGCGAAGCTTGAGCTTAGCCTCGTTGGCGCGACCGCAGACAAATACAGCGAGGAGACTGCCGCGCTCCGCGCGCGCCAAGCCGTCTTATCGCAGGCCGCTTCAGACCATCGCACGGCATCGCGAGAAGAATTGGCCGCGGCGGATCAAGCCGCTCGACAGCAGTCTCGCGTAGAGAGCCAGATCCGCCGCGACCAGTTCACGTCAGACCTAGAATTTGAGCGTCAGCAGGCCGCGCGGTCTGCGATCGACCAGGTCGTCTATTCGAGAATGCAGTCGGCCGGTCTTTTGACCAACGGCCAGATTGTAGGCGCGTATGCCGAGTCGACCGCCGCGGCGATCCGCTTCAACGAGCAGCTGCAGCGTTCGGTCGATATCCAGAAGGGTTTCGCGAGCGATTTCCTGTCGAGCATGTTGCAGGGCAAGTCTGCGACTGAAGCCCTTGGGAACGCACTCGACAATCTCGCTCAGAAGATTCTGAACAACTCGCTCGATACACTCTTCTCTGGCTTAACTGGAGCAGGGGCGATCAAGACGGGTGGGCTCTTCGGCGGCAGCATTTTGCCCGGCGTCCTGCACTCTGGCGGTATTGCCGGATCCGGCAACCATCCCACACGAAGCGTCTCGCCGCTGATCTTCGCGAGCGCACCGCGCTATCACAGCGGTGGCATCGCGGGGCTGAAGCCAGATGAGGTGCCTGCGATCCTGCAGCGCGGAGAGCGCGTACTCCCGCGTGGCGCGTCATCGGCTATGGGTGCAATTTCGATTGGCGATATTCACATTCCGATCGATGCCCGTGGCGCTGATCGCGAAGGCCTCGCCGCGCTCACAAAGCAAGTTGCTTCACTCCAAGCGTCGCTTCCAAAAACGATCGTTTCGACGGTTCGGAACGCCCGCGACCGTAACCTGCTGTAGCCGGACCGCATCATGGATCTTGTGATCGATAAGGGCTCGCCGCCTTGGCTGCCCGAGACGTCGCTCGGCTTTCAGCCGTTCAAAACGGCCACGTTTATGCAACTCCATAATCGGTCTCAGCCGCTCACGCGCGGCGGTCAAGTTCTGTCGATTGGCCTCGCTCCGGACCTTTGGCAGATCAAGATGGCGAGCGACGTTCTGGCGTGGCCCGACGCTAATAGACTGCAAACCTGGCTTGAGCGGCTGGAAGGCGGAAAATTCCTCTTCAAGGCTTGGCATCCGCAGCTTCGATATCCGCAAAGTTATCGCACGGGTTTCGCCGGGTTGGTCCGCGCAACCGGTGGTGCATTCAACGGCACCTGCAATATCACCAGTGTAGGCGAGACGAGGAGATCGCTGGTCATCGCCAATCTGCCAGCTGGGTTCAAGATCAGCTTTGGCGATATGATCAGCTATCCATTCGGCACACTGCAATTGCTGCACCGTATCCAGGACGACGTCGTCGCGAACGGCTCAGGCATTGCCGAAATTCCCGTTACTCCGACCCTGCCAATTCCGCTGGTCGTTACCGATCCCGTCACCGTCGCGACGTTCTTCAAACCTTGGTGTTTGGCGACGATTGATGCTGGCAGCATCGATGCGCCGCTGGACGGGAATACGGGCACCATCACCTTTACCGCTACGGAGAGCTACTGATGCGCGATATGTCAGATGCGGCGCAAGCGGCGCTTGATAGCGGGCATTTTGAATTCCGCGCCTTTGTGAAGCTATCACCTGCGGGCAGCGCGCCGCTCGCGATATGGGATGATCGCGGAAACCTCGTCTACAATGGCGATACCTACGTCGGGAAGCCAGGCAGATTCCGTCTCAGCGGCGCAAGTTCGTCAACAGACTACTCGGTCCGTAATCTCGACATCACCCTTGCGCCGGGCGATCCTGATGCTATCGCGCTTGTGGAAGCGACTCAATGGCACCAACGGCCGGCGCTCGTTTATCGCGCGATCATCTCGAAAGACAGCCCGCAGCTTTTGAGCTTATCGCCAGAGTTCGGCGGGTTCATGGATACGATCGAATGGCCGGAAGCCGTCAATGGCCAGGCGACGTTGATCGCTCATTGCGAGAGTTCGTCCCGCGAATATGCGCGCACCGGCGCTCGCACTGCATCCGATGCTGACCAACGTGAGCGCGATGCGAATGATGCGTTTCTTAGCTTTCAGGAATCCGCGCAGTCGACGACGATCGACTGGGGCAACAATCCGCAGGCGCCGCCTAAGCAGAAGTCGGGTGGAATCCTCGGCTTCCTGGACAAGATCTTCTGATGTTCTCCGCCATGCGTCGTGACGATTGGCCCGAGCGGATGGCCAAAGCCGTGAGAGAGCATCGCACCCTGCCATTCACGTGGGGCCAGTCGGACTGCGGCGTCTTTTTCTCGGACGTGGCATGGGCAATGACAGACGAAGACCCGATGCTGATCTTTGGCCGGTGGAACTCCGAACAATCGGCCCTCAAGGCGCTGGTTCGGGCAGAAGTAACCTCCGTCAAAGAATATCTCGATGCCAATCTCGAGCGTATTCCCGCTTCGGCCGCACGTCGTGGAGACGCGGGCTACAACCGCGAAATCAGCTCTTTGAGCTGTCCGGCCATTATCGTTGGAAGAGAGGCGATCTCTCGCAATCCCGACGGCTGGATCAGAATCCCGATCACTCAACTCGACACCGTCTACAGGATCGGTTGATCGCATGCCATTCCTTGTTCCGGCTCTTGCCCCCATCGTCGCTGAAGCGGTGGGGCTGGGAAGCCTTGGCCTCATCGGCCAAGGAATTGTCGGCGTCGGCCTCTCATTCGGTGTTTCGTATCTCTCGAAGCAGCTGCAGCCAAAATCGACGACATCGGCCACGGCGACGCGTGGCATGCAGCTATCGCTGTCATATCAGCCTAATGGCGCGCGGCAGATTCCTATAGGTCTGAAAACGGCGTCGGCCGGCACATTCACATATCACAACGTCTTCGGTCCTAACGGCAACGATTACGTCGAGCTTGTCTACCGTCTGGGTGACCTGCCGTGCGGGAGCCTTATCGGTGGCTACGCCGACGGAAAACCGCTCACACTCGGCGACTTCGACGATACCGGCACGGTTACTGGCTTCACCGTCGCGGAATATCCCGGCGCGATGTGGGTGCGTTTTTTCAATGGTGACTGGAGCCAAAGCGCTGACCCTGATCTCGTCGCTCATGCCACCGGTACCGGGTACAGCAGCAACAATCGCGGGCGAGGCATCTGCTACGTCCGCGTGACGATGAAATACAACGCGAAGCTCTTCAAAAATGGGCTTCCTGCGTTTTTATGGGTTTTCCAAGGCGCTAAGCTCTACGACTGGCGCCAGGATTCGAGCGTTGGAGGTTCCGGCTCTCAGCGCTGGGGAGTGGAAAGCACATATACGGTCACCGGCAATCCCATGGTGATCTCATACAATTGGTATCGCGGTATCACCGTCAACGGCAAACCGCTCGCCGGCATGAACGTGCCGGCAGATTTCCTGCCTTATGATGCCTGGACCGCCGCGGCCAATGCTTGCGACGAGGACGTCAGCCTAAAGGTGGGCGGATCCGAGAAGCGATATCGGGCGGCCGGAATTATCTCGAGCGATGCCGACAACGTCACCGTTATCCGAGATCTCATGACGTCATGTGCAGCGTTAGTTGCTGACGCCAGCGGCATCTTCAAGCCGTACACGGGTGTTTCTCAGTCGCCGGTTATCGATATCACCGATGCCGATTTTCTCGCGCTCGATGCGATTACGTATGTGCCGAAGAAGTCCCGCGCGTCTTTGGTGAATAGCGTGTTTGGCTCGTTCAATGATCCGAGCCAGATGTACCAGTCTGCCGCTTTGCCGCCGCGCATCTCTCCGGATGACATCGACGCCGATGGCGGCGTTCAATTATCTCAAAACTATTCCCTGACCTACGTTCCCAGCCAAACGCAGGGCCAACGCGTGTTGGAGATTCTGCGTCGTCAGGAGCGGCATCAGCGAAATATCAAAGGCAAGCTACGCCCGCGCTGTCTTAGGCTCGAAGCTGGCGATTGGATCAGCTGGACGTCGGCTCGTTACGGTTTCGTCGCGATGCTGTTCCGTGTCGTGCAGGTGAGTGTCGATCGAGATGGCACCGTCGACGTGGAGCTAGCTGAGACTTCGGACACGGTCTTTTCATGGATTCCAGCAACCGATGAGCTTGATCCTCATAACCCTCACAGCGTGGGATCAGGCGGAGAAAAGCTCCAGACCGTAACCGGTCTGCATGTGCGAGCAATTGTCGTTCAGGGAGACGGACAAGAGCAACTACCGGGCATAGAAATAACCTACGATCCCGTCACGGATGCCACTGTGACCGGCCTGATGGTTGAATTCCGAAGGGTCGGTGACAACCTCGCAATTCAAAGGCAAATTCTAACGCCTGGCGACGGGGAATATGCCTGGGTAGAGGGTGTGCAAGGCGGATTGCGATATGAGGTTCGTGTCAACCTCATCACCACCCCATCACGCTCGACGATATTCACGGCATGGACACCGATGGCGCTCGATAGCGTGACGGAACCTCACGTCGTATCCGTGGCGACTACAGTTCCCGACGGGGCAATTACGCCGCCGAAACTCTCCGGGCAAGCGCTGCTCGAACTGCAAATGGGAACTGCGCTCGCGAGCCTGCAGGGATCGGTGAATGCGCGTATCGACACGGCGATGTCATCCGTTCGCGCAGCGATCAGTTCGCTTGGCGAATCTATGGCGAAAAACACGACGCTCATTCGCGCCGTTCGCGCTCAGTCAGACGGCAACTCTCTCGGCGTCACCGAAGTCCTCGAAGCGCTCAACGGTGTTTCAGGACTCGGAGCACAATGGTCCGTTTCGATCGACAATAATGGCAATGTCACCGGCCTTGTTACGCTCTCGGGTGATCAGCAATATACGCAATTCAGCGTACTCGCCGACAGGATAGTATTCGCGTTGCCTGATGGAACGGGGGCGAAGCAAGTCTTTACAGTTGGAACGCTTCCCGACGGATCGAAAGGCGTTGGTATCGATGCGAGCCAAGTGATCTTCAACGGATCCATCAAAGCTAAGCATATCGATACAGTGAGCCTCGGTACCATCTCTATCACTGATCCTAACAACACCTCGACGCTCAATCTCGCGACGATGAGCTGGCGATCAACTGACGGCAAGCGCGTCTTTGATATGAAGAACGGTATTCTGGATTGGGCGTTCTAGATGGCGTTTGAGCATAGGATCAGAATTGCTGGCGGCGTCGGGGCCATTTGGAAAGGACCGAACGATACGCTGCCGTTCGATGACCCATTCAACCACCTGGATAGAGTCAAGTTTCATAGCGCCCTTCGATATACAAGGATCATACAGGAGATCCAACTCACGCTTACCCTTAAGCCGAGAGCTGGCATCAAAGACGTCTCTGACGATTATATACTCTTTCCACATGGCAAAGGCGGACCGCCCCTCATCCAAGGCGCGCTCTATATCAATGGTGCGTGGTGTGCATTTAACGGCAGCATCCCAGTCCAGCTAGAAACGCCGAACCACAATCCGCAGCAATTCGCGAGATGGATCTCGCTCTGCGTCGATAGCACCAACGTGAGCGTCCACGAGTATTGCGTCGCCTATTGGTCAAACGCTCAATTTTACAATTCGTACCCACAAATCAGCGTCCCGATCGTCGTCTGGATAACAAACGAGATGCTCCCATCATGAGCGTTCAATTCCACCTTTCCACCTATCTGCTATTGGGCGATGGGCAGTTCGACAGCCGCTATCGGTATATCCGGCAGGTGGCAAATCCTGCCGATAAGACCCTCAACATGGTGCGAGGTCAGAGCCTCAGTCACAGCTATGCAAATCTTGGTTCGAACAGTACTGGGGGAATTATCTACGCCTGGAATTGCAACGGCATAGAGATTGTCGGGAATGCGTCGCTTAGTGCGTCATACCCGCAAATCCAAAAGCCGGTTGGCTTCAATGTCGGGCTGAACATAGCGTTATGAGTGGCGGTGCGCGCTTGCGAGATGGCGCTTTAATCATCACCAATCCCGATGGCCGCACGAATTTCAATTCCAACGATGGACTACTGCACACCGTCAATGACCTTCCGGTTCTTACGCTGAAGACAACTACGCTTGTTCTTCCGAGCGCCACGAACACGAACCGTTCAGACGATTTTTTCGTCGCTTACGTGAACGGATTTTGTACCGACGTTATGGGAAATGCGAAATTCTCTGGCGGCGGTGTTGTCATCTCTGGCAGCGGACCGCCGGTTGGCTCGGCTTCTTTTTCTAGCGAAGCTTGGATAACCGTGATGGGCGGTTCGGCGATTGTCGTCTACCAGGACGGCCATGGGAACTTGAGTTCGGGTGAATCGAACGGCGGCCTCTGGCAGTTCATCTACTACTTTTTCTTCGTGTCGTCCGGCGCCGTCTATTTGCGGCGATGCGTCTACGTCAGCAAGGCCTCGGCCGGAGGCATGACGATCAATCCGCAGACGGTCGCCTGCAAGCTCAAAGTTGGGCGCTTTACCTAAAATCTCGAGGACAAAATGGCTGGACAATGGCTTGAGACGTCTGGCGTCTCAATTGCTAACGGATCTCGCACGCTTACGGCTGCATCTGCCTTGTGGCTCGTCACGGCAAATCCTGGCAACGGCGCCAGCCTCGATGGTGGCATCAAGTTCTACGAGATCGAGAGCATTGATGCCAATGATCAGATCACTTTTCGGAAGCCATTTGCCGAAACGTCGGTCGTTGGAGGAACCGTTCTCATTGACAACCGCGGCAATGGCTATACGCCAGCCGAGTTTACGCTGATCGATAAGTTCAATAAGACGCTTGCTGCTCAGACGGACGTTTTCACAATATCGGGTACCCCCTCGAATACTCTCGGGGCCGATGGATCGATTGCATTCGATCCGAACGCGAGAGCGTACTATCAGAAGATCAGCGGCGCATGGTCTGCCGCCGTCTCACTCGGCGGTGCAGATGGCATAGATAGCGGCTTCAAGGTTTCGATCGACCGCTTATCGACGGCGATGGCGGACCCTGGCAATACAAAGATGCGCTTCAATAGCGCGACTTTTGCCGCGATCACCGCCATTGCGATCGACGATCTTGCTGCCGATTTCGGTAATCCGGACGTCTCGGGGTGGTTCAATACCTGGGGCGCGAGCACTAATGCTGTAAAAGGCACGCTGATCTTGCAAAAGGTCGGCTCTGTCTCGAACTACATGATTTTCTCCATCACGGCCGTAACGGATAATGCTGGCTGGTCGCAGCTCGGTGTAAGTCCTGTCGCATCTGGTGGAGCTCTGGCCAACAACGAGATCTGCACGGCTTCCTTCATTCGTGCGGGCAACAAGGGCACCGACGGGAACGATGGCATCAACGGGATTAATACCGGCATTCGCTGGCAATACTCGTCCACCATAACGATGACCGACCCCGGAACGGGGTTGCTGCGCTTCAATAACGCAAGCTTTGCATCCGTCACATCTATTGCGATCAGCGATCTTTGCTCTCTTGCCAGCAATCCAGATTGCTCGGCTTGGTCGCTATCTTGGGATGATAGCTCGAATCTGGCGCATCGCGGCACGTTGACGATAAAGAAGAGCGGTGCCGAGCAGAATTTTGTTCAATACGCCATCACCGGCCCGAGTATTGATCAAGGCACATGGGTTCAACTTGCCGTAACCTACGTAGCTAGCGGCGGATCGTTTACGAATCTGGATCAGCTTTATTGCGATTTTGACCGGACCGGAAACGCGGGAACGAACGGGTCGGCGGGGACGACCCTTCAAGCAACGTCTACATCAACGAGGACGCCAACGATTGGCCCGACGCAAAATTGGGCGATGGTTGCGGCGGCAGATTTTGCTTTCGGGCAGCGTGTCCGCGTCGTCGATAACGGCAACGTAACAAACTACGCAATGGGTCTCGTCACCTCAAACACGGGTGGTGTGCTTACGATCACCGTCGATGAAACAGGTCTAGTTCCCGCCTCTTCCTCATCGTGGACGATATCTCTTGCTGGAAACACGGGCGCGACTGGTCCAGCAGGTGGCCTTGGTGCTCTATCCGCGGCAAAGGGCGGTATCCCAGTAGGTGATGGCACGACATTTGGGGTTGTTCCTGTCGGCGTGGACGGAACCACCCCGAACGCGGACTCGACGAAGCCATACGGATGGGATTGGGCCGCGCGTGACGCGATCAACGCCGGTCCATATTGGACATCAGTGGACGTCCCGGCCACTGTAGGTGTGACCGATATCAGTGCGGCGATAAATCCGTATGTGCGGATTACCGGCTCCGGCGTGAACATCACATCGTTCGGCACTGGAATCGGCAGGCTTCGTTTCGTCGAATTCACTGGCACTGTGAACCTTATCTACAACGGCACGTCGATGATCTTGCCTGGACTGGCAAACATCATGACTCAGGCCGGCGACAAGGGAACGTTTGTTTCCGATGGATTGGGAAACTGGAAGTGCTTGTCATGGACGCCGATTTCGTTTCTCCCGCGAGAGAAGCTATCGAGTAACCGAACCTATTTCGTACGCTTCGCTGACGGCTCCGACAGCAATACGGGTCGGTCGAATACAGCGGGTGGAGGCTTTCTAACGATTCAGAAAGCTCTGGACGTCGTCTATGGCACGCTCGATCTAGGCGGCTTCGACGTCACGATTCAGGTGTCAGCTACTGCCGGTGGCGGCCTTATCACGTCCGGAGGATCTGTAACCTCCCCGCAAGTCGGCAAGGGCACGGTCACGCTGCTTGGCGATGCGACGACGCCGAGCAATTATACGATATCAACATCTGGAGGGTGCATTGTCGTCAGCGGAGCGGGTTCCGTTCTTAACGTGCGTGGGTTCAAACTTACGTCGTCCGGAGGGAACCTCTTACAGGCGACGTTTGGCGGAAGGATCAACTACGGAAAGATCGAATTCGGCGCGACGACGTCTCAGTACCATATGCGCGCCGACAATGCTGGCGGTATCGGCCTTATCTCTGGCGACAATTATTCAATCAGCGGGTCAGCTCAAGGCCATATGATCCTTCTATCCTACGGTCTTGTTTCTTTGCCCTCACAGACGGTGACGATCACTGGAACACCGGCCTGGGGTGCAGCCTTTATCAATTGCCAAGGCGGCCAATGTTCGCTCTATTCCATGACGTGGAGCGGGGCGGCGACCGGCCAACGATATCTGAACTCGGTCAA
The DNA here is from genome assembly GCA_030148425.1 of Hyphomicrobium sp. Taxonomy (GTDB): domain Bacteria; phylum Pseudomonadota; class Alphaproteobacteria; order Rhizobiales; family Hyphomicrobiaceae; genus Hyphomicrobium_B. The sequence continues at coordinate 631,013 of JASBTM010000017.1, read as the reverse complement.
CGGCGTGATCAATACCTTCGGCGCCGGCACTGCGAGCACGTATTTTCCAGGCAACAGCAATGGCTCTAACTCCACGGGAGCCCAACAAGTCTAAGCAGGTGCGTTCTTGGATTTTCTCCAGTGAGAGCGTTTTGTTGCAACAAGTCTCGGCGCTGTACTTTCCTGGAATTAGCTACGGCACGACGGCTTAGGAGGTATGAAAGTATGATGGACGATATTCCGGTATTCAATCCCTCGCGTTGGTTCTGGCGCATTGGCGACGACACCAGCCGATATTGGTCGTCGGAGGTGTCTGCCTATGTCACTGAAGCCAATCCGCTGAACACGACGTGCGTTCCGGACGAAGCACAGCTCATCGCTGTGCTTACAAATCTCGGTCTAGCGCATCCCTAGCCAACGGGGCCTTTCACCTCTCAAATCGCGTCGGCGTGCTGCGGCTTCATGGCAAGAAGATCGCGCCATTCTGGTTTTTCGAGATCCATCTTTCCCGAAAACCAAAGGTTGCCGTACAACTGCGTCCTCTGCGTAGGAAGATGGTCATAGGTCGCTTTCACGGCGTGCAATGTGTCGTTGCTCGGTGCGAAGAGAACGATTGAGTTGTTCTGCGGTTGCCGCTTAACAGTCTCGCACCATGACCACGGCACCCATGCGCGATCGACGCGGGAACGCTCGGCCCAAACGTCTTTGACGTAAGCGAAGTCCGGCCGGAACACCATATAGTGGGTATGGATGTCCAATGCCTCGGCGTTGGCGCCAGGATTTATGTTCGTCATCCAGGTCAGGGCCTTGCGGCGCGTGTCGGGATGCGGGCTGATCTCGTATCCATCCAAATATTTCTGAATGCCAGCATCAGCGGTGACGGCGCTCATTGAGATGCCGAACTTGTCTGCTGCACGCTCAAGAAACGCGGAAGAGCGGAAGAAATCATTCAGAGCGGGTAGGATCGATCCCTCATTGAATTGCTCGATGCGCATGACAATGCCGAACGTCTCGCAAGTGTCATTGTTGTCGATCGATCCGGACTTGTTCTCGTGCCAATCGAGGTAGCGCTCAACGTCACCCGTCGTGCCGGGGAAATAGATCTTGCGATAGCCGGCAGCGTCCATGCTGCGAAGGAGATCACGATCATCTGCCGCGACCGGCAGCTTAATCTGCGGATCGTTGGTGATCGCTTCGAAGTGCTCAGGCGAGAAAAAGTCGTTGATTTCAATGTGTCGAAACGGGTGTTCCTGAAACGGCGCAGCGTCGAGTTTCGCGAGCAAATAATTGAAGTCAGGCAATGTCATATATCGATCCCCCTATAAAACGGTTGCGAACAATACTCGCGGTCTGGGGCGCTATCAAATCAAAACGCTGATTTTTGCGGCGCGCAGCTCAACACTGATCGTGATCAGGATGGCGCATCGCGCAATCGAAGCGTCGTTCAATTTTGTTTCTTTGCGTTCCCCCATCCTCACAACCTGACTGGAGAATGACGTGACCCAACTGATCACGCGCAACGATCTTGCGCGCATGTACCCAAACGCGCCGAGCGCCTGGCTCGATGCGTTCATCAAGTTCATTCCGAACATAAATCACAAGCAGAATACTGATCTCGGACCAACGCACCGGATAAGTCCGAAGCATCCTGCTCGCCGCAGATCTGAGAATTTAGTTCGCGTTCTCCCGGCGGCGACGCCGGCATCCTAATCCAAACATCGATAGGGGTACCATGACCTTGCCAGTACCGGCGGGCTCGACAGAGCTCGCGCCGGCGTCGACGCCGCTTGTGCCGACGTTCTTTACCGACAGCCAGACCGCGCGCGCCGTCAAATACGAAAGAGAGTGGCACGACGCGCAACTGCGGCCCGAACGTCTCGCCGGCGTCATGGTCGCGGCAAAGCGAATTCTCGCGGGTCGTGATCGATACAAGGAAATCGAGGATGTGCTCGGTGTGCCGTGGCCGGTTATCGGCATCATTCACGAGCGCGAGTCGTCATGCAATTTCGCAACGCATCTTCACAACGGCGACTCGCTCAAAAAGCGCACTGTCCACGTACCGGCCGGGCGTCCGCTCGCTGGCTCGCCCCCGTTCAACTGGGTCGAAAGCGCAATCGACGCGCTGAAAATGAAGGCAGCCGAAAAGTTCAAGGTATGGACGATCGGAGCGACCGGCGTTTTCTGGGAACAGTACAATGGCGACGGCTATTTCAATCGCGGTTTGCCATCGCCATACGTGCTGGCCGGAACTGACCTCTATGTGAAGGGCAAGTACGTCAAAGACGGGAAGTTCGATAAGAACTTCGTCGACCCGCAACCGGGCGCCTTCGCGCTTCTGCTCTGCCTCTTGAAACTCGACCCTTCAATTCAGGGCGAGGACGCCGAGCCACTCATTGAGGTCGCGGCTGAGAAACCGATCACGATCGCGCCGCCAGCGCCTACGCCGTCGACGCTCTCCGAGGCAACCAAGTCCAAAACGGTTCACCTGACCTTTTGGGGCACGGTGTTCCTCAAAGCGACCGCCGTCGCCAGCGCGATCGGCAGTGCGTTCGATTGGGCGTTCTCGTCGCTGCCCGACATCAAAACGGACGTCGACGCCAAGATGGCGATCGTCAATTCGCTCGCGAGCGTCGCGCGCATTGATCTCGCAACGGTCGGAACATGGATCGGCGTGGCGCTGCTGCTTTGCGCGATCAGCCGTCACATCGATTTGAAGAAGTGGCTCAACCGAGGGGGTGTCGCCTAATGTGGTTATTGAAGCTCATCGCAACCGGCGCGATCGGCATCGCCGGTAAAATCGGACTGGGCGGCGCGCTCAAGTTCGCAACGTCAATCGCGTTTCCCGGCTGGGGGGCGCTGGCAACTATGGCACTCGACGCCGTCCAGGGCGTGTTCGCCTTCATCTACGATCAGGCGAAAAAGACGATTGCCGATTGCGTAAAGAATCCGCGTGTGTTCATCGCCATCGGCTTCGCGCTCGCGGTGGGGAATTCGTACGGCTGGGGCAACGGCTACAAGCAAGGCGAGGGTGACCTCGAGACGTACAAGCAAGAGGCTGTCGTCTATCAGAAGCAGGCCGATGCGATCGCCGAGGACGCGAGATCGGCAAAGGAAAAAGCGAAGGTGGCCGAGGCCGCGAAGATTGCCGCGGAAAAGGCGAAGGCCGAGGCTGACAAGAAAGTCGCGAGCGTGTCGACCGATCTTGCAGCCGCAAAGGCCAAAGCGGAAGCCGCCGACAGAAAGACTGCCGCCGCAAATCGACAGCGGTCGGTTTGCGTCTCTCGAAAATCAAAAACATCGAGCTACGACTGGTCGTGGCTCGGAAGCATGTTCGGGACGTGAGGCGATTTGTGATGGTTTCCGCCACGCTGGCGCTTGCAGCGTGCGCGGAGACGAAGCCGCCACCACCGCCCATGGTGAAGGATCGGGCTTGTTCCATCCTCGATCCCTACACGGGCCGCGTGTCGGACATCAAACCGGACGAGGCACGCATCTGGGCGGCTGGTAGCAATGCCGCCCTCGCTACCCTTTGCAAAAACCCGGCGCAATAGCTCGAGGGACCGATGACGCTTTCAGCAGGGGCCGACGGCCATGGAATTTCCGCCTGGGGACGAGAGGGACCCACGAGTTTTGTTTGGTCGACTGATCGAGAGGATCGACCAGACGAACCAGCGGATCGGGGAGTGGCAGGATCACAACCACGATCGGTTCGAGCGGGGGGCCAACGAGATGGCGGCTCTCCGAGCAGAGATAGCAGAGCTTCGCGGCCAGCATCACAAGCCGCCGCCTCTACCAACGGAGGGGAAGACGGAAACGCCCAAGGGACTGCTCGCCGGCGTTACGGATCTGCTGAAGTCGGGAAAGGAATTTCTCGAAGCGGTGGCATCGCTGAAGGAACTGGCCATCGCCATCGCGATCATCGTGGCGGCGGTCAGCGTGGCGTCGCATCCGGAAACGTTCAAGGCGCTAATCGATACCTACTCTGCGAGTGGCCACGAAGGGCGCGAGTAGGTCTGTGGATGCTGGCAGGCGGCATGTCGATAGCAGCAGTCGTCGCCGTTGTTATGGCGCCCTCGCGTCTGGCGAAGGTTTCCGTGCAAGTCCACGAGCTGGCAGTTGATCCGGCGGAAGCCGCCGACCGCGTCGCCGCGATGGCTGGGGGTATCGCGCGGATCAAACGGCTGCCAATCGGGCAATTCTGATTTGTGGCCGCCGCCCTTACCCTAGCCCGCTACCATAGTAGCTGAACCAAGAGTTAGTCGGCGCTGAGCTACCCCCTCGCGTATGCCGACTAAGAAGCGCGTGGCTCCCCCGTCTCGCCCGCGCTTTCCGCCCTCGACGCCGCACCCCGCTCGGCGTCGGGGGCGGGCCTTTTTGCGTTTCTGATCTTAAGCTGCTACGAGGAAACGCCTGAATTTACTGGGGTCTAGCGAACAGCGGTAATGAAGGTTGCGGGCCCCCGCAACCAATTCGGAACGATAGTTTCTTCCAGCTTCGCGAAGCGATCGGTGCGCGGCAGCACGCTTGGTTTCGTCAGGGGCTCTCAGAATAAAAATCGAACTCATTCTTCGCAAGGCGGCTTGTCAGCCTGCCACTTGCCTACAGAACCTCCTGTTTCAGGAGCTGCTCAAGCCAATCGGCAAAGACCTGAAGCCTTCGAGAAAGATGCTGACGATGCGGATAGAGCAGCGTCATCGGCATCGGCGCTGCCCGGTGATCGGGCATGACCTCAACGAGCTCACGCGCATGGAGGTGGTGCTTCACATCATATGCAGGGATCTGAATAAGGCCGAGGCCAGCAAGGCAGCAGGCGATGTACGCCTCGGCGCTGTTGACCGTGACGCGGGCGCGCATTGGCATCACGCGCATTTCGCCATCCTCGATCCATTCCCAATCCTCGACGCGGCCGGTTGAGGGCGAGGCATAATTGACGGCGATATGCTCGGTAAGATCGTCTGGAACACGCGGCGCGCTGTGTTGGGCGAGATAGCCGGGGCTGGCGACATTGATCAGCGGAAGGTCGCCAATCTTGCGGGCGATCAAACCCGAGTCGCCGAGCGGTCCGACCCGCAACACGCAATCGACACTGTCTTCTACGAGGTTCACCACCCGATCGGTGATCCGCAGTTCGATGTCGAGCTGGGGATGGCGCTCGATGAATTCCGGCAGCGCCGGGGCGATGATCAATCTACCGATCCGGCCCGGCACGTCGACACGGAGCCTGCCGCTCGGCCCGACGGAAGTCTGCCGGAACAACCCCTCCGTCTCCTCGACATCAGAGATCAGCCGCAGGCAGCGCTCATAGAAGGCGGTGCCATCCTGGGTCGGCGAGACCTTTCGGGTGGTGCGGTGCAACAGGCGGGCTCCGACCCGCGCTTCAAGATTGATCACGGCAGCCGACACCGACGAACGCGGAATCCCAAGCGTATTGGCGGCGCGGGTGAAGCTCGCAGATTCCACGACGCAGGCGAAGATGCGGAAGAGATCGATACGGTCCAAATGCGCCAGCTCTATTCATTGTCCGCTATTTCTGACAGGTGATGTCAGAGTGAGCGGCTTTATGAGCAATCTATAGACGATATGTTGCCTTCCATGAAGCGGTCCCATAGGCGGACGCTAGGCAGCACAGGAGCAAACGCCAATGGCCGATCACGGCATCCAGGGTAAAACCGTTCTCATCGCTGGGGGCGCGAAGAATCTCGGCGGGCTGATCGCCCGCGATCTCGCCGCAGAAGGAGCGAAGGCGATTGCCGTCCACTACAACACCAACGCCACCAAGCCGGCTGCCGACGCGACAGTGGCCGCGATCAAGGCGGCGGGCGCCGATGCCTTCGCCTTCCAGGCCGACCTCACCACAGCCGGCGCGAACGAAAAACTGTTCGCTGATGCCAAGGCGGCGATGGGCAGCATCGATATCGCCATCAACACCGTCGGCAAGGTCCTGAAGAAGCCGATGGTCGACATCTCAGAAGCCGAATATGATGAGATGACCGCAGTCAACTCCAAGGCGGCCTTCTTCTTTCTTAAGGAGGCGGGCAAGCACATCAACGATAACGGCAAGATCTGCACGCTCGTCACCTCGCTGCTCGGCGCCTACACACCCTTCTATGCCGCCTATGCTGGCACCAAGGCACCGGTAGAGCAGTTTACGCGGGCGGCTTCGAAAGAGTTCGGTGAGCGCGGTATCTCGGTGACGGCGATCGGCCCCGGCCCGATGGACACGCCGTTCTTCTATCCGGCCGAGGGCGCCGATGCGGTCGCCTATCACAAGACCGCGGCCGCTCTGTCGAAGTTCTCCAAGACCGGCCTCACCGATATCGAGGACATCGTCCCCTTCATCCGCTTCCTCGTCTCGGAAGGCTGGTGGATGACCGGCCAGACCATCCTCGTCAACGGCGGCTACACGACGAAGTAATTTGTGACGCGGCCGGGCTGATGCCCGGCCGCCTCTGATTCCGACCCCCGTCGTCGTGCTGCGCCAGCGTGATCGCCACCACGCGCGAGCCACATTCGAAGCTGTTTTTCAACCTCGTCTATGCCGTCGCGGTGACGAGCCCTTCGCCATTCGCGATGGGCGCCAGACCTCCGGTCAGCAGCGATAGAGCGGCGCGATCACCGCCAAGCCCTTGCTGGAGGCGATCGACGAATATGGATCGCAATGAGCCGCTGATGGGACCGCACGCGTCTTATCTGCTTTAGCATGCGGCTCGGAAGATGCGGGCCGCCATCGGCGTCGACGATCCATGACCGCGAGTTGCCATCCCACAAAAGAATACGGCAACTCGTCTTGGTATCACCGCGTTTAAGGCCGAGTATAACAAGGTTAGGTCTTTGCGAGGTGACTCATGGCCGACATCATCATCGTCAATCCACGCTTCAGCACCTCGTTTTGGGGCATGGAGCACTGCATGGAGATGCTCGGCAAGCGGGCTAATTTGCCGGTTGCATGCCTTCCCCTCCTCGCGGCTCTCGTTCCGGCACATCATCAAGTCATGATCGTCGACGAGAACGTCGAAGACCTGGATTTCGAGCGTCTCGGTCGTGCCGACATGGTGTGCGTCACGGGGATGTCAGTGCAGGGCTCACGACTTCTCGAGATTCTTGAGGAACTTCGTATCCGCGATGTATTCACGGTCGTCGGCGGCCCAATGGCGACTGTGGAGCCTGAAGCACTCGAAGATCTTGCCGATGTTATTTTCGTCGGTGAGGCGGATGTGACATGGCCGCAATTCATAAAAGAGTGGGAAGCCGGTAGCCACGCACGCCGCTATGAGCAGGCGGAAAAGACCGACATGTCCACTCTGCCGCTGCCGCGATTGGAGCTATTAAAATCTCAGCACTACATGTTCGGCAGTATGCAGATCTCGCGCGGATGTCCTTTCACCTGTGAGTTCTGCGATATCATTGTAACGTTTGGACGCAAGCCTCGGCTCAAGGGTTCAGAACAGGTGCTTGCTGAGCTCGATGCTTATTATCGCGCAGGCACGAGGATCGTCTTTGTCGTCGACGACAACCTCATCGGTAATAAGAAAGCGATCAAACCGATGCTGCGCGAGATCGCCAAGTGGCAGGAAGCGCATTCGTATGCCCTCACGCTTTTCACGGAAGCTTCCCTCGACTTAGCTGAAGACGAGGAACTGATGCGTCTGATGGGTCAGGCAGGGTTCCAAAGCGTCTTCATCGGCATCGAAAGTCCGGACGAAGCTTCGCTCAGAGAAACGAAGAAATTGCAGAACGTTCGCGAGCGTGCGGGTACGCTTGTCGAGCGTGTTCGACGCATCCAGGATCACGGGCTCGACGTCTGGTGCGGTATGATCGTGGGTTTCGATAATGATAAGCCGGAAGCTTTCGATGTTTTGCCTGCCTTCCTAGCGCAAGCCCGCATCGCGCACGCCCTTATTGGACTCTTGCACGCAATCCCAACGACGCCGCTCTTCGAACGGTTGAAATCAGAAGGCCGGTTGAACGATGATGCCGGCAGTGATGCCTTCGGCACGAACGTCATTCCGCTTGGAATGTCACCTGCCATGCTACGTGAGGGATTGGTTCGGACGACGGAAAAATCTTATTCGGCAGGCGCCTACTTTGAGCGTCTCGATAGGTTATTCATTGAGGGCAGGTTCAAATTTGCAGTTCACCAATTGCCCTATTGGCGCAAGCATCGCGCCGCCTGGATAAAGAGCTGCATCGAAAATTACGTCATGTTCGCTGTTCTAGCGCTGCGTCTGGTTCGCCAAATTGACGACCCGGAAATTGCGCGCCGTTATCGGGCGCAATTGCTTCAAATCGCCAGAACGCGAATGTTCGAGCCGCAACTGCTATTCACGTATGCGATAAAAACGGCGATGCACCATCATTATGCGACGATCACCAATAGTCTTGTGGCATCCGCCGGTGGCTCAGTGCCGGAGTCGGTGCGCTCGTTTTCTCGGACTAAGACGCGCCTCCCGAGCAATGACCAGCCGTCTGCCGCCCGCCGCATCGCTTAAGGTCTGAAAACGACCGCTCGAAACCCGAGTCCGGCCATGATGGTTGTACGCTCGCGATTGTGGGCAACTGGGCGGCCGTTTTCTCCGGGTTGCGCAAGGCTAAATGAAAGGGCGGACTGGATGAATGCAAGCGTTTGCTCTAGAGAAGGGCAAACGCTGGAGAAACCATGCACCGCCACGTCAGATTGTTTGCAATAGCCTGCATCCTGGTCGCGATCGGATTCGTAGCCGGACGCTACGTGATGATTACTGAGGTCGCGCAATACGACGCCACGCATCCATAAAGGATACGGCCGTCCGATCACGGCTCGGCGGTTGTCCCGCTGCCTAGCACCAGCGGTGTGTCCATAGGCATCGGCGATAAGCCGAGCCACCCCAGCCCCATCGGCTCGCACACATGTGCTGGACTCCGACGCATCCAGCATAGCCGGATCGGTAATAGCTCGAATTGAAAGCGTAGCTATAGGCACGCGAATATTCGATGCCGTAGGGCGGCCCGCCGTAACCGCCCCATCCCTTGCGAACCCAACTGGTCTCTTCCGCGAGCGAATGATGGGAAGGAAGCGCTGGGGCAAACGGTCCAGCGATTGCCGAGGTCGTCAGCACCGTACCGGCGGCCGCGGCAATGATTGCGATGGTCTTCACGGCTTTCCTCCGGGTTGAAGCGCGCAGGAGGAGAGCATCGGAGAAAATCGTTTCGGCCGGCCTAGTGCCGGTTCGTCCGCACTTTTCAATCTCGCGGTAAAGTAACCAATTTCCGAACCAAAGTATCAAAACGGCTTGGTGCGGAATCAGCCCTGAAAATCAGGCTCGCGGGAGAACGGGGTGGGGTTGCGCGTTCGACTGCGCGGGCGCGACGCGCGGGTTCATCTGGCCATAGTAATAGGCGCCTGAACCGAGCGCGAAGGCTGCCAGCATAACAACCAAAAGCACGTTCAATGTCCGGTCGCTCGCCCGCACAAGGCCGTCGACGCTTCCGCTATCGTGCAAAAATGCCATTTGTGCCTCTTACGGTGCCGGTGCTTTCGGAGTCGGAATCTGAGGGGCCGTAACAGGGTTGGACGGGCTGAGTTCTCTAACGCCCGAATCCGAAAGCGGCCCGTACATCAGCAATGAAACGAGACCAAACCCGAGGATCAACGCGGCGAGGCTGCCGATGAAAGAAATGCGGCGAGCCGCGCGCCGGGCGTCGGCTTCCTCTGCGGTATCGACGAATTCGCGATCATGATTGAGGGTCATGTGCGTATCCTCCAAACGAACTTAGAGGATTAACATCTCTCAGCGTGGGAGGGTTCCCACACGCCAAAGTAATGCCGAAGCAGGCTTGAAAATGGAGAAGAGAGCGGAGGGTAAACCCGCTCTCTTCTTTGAGCTTATCGCTCAGGACAGAACCATTTGGGGACGGCGCGGTTCTGTCTGCCGCCGATAGGACCTCTGGGGTAGAGGTTGACCCTGTAGATTCAGGGGCAACAACTACTCAACACACACGCTGCTGTCGGCATGTCGTAAGCAATCTGATTTGGCCCGGAGTGGTCAAGCCCGCGCACGTTTAAAAATTGCAGACGGCGTCACCTACAACCGCGGACCCCAGGCGCGCGCGTCCCAGCAGACAGCTTATGCTCCTTACGAAACCGTATGCAGAATTCGGCGGTTTGTTCATCTTCATGACAGGAAGAACGGGGTACGAGAGCCCCACGGCGACGCCATCACGGGTCGCGATAATTCTAATGGAGCCCAATAATGAAGACGACTCTGACGGTGGCCTTGGCCGCAGTTGCAATGATGCTCGGCGCTGGCGTTGCAAGCGCTGCTGAAGCCGCAAAGCCGGTCCACCATTCTCATCATCATGCTTCTAAGCACGTTGCTCATAAGCACGTCGCTGCGAAGCCGGCTGCCAAAAAGCATGTCGCCTCGAAGCACGCTGCGAAAAAGCACGTTGCGTCGAAGTCGACCAAGAAGCACACGGCTTCCAAGCACACGACGAAGAAGCACGTCGCTTCTAAGCACACGACGAAGAAGGCCGGCTAACCGGATTTATCAGGTGCGCGGCCGGACGCCTCGCACCTGATACCTTTACCCGAAAACGAGAACGGCTAATTCTCTCGTTTTCCGCAGGAAACGCCGCTTATTTCAGCCTCGTTTCGAAATCCGCGATTCTTTTGAGGTCTAGTCCCTCGCACCTTGCAAGATGGCGTCGCTCAACATCTGCGATAGACCAATCAATTCGTGAAGTCCCGTCTTGTCGTCTTGCAGAATGCCGAGCGTTACGTTTTGCCCGTCGGCGTCTACGCTCGCGTAGCAAATCGCCTTAAGCTCTCCGCACTCGGCGCGCGCCAAAAGCTCCTTCAAACCGACGATAATTCTCTGCTTTTCTTCCAACTCTTTTTTTGCGCGTTCGCCACTAAGAAGAACTAGATTTCCCATCTGCTCACCTTCCGCATCAGCAACAGAAGTTCAGACCGACTCAATGCTTGCATGCGTCGGGGCGGCCCGTCTTCATAACTCGTAAATTTTCACCACTGTTCGGCTTCGTCAAATACGGTTGTTGGCGCAAGTGTTACGCGGCGGACTCGGGGGACAATTAGCCATTCCGGCGCAGGCCAACCAGGACCTCCTTTCATAAGGAACTGTGCAGGCCTGCATGCGTTTCAGTCTCGATTGAACATGCCGGCGGCCCGCACTGCGGTGATCCCGGCTGGTCCGTCGAATCAGGGAAATTGCAATGCCCGGCAGCTACACCTCGGACGAGCTGAAGAATCTCGCGCGCGTCTTGAATGAAATTCTTGTCGAAGCACGCCGGGATCAGTCGGAATTATCGACTGACGAAATCGTTCAACGTGTTTGCGAGCTTGCCGACCGCGGCGAACGCAATGCCCAAAATTTCTTTGCAGCAGTCTTCGGTGATCAAACGGCAGCTACCGGGGCGTGACCGATATGCTGCCTGCCGCGCTGGGTTTCAGTGCCACAACGCCGGATTGGTGAGCAGATCGAGAAATCCCACTTTTTGACCGATGCTCGCAAGCGTGTTGTGCGGGGCTTGCGCGCTCGTACCACGACGGACCGGTTCGGATGTCTTGGTCATTGCGCGTCGCGGAATTCGGCGAGTCGGAGCGAGAGCTTTCGGCGCTGGCTCGGGTGCTTCGAACGTAGGATTTTTGGGATCCTCCGGCCGATTTACGGCGAGGACAATGGATCTGGAAGCATCGCTTCGCTCAACTACGGACGGATCGGCATAAGCTATCGCTGATGACCGCTCGTCTTTCGAAATTGAGCTTGTCGTCATGTCGGAGAATTTCGCGCTCAACGCTTCCGCCGCGCGCCGGGCTTGGACGTTGGACCTCGTGTCATTCACGGCTTCGGAATAATTCGCGCGACCCGTCTGCGAGACGAATGCCGGAAGCGCTGCGAGCGAGGATGCTTCCTCTGCGAACATCGGCGCCGCCTGACCGCCGATGATTGCCAAGGCCAAGAGCAATCTCGATGTGAAAAATCCCATCGTTCACACCCCATTTCTCCCCGCAAGCATTCAGTCAGCGGAAGAACGGCGATAGAAAGGCTGGGAGGCTCACCTCGACGTTATGGAGAAGATCTCTGACCCGCACGCGATGGCTTGGAGATTAGAAAAAAGCGCCTGAGGCATCTGCCTGGGCGCTTTTTATCTTTGCTTGATGTCGATGTCAGCGTCGGTCGTCGGGACGGAAATCCGGGCGACGATCACCTGGACGAGGGCCTTGGCCAGGACCACGGTCTGGCCGGTGCCAGCCGCGATCCGGCGGTGGCCTCATGCCCGTCGGAGCACGATAGCCCTGGCGCCACCAGCCGGCGTGGCGCGGGCCAGGAGGCGGTGCGCGCCAACCCGGACGCGTATGCACTTGAAAGCCGAACCATCTCTGCCGATCAGCATACCACGGACGGCCGACGTAGTAGCGGTTCCAATAATCCGCTGCGGCAAACGCCACGACCGGAATGCCGAATGCGGCAACGCCGACGTCGGGCAGCAGCGTTGTCTGGCCACGGTAATCAAACCCGAGGTACTCGCTGTAAACCCAGCCGCGATTGCCACCCCAGATCACATCGCACCATGACTCGTCGCGAAGGCAGCCCCGGACGTCCAGGGAATCGCCTTCCGGAATCACGCCAACGCTTGGGAAGTCGGTGTCGGGCCCCGTCCTCATATTGACGTTCGCCGTAGAATATCCTGGCGCCGCTTCAGCGGCTGCGGCCCCTAACGCCAAGAAGATGGCCAAGGCCCCCGCTAATTTTCCTGCTCTCATGCAACCTCCTGCGTCGGTATTGCGGGGACTGTTCAATACCAAACAGTGGCGACGTGATGGCTGCCCAGCAAATATAGCGTAACAGGCCCATCATCCATTTGTCGGATCTGACCGGGCGGCGCGACAAGAATGCTGCGGCGTTGCGCTGTTCCTTAGGGAACTGGGAAATTCTGCATCAAGTTCCTATCTCGGGGTTATGCCCGAGGTTGAGCGAACATGAACAGATTCTCCATAGCGGCACTCGTTGGTGCGATTGCAATTACCGCATCGTCCGCAGCCATGGCGCAAGACGCTGGGACGACGCCGCAGACTCAAACGACGACGCCACCTCCCGACACGAGCAGTCCGTTGACGCCATCCAACAATAACGGCAGTCCGCTGACTCCTAACCCGGTCAACCCCGTCACCGGCCAAACGCAGCAATCGACAAGTTCCGCGGCCGTGCAATCGAGTTCGGAGGTTCCAGCGACGTTCACGCCCCCGCCAATTGAAACGAACCGCGTCGATCCATCTGCGGATACGAGCCTCCGATTGTCGATCGATCCGTCAAGTTCGGCAGCCGTTCTCACGCCCGACGCAACGAGCCTAGCGCCGACCACCGCCGGGTTATCCCTCAACGCAGTGCAGGGTACGACTCCTATATCCATATCGCCATCGTCCGCGCTTGGTTCGGTCTCATCGCCGACATCGACGAGCTTCTATCCGGCCGCTATTGCGGAGCCAGCCGCGACGCAGGCGTTCCTGCAGGGGCTCTCTAGCCGCGCATCGCGTGGAGCTGGTGCTGCGCGCGGAAGTTCGACGTCGACCGCCATGGGCCCGCTGATCGGCTCCGCCGCCGTGACGAACGCGAGTGCGGTCGAAACGATGGCTTCGATGCCGGCATCTTCCGGCTCTTCGGCGTTCATGCGCACGGTCGGTTCCTCGTCGGTCATAAGTCCGTCGATCGCAGCGACATCGAACGGGTTAAATTCGATTGGGCCGCGTGCCTTACGCCCAGCATTTCGCGGAAGCTCTTCGATGTTTTCAGGGCGAGCCATGAGCTGGCACGCGAGCGGCGGCAGCCACCGCTGATGGAAGCCCTGCGCACAAGCGCGCAGGTGGAACCTCAGTCGTGAATCCGCGTTGAATATCCCGGATGGAGCGACAGCTCCTTTCTGTAAGGAGCACTGGCGGCCTCAGGGTCTCGCTGGTGCTCCATTGGCCCTTCGACAGGATCGAGACATGAAATTGAGCGAGTTCACGCGCCGAGCCCGTGCGTCCCGTCTGGAAAAGAAAGCCAAGTTCGATGCCGCATTCGAGCGCGCGCTACGCGATTTGAACATTTCTGGCGCGGCTGTCACTGCGGAGCGTCCCCATACGTATATTCGAAGCGAATCGGAGCGCCCAGTCCTGACGCTGTTTCAACGGTAGGACTCGCCCGCGCTCCCCGTAGCCGGAAAGAGTCCAGCTAAAATCGCAATGCGCGGTTACTGCAACTTCCTTCGCCGCGCGTTGCATTCATCAATTTGACGATGCGCGACCGAACATGCGATGACGATTCCATGGCTCGTCGCACCGGAAGCGCTGATCTCCCACTTCATAACGGTCGCGTCCCTCCGTGGCTCGCGGAGCGCATGTCGACGCTTGGCGCGATCATTTGCCAAGCCATCGTCGAGCACTACGGCCGTGACGAACTGTTGGGCCGCCTCGCTCATCCATTCTGGTTCCAATCCTTCGGTGCGGTGATGGGAATGGATTGGCATTCCTCGGGCATTACGACGAGCGTCATCGGCGCCTTGAAGCGCGGGCTCGAACCGATGCGCGACGAACTCGGCATTTACGTTTGCGGCGGTCGAGGCCGGCATTCGCGCCGTACACCTGATGAACTGACCATGCTTGGGCAACGCGTCGGCATCGATGCGCCGGGTTTGTGCCGCGCGAGTCGCCTCGTTGCCAAAGTCGATAGCGCCGCCGTGCAGGACGGTTTCGATCTCTACCTCCACGGCTTCTTCGTAACGCGCGACGGTCATTGGACCGTAGTCCAGCAGGGGATGAACGGCGAGAAGCGCCAAGCGCGCCGGTATCATTGGCATTCTGGATCTCTGACGAGCTTCGTCGATCAGCCTCATGCGGCCATCGAAGGTCCGGCGCAGGGCGAGATCGTCAATTTGACCGATCGCCGGGCGGAGAAATCGAGATCGGCGCAGCTCGACTTGCTCGCGACGCTCGGTCCCGACCGCATCGTGAAGGAGTTGATGGCACAGACCGATGCGGAGCCGGAGCCATCTGACCAGTTATCGCTGCCGCACCTCATCATGCCCGCCCATCACGACGTTCGTTCGGGCGATGTTTTCATTCGTCGTCTGCATGGCACGCTCGCCGCGGCGATCGAGCAAGGCCCGACCGATTTCCCGGAGCTGCTGTTGACCCCGGGTGTCGGCGCCAGAACGGTTCAGTCGCTCGCGATGGTCGCGGAAGTCGTGCATGGCGCGCCATATCGTTTTCAGGACCCGGGAAGATTTTCGTTGGCACTCGGCGGCAAGGACCGGCATCCCTATCCCGTTGCGATCAAGGTCTACGACGAGACGATCAACGTCCTGAAGTCGGCGATGCAGAAAGCGAAGCTCGGAAACAGCGAGATGCTTGCCGCCTTGAAGCGGCTCGACGATCAGGCGCGCCGGCTCGAGAAGACCGCCGACGGCCCGTCGCTGCAAGCGCACATTGCCAGAGAGCGCGCTCGCTCGCCTGAATATGGTGGCCTTTCAGTATTCGGTTGGGAAGAGGATACCTCCGACGAGACCGGCACGGGCTGAGAGATTAGATTGCATCACGCCCGAAAGCTGCGATGAGCTCTTTGAGCTTTGGCTCTCTCACCTTCTTTGCGGCCTCGACCTGAGAAAACCACACGCGCACGCGTTCATGCCTTTCTCGCCAGCTCTTGCGTTCCTTTTTGACCATGAGCGCGTAAACGGCAACATCGACCAATTTGACGATTTCTCCGGGCATGCGCTTGCGATAGCGATAACTCCCAATCGGAACGCCACCGATTTTGCCCAATACACCTGCTTCTTGGCGCGCTTCCCGCGCGGCGGCTTTGGGATCGCTCAGACGCTTGGCAGGCCAGCCTTTCGGGATCACCCATCGGCCGGTTTCACGCGACGAAACGAGAAGAATTTCAAATCCCCCGCCGCGTAGTTTCCGAAATGGGAGCGCACCGACTTGTCGAATTGTCATCAATTTTTCCCTGCCCGATTCAGTCCGATACAGTCGACCTGCTCCTGTCATCAACTCCTTTCATTTTGAACGTCGTGTAATTCCAGGCGGGAACTTGCAGGGCCAGACGCGGTTGTCTGCCAAGGTGGAGTGGGAGGAGCGCATGGACATTCATACGGATCCGCGCACCGGGCAGCCCCTCGATGATCTCGAAACTTCGAGACCCACGGCGTCGTCGTCTTGGATAAGTGTGATCGTACTTCTGATCGGCGTCGTTTTGGCGGGCTGGTACGTTGTGGCGCGAGGCCCATCGCCTGGCGTGACGACGACTTCAGATGCCCTTATGAAATCCGTCCACGGCGTTCCAAACCCCTAATTTATATCCGCTAATAGAGTTCCAAAAGAACGGCGGCTAATCCGTCTTCTTGGACTTCGCTTCCTCGGCGAGCTTCTCGACGAGTTCTTTGTCGATCAGCGGAGGTTTGCGATCGACTGGCCGGATCGGCTTGTCGTCCGTACTATCGACTGCAATCGCATCGCTACCGGGGAAGGTATCCTCAAGAGCTTGATTGAGCTCTTTGTCTATCTCGGCTTTAGGCTTTTCCTTGGTCACATGCGCTCTCCACAAAAACACCTGCTAACCCGCAGGGGACTGACCGATATCAACGCTGCGCCGGGCCGCCAGATCCCATCAAGGACCCTGCAGTCGCGATAATCTCATTAACGGTGGCCGTGTCCGTCCGTGCGCATTACTCCGAGAACATATATATGGACGGAGACACCCGAATGCCATCGCGGTTGAACAATCGAGCGATGGGATGGAGAACGACATGAACAAATTGCTGCAAGATCAGGGCTTCAAATACCATTTGCTGGCCTACCTCGTCGTCAACGCGATCCTCTTCGTCGTCAATATGATGAACCCGACGCACATCTGGTTTATCTGGCCGCTCCTGGGTTGGGGCATCGGCATCGCCGCGCACGGATACGCCGCGTCGAAGGGGCCTCGCCCGCTGCGCCGCCCGCCTCCGCAGCAGTTCAGGCGGTGAGTGGCGTCCCGGCGCTAAATGCCATCTGAGAGCTGACCACCGGCGCGACCGCTTGCTGCAGCCGGAACCACCGGCTTCAGACGAACGCGCTGTGGCAATCCAGGGTTCGCCGCGCTAGAAGCGGGCCATGCAGTCCAATTCTCCCAAATCCGCTGAAGCCTCCCGCCAGGGGGCGTCGAACTCCGCTCCCGGCAACGCCGCGAAACCTCAGTCACCGGCGCTGGCGGAAGGTTTCGTGTTGCTCGACAACAGCACGAGCCTAGACGCCGTATCCGAGCTTTTCGAAAAGCCCGTCGAGATCATCCGCGCGGATGAGCCCGCCGAGGTTGATGCCGCGCTTGAGGCCCTTCAATCGGGTATCGCGCGCGGTCTGCATGCGGCGGGATTCTTCTCTTACGAACTCGGCTATCTGTTGGAACCGAGGCTCGCGCACCTGTTGCCGCCGGATCGCAAGATGCCCTTACTTTGGTTCGGCCTCTATGCCGGGCCGCGCCAGCTTGCAGGGTCCGAAGTCCAGAGTTGGCTGACGGAAGAAGCGATCGGCAATCCGACGCTCGGTAAGCTGGCGCGAAGCTGGGACCGCGACGCCTACGTCAAACGCTTCGAGGAAGTTCAGAAGAACATCCGCAGCGGCGACATTTATCAGCTCAATCTGACCTTCAAGGCGAAGTTCAATCTCGAAGGCTCGCCGCTGGCGCTCTATCGCGATCTTCGCCTGAAGCAGCGCGTCGCTTACGCCGCGATTGTCGATACCGGAGACGTTACGATCCTATCGGCGTCGCCGGAGCTTTTCATCAATCAGCACGACCGCATCATCGAGACGCGGCCGATGAAGGGGACAGCGCCCCGCGCCGGAACTCCGGAAGGCGAAACAGAGGTGCGCAGCGCACTCGCCAAGGACGTCAAAAATCGCGCAGAAAATCTGATGATCGTCGATCTCATGCGCAACGACCTCGGCCGCATCGCCGATCTCGGCTCCGTCAATGTCACGGATCTCTTCACCGTCGAGACCTTCAAGACGCTGCATCAAATGACATCCGGCGTGCAGGCGCACTTGAAGGATGGCGTCGGCATCGTCGATATCCTGAAGGCGATCTTCCCGCCTGGATCGATCACAGGTGCGCCGAAAATCCGCGCGATGGAATTGATCCGCGAGCTTGAGACGGAGCCGCGCGGCGTCTACTGCGGCGCCATCGGCCGCTTCTCGCCGGACGGCACGGCGCAATTTAACGTCGCGATCCGGACGGCCATTGTGGATCGCAACGGCGCGGGAGAAATGGGCATCGGTTCTGGCGTGGTCGCCGATTCCGATGGTCCGAAAGAATACGCCGAGTGTCTGCTCAAGATGAAATTCCTCACCGACCCGGTGCGGCGTTTCGAGTTGATCGAGACGATGGTTTACGTTCCAGGCGATGGCGTTTGGCTGAGGGGTTATCATCTTGCGCGGCTCGCCGCGTCGGCCGCGTATTTCGGCTTCGCCTATGACGCATTGAAGGTTCGGGACGCCATCGACACCGCTGTCGCGACGGCCCCCGCAGAGCGGCTGCGCATTCGCTTGCTTCTCGACGAAGACGGCGGCGTCTCCGCAACCGCGATGCCGCAAGCTGAGACGGCTCCCGGTGCCGTCATGCGCTATGTCGTCTCCGACACGCGCACCAACAGCGGCGACCTGTTCCTCTATCACAAGACGACCCGTCGTGAGCTTTACGATCGAGAATGGAAGCATTACGCCGACACGCTCGGCGCCGACGAGGTCATTTATCTTAACGAGGACGGTGAACTCGCCGAAGGCAGCCGGACCACGATCTTCATCGAGAGCGACGGCCGCCTGTTAACGCCGCGTCTCGCAGCAGGACTGCTGCCCGGGACACTACGCGCAGCTTTGATCGATGAGGGGCGCGCCGTCGAAGCGCGGCTGACGATAAATGACGTCAATTCGACAAAGACGATTTACCTTGGCAACTCGGTCCGGGGTCTGGTGCGGGCCGAACCGCTTGTGCCGAGGTTAGCGGTTGACGACAGGAACCAGAACTGAGCCGGTTCCGACCGATAAGCGCGTTACCGGATCAAGGTTTTTGATCGCCGACGTCTGTCTCTCCTGCCTTGCGGCGACGGCGATCGCTGCAAGTGCGGCCAGTGTCAATACGATCGCGGTGACGATAGCTTTCGATGAAAGCCGCGCACGGCGAGCAAAGACTTGAGACATTTCTTTCGGCATGCCTTGATGGATAATCGCAGGCATCATGTCTCTCTAGATCGCCGGATGCCGCGCGACACCAGCGCACATGAAAAGCGCGCCAATTGACGAACATAAACGAGATGCCGTTCCGGGCCGCCATGGCGGGTTTTTGGCATGCTCGCGCGCCTACATTCCGCGGACCATGCAGCCGAGCATCAGCAGCGTATACGCTCCGAGCATTGCCCAGGATTCATTGCCGGTCAGGCCAGGAATTTCTGCACCGAAGAACTTGGACATCAGTACGATCACAGTCAAAATCACGGAGAGCATAAACGTTATGATGCCCGGTGCCTTCAATCCCATGTCGTGAGCTCCGTCCTCGCTTCTCAAACGAACGCGCATTTCCACCCCCTTTGGTCGCGGGTTCATGATCGCGAATCCTTATAGCAGGCAGTCGTCACAGCCGAGACGACGCCCCGGCAATTGATGTGGAAAGCTTGTTGAAGGCCGCTTATGTGCCGCCAGGCTGTGGCCCGGAAATCCGCCTCGGCCGAAACAGGCGTCCAAACCAGAAAAGCACGATGAAGCCCAGGATCCCTGCGAGCGTCACTGCGGTCGGATGTTTATCCCAAAGCAACAGCGGCGCGACCTGACCGTCCCAGACGAGCGTGGTGTCCCGGACGAGCGCTTGCGTCGAAAGCCCGCTGTCCGGAGCCAGCATCATGTCGACTGCGGCAGACTGGTCGCGGCTGGCAATGATGCGCTCTCGGACACGCTTTGACGCCAGGACCTGCATTTTGACCGGCTCGGCGGCGACGATCCGCAAGACCTTGTCCCGGCTGTCCGGCTTGAGACCGGAAAGGTAGCTCGCGAGCGCCTCGAGTTCGTTGTCCGAAAGCGATCTCAGCAAGCCGTTGAGATCGTTCGAATTCAGGGTGAAGAGAAGATCGCGCGCGCCGGCGGGTAGGCGCGCAACCTTCAGGATCGCGGTCCGGTCTCCGAGCGCCAGTATTCTGTCGAGCGATGCGCGGGTCAGCTCGGCCGGGTTAATCCGCTTATGCAACTCATATTGGACGACGGCGTCGAGCTGGTTACCCGCGAGGGCGGTCCAGTCGAGTCCGGCCTGAAGCGACTTGAGATCGCGTGCGACCTCCATCCCCTTGCTGGGCATCAGATGAACGGCGGTGTTGAGCGAGCCGTCCTGGAGCCGCCGCAGGACCGACGCCTCGCCCTCCGACGCCACGAGGATCGAAACGACCTCGTCGAGGCGAGGCAGCGCGTCCGGCTTCACGCCATCGAGAAAGGCCCTGAATTCACCGTTCTGCTCGGCGAGCCGCAGCACAAGCGCGTGCGCCCTCCGGAATGACTGCCAGACCTCGATAACCTGATCTGCCGCAGCCTCCGCGATCTCCTTGACGTGCTCGTTCATCTGTTGGCTGAGCGTGCTGGCAAGCTCGTCGCGGACTTTGTCCTTTGTGGCGGGCGATTTCATTTCCTGCGCGATGATCGGCAGAACGCCGTTGCGGAAGTCCCATAGGTCTTTGGCGATCAGCACTAAGCCCACGCCACCCGCAACCACGGAAACGAGCCGCGACAGAACGCTGCCGACGATACGCTGACCGACGCGCGAAGCGAGATTGGCAAGTTGGCGGCGGACGATCAGGATCGTCGCTCCGGCGAGGCCGCCGCTCGTCTCATTCAGCACCGACCCGGCCGAGACGCCGCCCGAACCCTTATTCGGATCGACGATGACGCCTTTGCTCGCGTCGCCGGCGAGAGCGCTCGCAACCGCGCCGCCGTAACGCGGCCCGACGTAGGCCTTGAGGCAATCGAGCAAAGAGCCGGTTGCGTCGGAGCTTGCGAACTCGATCGTTTTGCCGACTTCCTTCGCAACACCGGCCGCAAGATCCTCGATTCCGGCCTTGACCGCGTCGGAGCGGTAGACCCGTTCGGCAACAGCGGTCGCGAGCTGTTGAGCTTTTTCGCTGTAGGCCAGCGATTGGAGCCGGTCCGACCAGCTCGTCTCGTTCGTAACTTCGTCGATCGCGATATCGACCCGCGTATCGATGATCTGGTCGAGATTCCTGGTCCGCCACTGCTCCGCGACGAGGGCATGGTAGTCGATCGATTTGGTGCCGTTCGTAATGGCATCGGTCGCAATCGTGACCACCGCTGCTCGAAGCGCGGTGTCATCCTTGGCTTGGCAGGCCTCGTATTCGGCACGGCTGATGGGTTGAGCCGAGGCGGAGATGGGCCAAACGTGCCCGGTCGCGATGGCGGCGGCGGTCACGAGCGAGACAAGCGGACGTAACGAAAAAGCCACTGCAGCATAGCCCCAAAGCAACTCTGGCCAGCGTCGTTGATCGCAGACCGGGACCCGGTGGATACCCATTTTAAGTATAAATCAGGGATTGCGGGAGAACAGTGGCCAAACCGGCGGTTTTTCTCGCGATTTCGTCCGGTCTAAAAATCCGGTGGCAGTGCTATGTGCCCGGCGAAAGGCTGAATTGCGCGGACCATTTATCGCGCCAGACAGCGTGCGACTCGCGCTAATAGCACTTATCTGCTGCAACGCAGCAACAGTTTGAAAGAAAGGCGCCGCGGCATGACGTCCAGCTTAACCAAACAGCAGTAAGCTGATGTCAAAAGCTATGGCGTTTTCAGCCACTTCGTAATAGCTTCACAAACCACGTCTCAACTGCGGGAATCTGCAAAGAAGCTCAAATCTACGGCGACGCGACAAAGTTGCGTTAGCATCTGAAGCAGCCGCGTCGTAAGAGCCAGCGACAGGGAAATAACGAGTTCAACGTAGGTAATGAAAAACAAAGAAAAATTTCAGGCCCCTCGTGGAAGTTTGTACATCCCCGGCGGCCGTTCGGGGGTGCTTCTGGTTCATTCTCTTGGCGGTTCGCCGCTTGAGATGAAAGCAATCGCACACGCGCTCTCGCGCAAGGGCATGACAGTTTACTGTCCCGTGGTTCCGGGTCTGACCTTCGGCACCGACGTGTCCGGTCTGTCGACATGGCAGGATTGGTATAAGTCGGTCGCTGCTGCGTTCGATCACATGCGGACGGTTTGCGATAACATCGTCATTGGCGGTGCTTCGGCGGGATCGATCCTCGCCTTGAGGCTCGCGGCTTATCGGCAAGATCAAGCCTGTGGCCTGATGCTGTTCGCGCCGACCTTGTCGGTCAACGGCTGGGCAATCCCGAAGACGATTAAACTCTTCCACCTCGTCACCGATAAGTGGACGGCGCGTCTCTTCAAATTCCGCACGCCTGCGCCTTACGGTATCAAGGACGAGCGAATCCGTAACTTCGCGCTTGAATCGCTGCGCGGTCCGGACAACCTCCCGGCCGACATCACCGAGCGTGGCGGCGGCACGGTTTACGAGTTCTTGTCCCTCGTAAGAAACGTGCGGCCCATGCTGCCGCTCGTCAAGTTACATACCTTGATTTTCCACCCCCGTCATGACGACCAGAGCGACATCAAGAATACGATGGCGCTTCAGCGTCGCCTGGGCGGGTTGGTCGAGGTCTCCGTTCTCGACGACAGCTATCACCTCGTGATGCTCGACCGTCAGCGTGGATACGTCGTTGATCGTACAGTCGAATTTGTCGACCGTCTGCTCGCGCGTCAGGCCGACAAGGTCGCCATTCAGAAGGCCGTTTCGACTAGTTCGAAGCAACTGGGGGCGGCTGAGTAGCCGCCGCCTTCTCGGGTTTCTTCTTATGAGATGACTTTGCGACATCGGCGGCTCCAAGCTTGGAGGCGCCGGTTTCGTGTTTGGTCTTTTTCGCCGCCGTGTTCTGAACCTGCTTTTTGCGAACGGCGGGCACGGGCGCAGGAGCCGGCGGGAGTGCCGCTTCTTGATCGCAAGACGGCAGATCCACGGGCGCACGCGTCCAGATGAAGGACTTGCCCAGGAAGCGCATGCCTTTGTAACCCGTAACCTTCAGCGTGTCGGCATCGACCAGATCGAGCGCGACACTGTAGGATTTGCCGGCCTTCGGATCGTAGATCCAGCCGTTGTCGAAGCCGCTGTCGATCTTCACCAAGTCGCCCATGACGGGGAGACCGCAAATCGGACGGTTGCGCATGGACGGCTCGGGATTAAGACGGTCCACGAGCGGCTTCCCGCTGTCAGCGGACGTTTTCTCTTTGAGCCAATAGATCTTTGCGCACAGCGTTGTCGGTGTGCAGATTTCGATTTTGACGGCTCCGCGGCCGGTATCGTCGTACCAGACGCCAACTTCTCTCGGCTCTGCCGCTGCCGGAGTGGAACTCAAAGAAAAGCCGAGTAGCAATCCAGCGGCAACGAACGCAGCGCCTGAACAATTCGCAATGTTGAAGCAACGCATGACAATAAACCGCAGATGAAAGCCCAACTTTCAATCTCCTATGCCGCGAAAGAGGCAAAACATTGGAACCAATTTGTTAAACCCTCGCTAAGGCTTCAGCAATTTTGGGGCAGTCTTTGGTAGAGGCGCGGAAGATTACCACTTCAAGACTGCGGAACGTGCCGCGGCCGGAATTGGCGTTTCGCTGTGGTAGCAACGAGACAATAAGGTTATAGGACCCTTCATAGGCGCCCCGATCGCGATTTGAGAGCAAGCGCCATGCGTCGGGTCCGGTGGCCCCAATCGAAACCTTTGAGAGATCCCTGAGGCACATGGTCTTCACTCTTGCGCTCCGGAATTTGCTGCACGATCGTGTTCGCCTCGCGGTGACGTTGGTCGGCATTCTTTTCTCGATTGTCTTGGTGGCTGTGCAACTTGGCCTCTACCTGGGTTCGAGCCGCATGATCACCGCGAACATCGCGCGTTCGAACGCCGATCTCATCGTGACGACCTACGGTGCCAAGAGCTTCGAGGACGGCGGTCTTCTTCTAGGCGACCGCGAGCGCCATCAGGCTTTGGCGACGCCCGGGATCGAAAGCGTAGTGCCTATCGTGGTTGCGTTCGCTGAATGGCGCAAACCGTCCGGCGGATCTTCGCGCGTCGTTTTGATTGGTGCCGATGCTGACGATCAAGGTCTGGTGCCGTGGTCGCTGACCAAGGGCACCGTCGAAGACATCAAGGCGCCTGATGCAATTGCTGTCGACCAGACCTATCTCGGCGAGCTTGGCATTGACGGCATCGGCGATACCGCGCAGGTCGCAAACGGCCGCGTCAAGATTCGCGCCCTGACAGAAGGTATCCGCTCGTTTACCCAGTCGCCCTACGCCTACACGACGCTCAATCGCGCCCGCCAGCTTCTCGGTTCCGATGACGACAAGTCCACCTTTCTGCTCGTGAAGCTCGCGCCCGGCGCAAACGTCGCCGAGGTTCAAAAAGATTTGTCCCAGCGTCTCGATTCCGCCGACGTCCTGACCAAAGATGAATTCGAGAGTCGCAGCCTCAAGCAGTGGTTGTTCCGCACTGGCGCGGGTCTTGCGCTGATCGGCGGCGCAATCCTCGGCAGTCTCGTCGGAACCGTTATCGTCGCTCAGACGCTGTACTCGAGCACCAAGGATCACATTCACGAGTTCGCGACCTTGCGCGCCCTCGGCTCGTCCAGGGGCTACATTTACAAGGTTATCCTTGCTCAGGCGGCGCTCAGCGCCATCATCGGTTATGTTCTTGGTATGGCGATCGCGTTATTGATACTTTACCTCAGCAGGAACTCGTCATTGCCGTTGGTGATGACCCCTGGTTTGGCATTCTGGCTTTTCGCACTTACTTTGTTCATGTGCGCGATCTCGGCGCTTTCGGCCATCGTCAAGGTCACGAAGATAGATCCGGCCACGGTGTTTTCCAGATGACCACGGCACCTGTCCTGCAAGCAGACAATATCGTCAAGGAACTCGGCAGCGGCGCCGGATTGGTCGTCGCGGTCAAGGGCGTGTCCCTCGACCTCGTGCCGGGAGAACTGACGTTGTTGATGGGGCCATCGGGCTCCGGCAAGACGACGTTGCTCTCCATCCTCGGCTGCATCCTGAAGCCGACCTCGGGCAGCCTTCGGATCGCCGACACGGTCGTCGACGGTCTCTCCGCTGAAGAGCTGGCGAAGGTCCGCCGCGAGCACATCGGCTTCATCTTCCAGTCCTACAATTTGTTCCCGACGCTCAATGCCCTCGAGAACGTGCGCATTTCCTTGGACGTCCGTGGCGTCAAGGGTTTCGCGGCCACCAGCCGTTCGGAAGAAGTTCTGCGTGAGGTCGGGCTCGGTCACAGGTTGACCAACTATCCACGCAATCTCTCGGGCGGTGAGCAGCAGCGCGTCGCGGTTGCGCGCGCGATTGCAAGCTCACCCTCTCTGGTGCTCGCCGACGAGCCGACCGCCGCGCTCGACAGTGAGAATGGCCACGCCGTGATGGGACTTCTGTCCCGTATCGCCAAGGAGCAAAATCGCAGCGTGCTTGCCGTCACGCACGATCCGAGAACCTTGGGCTACGCCGACCGCGTCGTGCGTATCGAAGACGGCAAGATCGTTGGCGAAGAACGCCGGCCGGAGGGCATCGATTCCCCGGAAATTACCGACCTTACGAAGAGGCGAAAGCTGCATGCTTAAGAAGATTAATCCTGCGATCTCGGCCATCGTGGCCGCCGCCGCTGTGGCGCTCGTAGGTAGTTTTGGCATCCATGCGCTGACGAACGGCGACGGAAGTCTTGCCGGCGTAGCAGGTTCGGCTCATGCCGACACCCCGGCAGCCCCGCAGTGGGCGGCGTCCGCCACGGCTCGCGTCGAGCCGAAAGATGGCGAAGTCCGGATTGCGAGCGAAGTTGGCGGCAAGATCGTCGAGATCCTCGCCAAGAACAACGACGTCGTTAAAGCGGGCGATCTCCTGCTCCGTTTAGACGATGCCGACTATTACAATAAGATTTACGCGGCCGCGGCTGAAGCCGGCGTGCGTGAGCGCGAACGCGCTGACGAGCCGGTGACGGGTCCGGCCCTCGATCGCCGCAACGCCGACGATGCAGTGTTCAAGGCGCAGCAAGCTGTTTTCACTGCGCACGAAGCCTTCGACAAAGCCTATCGCGCCTGGAAAGTCACCGGCGGACCGGAAGATGCTGTCGAAACTGCGCGCAAGGATCTCGCCGATAAGGAAAGCGCCTTGGCAACCGCCAAGGACAAGTTTGCGCAAGTCGAGAAAGAGACGGGCATGCCGCTTGAGCAGCGCCTTGAGTCTTCGCTCGCGCTGTCACGTTCCGACCTCCGTTCGGCTGAGCTTGCGCTTGAGCGTACGCGCATCCGCGCCCCCGCCGACGGCACCGTGCTCAACGTCTTGGCTCGCGTCGGCGAAACCGCAGTCCCGTCGCCCGACAGTGCGCTTGTCGTCTTCGGTGACATGTCGAGCCTTCGCCTTCGCGCCGAAGTCGAAGAACGTGACGCCGCCAAGGTTCGCGTCGGCCAGCGCGTGGTGGTGAAAGCGGATGCTTTCCCCGACAAGACGTTCGAAGGCACCGTTACGTCTATTTCTCAGTCTCTCGGCGCGCCGCGTATCGCAACACGAGGCCCGCGTCGGCCGAACGACGTCGAAGTCGTCGAGGTCATGATTTCACTCGACGGTCATCCGCCATTGTTCACCGGAATGCGTGTGGACACGTTCTTCAAGCTCGACAGCGAAGCGAACGTCACGACCTCCGCGGTCAAGACGAACTGATCTTTCGTCGGCGTCTCATATCGGAATTGTAAAAGGGCGCCCGCAGCAACGCGGACGCCCTTTTTCTTAACTGCTCAAAACCGCGAAAAAGTTACGCCGCTGCAGCAGCAGTGGCATCGATATGTTCAGCCAGTCTCGGGTCGAGCCCGAGCGCCTGCGCGAGCGATGACAGGAACGCCTTCTCCGCTGGAGAGTTGTCCGCCACCGCAATCCTGGCGGCCGTATAAAGCTGAACGGCCTCCTGCGGACTCTTCACCGACTGTGCCAGCTCCTGAACCGAAACCGGACTATTGAGCTCTTTCGCGAGGAACGCTTCAGCCTCGCCGTCGAGACCCGCCTGCTTCAGGCTACCAACGATCTTGTCATACTCGGCGGGATCGATGCGCCCATCGGCGTAAGCGGCGGCGATCATCGCCTGGATATAGTGGATGGCCGCATCGTTGCTGACGGCTGACGGCTCGAAGCCGGATCCGGCCGGCGGCGGCTCGGCGGACGCTGCACCCGTGATGAGCGGTCGTCCCGCCTGATAGTTCTGCAAGGCCTTGTACGCGAGGCCACCGATCATCGCTAAAGCACCGACCCGCGCCGCGCTCGCGGCGAGCGATCGGCCCGTTCGCGTGCCGAGCACCAAGCCACCCAAACCTCCGGCGGCTGCGCCGGCGGTGTAGGGGTTATTCTGAATGAAGTCCTTGAGCTTGCCGAGGATCTGCGCGGCCTGCGGATCTGCAGCGAGACGGCCGAGCGCATCATTGGCGCCTGTCGCTTCGCCGATCCGGGCCGAACCGTCCTTCACGCCCTGGGTCGCCTGCGAGAAGACCTTGCCGAGAATATCGCTGATGCTGCCGGCATCGGTGACGCTGCCGCCAGCCTGCCCGAGCCTATCCTTAATCTGCGCGAGAATGTCTCCGAGCTCGGGGCTCGCCGAAGTCGGCGCTTGGCCAGTCGCTGTACCGGTGCCCGTTCCGGCAGCGGGTGCCTGTTGTTGGGATAGGCTTCTGCCGATCTGACTTAGAATATCGCCAAACCCCCCGCCCCCGGCGGTCTGCGATCCTCCTGTGCTGTTGCCGGAGTTCTTCAAAATGTCGTTCAGTATGTCGCCGAGTCCGCCGCCGGCGGATTGCGGGGCGGTGCCCGATCCGGACGGCGCGGCGCCGCGTACGAGATTTTCGAGAATTGATTTGGCGTCGAACATGGCGGGGGTCCTTTTGTTGCGGCCAATGGCCTGCAACTTAAGTATGCTCCGCCCAACGCACAATCGGACGACAGAACAATCTTTCCATCTTATTCCGCCGCAAGCGGCAGCGGTCTTGGTGAATGCTCATCTGATTTTGGCACGTCGTGGCTGCTTACTGGCTCGTCGGTCGGGCCAATGAACCTGCCGAAAACGCGCTGCATCAAGTGGCCGAGATCGTCCATCACGGTAAAGAATGACGGCACAAAGACGAGCGATAGCAACGTCGACACGATCAACCCGCCGATAACCGCAATGGCCATCGGCGCGCGGAATTCGCCGCCGTCGCCGAGCGCGTAGGCGCTGGGCAACATACCCGCCGCCATCGCCAGCGTCGTCATGATGATGGGACGCGCTCGCTTCCGGCCTGCATCGATCACGGCCTGGCTGCGCTCCACACCCGCTGCAATCTCCTCGATTGCGAAATCGACGAGCATGATCGCGTTCTTCGTCACGATGCCCATGAGCATCAGAAGACCGATGTAGACAGGCATGCTGATCGGATTGTTCGTAACGAGCAGACCGAGAGCAACGCCGCCGAACGATAGAGGGAGCGACAGCAAAATCGTGATGGGCTGGAATACGCTGCCGAACAGCAGAACCAAAAGTCCGAAGACGATGAGAATGCCTGTGCCCATCGCGGTGATGAAGCCTTCGGCGACTTCATCTTGCACTTCCGCGTCGCCGGATGGCTGGAGCGTTACGGTCTTCGGCAAATTCTGATCTTCTATAACTTTCAGAAAGTTTTCGCGGGCGACGCTCAACGGCATGCCGCGATCGAGATCGACGCCGATGACCGCGCGGCGCAGCCGGTCGAACCGTTCGATCGACGCCGGGCCGCGCCCGAGCGAAACTGAAGCGACGGCGGTCAGCGGAATAGCCTTGCCTTGCGCATTCATGAGGCGAAGCTGCTCGATCTTCTTCAGATCAGTTCGCGTATTTTCCTCTAGCTGCACGCGGATCGGAATTTGCCTGTCGCCGACTGTGTACTTCGCGAGATTGAAGCCGGCATCGCCGATCGTCGCGACGCGAATGGCTTCTGCGATTTGATCGGGTGCAATGCCAAGGCGTGCGGCGACGTCGAGCCGCGGCACCACTCGGATTTCCGGCCGGTCCGTAGATCCGGAAGCGGCGACGTTGCGGAAGCCCGGAACGCTGCGCAGCGCGCCTTCCACTTTGCCGATGGCGGCATTGAGATCATCGCCTTCCCTCGACAACATCGAGAATGAAAGCTCTCGCTCCCCACGCTCGTTGACGTACCAGGCGCGTGCGTCTGGAATGTCGGCGATCTTTGCTGCGATGATCGATTGGATTTGCTTCTGCGTCAGCTTCCGCTCGTCTTTGGGAACGAGCTGCATGAAGAGCGCCGCGCGCCGGACTTCGAGCTGTCCCGTGGGGCTCGTGCCGCCAAGCACGAACACTTGCGAAACTTCGGGAATGACTCGCAGCGCTTTGACGACTTCATCGCTCTTCGTTAGCGTTTCCTCGAGCTGGGTGCCAGGCGGAAGCTCAACAGAGACGACCACGCGCGACGTATCTTCGTCCGGAAGAAAGCCGGTCGGCAATAGCGTCGTCGCATAGACCGACGCCGAGAAAAGCGCGATGCCGGTGATCAGCGTCACATAGGGATGGCGAAGCGTCATCTTCAGGAAACGCGTATAGAAACGCATGATCGGCCCGTCGACATGCGCTTCTTCCGGGATTGGCCGCAGGAGATAAGCCGCCATCATCGGCGTTATGAGACGCGCCACAAGCAGCGACACGAGAACCGCCACTGCGACGGTCATACCGAACTGCCGGAAATATTGTCCCGCAACGCCGCCCATGAATGAGACGGGCGCAAAAATTGCGACGATCGTCAGAGTGATGGCGATGACAGCTAGCCCAATTTCGTCGGCCGCCTCGAGCGCCGCGCGATAGGGCGATTTCCCCATGTGCATGTGCCGCACGATGTTCTCGATTTCGACGATCGCGTCGTCGACGAGAATGCCGGTCGCGAGCGTAATGCCCAACAGGCTGACGAGATTGAGCGAAAATCCAAGCGCACTCATCGCCCAGAACGTCGGGATCGCTGCAAGCGGCAGGGCAATGGCGGCGATCATCGTCGCGCGCCAATTTCTGAGGAATATAAGAACGACGAGAATCGCGAGCGCAGCTCCCTCCATGAGGGTTTGCATCGCTGCCACGTAGTTCCCGCGCGTATAGGCGACAGCATCGTCGATGTTCGTCAGATGCACGTCGGGATATTCGGTCTCGAGTTCCTTGAGCGTCTGATTGACGGCATCGGAAACGGAAAGCTCGCTCGATCCTTTGGTTCTGAAAACCGAGAACGAGACGACCGGCTTGCCGTCGAGCCGCGCGAACGATCTCTGCTCGCTCGCGTCGTCCATGACGCGACCGAGATCCTTGAGGCGGACTTCGCGTCCGCCCGCCAGAATGATTTTCGCATCGGCAAGCGTTTCAACTTCTCTGGCGCCAGCCAGCGTTCGGATCGCCTGTTCCTGACTGCCGATCTCGCCACGCCCCGATCCAAGATCGACGTTGGTCGCGCGAACCTGCGAGTTCACTTGCGCGGCGGTTATCCCGTACGCCAGCAGCTTATCCGGATCGAGATTGACGCGAATTTCTCGGGCGACGCCGCCGTAGCGTTCGACGCGGCCGACGCCCTTTGTCGCCTGCAGCTTCCGCTTGATAACGTCATCGACGAACCACGACAGCTCTTCGAGCGTCATTCCCGGAGACGTCGCCGCGAACGATAGGATCGCTTGGCCTTCAACGTCGATCCGCTCGACGATGGGCTCGTCGATGGTACGCGGAAGATCGGCGCGCACCTTCGCCACCGCGTCCCGGACATCGTTCAAGCTTCGATCGGTATCGACGCCGAGGCGGAACTCGAGGATGGTCGACGACAGTCCGTCCGTCAGCGTGGACGTGATGTGTTTGATGCCGACGAGGTTTGCAACCGCGTCCTCGATAACTTTCGTGACCTGCGTTTCAAGTTCGGCAGGCGCTGCTCCCGATTGCGTCACCTGGATAGACACGATCGGAACGTCGATGTTCGGAAAGCGCGTAACGGGAAGCGACTTGAAGCTCAATGTGCCGAGCAGCATCAGGACCGCGAACAACACGATCGCAGGAACCGGACGACGAATGGACCATGCCGAAATATTGAGGCGCATTACTTCACCTCGCTAAGGCGCGGTTCGGGGAGGATGGGGCGAACGACATCGCCGTCGCGCAGAAAAGTACCGGCGCGCGTCACGACGAGATCGCCCTCGGCGACGCCGCTTTTGATCTCGATGAGATCGTTCGCGATGAGCCCGATCGATACCATGTGCTTTTGCACCTTGTTGTCCCGCACGACCTGCACTGACGCGAGATCATGGTCGAACGCGACGGCGGAAGAGGGAACCGCGAGCCCGCGGCTCGTTGCTGTTTCGATCCGTCCGCGCGCATATGCGCCGATGCGAAGCACCGGATTGACGCCAAGGAACACTTTCACGCGGCCGAGACGCGTCGCCTTGTCGACTTCGGGAGAGACAAGCCGAACCTTGCCTTCGAAGTCTCCGAGCTGAGGAACCGTGACGATGGCCTTCTGTCCGACCCGAACATTCTTGAGTTCCGTCTCGACGATTTCGGCATCGAGTTCGATCTCACCCTTCTGAATGATGCGGAACATCGGTTCGCCATTGGCGGACGCCATGGCGCCGATGCGCGCCATCCGCCGGCTGATGACACCGTCTTCCGGAGCGGTGACGTCGGTATTGCTGCGCCGCCATTGCAGTTCGCGTCGTTGCGCTTCAACCTGCTCTTTCTCGGCGTTTGCAGCTTTGAGGCCATCGCGCGCCGCGACCAGCTGCGCTTGCGTCGTTCGCGCCGCGCTTTCCCGCTGGTCGTACATCGAGCCCGAAAGATAGCCGGATTGCTTCAACGGCACGGCGCGCTCAAGCTGAGCAGCGGCCTCCTTTGCTTGCGCCTCCGCCTGCACGATTTGGCTTTCCGCTTGTGCAATTGCTGCAGTGGCGCGAGCAATGTTTGCGTCATTCTGCGCGAGTTGCGCGTCGAGCTGCTCGGCGACGAGGCGCGCGAGGATCTGACCCTTTTTGATCTTATCGCCTTCGTCCGCGTAGAGTTCGAGCACGCGCAGGCCTTCGACCTCCGGCGAGACGAGAATTTCTTCTCGCGGGACGAGAGACCCCGAAACCACGGCGGTCTCGACGAAGTTCTCCGTCGCAACCTTCGTTACGGTGACGGCTGGCGCGGCGATCGGCTTCGCCGCTTCCATACGCTCGGCTTGGATTTCGGCGGTATGCCGCTTCTCGAGATAGAGATAGTTCGCGCCGACGACAGATCCGGTCGCGAGCAGGACAACGACAAATGTCCTGAATTTCATTGTCTGGCCTCGCGCGTTGCAGTTTTGGTCTTTGATCGCGGCCGCGATCGGCGAGCGGGCGCGGCCTTCTTCGGATTGAGGAGGCCGCCGATCAACTCGATGACGACGGGAAGAACGGCGCCGATATCCGCATCGGGATCGATCGCCCGGCGCCAGAACATGCCGTCGCCGAAAACATTGAACACTTTCACGAGAGTCGGAATATCGACGAGCGGCGCGATCCGCCCTTCATCTTCCAGTCGATGAAACAAGGCTTCGAAGGCGTCATTGCAGTACTTGTCGACGCCCATGAAGATTTCCGAGATCCGCGGATTGCGCGTCGCCTCGATTCCCATTTCGACGACGAAGCGCTGCTTCTCCGCCGCCTCGTTGACGAAATAGTGCTCGCCGATGGCCGCGAGCGCTTTGAGAAAGTCCGGTGCCGTTGCGAGCGTCGCGAAGCGTTCTGCAAATTCCGCGCGGTCGCGTTCGCACAAACCTGCGATCAAGGCTTCCTTGCTGTCGAAGTAAACGTAGAGCGCGCCGGGCGACACGCCGGCCTCACGGCAAATCATTTGCATCGTCGTGGCGTGAAAGCCCCCGCGGACGAAGCAAGTAAGAGCCGCATCGAGAATGTGCTCGCGACGTGCACGTTGCGTATCTGGACGAAGCCTTGGCATGGCTCGATGAGCCCCAAATAAAACCGAATGAGCATTCTGTTTGCTGACGGATTGTGGAAACGTCAAGGCGAATGCTTGTTCGTTTTGTAAATTTTTGTTGCCGAAGGCAGGAAAAACGCAGTGCGCGTCCTATCGCGTCTGAGTAGCCGCGATGGGGGCGTCCAGCGCTGAATCGGCAGCCGGTTCCCTGAAATAAAGAAGAGCGGTAGGTCCCGCAGCCCACCGCTCCTCTCTTAGCCGCCCGAGCCTCAGGGCCGGGCGGATTTCGCAAGCCGCGCAAGCGTCATGAACTCTGCACGGTAACCGAATGGATCATCGCCGCGCGAGGGCGAGAATGTCATTGACCGGCGTTTTTCTCGACGCATCCGTGATCGGCAGCGAAATAAGTTCCGACGCATCAGAGCTTGGTTTCTTGTGGCGTAATTTCAAGAAGCCGAATTCAGATTCTTGCAGATCGATGTCGGACCCGGAAGCGTAGGTGACGATGCCGACCGTATCGTCCGTCTGCAACAGATCGACGAGGGCGTCCCTCTCGTCGTCCATGCCCACGGCTCTCTCAGCCCATTGGACGATGGAGTTGAGCTTTTCCTTGGGCGCGGGAGTGAAAAATTTGTCAGGGAGACGATAGGCGATCGGCTAGGGGCGGCAGGGCCTGCCGGTGAAGATGCATACCGTGCCATTGGGACCCGAAAGGCAACGCTCTTCCGTATCCTGTGCCCGGGCCCAGTTAGCGTAGTCGGGACCGAGGGTTGGGATCGCCCTCACTTTCGCCCGCCAGTTGGCGCGCGTTTTGGCTTTGGCCGACCACATGAAGCGAGATTCCTCGCCCCGCGCCGTGGTCGGTGTGGGTGCGCAGGTGTCGGCAAGCGCCGCCCCGGGAAAATCGGAAACCACAAAACCCGCAAGGATGAAGACCGCAATGGTCCCGAGAGCCTTCGTCATAGTGCCCCGCAATGCCGACGCTTCATCACCAGAATCGAAACGCAAGGAACGATGTTTCCCGGCGATTTGGCAAGGACAGCCGGGCCACGCCTCAATACTGAAAGAGCACGTTGAGGGTTCCGTAAGCTGATGGGTCCTTCGGGTTCCAGTCGTCCAGCCGCCATGCGGCGCCGCCCGCGAGAGAGATCTCTCCGCTGGTCCATTCGTAGCGGGCAAAGGCCCCACTTCTCCCGTTCCAGGCCCCGTCACCGGTTTCGATGTTTTTGTCGTAGCGAAGCTCCGGCCCGATCGAAAGCGACGGCATCACGCGCCAACCTGCGCGCCATCTGGAGGCCGTCTCGTTGCGTGCGGTCGAATAGCTGAGATCGAGCGACGTCCAAGATCGCTCACTCACAGTGAGCCAAAACTCCAACGCGCCTTTGACGCCGAATTCCGTTCCGTCGTTGTCATGGTCATGGTCAGGGTCTCGGCCGCCAACGTGGTGCTCCGCGGACATCGAAGCTCCGGCGAATGCTTTCGCAGTCAGGCGTCCAAGCTGAAGATAATAACCGACCAGCGCTTCGGCATACGAATGTGACACTTCGAAATGCTTTGTCTTGCGGTCGGCTTCGGAGCAGCTGTCGTTTTGGGTGGCGACCCCGCAATTCGTATGCGCGCTGATCGCATCGTAATCGTAGCGCCCGTATCCACCGCCAAACCTCAGCCGCCATCCATCGCTGTAGATGTCGCGGCTGAAGGGGGCCACCGTCATGCCCGAATAGAAAAGCCATTGATTGCGAGCCGCATCGACGCCGCCGTACGTCTCTCGCCAGCCGTATAAGGTTTGTCCCCAATTCGCTGGAGCAGCGCCGTCTTGGGCAGATGCGGCATGCGGCATGAGAGAAACCGCGAATCCGGCCGTCGCGATGGAGATCGCAGCGAGGCCGATACTGCTCCCCCGACGCAACACGCGATACCTACGAAATACAACAAATTACCTATTAACCATCTTGAACATAAGCACCCATTGCTCGAACTTCCGCAAGAAGAACAAAGTAGAAATTTTGATCAATTGAAAATTGTGCAATGAGTTTTAGTGTGGCCGTGGGTTGCGTCCAGCATCGGCTCATAGCACCGCGGAGATCGGCGCCGGACTGGCAACCGGACCGGAATAAGGCGCCATCCTTGGATTGATCCTTCTCAAAACACTCAGCCATACCGCGTGTTATTCAGCCCACGGATCTGTGAACTGCGACCGCCTGTCCATCGTGCTACTGATTAATAAATGAGCGCTCGTCACCGAGACCGCGCCAAAAACAATCGCAGCCCGCCAAATGGCCTGAAACAAGTTAGTGTCTGGGAGGACGCGTATATGGAAGAGGGCGCAGAAGAAACAGCTCGGAATACTTCGCTATACTATCCGGCATTTCAATATATATTCGAAGCAGCGGATATGACCGCGAGTTTCTGGCAGCCCGCGCTCAAGGCAATCGGCCGGGCGCAATTAGAATTTGCTGGCCTGCAGGCGAAGCAAACGCGCGCATTCGTTCATTGGGCATATCAATGGATGCATCCAACGGGCCCGGCTGAGATCTTCAATGCCAACGCCCAACTCTGGTCGACGATCATGCAGGATTACGCCGAAGCCGCCCCACGCGTGGCTGCCGCGGTCGAGACGGCAACGGAAGCGGCGACGATCCCGGCGATTCTGCACCTGCCCGCCAAACCGGCGCGAGATACGCTCATTCTTCTCGACCGGGATGAAGCGGCGTCCGAGCGTAGGGTCGCCTGACGGCGGCCTCTCCGATCACTTGAGGTCCTGAAGAGCCTCGCCAAAACCCTTGAGCGAGATCGGAATGCCGATGCCCGCTTCTTCGGTCTGGAAAATAATGAAGATCGCGGTCTTCCCCGTCTTCAACTGCTGGATGAGAGAATCCTCGACGACCACCTGTGCATAGCAGGCGAAGCTATGGCAGCGCAGAAACGGTGCATGGCCGACATCCTTGTCGTCGATCTTGAGCCCGAGTCCCGGCGGCAACAACACCCCGAGCGGCGCGAAGACCCTCAGCACCCGCGTGCCGTTCGAGAATTTTTGGAAATAGACCGTTAGGCCGATGTTGTTCTTGTCCTCGGCGGTGACGCTTTGGACGAGAGCGCAAACGCCATTCTTCGCCCCGGGCGGCGGGTCCTTGCAGACGACCTGCCAATCTCCGTGCTGCGCCTTCACGGTTCCCTCGGGCGCATCGACGGCGAAAGCCGGGCTCGAAGTGCCGAGTATCACAGCGAATTGTGCAAGTGCGAAGAAGATGAACGCGACGCTGCACGCGACGATAGGCCAATTGCTGGCGAGAGCCCCTTCGCCTACGCGCGTCAGGAGAGAGCGTCCACCTCGGGAGCCCGGGTTTTGCAGCGACAAGCAGGTGTCCTTGGTTTTCGCGGGCGGCGCCCGGTTTATGCGGAGGTAGAAAGACTGCGCTTCGTCGTCCAGGAATTCGGCCGAATTCTGTCGCGGCGACGCAACAGAAACGCATCGACCAGGGTCGTTGATTCGCTGATCTTGCGCACGCTTTCGCGAATAAATGACGCAGAAAACTTGACTTGAGGCGCTTGAACGGATTGTGCTCTTTATCAACCCGCCTTAACAAAACGATAGGGCATTCGGTCCATTGCGACACTGGGCCGTCCCCGGAGTTGGCGCCGGGCAACAAGCAAACGGGGATTGGCAGCCGGCTGGGCTCGCTAAATCTTAAAGTACTAGGGAGGCAGTCGGCTTAGCTGGGGCTGAGACGACGAACTTGGAGCGAAGGAATGTCGAAAAGGATGTTTGGCGCGGTTGCCGCTCTGGCAGCCGTGTGCTTGGCGGTTGCCCTCGGGGGAGTGACGCCCGCATTGGCCGGTCTCGGCCAACCGACGGATGGAGAGCTTGGACTGCAGGTGTCGGCCTCTCCGATCATGGACGAGATCTCGCACCTCTTTAACGTCATCAACATCATCATCACCGTTATCGTTCTTTTTGTTATGGTGCTGATGGTCTGGGTGATGTTCCGCTTCAGCGAGAAAAAGAACCCAACTCCCTCTCGCACGACGCATCATACGCTCCTCGAAGTTGCTTGGACGATCGTGCCGATCTTGATCCTCGTCGGCATTTCGATTCCCTCCTTCCACCTCCTCTTCAATATCTACACGTTCCCGAAGCCCGAGGTGACGATCAAGGCCACCGGCAACGCTTGGTTCTGGGAGCACGAATACGTCGACGACAAGGTGACCATCACCTCCAACATGATCAACGACGAGGACGTGCTGCGCGCCAAGCTGGGCGACGACGCCTTCGACAAGAAGTACGGTTCGCTTGAAGGCGCCGCGCTGCATAACGCGCTCTACGTCGACTCTCTTCCGGTCTGGAAGGAAGACAAGAAGATCCGTCGCCTCGCCGTCGATCAGGAAATCGCCGTGCCGGTGAACAAGGTCGTGGACGTCCTGGTGACCTCGAACGACGTCATCCATTCGTGGACGATCCCGTCTTTCGGCGTAAAGATGCAGGCCGTGCCTGGCCGCACCTCTGCCGTTTGGTTCAAGGCGACGAAGATTGGCTCTTACTTCGGCCAGTGCTCCGTCCTATGCGGCAAGCTCCATTCAGCCATGCCCATCGCCATTCGTGTTGTCGATCAGCCTGTCTATGATGCATGGATGGCTGCGCTGAAAGCCAAGGACAAGAAAAAGGCTCAGCAAATCCTCAACGCCGATACGGCAAGTCAGGCCATTATTCAGCAGGATATGGCGCAGGCACAGTAATCGCAGGCTGACGGAGGCCCGGCCGATGGCCGAGGCAACTGTCAGCCGTCAGCTACAACAATAAAAAGATCAAGCAAATTACCGGGACAAGGGCTTTACGAAATGGGAAGCACGGCACACGCAGCGGGGGACGGCCACGATCACGCCCCGCCTTTCTTTAAGCGCTGGTTCTTTTCGACCAACCATAAAGATATCGGCACCCTTTATCTGTTGTTCGCGATCTTCGCAGGCTGCGTCGGCGCCTTCCTTTCGCTCATGATGCGATTGGAGCTCCAGGAGCCCGGCCTGCAATATTTCGCGAACGAAGGCGTCTACAACGTGTTCGTGACCGCGCACGGCCTGATCATGGTGTTCTTCATGGTCATGCCTGCCATGGTCGGCGGCTTCGGCAACTGGTTCGTGCCTTTGATGATCGGCGCGCCGGATATGGCCTTCCCGCGCATGAACAACATCTCGTTCTGGCTTCTGCCGGTTGCCTTTACGCTTCTCATCATCTCGCTGTTCGTTCCTGGAACGGCCGATGCGAACGGCGTCGGCACGGGCTGGATCGTCGTTGCTCCGCTATCGAGCAAGATCGGTCATCCGGGACCGGCAGTCGATTTCGCGATCCTCTCGCTTCACATCGCGGGCGCTTCGTCGATCCTCGGCGCCATCAACTTCATCACCACGATCTTCAACATGCGCGCTCCGGGCATGACGCTGCACAAGATGCCGCTCTTTGCCTGGTCGGTGCTCGTCACCGCATTCCTTCTGCTTCTGTCGCTGCCGGTTCTCGCCGGCGCCATCACGATGCTGCTGACGGACCGCAACTTCGGCACGACCTTCTATGATGCCGCAGGCGGCGGCGACCCGCTGCTCTACGCGCATCTGTTCTGGTTCTTCGGCCATCCCGAAGTTTACATTTTGATCCTGCCCGGCTTCGGCATGGTCAGCCACATCGTCTCGACCTTCTCGCGGAAGCCGATCTTCGGCTACCTCGGCATGGCCTACGCGATGGTTGCCATCGGTCTCGTCGGCTTCGTCGTGTGGGCGCACCACATGTATACTGCGGGTCTCAGCGTCGATACGCAGGCCTACTTCATGTTCGCGACCATGGTCATCGCCGTGCCGACTGGCATCAAGATCTTCTCTTGGATCGCGACGATGTGGGGCGGGTCGATTCAGTTCCGCACGCCGATGGTCTGGGCGCTGGGCTTCATCTTCCTCTTCACGATCGGCGGCGTCACGGGCGTCATGTGCTCGAACGCCGGTATCGACCGTTCGCTGCACAATACCTACTACGTCGTGGCGCACTTCCATTACGTGCTGTCGCTCGGCGCCGTGTTCTCGATCTTCGCGGGCTGGTATTACTGGTTCCCGAAGATGTCGGGCTACATGTACAGCGAGTTCCTGGGTAAGCTGCACTTCTGGTTGACGTTCATCGGCGCCAACATTCTCTTCTTCCCGCAGCACTTCCTCGGCCTCGCCGGCATGCCGCGCCATTACGCCGACTATCCGGAAGCATTCACCTACTGGAACCGGGTCTCGTCGATCGGGTCGTACATCACGACCGCGGGCTTGCTCGTCTTCCTCTTCGGCATGTTCTACGCTTACTTCATCAAGAAGGAAAAAGCGGCGAGCAATCCGTGGGGCGTCGGCGCAACCACCCTCGAATGGACGCTGCCGTCTCCGCCGGACTTCCATTCCTATGAGACGTTGCCGCGCATCGCCTCGACGGACCATCACTGAATTTGACGAACGGAATATGCTGCGGGCCGGTCTTCCGGCCCGCAGCCAAAAACCAAAAACCTAAAATCAAGATCGGTATCGTGGACCATGAGCATTCAAAGTGAAGTCAGTGAAGTCGATCTGACGCTCGAGCCGAGCGTTAGCGATTTCATTCAGCTCATGAAGCCGCGTGTTATGGCGCTCGTCGTTTTTACGGCGCTTGCCGCCATGTTGGCGGCTCCCGGTCCAATCAACCCTATCCTCGGCGTGATCGCGATCATCACCATCGCTATCGGTGCTGGCGCGTCGGGCGCCCTCAACATGTGGTACGACGCCGATATCGACGCCCGCATGGCGCGAACAGCGGCTCGCCCGCTGCCACGCGGCCGCGTCACCGGCGATGAAGCGCTGAGCTTCGGCGGTGTCCTTGCGGTTTGCTCGGTCCTGACCCTCGGCGTGCTCGTCAACTGGACAGCAGGCGCGCTGCTCGCGATCACTATCGCCTTCTATCTCTTCGTCTACACGATGTGGCTGAAGCGCCGGACTCCCTATAATATCGTTATCGGCGGCGCCGCCGGCGCGTTCCCTCCAATGATCGGTTGGGCCGCCGTAACGGGCAATGTCAGCTTCGACAGTCTTCTGTTGTTCCTCATCATCTTCATGTGGACTCCGCCGCACTTCTGGGCGCTGTCTCTCTATCGCTGCCGCGACTACGAACGCGTGGGCGTGCCGATGCTTCCGGTCGTGTCGGGCTTGCAAGAGACGCGTCGTCAGATCCTGATTTATTCCGTGCTGCTGGTGCCGCTGGCTGTCGTTCCTTATTTCGTCGGTCTCGGTGGCGTCACCTATCTCGTCTGCTCGACGCTGCTCGGCGCCGTCTTCTTGGCCCTCGCCGTCCGCGTCTACGTCACGACAGAGGGACGCGAGGCCGATACCGTCGCACGGCAGCTCTTCTGGTTTTCGATCTTTTATCTTTACGTGTTGTTCGCGGTGCTTCTTGGCGAAGCCGTCGTCAGCCGTATCCTTGCGTGAGGCAGAGCGTGACGGAAGAGCCGAAATTTCCTGAACGTCTTGATCCGCGGGCCGAGAAGATCCGCCGTCGCCGCTCGATCGCGATCGGCCTGGCGCTGGGCTTCATGGTCATCGCCTTCTACATTGCCACGTTCGTCCGTCTGGGCGGCAACGTCGTGAACGGAATGGGCTGATGGACAAAAATGATGTCGACGACACCGAAGAGGCGAGGGCGGCGAAGTCTTCGCGCAACAATCGCCGCACCGTTTACGTCTGCCTCGCCGCGCTCGGTGTGATGGGCGCGATCACTGCGGCCTCGCCGACCCTCTACACCATGTTCTGCAAGGCGACGGGCTACAACGGCACGACGCAGCGTGCGGACGCGAACACCCACAAGGTCCTCGACCGGACGATCACCGTTCGCTTCGATTCCAACGTCGCCCCAGGTCTGGCCTGGACCTTCGAGCCCGACGTCAACAAGATGGACTTGAAGATCGGCGAGACGGGTCTCGCGTTCTTCCGCGCAACGAACAATTCCGACAAGCCGGTCACCGGACAAGCGTCGTTCAACGTCACGCCCGAAATTTTCGGTGCCTACTTCAACAAGATCCAGTGCTTCTGCTTTACCGAGCAGACACTCAAACCGCATCAGACTGTGGAGATGCCGGTCACCTTTTTCGTCGATCCGAAGATGGTCGAGGACAGGGATACGGCATCGCTGTCGGAAGTCACGTTATCCTACATCTTCTACCCGGTGGACCGCCCGGCAGCGACAGCTGACGTGACAGGCAAGCCGGCAAAGAACGGCGGCTAACGGCGAGATAAGTAAAACGGTTCAAAAATCCAACGGAAAGTCCGGCGAAACGGCAATAAACTGCGACACCGGACTGGAAGTCAAAGCAAGAACGGGCCTGAAGGGGACGGAGACGGAAATGGCGGATACGCACGCGAAGCACCATGACTATCACCTTTTGAATCCGAGCCCCTGGCCGATCGCCGCGTCCATTTCGGCGCTCATCCTGGCGGTTGGCGGCATCGTTTGGATGCGTACGCACGTCGACGGTGAAGGCGTTCTCGGTATGAAAGGCCCCTGGCTTTTCGCCATCGGCTTTACTGCTGTTGTTGCGACCGCTTGGGCTTGGTGGATCGACGTCATCCGCGAAGCCAACCAGGGCTACCAGACGCCCGTCGTTCAGCTCCATCTTCGCTACGGCATGATCCTATTCATCGCCTCGGAAGTGATGTTCTTCGTTGCCTGGTTCTGGGCCTACTTCGATTTCGCCCTCTTCCCGGCCGGCGTGCACGATCTGATGAACAACACGACTCAGCTCGTCGGCACGACCACGCGCGATCAAGTCTTCGGCGGTAAGTGGCCGCCGGTGCCGGTTGAAGCGACGGATGCGTCGATTCCGGGCTTCTTCAAGCACACCTTCAATCCCTGGGGGCTGCCGCTCGTCAACACGCTCATCCTGCTGACCTCTGGCTGCACGGTGACATGGGCGCACCATGCGCTTCTGAAGAACGACCGCCGCGGCCTCGTTATCGGCCTCATCCTGACTGTGCTGCTCGGCATGACGTTCACGTACTGCCAGGCTCTGGAGTACAGCCACGCGGGCTTCAGCTTCGCCGGCCACGCCTACGGCTCGACGTTCTTCATGGCGACGGGCTTCCACGGCGTGCACGTTATCATCGGCACGATCTTCCTATTCGTCTGCCTCGTCCGCGCGATCCGCGGTGCCTTCACGCCGCAGCAGCACTTCGGTTTCGAGGCGGCTGCCTGGTACTGGCATTTCGTCGACGTTGTCTGGCTGTTCCTGTTCGCCTGCATTTACGTCTGGGGCGCCGGTCCGATTGTTCCGGGCGCCGAATAAGCCCGAAGCACGTGCTCTCGGTTACGATTTGTGCAAGAGGCGGCTCAAAGCCGCCTCTTGCCGTTTGAAACGCCGCACTCTTCGATGTTGAATGTCGGCACGCGATGCGCAGTAGTCGGCATGGAAGCTTTGGCGCAGAAATCGAGATAGCCTTGCAAGACACCTCTCAATCCGTTTCGCCGATTGTCGCCGGGCTCGCCTGCCGATGCCCCCGTTGCGGCAAGGGTAAGCTCTTCGTCGATGTGCTGAACATGCGCGAGACCTGCGAGAACTGCGGCCTCGACTATAAGTTCGTCGACACCGGCGACGGCCCCGCGGTGTTCGCCATCTTTATCTTGGGCTTTCTGTGCATCGGCGGCGCGCTTATCGCCGAGTTCAAGTTTGGCGTTCCCTGGTGGGCGCACGTGCTGCTTTGGGGCATCCTGACGCCGTTGCTTGCCGTATTTCTTCTGCGCTTCCTGAAGGCGCTGCTGATCGCTCTGCAATACAAGAACAAGGCCGAGGAAGGCCGCCTCTCCAAGGAGTGACCATGTTTGCGCGTTGGCGCGCCGCCGGTCTCATCGTTCCAGGTCTTTTGACGCTTGCCCTTCTGCCGTTCCTGATTGCTCTTGGAAATTGGCAATGGCACCGCAAGACCTGGAAAGAGGGGCTGATTGCGCGCATCGAGACCCGGAGCACCGCCGAGCCCGTCTCCTATCCGGCTGTCCTGTCTGAGTACGTCAAATCGGGCGACGTTGAATACACGCACATGCGCGTTACCGGCACGTTCGACTATAGCCGCGAACGCCATCTCTACGACCCGACCACGCAGTCTCAGGGCTGGGACGTCTATACGCTGCTCATTCCGCAGGGCGGCTTGCCGCCGATTTTCGTCAACCGCGGCTGGGTCCCGGACGAACTGAGGGACCCTTCCAAGCGGGCTGAAGGCCAGGTGCAGGGGCCGGTGACCGTCACGGGCCTCGTGCGTTTGCCGCAGTCTAAAACTTGGTTCTCGGCTGACAACGACTACGCCGGAAATCGCTGGTATTGGCGCGACCTTGAAGCCATGCAGTGGGGCCCGCAAGGCCCCCCCTCGGCGCTCCAGTTCAATGCCGAAAAAGGGCAGGCCTATGCCCCCTTTTCGCTCGACGCCGATGCACTGCCCGCCAACCCTGGCGGCTGGCCCAAGGGCGGGACCACTGAAATCAATTTGCCCAATAACCACCTGCAATACGTTGTAACGTGGTATGGGCTCGCGCTGACACTGATCGCCGTTTTTGCAGTCTTTGCTCGACAGCGATTGGCGGCTGTGAAAAACGATAATTCGC
The DNA here is from genome assembly GCA_030148425.1 of Hyphomicrobium sp. GTDB lineage: Bacteria > Pseudomonadota > Alphaproteobacteria > Rhizobiales > Hyphomicrobiaceae > Hyphomicrobium_B. The sequence continues at coordinate 587,314 of JASBTM010000017.1, read as the reverse complement.
AACCAAAGAGCGAATGAATTGGTAACGGACTGACACGGCTTCGGTTGTTCGTCCGCAAGCGTCGAATTAGGCTTGCTGGCGGCGTTCCGCCGCGACACGAGGAATGAGAACGAATTTGAACTACATCTCAACGCGCGGCGAAGTCGAAAAGCTCGGGTTTGAGGATGTCGTCCTCGCCGGTCTGGCGCGCGACGGCGGCCTTTACCTGCCGGAGACTTGGCCGGTCCTCTCCCCCGCGACGATCGCGTCCTTTCCGTCGAAATCCTTCGCCGAGATTGCGGTCGACGTCATCCACCCGTTCACCGGCAACGAAATCTCCCGCGCCGACCTTGCCCGCATGGCCGAGGACGCCTACGCGACGTTCGACACCGGTGAGGTGACGCCCCTTCACGAGTTGAAGCCCGGCTTCACGATCCTCGAACTTTTTCATGGCCCAACGCTCGCCTTCAAAGACGTCGCGATGCAGTTGCTGGCCCGGCTTATGGATCACGTGCTGGCGAAGCGCGATCGCCGCGCAACGATTGTCGGCGCGACATCCGGCGACACTGGCGGCGCTGCGATCGAAGCCTTCAGAACCTCAAAGCGCGTCGACGTCGTGATCCTGTTTCCGGAAGGCCGCGTCTCCGACGTCCAGCGCCGCATGATGACGACGCCGCCGGAAGAAAACGTCCATGCCCTCGCCATTCGCGGCACGTTCGACGACTGCCAGGCGCTCGTCAAAGCCATGTTCAACGACCACGCTTTCCGTGATCGCGTTGAGCTGTCAGGCGTCAACTCGATCAATTGGGCTCGTATCGTCGCGCAGGTGACCTATTATTTCTACGCCGCTTCGCGTCTTGGTGGCGGCAATAGCGGTCCTTTGTCGTTCGCCGTCCCAACGGGCAATTTCGGCGACATTTTTGCGGGTTACGTCGCAAAGCGCCTCGGTCTTCCGATCGATAAGCTCATCATCGCATCGAACGAAAACGACATCCTGCCGCGCGCCGTCGCAACCGGCGTCTACAGCATGCGCGACGTCATCGCGACCTCATCGCCGTCAATGGACATCCAAATTTCCTCGAACTTCGAACGCTATCTGTTCGAGGCATCCGGCCGCGACGCCGATCTCGTCCGCAGCCTGATGACCTCTCTCGCCGCCAAAGGTTCCTTCGAATTGGGCCGCCTTGCGCCAATTCTGAAATCCGAGTTCGAGGCTGTCTCCGCCACCGAGCAAGACGTAGCCGACTGCATTCGCTCGACCGAGGCGCAATTCGGTTATCAGCTCGATCCGCACACGGCCTGCGCTGTCGTGGCCGCGGATCGTGTCGCATCGGGCAACACGGTTATTCTCTCGACGGCGCATCCCGCCAAGTTCCCAGATGCCATCGAAGCCATCACCAAGAAGCGTCCTCCCCTGCCGCCAGGCTTCGAACACCTGATGACTGACAGCGAGCGCTTTGAAGTGCTTCCTAACAGCCTCGCCGCCGTCGAGGATTTCGTACTCAGTCATACGCGCGTCACGGCGGGGGTATCGCGATGACCACGGAACTGACCACCCTTTCCAACGGCCTGCGTGTCGTCACTCAACACATTCCGCGGCTTGAGACGGTGTCTCTCGGCGTCTGGGTCGCCGTTGGCGCACGCCACGAACGCGACGATCAGCACGGGCTCGCCCATTTTCTCGAACACATGGCCTTCAAAGGTACGCAGAAGCGTTCCGCGCGCCAGATCGCCGACGAAATCGAAAGCGTCGGTGGGGATCTCAATGCGTCGACTGGACTGGACACGACCGCCTATTTCGCCCGCGTGCTGAAGGGCGATGATTTGGTCGCGTTAGAGCTCATCGCCGATATCCTGCTCAACTCGAAATTCTCCGCAGAGGACATCGAGCGCGAGCGCGTCGTCATCCAGCAGGAGATTGCGGCTTCCGACGACAATCCCGACGATATGGCCTTCGATATGATGCAGGGCGTGGCATTTCCGGGCCAATCCATCGGACGGCCGATCCTCGGCACCAAGGCGAGCGTGGGAAGTTTCCGGGCCGCGGATTTCAAATCCTACCTCGACGAGCACTATCTTCCTGATGATATTATCATTTCGGCCGCAGGTGCCGTTCAGCACAAAGCCATCGTTCGCCACGTTGAGGCCCTATTCGGGGGGCTCACTCAAGGTAAACGGGGAATTGAATCGCCTGCGCATTACCGAGGAGGCTTCTCGGGGTCCAACAAGCCTTTCGAGCAAAGCCATGTCCTGATCGGATTGCCCTCGCCGTCCTATCTGGAACCGGAATTCTATACCGCGCAGGTATTCTCGGGGTTGTTCGGCGGCGGAATGTCGTCGCGATTGTTTCAAGAGATCAGGGAAGATCGAGGGCTCTGCTATTCGATCGACTCTTCGGTTTGGGGGCTGAGAGACACTGGAATGCTTTCCGTGCATGCAGCGACATCCCCTGAGATGGTCGGCGAACTCGCCGATGTCGTCGCGGCGCAGCTTGCCGAGATCGCCGAGACGGGCCCGACGGAAGCGGAACTGCAGCGCTCGAAGGCGCAGCTCAAGGCAGGTCTGCTGATGGCGCTCGAAAGCTCGTCCGTGAATGCCGAGCAGATGGCGCGTCAGCTTCTTGCGCAGGGACGTCTCATCCCGATCGCCGAGCTGATCGAACAGGTCGATGCGGTCGACGCGGCGCGCGTCAAGACGTTCGCAGAGGTACTGACCGCGCAAACGGCGTCGGTCGCCGTCATCGGCTCGGGTCGGAAATCGTCAGGGCAGGCATCGCGCATCGCCAATCGGTTCGCGCCGAGCGAGGCACACGCCGCAGCTGCTAAGGTCGCGGGGTAAGAGCGCGTGGCATTCCTTCGCTCCATTCGTCCCGATGAAGATTTCGAGGTCGTCAGTGGCCGCAGCCTGACGCTACGTCAGCCCGTCGTCGCCGACTATAACCCCTGGGCGGAGCTTCGCGCATTGAGCCGCGCACATCTGACGCCCTGGGAGCCAACCTGGTCTCCCGATGACCTTTCGCGTGCCATGTACCGGCGCCGCCTGCGCGCCTACGCCAAAGATATCCACAACGACGTTTCATATCCTTATTTCATTTTCGAGAACGCCACGGGCTCGCTGATTGGCGGCGTCACCCTCTCGAATGTCCGTCGGGGATCGGCGCAGACCGCCTCTCTCGGCTATTGGATGGGCGCGCCATATGCCGGTCGCGGCTATATGCGCGAGGCAGTGGGCATGCTTCTCCCTATGGCATTTAACGCGCTTCGGTTGCACCGCATTGAAGCTGCCACGATGTTGAACAACTTCGCTTCTATGCGAGTTCTTGAATCTGTCGGCTTCGGGCGCGAGGGCACGGCGCGGGGCTATCTCAAGATCAACGGACGTTGGGAAGATCACGTCCTTTACGCGCGCTTGGCCGATGGGCCGGCGCCGGGTGGGTTAGAACAGGGGGGCTGATGGCAGCCTGGGGGAAGGTCACGGGGGCGCGAGCACGATCCTGGCTAGGGCTGCTGGGTGTCGTGGTGTCGTGTCTCGTGGCGCTCGCGAGCCGAGCTGAGGCGTTGACGCCGATACCCGTCGGAGCCGACCAGGAACGCCTCGAAATTACGACGCTGGGTGAGGCCTACGAAGGCCGCGGCGACAGCCTGCAGGTCGAGACGGCCGCGGGCTCCGATGGTGTGTCGAGCCGAATGGCGGTGCGTGCGTCGGTGCCGGGCACCAGCCCGAACTGGATGGTCTTCGCGCTCACGAACAAGACCGACAAATCTCTCGAACGGCTTCTGACCGCGGATCGCTATACCGTCGTCGGTTCAGGTACGGTCTGGCCTGATCTCGATGCCCGCCGCATCGAAAGCGTCACGCCATCCGTTGGCTTCGTGCCCGAGCGCATCAAGAGCGACAAGGCCGACGTCTTCCGCATCACGCTAGAACCGGGGCAGACGATCACCTACGTCGCCGAACTCGCCGGCGATCGCTATGCCCGCATGTACCTCTGGCAACCGATCGACTACGAAATCAAAAGCCGCGACCGTCAATTGTTTAACGGCGCCATGCTTGGCCTGACGGGCCTGCTCGCGATCTTCTTGACGTCGATTTTCGCGGCCAATCACAAGTTGATCTTTCCTGCCGCCGCTTTGGTCGCCTGGACCGTCCTCAACTATCTCTGCGTCGACTTCGGCTTCTTCCATAAGCTCTTTAATTTGAGGCCGGAGGACAACGCCGTCTATCGCGCCGCAGGCGAAGCGGCGATGGCGTCCAGTATCGTGATTTTCCTGTCGACGTTCCTGCGGCTGGGGCTATGGCACGGCATCGTCCGCATGATGATCGGCGTCTGGATCGTCGCGCAGCTGACGCTGATTGCCGTTGCCGTCATCGATCCGCGCCTCGCAGCCACCTTCGCTCGATTATCGTTCCTGGCTATTGGCGGCTTCGGCGGCTTGTTCATTCTTTTCCTGGCGCTGAAAGGCCAGGATCGGGCTTTGTCGCTGGTCCCGACGTGGCTCCTGTTCCTCGTGTGGATCTTCGCGACCGGCATGACGCTTACGGGCCGCATGTCGGGCGATGTGGTGGTCGCGAGCCTCGTCGCCGGGCTCGTCCTTGTCGTCATTCTGATGGGTTTCACCGTCACGCAGTTTGCGTTCCGCTCGGGAGACGCCGTCTACACCGGCGCACCAACGGAGCTTCAAGGACGATCGCTTGCGCTTGCAGCTTCGGGGTCGACCATCTGGGAATGGAACATCCGCAGGGACGAAATCAAAGTCGGATCCGAAGTCGAGATCGCGCTAGCGCTCATGCCGGGCGAGCTGTCATCGAAGGTCGAGGATTTTCTCAAGCACGTCCATCCGACCGACAAGGAGCGCTTCCGTGTCACGCTGATGTCGGCGCAGGAACGCTCCGGCATCCGCATCAAGAGCGATTTCCGCTTGCGCCATTCGGACAACAGCTGGCGCTGGTTCGAGCTGGAAGCCGCCAGCGTTCCGAATGCCGACGGCCGGACGCTGCGTTGCGTCGGCTTGATGCGCGACGTCTCCGATGTGAAGCGTGCGCACGAGCGCCTGCTGCACGATGCCGTCCATTGCAGTCTGACCGGCCTTCCCAATCGCGAGCTGTTCATTGACCGGCTGAAGAACGTGATCGTTCGCGCCAAGTCGGACAACACAGTGAAACCCGCGGTGATCTTTATCGATCTCGACAAGTTCAAGAGCGTGAACGCGTCGTTCGGGCTGGTTCGCGGCGATAGCCTGCTGCTGACGGTCGCCCGTCGCCTGCAGCGCCATCTCGGTCCGCAGGACACGGTCGCGCGTGTCGGCGGCGATCAGTTCGCCATGATGTTTACCGGCGAGCGCGAAGCCCGCAATTTGCCTGCGCTCGCCGAGCGCGTCCGCCGATCGTTGCGCGCGCCCATCCCGCTTGCAAACCAGGAAGTGATTTTGACCGGCTCCATGGGCATTGCCATTTGGGACGGAACGCAAGGCACTGACGGCGACCTCCTGAAGGATGCCGAACTCGCGATGTATCGCGCCAAGCAGAGTGGCTCGGATCGCATTGAAGTCTTCGAGCCGGCCATGCGCCGCGACCGCGATGCCGATGCGCAGATCGAGGCCGATCTCGCTCGCGCCATCGAGAAGAACCATATCAAGGTTCTCTATCAGCCGATCGTCTACCTGCCGACGAAAGAGCTGGCGGGCTTCGAGGCGCAATTGCGCTGGGAGCATCCCAATCTCGGCCTCATCAATCCGATGGCGCAGCTCGGCGATACCGCCGACACCGAGCTTCTGATCAAGCTCTGCTCGCATCTTCTGGTCAAAGCGGCGAAGGATGTCGCCCGCTGGGTGCTCGAGCTGCCGCGCTCGGAGCGGCCGATCTTCGTTTCGGTGAATGTGTCGGGCCGCCAGTTCTTCCGTCCGGAATCGGTGCAGGAAGTGCGCCACGTGCTCGGCCGCAACATTGCGCCGCAAGGAACCCTGAAACTCGAAATCTCTGAAAACCTGCTGATGGATAATCCTGAGCAGGCCGTGGAAGTTCTGAAGCTCTTGAGCGGTTCGGGCGTAGAGCTCACCCTCGACGATTTCGGCACCGGATTTTCATCGCTCGCCTATCTCCATCGCTTCCCGTTCGACACGATCAAGATCAACGGCGATCTGGTGCGCGGCAGCGGCACGGGCGGCGGCGCCGCGATCATGCGCTCGATGGTGGCGTTGGCCCACGAACTATCGATGACGATCACGGCCGAAGGCGTCGAGCGCGCCGACGAAGCCGTCTTTCTACGTTCGATCGGCTGCGAATACGCGCAGGGCTACCATTTCGGCGAACCCATCCCAGAGCGCGCGGTTTCGCAGCTTTTGAAGATGGTCCGCCGCTCCGAGCGCAAACTCCAGCCGCGCGGATTCTTCCGGCCGAAGCCTAAGAGCGCGAAAGAAGCCAAAAAACCGGCGACCGCGATCCCTGCGCCGGGATCGGCCCCCGTGCCCGTAACCGCAGGGTTGCCTGCCAAGACGCCCGCCGCCTTGCCGACCGGCTCCGTCGTGCGTCAGCGGCAGAAACCGGTGCCCGCCGCATCTGCCAAACCGATCGTTGCGAACGGTGCAGCGCATGCGCCATCATCCGCGCCGCCCATCGGCGGACCGGGCGTTGTCGCCCTCAACGGCGCACCGAATGGCATGGCGAAGTTCCCGCCGGATGGTCTGCGAACTTCGGACCCAGTCACGGCGCCGCCGGTGCCCCCGAAGACACAGCCGCCGAAAACGCTGACGCAATCTCGCCCGCCGGTTCAGACGAAGGACACCGGTCCCGCTGGGCCGCTTCCCTCACCCTCTTTGCCGCCACAGCAAATGGCAAACGGTGCTCCGATGGCACCTCCTCCGCACGCTCGTGGCGGCGCAGACCGCTTGGCGGAAGAGCACAGGAAGAACATCGTTTCTCCGCTCGCTGAGGCGTTGGCCCGCGCGAGCGCGACGCCGGCACAGGCTGCACCTGTCCCACCCGGCCCGCCGCCTTCGCCAATCAACGGGATTCCCCCCAACGGCGCGCCCATCACCGGAACTCCTATTCCGGCATCGCTGCGCAGCGATACGCCCACGATCATGTCGACGGCCGCGCCTCCTCCGCTGCCTGCAAACGGCGCGACCGGATTCCCGTCTCAGCCCGCAACGCAGCCGGACTTCTCGACGTTGCCTCCGTCCATCGCTGCGAGTCTCGCGCGCCTTGCCGGGACGCCGTTGCCCGGCGGCGACAAGACAAGCGGCGGCCCAGCAGCGGCGAGCGACGGCGCTGCTCCGGACGCCAAGCGCGTGCCGAAGGTCGGCTCGGCTGGAGTCTGAAAACGACCTGCTGCGAGGGAAAACGGTTAGGCGTGGGCGTTACGCGTGACCTGCATCGCTGACGAGATGCGAAAGGTCGATCCCCATCTTGGCAAGCGCCCGGGAATACTTGGTCTCGAGGTCCTCATCAAAAATGAGGTCCGGATCGGCCGGGCAGTGTAGCCACCCGTTGGCCTGCAGCTCGGTTTCGAGCTGGCCGGGCGACCATCCGGCATAGCCGAGTGCCAAAAGCGCCCGCGCCGGCCCGCGCCCTTGGGCTATCGCCTTCAGTATGTCGATGGTGGCCGTCAGGCACACGCCCTGCTCGATGGCGAGTGTCGAGTCTTCCGAGAAATAATCAGAGCTATGCAACACGAATCCGCGGCCCGTCTCTACCGGTCCGCCAACCTGGATCGACAGCGAAAGCACTTCGCTCGTGATCTCATCGTCCGGATTTCGCGGCGAAATGCCGAGCCGCTCAAGCAAGTCTGGTGCCGAAATATGGTTGGCGCGCTGATTGATGATGAGGCCCATGGCGCCCTCGGAAGAATGCGCGCACATGTAGATCACCGAACGCTGAAACCGCCGGTCACTCATCGACGGCATCGCGATGAGGAGCTGCCCTTCAAGCTTGATTTCCGAGCCCTCTGGCCGGTCCGTCTGTCGGCTAACCTTCATGAGCGCAAGACTAACCCCATACTACGGCGAGGTGAAGATCTTTAAGGATGTCAAATCCGTTACCCCTGTAACGACCGCCCTCAAACTCGCATATAAGGGCGTGACGCACTCGGGCGAGCCGTCAGGCCCGTTCATGACTATGATTTAGGCAGCGAGGCATCGGATCGTGATCACGCGGGCATTGGCGCTTCTATTGTTGAGTACGGCCACGGCTTGGGGGGGCGAGGCCTCTTTGGCATCCGATTGGTATCGAGGCTTCAACAATCAAGCGCGTCTCATAGCTGGTCACGCATCGCGCGCGGGCGAAACCTCGCTTTACGCGGGTGTCGACATGTCGATGCCTGGCGGTTGGAAAACCTATTGGCGATCTCCGGGGGATGCTGGCGGTGTCCCGCCGGACTTCGACTGGGCAGGCTCGGACAACCTCGCGTCGGCGACAGTGCTCTATCCGGCTCCGCACCGAATTCATGACAAGGCGGGCGACGTCGTCGGCTATAAGGACGGCGTTCTTTTTCCTGTTTTGTTGAAGCCCAAGGATGCGAGCAAGCCTGTCACGCTGCGGGCTAAGATCGATTACGGCGTCTGCAAGGATATCTGCATCCCCGCCGAAGCCGCACTCGAACTCGTCATTCCCCCAGCGGTCGGTACCTCAGCCGAGTTGACCGACGCCCTCCTGCGGGTGCCCGGTAAGCAAGTCCGTGCTGGAGAAGATCCGACGCTGTCCGCTTGGCATCTCGATCAGTCTTCCGGCAAGCCGAAGCTGGTGCTCGATGTCGCGAGCGCCGATCCGTCGACCGCCGATGCTTTCGTCGAAGGCCCCGCGGGCGTCTACGTGCCGCTGCCGAAGCGGACTGCAAACATGAGCGGAAAAGCCGTGCTTGAAGTCGATCTCACCGACGGCGTTGATCTCAAGGACCTGAAGGGCAAGCCGCTGACGGTCACGATGATCGACGCGAAAGGGCAATCCGAGACGACGATTACGCTTGAGTAGCGATCCTCGGTGTTTACATAGAGACCGGCCGCCGAGGCCTGAAAACACAGAGGTATCGCCCATGACGATCAAGGTCGGAGACCACCTGCCGGACGGAAAATTCACGGTCATGGGACCCGATGGCCCGACGCCGAAGACCGTCAGTGAAATCTTTGCTGGCAAGACTGTCGCAATGTTCGCCGTCCCTGGCGCCTATACGCCGACCTGCAGCAAAAGCCACATGCCGGGCTTCGTCGAGCGCGTCGATGAACTGAAGGCGAAGGGCATCGACACCATTGCCTGCACCGCCGTCAACGACGTCTTCGTATTGACGAATTGGGCGAAGGACACCGGCGCGACCGGCAAGATCGAGATGCTTGCCGACGGCTCAGGCGATTTCGCGAAGGCAATCGGCCTTGAGATCGATCTTTCGAACTTCGGCCTGGGTCTTCGCTCGAAGCGCTACGCGATGCTGGTGGAAGATGGCGTCGTCAAGGTTCTGAACGTCGAGGATGCGCCGCCGATGGCCGAGAAATCCAGCGCCGCCACGCTCTGCTCGATGATCGACCGCTCGCTCTAGGGCGTCAGCCGGGAGCTTTTCGGCTCACCGGCCCTTGAAGGGCGCCATCGCGAGGCGCGCCAGCTCATCGGCGCGCTCGTTTTCCGGATGGCCAGCATGGCCCTTGAGCCAGTGCCACGTCACGTCGTGCTTGGCGCGCAACGCATCGAGTTCCTGCCAAAGCTCGGCGTTCTTCACTGGCTTCTTATCGGCCGTCTTCCAGCCGTTCCTTTTCCAGCCGTGAATCCACGCTGTGATGCCTTGGCGCACGTAGTTGCTGTCGGTCCACAGATCGACGTCGCTCTTTTTTTTCAGAGCTTCGAGCGCCGAGATCGCGGCCTTGAGCTCCATGCGATTGTTCGTCGTCAGCTTTTCGCCGCCGTTGATCTCTTTCCGGTGCTCGCCCGAAATGAGGATCGCACCCCAACCTCCGGGACCCGGATTTCCCGAACAGGCGCCGTCGCTATAGATTTGGATTTTGGCTCGTTCAGTCGTCATGAAATCAATTGCGGTGCGTAATCTGCGATGCTTCCGACCGACTGGTGGAAGGCGAGGCGGCGAATGTAATCGTCGGGGTCCTTACGGGCGACGAGCGCATCCTTCGGTGTGTTGAGCCAATCGAAACTTCGCGTCAACAAGAAGCGCATGGCCGCGCCACGGGCCAGCGTCGGCATGGCGCCGCGCTCACGCGCGCTCAGCGGACGCACACTCTCGTAGCCCCTGAGAAGCGCCGAACCCTTGGCCGGCACGAACATGGACGAAGCATCGAAGCACCAGGCGTTCAGACAAACCGCGATGTCGTAAGCCAGAGCATCGTTGCATGCGAAATAGAAGTCGATGATCCCCGAAAGTTTGTCATCGATGAAGAACACGTTGTCGGGGAAGAGATCGGCATGGATGACGCCTTGCGGCAGATCGTTTGGCCATGACTGTTCGAGATAGCGAAGCTCGCTCGAAATCAGCTCATGAAGGCCCGCGCTGATTTCGTCCGTTCGTGCCGCGAACTTCTCGAACAGCGGCCGCCATCCCGAAAGCCCCAACGCGTTGGGGCGCTGCAACGGAAAATCCTCGCCCGCGAGATGCATGCGCGCGAGCGCCTTGCCAAGTTCGAGACAATGCTCAACCTTCGGCCGCCTCGGCCAGACACCCTTGAGAAAAGTGATAAGCGCTGCGTGGCGTCCGGCAAGCTCGTTCAGAACGTTGCCTTTGGTGTCGCGCACGGGCAGCGGACAATTCACCCCGCGCGCCGCGAGGTGTTCCATCAGCCCAAGGAAAAATGGCAGGTCCGCGACGTCGACGCGCTTCTCATAGATCGTGAGGATGAAGGTGCCGCCGGTCGTATGTAGCAGATAGTTGGTATTCTCGACGCCTTCGGCGATACCCTTGAACGACAACAGCGTGCCGAGATCATACCTGGCGATAAAACACGCGAGATCGTCGTCGCTGACTTCAGTATAAACGGCCATGGTTCTATGTACTGAATGGGCTAGTGCTGCTCGGCGGGAGCGCGCGCGACCCTGACCTCACGCGGCACATTGAAGACCACACGCTCCTCAAGCGTCGTGACGACGTCGATCGTGACATCATACCGATCGCGGAACGCTTCGACCACTTCCTCGACGACCACTTCCGGTGCCGAAGCCCCGGCCGTGATGCCGACGGTTTCCGCGCCTTCGAGTTTGTCCCAGGGAATGTCGGTTGCCCGCTCGACCAGGAACGAGAATTTGCATCCCGCGCGCGCCGCGACTTCGACGAGCCGCAGCGAATTCGAACTCTTTGGACCTCCGACGACGATCAGACCATCGATCTGCGGCGCCAGCGCTTTGACTGCGTTCTGACGATTCGTCGTCGCGTAGCAGATGTCTTCCTTCACGGGGCCGCCGATGCCCGGAAAACGTTCCTTCAGCACAGCGACGATCTCGGCGGTATCGTCCAGCGACAAAGTCGTCTGCGTGACAAACGCCAGCTTCGAAGCGTCGCGCGGCGTGAACTCCAGCACATCTTCGACCGATTCGACGAGCGTGATCGCGCCCTCGGGCAGCTGGCCGAGCGTGCCGACCACCTCGGGGTGCCCGGCGTGGCCGACGAGAATGATTTCCTTGCCCTGCTCGTAATGCCGGGCCGATTCCATGTGCACCTTCGAGACCAGCGGGCAGGTCGCGTCGACGACGAACATATTGCGGCTGCGGGCGACGGCTGGGATCGCCTTGCTCACTCCGTGTGCCGAAAAGATCACGGGCTGTTCGGTATCTGGGATCTCGTCCAGCTCCTTCACAAAAACGGCGCCTTTCGCCCGCAGGGAGTCGACCACGTATCGGTTGTGCACGATCTCATGACGGACGTAGACGGGCGCGCCGAATTTGGTCAAAGCCTGTTCTACGATTTGAATTGCGCGATCGACGCCCGCGCAAAACCCGCGCGGCGCAGCGAGTAAAATCTTGAGGGGCGGCTTTTTCACGGTCGCTTCGCTTTGGTTAAGGCCGGACATGGAAGAAAGACGTCCTCTATTTTCGTTCGGCTTGCATGAAAATGCATTTGGGTACCGGTCGCGTCGGATGCTACGGTGCTTTTCTGACAATACAAGGGGCCGGGGCGGCGAACCCCGTGGGACAGTGTTGCACAATTCGGGTTTTCGGCACCCTTTTGGCGAGGATGTGACGTCTACGCGTCGCTTCTTTACGCCGATTGCCCGAATTATGGCGGCGGCCTCGCTCGCCCTCCCGATAGCAGCTCTCGGTGGCTGCGGTATGTCCTCACTGACCTCCGGCCTCGGTGGCGGAATGTTCGGCGGCTCGTCCGCGACATCGGAAATTTCATCGGTGAATGAAGCCCAATTGCTCGACGCCGCCAAATCCGGCGATCCGAGCGCGACGGGCAGCACATTCTCCGGAGACGTCGATGCCGGTTGCCCGCGTCTCGTGATTGCTCCGCATGACAATTACATCACCTTCTACGAGATCGGCCATGTCGGCGATCCGCTCGCAGTTGCCCAACGCGGTGAGATCACCAAGACAGCGCGCGAGTGTCAGGTCGAGCCGGGCCGCGTGACGGTGAAGTACGGTTTCTCCGGACGTCTGCTTCTTGGCCCGAAAGGTCAGCCGGGCAGCGTCTCGTTGCCGATTACGGTCGCGGTCAACGATGGCAAGCGCACAAAGGTGGCTGGCGACAGCGTGAAGATCGATGTCAGCGTCGGCCTCGACAAGCCGATCAGCTATTTCTCGACCGTGCGCACGCTGACGTTCCCAATCGAGGAAGGTTCGCGCCCGGGCGAATACCAGTTGATCGTGGGCTTCGACAGTCGCGCTCCGAGTTCCGGCTGACAGCCGACGCGCGCTCTCTCAATTCCCATCGCGACCAAATAAAAAGCCGGGCATCAGCCCGGCTTTTGATCTTTGTACCTGGAAGCTTGTTTCAGGCGGCTCAGTTGAGCTTGCCGCGCAAATCCGTGATGGACTGCGAAACCAGCGTGTTTCCCGTTTCTCCGCCAGCGCGAGATTTCAAAATCTCCTGGGCAGCAGCAAGGGCGGTTTCGACGGCCGTCGAGCGAACTTCGCTGAGGGCTTGAGCTTCGGCACGGGCGATTTTCTCTTCGGCGATCTTTGAGCGCCGTTCCAGAGTTTCGGTCAGAGCCTTGCGTGCATCGGCAGCCAGTGCCTCGGCCTCGCGCTTGGCTTGCTCGATGATCGACTCGGCTTCCTTCTCGGCTTCCCGTGCTTTGCGCTGATAATCGGAGAGCAGAGCCTGAGCTTCCTCGCGCAGCTTGCGAGCCTCATCGAGTTCCTTGCGGATGCCCTCGGCGCGCTCGTCGAGAGCTTTGCCGAGAATCGCCGGGACGCGAAAGTAGACGAGCAGGGCGACGAACGCGACGAAGGCGACCAACACCCAAAATAGTGGATTCTCTGGATCGAACATGGCCCTAATCCTTAGCCGCCCGTCGCCGGACGCAGCACCTTCTTGACGTCGTCGGCAGGCACGTCCTGACCGATGAGCTTTTCGACGACGGCCCGCGCCGTATCCGTAGCGATGTCGCCAATGGCCGAAAGAGCCTTGGTCTTCGACGCGGAGATACGGGTATCGGCGTCACGCAGCTTGACGGAGATCTGCTCGTCGACACGATGGCGTTCAGCCTCCGTCTCGGCAGCAAGCGTCTCGCGCGTTTGCTTGGCAATGCCGGAAGCATTGCTACGAGCGTCCGCGAGGGCCTTTTCGTAGTCTGCGAGTGCCTTGTCCGTCTCGTCCTTGAGACGAGCAGCCGCATCGAGATCGCGTTTGATCCGGTCCCGGCGCTCTTCGATCACTTCTCCGACGCGCGGCAGCGCAATCTTCGACATGACGAAAAACAAAGCCAGAAACGTTACGACGAGCCAGAAGAGCTGTGCCTCGAAGGTATGCGGATTGAGCTGAGGCAAGCCGCCGGATTTGGCAGCTTCCCCGGCCGCCTCAGCGGCGACCGCGAACAGCATAGTCGTGCCGGCAAACATCAGTGCCTCCGGTTGATCGAGCGTGGTTTAGACTTCCAGCCCAGTCTCAACCGTAGAGGATGATGAGCGCGATCAGAAGGCCAAAAAGGCCGGTCGCTTCAGCAAGCGCGAAGCCGATCAGCAGGTTGGTGAACTGCGAAGCGGCAGCCGACGGGTTGCGAAGAGCACCAGCGAGGTAGTTGCCGAAAATGTTGCCGATGCCGATGCCGGCGCCGATGAGCGCAAAGCAGGCGAGGCCAGCGCCGATGAATTTGGCGGCTTGCGGATCCATTGAGTTTCTCCCTTTAAGTGCAGTTTTAGTGGTTTCAGACAAACAGCAAAACAGGACGCTGACGGATGTTAGTCCGCCCACGCCCTGCGATGATCAGTGGTGCATGTTGACCGCGTCGTTGAGGTAGATGCAGGTCAAAACGGTAAAGATGAAGGCCTGCAGGAACGCGACCAGCAGTTCAAGCCCGGTGAAAGCCACCATAAAGCCCGTCGGAGCGATCTTGCCCCACCAGGGCAGCAGCACCGCAAAGCCTGCGAACACTTCGAGCATGGTGTGTCCGGCCATGATGTTGGCGAAGAGACGGACAGAGTGGCTGATCGGCCGAATGAGGTACGAGGTCAGCTCGATCGGGATGATGATCGGCATGAGCCATAGCGGCACGCCCGCAGGCGCGAATAATTTCAGATAGCCGACACCGTGCTTCCAGAAGCCGACGCCTGTCGCGACGAGCCAGACCATGGCGGCCAGCGCGAAGGTGACGATGATGTGGCTGGTAACTGCGAAATTGCCCGGGATCAGGCCGAAGATATTCAGAACCAGGATGAAAATGAAGATCGTGAACACCCAGGGGAAGAACTTCATGCCCTCTGGGCCGATGTTCTCCTTCACCATGCCGGCGATGTACTCATACACCACTTCGGCCGTCGACTGGATGCGCGTGGGAACAAGCGCGCGCCCGCGCATGGCGTAGAGCATGTAGCCGACGATGATCGCGAACGCGAGGACCATCATCAACGACGAGTTGGTAAACGAAATATCGTGACCGAGAAGATCGAGATCTATGATCTTCTTGATCTCGAACTGCTCCATCGGACCATGATGTCCGGTGCCTTCCGCAGCCAAGGTCTACCCCCTAGTCTCTCATTCTTCGTCGTCATCTTTGACGGACGGCGCTGCTTTTTGCAGCGGTTCGTTTTTTGCCTGCGCCTGTTGGGCGGCGCGGACGACATTCAGAAGACCCGCCGCAAAGCCGAGAATGACCAGAACGATCATCAGCCAAGGCGCCGTGCCGAACTGTTTATCAAGCGCCCAGCCAAGCCCGCCGCCGACGATGACGCCAACCAGCAACTCGGCCGCAAACTTGAAAGCGGCTCCATAGGCGGACTGATTTTGAGGTCCTCCGCCCACCGATCGTTCGGCCTTGGCTTTCTGCGATTTGAGCGCGTCAAGCTTCTGGCCGAGTTCCTCCGACCGCTTGCGAAACGCTTCGCGGTCTTCCGGGCTAATTTCGCCTCGTTCCGGGGGCTGACCCTTGCCATCGGCTGACATGGTTCCAACCATCCAGATAACGCGGAAAACCTGCCGCTCGGGGGAGATCGACGGCGCGGACCATAGTTAGGGGGTATGGGGGTGTCAAGGAATTGGGCATAACGCTTTCTCCCAACGGGGTACGGCGAAACCGCGCAGGCTTTTCCTGAACTATTTTCAGCACTTTTGAGGAGTGCGATGCAAAAGGAAAAGCCCTCGATCCGCAAGGGGAGGGCTTTTGATTTTTATCTGATTATTGCGCTGTCTTAGGGCGT
Organism: Hyphomicrobium sp.; assembly: GCA_030148425.1. Taxonomy (GTDB): domain Bacteria; phylum Pseudomonadota; class Alphaproteobacteria; order Rhizobiales; family Hyphomicrobiaceae; genus Hyphomicrobium_B. The sequence goes on along the minus strand of JASBTM010000017.1, from coordinate 571,558 downwards.
GGTCTGATTTTGAGAAGGCGGCGCTGTGGGCGCCGGGGCCTCTGGAGTGGTCGCAGGGCTCGGCGTCGTGGTTTGTTGCGTATTCTGGCTTGGATTGCCGCCGGAGGACGCATCTTGGCGAGGCGGCGTTGCGCGCCAAAAGCCCGTGACCAGTATGACGCCAACTACGACCGCCAATGCCATGGAACCAATCAAAACCCGAAGGTTCATCTTGCGAGGGCTCGCCTGACGGGCCTCGGTCGGCTCGAGCGTATCTCGTCGCGAGCGGGGATCGTGCTGTGGTTGCATGAGGCGCTTCCTTTCTCCTGAAAGAACGAAACGTCTCCTCCTGCGACAGGTTCCCGCACGAGCCCGTGATCGGCATAGGCAATGTGAATACAACTGACGGGCGGAGTTAGCTGGCTTCGCGGAAGCTCTGGGCGGTCTGCAGGTCGACCGACACGAGCTGCGACACGCCCTTCTCCGCCATCGTGACGCCGAACAGCCGGTTCATCCGCGCCATCGTCATCGGATGGTGGGTGATGGCCAGGAAGCGCGTCGCCGTCTCGCTGGCCATCTGCTCCATCAGCCGGCAAAAGCGGTCGACGTTGGCGTCGTCGAGCGGCGCGTCGACCTCGTCGAGCACGCAGATCGGCGACGGATTGGTGAGGAACACCGCGAAGATGAGCGACAGCGCCGTCAGCGTCTGCTCGCCACCGGAAAGCAGAGACAGCGTCGCCGGCTTCTTACCGGGCGGCTTAGCGATGATTTCGAGCCCGCCCTCCAGCGGATCCTCAGGGCTCTCGATCATTTCCAGACGTGCTTCGCCGCCGCCGAAGAGATGCGTGAACAGCCGCTCGAAATGCGCGTTGACGGTCTGGAACGCTTCGTCGAGGCGCGACTTGCCTTCACGATTGAGCTGCTGAATGGCTTGGCGAAGCTTGGCGATGCCCTGCTCAAGGTCTTCGCGCTCCGCGACCAGAGTTTCGAGCTGCTTTGAAACTTCGGCCAGATCCTCGTCCGCCTGAAGGTTGACGCCGCCGAGGCGCTCGCGATCGGCTTTGAGCTTTGCCAGATGCCGCTCGACATCGACGAGCATGGGAATGGCGGAGGCCTCCGGAAGCGCAGCGAGCGCGAGGCAATTCTCCGGTGCGACCTCGAACGTTTCGCGGATATGGCGCGCCGCTTCCTGCCGTTTCTGCCGGGCATTCTCAAGTCGTGTCTCGACGCGTGCATTGGCTTCGCGCGCGGCCGAGACTTCGGCTTGGTTGGCCCTGAGCGCATCTGTTGCGGCTTTGACCGCTGTCTCCGCCGCCGCCAACGCGTCCGCCGCTATCCGGCGTTCTTCGTCCGCCGTCGACAAAGCCGAAAGCAGCGTCTCGCGCTGGGCCGCGATTTTGGCTGGCAGATCCGCGGTCGCCGCGATTTCATCGCGCGCTTCTTTAAGGCGGCCGCTCAGGCTTTCGACCTGCGTTTCCGCGCTCGCCTGCCGGCCTTTCCATCGCGCGATCTCGGCGTGCGAATGGCGGATGCGTTCGGCGCGGATCTGTTTGTCCCGTTCGAGACTGCCGAGCCGGACGCGAGACTCCGCAACGTCGCGACGTGCCGTCTCGGCTTCTGCTTGCGCCGTCTTGAGCAGCGGCTCGAGATCTTCGCCCTCGCTCATTGTCACGATATGGGCTTCGATTTCGACGTGACGGGCTTGCGCCGTCGTCAAGTCTTCGTCTGCGCGTGCGCGTTGTGCCGTGACGGCCGCGAGTCGCGTTTCGCTCTCGCGCTGAAGCTTCTCGAGACCGGTGAGCTGCTGGCGAACCTGCGCAAGCTCGTTCTGTTTGTCGCGATAAAGCTGGCGCAAGCGTCGCTCTTCCGCTTCAGCCTCGTGGACCGCCGTCGCCGCCGCACGCTCGGCCTCGATGGTGTCCTTGGCTTCGTTCAGGACAGCCTGGGCGTTGCGGTCGAGATCAGCCAGACGGTTCTTGTGCGCGAGGCGTTGTGCGGCGGGCGTGACGCCATCCGACGCCGCGACGAAGCCATCCCACCGCCAGAGATCGCCCTCGGGCGAGACGAGGCGCTGTCCTGGCTTCAGATGGGGCTGCAGGCGCGCGCCATCGGTGCGCTTCACGACGCCGATTTGGCGAAGGCGTCGCGTCAATTCCATCGGCGCTTCGACATGCATGTCGAGGGGCTCGGCGTCCGCGGGCAACGCATGATCTTCGGCCGGAAGATCGAGACGCCGCCAATGGACCGCCGCTTCGGGATCGATCGGCGCTTCGAGATCATCGCCAAGCGCGGCGCCGAGAGCCGCTTCGTATCCGGGCGAGACGCGAATGAAATCGACTGCCGGCGGATAAGCATCTTCGTCGCCGCGCGCGAGCAGCTTCGCAATCGTCTCGCGTTCCGTGGAGAACGCGTTCGCGGCAAGCCGCACGCGCTGGGCATCGTCACGCCGCGCTTTCGCCTCGGCTTGCGATGTCCGGAGATGTTCCTCTGCGACAAGCGTATCGGCTTCGATTTTGCCGATCTCTTGTACCAGCGCTTGCCCGCGCTGCGACGTCTCCGCGATCTTGTCGTTGTCGGGCGCCTTGGCCGTCAGATCGGAGATCTGCGCATCGAACGCCGCGATCTGCCGCGTAACTTTCGCGACGGCCTCTTTTCGCTCGGTGAGCGCGGCTTCGAGACTGCGCAGCTTGGCGCGCGCTTCCGCCGCCCGATGCGTAATGTCGGCAAAATGCGCATCCGCCTCGATGCGATGCCCTTCCGCCGCTTCGTACTTGATCTTTTCGGCGGCCTCTTCGTCGTGAGCGGTACGATCCGCGTCCTGGATCGCGGCAAGATCGGCTTCGAGATGGACGAGCGTTTCCCTGGCTTCCTCGATGAACCCGGTTTCTCGCGTGAGGTCTGAATCGAGCTGCTTGGCGCGCGCTTCGACCTCCCGCGCGCGGTCCGCCGCGCGGCTTGCTTCGCGTTCGAGCGTCTCCTGCTCGATCTTGAAGCGCGCAAGTGCTGCACCTTTAACGGCCTCGGCTTCGCGCAAAGCGGGCAGAGTTTCGCCGAGGCGAAGCTCGTCGTTGAAGGCTCTCGTCTCCGCCGCCGTTGCCGCGCCGAGCCGCATCATGGCATCGGCGAGGTGCGTTTCCTCCGCATCGACACTCTGCTGCGCATCCTGCCATGTGAGATGCAGCGCAAGCGCTTCCTGCTGCCGGATCTCGGTCGAAAGCTCCTTGTAGCGACGCGCTTGCCGCGCCTGCCGTTTCAACGTTTCCGTTTGCGATTGCAGCTGTCCCGCAACGTCGCTCACGCGCTCGATATTGGCCTCTGCCGCCTTGAGTTTCAGCTCGGCTTCATGACGGCGCGTGTGCAGGCCCGCGATGCCCGCCGCGTCTTCGAGGATGCGCCGCCTCTGCTCGGGCTTTGCGTTGACGATCTCGCCGATCTGGCCCTGCCGCACGAGAGCGGGAGACCGCGCGCCAGTCGCCGCGTCTTCGAACAGAACCTTGACGTCGCGCGCACGAACTTCGCGTCCATTGATGCGATAAGCGGAGCCAGCGTCGCGCTCGATGCGCCGCGTGATTTCAATCACGTCGCCGCCGTTGAACTCTGCAGGCGCCTTGCGTGCGCTGTTGTCGAGGAACATCGTGACCTCGGCGCTCTGCCGTTCGGGGCGGCCGCCGCTGCCCGAAAAGATCACGTCGTCCATGGCGGCGGCGCGCATGGATTTGTGCGAGCTTTCGCCCATCACCCAGCGGAGCGCTTCCAGCAGGTTCGACTTGCCGCAACCGTTCGGACCGACGACGCCCGTAAGCCCCGGCTCGATCACGAGCTCGGTCGGGTCCACGAAGGACTTGAATCCGAGAAGCCTGAGGCGGGTAATCTTCATTCGCTTGCGTCGGTCCTCGATGCCATACTGCCGTGGCTTCAGGACCGTCGCAAAGCCCGCTAGGGGGTCGCAGCCGCGGTTGGCGTGCTGCGCTGCTGGTTGGCCTGCTCGACGTAGTCGGCAATTTCGGCGATCGTCAGCTCTTTCTTTATGAGCTTGGTGCCGATGAAAAAGTTCGGCGTTCCAATGATGCCGAGCTTGCGCCCACGATCCTTAACCCACTTCAACTTCTGGATCATGTCTTGATTCTGCAGGCAAGCGTCAAACTGCGGGCGCGTCATCCCCACCTGTTTGGCGACCGCGTAAATGGCGTCGAGCCGCACCTCCTGGCTGACCCATGAAGCCTGCTGCTCCATGAATTTTCCATAGAGATCCAAATACTTATCGGGCGGCGCGCAGCGGAGCACGATGGTCGCGTTGCCGGAGGCCTTACCGATCGGGAATTCACGCAGGACATAGCGCACCCGTCCCGTGTCGATGAAGCGGCGCTTGAACTCGGGATAGACGGTCTGGTGGAAGTTCCGGCAGTGCGGGCAGGTGAGGGACATGTACTGCACGATCGTCACCGGCGCATTCGGCTGCCCCCAGCTCATTTCGGGGAGAGGGCTCGGTGCCATGATATCGGCGACCGTTGGGTTCTCGATGACTTGCCGCCCCGTCACGGCTGTAGCGCTCGGATCTCCGAACGGCGTCGGCATTCCGTCGGAAGTCTCGGAGCCGGTGGTCGGATAGGCTCCGAGATTATTGCTGTCCGTCGAGACGCTTGCCGTCGCCAGTGGAGACAGCGACGGCGAGTTCGCTCCGCATCCCACCAGCCAGCCTGCGAATAAAATGGCGGCGGCGAAGCTGAGGGGGCGGACGAAAGGCATCTGATTTTCCGGTTACTTCGCCGACAGAAGCGGCCCAAGCACCTTATCAAATGCTTCGAGAGTTGGAGCGTCTTGAAGCTTCTTGCCGTTGATAAAGAACGTCGGTGTGGCATTGACGCCAAACGTTTCGCTCGCGCGCGTCCGCTCAGCGGTGATTTGGTCCAGAAGCTTCTGGTTCGTCAGGCACTTATCAAAGCTTTCCTGAGTAAACCCGGCCTGCTTCGCGATGTCGAACAGCTTCGGTACCGGGCTGCCTTCAGCAAACGCCCAGTCTTGCTGCTTGGAATAGAACGTCTCGATCATCGGCAGCGCTTTCTCGGGCTCGACGCAGCGGGCCAGCATCGAAACGGCCGCGGCGAGATTATCGAGCGGGAAATCGCGGAAGATGTACCGGACTTTGCCGGTGTCGATGTACTTCTTCTTGAGGGGTTCGAAGACATCGTTGGTGAAGTGCGCGCAGTGCGGGCACGTCATCGAGGCATATTCGACGATGGTGATCTTCGCGTCGGCCGGTCCGACAGCGAGATCCGGCAGATCCGTCGGTTTCATGAGTTCCTCGACCGAAACCTCGGCGGGGCCGTCCTTGCGCTGAGCGAAGCTCGGCTCCGCGGTTACGATCGCGACGCCAGCCAAGGCCGCCAAAGCCAGCAGGCCCGGAATAATTTTTTTGAACGTGATCAAGGTCCCAACTCCTCTGGGAATGCGTATTCGCGACGGAACGGCGGTCAAACAACGGTCGGCCGAGCGGGGTTCCGGCGCCCGAATAAGCCCAATCCGAGCTGAATAGCAACCGAACGATCGGCAATATTGGGTGACAAAGGGCTCAGCGCGCGTTGGCGGCCGCCACACTTCTGCCGAGCGCGTCCAGCGCGGATGCGAGATCACACGGCGTCCCGGAAACAGGGCTTTCGGCCGGGACAGGCGCGGCGGGGGCCTTGGCGGGGGCGGCTTTGGTGAACGGCACTTGGTGCACTTTCACCTGCCCGATGGCCCGATATCCGAAATACCGGTTGATCCGGTCGATGATTTCTTTGTGTCGGTAGGACACGTCGAGAGCAAAAGCCGGGTCTGTCGCAACGATAAGCGTTGCCCCCGCGTTTCGGCCGTCGTCATCGGCTTCGCCCTGCACTTTGGCGCCGCGGGGCCATTTGATGGCTTCGGGCCGCGTCAGACGGGCAAGCTCTGGCCCGACGATCGTCTCCCATGACGCCATGATCTCGGCGTTGTGAAATCCGAATTTCTGAAACACCGCTGCCGTCACTTTAGGGACGAACGCACCCACGGACTTGGCGAACTGGCCCTTGGTGGTGCTTCGCGTATCGGGCGGCAGCTTTGCCATCTGGCTTGTGGGTTCCGTCTCGAACAGGGCAGTTCTGTCGCCTGCAAGGCTTGTAGTGACGCAAAGGACAGATACCATTGTCGATGTGATTCGAGGTTCCCGCGCAACCGGAGACGAAGGGCGCATGGGCGCGGTCCAGGAAAATGTTGCTCTTCGACGAAAGCAGCAACAGCTCCCGTTGCGGCCCGCGGGCCCGCTGACGGTCAAATCGTTGCTTGCCTGGTATGAGGCCGAGCGGCGCGATCTACCTTGGCGCTACGGCCCGCGCAAGGCCGCCAATCCTTATCGGGTATGGCTCTCCGAAATCATGCTGCAACAAACGACGGTGAAAGCCGTCGTGCCGTACTTCCAGAAGTTCGTAGCGCGCTGGCCAACGGTCACGGCGCTCGCCGCCGCTCCGCTCGAAGAGGTTCTGCAGCAATGGGCGGGCCTCGGCTATTATTCGCGCGCACGCAACCTGAAGGCCTGCGCTGATGCCGTCGTGCGCGATTACGGCGGTGAGTTTCCGCGCGCCGAAGCCGAGCTGCTGAAGCTTCCGGGCATCGGGCCATACACCGCCGCCGCGATTTCCGCGATTGCCTTCGGGGAAAAGGCGACGCCTGTCGATGGCAATGTAGAGCGTGTCGTTGCGCGCCTCTTCGCCGTAAGACAGCCGCTGCCCGGCTCCAAGCCCGAGATCCGCAGGCTAGCAGGCACGCTCACGCCCCAGCGTCGCGCCGGAGACTTCGCTCAGGCCATGATGGATTTGGGCGCCGAAATCTGCACGCCGAAAAAGCCGTCGTGCCTCGTCTGTCCCGTGCAGCGGGATTGCTCGGCGAGCGCCCAGAACCTCGCCGAGCTTTTGCCGCTCAAGGCCGCAAAGGCCGCGCGACCATCCCGCCACGGCATTGCATTTCTGGTGCAACGCGAGGACGGCGCGGTGCTTCTGCGCCAGCGACCCGAAGCAGGACTGCTCGGCGGCATGCTCGAGGTGCCTTCGACGCCCTGGGGCGATGTGCTTCCAGCACGAACGGAGGCGATGCGCTCTGCGCCTGTCAAAGCATCGTGGCATCTAGTTACGGGAACGGTCGTGCATGTTTTCACGCACTTCCGCCTCGAAATCACCCTCTATCGCGCCATTGTTCCACTCGACACCACGCTCACGCTTTGGGCTGGCCAGGAGCGTTGCCGCTGGGTCCAGCGCCGCGATCTGCAAGGACAGGCTCTGCCGAGCGTGATGAGGAAAATCATCGCGCACGGCCTCGCCGACAACTGAGTGAACGCCTCGAGGCTTCGCTATTTCGCCGGTGCTTGCGCCAGATAAGCCTGACTCAATGCATCGAGTATCCGCGGGACCTCGGCGACCGGGCGCGCTTTGCTGTAGAGAAAGCCCTGACCCTCATCGCATCCGACCGCCCGCAGGAACGCTTGCTCCGACTCCGTCTCGATGCCTTCGGCCGTGATCGTCATGCCGAGACTCGAGCCCAAGCCCATGATCGCCCGGATGATCGCCTGCGATTCATTGCCGAAACCGATGCCGCGCACGAACGATCCATCGATCTTGATCTTATCGAAGGGGAACATGCGTAGATAACTGAGTGACGAGTAGCCTGTCCCGAAGTCGTCCATCGAGATGCGCACGCCGAGCCCCCTGATCGCGTGGAGAATAGACAGCACGCTTTCTGAGTTTTCGAGCAGCAGCGCTTCGGTGATTTCAAGTTCGAGCCGCTCCGGCTCGAGCCCAGAGGCCTTCAACGCTTCCGATACGGCCTGAAAGACGTTGCCGATCCGGAACCGCTGCGGTGACATGTTCACGGCAAGCCGCGCTTTCTTCGGCCATGTCGTTGCGTCGCGACAGGCGCGATGCAAGACGAAATCCGTGATCGGCGCGATGAGACCGCACTCCTCCGCGATCGGTATGAATTCGGACGGCGGAATGTAGCCGCGTTCCGGATGCGGCCAGCGCAGCAGGGCTTCGAAACCGGAAACTTCTCCCGAATTCAAAGTCACCAACGGCTGGTAATGAATTTCCAGCGCGCCGCTCATATGCGCATGGTGCAAATCGCTTTCGATTTTGCGCCGCGCCTGAACGCGAGCATTCATCTCAGCTTCGAAATAGCGGTAGCAGCCCTTGCCGTCTTCTTTCGCTTGATAAAGCGCGAGATCCGCATTCTTCAACAGCGCCTCGGCGGTATCGGCGTCGCTCGGGCACAGGGCAATGCCAACGCTCGCGGTCACGTTCATGCTGAGATCTGCGATCTCGAACGGCTCGCGCAGAACGTCGATGATCCGCTGCGCGACCGAACTCACTTCGACGGCGTGATTCGTGTTCGCCAGCACGACGGCAAACTCGTCGCCGCCCAATCGCGCCGCAATGTCGTCCTTTCTCAGCGTGTCCTGAATGCGATGAGCCAATTGCTGCAGGAGCGAGTCTCCGGCGGCGTGACCCATCGAATCGTTGATGACCTTGAAGTTATCGAGGTCGATACAGAGCACCGCGATGCCATTGCCCGAACGTTTGCGCGAGGTCAGCAGCGCGTTGAGGCGCTCGCGCAAAAACACGCGATTGGCGAGGCCCGTTAGCGCGTCGTGATGCGCCAGGTAGGCGACTTTCGCCTCCGCGAGTTTGCGCTCCGTGATGTCGATAGCGGCGAACAGAATTGCTGGCGTGTGGCCCTGCGTTATCGAGCTTGAATAGATCGCGACATCGATCGACGTCCGATCCGCCTTGAGATGCCGCCAAGTCTGCCCGGCGAACAGTTCTGCATTTCCGCCGTAGAAGCTTTCTAGATCCGCGTGATCTTCCGGGTGATGCAGGTCGAACAGGGTCTTCGTCGATAATTCTTCCGCCTTGAATCCATAGTGACGAAGCGCGGCCGAGTTCGCGCTCAAGATCACCTTGTCATCTTTGCGGGCGACGAACATCGGAACGGGATTGGCTTCGAAGAGCATGCGGAAAGATGCTTCGCGCTCTTTCAGTTCGCTGATGTCGACGCGCAGGCCGACAACGCCGCCATCGGTCGTCAGTCTTTCATCGATCAGTATACAGCGCCCGTCCGAAATCCATTGTTCGTGACGGTCCTTAGGCTGATAGAGCCGCGAAATACGCTCGGCGATCCATTGCTCTTCGCGCCCTGCAGCTTCCGGATAATCGCCGCGACTGACACCGATCCGCAGCGTGTCTTCGAGGCGAACGCCGATCTCGAACAAGTCCGCGCTCTTTTTGTAAATGCTCGCGTATTGCTGGTTCCACAAAACATAGCGTCCGTCGCGGTCCAGAACCACCACGCCCTGCGGAAGCATGTCGATAGCTTCGCGCAGTTGCTTGTTGGTGGCCTCGGCGCGCTGAAGACGCTGCGCCAAAGATTCATCGCGATCCTGGACAAGCCTCAAGGCAGGCCGGCTCTTCTTTCGAGCCCTGACGCGATGAAGATTTGCCTGCGCACTCGGTTTCGATGGCGATGGGCTCTTACGAACGAACGTATGTGCCATTGCTCCCCCCCTACTGACTAAAATCGGGCGGAAGTATTGGCGGGGCTCGTTAAAAGAACTTGAGGGCTCGAAGCGGCGGTGTGAGCGATCTTGCCCGGTATCTGTTCAAACCGGACGCAGGGCTGCGTCTCAAATCAGCAAGCTGACAACGGAATAGACAATTCGAGCCAAATTCGCGGTTTCAGCGCGCTTAGGTGCCGAGACGATGAGCAGAGTCTTTCTCGCGACATGGTTACGGCCGTCTTAATGCGCCCGATGGCCAACGGATTTGGCCATCGGAAATGCCGTTATTCGCGTCATTTTTATCAGAGCGCGACAGTACCGTTCAAGCCGAGCTGCCGCTTGGCTTCGGACCGCAGCACGTCGATCGGCTTCAATTTGCCTTCGACCTCGAAGTGCCAGAACGTCCAGCCGTTGCAGGCAGACTTGCCTTGCACGATGGCGCCGAGGCGATGGATCGACGCCTGCTGACCATCGCAGAACAGGGTGCCGTCGGCGCGCACTTCGGCACGCACTTTCCGGCGCGGGTCGAACAGCTTGCGGCCGGGCTCGAGGATGCCGAGTTCGAGAATCTGTCCGAACGGAATGCGCGGCTCGTTCCGTTTCGACGGGATCGCTTCAATGGCGTCGAGGTCGAGGGGTTGGACCTTCGCGATCCGCTCATCCGCAGCTTTCGCATAATCGACGTCGCGCTCGATGCCGATGAACTTGCGCCCGAGCCGCTTCGCCACCGCGCCGGTCGTGCCCGTGCCGAAGAACGGATCGAGCACCGTATCGCCCGGCTTCGTCGACGCGACCAGAATGCGATGAAGCAGCGCTTCGGGCTTCTGCGTCGGATGCGCCTTGCGGCCGCCATCGTCTTTCAGCCGCTCAGGCCCCGAGCAGATCGGAAATAGCCAGTCGGAACGCATCTGAATATCTTCGTTCGACGCCTTCAGACTTTCGTAATTGAAGGTCACGCGCGATTTCTTATCGCGGCCCGCCCAGATCATCGTCTCGTGTGCGTTCGTGAAACGCTTGCCGCGGAAGTTCGGCATCGGGTTCACTTTGCGCCAGACGACGTCGTTCTGAATCCAGAATCCGAGATCTTGGATCGCGACGCCGAGGCGGAAGATGTTGTGATAGGAGCCGATCACCCAGATCGCGCCGTCGGGCTTCAATACGCGGCGGCATTCCGCGAGCCATGCGCGGCAAAAGGAATCATAGGCCGCGAAATCGTCGAACTTGTCCCACTGGTCGTCGACGCCATCGACTTTGGTGTTGTTCGGCCTGAGGAGGTCGCCCGCGAGCTGCAGATTGTACGGCGGGTCGGCGAATATCAGATCAACACTAGAGCTTTCGAGCTTCTTCAGCTCCGCAATGCAATCACCGATAAGAATCTTTCCGCTCTCCGAGCGGCTCTTGACGCGACGCGAACCCATGAACTCGAACCTGTTACGCTACATATGACTTGAACGTCCGCCATTGAATAAACGCGGCGGACCGTCGAGCTTTGTACATCATGGGGAATCCACTTGGATACGCCCTCAATGCGCGCAAGCGATTTATATTTTTGATTCGATCTGCAACCTGACGCGATGCGCGCGAAAGCATCTTGCTGTCATCCTCGGGTTCATCCCGATGCATCCGCAGCGCCGCGCAATGGGCGCCCGATATAAAGCCAAGATATTGTCATCCCGGCCCCAGCGAAGCTGAGAGCCGGGTCCCAGAGTGTCGAGTGAAATTCTTCCTGGGTCCCGGATCTCGCAAGTGGACTCGCCCGGGATGACAGGTGAGGGGACTTCACGTCCTGCCCCACCAAGAACGTCATCCCCGGGAAGGCGGGGATCCGTCCAAGCACGACTTTCCCGGCTTTCTGCGTGGTGACGAATGTAGTGAAAGAGTCCGCGAGAGGTTTGGAATTCAAACCAGGGTGCCAAGGCCGAGCGCGAGCTGTACGGGCTTGAACGAGCGCCGGTGCAATGGCGATACGCCGAGCTTATCGATCGCGGCCTGATGCTCCGGCGTGCCGTAACCTTTGTGGCGCTCGAATCCATAACCCGGATAATCGCGCGCCATCTGCATCATGATGCGGTCGCGCGTAACCTTCGCGATGATCGATGCCGCCGCGATGGACAGGCACTTCGCGTCGCCCTTGACGATGGTGCGCGTGGTCATGGACACGCGCGGCGCCTTGTTGCCATCCACGAGCACGAGCTTCGGCACCTCTGCAAGTTGTCCAATGGCCTGTGCCATTGCCCAGAGCGTCGCGGCGAGGATGTTATCGCGATCGATGCGGTCGACCTCGGCGATACCGACCGCCACAATCGCCACCTTCGTGATGCGATTGTAAAGATAGGCGCGGGACTCTTCGTCGAGCGCTTTGCTATCGTCGATGTTCGCCGGGAGTTTATCGGGATCGAGAATGACCGCCGCGGCCACGACGGGACCGGCCCACGGACCGCGACCAGCCTCATCGACACCCGCGATCGGCCGCAAACCAAGCTGATGCTCAGCGGCTTCGAGTTCGAACGTCGGCCTGATGCGCGAATCGGCGATCTTCATTCGCCAAGTTGGTCATCGCGCGGATCGGCCTGTCAAAGCAGAGAGAGCTGTTGTCCACCGTTACCGGGACGCAGGAAGAGATCGGTTCGCAAGGCAACTCGATCGCCACCGAAGCCGAGGCGCTTCTTTGCAAGCCGGAAGCGCAGCGCGATCTGCGTCGCGTAGGGGCCGCGCCCGACCTGCCGTACACCAAAGTCGGGCGTGTAATCGCGTCCGCCGTGCATCGAGCGCAAAAGCGAAATGACTCTGTCGGCGCGGTTGGGAAATTCCTCCGCGAGCCATTCGCGAAAGAGATCCTTGATCTCGAGCGGCAGGCGGAGGAGCACATAACCTGCTTCGCGCGCCCCGGCCTCGCGCGCCGCTTCGAGAATGGGCTCGATCTCGTGATCCGTCAGCCCCGGAATGATCGGAGCCACCATGACCGTCACGGGAATGCCGGCATCCGCGAGCCGCTTCACGGTTTCGAGGCGCTTCGGCGGCGTCGCGGCGCGCGGCTCCATCGCGCGGGCGACACGGCGGTCGAGCGTCGTAATCGAGACCGCAACGCGCGCGAGTTTTTTCTCGGCCATTGGCGCTAGGATATCGATGTCGCGCGCGACCAGCGCCGATTTCGTGATGATGCCGACGGGATGATTAGTCTCTGCCATCACCTCGAGAATCGAGCGCGTAATGCAACGCTCTCGCTCGACAGGTTGATAGGGATCGGTGTTGCCGCCGAGAGCAATCGTTTCTGGCCGGTAGCTCGGCTTCTTGAATTCCCGCCGAAGAAGTTCGGCTGCGTTCGGCTTGGCATAAAGCTTGGTCTCGAAATCCAGGCCCGCGGAGTGCCCGAGATAACAATGGCTCGGCCGGGCGTAGCAATAGATGCAGCCATGCTCGCAGCCCCGGTACGGGTTAATCGAACTCTCGAACGAAACGTCTGGACTGTCGTTGTGCGAGATGATCGACTTCGCAGCTTCCTCAGTCACTTCCGTCTTGAACGCGTCGAGATCTCCGAGGCTTTCCCAGCCATCGTCGAATGCCTCGTAGGCCTCCGCTTCGAACCGCCCGCTTTTATTCGTTCGCGCCCCGCGCCCGCGCCGACGCTCGGAATCGACGGAAAGGGGCGTTGCGAGGCGATTTTGCTGGTCTCGGTCCGGAGCCATTTTTTCCAAATGCTGCTGATTTCGATCAATCTCTAGCACGACCAAGAGAACAAATAAAGAACATAGCATCGACGGAATTCGGCGCGGCCTTTGGTTAAGGTCCGCGACTTGGCGCGCCTTGCCGCGCGCGGAATGACGTGTCAGGAAAAGAAAATGATCTCAGTAATCATTCCCGCCCGGAATGCTGAACGCACGTTAGCACCGACCCTTTCGGCGCTGGTTCCCGCAGCAGTGGACGGCATCGTGAGGCAGGTCATCGTCGTCGATGGCGGCTCGACGGACGCCACTGTCAAGGTTGCCGATCTCGCCGGAGCCGACGTTGTCGAGAGCGCTCCCGGACGCGGCGGGCAGCTGGCGCAGGGCGCAGCAATGGCCCGCTTCCCTTGGTTGTTGTTCCTGAATGCCGATACGGTGCTCGAAGAGGGCTGGGAGCGCAGCGCGACCAGCTTCATGCATCGCATCGATCTGGGCGAGCGCGCGATGGCGGCCGGCGCTTTCAAGTTCCGGCTCGACGACAGGGGCTTGGCGCCGAGGCTGCTCGAAGTGGCCGTCCAACTACGCTGCAAGCTTCTCCGCGTGCCTTATGGCGATCAGGGTTTGCTGATCCCGCGTCGGCTGTTCGATGAGGTCGGCGGCTATCGTAATATACCGATCATGGAAGACCTCGATCTCGCCCGCCGCCTCGGACGCCGCCGGCTCACCATGCTCGACGCCGAAGCTGTGACTTCGGCCGACCGCTACCGTCGCGACGGCTATTTCTCGCGGTCGTTCCGCAACCAGATCTGTCACATGCTCTACGGCGTGGGGCTTCCGGTGAGCGTGATCGCACGGCTCAGCGGCAAGGTCGAAACCGCGCCTTGAGGCGTCCGCATCATGCCGTTTTTCGATGTTCTTCCAGCCGCGGCATGATCTCGACGAAATTGCATGGCCGATGCCGCACATCGAGCTGGAATTTCAGAATGCCCTCCCAGGCATCCTTGCAAGCGCCGGTCGAGCCAGGCAGGCAAAAAATGTAGGTCCCTTTCGCGACGCCGCCGCACGCCCGCGACTGGATCGTCGACGTGCCGACCTTTTGATACGACAGCGTGTGAAAGAGGATCGCAAAACCTTCGATCTCTTTTTCGAACAGCGGCTTCACCGCTTCAGGCGTTACGTCCCGTCCCGTAAATCCCGTTCCCCCCGTCGTAATCACGCAATCGATGGACGGATCGTCAATCCAGCCTTTGACGATGCTGCGGATTTGCGCCGTGTCGTCTTTCACGAGCTTGCGGTCGGCGACGGCGTGGCCTGCTTCGCCGACGGCGCGTTCGAGATACGATCCCGATGTATCGTCCGCGAGCGTGCGCGAGTCCGACATCGTCAGAATAGCGATGCGGATGGGGATGAATTGGCGTTCGGCATCGATGCCGGCCATGATACGCCTCGTTTGCTGCTTAGAGTTTCGACTTGATCTGCAGAAGATCCATCCACGCGAGCTGCTTTGCCGCTGGCGTCCGCAGCAGATACGCCGGATGCAGCGTCGCGATGGCGGGTATCTTCTGCTCTCCCACCTGAACCTCGCGCCACTTGCCGCGAAGCCGCATGATGCCCTCTGTCGCGCCCAACACTTCCTTGGCCGCCGAGCCACCGACCGCGACCAGCATCTTCGGCGCGACAAGCTCGATTTGCCGCTCGAGAAACGGCCGACACGAAAGTGCTTCCTGCGGCGTTGGTGTGCGGTTCCCGGGCGGTCGCCAATAGACGATGTTGGTGATGTGCACGTCCGCTTCCGAAAGCCCGATTGCTGCAAGCATCTTATCGAGCAATTGACCCGCGCGCCCGACGAACGGCTTTCCAGCCAAGTCCTCGTCGCGGCCCGGCGCTTCGCCGATGAACATGACGTCGGCCTTCGGCGCACCCCGATAGAAGCATAGCTTCGTCGCCGTCGATTTGAGGCCGCAGCCGTCGAAATCCTTGAGCGCCGCCTCGAGCCCTTCCAGCGACGTAACGGCGCGAGCAATGCGCCGCGCACCGGTCTCGGCCTCGCTGGCGCCGAGCGGCGTCGCCGCCCGCGGCCGTCCCGGTTCGCCGCGGCCAGGCTCAGTACGAGGAGCGCCTGTGCTGGTCGTCGCGCGCGGACGGGCAGGCGCGGCCGCTGGCGAAATGGCAGCCGCAGGCCGTTCTTCGCCGCGCTTCGGCCACGCAAATCCAGCCCCCGGCGCCTCGTTCCCGCGCGCGAGCCAGTCATGGGCGGTATCCCCAACGGCGGTGTCTACGCCCGCGGCTTGCAACCAATCGAGGATCGCCAGCATTTCATCTTGGTCGAAAAAGCTCGTCATCGGGCTATGACAATAAGGACAACCCCTGCAAATTGCACGCGTCTGGGGGCGGGGCTCGCGTGGTATCGGTCAACTTGACGCTTTTCCTCCCGCACCATAATCGAGATTGCTGATGAACTTCCAGACATCCAAACGAGGTGATGATGGCCGTTGACGCCGCCGACATGCCAGCCCGCGAGGCAATGGACTTCGACGTAGTGATCGTCGGTGCCGGCCCGGCCGGGCTAGCGGCCGCAATACGCCTCAAGCAGAAAGCCGCCGAGACTGGAACCGAGATTTCCGTCGTCGTCGTGGAAAAAGGGTCAGAGGTCGGTGCCCATATTCTTTCTGGCGCCGTCATCGATCCGATCGGCTTGAACCGCCTGATCCCCGATTGGAAAGAACGCGGCGCACCGGTCGAGACGCCCGTGACCGAAGACGTGTTTCTGGTTCTCGGACCGCAGGGCGATATCCGGCTGCCGAACTGGCCGATGCCGCCGCTGATGAAGAACCACGGCAATTATATCGTCAGCCTTGGCGCGCTATGCAAATGGCTTGGCGATCAGGCAGCCGAACTCGGCGTCGAGATCTATCCGGGCTTCGCGGCGAGCGAAGTCCTTTATGACGAAAGCGGCGCCGTCGTCGGTGTCGCGACGGGAGATATGGGCGTCGGCCGCGACGGTGAGCCGAAAGACAGTTTCGTTCGCGGCATGGAATTACGCGGCAAGTACACGCTCATCGCCGAAGGCGCGCGCGGTTCGCTGGCCAAGGTTCTCATCCGCCACTTCGATCTCGCCAACGATCACGAACCGCAGAAATACGGCATCGGCCTGAAAGAGCTTTGGCAGGTCTCACCCGAGAAGCACAAGCCGGGCTACGTGCAGCACTCGTTCGGCTGGCCGCTGGACAACAGCACCGGCGGAGGCTCGTTCCTTTATCACTATGGCGACAATCTCGTCGCCGTGGGCTTCGTCGTCCACTTGAACTACAAAAATCCCTATCTCTCGCCGTATGACGAGTTCCAGCGCTTCAAGACGCACCCCGCGATTCGCGGCGTCTTCGAAGGCGGCAAGCGCATCGGTTACGGCGCCCGCGCCATCACAGAAGGCGGCTGGCAGTCGATGCCCGATCTCGTTTTTCCGGGCGGCGCGCTTCTGGGCTGCGCGGCGGGCATGGTCAACGTGCCCCGCATCAAAGGCAGTCATAACGCCATCCTGTCCGGCATCGCGGCGGCGGATGCCGTCGTCGATGCGATTGCGGCAGGCCGTGCCCACGACAAGCTCGACGCTTACGAGACAGACGTCCGCACCGGCGACATTGCCCGCGATTTGAAGCGCGTGCGCAATATGAAGCCGTTCTGGTCCCGCTTCGGTACGGCGCTGGGCATCATCCTCGGCGGCACCGATCTTTGGCTCAACACCATTATTTCAGGCGTCGGACTGGGCTTTACGCTGAAGCACGGCAAAACCGACGCCGCCGCGACAGCCAAGTCGAAAAACTACAAGCCGATCGCTTACCCGAAGCCCGACGGCAAGCTGACTTTCGATCGCTTGACGAATGTGTCGTTCTCCGCGACGAACCACGAAGAAGATCAGCCAATTCATCTCAAATTGCTCGATCCGACGGTGCCGATCGCGGTCAATCTGCCAGAATACGCCGAGCCGGCGCAGCGCTACTGCCCAGCAGCGGTTTATGAAGTCGTCTATGACAACGCCGGGGCCGCGAAGTTCCAGATCAACGCGCAGAATTGCGTTCACTGCAAAACCTGCGACATCAAAGATCCGAGCCAGAATATCAACTGGACCTGCCCCGAAGGCGGGGGCGGACCCAATTACGCCGGAATGTGACGATGTACTGAATAACGTTTGCCGGAAGAGCGCATATTTTCGCGCTCATTCGGCAGCGATGGGCTGGCAGATCGTAATGGCGGATTGTCGCGCGCGACACACGCGGACAATATTGATAACCGTTAGCAATCCCGGCTCATGTCTTATTTTTCACGTAAAGCTTGTCGCCAAGCGCGCGGTATCTTTGCTAGGCTTAACCCTGCAGGAATCGAATTGGCTTCCGGCAGCAAAGGGAAAAAGTCGATGCGGGGACCCTTCGGGCGCGTGCTGAGTGTAGGCCTTGTCGCGATTTCACTGACAGTCGCCGGGTTTTTCAGCGAGGCTCCGGCCCGCTCACAAGATCAAGATCAGGCGCAAGATCAGGATCAGGACGCCGGTCAAGACGAACTATCGAACTCCGTGCTCGGCAATTATCTTGCCGGCCGCTTTGCGCGAGCAGCGCAGGACACCGAGGAAGCCGCGAATTTCTACGGCCGGGCGCTGGAGCGCGATCCATCGAACGAGGTTCTGCTCGAACAGGCCTTCCAGATGGAGACGATGTCTGGCGATTGGCCGAAGGCCGTTCCCCTTGCTGAGAAATTGTCGGCGACCCAGCAGTCCCATCGCATGTCCCAGTTCCTGCTGGGCGTGACGGCATTCAAAGCCGGCGATTACAAGAAAGCCGAAGACCGCTTTACCGCGGCGTCTGAAAATCCCATTGGCGAATTGACGAGCGCGATTGCGATCGGTTGGACTCGCTTGGCGGCGGGCGACACCGATGGAGCTCTCAAAGCTCTCGATCTCCCGCGCCAACCGGACTGGGCACAGTTCTATTTGCGGTATCACCGCGCATTGATCGCGGATCTCGCGGGCCGCAAGGCCGACGCGCGCGCATCCTATGAAAAGGTTTTCCGTCAGGATAGCCGGACGCTCCGCACCTCTCTCGCTTATGCGCAATCGGCGGCCCACTACGGCGATTTTAAAACCGCCCGGCAGGTCATCAAGCAGCAGCTGGCGAAGACCCAGGGCGAACCGCATCCTCTCGCCAAGGAGATGCTGCAGATCATCGACAAGAAGCAGAAGCCGCCGCTGCTGATTTCGTCGCCGACCGAAGGACTGTCGGAGGTCTTCTACGGTCTGGGCGAAGCGTTGGCAGGTGAAGGCGGCGTCAGCCTCGGCACGATTTATCTTCAACTCGCACTCGATGCGAAGCCGGATCACGTCTTTGCGCTGGCCGCCCTCGCCAATGCGCAGGAAGCGGTGAAGCGCTACGACGATGCCCTGAAAACGTACGACCGCATTCCTGCTGGAACGCCGCTGCAGAGCGCCATCGATATCCGTCGCGCATTCGACCTCAACTCGCTCGATCGCACCGACGAAGCCAAAGTCATTCTGGTCAAGTTGAGCGAAGAAGACCCGAAAGACGTCCGGCCGCTCGAAGCGCTCGGCAATATTATGCGTGCACGCAAGGATTATGCGGGCGCCGTCACCTATTTCACCAAGGCTATTTCGGTTCTCAACAAATCCGATCCGCGCAACTGGGGTTACTACTACGCACGGGGTACGGCCTATGAGCGGCTGAAGAACTGGCCAGCGGCGGAATCCGATCTCAAGCGCGCACTCGCGCTCGCGCCTGACCAGCCCCTCATTCTGAACTATCTCGGCTACTCCTGGGTCGATCAGGGCAAGAACCTCAAAGAGGGCACCCGGTTGATCGAGAAGGCTGTGCAGCTGAAGCCAGACGACGGTTACATCGTCGATAGTCTTGGCTGGGCGCACTACAAGCAAGGCAACTTCAAGGAAGCCGTCCGCTACCTTGAGCGCGCAGTTGAGATCAAGCCCGAAGACCCGACGCTGAACGATCACCTCGGCGACGCTTTCTGGAAGGTTGGACGTGAGCGCGAAGCCCGCTTCCAATGGAGCCAGGCGTTGTCGCTCAACCCGGAGCCCGAGGACGTCGATAAGATCAAGGCGAAGCTGGAGCGTGGCCTCGACTCCAAGGGCGAAGCCAAGAACGCCGAGAAGACCCGGCAGGTCCAGACGGATGAAGCTCTCCGCCGTCGCAGCGAAAACAAGACAGGAACTTCAGGCAGAACCGTCGAGTAGTAACGGCGCGTCAAGATAATTTGTGGCAAGACGGGCGCTTAAGCGCCCGTTTTTGTATCATGGAATGCATGTCGAAATTGGAATTCGCCCCCGCGAAGATCAACCTGACGCTTGAGGTCCTGGGGCGCCGGGCCGACGGCTACCACGAGCTTCGGAGCTTGGTCGCATTCGCGTCCACAGCCGCTGATCGACTGACGCTTCACTCCGGGCCGACCGCACCGACCGTCATCGAGGGGCCATTCTCGGCCGGCCTCGACGGGCTTAATCTCGTCGACGCCGCAATCTCCGCAGTTTCTCGCGCCGCTCCAGGAATAGATCTCGGCCGCTTTACGCTTGAAAAGAACCTGCCGATCGCCAGCGGCATCGGCGGCGGCTCGGCCGATGCGGCCGCAGCACTTCGTCTTCTGTGTATGGCTCATCCGGAAGTCGCCGCGCTGGACGTTGGCGAAATCGCCCGAAGCCTCGGCGCGGATGTTCCCGTTTGCCTCGGGAGCCGCAGCGCGATGATGACAGGCGTCGGTGAAGAAATCAGCGCGACCACACTTCCCGGCGAGCTTTTCGCCGTGCTTGCCAATCCTCTCTCTCCGATCATGGAAAAAAAGACGGCTGAGGTGTTCCGGCTCCTCGGAGCCGCGCCGCTGCAATCGGATCTGCCAAAAGAAACACCGCCGGTATTCTCATCCGTGGGCGATGTCATCCGCTATGCGGCGCTGCGCGGCAACGCGCTCGAGGCGCCCGCGCGTCAACTTTTTCCCGAGATCAATATGGTGATCTCGGCGCTGGCGAAGCTTCCGCGCTCGCGCGTCGCGCAACTGTCGGGGGCCGGCCCAACCTGCTTTGCCCTGTTCGAGACCGAACACGCGGCGACAGTCGCCACCCGCATGCTGAAATCGCGTCAGCCGAACTGGTGGATCGCGCAGTCGCGATTGGTTTGATTGTCTGCTCGGGTGTCATCCCGGCCGAGCGAAGCGAAGAGCCGGGACCCAGCTCTTGCATGCGCCCGAACGATAGTTTTCCGTCTCAGTGAGAACGGCTGATGCAGAACGCGATGACCTGCTCGAGCGCGTCTTTCTCGCGGCTCTCAGGGAAAATAGCCAGCGCGTCGCGCGCGATTGCGCCATAGGAACGCGCCCGCTCGAAGGTCGCTTCGATCGCCTTGTGACGCCGCATCAGGGTGATCGCATGTTCGAGATCGCCGTCGCCGATGTCGCCCTCTGCGATGGTCCGGTTCCAGAATTGACGCTCGTCGCTCGAACCGCGCCGGAACGAAAGGATGACGGGAAGGGTGATCTTGCCCTCGCGAAAATCGTCCCCGACCGACTTGCCAAGACGCGTGCTGTCTCCCGCATAATCGAGGGCGTCGTCGACCAACTGAAACGCCAGCCCGAGGTTCTTGCCATAGGACCGAAGCGCGGCCTGCTCCTCGTTCGGCCGCTGCGAGAGCGCTGCGCCGGACTCGGCAGCAGCTGAGAAAAGTGCAGCCGTCTTCGAGTTGATGATCGTCAGGTAATCGTCTTCGGTCGTCGATGTGTTCTTGGCTGCCGCGAGCTGTAGTACTTCGCCTTCGGCAATCGTCGCTGCGGCGCTCGACATGATCCGCAACACTGTCAGGGATCCGACGTCGACGAACATTTTGAAGGCCTGGCCGAGAAGGAAATCGCCGACGAGCACGCTCGCCTGATTTCCCCAAATCATCCGCGCCGTTTTGCGGCCGCGCCGAGTCGAGCTCTCATCGACGACGTCGTCGTGCAGCAGCGTGGCGGTGTGCATGAACTCGACGGCGGAAGCCGTGCGGACGTGGCCATTGCCGGTGTAGCCGCAGAGTTTAGCCGATGCGAGAGCGAGCATGGGTCGCAGGCGCTTGCCGCCGCTATCGATGAGGTGGTGCGCAAGCTCGGGAATCATCTCGACATCGGATACCGCCTTGTCGAGAATGATGCGGTTGATCGCTTCCATATCCTCGGCCACGAGGTCGAGAAGCGGTTGCAGCTTCTGGCTCGTTTCGCGGACGTCTTCGAGCGGAATTACGCGACCCAAGTTGGCCCCCAATTTTCCATTGCGTGTAATATATATGCAGTCGTCTTCAAGCCGTCACGCGGCATCCGGCGTGGCATAACTAGTGTTCATTTTTTGGAATTGCCATGCGCGAGTTAATTTTGACGAACGATGCCGTTCTGATCAGCTATGTCGAGGCGCTCCTCACCGATCAGGGCATAGAAGCCGTCGTATTTGATCGAAATATGAGCCTGATGGAAGGGTCAATTGGTGCCTTCCCGCGACGTCTTGTCGTGCCGGACGATCTATGGAACCGGGCGAGCCGGATATTGAACGACGCAGGACTTGGTGAATGGGTTGTCGGAAATGAACGCGCCTGAGCCCGAGCTTCAACCTTCGGAAGCCGTAACCGACGACCTTTTTCTCGGGGACGCGCTAGCCATTTGCCAGCCCAGAAACGGCTACAGGGCGGGCACCGACGCGGTGCTTCTGGCGGCTACCCTCGCACCCGAAATCGCCCTGGAGGGGCCGGTTCTGGACGTTGGCGCGGGGGTGGGCGTCGTTGGGCTCTGCGTGGCGGCACGTTGTCCCAACGCGAAGGTTGTCTTGGTGGAGCGCGAGTCGAAGCTCGCCGCGCTGGCGCGCCACAACATCGAACGGAACGGCCTTGCGATGCGCGTTTCGGTTGTCGAGACGGACATTGCACGCGCCACCGGAGCATTGAACGGGGCGGCCGTTGCATCAGAAACTTTTGCCTTCGTGCTCGCTAACCCGCCCTATCATGACGAGGGCCGTGGCACCGTCGCCGGAAATCCCTTGAGGGCGGCGTCTCATCAGATGCCGCAAGACGCGCTTGAGATCTGGGCGCGCTTCATGAACCGCATGGCGGCTCCGGGCGGTCGCGTGGCGATGATCCATAAAACGGAAGCGCTGCCGAGAATTCTTTCCGCGTTCGCAAACCGCTTCGGCGGCATAAGCGTGCTTCCCGTCCACGCTCGCGCCGACGAACCCGCCATCCGCGTTATCGTGACGGGCATCAAAGGCAGTCGAGCTCCGCTGTCGATCAAACCCAGCCTCGTTCTTCACGGCCCGGATCAGGCTTTCCTGCCTGAGATCGAAGCCGTGTTCCGTCACGGCGCCGCGCTGCCGGGATAAATCGGCGGCTGATCGCCACTGGCAGCAAACGCGCGATTGCTCTAGACAATCCGCTCTTTACCGCAGGCCCCGGCAATCCTCCAACGTCGTCCGCAGGAGCTTCCTTTCATGTGGCCGTTTTCGCGTCAGCCCATCATTCCCGTTTTGCGCTTTTCCGGTCCGATCGGAATGGCGACGCCGCTGCGCCCCGGACTTTCGCTCGCCGGTTATGCGGGCGCGATGGACAAAGCATTCGCCCTGTCGAAACTTCCGGGCATTGCGGTCGTCATCAATTCGCCCGGCGGATCGCCGGTCCAGTCGAATTTGATTTTCAAACGCCTTCGCCAGCTGGCGGTCGAAAAGAAGAAAAAGATCTACGTCTTCTGCGAGGACGTCGCGGCGTCGGGCGGATATTTCCTCGCGATCGCAGGCGATGAAATTTACGCCGATCCGTCCTCCATCGTCGGCTCGATCGGGGTCGTCTCGCGAAGCTTCGGCTTTGTCGATCTGATCGAGCGTATGGGCATCGAGCGCCGCGTCTATACAGCTGGCGCCAACAAGAACCAGCTCGATCCCTTCCTGCCCGAAGACCAGGATGACATCGCGCGCCTGAAGTCCATCCAGAAGGACGTCCACGACGTTTTCATCGGTCTCGTCAAGGAACGCCGCCTCGGCAAACTCAAGGCTCCGGACGATGAGCTGTTTTCGGGAGCTTTCTGGTCGGCCTCCAAAGCTGTCGAATTCGGCCTGATCGACGGCATAACGGACGTCCGCTCGAAGATGCGGGAGCTTTTCGGCGATAAGGTTCGCCTCAAGGTCGTCGAGCCGGAGCGTGGTGGGCTTTTGTCGCGCCTGCGCCGCGCTCCAGGGGCTTCCGGCCTAGCCAATGGCGGCCTTGCTTTTGCCGACGATCTGGTGTCCGCTATCGAGGCGCGTACGATGTGGTCGCGCTTTGGGATCTAGGCCCGGAGGGCCGCGCTATGCCTCCGTTCATGTTACTTGCTGTCGTCGGAGTTGCTGGCGTCGCCGGCTATCGGTTGCTGTCCGCCTTGGCGCGCCAGGGGCAGGCAGTCCGCAAGGAAGAGGCCCGCATGCGCCGCGCGGCGGCGCCCACGCGTGACCTTGGCAATCTCGAGTGGGACGAAGCGGCAGGCGTCTATCGCCCACACGCGAAACGTGACGTCTGACGGCCGTCTATCTTCGATTCCAAGCCAACCCCGCCTAATGAGTATCGCCCCGTCCGCGACCGAAGCCCTCTTTTGAACGCGAAAACGTTTTTAGGCTCCGGACGATTGTCCGGCGGGAAAGCCCGCAAAATACTGCCGCGCGGACGTGACAAGGTGGCTTTAACGCGTATATTGCCGCCGAATTCAGCCGGATCGAGCAAAAAGACATGCCCCAGACGTCGGTTGCCGCCAAAGCCGGACGCCTTCCAGCCTTGCGGCCCAAAGCAGCCTTCCAGGACCTTATCCTGACCCTGCAGAGCTTCTGGAGCGCCGAAGGCTGCGTCATCCTGCAGCCCTACGACATGGAGGTCGGCGCGGGCACGTTCCATCCCGCGACGACGCTCAGATCGCTCGGGCCGAAGCCCTGGTCGGCGGCTTACGTTCAGCCTTCGCGCAGGCCTAAGGATGGCCGCTACGGCGAAAACCCGAACAGGCTGCAGCACTACTATCAGTTCCAAGTCATCATGAAGCCGTCTCCCGCAAATATGCAGGAGCTCTACCTCGCGAGTCTCGAGGCCATCGGCATCGATACGTCGCTGAATGACATTCGCTTTGTCGAGGACGACTGGGAAAGCCCGACGCTCGGCGCCTGGGGCCTTGGATGGGAAGTCTGGTGCAACGGCATGGAAGTGTCGCAGTTCACATACTTCCAGCAGGTCGGCGGGTTCGATTGTAATCCCGTGTCCGGCGAGATCACCTATGGCCTCGAACGCCTCGCTACCTACGTCCAGGGCGTGGATCGCGTCTTCGACTTGAACTTCAACGGCCGCGACGACGACAAGCGCCTGACCTACGGCGATGTGTTCCTGCAGGCTGAACGCGAATATTCCCGCTACAACTTCGAGCACGCCAATACCGAAGTGCTGCTTCGTCATTTCAAGGACGCCGAAGTCGAATGCACGGCCTTGCTTGAGGCCGGCGCGAAGAACGGCGAGGAGCACTTGCTCGCGCTCCCCGCCTACGATCAATGCATAAAGGCGAGCCATATCTTCAACCTGCTCGACGCTCGGGGCGTGATTTCGGTCACGGAACGTCAGAGCTACATCCTGCGCGTTCGGGAGCTGGCGAAAGCCTGTTGCGGCGCGTGGCTAAAGACAGAAGGAGGAGGACGCGCATGAACGACACGACCCTCGGCATTATCGCGGCTGCCGTGCCGCTGATCATTATCGGCTTCTTCGCTCTCCGGCGCCTGCCGTGGATCTTTGCATTTTTCATCGCGCTCGTTGCCGTTGGCATCGGGTATCTCCACACGACCGGCACGATCAAAGAGTTAGGCCACAAAGTGCGCGTCTCGCTTCCGGCAGGCATTCTGCCCGAGCACAAGAAGGCTGAGGAAGCACCGGCCGAGGGCGGTGCCATGAAGGCCCTTCCGCCGCCCGCGGAGCCTGCCGCACCGCCGACCCCGCCCGCTGCGGAATCGACGCCCACGCCTCCGCCCGCTCCGGCGCCTGAAGCTGCTCCCGCGACGCCTCCAGCCGCAGAGTCGGCACCCGCGACGCCACCGGCAGCGGAACCGGCCCCAGCCGAGCCCGCGACCCCGGCACCGGAAAATTCGACTCCGCCTGCGGCTCCGACGCCGGCGCCCGCAAATCCATAACGAAACCTCTCTCCCCGCTGCGATGCCGTGGCGGGGAGAGGCACAGGGTGAGGGGTCGGAGCAGCACCCTGCATCTTTACCCCTCACCCCCACTCTTTCCTGTATGACGAGGAAAGAGCCAGTCGCGAGATCGATCCTGAATGTCTGAACTTTTGCTCGAACTTCTGTCGGAGGAGATTCCGGCGCGTATGCAATTGCGCGCAGCGGAAGATCTGAAACGCCTCGTCGTCGACGGATTGAAATCGCGCGGCCTCGACGCTGGCGAAGCGCGTTGCTTTTCGACGCCTCGCCGTTTGACGCTCGTGATCGAAAATGTTCCCGCCGGTTCGCCTGCTATCTCCGAAGAAAAGAAAGGCCCGCGTGTCGGCGCGCCCGAGCAGGCCGTGCAAGGATTTTTGAAGTCCGCCGGTCTGGTGTCGCTCGATGACGCGACGATCATCAAAGATGAGAAGAAAGGCGACTACTACGTCGCCAAAATCGAAAAGCCCGGTCGTGCGGCTCCTGAGATCATCGCCGAAACGGTGACGGACGTCGCCGCGAAATTTCCCTGGCCGAAGTCGATGCGCTGGGGCGCGTCGCCGTTCCAGTGGGTGCGGCCTCTGCAGTCGGTGCTGTGTCTGCTCGGCGGCAAGGTCGTGCCGTTTGAGATCAACGGACTCGCATCCGGACACGAAACGCGCGGTCATCGCTTCCTTGGTCCCGGCCCGTTCAAGGTCAAGAACTTCGCCGACTACGAGGAAAAGCTTCTCGCCCATCACGTCATTCTCGATCCGGCGAAGCGCGTGGCTGTTATTTCCGAGCAAGCGCACGCCCTCGCGAAGGAGGCAAAGCTCGAACTTGTCGAGGACGACGCGCTTCTTGCTGAAAACGCCGGTCTCGCCGAATGGCCGGTCGTGCTGATAGGCTCGTTCGAAAAGGCCTTCCTCGAAGTGCCCGGCGAAGTCCTGACGACATCGATGAAGACGCATCAGAAGTGCTTTTCTCTGCGCGATCCGAAATCGAAGAAGCTGGCGAATAAATTCCTGCTCGTCTCGAACCTCGTTGCGAAGGACGGCGGCGCGCAGATCGTCTCGGGCAACGAGAAGGTTATCCGCGCGCGCCTGTCGGATGCCAAGTTCTTCTGGGAGCAGGACCTGAAGCATCCGCTCGGAGAGATGGCGGGCAAGCTTGCGCACATCACGTTCCACGAAAAACTCGGCAGCCAAAAAGATCGCGTCGAGCGCATCGAGCAGCTGGCGTTCGAATTGGCGGGCGCTTGCGACGCCGATCCGCCGGACGCACGCCGCGCCGCCGGTCTTTGCAAGGCCGATCTCGTTTCTGAAATGGTCGGCGAATTCCCAGAACTTCAGGGCCTGATGGGCCGCTACTACGCCGAGCATGTCGGCACGAAGCCCGAGATCGCTCGTGCCATCGAGCTGCACTACAAGCCCAAAGGCCCGACCGATACGGTGCCGCGCGCCGATCAGGGCGATGCGGTTGCTTGCGCCGTGGCGCTTGCCGATAAGCTCGATACGCTTGTCGGCTTCTGGGCCATCGGCGAAAAGCCAACCGGCTCCGGCGATCCCTACCAGCTCCGCCGCGCCGCGCTTGGTGTCATCCGCATCGTGCTGGAAAATGATCTGCGCGTGCCGCTCGCCGAGTATATCGCGAAGGCGGAGAACTCGCTGAAAGCAAGCAATCCGAAATCGAAAGCTGGGATCGGAGAGGACCTCCTCTCCTTCTTCGCCGACCGCCTCAAAGTCTTCTTGAAAGACCAGGGCAAGCGCCACGACCTGATCGACGCCGTGTTCTCGCTCGGCGGCCAGGACGATCTGGCGCTCATCGTCCGCCGCGTCGAAGCGCTCGACGCATTCCTCAAAACGGATGACGGCGCGAACCTGCTCGCGGGCGTCAAGCGCGCCGCCAACATCCTCTCGATCGAAGAGAAGAAGGATAAGAAATCCTACGCAGGTCCCTACGACCTCGCGCTTCTCACCGAGAAGGAAGAGATCGCGCTCGCCGCAGCCATCGAGGCGGTGAAGCAGGACACGACGGCTGCGATCCAAGTCGAGAACTTCGCTGGCGCGATGCGTGCGCTGTCGGAACTCCGCGCGCCGGTCGATATGTTCTTCGAGAAAATCCTCGTCAACGCCGAAGACAAAAAAGTCCGCGAGAACCGCTTGCGCCTGCTGTCCGAAATCCGCGCCGCAACATTCACCGTCGCCGACTTCTCCAAGATCAGCGGCTAATCACAAAATGTCATCCTCGGGCTTGTCCCGAGGATCCATTTATCGGCGAGCGCACATCACTATGGATCCTCGGCATAAAGCCGAGGATGACATGTGCGGACAAATCAAGCTTCGCGGAAACGGCTCTCCCAATCGCTCACAAAAAAAGTCCTCGAGCAAAGCCCGAGGACAAGGACAGAACGCGTGGAGGAACTCGTGAGGATCAGTGCGCGGAAATCATCGCGACCTTCGACGGCGCGAATGGCTTCACATCGGTATTCGAAACAGGCTGTGCCTCGGACGAAAAGAAGCCCGGGCCGTTGACGTGGGCCAACCAATGCACCGTGAGATTCGCGGCATAAGCAAACGTGATGATCGCGATAACGACTGCTGCCGAAAGCATGGTGACGTAGGCAAGGTATTCAGAAACGGCCAACTTCGCGCTCGCAACACGGGCGCGCGGTGCGTTCGTGCGATGGAGGGTATGGTAGACGAATTTCTGGTCCATGATCGGTTCTCACTGGCGCAGTACGCTGGGGGAGCACTCTGCCTGCGCGTTTCTTTGAACGTTGCCACCCGCAAATGGGTTCCGATTGGCATTTCGTCCAGGTGTGGATAGTCGCGACGAAATCGCAATTCGGCCGTTCTTTTCCAAATCGCACTGGGAAATGAGGGGCATACGACCAATGGCCTTGGCCGAACTCCCTATGCGTTTGCCGCCGGGTTCCGCGAATGGCCTTCTTCCGGGCTTTGGCCACCTTCTCCCCAAGGAGAAGGGAATAGCACTTTTCCTCTCCGGCACGGGAGAGGATGCCCGAAGGGCAGGTGAGGGCCTTTAGGACGCCTAGGCGTCCGCCCCCGCCGAGGCTTCTTCGTAGGCTTCCGTCGCCGCCAGCCAGGCATCTTCGGCCGATTGCAGGTCGCGTGCGAGCTGGCCCCGCTGCTGGGCGGCGGCCTGAGCCTTCTGCGGATTTGCGCTGTAAATCTGCGCATCGCCCAGCACCGCGTCGAGCGCTGCAATCTCCTTGGAGAGCTTCTCAACCCGGCTCTCGGCAGCGGTCATCGCTTTCTTGAGCGGTGCAAGCTCAGCCCGCTTCTCCGCAGCCGCCCGGCGTTGATCGGTGCGCGATGCGCGCGCCTCCCCGCCGCCCTCGTCACGGCGATCCGATGTCCTTGCGCCGCGTTCTTCGAGAAGAAGCGCACGATAGCTTTCCATGTCGCCGTCGTAGGGCTTCACTGTCCCGTTGCGCACGAGCAGAAGCCGGTCGGCCGTCGCTTCAATCAAATGCCGGTCGTGACTGATGAGAATGACGGCGCCGTTGTATTCCATAAGCGCGTGAATCAGCGCCTCGCGGCTATCGACGTCGAGATGGTTCGTCGGCTCGTCGAGGATCAAGACGTGCGGTCCGTAAAAGGCGGTCAGCGCGAGGAGCAGCCGCGCCTTCTCGCCGCCCGAGAGCTTGCCGCACGCCGTATCCGCCTTGTCGGCGCTGAAACCGAAAGTTCCGAGCTTCGTCCGCCGCTGCGCTTCCGTCGCCTCCGGCATCATCTTGACGATGTAATCGTAAGGCGTCGCGTTCGGCGAGAGATCGTCGAGCTGATGCTGCGCAAAATAGCCGACATCGACCTTCTGCGCCCCGAATACGTCGCCCGTCAGCGGCTTCAAACGCCCCGCGATCAACTTCGCGAACGTCGACTTGCCGTTGCCGTTTTGCCCGAGCAGCGCAATCCGGTCGTCGTTGTCGATGCGCAAGTCGATGCCCGACAAGATCGCATGCTCCGCGTCGTAGCCGACGCTTGCCTTTTCTATGCGAAGAAGAGGACTCGCGATGATCTTCTGCGGGTCCGGAAAATGAAACGGCACCACGCGGTCGTCGACCTGCGCCGCGATCGGCTTCATCTTGGCGAGCGCCTTGACGCGGCTTTGTGCCTGCGCTGCCTTGCTCGCTTTTGCTTTGAAGCGATCGATGAACGCCTGCAGATGTCGCCGCTGCTCATCCTGCTTCTTCATCAGCTTCATTTCGAGCCGCTGCTTCTCGCGTCGCGTCTCTTCGAAGTCGTCGTAGCCGCCCGCGTAAAGCGTCAGCTTGCCCTTGTCCAAATGCAGGATCTCGGTGACCGAGCTATTGAGCAAGTCGCGGTCGTGGCTGACGATCAGAACGGTGTGCGGATAATTCCTCAAATGGTTCTCGAGCCAGAGCGTGCCCTCGAGATCGAGGTAGTTCGTCGGCTCGTCGAGCAGCAGGATGTCGGGCTTCAGAAACAGGATCGCGCCGAGCGCAACGCGCATGCGCCAGCCGCCGGAAAATTCCCGGCACGCGCGCTGCTGCGCATCGCCGTCGAAGCCGAGACCGGAGAGAATGCGCGCGGCCCTGGCAGGCGCTGAATGCGCATCGATATCGGTGAGCCGCATCTGAATTTCGGCGATGCGCTCGGGATCGGTCGCGGTTTCCGCTTCCGCGAGCAGGCCCGCGCGTTCCGTGTCGGCCGACAACACCCAGTCGAGCAGGCTGTCGTCACCGCCCGGGGCTTCCTGGGCCACATGCCCGATCCGCGCATTGCGAGGAATGGAGATCGACCCGTCGTCCGGGGCGACCTCGCCCATCAAAAGACGAAGCAGCGTGGATTTGCCCGCGCCATTGCGGCCGACGAGCCCAACCTTGTGGCCCGACGGGATGGCGGCCGTAGCCTGATCTAGGATCGGCCGGCCTTCGATGCGGTAGGTGAGATCGTTGATGTGCAGCATCGGATGGCGATAGCCCGTCCGCCGCCTGCTGTCACCGGGTCAGAGCGTAACGCCGAAACGAGCCAGCAGCGCCGTCATCAGCAGATAGGCCGCGAAGGTCAAAGCCGCGGCAATGGCAAGGCTTAACCAGAAGTCAAACCCGCGCGCGAGCAGCATCGGCAGCGTCAGGAACAAAACGAGCGAAGGCAGCACGTACCAGAACACGCTGGTCGACAGACTGGCGATTTTCGCGGTATCGCCCGTCTCGCCATAAAGCCAGATGAAGGCGAGTAGCGATGTCAGCGGCAGCGACGCGACGATGCCGCCGAAGACCGTCGAACGTTTTGCCACTTCCGAAATAGCAACGACAAGCGCGGCGGTCAGTAAAACTTTGACCGCCGTGTAAAGCATCTCAGCCCGAGACCACAGGTTTGAGTGTCTCGTAAAGCAGCCTGTCGCGAACCGCTTTGTCCTGCACGGCGAGATGCGCGACGAACCACTCCTGCACCATCTTGCAGACTTGTTCCGGCTCGCGCTTTGCAAGCAGCTTCGGGTTGGAGAAGACTTGGAGATCCTCTTCCTTCCAGCCGAGCTTGCCGAGTTCCTTGATCAGGATGTCGTAGTCGCTCTTCACGGCGGAGTCGTGCTTCACCGGGCTTCGCGAGCCTTCCGAGATGGCCTCGAAAACTGCGCCGGCCTGCGCATTGAGCGCCGTCGCCGTTTCGGGATGTTCCATCATTTGAATGACGGCCGGGCTCATCTCGCCCTTCGAGATGAAGCCGAAGCAGGCACTGACGCTCTGCGAACGAAGCGACTTCAGATGATTGAGGAACGCCTCCGCAATGGCCTGAAGTTTTTCCGAACTTGCAGCAAGTGCTTTATCCGCGTTCTGCCGCCGCAAATTGACGAGACCCTGAGCAAGCAGCGTCGCGACATCGGAGTCGGACTTGTTATCCGCAACGAGCTTGTTTGCGGAGGTGATCTCCGACGAATACCAATCGGGATATTCGCGTTTGATCAGGGCCCAGACGGGCACCGTCTGCAGTCGGAGATCGAGCGGAGACCCGTCTATTCCCGACGGCGCCTGAGGCGTCGGCGACTGCGGCTCGACGGCAGCGACCTGCGTCTGCGCGCTTGGAGCTTCGGGCGCAGGAGAGGCGTCGGTCGCGGTGCCAGGCGCCGAGACGGATGACGTCGTCGTGTCAGCCGGGGGCGGCGATGGAATGACATCACTCGTCGCCGCTGCGCCAGTGCCGGACGCCGATGCCGTTTGTACCGGATCGTTGTGGGCCTGCGGTGCTTCTCCGGAGGAGGATGACTCGGGCGCCGCAACCACCGGCGCATTTTCCGCACTCGTCCCTCCGGACGAACCCGAAACCATCCCCATGATCGTTTCGCGATAACTGGTGAGAGCGAAGGCGCCGCCTCCGACGACGGTGATCGCCAATCCCGCAATCACCAGCCGCTTGACGAGATTACGATCCGGTCTGGGCGAAACCTCGCCAGCGTAGTCGATGCCGCGCGGATCGCTTTGAGCGCCCGCGGGCTGAAACGCCGCAGGATGCGGAAGAGCCGCCGGCTTGGTTGGAGCGGCAGAAGCTTGCTGGGGATCGTGTCCGAGGGCTTCGAAGGCCGTTGGAAAAATATTCGGCGCCGATTGCCATTCCGGCATGCCCGGCCGCCAGATGAGGTCGCTGAGCCGCAGATAGTTGTGCGCTACGAACGTGCGCATTTCGACGTCTGTCAGCGGCCCGTGCTGTTTGCCGTCACGGGCGATGTACCACTGGATGTCGTTGACCTGTGCCGTCATTTTTGCTTCTTCGCACACGTAGGCATTGCTGCCCAACCCCTCGACCGTGCGCTCTTCGCCGGCCCACACTGTTCATACGTAATTGCGCGCGTCAATCGGGCGATTATGCGGTAAACGTCCACTTTTGCGTGTGACGTGCAACCGCTTATCTGCAACGCGGCGTCCAGCGCTTGCTGGCGAAGGCCCGCATCGCTATAAGCCCGCGGAACCCGAGTAAAATCCGTAAAGCGAGACAGACTTATGGCCATCGAACGTACGTTCTCTATCATCAAGCCCGACGCGACGCGCCGCAATCTCACCGGCAAGATCAACGCAGTGATCGAAGATGCCGGTCTTCGCATCGTGGCTCAGAAGCGCGTGCGCTGGACCCGTGCCCAAGCCGAGAAATTCTATGAAGAGCACAAGGCACGGCCATTTTACGGCGAACTCGTTGAATTCATGACGTCTGGCCCGGTCGTTCTTCAGGTTCTCGAGGGCGACAACGCCATCGCGAAATATCGTGAAGTGATGGGCGCGACCGACCCGAAGGAAGCCGCCGACGGCACCATTCGCAAGCTTTTCGCGGAATCCAAGGGCTCCAACTCGACCCACGGCTCCGACAGCGCCGCTGCCGCCGACCGCGAGATCGCGTTGAACTTCGGCCTCGCCGAAATCGTCGGCTAAGAAAATTCCATCGGAACGCCTTTGGGCGTTCCGATACTCTATTCAATGCATTGTGCAGGGGAATGAGGCCGTGTTGTCGCCATCCTATGTTCGCTTGATGGCGCGCTACAACACTTGGCAGAACGCCTCCGTATATGCTGCGTGCGAAGCGTTGAGCGACGCCCAGCGAAAGGAAGACCGCGGAGCGTTTTTCGGCTCGATCCATGCCACGTTGAACCACATCCTGTGGGCCGACCAAATCTGGTTGATGCGTTTCGATGCCGCTCCGCCGCCCGCCAAGCGCTCGCTCGCCGATGGATTATCGCTCTTCGACAATTGGGATGCCCTATCGGCGGAACGCCGCCGGTTCGACAAGGTGATCGAAACTTGGGCCGACTCCGTCGAGCCTTCGGTTCTCGAAGGCGACATGACCTGGGTATCGGGCGCAACGGGTCGCGAAATGACGCGCTCCAAGTCCCTGATCGTCGCGCACATTTTCAATCATGAGACGCACCATCGTGGGCAAGTCAGCGCGTTGCTGACCGGGTTCGGCTTAAAGACCGGCATCACCGATCTGCCGTTCGTGCCCGATGATCGTCTCGCTGAGATCGAGGTTTAGGCCAGCCGTTCGCGGCGACAGGGGCACCGAAGATCGGTGGAACAGGCCGAGATCGGAAGCCGAATTGAGTTCGCTACGAGGACCACGACAGGACACGATCGAAAAGTCCTCGCAGCGCTTCGTCCTGGCTCTGATGTGTGATGTCACGCACTTGGTCGTGCATCTGCAAGCCGGACGGTACTCGGGCACACCCGCAACGGACACGCTTAGGCGGATGCGACCCAGCTTCCCGCGACGAAGCCGAACGCAACGGCATCCGGGTTACGACGCGCAGTCTCGAGCAATTTCTCCGGTGCTTCGACGTCAAGCGAGGTCGAAACGTTCTCTTTGGATTTGCGCGGCTTTGCGCCCGTTAAAAGAAATACGGGCTTTCCGAGCACAACTGTTCTCACGGACTCCATGGTGAGGGTCTCCTGGAGTTGGAACGGTACGGAGCGTCACGGGGGGAAGTGACACTCGAAAGTCCTAGTAATTCACTAACGTGCTCCGAATATGACAGTATTAACCGGTGCGGGATACCCGCTCGTCTCGCAGGAGCGAGCCGCTATACAACCCGTATTTGCACTTTTCTGAGTAATTTGCTGGCGCAAACGCCCGCAGTGCGGCGCGATATTGCCTGTGGAAAAGTCGTAAA
The DNA here is from genome assembly GCA_030148425.1 of Hyphomicrobium sp. GTDB lineage: Bacteria > Pseudomonadota > Alphaproteobacteria > Rhizobiales > Hyphomicrobiaceae > Hyphomicrobium_B. Next base: position 537,516 of record JASBTM010000017.1, on the reverse strand, counting down.
ACGCGGTCGGCGGCGACCGAATCAAATTGAATTTCGCGATGTTGCTGAGGGCGGCTGCGCGCGATTTTGAACACAGAACACGGCCGAAGAGGTCTCCCCGGCCGCTCGTGGTCGGCGTAGCACGCGCCGATTTCAGCTCCGCTCGCGGATCTTGAAGTTCAGTCCGCCCTTCGGCGTCAGCGTGACCGTGGCGTTGAGGCCGGCCGGATCCTTGCCGACGTATTCCGGGCGGAAGCGGCGAAGCAGCAGCGACAGCGCGAGCGTATTTTCGACTTGGCTCATCGCGCCGCCGATGCACGAACGCTTGCCCGCGCCGAACGGAAGGTAGCTGTACTTCACCTGCTTCTTGGCGTTGCCCGCCATCCAGCGCTCCGGCTGGAAAGACTCTGGTTCCGGCCAGAATTTCGGATTGTGGTGCGCGCCGTAGCTGAAGATCGAAACGCGGTCGCCCGGATTGATCTTGACGCCGCCGATCTCGTCTTCGGCGGCAGCGATGCGGATGAGGCTCCACACCGGCGGATAGATGCGCATCGTTTCCTGGATCACGGCTCGGGTGTAAGCGAGCTTGGAGTAATCGGCCGCCGTTGGCTCACGGTCGCCATAGACTTCCTCACCCTCGCGGCGGATGCGTTCCGCTGCTTCAGGCCGGCGCGACGTCTCGTAAAGCGCCCACGCCAGCGTCAGGGCCGTGGTCTCGGTGCCTGCCCAGAGATATTGCTTCAGCTCGTCGATCGCTTGCTGCTGGTCGAATTCCGGCACGGACGGATCGGCGACTGTCTCCTCGATCATCTTGAGGAGCGTACGCTCGCGCATCTCGCGCGGATCGGCGCCCATGACGGCCGGCGGCACGCTCGCCCAAACTTCCATCGCCTTCGCGGGATCGACATCCGTCAGCTCGAACACCTCACCTGCCTGCCTGCGCAGACGGATATCGCGGTGGTTCATGACGTCGGTGTATGTCTTCACGCACTTGAAGACGACATGCGGATTGAACGGCATGTCACGGTCGAACAACGCCTTGCAGATCATGTCTGCGGCGAGCGTCCAAGTCTGCTCGACCATCTCGACCGTTTCGCCCGACTTCGCAAGATCGGCCCAGATCGCCATCTTGGTGTCGATCGCGCGCAGAAAGTACGGAATGTATTCCGCGAACATATCGGGATGGAACGCCGGCTGTTGCGGCATCCGGATTTTCTGCCAGAGCGCGCCGTCGTTCGTGATCATCGACTTGCCGAAGATCGGCTTCAGGCCGTCAAAATACTTGATGTAATTGTCGGCCTTCGTGACCAGCACCTGCTTGAAGTACTCAGGCTCTGAAATAAGAACGACACGCTGGTTCGCCATGTTGACCGGAAGAACCGGGCCATAGCGATCCATCATCTGCATGAGGATGCGCATCGGGTTTTCCGGATCACCGCGCAGCAACGGCGTCAGGTTGAACCAGATGCTCGATTCATCTCCGAGACCCAGGGTGTGGCTGGGGGTCGTTTCCATAGGCATTCTCCATTCGGACCGGAGGAGCGTACGCATCGTTTCGCTTTGCAGGCGCTTTGTGCGCCTCACGGGCTGCGCGCGGCACTTCAGGTCGCCGGATCTTCCCTCTCCGGAAGCCACAGAAATACCATGCTTTGGGGGGGGCCTGTCCATGCGACGGCCAGCGCAAGGTAACCAGCAAATGACGCTGTGGATCAGATCGCCGGAGAGTACAGCGGGTTTGTTTCACTAACATCCGAAGAAATAACAACTTTTTCTCTGTCGCAGCGCGCCTCCCCTGCGGCGACAAGTCTTAAAGCTGCTGGGTAAACCCGATGTTCCGCTTTCAGTATCCTGACCGCGAGTGTCTCTGCGGTATCACCTGAGAGCACCGGAACGGCCGCCTGGGCAATAATCGGCCCCGCATCCATCTCCGCCCGGACGAAGTGAACGGTGCAGCCCGCGATCTTCACGCCGGCCGCGATCGCCTGTTCGTGCGTATGCAGCCCCTTGAAGCTCGGAAGCAGCGAAGGATGGATATTGATCATCCGGTCCCGCCAGTGCTCGACGAAATCCGGCGTCATCAGCCGCATAAAGCCAGCGAGCGCAATAAGCTCGACACCGTACGTATCGAGCGCTGACTGCAGCGTGCGTTCGAAGTCGGCGCGCGCGGCGAAATTCTTGTGATCCACGACGACGGTCGGCAGTCCTTGCTCGACCGCCCACGCGACTCCCTCAGCCTCTGGCCTGTTCGAGGCCACGAGCACGATCTCGGCCGGATAGTCCGGCGCGCGTGCTGCTTCCACGAGCGATCGCATGTTGGAGCCGCGGCCCGATATCAGAATGGCGGTGCGCTTCTTTTTGTTCATGCCGCGGATCTAGCAGAGCCTGCCGCGGATCGCGAGTGCCTCTCGCACTGCGGCGAGATAGTCACGACAGGCCAGTTTGTTAGCCATGCTTGCTAACCTATGTTGCAGCAAGGTTTCACCTATCGCATTGTGACAGGGATCGGGGGCCACGATCGCAGAATTCGCGACTGAATGAGTCCGCGGCGCTTCTGCTGCGGGATGGTCGGTCAACTGCAGTATCGGATGGCTATGGTTCGCCGGATCTCACTTCTGACCGTTGGCACTCTGGGCGATGTCGGTCCGATGGTCGCGCTGGGGCTAGCGCTCAAAGAGGCTGGCTACGAGGTCAGCCTCGCAGCGCCCGAAGATTTCATGGACTACGTCGCAAGCAAGGGGCTCGAAGCGCGCCGTTGCGGCACCGATTTTTCGAAGTTCATGAAAGAGGGCGAGATGGCAGAGATTGCCGGCGCCCACACGCTCGTGACGGTCAAGAAATGGCTAAGCCCCGGCCCGGATATGCGGGCGCTTTTCGAAGGCATCCTTCGCGATTCCGTTGCCGCGTCGGCCGATGCCGACGCCATCCTCTTTCATCCGGCCATCTCGATTGCGCCGGAAATCGCGGAAGCGAAGAAAATCCCGGCGATCATGGTCGGCCTCGGCTCGGTTTCGCCCTCCGCTGAAAATCTCCTGTCGGTTATCCCGGGCACGGGAATTCCGGCCTGGAACCGCTACGGCTACAAGACGCTCAGTCTGCAGCGGCTGGCCTACCGGCGCGTGATCGCCGAGATCCGGAAATCTCTCGGGCTCGGCCGCTCATTCTGGCTGACGCATCCCCATCGCGTCCACGGCAAGCGCGCTCCGGTGCTTTATCCCGTGAGCCCTGTCCTTCAGCCGCGCCCGAGCGAAGAGGGCGACGAGATCTATTTCTCCGGATACTGGTTCCGCGACGAAGCGCCGAATTGGCGTCCGAGCGGCAAGCTCGCCGACTTCCTGGCTGCAGGTCCGAAACCCATCTACATCGGCTTCGGCAGCATGCCGGCGCTCGGTATCGAGCGCACCGAGATGGTTCTGCGCGCTTGCGAGGCGGCGGGACAGCGCGCCGTGCTGTTCAAGGGCCGCGGCGAGTTCGACCGTGTGCCGCTGTCCGACAATTTCCATCTGGTCGACCAGTTCGTGCCCCACGACAAGCTCTTCCGCGAAGTCGCCGCTATCGTCCATCACGGCGGCCTTGGCACCACGTCGTCGGCATTGCGCGCCGGGCGTCCGAACTTCGTCGGCCCATTCATGATGGATCAGAAATATTGGGGCCGCCGCATCTTCCAGCTCGGTGCCGGACCCGACCAGCTTCCAATCCAGGACTGGACGTTGGACCTGCTGACGGAACGCATCCGCGATTTGGCGACCAATCCGTCCTACGCGCTCAAAGCCGCCGAAATCGGACGCGTCATGCAGCAGGAAAACGGCACGGCACGAGCCGTCGAGATCATCGAGAGCTTGATTGGCTCCCCAGCCGGCAGCGCCGTGTCATCCGCCGCACTCTCGCGAAAATTCGCTAGCTGATCGGCCGCGCCGTCGCCTTGATTTGCAGAAGCTTCGCGTGCGCCTTGATGAGGCGTTTTCCGAACCCCTGGGCACGACGTGCCTGATAAATGTTGGCAAGGAAAAGATCGGCCACGCGCGACCAGTCGTGCCGCATCGCCTGCACACGAACCTGATCGCGGTCGAGGCTCAGCGCAGAAAGCGCAGCCGCGCGGAGATCTTCGTCGAGGCAGCCGGTGACACCCGGCGTCACGACGTCAATCGGGCCCGTTACCGGAAATGCAGCGACCCCGAGGCCCGATGCCATGGCTTCCAGCAGCACGAGTCCGAAGGTATCGGTGCGGCTCGGAAAGACGAACGCGTCGGCGCTCGCATATTCGCGCGCGAGATCGCTGCCTGTCTTCGAGCCTTTGAAGATGACGTCGGGATACTGCCGCCTCAGAAAGCCCAGGATCGGCCCATCGCCGACCACGACCTTGCGCCCAGGCAGATCGAGATCCAGAAACGCTTCGACGTTCTTCTCTCTCGAAACGCGGCCGACGTAGAGGAATGTCGGCTCGCCACTTTGTTCGCGCGTGCCGAGCCGGTCGGGATCGGGTTTGAATTGCGCCGTATCGACACCGCGCGACCACAGCATCAAGCGCCGAAAACCACGCTTCGAAAGCTCAGCTTTCAATGACGGCGTCGCGACGAACATGCCGATGGCCGGCCGGTGAAACCAGCGTTGGAACGCATAGCTGATCCAGGCCGGCAGACCCGTGTACGCTTCGATGTATTCCGGAAAGCGCGTGTGAAACGACGTCGTGAAGCGAATGCCGCGGCGCAGGCACACGCCGCGCGTCGCGAGCCCGATCGGCCCCTCGGTCGCGATGTGGACGTGATCGAAGTTGCCCTGCTTCAGGACAGCCGCGACCTGAGACCGCCGCGCCAGCGCAAGCCTGATTTCGCGATAGCCAGGGCACGGCAGCGTGGCAAAATCCAATGGCGACAGGATCGATACGAAATGGCCTGCCGCTTCAAGCTCGCGTTTCAGGTTCTCGTAGGTGCGTACGACACCGTTGACCTGAGGCTTCCAGGCGTCGGTTGCGATGAGGATTCGCATCATGCCACCTCACGTTTGAGGCGCGGTCCCCGTAACCTGCGAGGAGCAGCGCGATCCGCGCGATCGCCGAACGGGCCAGAAAACATGACGAGAAACAGGTCCGAATCTATCTTGCGGTATATTTTAAACCGCTTCTGACGTCAGCACTTTTCGATTGTGTGACAGTCGACGGCAAATTCAGGGACAACCCGCATTTTAACCCAAATAAGCCGTCAATGGCCGGTTCACGCCCGGCTGCTTCCGGCCATGCGCGAGATGCGCCGCCAGGTCATGTAGGCCCGGATATCCGTGATCTGTCCGTCCGCGAGGCGCGCGATCGGCAGGGCCTCTCCGTCTTGATGGATGATCTCGGCCATTATCCAGCGGTCGGAAAGCCGCGGGGCATCGTCGTCGAGCATGCGCTGCGGCAAGCGATATTTGATTTCGATGATTTCGCCGACCACGAGGTCTGAGGAAAGGCCAGCCATGTGGGCACTCCGGAATGGTTTATGGACCGCGTGAAGTAGTCCTGAATTTTTTCAGTTCAGTGGCAGTCCCCCGGCCGGCGGATTGCAAGTCGTTAATGCGCACGCCGAGCACCTGCGGAATTTCGGGCCTCCGCCACCCGGCGCTACAGCTTGCCGCGTTTCCAACTCCCTCCGTCATAAGTCTGGTACGCGCGGTTCTAAGGTCTTGATAATCCGAACGAGAACAACACGGACAAGATTGTCTCGGCGCGAAGGAAGAGGGAATGACGAAGTGGTCAGGGCTTGCGGCAATCGTGGTCGCAATGGGTCTTTCGCCTGCGGCCCAGGCTAATCAGGGCGTGCAATCGCTCGCGGAAGATCCTGCAAATTGGGTGATCCAGTCGGGCGACTACGCCGGGCAGAGATATTCCAAGCTCGATCAGATCAACGCCTCGAACGTCGGGAGCCTCAAAGTCGCCTGGACCTTCTCGACCGGCGTGCTGCGCGGCCACGAGGGCAGTCCGCTCGTGGTCGGCGACATGATGTACCTTGTCACGCCGTTCCCCAATATCGTCATCGCGATCGATCTCGCGCACGAGCAGAAGATCCGCTGGAAGTATCAGCCGAAGCAGGATGCGTTCGCCGCCGCCGTGATGTGCTGCGATACCGTCGATCGCGGCGTCCAGTACGCCGAAGGCAAGATCCTGGTGCACACCGGAGATACATCCCTCGTCGCGCTCGACGCCAAGACCGGCGCCGAGGTCTGGAAGGTCAAGGAGGATGATCCCAAGAATGGCGCATCCGGCACCGGCGCGCCGCTCGTCGTCAAAGACAAGGTGATCGTCGGCGTTTCGGGCGGCGAATTCGGCGTGCGCTGCTACATCACCGCTTACGACCTGAACTCCGGTCGCCGCGTCTGGCGCGCATACTCGATGGGTCCCGATCAGGACATTCTGATCGATCCCGAGAAAACGATGTCGCTCGGCAAGCCGGTCGGCAAGGACTCTTCGCTCAAGACGTGGACCGGCGACCAATGGAAGATCGGCGGCGGCCCAGTCTGGGGCTACATGGCTTTCGATCCGGAATTGAATCTCATCTATTACGGCTCCGGCAATCCTTCGACCTGGAACCCCGTCCAGCGTGCGGGACCGGACGGCAAGCCGATTGATCAGAAGTGGTCGCAGACGATCTTTGCGCGTGATGCCGACACCGGCGTTGCCAAGTGGGTCTATCAGATGACCCCGTTCGATCAGTGGGATTACGATGGCGTCAACGAGCCGATCCTCACCGATCTCGAACTCGACGGCGTAAAGCGCAAGGCGCTCACCCACTTCGATCGCAACGGCTTCAGCTATACGCTTGATCGCATAACGGGCGAACTTCTCGTTGCCGAGAAATTCGATCCCGACGCCAACTGGGCGTCGAAGATCGTGATGGATAAAAGCGATCCGCAATACGGCCGACCGGTCGTCCAGAAGAAGTTCTCGCCGTTCGTGACCGGCACCGACGACGTGACCAAGGGCATCTGCCCGTCGTCGATGGGCGCGAAAAATCAGCAGCCCGCATCCTATTCGCCGCTGACCGGCTGGTTCTACGTTCCGGTCACGCGCCTATGCATGGATATGGAGGCCTTCAAGGTTTCATACGCTGCAGGGCAGCCTTATGTCGGCGCGACGTTGACGATGTTCCCGGCCCCAAAGGCGGACGGATACACCGGAGCTTTCATCGCCTGGGACGCCGTTAGAGGCAAAACCGTATGGCTGAAGCCGGAGCGTTTCGCCGTCTGGTCCGGCGCGCTCTCGACGGCTGGCGGCATCGTGTTCTACGGCACGCTCGAGGGCTATTTGAAAGCCGTCGACCAGAAGACGGGCGAGGAACTTTTCAAGTTCAAGACGTCGTCAGGCATCGTCGGCAATCCGATCACATACCTGCACGACGGCAAGCAGTACGTGGCGATCCTGTCGGGCGTCGGCGGTTGGGCGGGTATCGGTCTCGCGGCAGGCCTCACGAACCCCGACGATGGCTCGGGCGCCGTCGGCGGCTTTGCCAGCCTATCCGACTACACCAGTCTCGGCGGGACGCTAACGGTGTTTGCCCTGCCGTGATGTCGTCGGATCGAGATGCCGGTTAGGAGAAGCGGAGCTTGCCGTCGAATTTGACGGCCCAGGCTTCGCCTTTGCCTTTGGCGTCGGATTTCTCACCTGTCGGCGGAATGACATCGCCGATGATGATCGGATCTTCGCCCGCCGACCGGAGCTCGGTGATCACCTCGTCGGCGCGCGATTTCGAAACCACCGCCACCATCCCGATGCCGCAGTTGAAGGTCCGCAGCAGTTCGGCGTCGGCGATGTTTCCGGTTTTCGCCAACCATTCGAAGACCGGCGGCGATACGAACGAGGAGAGATCGATCCGCGCCGCGACGTCCTTCGGCATCACGCGTGGCACGTTCTCCGAGAGACCTCCGCCCGTGATATGCGACAGCGCCTTGATCGCGCCTTTCGAACCAGACCCGCCCGTCGCGCGGATGGCCGACAGCAGTGGTTTGACATAGATGCGCGTCGGCGTGAGCAGCGCTTCGGCGACGCTCTGGTTTTGCGAATTCGCGAAGGGCGCGGGAGCGTCCCAGCCGAGCTTTGCGTGCTCGACCAACTTGCGCACCAAGCTGTAGCCGTTCGAGTGCACGCCGGATGACTTGAGGCCGATCAGAACGTCGCCGACTCCGATGTCGGCGCGCGGCAGAATTTCGTCGCGCTCGACTGCGCCGACAGAAAATCCTGCCAGATCGTAGTCGCCGCTTTTATAGACGCCGGGCATCTCCGCCGTTTCGCCGCCGATGAGCGCGCAGCCTGCGTCACGGCAGCCGTCCGCGACGCCCGCGATCACTTCGCGCGCAACCGCGACGTCAAGCTTTCCGACGGCGAAATAATCGATAAAGAAAAGCGGCTCTGCGCCCTGTACAACGAGATCGTTGACACACATGGCGACGAGATCGATGCCGATGGTCGCGTGCCGCCCGGTGTCGATGGCGATCTTGAGCTTCGTGCCGACGCCGTCGTTCGCGGCGACCAGGATAGGGTCGCGAAAGCCTGTCCGCTTCAGATCGAACAGGCCGCCGAAACCGCCGAGATCGACATCCGCGCCCGGACGGCTCGTTGCCCTCGCGAGCGGCTTAATGGCTGCAACCAGCGCATTTCCTGCGTCGATGTCGACGCCCGCATCGGCGTAGGAGATGGATTTTTGCGAATTTTCGTCAGCCGCGGACATCAATCCTCGTCATCGGTCGGAATTTGTGGCTCGAAGGGTGCGGGCCGCCATGAGAAACGGGAAAGGGGAAAGCTTCGGTTAAACTCACTTTTGCCCCATTGCCAACCCGTATTGGGGGTCGTAGCAGCGACTGGACGAGAGAGCAACGAAGCGCTCGCCGGAGGGGTTCCGCCGGGGAAAATCCAGGTCAGGCCTGAAAACGCCATCCTGAAATGCCATGACGCTCGAAAATGGGGGATTAACGGTGCGCGCGAACCGCTGCTTCGCCATCGTCATTTCAATTTGGACGGCCCTTGCGGGCGTCTATGTCGCGCCTGCGGCCGCCGCCAATCCCGACGCACCCTTCACGGTTGCGAATTATCCGGTCGAGGCGACTGCCGCGAATGCCGTTGCCGCCAAGGATCAGGCGCTCGCGGACGGCCAGCAGGCGGCCTTCAAATCTCTTTTGAAACGGCTCGTGCCCGTCACCGCCTATAAGCAGCTCGGGCGCATCCAAAACGCCAAGGTTGCGGATCTGGTATCGGGCCTCTCGGTACGCTCCGAGCGTAATTCCTCCACCGCCTATATCGCGAGCCTGGATTATTCCTTCCAGCCCGACGGCGTAAGGCAGTTGCTGTCCGGCCAGGGTATTCCCTTTGTGGACCAGCAGGCCCCGCCGCTGACTGTCGTGACGGTGCTGCTTCAAGGCAGCCCTCCGGCAGCGAGCAACGACAAGGGCCTCTGGCGCCGCGCCTGGACCGCTCTCGATCTGACCCACACGGTCACGCCGATTGCGGTGAAAGATCTGAAATCGACCATCCAAACGGACACGGTCCAGGCGCTCATCTCCGGGCAGGACACTGCGCTGCAGAAGCTCAAGGCCGAGTATGGCACCGGCTTGATCGTGCTCGCGATTGCCGAGCCCGACATAGCCGCCAAGAAGGTGACCGTGACACTGGTCGGCAGCGATGCGGTCGGCGGCCTGCTTTTGAAGCGCGCATACAGCATCAACAACAACGATCTCGATTACGCGTCGCAGCTGGCGGCGGTCATTTCGCTCGGAATTCTCGAAGGCCGTTGGAAGGCCGCAAAGGCTGGCATCGAAGACAAAGCCGGCGCCTCGGCCGCTCCCGCATCCGGCGCCCCAGTCTGGGCAGCCTCCACCGGCGGCACCGGCGAGGACGTTACGCTAACCGCTGAGTTCGGCAGCGCCGACCAGTGGGATCTGATCCGCACGCAGCTCCTCGGCATGCAGGGCGTGGATGCCCTGAACATCGGATCGGTCTCGGAGCGCAGCGCCGACATCACCCTGAAGTTCCCGGGCGGGGTGACAAGTCTCGCCAGTGCACTCGGCACCCAGGGCTTCAGCCTGACCAGCACCGGCTCGGGCTGGGTTCTGCGCGCAGGATATTGAAAGAATTTATGAATTTAAATTCTTGCGCGCACGGGGCAGGGCCAGAAATCAAGGCTCGGCGGCCTTAGGGCGATCCGTTTTTGCCGCGCTGCAAAGGAGGATCTGCTCGACGAAGCAAACATACAAAGGCTAGGTTCGCGCCGTCCGGCTATCCATGTTATCTCGCCGGGCCATAAGGAGAGACGGGGACACATTCGGCGTGAGCATTCCAAACCTAATTACGCTCGGTCGAGTCATCCTCGTACCTGTGGTCTTCTGGCTGCTGCTGACTGGCGAGCTGCAGGCGGCCTTTTTGGCCTTCGTCGTTGCCGGGATTTCCGATGCGGTTGATGGATTCCTGGCAAAGCGCTTCAATTGGGAAACCGAGCTTGGCGCTTATCTCGATCCGCTCGCTGACAAGCTGCTGATCGTCTGTATTTTTATTGCGCTGGGCGTGACGGGACGGCTGCCGTCGTGGCTGGTGATCCTCGTCGTATCGCGCGACGTCCTGATCGTCATCGCGGTCGTGCTGTCGTGGCTTCTCGACCATCCGACCCCGATGAAGCCACTGGCCATCAGCAAGATGAACACTGTTGCCCAGATCGTGCTCGCGGGTACGGTGCTCGCCGACGAGGCGTTTGATCTGAAGCTCAAGGGGCCAGTGCAACTTCTGACCCTCCTTGCCGCGGCGACCACGATCGCGTCCCTCGTGGCTTATTTGCGCGTATGGCTCCGTCACATGACGGTGTACGAAACTCCCGGCTCGAAAAACTGAGCGTTTAAGGCCATGCTGCCGTTAGGCTTGGCCATTGGGTGAGGACGCAATCCATGCATTTTGAGCGGCACGCGCTGTTCTGGGCGGCGACGGCGTTGCTGTTTGCTTACATCGTGCAGCATATAGCGCCGGCGCTACTGCCGTTTGCCATCGGGTTGACGCTCGCTTACTTCCTGAACCCTGTCGTCGACGGTATGGGCCGGATCGGCATCCCGCGCTGGATTGCAACCATTCTGCTGGTCGCGTGCTCGGCGTTCATCATAGTCCTGGCGCTTGTGTTCGTGGTGCCCATCCTGTTCCAGCAGGCTGCCGGACTTGTAGAATCCGCGCCCGGTGCGCTCCAGCGGCTGAAGGGCCTGATCGAGACGAGCGCGAAGGAGTACCTTGGCGCCCGCTATCCGGCCGCCGAGGTGACGGTGCAAAACGCCCTCGACAGCGTCAGCAACGCCGCGCCGACATTGCTCGCAAGCATCGCTCAAGGCGTATGGAATCAGGGCTCGGCAGCTTATAACTTCTTCACCGTCGTGCTGATCACGCCTGTTGTTTTCTTTTACGTATTGCTCGACTGGCCCAACATCGTCGCGAAGATCAATTCCTGGTTGCCGCGCGACGAAGCCGATCAGATCCGCGCGCTTGCAAAAGAAATCGATGAGCGCATCTCGGCCTTCATTCGCGGACAAGGCGTCGTATGCATCCTGCTCGCGATCTACTATGCGGTTGGATTCAGTCTGGCGGGCTTGAGCTATGGCCTGCTGGTCGGAGTCGCGACGGGGCTTGGCGCTTTCATACCCGTCTTCGGCTGGTCGATCGGCGCTATCGTGGCCGTGCTCCTCGCCATCGTGCAGTACTGGCCGGATCTCACTCCGATCTTCATCGTGATGGGCATCTTGCTCGGCGGCCAGGCGCTCGAGTCGGGGATTCTCAGTCCCTATATCATCGGGTCGGAAGTCGGCCTGCATCCGGTCTGGGTCATTTTCGCTTTGCTGACCTTCAGCTATCTGTTTGGATTTTTGGGTCTTCTCGTGGCCGTGCCGGTTTCCGCCGCAATCGGCGTGCTCGTACGCTTTGCACTCCGAACGTATCTGGCTTCGTCCGTTTACAAGGGGGAAGTACCGGCGGTGCCCCAGGATCAGCATCAGCCTATTCCATGATTACGACGCCAGAGCAGCTTGTCTTTGAACTTCCGCACCGCGCGGCAATGGGACTAGAAGATTTTCTCGTCTCCGAGTCGAACGCGGCCGCCGTGAGCCTCGTCGACCGCTGGCCGGATTGGCCGATTGGCGCGGCGGTGATTGCGGGCGCCAAGGGCAGCGGCAAGACCCATCTCGCCAGCGTCTGGTTGACGCGCGCCGGAGCGAAGCCATTCAGCGCCGCCGAAATCACGCGCGAAGCCGTCCCCAAGATCGCTGCCGCCGACGCTGTTCTCATCGAAGACATTCAGTCCACGACGGATGAAGCCGCGCTGTTTCATCTTCTGAATCTCGTCCGTGAGCAGCGGTTGCAAATTCTTCTCACGACCGATACGGCCCCGGGGGAGCTTCCGATCACGCTGCCCGACTTCCGCTCGCGTCTGAAGGCGCTCCCGCTCGCCACCATCGAACCGCCGGACGATGCGCTGCTGCGCGCTGTTCTGGTCAAGCTCTTCGCCGACCGGCAATTGAGCGTCGAGCCCCAACTCGTTGACTATGTTCTCGTCAGAATGGAGCGTTCGATGCTGGCCGCTGAACGCTTTGTCGCGGCCGCCGACCGCCGGGCGCTCGCCTTGCAGCGCCGTGTGACGCGCGCGATTGCCGCTGCCACTCTAGACGCCATGGGCTATTGAATCGGTTTATGATTCGCCGATTGGCCACCCATTCGTGATTTGGGTGCAAAACTATTATATGGATTTCTCGACTGACGTTCGGAGCATTCTTTCACAATGGCAACCGTTAAAAGCAGAAGTGGCAAGGCAGACGTTACATCCGTGCCGCAGGGACCGGACCGCTTCTACAATCGCGAGCTGTCATGGCTGCAATTCAATCGCCGCGTTCTCGAAGAAGCGGGGAACACGCAGCATCCAGTGCTCGAGCGCCTGAGGTTTCTGTCGATTGCCGCCGCGAACCTCGACGAATTCTACATGGTGCGCGCCGCCGGTGTGTACGGACAGATCCGCGCCGGGGTCACGACGCTCTCGCAAGACGGCATGACGCCGATGCAGCAGCTCGCGGCCATCAATAAGTTTGTGACAGTCCTCGTCGCCGACGAGCAGGTGAACTGGCGCGTCATCAACGACGAGCTTAGCGCCGCTGGCATCTACGTCGTTCAGCCGACAGATTTGACGGCCTCTGACCGCGCCTCCCTCGAAAAGCTTTTTCTGACGCGGATCTTCCCGATCCTGACGCCGATCGCCGCCGATCCGGCGCATCCGTTCCCATTCATCCTGAATAAGGCGATGACGATCGCCGTCGAGCTGATGCGGCCGGTCGACGGCAAGACGATGAACGGCCTCATTCCGATCCCCGGCCAGCTCGACCGCTTCATTCGCCTGGACGAAAACCCGGAAAAGCCGAAGTCCGTCCGCTTTATCCAGCTCGAAAACGTCATCGGCATGTTTCTGACCGAGCTGTTCTCGGGCTTCGAGGTCAAGAGCCAGGGCACATTCCGCGTTCTCCGCGACAGTGACATCGAGTTACAGGAAGAAGCCGAAGACCTCGTGCGCTCGTACGAGAGTCAGCTGAAGCGCCGCCGCCGCGGCAACGTCATCCGGCTCGAGATCGATTCTCGTATGCCGGAGAAGCTCCGCAAGTTCGTCATCGACGAGCTTGAGGTACGCGATGAGAGTGTCTTCGTCAAAGAAGGCATTCTCGCTATGGCCGACACCTCGCAGTTGATCGTCTCCGATCGTCCGGATCTTCTCTTCAAGCCCTTCACGATCCGCTTCCCGGAACGCATCCGCGAATTCAGCGGCGATTGCTTCGCGGCCATCCGCAACAAGGACATCCTCGTCCATCACCCGTACGAAAGCTTCGACGTCGTCGTTCAATACTTGCGCCAAGCGGTCGCCGATCCGAACGTGATGGCGATCAAATGGACGCTCTATCGTACGTCGCGCGACAGCCCGATCATCCAGGCATTGAAGGAAGCCGTCGAGGCAGGCAAGTCCGTCACGGCCGTCGTCGAGCTTAAAGCTCGCTTCGATGAAGCCGCGAACATTCGCTGGGCGCGCGACCTTGAAAGCGCGGGTGTGCACGTCGTCTACGGGTTCACCGAATTGAAGACGCACGCCAAGCTCGGCTTCGTCGTTCGTCGCGAAGGAAGCGATCTCACGACGTACTGTCACATTGGTACGGGCAACTATCATCCTCAGACGGCGCGCGTGTACACCGACCTTTCGCTGTTCACGACCGATCCGGTGGTGGCGCGCGATGTCACGCGCATTTTGAATTTCGTGACGGGTTACGGTGAGCCGGTAGAGCTCGAGTGCATGGCCGCGAGCCCGCACGGTATTCGCAACCGCATCATGACGCACATCGCCGAGGAAATCCGCAATGCTAAGGCCGGAAAGCCTTCCGGCATCTGGTGGAAGATGAATGCGCTCGTCGATGCCCAGATCATCGCCTCGCTTTATGAAGCGAGCAACGCGGGCGTGCCGATTGATCTCGTGGTCCGCGGCATCTGCTGCTTGCGCCCGGGCATTCCGGGGCTTTCAAGCAACATCCGTGTGAAAAGCATCGTCGGCCGCTTCCTCGAGCACTCGCGCATTTACTGTTTTGCCAACGGAGAGGCCTTGCCTTCCCCCAAAGCGGCCGTCTACATCAGCTCCGCCGACATGATGCCTCGCAATCTCGACCGGCGCGTGGAGGCCATGACGCCCGTAAAGAACGCGACAGTCCACGAGCAAGTCCTCAATCAGATCATGGTTGCGAACCTGAAAGACAATCAGCAGAGCTGGCGGATCAATGCCGACGGCAGCGCGACCCGGATCGAACCGGGTCCGGGGGAGGAAGCCTTCAATGCCCATAAATATTTCATGACCAATCCTTCGCTTTCGGGTCGGGGACAGTCTCTGAAAGAGAGCTTCCCGCAACGCTTTCGCCAGCCCGGCTAGACCCGGAGCTTGAATGACACGATGGAAAGAACTCTCGGGCGCAAATGAGCGTACCGCGGAAATGGAGCCTATCGGCGTCGTCGATATCGGCTCCAACTCCGTCCGCCTCGTCGTCTATGAAGGCGCCGTCCGCGCCCCGACGCCCGTCTTCAACGAGAAAATTCTTTGCGGTCTCGGTCGCTCGGTCGCGACCACCGGCAGCCTCGGCCTCGAAGCCGTCGAACGGGCGCTCGCCGCCCTCTCGCGCTTCCGGGTGATCGCTCACATCTTGAGCGTCAAAAATATTCGCGTCATCGCCACGGCGGCGGTTCGTGACGCCCAGAACGGCCGCGATTTCATCGAGCGCGGCGAAAGGGCCATCGGCACAAAGATCGAGGTCCTGTCCGGCGAGACCGAAGCGCGTCTCGCGGCGCAGGGCATCATGATGGGATTCATCGATGCTGACGGCGTGGCGGGCGATCTCGGCGGTGGCAGCCTCGAGCTGATCGACATCGCGCAAGACCGCTTGAACGATGCCGCGACGCTGCCCCTCGGCGGCCTTCGCCTCATCGACACGACCGGCAACAGGATCGAGCGCGCGGTGGATATCATCGACGGCGCGCTGGCGAGCTTGCCGTGGCTCAGAAACGGTGCGGGGCGGACGTTTTACGCCGTGGGCGGCACGTGGCGGGCGCTTGCTCGAATGCAGATGGACCGGGTCGACTATCCGTTGCGCGTCATGCAGGGCTATCGGTTGACCACGCGGGAAGCGCTCGACTTGTGCGAGCAGTTCCGCAAGGTGAAGAAGCCGTTCGATCTTCCGGGCATTACCGGCGTGGCTCGGGCGCGTCGGGAGGTGCTCCCGTTCGGCGCCCTCGTGCTCGAGCGGCTGTTGCGGCAGATGGAGCCGCGCCAGGTCGTATTCTCGGTCTTCGGCATTCGCGAAGGGCTGATCTATGGCCTGCTGCCGCCCTACGAGCGCGCCCGCGATCCGCTGATCAGCTTCTGCGAGGATTACGCCGCGCTTCGCGCCCGCTCGGTGGAGCACGCCTACGAGCTGTGTGCCTGGACCGATCAGCTCTTCTCCGACCCCGCGCAGGAAGAATCCGCCGACGAGCGCCGCCTGCGTCATGCCGCCTGTCTCCTGTCGGATGTCGGCTGGCGCGCCCACCCGGACTACAGGGGCGAGCAGAGCGTTAACACCATCGCCCATGCCGGACTCGGCGGTGTCGATCACCAGGGCCGAATTTTTCTTGCGCTTTCGGTCTTCCATCGCCACGAGACGTCGGACGAGGCGGGTGCGGGCCTTTCGGAACGCCTGCGCAGCCTCGTCAGCAAGCGCGTCCAGCGCAGGGCGCGAATCGTTGGCGCGGCCATCCGGGTCGCCCATATGCTCTCGATAGGTATGGCGGGGGTCATCGACCAGACGCCCTTAAGCTACGAAGATGGAACCCTGGTTCTGAGCATTCCGCCCGCCTATGCCGCCCTCGACGGCGAAAGGCTGAGGCGGCGGCTCGCCTTGCTGGCTGAACTGGTTGGCAAGCGGCCGGAGATCCGAATTACTGGTTGAGAGGCGCTACGCCTCGCTTGCGACGCAACAATTTCTGATAGTCTCGGACAAAGTTCCCAGGATGAAGACAGCCTCCATGGCGGAAGATCTCTATGACATTCTCGGCGTATCGCGCGGAGCGACAGAGGATGAAATACGGAGCGCGTTCCGCAAGCTGGCGAAGGCCAATCATCCGGACGTTAATCCGGGCAACGCCGCCGCTGGCGAGCGTTTCAAGAAGATCACGGCCGCAAACGACATTCTGAGCGACCCCGAAAAGCGCCGCCAATACGACGCCGGTGAGATCGACGCGAAGGGCGATCCACGCCGCCCGCAATGGGGACGGGCCGGCGGAGCGCGCCGACCGTCTAGCGCCGGGGCGCGCGGCTTCGAGGGACGCGCGGGGGCCGGAGCAGGCTTCGACGACTTCAGCTTTTCCGACATCTTCTCAGACGTTTTCGGAGCGACGAGCGCCGGAACCCGCCGAGAGGCCCACGGCTTTGCATCGCGCGGGCACGACGTCCGCTATTCGCTCGAGATCGACTTTCTCGAAGCCGTCCAGGGCACCAAGAAGCGCGTGACGCTGCCGGATGGCGGCGTCCTCGATTTGAACGTGCCAGAAGGCACCCAAGACGGCCAGGTCCTGCGCCTGAAGGGCAAAGGCGCGGCGGGTAGTCCGGGCTCCGAGCAGGGCGACGCCCTAGTCGAGATCAAGGTTCGTCTGCATCCCGATTTCAAGCGTGACGGCGACGACATTCTGCTGGATCTGCCGATTACGATCGACGAGGCGGTGCTCGGCGGCCGCGTCGAGGTGCCGACACCAACAGGGCGCGTACAGTTGACGATCCCCAAGGGCACGAGCTCGGGCAAGACCTTCCGTCTGAAAGGCAAGGGCGTGCGCGGCAAGAACGGTAATCCCGGCGATCAGCTGGTGACAGTCAAGATCGTGATGCCGCAGAATATCGACGAGAGCTTATCGTACTTCTTCTCGGAATGGCGACAGAAGCACGCCTACGACCCGGGCAGGAAGTAACTTCCGTCATTCCCGGTTGGGCGCGCGGTCGCAATCAAAAAATCCGCGTCATCCTCGAACATTGCGAGCAACGCGAGCTTGTTCGGGGATCCAGCATAAGAAGGGCCGAAGGCTCGATATTGCGTCTTCGACAAGTTTCGCGCTGGATTCCCGTTCTTCGATGCGCTTGCAGCGCACTCGACCGGGAATGACGAAACACCGCTCATCTCGCCCGCGAAAAGTTACCTTGCCGCAGGTACCGCGCGCACTTCGCCACCGACGAGCGTCAGCGCCAGCTCCCCGCGCTTGAGCTTCAACGCGGCATCTCCGAACAGCGTCCGCCGCCAGCCCTGCAGCGCCAGGATGTCGGCTTCGTCCGACGTTGCAAGCTGCTCGAGATCGTCGCTGTCGGCAATGATGCGAGGCGCGACGCCATGCTCCGCCGCGGCGGCCTTCAGCAGCACTTTCAAAAGCTCCAGCGTCGCGCTTGCTTCCGCCGAAAGCGCTTCGCTCCGTTCGATCTTCGGCAGCGTCTTCGGGTCTCGCGCGAGGCCCGCCTTCACGACATCGATGATCTCCTTCGCCCGCTGGGACCGCGCGAAGCCATCGGACAGCGTGCGAAGCTGCCCGAGCGCATCCGCGCTCGCGGGCAACTGATTGGCGATATCGTAAAGGGCGTCGTCGCGCAGCACACGTCCGCGCGGCACATCGAGCGATTGCGCCAGACGCTCGCGCCAGGCCGCAAGCTCGATGAGGACGGCGAGCGATTTGCGTCCCTTGACGCGAAGCTTCAGCCGCTGCCACGCATTCTCAGGCTTGGCGTCGTAGGTGGAAGGGCTGGTCAGCACTTCCATCTCTTCCTGCAGCCACGGCGTACGCTCGGTCTTTTCCAGCGTCTGCTTGAGGCGCACATAGACGTCGCGAAGATGCGTCACGTCCGCGAGCGCGTAATCGAGCTGCTTTTCCGAAAGCGGCCGTCGGCTCCAGTCGGTGAAGCGCGAGCTTTTGTCGAGATCGACGCCAACCGTCTTCTTGACGAGGTTCACGTAGCTGATGCTGTCGCCGTATCCGCACACCATCGCCGCGACCTGCGTATCGAAGACCGGCGTCGGCACGATCTCCGACTTGAGGTAGACGATTTCGATATCCTGGCGCGCCGCGTGAAACACCTTCACGACCGCCGGATTGGCCATCAGCGCATAGAAGGGCGCGAGGTCGAGCCCGGGACTGAGGGGGTCGACGACCGCCTCGGCTTCAGGCCCTGCGAGCTGGATAAGGCACAGCAACGGCCAGAACGTCTGCTCGCGCAGAAATTCGGTGTCGACGGCTACAAATTCACTTTTCGCCAGCACATCGCAGAGTGCCGACAGTTCGGACGTGGTCGTAATCATTCGCATCAGGGCAACGCCTATAGCGCATGGACTCGGTGTTGTCGCCATCAGCTTGGTCGCGATCTGGGAGCTTTTTTGGCGACGGTTTGCCCCGGGGGCAGCGAGGAAGGGCCCGGAAATAGGTCTTCAAGGCCCTGAATATCTTCGCTTCGAGCCAGTGCGGGCCTCTGTCGGCCGGTAACCTTGACTTTCGGCGGCCCGCATGCGCTTTTCCGCGGCAATTTTCACCCACATCCACCGAAGGGTTTTCCGGCAATGGCCGAGGCTAAGAAGCATCGTTATCGCTCGCACACCTGCGGCGCGCTTCGAAAGAGCGACGTCGGAGCCGACGTGCGCCTCTCCGGCTGGGTGCATCGGGTCCGCGACCACGGTGGCGTGCTGTTTATCGACCTTCGTGATCATTACGGTCTGACGCAGGTCGTCGCCGATCCAGATAGCCAAGCCTTCAAGGTCGCCGAAACTCTGCGTTCGGAATGGGTCGTCCGCATCGACGGCAAGGTCCGCAACCGCCCGGAAGGGACGACAAACGCGGAACTGCCGACCGGCGAGATCGAGATCTACGCGACTGAAATCGAAGTGCTTTCCGCCGCAAAAGAATTGCCGGTGCCGGTTTTCGGCGAACCTGACTATCCGGAAGACCTGCGCCTGCAATATCGCTTCCTTGATCTTCGCCGCGAGACGCTCCACGGCATTATCATGAAGCGGCTCGAGATCACCCGCTCGATCCGCCGCCGCATGCACGACGAGGGCTTCAACGAATTCCCGACGCCGATCCTGACGGCGTCGAGCCCGGAAGGCGCGCGCGACTTTTTGGTGCCGAGCCGCATTCACTCCGGCAAGTTCTACGCTCTGCCGCAGGCGCCTCAGCAGTACAAGCAACTCTTGATGGTCTCGGGCTTCGATCGCTATTTCCAGATCGCTCCTTGCTTCCGCGACGAAGATCCGCGTGCGGATCGCCTGCCCGGCGAATTCTATCAGCTCGACGTCGAAATGAGTTTCGTCGAGCAGGAAGACGTATTCTCGACCATGGAGCCGGTCATCACCGGACTGTTCGAGGAGTTCGCCGGCGGCAAGCCGGTCACGAAGGGATGGCCGCGCATTCCCTACGACACGGCGATCGCCAAGTACGGCTCAGACAAGCCTGACCTCCGCAACCCCATCGAGATGGCCGACGTAACGGATCACTTCCGCGGCTCGGGCTTCAAGGTCTTCGCCGGCATGATCGAGAAGGATGCGAAGGCGCGCATCTGGGCGATCCCCGCGCCGACCGGCGGGAGTCGCGCCTTCTGCGACCGCATGAATTCCTGGGCGCAAGGCGAAGGCCAGCCCGGCCTCGGTTACATCTTCTGGCGCGACAATGACGAAGCAGGCGCCGGTCCCGTTGCGAAAAACATCGGGCCGGAGCGCGCTGTCGCGATCAAGAACCAGCTTGGCCTGAAGGACGGAGACGCCGTCTTCTTCGTCGGCGGCAATCCGGCAAACTTCTACAAGTTCGCAGGCGCTGCTCGCGATCGTGTCGGCCACGAATTGAAGCTGATCGATGAAAACCGCTTCGCGCTTGCGTGGATCGTCGACTTCCCGTTCTACGAATGGAACGAGGAAGACAAGAAAATCGATTTCTCGCACAATCCGTTCTCGATGCCGAAGGGCGGAGGGCCAGCGCTCGCCGACGCCGAGAAAAGCGGCCGCGATGCACTGCTCTCGCTGAAGGCGAACCAATACGACATCGTCTGCAACGGCTACGAAATCGCTTCCGGGTCGGTGCGCAACCACGTGCCTGAGACGATGGTGAAGGCTTTCGAGATCACCGGTCTTTCAAAGGCCGATGTCGAGGCACGCTTCGGCGGTCTCTACCGCGCGTTCCAGTACGGTGCGCCTCCCCATGGCGGCATGGCGGCGGGTATCGAGCGTATCGTCATGCTGCTCACGGGCGGCAAGACTGTTCGCGAGGTCGCGCTCTTCCCAATGAACCAGCAAGCCGCCGATCTTCTCATGGGCGCGCCGAGCGAGGCATCGCCGAAGCAACTTCGCGAACTCTCCATCCGCGTCGTCGCTCCGGAGAAGAAAGCCTAACCTGCCAAAAATTTTGTCGGCGCATTGACTCGCCATCCTGCACGCGTCGACGTGCAGGATGGCTGCGACTGCTTTACGTTCTCACGGCGTAACGAACACGATCGGGCAATTGACGTTTGCCACACCGGGTCCGAGCAATTTGGCATTCTGCGCGGTATCGAGATTGCTGACCTTGGCCCAATCGGCATTGTCGTACACGTCGACCGACCAAAGCGGCGAATAGGCTGCGTCTCCCGGGAGCGTCGCCGGAACATTGTGCGTTTGAACAGAATTAGGCTCCGCACGGAATCCCGAACCCGGTCCGCCCTTCGGCTGGTCCGGATTGACGTTGAAGGTCACGTAGATCGGCGAGACGGGAACGTCTGACCCGGCGACTGATAATGCGGCCTCGCTGAATAAGAAAAACTTGGCGACCTTCCCTTTAAACCACGCGCGCTGCAATTCGGCGCTCTCTCCATTCAGTCGCTCACGCGCGGTCGACTTGTCAGGCACGATGGGCATATTGCGGAGAGTATTTGTCTTCTCGATCTTATAGCCCGATTTCCGGATCTCGATGGAATCCGTAATCGAATTGGCGAGATAGTTGGCTGGCACGACGACTTTGTAGACCTGCCGGAAATCGTTGTAGCCCTTGTCCCCCGGCAGACTGTCGACGATGTCGAGCTGGCTCTCGACCGGCTTGTCTTCGCCTTTTCGATAGAGCACGTAAACCGGAGCGGGCGTCACGCCCTGAACATCGAAATTATAATAGCGCACGGGCTTGCCCGTCGTGGGCGACAGTCCTGTGGTGATAAACGGCCCTTTGTCGAAATCGACGGGTACGTTGGGGCCGGGGATGCCATTGTCCGTTGTACGCAATTGCAAATGCGCGGCCTTGGCGCTGAAGCGATCGACCGAAGCGATCGGCGCTTTGTTGGGATCGATGGCGTGCGGCTTGGCTTGTGCGACGCCGCTTCCGGTGAAGAGCAACAAGGTGAACAGAAAGGTAATGCGGGGGTTCATTGGGGTGTCTCCGGGTTATCGATATCACGACGCTTCGCGCGCCTTCCCGGACGTCGTCCGTGGGAAATGCCTCGCTTTGCGTTGGGCAATACGTGAGACGCAATTGATGCGTTACTTCGTGCAATCTGCCCCGACGGTCCCGGCCCCTTATTTTCTTATAAAAAAAGCGTCCTTCGCGAGAAGGACGCCAAATGAAACGCGAGTTAGCCGCACCAGAAACGGCGCGCCGTCTTCTTCCAAATTAGTTCGTCAAATCCCGTGGCTGCGGCAGCAGCACGCCGACGATGACCGTCTTACCGTCTTTCACGGCCGTGCCCATCCAATGGCCGCCTTCACCGCGATAGAGCGGCGAAATGCCGGTGTAGCCTTGATGCGCAAGCTGAACGCGAGCCTGCTGAGCATTCGCGGCATTAGCCAGCTCAGCGGATGCCGCGGCGGCGCTGCCGTTCGTTGCGGCGTCGTCGGCATAGGCCGGAAGGGTAATGGCCGCGACAGCCAATCCAATTAACATTATGCGAGTCATGTAAGCTCCATTAGGATGCGCGGCGCACATGCCGCCTCTGATGAATTCGAGATAGACATCGTTCCCGCTCACCGCCACACAACTCCCCGTGCTTCAAATCACGAATATCGTGAAAATAACGTGATCGGCTCGTAAGCCCGGCCGCACCAGCGATTGCAATAAGAGGCGAGAAATCGATGAAACTGCTCTTCCTGGGTGCCGGCGCGACTGGTGGCTATTTCGGTGGCCGTTTGGCTAAGGCTGGCGCCGACGTGACATTTCTCGTCCGCCCTAAGCGTCGCGAACAGCTTGCGCGTGACGGCATTAAAATCGAAAGTCCGAATGGAAACGTAGAGACGCCCGTCAAAGCCATCACCCGCGATGAAATTGATGCTCCCTATGATGCAATCGTTGTCAGCGTAAAAGCCTACGATCTCGACAACGCGATAGATTCGATCCGTCCCGCAGTGGGCGAAACGAGCTTGGTTCTTCCGATCCTCAACGGCATGAAACACCTCGACGCTCTCGATGCCGCGTTTGGAGCGCCTCGCGTCCTCGGAGGCCTGAGCCACATCAGCGTCACGCTGACGGACGACGGTACGATCCGCGAGTTCGGAAATATATCAACACTGACGATGGGGCCGCGGTTTGCCGAGCAGAAGGCATCGGCGGCGAAGCTCCATGAAGCCCTCGCACGCGGGATCGAAGTGATCTTTCCCGATAACATCGTCGCCGCGATATGGGAGAAATGGTTCTTCATCGCCGCGCTCGCATCCTCGACATGCTTGATGCGAGCATCCGTTGGCGAAATCGTCCGTGCCGAGGGCGGTTCGCAATTCATGGCGAAACTGCTCGACGAGTGCATCGCTGTCGCCACCGCTAACGGTTTTCCTCCCAATCCAAAAACAACGGACTTCGCGCGAACTTTCGTTGCCGATCCGGCATCGACGATTACGGCGTCGATGCTTCGCGATATCCAGCGCGGCGGCCGGATCGAAGCCGATCAGATCGTCGGGGACATCATCCGCCGCGGCCGCGTGCACGGCATCGCTACTCCGCTTCTCGACACCGCCTTTGTCCACCTCGAGGCCTATCAGAATGTCCTCGCAGCGCGCGAAGTGGTCGTTAAATAAAGAATTCGCCAAGATTACGA
This sequence comes from Hyphomicrobium sp., assembly GCA_030148425.1. Lineage (GTDB taxonomy): Bacteria > Pseudomonadota > Alphaproteobacteria > Rhizobiales > Hyphomicrobiaceae > Hyphomicrobium_B. The sequence continues at coordinate 513,949 of JASBTM010000017.1, read as the reverse complement.
GGTGTTAACTCGCGCAAGCCGACGGTCTTGGCTTCATTGGCCGGACGCGTGACGACCACGCAAGGCCCTTAAAGCTCGGAGACACGGCATGATCCGCCCGCTTATCGCTGCTGCGCTCATGCTCTTAGCGGTGACCGTTTCGGCTGAGGCGCGAGCACCCGACCATGCCGACGAATGGAACGGAGCCGAGATCAATTGGCGCGATGCGCGGTCGGGCATTTACGAATCGTCCAAAACCGGCCGCCCCGTGATTATGGTCTTCCACGCGACGTGGTGTTCGGTGTGCAAGCGCTTCCGTCAGGTCTTCAAGGACCCGGCCATTGTCGCGGCGTCGCGGGATTTCGTCATGATCCTGGTCGATGCCGACAAGGAAAAGGAAATCAACGGCGCGTTCCAGCCGGACGGTTCATACGTGCCGCGGACGCTCTTCATAGATTCCGAGGGCAACGTCTCTGATAAAATCGTTGGTTCGGACCCGAAATATCCCCATTCCGTGGATGTCGAAAAGCCCGACGAGCTTTTGGCTCTGATGAAGAAGGCGCGGCAGGTCTTTGATGTCGCCCCTGCAACCCAGCCGCCCACGATTGGCGAAAGCCGTACCTGATGGCGCGTGAGGACGGATCTGCGAGTTGCGCTTCGCCACCCGAGCAGCCATAAGGGCCGGAATGCGGACGTGGTGGAACCGGTAGACACACAGGACTTAAAATCCTGAGACGGTAACGTCGTGTGGGTTCGACTCCCACCGTCCGCACCACGCTGATTATGGGGTTTCGCCCCGCGCCGTAGCAAGATTGATCTCCGCCATTCGGCAGTTCACTTCAATTTAGGAACTTACGTGCGATCCTGATTGACAGCGAAGTGGGTCGGTTACCCGTTCTCTCAGCTGTCGGTGGGCTCGATGTTGAAATCTTGGCTTGAAGCCCATTGGGTTGCGGGCGCGGTGTTCATGAGCCTCGCCCTCCTGTTGCTGGTGCCAGTAGGCATTGGCGGCGGCAGCGAGGCGCTTCTGCTAATCTTTCTCGCTTCTCCCGTCTACATGCTGCATCAGGTAGAAGAACATACCGGCGACCGCTTCCGTGCGTATATTAACGGCACCGTCTTCGGAGGCGTGCAAGCGTTGAGCATCGCCGACGTGCTTTGGATCAACCTTCCAGGCGTGTGGGGCCTGAACTTCATAGCGCTCTATGCAGCGCATTTCGTTGACGTCGGTTGGGGCGTGGCGGCGGGCTATCTCATCCTCATCAACGGTATCGCACACATCGTCATGGCTGCGAGATTTCGCGAATACAATCCAGGCCTCGCGACCGGCGTGTTGCTATTCGTGCCGTTTGGGCTCGCGCTAATCCTGCTTGTGCCCTCAGATGGGACGCAGAACGCAATCGGCTTCGCGATCGCTGTCGCGGTTCATGCCGCCATCGCCTTGCGGGCGAACTACAACGCGACGGCGACGCGTCACGCCAAATACCCGGGAATATCGGCAGAGACCGCCTGATCAAGCCAATAGAGAAGCGGCCTTGCATGCCATCGTGCTCGCGAGCCGAACGACCTATCGCTCCGCCGTGATTGCAGACCCAACGCCGTCCGGCGATGAGGCCCGTCTCCCAAGCCGATCCGATCTCAAGAGCCAGCCTGAATAGGCTGCGGCGATAAAAAATATAAGACCGTAATGGATGCTTCTTAGGATCATGATGCCTTCGAGCTTCGGCCAGAAGGGAGGTCTGAATTGATATAGTCCGATCGGCAGAAAAAGATTGATGAACGCAATGAGCCAGAGTGCGCTGGCAATTGCCCAGCGACGCTCACCGGACGACATGTAAAGTAGGACCGAGCCGAACAGGCCGGGCAGCAAGACGAAGAGATGATCGTTCTCGGTGAACGGTCCGCACGCCATGAACAATCCAAGCGTTACAGCGATTTCTACAAGGGTTCTTGGCCATCCGCCTTCTTCTCGATGAGGTCGACGGTCAACAGCCAATAGGAAGATGCAAAGCGCAACGCCGACAAGAAGTACAAAAAGAAGTGTCGGCGCAATCGGACTGTCGAATATCGGCGTGCTGTATTTTGTCGGCACGAGGAGCCTGACGAAGAAGCCGTAGAATGACTGGTTGTCCGGATACGCCACGGTCGGGATGCCGGTGTACCAGCGCGAGGCCGAGCGCCAATCCTGAAAGACCTGAAAATAGTCGGGAAATGCGAGGAATGATCCGAGAAACAGGATTGCCGAAAATGTCAACGTCGCGAGAACAGCTTTGAAATCGCGTTTTTGCAGAAGAAAAAGCACGATAATTCCGAGGAACGGCTTCGTAATGATTGCAAGCGCCCATGGCGCGGCGGCGGCGACACTATAACCGCGCTGCCAAAGACAAGCGCCGGCCACGATGAAGAAGGCCATAATGAAATTGAGCTGACCGTGGAGCGTTTCGATGCGCGCAATATGACTCATCGCAAAAATGCCGCTGAGTAGCACGAGAAACCCAATCGGAATTTTTGGGTCGTATGCGCGGGCCATTATGAAAACGCTTGCGATCAGGCAAAGCAATCCAACGTAGGCCCAAGCGATCCATCCGAGCCCCATGCCCAGAACAGGCGTAAGGAGATTTACGAACTCTGCGAACGGCGGCGGGTAAGCATACTTATATGGCCAGGGATCGGTGCCCGGCGCGGGGAAGTAAGGTGACTGGCCTTGTGCAACGGCCTTGGCAGCATCGAGATAAATGCCGATGTCGGTGCCTTGCGGCCAGTTTTCAAATGCGAGGATATTCCGCAGCGCTAGCGCAATGCCGAGAATGAGGAAGCCTATCCCAACCACCAACGCCACTGTATTCACGCGGTGCGATTCAAAAAACGTGCGCAGCGACTGTTCCTGTTGCACGGCAGTATATCCCTCAAGAATGCGACCGCGGATGTTCGATCTTCTCCGCGCACCTAACGAGTTTTACTCGCGCTTTATCAGTAAACGGTGTTTTGAATTTTCGTTGCGAATATTTTTAGCAGCCCAGGGAACGGCGGAGGAATTTTCTTCAAAAGATCGATAATTCCTGGACGCAGACGCGGACCACGGTGTGCTGGCCATCGATCGCGCTACAACTTCTGAAACTTCTCGATGATGAAGGCCTCGAGCGCCTTTGCGGCGGGCTTGAGCCGCTCGATTGGCGGCGTCGTCACATAGTAAGGATGCGAGATCGGCACGGCTTGGTTTGTCAATCGCACGAGACGGCCCTCGCGAAGGTCGGCGCCGACAGTCGGCATGTCTCCCATCGCAATGCCGGCTCCGGCGCGCGCCGCTTGCAGCGTAAGATCGGCGCCGTCGAAAAAGATGCTCCTCATGTCATTCGATGGAACAACGCCGCACGTGATGAACCAACGTGTCCACGTATCGGTGCTGTGCTCATGGATAATCGTATAGTCCAGCAGATCCTTCGGCCTGACATTCTTCTGACGCGCAATCGGGAGCCTCGGGCTGCAGACGGGAAATACCTCCGATTGTCCAAGCAGCGTAACGCGCCGTCCCGCTTGGTCGGCACTGCCGTACACAATCGCGATATCTGCATCTTCAGTCGCCATCGGCAGATGCCAGGACATCGTCATCATGCGGATCTTGACGCGCGGGAACAGCAGGATGAATTCGCCGAGAAGCTCGGTGAGCCAATTCGCGCCAAGGCCCGGCACACTCACGATGGTGAGATTTCCCTCGAACTCCTGGCCTTTAAGCTCCGCAATCGCGCCGGAGATTCGATCGAACCCCGTCTTCACCGCTTCAAGCAGCCGCTCACCCGCGTCGGTGAGCTTCATCGGACGTTTCGAGCGGTCGAAGAGGCTCACGCCGAGCTGATCTTCAAGGCTCCTCAGATGGTGGCTGATGGCGGCGTGCGTCACGCCCAATTCTTCCGCCGCAAGCGTCAGACTTTTATATTCGGCCGCGGCCTCGAAGGCGCGAAAGGCGTGAAGCGGCAATCGCGATCGTTTCATTGCCTATTCCTGGCGCAGTTCTACGAAATGCCTGCGCGTTCAGCGTGCAAACCACCTATTGTAAGTCAATCTTACAATGTCATCAGATCTTTCTCAATTGCTGAAAGATTGATTGCGCATATCATCCGTTGGCAGAGGAAGTTCTCTTCCGTCAGGAGGCAATCATTTGGGCAAGACGGTACGCATAGGGCGTTCGGAAGCTGACGGAAGCAAGAACACACAATGGGGCATCACGGCTCAGACCGGGGTGTTGACCGACGTGCTGCTCGGCAAGCCGGACCATTTCGAATGGACGAAGCTCAACGCCATTTCTGACGTCGCGCAGGAAAACCAGGAGCGCATGGGCTACGTCTTCGACAAGCAGAAGGCAATGAAGCAGCACCGGCAAATGGTCGATATCTACGAGACCAACGGTGTGCGCTGCCACTTCGTTGACGCTGACGAAGGTCTGAAGGCCAGCGTATTTACACGCGATTCAAGCTTTATGACGCCGTGGGGCGCCGTGATCGCGAGCATCCAAACGCCGCCGCGGCGCCGCGACTATGCAGTGGTCTCCGAATTCTATCGCAAGGCCGGCATTCCCATCTGGAAGTGGGTGACAGCGGGACATTTCGAAGGCGGTGATTTTGTCATACTGAAACCCGGCGTCGCGCTTCTCGGTTATTCCGGAAGTCGGTCGACGAAGGAAGGCGCCGAGCAGGTCGCGCGCTGGATGAAAGAGATGGGCTGGGAGGCCTATATCGTTCCTATCCCGCATCAGTTTGTCCATATGGACGCCGTCGTCGTGATGTTGGAAAAAGGGCTCGCGCTTATCTGCGAAGACGCGTTGCCGCCCTATGCACTCGAGTTCATCAAAGAAAAGCATGGCATCCGGTCGATCAAGGTCGAATACGCCGATTGCGTTCAACTTGGCGGCAATCTCGTCAGTCTTGGCGATAAACGCGTGCTCTCGATGGCTCACAACCTCACCGTCAATGCACGGCTTAAAAACGAGGGCTTCGAGGTCTTCGCCGTCGATTACGACATGTTCGCACTTGGCGGCGGCGGCGTGCATTGCTCTTGTCATGAACTAAGACGACTTCCGGAATAACATACAGACTGCGATAACGTCCGCAGGCAGAGCTTCTCTTGAGATGTTGGTAGGTCGCTGACGAAGGGGAAATCGATGACGTCGGATCGCGCGCCACCCGAAGCCGTAACGCGTGTTGTGCAATATTTCCCTCTGGATCGCCGCAGCCTCTTGAAGGGCACGGCAGCGGCTGGCCTAGCGGGTGTCGCCAGTCTGAGTGGTCGTCCGGCATCGGCCGCGACGTCCCTTAATTACCTCGGCTGGGAGGGATACGATTCCTTCCTCGCGGCGGGAGACTTCGGCAAGACCGATGGTCTCGGATTGCAAAAGACGTTCATTTCCAGCGCCGACGAGATTGTTGCGAAGCTTCGCCTGGGTTCAAGTCAGATCGATATCTGCACGCCCTATTTTATCCATGACGGATTCCTCGCGGGTCAGGGCCTACTTGAGCCGATCGATTTAGCGAAAATCCCGAACTTCTCGAAGATCAACGCCACGATCCTTCGCTATTGCGAGCCGAACATGAAGGTCGACGGCCACTGGTACGCCGTGCCGATGACGTATGGCTCGATCTGCATGCTCTACAACGCCGACCTCGCTGCCGCGCCGACGTCTTGGAAGGATATGCTGAAACCAGAATACAAGGGCAAATGTGCAATCACGGCGGACTACGTCGGAAATCTGTTTGCATGGGCGCGGGTTGCAGGCGTCGAACAGCCGAACCGCATGACGAAAGCGGAATTAGCCAAGACTACGGAATTGCTCATCGACCTGAAGCGCAATCATCTGCGGACCATCGCGTCGAGTTACGGCGATCTCGTTCAACTGCTGACGAGTAAGGAAGTGGTCGTCTGTCAGGGATGGGAGCCCGTATCGACGTGGGTCGGATCCGCGGCCAACATCAAGATCGCCTATCCGGAAGAGAAGAGCATGGGCTTCATCGAAGGATACGCCATCGGCAAGGGCGCGCCGCACGCCGTCGAAGCCCATCGCTTCATCAACAATGCTCTTTCCGAGCAAGGACAGCTCGCGGGAGCCAACGCAAATTCGATGCCGGTGGTGACCGACGAGGCCATGAAGGCCGCTAACGCCGCCAACAAGGCGATGTACGACTACGATCGCATTGAGGACTATCTGTCGAAGAAGACCATGATCGTTCCGATGTATCCCCTCGAAGCGAAGGGTGACCTCGCGGTCTGGGACGACTATCAAGAGGCATGGGAAAAAGTAATCAAGAGCTGATGCCGTCCACAAACGATGCGCCCTTGCTTCGCTTGACCGGAGTGACGAAAGCCTTCGGCAGCCAGACTGCACTCCAGCCGTTGGATCTTTCCGTAGCGCGGGGAGATTTTCTCGCCTTGCTCGGTCCGTCGGGCTGCGGAAAGACAACGCTTCTTCGCATTATCGGCGGGTTCCTTTCTCCCGATAAAGGCACCGTCGAGATTGATGGCCGGGACATCACCGCCATCGGCCCGGAGCACCGGCCCATCAACATGGTGTTTCAGGGTTATGGCCTGTTCCCTCACATGACCGTTCGCGAAAACGTCGGATATGGATTGAAGATTGCAGGCCACGCGCGTGATAAGCGAGAGCCGCAGGTCAACGCCATGCTTGAGATGATGCACATCGCCACTCTTGCGGATCGGTTGCCCGGTGAATTGTCTGGCGGCCAGCAGCAGCGCGTCGCCTTGGCTCGCGCCCTTGTCATGAAGCCGAGCGTTTTGCTGCTGGACGAACCACTAGCAGCCCTCGACCTGCAGCTTCGAAAGTCGATGCAATCGGAATTGCGCAATCTTCATCGTGAAATCGGCGGCACGTTTATTTGCGTCACCCACGATCAGAGCGAAGCGATTGGCCTTGCAAACCGCATCGCCGTTATGAATGCCGGCCGCATCGTTCAGGAGGGCACGCCGGAGGATATCTACAAGAGGCCGGCGAACACGTTCGTCGCAGGCTTCATTGGCGACAGCAACATCCTGCCTCTGATGAGGCGGTCGGGCGTGTGCACGCTTGCGAGCAATAGCATCGCGTCCGACGGCCCCGATGCGCAGGTCGCGATGATGGTCCGTCCGACAGATATTCAGCTTTCGGAGATTAAGCCGACGGCGGACATCTGCGTGCCAGGACAAGTCGCGGACATCGTCTTCATGGGCGACCACGTTAAATTCGTCGTGGTGATAGAAACCGGCGATACGCTCGCTGTCCATCGACCGCACGCCGAATGCGATACCGGCTGGATTGGACGCGGAGTGCCTGTGTTCGCGAGCTGGTCGCGCAACGATTCTCATGTATTGGATCGCACATGAGAGACGCGAGGCTACGCGCGATTGCAGCTGTGATGCCATCGCTGCTCGTTTGGATTGGCTTCTTCCTCGCGCCGCTCGTTTATCTGTTCATCGTCAGTTTTTGGCGCGTGCGGCAGTACAGGCTCGTCACCGACGCGACACTTGATAATTATATCGCGGCCGGAAGCGAATATCAGCACGCCATCCTCTTCACGGTCGTCCTCGCCGGATTTGTCGGCCTCCTGACGACGGTGCTCGCCTTCGCGCTGGCATACCTTATTCGCTTTCACGCCGGCCGGTTCGGTAATGCGCTCCTACTCACGGTTCTGACGACGCTGTTCGGCGGCTATCTCGTCAAGATCTACGCGTGGAAAGGCCTGCTCGGATCGGACGGCATCGTTAATCGCGCGCTGCTCGAAACCGGATTGATTTCGCAGCCGATCACATGGCTGCTCTACAGCCCGATTGCCGTCGTCATCACTCTTGTCAGCTTCCTGTTGCCGTACGCCGTTCTTCCGATTAACGCGGCGCTTCGCGGCATAGCCGACGCGCCCATCGAGGCAGCGCGCGATCTCGGCGCGCGTCCGGTCCGCATTCTGATCGACGTGATCCTGCCTCAATGCGAACGAGGCGTGCTGACGGCCTTCGCGCTCGCCTTCTTCATAAGCGCCGGTGATTACGTCACGCCTCAGCTCGTCGGGGGGCCGGAGACCTTCATGATCGGCAATTTCATCCAGAGTCAGTACGTCAACCGGATGAACGCGCCGATCGGCTCGGCGCTTGCTGTCGTGACGATGCTCGCAACGCTTGCCGCCGTGGCGCTCGTTTCTTTCCTCTACCGGCGCGCGCTGAGGGCCTGCTCGACATGACAGCGCGTTCTCTAGGTTGGAGCATCTTCGGTACGTTGATGGTCGCGTTTCTCGTCGCGCCGCTCGTGTTGGTCGTGGCCTTCTCGTTCGGTGAAAATCCGCATGCCACGCTGCCATTTGGAGAGCCGACTCTCAAATGGTATCGAAAGCTTTTCGCTGGCGACGAGTTCTGGAACGCGCTCTACAACAGTGCCGTCATTACGTTGAGTGTCGGCCTCCTCTCAGCCGTCCTCGGAACTGCGGCTGCGTTCGGCTTCGTGGCTCTCGGCAAGAGGTTGTCCGAAGCCGGTGTGAGGCTGGTCTCATTGCCTGTGATGCTTCCGCCGCTCGTCCTCGCGCTGGCGTTGGCGAGCGCATTTTCCGCGACCCGCATCCCGTTGGGCTTCGGAACCGTCGTTCCGAGTCATCTCGTATTTACGCAACCCTTCGTCATTCTCGTGATTTATGCGCGTCTCGCCGCGTTCGATCACGCGCTATTCGATAGCGCACGCGATCTCGGTGCATCCCGCGCACAGATCTTCCTGACGATCACATTGCCGCTGATCGCGCCAAGCCTCATCGGCGCAACGCTGTTGGCGATGGCCGTTTCACTCGACGATTTCGTCATCACGTTTTTCACCATCGGCGGCGGGATGACCTTCTCGACGTTGATCTGGGGCATGCTCCGAACATCTCTCGACCCGAGCATCAACGCGCTCGGAACGCTCGTCCTCGCCGCGACGCTTGGTTTGAGCATCGTCGCGCTGAAACTTACGAATTACAGAGGCTGATCCATGGTGACGTTCTCGTTCGAAGGCAAAACCGTTCTGGTCACTGGCGCGAGTCAGGGAATTGGACTTGCTATTGCGGAAGCGTTCGCCGAGGCAGGCGCCGATCTCGCTATCCTTGCCGAGAACGACCTCATTCATGCCGCAGCAGCCGAGCTGAGCAAGAAGTCCGAGCGTCCCGTCTCGGCGCTTCAGTGCGATATCTCCGATCAGGAGCAAGTGCGAAAGGTGCTCGAGCCCTTCGAGCGGTTCGATATCGTGATCAACAACGCGGGGTATCAACCCGCGACGCCGATGACGCCGCCATCGCCTGCGGTCGATGCCGAATTTCGCAAGGTAATCGACGTCAACGTGATGGGAACATATTACGTCACGCGCGAAACGCTGCCGCGTATTCCTCGCGGCGGACGTATTATCATGACGGCATCGATCTGGGGCCGGACAGGAGCCGCCGGATATTCCGGCTATGCGGCGTCGAAGCACGCTGTCGTCGGCTTTATGCGTTCACTCGCGATGGAACTCGGCCGCTCTGAAATCACCGTCAACGCCGTCTGCCCGGGCTGGGTCGAAACCGAAGGCGCGATGTGGACGATCCGCGACGAAGCGGCTGCGGGCGGCGTATCCGTGCAGTCTCTGGTCGACCAGTATCTCGTCAATCAACCGATCGCAGGCATGATGGCGACGCGCGACGTCGCGCCGATGTACCTCTTCCTCGCCTCGGATGCAGCCGCCGATATCACCGGCCAGTGCTTCGGCGTCGATCGCGGCAGCTTCATCGGATGAAAGGAAAATGGATTTGAAACGACTGAGCGGCAAAACCGCAATCGTCACCGGGGCAGCTGCCGGTATAGGTCTCGCAACGGCGAAGGCCTTCCTCCGCGAAGGCGCGCAAGTTCTGATGACGGATCGCGACACGCAATCCGGCGCGGCGGCAGCGGAAGCTTTGGCATCGCAAGGCGCTGAGGTCATTTTTCAAAAGCACGATGTCGCGAGCGAAGCCGATTGGCAGGCCGTCATGACGCTGGTGCAGGAGCGTTTCGGGCGGCTCGACATTCTCGTCAACAACGCTGGCATTCAGCTGACGCGCGGCCTCGAAGAGACGACGCTCGACGATTGGCGGCACGTTTTCGGCATCAACGCCGAAGGCACGTTCATCGGCACGCGATTGGCAATCGGGCTTATGAAAACGCATGGCGGCTCGATCGTGAATGTGTCCTCGACTTATTCCATGGTCGCGGATGGCCTCAACGCCGCGTACTGCGCGTCGAAGGCCGCGTCGCGCCATTTCACGAAGGCTGCGGCCCTCTATTGCGCCGACCGGAAATACAACATTCGCGTCAATGCCGTTCACCCCGGCGTCGTCATGACGCCGATGCTGGAACGCGAAATCGTCGCCGTCACCGCCGATCGCGGCTTGCCGGATACGAGCGCGGTAGAGGCGGAATGGAGCCGGATTTGCCCTCTCGGCATTGGCGAAGCCAGCGACATCGCGGACGGAATTGTTTATCTCGCCTCGGATGAATCGAAATACGTCACCGGCAGCGACCTCGTCATCGACGGCGGACACATCATTCGCTAGCGCGGCTTTGCCGGAAATTCGCTCTCCGGCAATCCCTGCTCGTAATACGGCAGGCGAATGCGGCGCGGCTCATAGCGTCCATCGGCCGTTATCTTGCGCAAATGCGCGGCAATCTCGTCCAGCCGCGCAAACCAGACGTCGCCGCGCGCCTGCATTGTCTCGATCATGCGCGCGATAGCGTCGAGACGCGCTGGCCGCCCGCTGACCCAGGGATGCCAGACACCGACCCACAGCCCGCCGTAGCGATACGCCGCTTCGAAATCGGCCATATAGACGGCGCTTGCCTCCGCCGGTGATCTGATCGTCATCTGATATCCGAAGTCCGGCGCGTGGACATACTGCGGCCAGTCGTCGAGCGACCAGTGCGACGGGATCTCGACGAAGGTTCCCCCATCGGCTTCGACGATATGCGGAATGTCGTCAGTCATCAGCGACGCGTCGTACTCAAACCCATGGCGAACGAGCATTTCGGCCGTATATCGTGAGAAATTATAAATAGGCGCGCGAAAGCCCTTGGGCTTTTGCCCCGTTATGCTGATCATCGTCTCTAGTGCACGAACGAAGAAAGTCTCCTGCTCATCGCGCGGCAGCTGATTGTAATTTTCGTGGATATAGCCGTGATGCCCGATCTCATGTCCGTCCGCGAGGATCGACTCGACAAGATGCGGGAAGGTTTTCATGCACCACGCGGGATAGAAGAAGGTCTGCTTCAGCCCGAAATCGCGGTAAAGCCGGAGTATCCTGGGCACGGCAATCTCGTCGTAACGCATCCACGATGTGGTCGCGACGAAGTCAGGCGCGCGCTCACGGTATTCGAGATGAAGCGGACTTTCCGAGTCGATATCGAATGTGAACGCGACGGCACACCGCGCGCCGTTGGGCCAGGGAACAGGGTTCTCAATCATTGCGAGGCGGCATGTCCTGCGGGTTGGAAAGGGACAATAGCACATCGAAACATGTGCCCGAACCGTTAGCTGCACGCCAGCCGGAAATCGCGCCGCAGCAATCGGTAGCGCCCCTCGGAGATAAAGCCGGCCGCTCAACCGCTAGATAAAGCGCGATGCTGTTGGACATCTCAGTATGGATAGGGGTTATTCGCCCTTGTGACTTGGCGGGCAGGTTTATACAGTTCTCTCTGGGGATAGACGGAAGAGGGCCAGGTGGGGGGAACGGATCTGCGATATCGTGCCGACCTGGACGGACTTCGCGCCATCGCGGTCTTGTCGGTCGTGCTTTATCACCTCGGCGTTGATCGCGTCTCTGGCGGCTACGTTGGCGTCGATATCTTCTTCGTACTATCCGGCTTTCTGATCACTCAAGTTATCGCCTCCGATCTCTATAAGGATCGGTTCAGCTTCTTGAACTTCTACGAGCGGCGCGTCCGCCGCATTGCGCCAGCGCTGATCGTCGTGTGCGCGGCGACAACAGCGGCCGCGTTCGTCATCCTGATGCCGGACGAACTGAAGTATTACGCGCCTCGGCTGATTGCGGCCCTCTTTTCCGTCAGCAATATCGTCTTTGCCCACGCATCCTATTTTTCGCCGAAGGCGGGCACGCAGCCACTGCTGCACACATGGAGCCTTGGCGTCGAGGAGCAGTTCTACATTCTGTTTCCGATTATTCTCGTCGCCGCATACACCTACTGGCGGCAGCACATCGGAGCAATCTTCTGGACGTTGCTGCTCGTCTCTCTGGCGGTGAGCGCCGTCCTGGTCGAGACCGATCCAAGGCAGGCATTCTTCGGCCTTCATGCGCGTGCCTGGGAACTCCTGCTCGGGAGCGTGATTGCATTGGGCTTCGTTCCCGCGGCCCACACGAAAGGTCAGCGCGAAGTCGCTGGCGTGCTCGGCGTTTTGGCTATCGCTGCTGCTGTCTTCCTCTATAGCGACGACACGCCGTTCCCGGGGCTAGCCGCGCTGCTTCCGTGTCTAGGCGCTGCGCTTGTGATCTGGTCTGGTGGCGGAGACACTGTCGTCGCCCGCGCTCTAAGCGCTCGCCCTGTCGTCTTCATCGGTCTGATTTCCTATAGCCTCTATCTCTGGCATTGGCCGCTGATCGTCTATGCGCGACTTCTGATCGTGCGGCCGTTCACGCCGCTCGAGCAGACGCTGCTCGCCGCCGCCGCGTTGATGCTGGCAATCCTCTCATGGCGCTACGTCGAAACGCCCTTCCGCCGCCGGGACGCGCGAGGTTTCGGTCGGAAAGCGGTGTTCTTCGGCGCCGCATCGGGATTGAGCGCTCTTACGTTGCTCGCAATCGCGGTTCTGGGCTTCAAAGGCTTCCCGCAGCGCTTCGGTCCGGACGTCCTTGCCCTGGCATCGGCCTCGGAGGACAAGAGCCCCGTCCGCCGCAAATGTCATTACGAGCAATTTCCGAAGCAACCCTATGCGAAGTCGTGCGTGTTGGGCGCGGCCGCCGATCCAAAGGTCATCGTTTACGGAGACAGTCACGGCGCTGAGTTGAGCTTCGCTTTGGCGTCGCGGCTGAAGGAGCGCAATGAAAGTCTTCGCGAGCTGACGGCATCCGCCTGCTCGCCGGGCGTGGACGCCACGTTCCCGAACAGAGCCGAGTGCGCTGCCTACAATGAGCGGGTCATGGCGCAACTCAAAACTGTGCCGCCTGCAACGATCGTCATCGCCTCCAATGCCTCCACCTGGGCGCGCCGCGATGACACGGCATTCAAGCGAGGCCTGAGGGAAACGATACATACCTTGCGCGCCGCCGGTCATAGCGTCGTCTACCTTGGTCCTGCGCCGAACCATCTAAGCGAAATTCCGATGCCTGGAACGCTCGCCCGCAACGCTCAGTTCGGCCGCGCGCCGGCTTCCTATCTCTTCGATCCGGACGTAGCGCGCTATGAGGCGCTCGACCGATCCCTTCGCGATATCGCGAATTCCGAAGGTGCCCAATACGTCTCGCTCTTTTCGCTGTTCTGCTCGGAGCGTGGCTGCCGCGGATATGTCGACGGCAACGTGATGTTCATGGACGACGACCACATCTCCGTTTCGGGCGAGAAAATGATCGTGGCCGACTATCTGGCCCCCGCTCTTTGGCCGCCCAAAATCGCCGTCACCCGGCCGAATGGCGAAGTGAATGGCCCGGCGACGCTTCCACGATAGCGAGCGAGATCGATGCCGGGCGCTTGCCTCTACCGGTTCCAGACGAACTGATACTTGGCACCGAATGAAATCGTGAATTGGTCCGGCGAGCCATCTTCGCGAACGAACGGCGAGTCCGCAGCACTTGCGACCAGCCGCTCATATTCGAGCGACGCCATAGTCGTCAGCTGATCTGTGACTTTGTATTCCGCATATAGTCCCGCACCCGTCGAGCGTACGCCCGCGGACGCGTCGTACTTCGCGAGATGCAGATTTTGCGATTCCCCGGCGGTGATGCCGTAGTATGCGTTCATATAGTCGCTGTCGGCAATCGAGAGCCGTGGCCCTGCGGCAAGGGTCCATTTCGAAGATGGATGCCACACGAGATCGGTGCTGAAGTCGAACACCCATCCTTCCGCTCCATACACGGCATTCCGCGCTTCGAGGCGTGTGCGCCAGAAGCTCGCTGGCCAATATTCGACGAATGCGCCGATCTCCAACGACAGGTCGACGCCCGTGTTGCCAATTTCTTTCAGACCGCGATCCCGCGTGTTGCCGAAGTCCCATCTGAGATTTCCGACTGGCCCGGCACGGAAGTTGTCGGTCTCGAACAGCTCGTAGTCGATACCGTCCTTCGGCAGGCTTAGCCATTCCTTGGAACCGGGGTGGCGGATGTCGATGATAGGCGAGCCGCCGATGTCATAGCGGCTGGAGCCGGAAAACTCGGGCGAGATGTTTCCCCATCCGCCGATCGTGACGATCAAATCCGAAGTTGACGCATAAGCCGCGAAGGTTGAATTCGTTGCGCTTGGAGAGACGTCTTGTGCAAGCGCCCCCTCGGCTTCGCCACATGTCAGCATAATGGCCAAAAGAACCACGGCCGATGCCGCGATACTGCCACGCTTGCTGTTCCGACTACGCACGCAGCGCCCCTTCCGGCGATAGAACTTCCGCGACTGCAGGCCCCGATAGCTCAGCTATCTGCCCGGCGAGGATATGATGTACGCGCACTAATCGATAATTTACAGCACCATAAACTCGTAAAAAATATGTTCTGTCACGAGCGCCTTGGCTTCGATGACGCAGATCAACCGCCCGTCTGAATGCTGGAACCCGGCGAAGAGTTTCGTGCGCTGAATCTTTTGGCCCTATCAGCGGGGGCGCACGCCAAGCGCCTCTCACTCGCTAAGGCGATTTCACCCACTTTTTCCCGGACGCTTTCACCGGCGGACGCAATTGGCAGAACAGGCTTTTTCTGTTTAGAACCAGTCCCGGCGCCTTATGGCGATGATGTTGGAGACTGTGTAAATGAAACTCGTTCGCTTTGGCGCCCCGGGTGCCGAAACCCCCGGAATCCTTGACGGCAACGGCGAGATCCGCAACCTCTTCTCGGTGATCCCCGATCTCGCTGGCGAGTACCTTTCGCCGGGCTCGCTCGCCAAGCTGCGCAACCTTGACCTCAACACCCTGCCGAAAGCGCCGGCTGACGCCCGTCTCGGCCCCCCGGTCGCGGGCACGCACAATTTCATCGCCATCGGCCTCAACTACGCTGACCACGCCAAAGAGACGGGCCAGGAAATTCCGACCGAGCCGATTCTGTTCAATAAGGCGACGACTTCGATCTGCGGCCCGAACGACGACGTCATGATCCCGAGGAATTCGCGCCACCTCGACTGGGAGGTGGAGATCGCCTTCGTCATCGGCGCCCGCGCGCGCTACGTCGAAGCTAAGGATTGGGCGCAATACATCGCGGGCTTCTGCATCTGCAATGACGTCTCCGAACGCGGTTTCCAATCGAAACGCGGTGGCCAGTGGGTGAAGGGCAAATCGGCGGAAACCTTTGGTCCCATCGGACCTTGGCTGGTCACGCCTGACGAGATCCCCGACGTCGACAATCTCGCCATGTCCCTCGACGTCAACGGCGCCCGCAAGCAAACCGGCTCGACCGCGACGATGATTTTCAACATTCCGTATCTTCTGGCTTACGTCACGGAATTCATGGTGCTGGAACCGGGCGATATCGTCACGACCGGCACGCCGCCGGGCGTCGGCACGGCTCGCAAACCGAAGGAATTCCTTCAGCCCGGCGACGTCATGGAACTGAAGATCGAACGTCTCGGCTCACAGCGCCAAACCGTCGTCGACTTCAAGCTCTAACGCGACAAAGGCTGGCATCCTCGGCTTCCTGCCGAGGATCTAACTTTCACTTTTGCTATTGTCCGATGGATCCTCGGGACAAGCCCGAGGATGACATGGATTGCGAGCTAACTTCCCACATACCGTCATCCCGGCGCGGACCGGGATCCAGCCAAGCCAACGTTTCGCGAAGAATTTGCGCTTGGACAGATCCCCGCCTCCGCGGGGATGACGGGTGGAGAGAAGCGACGGGAATATCCTCTCTTGCCCCCGTCCTAGCGATCACCCCCACGCTCAAACCTCAAACCTCAAACCTCAAACCTCAAACCTCAAACCTCAAACGTCCTCGTCGCCCGGCTCCCCGTCGCGGTCGGACGGCTTGTTGAAGAAGCGGAAGTCCGATCCCGTGCGCATGGCGAGCCGCTGCCGGATCTCGTCCCAGGAGCGTGGATTGTCGAGATCGAGGCGGCCTAAGGCTTCGTGCACATACTTGAGCTGGTCCTTGAGATCCTGCTCGCCGTGCACGAGCCCATCGTCGGGCTGCGCCGCAGCTTCGAGTTCATCGATAAGATAGCTGACGAGACCCATCTCGGGGAACAGCATGTAAAGCGTGAGGTCGTTGCGCACACGCCCGTCGACGGCATCGAGAAGCGACTGCTTGCGCTCATCGCCATCGTTCTCCCTCCTGAGCCGCGAATAGACTTCGGCCAAGACACGGTCCTGCTCGTTCTGAAAGCTGCGCAGCAAAAGCCCGAGATTTTCGTTCTTCTTGCTGTGCGCGTTGAGTGCTTTCCAGGCTTCAAGGATTGCATCGCGAGATTGCGGTAGGCTCAAGCGGGTGTCGACGATGTCGGAGCGCAGATGCACGGCGTCGAGCAGCGCGTCGCGATAATGAGCGGACAATCGAAGCCGCTCATCCAGCGTCAGCGGCGGCACGCCCGGAAGCGCCGGTTGCTCGCGCCGCCGCTCGATTTCCGGCACGCTGCCCTTCTTCTGCGGAGGCAATTCGGGCTGCACTTCGCGCAATGCACCCGCCTCGATGGCCGGACGCTCCTGCACGCCCTCGAAGCGCGCGCGTTCGCGGCCGTAAACCGGGCTTTCCGGTGCTGTCGCTCGGATCGTCAGCAGCGTCTCGTAGAGCGCCGGACGGATGTAATACCGATCGTCGATCTTGACGTCGGGCGCGACGGCCTTCACCGCCGAACCGGCATTCATCACACGGCGCACAACGCGGGAATCGTAATCGTTCGTGATGTCGGAAAGCGTCACCATCGACGTGAAGCCCTCCGTCTCGCGGATCGGCTCTAGCGTATTGAGCACGATTTCGGAATGCTCGCGCGGATGCGGCGCTAGCGCCGCCGAGACGAGCTGTTCGAGCCGGGCACGATCCTTCGCGGTCGCATCCGTTTTGAACTGCTTGTCGCAGATCGAAGAGAGATATTCGCGAAGTTCGCTGCGCACGCGGTAGCGTTCGGGATTGTGACTGATGGTCTCGACCGCGCCGATGTCTGCACCCGCCGTCAGCACCATGCGCACGCGATCGGCCTGCGAGCGCTCCATCGTGCTCAAATCGGCAAGCGCCGAAAAACCATCCTGGTTCGTAATAGGTCGGAGCGACGTCAGCGTCAGCCAAGCCGTCTCATAGGGATGCGCGCCAAGCGCAGCATTGATCGTCGCTTCAAGCTGTGAGCCCGACCGCGAACGGAAGCTTGGAATATCCGACAGTGGCGAGCGTACGGCATTGGCGCCGAATAGGCCCGACATGAAGATCAGCCCATCGAGACCGATGGCAATCGCCAGCGCAAGATACGCGAGCCTGTTGCCGTCCTGGAACGCATTGAGCGTCACGACGAAGCGGTGCGCCTTGTCATCGCGCGACAGCTCGATGCGATTGATCTCGGTGCGCAAAGCATCCGTATCGTTGCTCGGCAGTGCGCTGTCGGACAGGCAACGGCGCGCGAACGCGAAGAGCGCATCGGTCGAGGTGTTGGCGTTGAGCTTGTCGCCGCCCATGCAGGTATTTTCGAAAACTTTGGTTCCGGCCTGCAGCGAAAAGAGCGTCGAGGCCGCATCCGCCGTCGTCTTCGGATCGCAGTCGATGCCGGAGACGAGCGACTTCGTCTCGGGCGTGGCCTGCATCGCCGTATAGATGTCGCCGCACATCTGCTGGACGCTATTGAGGTGTTGCATCGTCGGATCGGCGCGGAACTCCGACCGGATCCGGTCGAACAGCGGCAGAATGCGCGACGGATCGATCTTCGGCCCGGCATCGGTCTGCACGCCATCTTCTGCGAGCTTGATGCGCTGTTCCGCTGTTTCGGCTTCGCCCTTGTACTTGGCGAGATCGCCGTCGAGTGTCGCAAGCTCGGTGTCGATAGACGCGAGGCGCGACTCCACCGTCGTCAAGCGCTTCTGCGCGTCCTTCATGCGCTCTTGCGAGATCTGCGCCGCGGCTTGGGCTTGCGCAAGCTCGCCCATGCGCTGGCGATAGAGCGGGCCTCGCCCGGCCTTGCCGCTGCCCTCGACGCCCTTATCCTCGGCCATGGCTTCGACGCGCTTGGCGTCGACATCCTTGAGCTTCTGATCGTAGTCGGCTTTCTTGGTCGTATAGTCGGCAGCAAGCTCAGGCCGCTGTCCCGCGAGACTTGATTTCTCGTCCGTCAGCGACGTTTTCCGCCCCGACAATCCTGCCTGCCCCGCTTGCGCCGACGCGATCCGCTCCTGCTGCTCCTTGACGGCGCGGCGATGATCTTCGATCTGATCGTTGACGAACTTTTCGATCACGCTTTGCGATTGCGTCGCCGCCTGGGTGATCTTCTCGAGCTCGGCATCGTAGGCCTTCCACGCATCCGTCGTGAACAACGTCTCGGCAAGGTTTGCGCGCCGCGCCGCAATCGCCTGCTCGATGTCGGTGATGATGCCTGAAACCTGATTTTGCGCGCGAAGCTCGGCGGCGCGCGCGCGCTCGGACGGCGGGAAGATCGAGGTGAAGAAGCTGTCGAACGAGAAGAATACGCTCGTCGCCATGCATGCGAGGAACATCACCCACAGCATCGAATTGCGCAGGATGATCCGGACGACCTGGATGTAGGGCCGGATGATGTCGCTCGCCGCATAAAGCGCGAAAAGCGCGACGAGCAGCAGCCCCGCGCCAAACATCAGAAACTTGTCGCCCGCAGCGGACCAGTCGAGGCTTTCGAGCCCGGTCCCGCGTTTGGCCGCGTCACCCCCAGACCACTGTAGAAACAACACAAAGATAGCGAAGAACAGCAAGAGGCCGATGAAGGTGCCGATCCATGGCTGCGCGCCGGGGCTGACGAGAGAGGATTGGCCGGGCCGCGACTGCCGGTTCATGCCCGTGGCGAAGCTTTCGCCGATCAGCCACGCGACGATCAGCATGATGCCTTGGATGCCGAACGTGACCATTGCGGAGAGCAGGGGCTCGGCAGTGAAATTGTACATGCCCTCCCAGGTCCGCCAGCCGGCAGCGGCCGAAAGGACGATGCCGGTCGTGCCGAGCAGCGCCAAGCGCCAGTTCGTGAAAACGGTCTCTTCTATGGCGGCCCGGAGGCGGCGGGCGACGCGCGTTCGGAGCAGGAGGACGAGGGTGCATGCAACAAAAACGGCAATACCGATCGGCCGCGCATTCTCCGCCAGCCTGTCGATCAGAAACTTGACGTCCATCCTCGGGTCGTTCCCAGCCTGTTGCGCCCGCCGAACAGCCGGCGCTATGGTTAATGATTGCGCGGTCGAACGGGCCAATTGGCGGCGACATTAAGACGAATTGTGCTCATCAGATGAACTTCTTTTGAGAGTTCGTCCATATCGCGCGCCTGCCGCCCATTCTAACCTGGGACAACCGCGCGGGGATAAAAAGGATGCGCGCCCCTTGAACCGAATGGCCGCCCAACCCGACATGTTATATCGTCCGGAGGGGTCGAAGTTCCAAGCTTCCCAGCCGCGCCTTCAGCGGGATGTCAGAGGCCGGACGATTAGAGGACTGTCATGGTAGCGAATGCAGCCGACGAACAGAGCGCCAGGGACCGCCTGAAGACGTCGCTTGAGCAGGCGACCGCCATCTTCGCCGAGAAGAACATCCGCTTCACAGACCTTCGCCGCAAGGTCTTCGAGGAAATCGCCGCGACGCACGCAAGTGTCGGCGCCTACGAGGTTCTCGACCGGTTGGCGAAGAAAGGCACCCGCCTCGCCCCGATTTCCGTCTATCGCGCTCTCGATGCGCTGCTTGAAGCGGGCGTCGTCCATCGCCTCGAAAGCAAGAACGCCTATTTCGCCTGCCGGCGCATGGACAAGCCGCGCACCGGCCGCCCGCCGATCTTCCTGAGCTGCGAAAAATGCGGTGCCGTGCAGGAAGTCGACGGTGACGATATCTTCCGTGCCATCGACACCGCCGCGACCGGCGCCGCATTCGAGACGCGCGTTCGTTTCGTCGAGGTGTCCGGCACCTGCCAAGATTGCGCCGCCCACCGCGCGGCCTGAGACGGAGATTTATTTGTCAGCCTTGGATTCGCCGCTGAAGCCGTCCCCGGACGCTACCCCGCACGGGGAAGCCGCCGCCTGCAGCTGCGGTCATCGACACGGCCATGCGCATTTGCCACCGGCATCCGACCCGCTGAAGACGGACGCGCTGATTTCGGCGCGCGGCTTGTCGATGATGCGCGCCGGTCGCGAAGTCTTGTCGAATGTCGATCTCGACGTCCGCCCCGGCGAGATCGTGACGCTCATCGGCCCGAACGGCGCGGGCAAAACCACGCTCGTCCGCCTGCTGCTCGGCATCGAGCAGCCCACGCGCGGACGCATCGTAAAGCCTGTCCGAACCCGCATCGGCTACGTCCCGCAACGCTTCGACGTCGATTCCACAATTCCGATGACGGTCGCGTCCTTCCTCGCGCTCGGTGCCGATGCATCCGCGAATGACATCAAGGCGGCGTTGGACGAGGCGGGCGCGCTTAGAACCTTAAATCAGCAGCTTTCGAAGCTTTCAGGCGGTGAAACTCAGCGCGTCCTGATCGCTCGCGCACTTCTCCGCCGTCCCAATTTGTTGATCCTCGACGAACCGGCAAGCGGTGTCGATTTCACCGGCGAGGCCGACCTTTACGATTTGATCGACCGCCTGCGCGACAAGCACAATCTCGGCGTGCTTCTCATCTCGCACGACCTGCACGTCGTCATGGCGCGCAGCGATCGCGTGATTTGCCTCAACGGCCACGTCTGCTGCTCCGGAAAACCCGAAGACGTCTCGCAACATGCCGCCTACGTGCGCATCTTCGGCCCGCACGCAGCGACCGCGCTCGGCGTCTATCGCCATCATCACGATCACCAGCACGATCTGACGGGCGAAACGAAGCCGCTCGTAGAAGCGGCCGCGCCAGGGCGAGGGTCCTGAGTGTTCGAGTGGCCTGATCCGTTCGTTTGGCGCGCCTTCTTCGCGGCTGTTGGCTTGGCTGTGGTCGCGGCCCCGCTCGGCTGCATCGTCGTGTGGCGGCGTATGTCTTATGTCGGCGAAACTCTGTCGCAAGCCGGTCTGCTGGGCGTCGCGCTGGGCCTCGCCGCGAGCGTCGATCTGACTTTGGCGGTCATCCTGGCGGCAATCGTTGCCGCCGCCGTCCTGACCCTCCTGCAGCGTCAGACCGTAGTGCCTCTCGATTCCGCTCTCGGCCTCATGCACCACGCGACACTCGCGCTTGGCATCGCCGCGATCTCTCTCGTCAAAGGCCCCGGCATTGACCTCATGAGCTACCTTTTCGGCGACGTCTTCGCGGTGACGCGCGCCGACCTCATCTGGGTGTATGCCGGCGGGGCCGTCGTCTTGGGCATTATGCTCTATCTCTGGAAGCCGCTGGTGCGGCTGTCACTCCACGAGGAACTGGCAACCGCCGAAGGCATCAATCCCAAGCTTCCGCGCGCCGCCTTCGACCTGCTTTTGGCGGTAGTCATCGCAGTCGCCATGAAAATCGTCGGCGTTCTGCTTGTCATGGCCTTTCTTGTCGTTCCGGCAGTTGCCGCAAGGCCACTATCCACAACCCCCGAGCGGATGGCGCTTCTAGCCGCCGGAATGGCGATTTTGGGCGTAATCCTTGGGCTTTGGCTGTCATTATCGAGCGATGTACCGGGCGGCCCGAGTATCGTCATCGCGCTGTGCACAATCGCGGCCATATCGCTTCTGGCGGGAAGCCGCCGGGGACGCTAGAAATCGGGCTCCAGGGATCGGGAAAGGCCTTACCAGATGTTGCATCGCGACAGCATCACGATGAAAGCTCGCCATCACACCATCGCGGTGAATGTTGGCGGCGTGCAGGTCGGCGGCGGTGCGCCGGTCGTCGTCCAGTCGATGACCAATACCGACACGGCCGACATCGCTGGTACCGTGAAGCAGGTCGCGGATCTTGCCCGCGCGGGGTCTGAGCTTGTCCGCATCACGGTCGACCGCGACGAAGCCGCCAAAGCGGTCCCGCACATCCGCGATCAACTGAGAAAGCGCGGCGTCACCGTGCCGCTCGTCGGTGATTTCCATTACATCGGCCATAAGCTGCTCGGCGAAAATCCGGACTGCGCCGAAGCGCTCGACAAATATCGCATCAATCCCGGCAACGTCGGCTTCAAGGACAAGAAGGACAAGCAGTTCGGCGCCATCATCGATATGGCGATGAAGCACGACAAGCCGGTTCGCATCGGCGTCAACTGGGGCTCGCTCGACGCTGAGCTCCTGACGCATTTGATGGACGAGAACGCCAAGGCCGTCGAGCCGATGCCGGCACGCGGTGTCATGCACGAAGCCATGGTGCAGTCGGCGCTGATGTCGGCGGATCGCGCCGTCGAGATGGGGCTCCCCGCCAACAAGATCATCGTTTCCGGCAAGGTATCGTCCATCCAGGATTTGCTCGCCGTTTACGCCATGCTCGCCGATCGCAGCCGCTACGCGCTGCACTTGGGGCTGACAGAAGCGGGCATGGGCTCGAAGGGCATCGTCGCGTCTTCGGCCGCGCTCGGCATTCTCTTGCAGCAAGGCATCGGCGACACCATCCGCTTTTCGCTGACTCCCGAGCCAGGCGGTGACCGCACCCAGGAAGTCCGCGCCGCGCAGGAATTGCTGCAGACGATGGGTCTGCGCTCGTTCGTGCCCGTTGTCGCGGCGTGTCCCGGCTGTGGCCGTACGACGTCGACCGTCTTCCAGGAACTTGCGCGCGACATCCAGAATATGATCCGCGATCGCATGCCGGATTGGAAAACGCAGTACCCAGGCGTCGAGGCGCTGAATTTCGCGGTCATGGGCTGCATTGTGAACGGCCCTGGCGAGAGCAAGCACGCCGACGTCGGCATCTCGCTTCCGGGTACGGGTGAATCGCCTGCCGCCCCCGTCTTCATCGACGGTAAGAAGGCGATGACGCTGCGCGGCCCGAACATCGCTGGAGATTTCAAGGCCATCGTCGAGGATTATATCGCCCGCCGCTTCGGCGCGGATGCTCTCGCGGGCGGCCAGGCGGCGGAATAAGCCGCTGCGCCAGCGGCCGCCTGGGAAACCCGAATTACCGTAATTCTTAAGCATTTAGTGGAAGATCGCCGTTCAGATGCGGCGTTTGCGACGTTCAAACGCTCGCATTGCGGTCCGTCAATGATGTATCGAAGCGGCAGATCAATACCCCTCGCGACGAACCCCGGCCTGCGGGACGCGTTGCTGAAGGATGCAAGCGCATCCGCCATCGAGGAAACTTCTCAGAATGAGCGAAGGAATTAGCACCCTCGAGCGCCATCTTGTTATCGGTGCAGGCCCTGTGGGGCTGGCGATGGCTGCGTCTCTGAAGCGGCACGGCATCCCGTTCGATCTTGTCGATTCCGCATCCGGCGTTGGCGGCAACTGGCTGCACGGTGTCTATCGCTCCGCGCATATCGTCTCCTCGAAGAAGGCGACGGAATACGCCGACTATCCGATGCCGGAAGATTTTCCAGATTTCCCCTCTGCCGATCAGATGCTGAGCTACCTGACAGCGTTCGCCAAAGATCGCGGACTTCTGGTCTCGGCCGAGTTCAACAAGAAAGTCGTCTCCGCCGCGCCAGATGGCCAAGGCCGTTGGGCCGTGAAGTTCGAGGATGGCGAAGAGCGCATCTACAAAGGCGTCGTCGTCTGTAATGGCCACCACTGGGACAAGAATTATCCGACGTTTCGCGGCACGTTTACCGGCGAGATGCTCCATTCGAAGGATTACGTCGGTCCCGCGCAGATCGACGGCAAGCGCGTTCTAGTCATCGGCGGCGGCAACTCCGGCGTCGACATGGCTTGTGATGCCGGACGCTTCGGGAAGTCGTGCGATATCAGCCTGAATTCCGGCTACTGGTATTTGCCGAAAACGTTTCTCGGCCGTCCGCTAACGGACATTCCTCTGTGGGGACTGCCGATATTTCTTCAGCGCCCCATTCTGAAATCGATTATCGCGCTCTCGATCGGCGACTATCGCCGCTACGGATTGCAACTCCCGAAGCATAAGATTTTCGAACGCCATCCGGCATTCGGCACGGAGCTGTTGAATGCCATTCGCCTTGGCCGCGTGAAGCCGCGCCCAGGCATAGAGCGCGTCGACGGCGAGACAGTGACGTTCGTTGATGGCACGACCGGCTCTTACGACATGATCGTCGCCGCGACGGGATTCAAAACAACGTTCCCCTTCCTTCCCGAGGGCCTCGTCTCGGTGAAGAACAATGTCGTGCAAGTTTACGGCGGCGCATTTCCTCCCGGAGCGCGCGGCCTTTATCTCGTCGGGTGGGCGCAGGCCCGCAACGGCTTCGGCCGCTTGATCACGCCATTGTCTGATCTCTATGCGCGCATGATCGCGCTTCAGGACGAGCTTCAGCTTCCGCTCGGAACGTTGATGGAAAGCTCATTCACTCAGCGCTTGCCGACGACCCATCTCGTGGATCCGGAAAAAGCGCGCCGCGAGATTAAACTCGCACGATGGATATTACCGCTTCTTAAATTGCGTGACCGCCGTATGGCGCGCAAACAAAAGCTCAATTCAGATAATAGTGGAATAACTGCACGGGTCTAATTGCGCCTGATCAACACGTTATTAGTATCCGCCTGCTAATAGGGCATTTCAGAAATACTCAGCCGTGTCCGGCTGTCATGCATACCAGCGTATCGGTTTGCGCATCGAAATTGTCTAACTGGAACCCCAAATGGGTAGTTGGCGTTAGGGCGTAAGATTGGGCCGCTGGCCTAGAGTTACGGGGTTCAAAAATGAAATCGCAATTTGCTAAGTCCCTTTTGGGCGGAGCTGTGCTCCTTATGGCCGCAGCGGGTAGCGCTTCGGCTGCAGACCTTGGTCCATATCAGCCGTATTCACCGCCGCCGCAGACGGAAGTGACCTATGCCTCTCCGTCGATCTGGCAAGGTGCCTATATCGGTATCAACGGCGGTTACGGCTGGTCGAATTCCACCTTCACGAAGCCTGAGGGTGGCTTCGGCGGCGGTCAGATCGGCTACAACTGGCAGCGTGATCGCTTCGTGTTCGGTCTCGAAGGCGACATACAGGCTGCTGACATCAGCGGCCGCGCCTACAATCCGTTTCTCGACGCCACCGCACGCACCGACACCAACTGGTTCTCGACTGTGCGTGGTCGTCTCGGCTTCGCCAACGGTCCGATCCTGATCTATGGCACGGGCGGTCTCGCGGTTGCCGAGTTCGACACGCGCTTCAACTCGGGCGACTTCAGCTTCCATAACTCCGAGACGAAGGCGGGTTATGCCGTCGGCGGCGGTGTCGAATGGGCATTCGCACCGAACTGGAGCATGAAGGCAGAATATCTGTATCTCGGCTTCGGCGACGACAAGAACGACATCAACCAGGACTTTCAGACCGTCCGCGTCGGTCTGAACTACAAATTCTGGTAATCGCCATCGCCTGATCGCGAATTAGCTGTCGCGGCGGCCCATCAGCCGCGCAGCTTCCGCGAGAGGCTCGGACTTTTCTCCGAACACGTTGAGGGCTGCGATAGCCGCCGCGATCGAATGGTCGAGGCGGCTACGCGCCTCTTTGATTCCGAGCATACCGATGAGCGTCGCCTTTCCAGCGGCCGCGTCCTTGCCCGTCGCTTTTCCCGTGTCCGCGCTGGATCCTTCCGCGTCGAGCAGATCGTCGCTGATCTGGAACGCCGCGCCGAGGTGTTCGCCGTAAGTCTTGAGCGCCGCGCGCTCTTCAGCTTTTGCGCCGCCGACGATGGCGCCCATCTCGCATGCAGCCGTGATCAGCGCGCCTGTCTTCATTGCCTGCAGCCGCATAATGCTTGCGATGGTCGGCGGTGGCGGGTTCGCGAGCTTGCCCGCTTCGAGATCGAGCTGTTGTCCACCGACCATGCCGATCGCACCCGACGCAATGGCGAGAACATGCACGAGGTCCGCGCGGATGCCTGGATCTCTGTTGCTCTCCGGTGCGGCAACCAGCTCGAAAGCAAACGCCTGCAGCGCATCGCCGACGAGGATCGCCGTCCATTCGTCATAGGCTTTCCATACGGTCGGTCGTCCGCGTCGAAGCTCGTCGTTGTCCATCGACGGCAGATCGTCGTGCACGAGGGAATAGCAGTGGATGCATTCGATTGCGCCCGCCGCCGGAAGCGCAGCCTCCTGCGATGCGCCAAACAGCGCCGCGCTGTGGAAAACCAGGAATGGACGGAACCGCTTTCCTCCGCCCAGCACCGCATGCCGGATGGCTTCGGCCAGCCGCGGCGGTGTGCCGGTGCTTTCCTGCTTTGCCAGAACGGCGGTCAAATAAGTCTCGACGACTGTGGCCGAGTTACCAAGCTGGACAAGAAACTGTGACACTGCCTTATGCTCTCCCCCGAGGGTGACTAACCGCCGCTCGAACATGGCCATGGTTTGGCGCTATGGCCGACGCGGTATCACAACGTCATTGACTGAAGCAAAGCATGGATCGACCGGACGAGACATCGGGTTCATCTGCCGCGCTGCCAGGAGCCGCATTGGTGGGCGATCCGCTGCCTCCCGGCGATGCCTCCCGCCCGGCGTTCGACCGTGCGCCGCCGCGGCCATTGCCCGCCCGCGCCTTTCTCCGCGCCACTATCGCCGACTCTGACGACGGTCCAGCCGCACAAATTGCGCCCGAGCCGTCGTCACGCCCTGCGCTGGATCCGATGGCCGCCGATGCGGCATTTTCGGCAATCGATGCCGAGGCGACGTTGCGCTCGCTATCGGCCGTTGAAACGATAGCCGCAGAAGCGCTGCGGGAAATAAGGCCTCACAAGCCCATCGATATTTCGGAACTCGTCCTGCCGTCGTCGCCACCGCCGGACAATCGCGATCTGGGGCACACGATCCCCCAGCGGATGTTCGAGCCGCGATTTGATTCCGCTCCCCAGCCAGCCTTCGATGGCCTTCGGATCGACCCGTCCCTGCGCCCGTCCGGAGCCCCGCTGGAAGCCCCGCCAAAGCCGCCTGCGCGCGGGTACGGCTCGATCCTCAAACGCGCGATCAAGCTCGCGTTCTGGCTTGTGATTGCGTGGCTTGCGATCGTACTGGCCCTGATCGTCGCCTATCGCTTCGTCAATCCGCCTGCATCGACGCTGATGCTTCAATATTGGCTGTCGGGGCAGGGCGTCAGCCAGAAATGGGTCGCCTTCGATGACATTTCCCCGAATGTCGTTCGCGCCGTTCTGGTGAGCGAGGACGGCCGCTTCTGCGAGCATTCCGGCATCGATCTCGAAGCCATCGAGGAAGCCATAGAGAACACAGACGGCCGCGCCCGTGGCGGCAGCACCATTTCGATGCAGGTCGTCAAAAACCTGTTTCTCTGGCCCTCGAAAAGCTACGTCCGCAAGGCCATCGAGCTGCCGCTCACCTATCTGATGGAATTGATCTGGCCGAAACGGCGGATCATGGAAGTTTACCTCAACATCGCCGAGTGGGGGCGAGGCGTCTTTGGCGTTGGCGCCGCCGCCGAGTATCACTTCTACAAAAGCGCCCGGAACCTCTCGGCACGCGAAGCCGCCCGGCTCGCCGTTTCGCTGCCTAACCCCTTGGTCCGTAACGCCGGAAGACCCGGGCCCGGTCTGCAGCGCCTTGCTAATGCAATTCAGGTCCGCATGCGCCTTGCTCCGTCCAGTCAGCTCTCCTGCGTGCTGCCGAAAAGGCTTTACTAAGAGCGTTCGCGGGGGACTGGCTTTTCTCGTCTAACTTGCGTATAAGCCCCGCCCTAGGTACCGAGTGCCGAAACTAGGCCGCCGGTTCATCCAGCAATAAAGACGTTCGGCATTCCCGCCGCATGTTCGGCGGCCCGCCCGCATTGGCCGGGCTGGGATGTCACATTTGGAGCAAGACGATGGCAGTTCCGCGCAAAAAAACCTCCCCGATGAAGCGGGGACAACGCCGGTCGCATGATGCGCTCACGGCCCGCGCTTACGTCGAGGACAAGGAAAGCGGCGAGCGTCGCCGTCCGCACCACATCGACCTGAAGTCGGGCAAGTACCGCGGCCGCCAGATCCTGCCGCCGACCGTCGAAGAGTAAGCTCCAAATCCAGGCCTCATCGAATTTCGTTTCGCTGGAACCATCGGTTCCGGCGAACGTTGCCATGCGCCGGCCATCGTCGCTTGGCAAATGAGGTGCCACGTGTCAAATACCGGTCCGCGCCCTTGAATTCGATCCGCGGACTGAACCAGGCGGGGTCCTGGAGGATTGGCGCGATCGTTGGGGGTGATTGAAATGTCAGGAGAGCTTCATGTCCGTTAGAGCCCTTCCGCTCTTGGTTTTTGCCTTCCTTCTCTACAATGCGATCGTCATGACGATGGGCGTCGATTCCCTTCAGCAGCATATTTTCAGGCTGCATCTCCTGAGCGGGGGCGATTGGACATTCACATGGGGCGATTTCATCCTCCTCGTGACCCTCATCCTGCTCTTCGTCGAAATCGTGAAGTCGACATTCACGACAACTTCGACGTTGATCGATCATGCGCTGTCGATGGTCGTATTCATGGCCGTGGGCGCTGAGTTCCTGCTCGTCGACAAAGCGGCGACATCGGTCTTCTTCTTGATTTTGGTCGCGACACTGATCGACGTTATCGGCGGTTATACGATCGGCATTCGTGTTGCCCGCCGCGATCTCAATATCGGCGCCGACCATTAAGCTGCGTCGCAAGACAGATATATTTTCAAAGAGACGGGCCAACGCCCGTCTCTTGCGCTTGTGCTCAGAGGCGCAGGACACAATCGTTTAAGTCTTATTAAGATTACCTACTTAGTTTCCCACTGGTATTGGCACCTTTCAACGCGTCCGCGATTTGTAAAGATAGCCAGAGCCAGCTTGAGGACACACGTGGTTTCCACGCCGAACGCTGACGACGAGACCCCTGCGCCACCCGCCAGCAATCGGCCGCAGTCGCTGTCAGTAAAACCAGATCTGCGCGATCCCCTGACCGAGACGGAGAGCCTCGATCTCGTCGGCATTTTGTCGTCCGTGGATGCGACGGCCTACGTCTGGGACATCACGACCGGACGTATCGACTGGGAAACCAACGCCCAGGAAATTCTTGGCGTCGCCGACGTCGGTCGGATCGCGACCGGCGCAGCCTATCACGCACTGATCGCTCCCGAGCATTTGAACGCGCGTCTTGAAGCCTTCTCACGCAGCGTCGGCGCCGATCGCGAGCGCGGAGTGCCCTATCGCCTTCAATATCGTCTTCGTACCGGCGGCCCGCGTGGGACGGGCGAGGTGCGCGTCGAGGATCAAGGCAGATGGTGGCCCTCAGCGGATGGGCATCCTGCGCGCGCCCGCGGAGTCCTTCGCGTACTGCATGAAGACTATCTTGAGCAGCAGCGCCGCCTCATGCGCAACGACGTCGACGAATTGACTGGTCAGCTCAACCGCATGCGCTTGACGGACGCGCTGCGCACTGTGCTCGCTCGCGCCGATCGAGAATACCGCTCGAACGCCTTCCTCATGATTTCGGTCAACAACCTCGCCGTCATCAATGAAACGTTCGGCATCGAGGTGGGCGACCAGGTGATCGCCGAAGTCGGCCGCCGGCTCCGCACCAAGCTGCGCGCGGGCGACGTCCTCGGTCGCTATTCGTCGAACAAGTTCGGACTTGTCTTGATCGGTTGCGGCCAGGGCGCGCTGCGTATCGCGGCGGAACGCTTCATCAAGGCCGTCAGCGAAACGACAATCGTCACGTCCGCGGCGCAGGTGACGGCTACGATTTCTCTCGGCGGTGTCATTATCCCCGATCAGGCGAAATCCGTTCAGGACGCGATGAACTTTGCCCTTCGCGCCGTCGACGTCGCGAAGTCGAAACGCTTCGACTGCTTCGTGGCCTATGAGCCATCGCCGTCGAGCGATACTGCGCGTCTCCGCAACAAATCGATTGCCGAGGGCGTCATCGCGGCGCTCGACGACAACCGCATGCGCCTCGTGCTTCAGCCGATGGTCTCAACGAAGACGGGTAAGGCGGAGATTTACGAGGCGCTGCTGCGCATGGAGCGGACCGACGGCAGTCTCGTGTCGGCTGGAGAGTTCATGCCGATCATCGAACAGCTCGGCCTTTCTCGGCTTATCGACCGCCGGACGCTGGAGTTGACCGCGGACCTTCTGAAGCGGCACCCCGAGCTTGTACTTTCGGTCAATGTCTCGGGTTTGACCTGCTCCGATCGCGAGTGGCTGACGGCGCTGCGTCGCTTAACGAACGACCGGCCGGACGTGCTGAAGCGACTGATCGTCGAGATCACCGAAACGGTCGCGCTTGAAGAACTCGATCAGTCGGCGAATTTCGTCGATACGCTCAACGAACTCGGTTGCCGCGTTGCCATCGACGATTTCGGAGCCGGTTATACGTCCTTCAAAAACTTGAAGCGCCTCAACGTCGACATGGTGAAGATCGACGGCGCGTTCGTGAAGAATCTGGCCGACGATACCAGCGACCAGATTTTCGTGAAAACGATGATCGAACTCGCGAACAAGTTCAAAATGGAAACAGTTGCGGAATGGGTCGGCGACGAGCGCGCCGCGCAATTTCTGAGGGACGCCGGCGTCACGTATATGCAAGGCTATTACTACGGCCGCCCCTTCGACAGCGCGGACTACGCAAAGGCAGCCTGAGACGCGCGCTTCGAAAGGCGTGTTTTGAACCCCGCGCTGGAAAGCGTGCGCTCGGCAGCCTCGGATTTACGTCCGCGACTGCGACAGCTTCTCGATCTTCTGCTGCATCGCTGAGAGCTGCGACTTGAGTTCGTTGAGCTCGGTGCGGTCGCCGGTGACTTCCGTCGCCGAAGACGCCGGTGCGGAAGGCTGGCCGTCCGGGCTCTTGGCTCCAGGTGCTCCAAACGAAGTCCACATCGACATAGCTTGTTCGAACATCGCCATGTTTTGCCGCGCCTGCTGCTGATAGAACTCGAAAGCAGCTGCCGGATTAGAGAAGGCGGACGTTAACTGCTCGCGAAAGCGAGACTGCTCTTTCACGAGATGCTCGAGGCTGAATTGCAGATAGCTCGGCACCATGCGCGCGATGCTGTCGTCGTAGAAGCGAATGAGCTGGCGAAGGAACGGAATGGGCAGCAGCGCTTGCCCGCCTTCGCGGCTTTCCTGTTCGACTATGATCTGGGTCAGAACTGCGTGCGTTAGATCATCGCCGTTCTTCGCGTCGTAAACGACGAAGTCGCGATCTCCGCGAACCATCTTCGCGAGATCTTCGAGCGTCACGTAGGTGCTGGTCTCGGTGTTATAGAGCCGCCTATTGGCGTACTTCTTGATAACCACCGCTTCCTTTTTGGGCGCCTGCGTTTGTGGATCGGGATTGGTCAACATCGCGTTCGCGTTCTCTTATTCGACGGCTTACCGGCGGGTTGCTGCACTGCGGCAGCGTACCACACCCAGGTGCCTCCCCGCCAGACGTTTCTGTCACTCTTTTGGGCGGGGGTCATCCAGTGCGATTGGGCAGTCTAGCCAACACGTCGCAATTGCTGAAAATAGGCGGTCACTGCAAAGTGTTTTGGTCTTCCGATTGACGCCGGAAAACTGGTGCGTCGGCTGGCCATTCGATAATCTTCACGAAAAAGATTTCCATGCCCAGGGAGGGGCCGCCAATGAGTGAAGACGCTTCAACGATTGTTATCGCAGCTGCTGCGCGCACGCCCGTGGGTTCTTTCAACGGTGCTCTGGCGTCGCTTCCTGCTTCGAAGCTCGGTGAAATTGCCATCAAAGCCGCTCTACAGCGCGCCAACGTGCCGGCCGGTGATGTGTCCGAGGTGATCCTCGGTCAGGTCTTAACCGCGGCGCAGGGCCAGGGTCCGGCTCGTCAGGCGTCCGTTGGCGCTGGCATTCCCGTCGACTCTCCCGCCTGGAGCATCAATCAGATTTGCGGTTCCGGCCTTCGCGCCGTCGCCCTCGGCATGCAGCAGATCCAAACCGGCGCCGCTTCGATCGTCGTCGCGGGCGGCCAGGAAAGCATGAGCCAGTCGAACCACGCCGCGCACATGCGCGACGGCACCAAGATGGGCGACATCAAGTTCATCGATACGATGGTGAAGGACGGCCTCTGGGACGCCTTCAACAACTATCACATGGGCACGACCGCCGAGAACGTCGCGCGCCAGTGGCAGATCACGCGCGAAGAGCAGGACAAGTTCGCCGTCGCTTCGCAGAACAAGGCTGAGGCTGCGCGCAAGGCTGGCAAGTTCAAGGACGAAATCGCGCCCGTCACCATCAAGGGCAAGAAGGGCGACACCGTCGTCGAGCAGGACGAGTACATCAAAGACGGCGTCACCTACGACGGCATCGCCAAGCTGCGCCCCGCTTTCGATCCGAAGGAAGGCACGGTCACCGCGGCCAACGCTTCGGGCATCAACGATGGCGCTGCTGTCGTCGTGCTGATGACGGCCGAAGAAGCCAAGAAGCGCGGGATCAAACCGCTCGCACGCATCGTCTCTTGGGCGACGACCGGCGTCGATCCCTCGATCATGGGCACCGGCCCGATCTCCGCATCGAAGAAGGCGTTGGAGAAAGCTGGCTGGACGACCAACGATCTCGATTTGATCGAAGCCAACGAAGCTTTCGCGGCGCAAGCCATCGCGGTGAACAAGGGCCTCGGCTGGGACGCAGAAAAGGTCAACGTCAACGGCGGCGCAATCGCCATCGGGCATCCGATCGGCGCTTCGGGCGCGCGCATCCTGAATACCCTCGTCTATGAAATGCAGCGCCGCGACGCCAAGAAAGGCCTCGCAACGTTGTGCATCGGCGGCGGCATGGGCGTCGCCATGTGCGTCGCTCGCGACTGAGCCTGATCAAATCGCTAGCGCAGCCGTTCGTGATAGAGCGGCTGCGTTCTCATACCCCACTCAGAGCCCCAAACAAAAAATCCAGGGAGAAACTACTATGGCACGGGTTGCCCTCGTCACCGGAGGCACGCGCGGCATTGGCCACGCAATTTCAATCGCTCTCAAGAGCAACGGCTATCGGGTAGCAGCGAGCTACGCGGGCAACGATGCAGCCGCACAAGCATTCCAGATCGAGACGGGTATCCCCGTCTACAAGTTTGACGTCGGCAACTACGAGCAGACGGAGAAAGCCGTCGCTCAGATCACCAAGGACGTCGGTCCGATCGACGTGCTCGTAAACAACGCCGGCATCACGCGTGACGTCATGTTCCACAAGATGACGAAGCAGCAGTGGGACGAAGTCATCGGCACCAACTTGAACGGCCTTTTCAACGTTACGCGCCAAGTCTGGGAAGGCATGCGCGCACGCAAGTTCGGCCGCGTGATCAACATCTCGTCGATCAACGGCCAGAAGGGCCAGATGGGCCAGGTGAACTATTCCGCATCGAAGGCCGGCGACATCGGCTTCACGAAGGCGCTCGCCCAAGAAGGCGCGCGTGCGGGCATCACCGTCAACGTCATCTGCCCCGGCTATATCGCAACAGAAATGGTCAAGGCCGTGCCGCAGGACGTGCTCGAGAAGAACATCCTTCCGCAGATCCCTGTCGGCCGTCTCGGCGAGCCGAATGAGATCGCGCGCTGCGTGACCTTCCTTGCGTCCGACGACGCCGGCTTCATCACCGGCTCGACGCTGACCGCAAACGGCGGCCAGTACCTCGCGGGCTAAAGCTCAGCATCGCCCGCGGCGGGGAGATATCCACCTCGTCGCGGACGACGACCGCTATCACGCTGGAAACCGCGTCTCATGCCGCGGTTTTATAAGCAAAAAGCCACAATAAAAAAGGCTCTGCCGGGACATCCTGGCAGAGCCTTTTGCTTATCTGTGATTGTCAGCCGAGCGTATCAGCCGCGAAAGCGCGACCGGACGATACGCGGAAATTCATCCTCGCCTTCGCTCTGTTGCTGGCCGTAGGCATTCGCGCCGCGTGGATCGATTCCCCGCTGATCGGCGACGGTCTGCCGACCCTCTTCAAGGTTCCACCAGCGATCCGCGCCAGAGCCCGGAGCACCGGGCTGAGGAGCGGCCTGTTGTGCGGGCGTTGCGGTAGCAGGGCGGCCGCCGTAGGCCTGCGGCTGCTGACGCAACGGCTGCTGCTGGGGCTGCTGTTGCTGCTGCTGAGGCGCCGAGAACCACGCTTCGATGAGGTCCAGTTCGTCAGCCGAAAGGCTCAAGCCCTGGCTGCGGCAGCGCGCAACGACGAAATTGCGGAAGCGGCTCGCAAAGAGGCCCGCCGATGTCCCCTGCTCGAACCACGGATCGCTTTCGCTCACCACATCGTAGATGAAGCGCAAGTCGTCGCGCTTCACGTCGAGACCGAATTCTCGAGCACGCTGCGTGATGTTGACGAGCGTCTGCGCGCCCTGCAGTCCGTTCGTCGTAATCTCCTGAGACATAACATCGAACAGCACGCGATATTCGGCGGGCGCCAGCGCGGGTGCCTGGCAAGCCTCGTGGATCCGAGCGATAGACTGTTGGATCTGCGTCGCATGATCGGCATTGCGCGGCGTCGGAGCGACGGGCGGCGCGGGCTGTGCTGGCGCGCGCGGCAACTCTCTCCGGGGCTCCGGCGCGTAACCGGCGGCAGGCGCTTGCGGCGAAGGCTGCTGACGACGCGGCATCAGCGGGGCTAACGGCGGTGCCGCGGCAGCGGGAGCGCTCGGCGCTGGGGGCAGGGGCGCACTTTGGATCGGGGGCGCAGGCGGAGCCGACGTCCGATCGACGTAGCGCGCTTGCGGCATGACCGGCTGCTGGTACGGGATCTGCGGTTGAGCGGGAGCAATCGGCGCTTGCGGCGCGACCGTCCTGGCAGCCGGAATGTTCGCTTGCGGACGCGGCTGGGCGCGAACCGGCTCCGGCGCATAGTCGCGACGCGGAGGCTGCGGCTGCTGTTCGATCCGTGCTGGCTCCGACGGCGCGTACTCGCGGCGTTGCGGCGGCGGCGCTTCGGCTGCGGGCGGCGCCAGTTGGGGCGCGATCAGTCCGGTCGCCGAAATATGCCGGTTGGCATCGAACACCGTGTAGGGCGGCGTGTCGCTCAGATGGATGTCGTCCGGAAGATCGGTAAGAAGCAGGTCGCGGAACGAGCCATAGCCACCCCAGTTCGTCCCGACCGTCTTATCCCGGCCAACGACACGGACAGCCCGATCCGCCAGGGTCTCAAGCGGCACGGCCTGCGGCGCGTTACGCACGTAGTCGACGACTTCGGCAAGAATAGCCTTGCGCGCAGCTTCGACGTCGATGGCCGGAGCGGGAGCCGCGATCTCGCGCGGGCTCTCGCCGGAAATGCCGCGATTGCTCGTGAGCAGTGCGAGCAGGCTCGACTCACGAATCTCGCCGTCGCTGATCGCCGTGTAAGGCTGCGCCGTGTGATCATTCGCGTAAACGACCGTGCGCCGCGCGTGCGCGCGCAGACGATGCAGCAGCGGCGTGAAGTCCGCGTCGCCCGAGAGAATGACGAATTCGTCGAAATAGGTATCGTGATTGAGGATGTCGCGAACGTCCATCACGATGCGGATGTCGGCGGAATTCTTGAGCTGCGCGGTGAGCGGGGGGCAGTCGATCACCTCGAAACCGGAGCGCAGGAAATGATGGCGAATGAACGGGAACGAGTTCATGTCGGTCGAATTATCGTGTGTGTTCCGGCGCGGCACGGGGTTGCCGTAGCAGCGGTTCATGACGATGCGACGTTCGCCGGACAGCGCAAAGCCGTGCGTCGCGGTGATGAGTTCGCCAGACACAATGCCCTGCAGCCACACGGCGCTGTCTTTGGCGAAACGCTTCGCGGCATCTTCGTTCTTGCGCTTCAGCGACAGGTAAATGTTGTCGTAATCGACAAACACCGTAGTAAGGACGGGTCCTAAGGACTCGCGTTTCATGGACTGCAACCCCCGTGAATCGGAACTTTGATTCGCAATCACTTTTGACGAGTCGAAGGCGGCCAGCAAGAAGCGCCAGAGTGCTCTGGCTTGATTGGGACAATTAACCGGTGGATGGAGGTGCGCAGCGCCTCGCCGGCAACAAACTCATCTGGGGACGGCATGTGGACGAACGGCGAAAGGCTTTGTGCTGTTGCTTGCTCGCCGCTCAATCGACCGACGGACGCGATACCGGCGAAAAATCCGGCGCCGTCAATGTGAAGCCGTCGAACGTGAAACCTGGTGCGACGGTGCAGCCGACGAGCGTCCATTTTCCAAGGCTTCTTGCCTGCTGCCAGTGGCCGGGTGGAACGATTGCCTGCGGCTGCTCGCCGTTGACGAGGTCGTTGCCGAGCTGGATCTTCGCGATCGGACCGCCGGTCGGAGACACCTCGAGCAAAAGCGGATCACCCGCATAGAAATGCCAGCCCTCGGCGGCATCGACGGCATGCCAGTGCGATCGCTCTCCCGCTTTCAGCAGAAAATAGATTGCCGTCGAGGCAGCGCGTTTGCCCGGTTCCGCACGATCGCGAAACGTCTCGCGGAAATGCCCGCCTTCGGGATGCGGCTTGAGCTCGAGCATCGCGATGATCTCATCGCCCGAAAGTTCGCGTTTCATTGCCGCTCCTGACGCCGCCAGTGCTCGCTAGGCTTTGTTTTTCAATTGCCTGAGCCGGCCGAACACTTCCGGCTCCGGCGCGCCGAGCATGCCGATGCGGGCCTGGATTGAGCGTGACCGCGGCCTGAGAAACGGGTTCGTCGCCTTCTCCAAGTCGACGGTCGTTGGAATCGTCGGCTTCCCGGCCGCGCGCAGGGCTTCGACTTCCGCCACCCGCTTTTTCAGAACTTCGTTCTCCGGCTCGATGGTGAGCGCGAACCGGGCATTGGTCAGGGTATACTCGTGCCCGCAATAAATGTTGGTGTCGCCGGGGAGGGCTGCAATTTTTGAAACCGACTCCCACATCATCTCCGGGTTGCCCTCGAAGATGCGGCCGCTGCCGAGCGAGAAGAGGGTATCACCCGTGAAAACGAGGCCGTCGTTCGGGAAATAGTAGGTGACATGCCCAAGCGTATGGCCCGGCGTCTCAAGGACTTGGATCGGATGACCGGCAAATGCGAGTTCGCTCTTCGCCGTCACCACCCGCGTCAGATCGGGGATGCGCTCGGCTTCCGCTTCCGGCCCGGTGACGGTCGCGCCGTAAAACGCTTTAAGCTCAGCAATCCCGCCGGTGTGGTCGGTATGATGATGCGTGATGAAGAGGTGATTGAGCCGCCAGCCGCGTTCGGCCAGGGCGGCTTTGATCTGCTCCGCGCTCGGCGCGTCGATAGCTGCAGTTTCACCGGATTCCGGATCATGCAGAATAACGCAGTAATTGTCCGCGAGGCACGGCAGAAGGACGATATCGAGGGCTCCCATGGCGGGGGACTTTGGTTGGCGCGGAACGCCGTGTCAAACGCAGCGAAACGACGCAGCACAGAACCCTTTATTGTGTGTCCGGGCTGTCTCTCGGATGCCGGATCGTCTAGAGAAGGTGCGATGATCCGATTTCGTCAATCGAGATAACGGCCAAGATGCCTCTCGACGCCCAAACATTGAGAGATTTCTATCGCACTCCCCTCGGCCGGGTAGCGCGCCGTCAGCTCACGTTGGCCATCCGCGAAAGATGGAAACGGGTTAACGGGCTGTCTGTGGCGGGGGTGGGCTTTGCGTCGCCGTTTCTCGGCACGTTTCGCACCGAAGCCGCGAGCCTCGCGTGCCTGATGCCCTCGCGCCAGGGCGCGATCGTTTGGCCGCGATCCGGCCATTGCCATTCGGTGCTCGTCCGCGAGACGCAATGGCCGCTGCCCGATAATTCGATCGACCGGCTTCTGGTCGTCCATTGTCTGGAGCAATCGCAGAGGCCGGGACCTCTGCTCCGTGAAGTTTGGCGCGTCCTGAAACCCGCAGGCCGGGTGTTGTTTGTCGTGCCGAACCGCCGCGGGCTCTGGTCGCGAATGGATCGGACGCCGTTCGGCTACGGCCTGCCCTTCAGCCGCGGTCAGCTTGAAACGCAATTGATCGATGCGCTTTTCACGCCCGTCGATTGGGGCGAGTGCCTTTATTTCCCGCCGATGAATCAGCGGCTGATGCTGCGCATGGCGCCCGCATTCGAGCGCTTTGGCTCGGGCATGTCGATTGGTGTCGCCGGCGTCATTCTTGTCGAGGCGACCAAAGAGGTGATGGCTCCGGTCGGCAGCGGCAAGCGCGCTTTGAAGCCCGCGATCCTGACACCGGCCGCCGACAGCCGGACGCCATCGGCCGGCGTCCGAAGCCTCTCAGGGCGCGGCTGACGAACGCGACGGCCCGCGCAGCAGGAACACGGCTTTCTCACCGAACAGATTCTGCATCGACAGCGACCACTTGATCGGCAACCGTCCGCCATAGGCGTTAAAGGCCACGGCCTGCTCCACGTCCGCATGCACGAGTTCGCAAAGATCGGCAAAATCGCGAATGGTGCACAGATGAGCGTTTGGGGTCAGGTACCAGAGATCAGGCAGGTTGTCGTTGATCGGCATGCGACCCGTCAGCAGCAATTTCGTGCGCACATGCCAATGCCCGAAATTCGGAAACGATACGATCGCGCGCCGCCCGATGCGAAGAAGATTTTCAAGCACGGTCTTCGGCTGCCGCGTCGCCTGGATCGTCAGCGACAGGATCGCGTAGTCGAACGCCTGATCCGGATAATTATCCAGATCGCGGTCGGCGTCGCCCTGAATAACGGAGAGGCCGCGCGCCACGCATGCATTCACCTTGTCGCGCTGCAGTTCGACGCCGCGACCGTCGACGCCTTTGCATTCGGTTAAAAGCTGCAGCAGCTCACCGTCGCCGCAACCGACGTCGAGCACGCGCGAGCCCGCCTCGACCATTTCAGCAATCAGCTCATGATCGAGGCGCGGCGTTTTCTGTGCGCTGACGATCTTGCCGAGGTCGGGCGCATTCATCGTTTGACCTCTTTGGGTGCGCTGAGGCCGCGCTTCACGGCGGCCGCATTGAGGAACCCGCGGACCGTGGCGAAGAACGTGGGTTCTTCCAGCAGAAACGCGTCGTGGCCCTTGTCGCTTTCGATTTCGACGAACGACACGTTGGCCGCAACCGCGTTCAAGGCCTGCACGATCGTGCGACTTTCGCGCGTTGGGTAGAGCCAGTCGGACGTGAACGAGACAACGCAGAAACGCGTTTTTGTACCGCGAAATGCATTCGCCAACACGCCGCCCGCATTCTCGCGCAAGTCGAAATAGTCGAGCGCGCGCGTGATATAGAGATAACTGTTGGCATCGAAGCGATCAACGAACGTCGAACCTTGGTGGCGCAGGTAGCTCTCCACCTGGAAATCCGCGCTGAATGAGAATGTCTTCTCCGAGCGGTCCTGGAGGCTCCGGCCGAATTTCCGGTGCAGCGCTTCTTCCGACAGGTACGTTATGTGCGCGGCCATACGTGCAACCGCCAACCCATTCCGTGGAATGGTTCCGGATGCATAGTAATTTCCGCCCTTCCACTCGGGGTCGGCCATAACCGCTTGGCGCCCAACTTCGTGGAACGCGATGTTCTGCGACGAATGCCATGCCGCCGTCGCGATGGGCACGGCCGCAAACACGCGATCCTTGAAGCGCGATGCCCACTCAAGCACCTGCATGCCGCCCATCGAGCCGCCGATGACGGCGAACAGCTGGTCGATGCCGAGGTAGTCCATCAGCCGCGCTTGCGCTTCGACCATGTCGCCGAGCGTGATAACCGGGAAATTGAGACCATAGGGAACGCCGGAGGCTGGATCGATCGACGCCGGACCGGTCGATCCCATGCACCCGCCGAGGACGTTCGAACAGATCACGTAGAAGCGGTCGGTATCTATGGGTTTGCCGGATCCGACCATATTGTCCCACCAGCCAGGCTTGCCGGTGATGGGGTGCGCGCTTGCGACGTATTGGTCGGCCGTCAGAGCGTGGCAGATCAGAATTGCGTTCGATTTGTCGCTGTTGAGGGCGCCGTAAGTCTCATATGCAATTGAAAACGGGGCCAAATCCTGCTGGCAAGCGAGCCGCAGGGGGGCGCCGGCATCGAAACGCGCGACTTTGCTCGTCGGCGAATGCACCTCTGAGTGCCGCCGTGATACCGAAGCGACAATATTGGGCGATGCGGCGGTCATCGGTTCGGTCGATACCCTAAGGCTGAGCGGTTCGGCTGGTGGCTAGATCTGGCGCCGATAAAGTCAACATTAAACTTTGATTTCAAGTGGTGAAGACCCTATCTATGCGCCCCTATTCCCCAACGACGGTCAACAATTCGAGATCATATATGGTGGCGACTGCACCGATTGCACGTCCGGGCATCCTGGATATCGCAGCTTATGTGCCGGGCGAAAGCAAGGTCCAGGGTGGCTTACCCCCAGCCAAGCTTTCCTCGAACGAGACCCCTTTGGGTCCGAGTCCGGCGGCGATCGAGGCTTTCAAGGCCGCTGCAGGCGATCTCGAACGCTACCCCGATGGCCAAGCGACGCGGCTGCGCGAAGCGATCGCACGCCGTTTCGGGCTCGACGTTGCGCGCATCGTCTGCGGCTCGGGGTCCGACGAGCTTCTGGGCCTTCTCGCACGAGGATATCTCGGTCCGGGCGATGAAGCGATTTACACCGAGCATGGATTTCTTGTTTACCGCATCGCCATTCTAACGAACGGCGCGACGCCCGTCGTCGTGCCCGAGCGCGATCTGAAAACCGATGTCGATGCCATCCTCGCGGCGGTGACATCGAAGACGCGGATGGTGTTTCTCGCCAATCCCAACAATCCGACCGGAACCTACATTCCGATCGAAGAGGTGCGCCGCCTGCGCGCCGGTTTGCGCGCCGATATCGTGCTCGTGCTCGACGCCGCTTACTGCGAATACGTCAGCCGCAACGACTACGAGGCAGGCATCGAACTCGTCGCGACGACGACAAACACCGTCATGACGCGTACGTTCTCGAAAATTTACGGGCTCGCCGCGCTTCGTATCGGCTGGGCGTACTGCCCGCCGGAAATCGCCGACGTGCTCAATCGCATTCGCGGTCCCTTCAACCTGTCGTCGCCCGCCATCGCGGCAGGCGCCGTCGCCATCGAAGACATCGGGCATATGGAGCGGGCCAAGAGCCATAACGACGAATGGCTGCCGTGGGTCGAAGGCGAGCTGAAAAAGCTTGGTCTCGTTGTCACGCCGAGCGTCGCGAACTTCGTGCTGATGCATTTTCCGGAAGGGAGCGCCAAGACAGCCGAGGGCGCCGATGAATTTCTGAAGTCGCAAGGAATCATCGTCCGCAAGGTCGGCGCTTACGGGTTCCCGAATGCCCTGCGCATGACGATCGGCTCCGAGAGCGATAACAAGCGCGCTGTCGATGCGCTCGCTCGCTACCTCAAGGGCGCCGCCTGATGGCCAGGGATAATAGCGGAAAAAAGCCGATGTTCGAGCGCTTGGCGCTTATTGGCATCGGGCTCATCGGTTCCTCGATCAGCCATGCCGCGCGCCGCGCAGGTGTCGTTGGCGAGATCGTCTGCAGCGCGTTGACGCCCGAGGAATGCGAACGCGCGCAAGCGCTGGGCCTCGTGACGAAGGCTTACGCCAATCCCGCCGAAGCCGTCAAAGGCGCTGATCTCGTCATCCTGTGTACGCCTGTCGGCGCCTTCAAGGAGGTCGCGGAAGCGATCGGCCCGCACCTCGAAAACGGTGCGATCGTCTCCGATGTCGGGTCCGTCAAGGCGGCCGCTGTCCGCGACATCGCGCCGAGCATTCCGGAAGGCGTGCACTTCATCGCCGGGCATCCGATCGCGGGAACCGAGCAGTCGGGACCCGATGCGGGCTTTGTCACGCTGTTCGACGGCCGCTGGTGCGTGCTGACGCCTGCGCCCGATGCCGATCCCGAAAAGCTTGCGAAGCTCGAGGACTTCTGGCGCTCTCTTGGCTGCAAGGTCGAGCTGATGTCGCCCGAGCACCACGACATGGTGCTCGCGATCACGAGCCACGTGCCGCACCTCATCGCCTACAACATCGTCAATACGGCAGCTCACCTCGAGCGCGTGACGGACAGCGAGGTCATCAAGTTTTCGGCTGCGGGTTTCCGCGATTTCACTCGCATCGCCGCGTCCGATCCGGTGATGTGGCGCGACGTCTTCCTGAACAACAAGGACGCCGTGCTCGAAATGCTCGGCCGTTTCTCGGAAGACTTGATAGAGCTTCAGCGCGCCATTCGCTTCGGTGACGGCGAAAAGCTGCAACGCCTTTTCACCGACGCACGTGCGATCCGCCGCGGCATCATTCAGGCGGGCCAGGATACGGCGCAGCCGGATTTCGGTCGGAGCGCCGCAACCGTGCGGCAAGGATCGGATTGATCGACCGCAGCGCTCCGCCCGGTTATTAGGCCGAATGCGGGGTGTTGATGAATTGCGCGGTGATCAGATCGGCTTCGACCGCCTCGGCTTCGACGTTCGACGACGCAAGCAGATGCACGTGAACTTCGTCGGCGCCGAGCGCGGCTGCGTGCTGGCGGATCTCGGCTAAATTTTGCGACGGGCAATTGTTCGCGAGGCGGCCGATCGCGAGCACGGCGCGCGTCGAACGATCGGCGCGGCGCACGAGGATGTAGTTGGCGTCCTCAAGCGTCGGGCAGTCGAAGAGGCTGTAGACGGTGTGCACGTAGCGCTTGCCGGAAGCGCCGGTCCAGAAATGAAACCGCGGCGGCTGCTCGGGGTAGGTCGCATATGCGGGCGCCTGCTGCGGCTCGCTGGTTTGATTTCGGCGCGCACGGAATTCGGCAATCTGGATAATTTCGGCACTCATAACGCACAC
The DNA here is from genome assembly GCA_030148425.1 of Hyphomicrobium sp. Taxonomy (GTDB): domain Bacteria; phylum Pseudomonadota; class Alphaproteobacteria; order Rhizobiales; family Hyphomicrobiaceae; genus Hyphomicrobium_B. The sequence continues at coordinate 470,964 of JASBTM010000017.1, read as the reverse complement.
CTCTGATCGGCGACTTTCGCCGAATTGCTCTTGAGACCGTGATACCCCGCATGTCGGTGAGGAATGGTGAACTTTGGCTCGAAAATTTGACGTGCTTGCCCCGATCACGCCTCGATGGTCAATGAGGTGTTGAGAACAGCAAGAAACCCAAACACTCGGCCTGAGCAGAGAACGGCTTTCGGGCTCAAATCTAAATGTGCGTTAGCGAATGAGCGCGGTTCGATGCCGAAACGGCGAAAAGCCCGGGCAAGCCTGTTCCGATAGCGTTAATTCGGATCGCGTCAGCTGCAGCGCGAATAATCGCAATTTGCGCACGTCCAGCAGCCTTCGATATGCCGGAGTGCTCGCTCGCCGCATTTGGGACAAATACGCGCCGCGGCGAAAGTCGAGTCGTGCCTTGAGCTATTGCCGCCCAGACCGGTCTGCGTGGTCTCGCGCGCATTTTCGGCTTGCGTTCCGGCAGCCGCGCCGACTCTCTCGATGATCGCGACCGGCTGTCTGGCAGATCCCGGTTCGCGCCCGAGGCCCTCCTCGCGCGTAAGAAAGCCGATGTGGAGCATGTGCTGCTCAATAACATCGCCAATGGCAGCCAGCAGGCTCGGCACATAACGGCCGCCCATCCACCGCCCGCCTTCCGGGTCGAACACGGCTTTAAGCTCTTCGGCAACGAACGACACGTCGCCGCCGCGACGGAACACGGCGCTGATCATGCGCGTCAGAGCCACCGTCCAGGCATAGTGTTCGAGGTTCTTCGTGTTGATGAAAATCTCGAACGGCCGCCGCCGGCCTTCACGCACAATGTCGTTGACGGTGACGTAAAGCGCGTGCGCGCTCGCCGGCCACTTGATTTTGTACGTAACGCCTTCGAGCGCGGCGTCGCGTTCGAGTGGTTTCGTCATGTAGACGATGTCGCCGAACCTCGCCGGATCTTCTGTCGCCCGGTTTGCGGCCGTCAGGCCAAGCTCCGCGCTTGCGGGCTTCGCCTCTTGCTCCGGCGCTGAAGCCTTCGAGAGCACGGCTCCGGTCACCGGGTTCGGGCGGTATGTCGTACAACCTTTGAGACCAAGCGCGAAAGCCTCGGCATAGATGCTGCGGAAATCTTCAAAGGAGATGCCCTCGGGGCAATTGATCGTCTTCGAGATCGCGCTGTCGACATAGGGCTGCAAGGCCGCCTGCATCGCCACATGTTCGGCGGGCGATAAACTTTCGGCCGTAACGAATGCTTCCGTCAGCGGCGCGTTTTCGCCGAACGCGGCGCGGAATTCGCGATGGGCATAATCCTCGATCGTCTCTTCGCTCGCCGTCTGCCCGTCGCCAAGGATGCGGCGCCGGTAAACGAAATCGAACACCGGCTCGATGCCGCTCGAAACGTTACCGGCGAGAAGCGAGATCGTGCCCGTTGGTGCAATCGATGTCAGGCAGCCGTTGCGAATGCCGTTGGCGGCGATTGCCGCGCGCACGTCGGCGTCAAGCCGTCCGACGTTCGGCCGCGCCAGAAAGGCCTCCGCATCATAGAGGGGAAACGCCCCTTTCTCGGCGGCAAGCTCGGCACTCGCGCGATAGGCGGCATTCTGGATGATCGCCATCCATTCGCCTGCCGTCTCGCGTGCCCGCGCGCTGCCATAGGGAAGACCGAGAAACACCAGCGCGTCGGCAAGGCCCGTGATGCCGAGGCCGATCCGCCGCTTGGCGCGCGCTTCCTGTGCCTGCGCTTCGAGCGGATAGCGCGAAATGCCGATGACGTTGTCAAGAAACCGGACAGCTGTCGAAACACACGCTTCGAGCTTCGCGCGATCGATCTTAGCGGCCCCCGTAAACGGCCCTTCGACGAAACGCGCGAGATTGATTGAGCCGAGCAGGCAAGCGCCGTAGGGCGGCAGGGGTTGTTCTCCGCAGGGGTTTGTTGCGGAAATCGTCTCGCAGTAAGCAAGATTGTTGGCAGCATTGACGCGGTCGATGAAAATGACGCCGGGCTCGGCATAATCATACGTTGCCCGCATGATCTTGTCCCACAGCCCGCGCGCGTCCACGGTCTTGTAGACCTTTCCTTCGAAGACGAGATCCCATGCCGCACCGCGCGTGACGGCATCCATGAAGGCATCGGTGACTAGAACCGAGAGATTGAAATTCCGAAGCCTGAGCGGATCGGACTTCGCCGCAATGAAAGTTTCGATTTCGGGATGATCGCAACGAAGAGTCGCCATCATCGCGCCGCGGCGCTGTCCCGCCGACATGATCGTGCGGCACATCGCATCCCACACGTCCATGAAGCTCACAGGCCCCGACGCATCCGCGCCGATGCTCTTGACCGGCGCGCCAGCCGGACGAAGCGTCGAGAAGTCATGGCCGATGCCGCCACCGGCCTGCATCGTCAGAGCCGCCTCTCTGACGCTCTCGAAAATGCCGGTCAGATCGTCGGGAATGGTCCCCAGAACGAAGCAGTTGAAGAGCGTGACGTTGCGGTCCGTCCCGGCGCCGGCAAGGATTCGCCCGGCGGGCTGGAATCGGAATTCCGCCATCGCTTCATAGAAGGCGCTCGCCCATTTCTCCCGCTCAGCCTCTTTTTCCGCGGAGGCGGCTGCGGATGCAACGCGCCGGAACGTATCCTCCATCACTCCGTCGGCGACTGCAGTGGCCGATCCGGCAAAACGATACTTACGCCGCCAAATGGCGTCGGAAATAGCGGGCAAACCTGAGGAAATCGCGCTCATCGTTGTGACCGGAATATAGGAACGGAAGGGCAATTTTCAATTTCATGTTCACCATATGTTCTTAACGTGAATTCGTCAACCGGATAAACGAAAACCGCAGCCGTTGACCGGCCGCGGTTGCCACACGAAATCGATATTGGGGTCTGCAGGCGACCTGATCGGTCTTCGTAAGCTAGTCCCTGAGCTTACGATAGATGATCGCGCCGACGCTGATCAGCAGGGCGACTGCCGTGAGGCTGGCCGGGCCGTCGATCTCAGGCGCAGGAGCCGGGGTGCCACCACCGCCGCCCGGGGGGCCGAAGCAGAACGGTCCGAAGCAGAAGGCAAAGGCGCTGTTGGCCCAGAGCATCGCGACCGTAAAGGTCGCGAGAGCCGTCTTGATTTTCAACATACGCTACTCCTCGAAATGAATTCCCACGCATTAGAAAGCATTTGTTCGATTTTGTAATGGTTAGCAGGTTAGCAATTTGTAGACGGCGGCTTACCGCCTTAGAATTAGTGCGAATTTTATGTCTCATATAATTAAAAAAGCCCGCCGGTCCGGCGGGCTTTTATGATCTTGGGGCTTACCCTGAAGGCAGGGCAAGTCTCAGAGTTTGCAGAGCTTGGCTTCGCCGCGGCACGACCAGCCGATCGCCGCAGCGCTGCACTTGTAATGACGAGGGCCGAATGTGTAGCCCGGCGTCCCGTTGCCCGACACCCACGTGAAATAGATGTTCCAGTCGGTGGCCTGCAGAAGCGCGGCATCGACCTGGAAATGCGCGAGCCCTTCGGTGAGGGCGACGCCCTCGGCGGCTTTGTTGAAGCAGCTCTTGGCCTCTGCCGGTGCGGCTGCCATCGCAGCAACGCCTCCGACGGCGAGAACGGCCCACATCAATCGGGCGGTAGAACGCATGGGATGGCTCCGTGATTGCTAAACGACCAAAGTTGGCAAATTGACCAGAGTTCGGATGCTGCCATATCGCCGAGGGTGCAGCGCATAACAAAGCGCGCGTCGGCCGCCGATTTCGAAGTGATAGCGGCATCCCGACATCATCCTTCGGGCGAATATGTGGATAACTCAGCCAGCGGACGTGCGCGTGGCCCTCAGGGCGAGGGGAGGCGGCGACGGGCTGCGCGCAGCTTCTTCGATCAGCCGCGTACTCGCGGTTTCGATCGCCGTTTCGATCCGGGTGCGAAACTCTGCGCGCGGCAGACCTGGCGGTAGAGCCGGCAGAAACTCGACGACAATCGTTCCGGGATAACGCCAGAGACTGCGGCGCGGCCAGAAAAGTCCGGAATTGAGTGCAAGCGGCACCGTCGCGACGCCGAGCGCTTCGTAAAGCGCGACGTAACCCGGCTTGTAGTCGGGCGGTGCACCGGGAACGGTGCGCGTCCCCTCCGGGAAGATGACGACCTCGCGCCCGATGCTGATCCGCTGCCGTGCATCGCGGATCATGGATTTCAGCGCCGCTGAAGCCTTTTCGCGTTTGACCAGGATGTGCTCGAACTTGACGCAGAACCAGCCGTAGAACGGAATCCACTTCAACTCGTCTTTGAGCACGATCGCCGGATCGCGAAACAGCGCTATGAGCCCGAACGTGTCCCACGCCGATTGATGTTTCGAAATCACGAGGCAGCCCGACTTGGGCAGATTTTCGCGGCCGCGCACGTCGAGCTTGGTGCCGCAAATGAGACGCAACAGCCAGACGCACGTACGCCCGTGCACCTCGAGCCCCTTCATCGCCCACGGTCGCGGTCCGATGAGCAGCCATGAGCCGAGCACGAGGTAAAGCGCCGTCACGACGTAGAAGACGACGAAATAAATAAGCGATCTGATGACGATCAGAGGGCTTGGTTTAGGCAGTGCTGCGGTCATTGCGGAATCAGCCATCGGTGCGCTTCGGGGGCATGATCGCGACGGACTGGCCGTCGTGCCAATCGATCAAGCGCTGTGCGGTGAGGCGGGCGACCGCTGGAAGAAATTTCAGGTACTCGGACAGGAGGACGCGCGTCGTCGCCGGATGCAGCCACCACGCGGTCTCCGGGAAACGCCGCGGCGTCACCGCGTACGGCAGAAGCGTGACGCCCGGCATGACGAGCGCAAGTTCAGCCAGGCTGCGCGGCATGTGATAGCGCGACGTCACGATGATCAGCCTCGTATAGCCATTCGAATTCGCCCAAGTTCTCGTCTCGTCGGCGTTGCCGACGGTATCTAGCGCTTCATAACCGAGATCGACGCAGCAGTTGAAGGTCTGTTTGTCGATGCCGAGGAGCCGTTGCATCTCTTCGCGGCTGACCTTGCGATTAACGCCTGAAATTAACATCCGTTTGGCGCGGCCTTCGCTCATCAGCTTGGCGCCTGCCTCGATGCGATTGTCGCCGCCGGTCAGAACAACGATCCCGTCGGCCTTGTCCCAGCCCGTGGCATCATCGCGGGTCACTGAAACCGCAAACAGCACGAATCCGAACGCCAGCGCGGCCGAGCCGAGCGCGAGCGCCAGAACCAGTGCTTTCGAGACCGTTTTCATGAAGCCGGATGTCGTCCGATATTACCCGCTTTGTCGCCGCGCCGGACCTTAGCCGATTTTAAGCCCGGTAGGCAGTGTCCCAAGTGCGCGTTGCGGACGCTGTGCCAGGCAAATCACAACAAGAGATGTTCCTCTTGCGGATCGTCGATGCGGTTTTGCGGAGCTAGTGTTTGCCATTCAAGATGCGATAGACGCCCATGCGCGACGTCACCATGCAAAGACCGGCGATCGTGACAACGACGAATCCCAGGATGACATAGCCAAGGGCGTCCAGCGATCCCGTGCCGATGAGCCGCTGCATCTCAACGGCGCTGACCGCGCCTCCACCGAGAAGATCCATGATGGCGGGCATGCTCATAAAGACAAGCATGGCGAACGCTGCGCCGACGATGCCGGCCTTAATTCCGAGCCGCAGGAAATGCTTTTCGAATTCTCGCGAAATGAACTTGTCCGTCGCGCCGACGAAGTGCAGCACCTCGACGATCTCGCGATTGGACGCCATGGCGCTGCGCGTGGCGGAAACGATGATGGCGGTAGTGGCAGCCGCGACAAGCGCCAGAATCGCAAGTCCGCCTAGGGCAAACGAGCGTGTGACGGCGCGGATTTGCTGTTGCCAGCGGCGATGATCGTCCAGCGACGCGCCTTTAAACGTTTTCGCGAGTTCGTCGCTGATCTGGGACAGACCTGGCGGATTGGCGCGGTCGACCTCGACCGCGATCAAGCGCGGAACCGGAAGCGATTTGAGCGCGTCCGCCGAGCCGAGCCACGGCTGCAGCAGTTCGGCCGACTGATCGAGGCTCAACGGCCGGACATCGGCAATGCCAGGCTGCTTCTGCAGGAACGCCACGACGTCCGTTATGGCCTTTTCGATGTCCCCGTTATCCTGCGGAACAACCTGCACCGTGACCTCGCTCGCGATATCGCTGAGCCAAGCGTCGGACGATTCCTTGATCATCCAGACCGCGCCCGCGGTCAGGCAGGCCAAGAAACACATGATCGCGATGACGAGCGTCAACGACCGGCCCGTGACCGAGCCGGGCGGAACCACCGGCGCCGTCACCTTCATCTTGCGGCCGCGGTCGCGGTCCCGTGCAGGCGGCCTCAGATCGCGCTGCGGATCTTCCGTCGTAAGCGTCGGCTCGGGCGTGCCGTAAGGCGGATAGCCTCCCGTGCGGGAAGGAACGCCCGTCACCGGCTCGTCATAAGGATCGTAGCCCGGAAGCGGCATGGAGGGGTCGGGCCGCCCCGGAAAGTGACTAGATGATCCGGACATGGCCCTTATGCACCTCGATGCGCGGCGCCTTGAACTGCCGCATGAGCTGATGATCGTGCGTCGCGATCACGACGGAGGTGCCAAGCCGGTTGAGCTCGACGAAAAGGCGCAGCAGCCGGCGCGCCATCTGCGGGTCGACGTTGCCCGTCGGCTCGTCCGCGAGCAGGACTTCGGGCTTGCCGATGACAGCGCGCGCGATGGCGGCCCGCTGCTTCTCGCCGCCTGAGAGCACTGACGGGTTGGCGTACATGCGGTCCCCGAGACCCACCCACTGCAGCAGGTCCGTCACGTCTTCGCGATAGTCGGACGGCTTCTTGCCGACGACCTGTAACGGCAATGCGACGTTTTCCCAGACGGTCAGGTGATCGAGCAGACGAAAATCCTGAAAGACGATGCCGATTCGGCGCCGCATCTGGGAGCGCTTCTGCGGATTGACCTTCGTTACGTCTTCGCTGAACATCCGGATTTCGCCCCGCGTCGGATGCAGAGACATGAACATCAGGCGCAGCAGGGATGTCTTCCCCGCCCCGGATTCCCCATGCAGGAAGTGGAAGGAGCCTGGTCGCAGGTGGAATGTCACCTCCGACAGCACCTCCGGCCCCCCGTCGTATTTCAGTCCGACATTCGTCAAGCGAATCAAGAGGTCTTAGCCTTGGTAGTGGATATACTGGGCTCTTTATGAGTTCACGCATCTATAGACACGTCGAAGACACAATGATCAATCGATTACGATTGTGGCGCGGTCGTGTACACAGGAACCTCCAGGGTAACGGAGGCTCGACCGCCACGAGCTGCAGGATATTGAGAACATGCGCGATCTGAACAATACGCCGACCATCGAGACGATCTACTCCGCCGAGGATATCGCTGTGCGCCTCAAGGTCCTTGCCGCAGAGATCGTCGCCAAGGAACCGAAAAACCTGCTGGTCGTGCCGATCCTCAAAGGAAGTTTCGTTTTTGCCGCTGACCTCATCCGAGCGCTCCACGGCGCGGGCCTTGCCCCCGAAGTCGATTTCTTGACGCTGTCCAGTTATCGCAAGAGCCGGGTGTCGTCCGGACAGGTTTCGATTTTGCGCGATCTCGATCTCGACGTGCAGAACCGTCACGTCATTCTGGTCGACGATGTTCTCGATTCCGGCCGCACGTTGGCCTTTGCCAAGGACCTGATCTCGGCCCGCGGCGCCGAGAGCATCGAAACTTGCGTTCTGCTCGACAAGAAGGCCACCCGCGCCGTATCCATCCTGCCGGACTACTGTGCGTTTGAATGCCCGGACGTCTTCGTGGTCGGTTATGGCATGGACGTGGCGCACCGTTACCGCGAGCTGCCTTTTGTGGGCCGTATCGTCGACTAGACGGAATATCGGGTTCGAGGGAGTGCGGCTTCATGGCGACGATCCTGCTCGCAGACGACGACGCGGCCGTGCGCGACCTCGTCCGGCGGGCCTTGTCTTCTGATGGTCACGCCGTTCGCGTCACGCAGGACGGACAGGAGGCGCTCGACGAACTCACCGGCGGCGGGGGCGACATCGATATCCTGATTACCGATGTCGACATGCCCCAGCTCGACGGCATCACGCTCGCCGAAAGAGCCCTGGCCCTGAAGCCCGGTCTCGCAGTCGTTCTCATGTCAGGTTTTTCAGATCAGCTCGAGCGCGCGGCCCGGCTGCGAGCCCGTCAGCTTTTCTCGATTTCGAAGCCGTTCACGCTCGATCAAATCCGTCAGCTCGTCCGTAGCGCGCTGGCTTAAGAATCTTGCGATCTTCTCTTGTCGGTCTCAGCCGCCCGTAACGCTCATGTGGCGGCTGACGGCTGGCTTCTTCGTACGCCGGTCGATAACGAAATCGTGGCCCTTGGGCTTGCGCGAGATCGCTTCCTCGATGGCGGCATCGAGCATCGTATCGTCGGTGGAAGCACGCAGCGGCTCCCGGAGATCGGCATCGTCGTCCTGGCCGAGGCACATATAAAGCCGGCCCGTGCACGTCACGCGGACCCGATTGCAGCTCTCACAGAAGTTATGGGTGAGCGGCGTGATGAAGCCGAGGCGGCCGCCCGTCTCTTTGACTGTCACGTACCGCGCCGGACCGCCCGTCCGATATGGGCTGTCCTCCAGCGTCAAGCTATCCATCAGCCGCGCACGGACGATCGACAGCGGAAGATATTGATGCGTGCGGTCATCGCCGATGTCTCCGAGAGGCATCGTTTCGATCAGCGTCAGATCGGCGCCGCGGCTATGCGCGAAGCGGATCATGCTTTCGATCTCGTCTTCGTTGATGCCTTTGAGCGCAACGGCGTTGAACTTGACTTTGATGCCGGCCGCTTCCGCAGCGTCCACGCCTCGCAGCACGGTTGCGAGATCGCCCCACCGCGTCACCGCCTTGAACTTCACCGGGTCGAGCGTATCGATCGAGACGTTGATCCGGCGAACGCCTGCCGCATGAAGATCGACCGCGTACTTCTCAAGCTGGCTCGCGTTCGTCGTCAAGGTCAGCTCTTCGAGGGCGCCGGTTTCGAGATGTCGCCCGAGTGCCCGGAACAGCCAAAGGATGTTGCGCCGCACCAAAGGCTCACCGCCCGTGATGCGCAATTTCCTGACGCCGCGGCGAATGAAGGCCCCACATAGCCTGTCCAGCTCTTCGAGCGACAGCAGGTCCTTCTTCGGCAGGAAGGTCATATGCTCGGTCATGCAATAGACGCAGCGGAAATCGCAACGATCCGTCACCGAAACGCGCAGATACTCGATCGCGCGGCCGAACGGGTCGACGAGGGGCGTTTCGGCAATGGGGGCGGACGTGCCCTGCATGAAAGCCTTCTCCCGGAAGGGTACTGAAATCGTATATCGTGCCTTCGCCCGTCAAGGACAAGCAAAGTCCTCGCGTCACATTTTCCTGCATTATAGAAAAAAGACGGCTGAGGGAGGGAAATCGATGAAAAGTCCGGCGGGTAGCTTTGTTCTCGGGTTCGTTGTGGCGTCGATTGTGTGGGCGGTCGCACTGACGGTTTTGGGCGATAGGCTACTGGAAGTGTTTTCGCACTTCAGCGGCCACTAGCCCGCTGCCAGACGCGGGTAAACGGGCCGAGCGTCCGCACGATCACCCCCGCGATACCGTCAACATCGTTAAGATCGAACACCGGTTTGCCGTGCGCGTCGACCTCGTAGTCCGCCGCTATGGCGAGCACGAGGGGATCGGACGAAGAGAGCAGCTTTTCAGGAGCTGCCGCCGCGCGGCGAACCTCGATTTTCGGGATGTTCGCCGACTTGTAGCCTTCGACCAGGACGATGTCCGCCGGACGCAACCGGCTGGCGACGGCCTCAAGCGAAGGCTCGCCCGCTGAATCAATTTCTTCGATGACCGCGAGCCGCGATCCCGAGACGATGGCGGTCTCGGCCGCACCCGCCGCGCGATGCCGGGCTGTATCGCTTCCCGGCGCATCGATATCGAACTTGTGATGTGTGTGCTTGATCGTTGCGACGCGCAGCCCTTCGCCAGAGAAATGCATCGCCAGCTTTTCGATCAGCGTCGTCTTGCCCGAATTCGACCAGCCTGCGATGCCGAACAACGGCAGTGATCCGGGAGAGGGATAGACTTTGCCCACGAGGATTATCCTTCTGTCGACTTATCGGCGAGGAAACGGGCGGTTTCGAGATCATCGCGCGTATTGACGTTGAAGAACGGATCGATCTCCATCCCACTACTGTCGCCCATTGGAAACGAGACCGCAACCGCCTCAAGGTCGGTAGCCAGCCGGTCGACCCCGCGCGCCCCGCGTGCGAGGGCATCGGCAATGGATTGCCGAACAGTTGTCGGCCAGATGGCAATCGTCGGATGACGCCGTCCGGCGGACTCTGCGATCGCGACGCCCTCTTTTCGCGTCGCATCAAGACGCTGGACGAGATCGGGCGGCAGGAACGGCACGTCTCCAGAAACGGTTGCGATGAGGCGCGTGCCCGGGTCGTGTTCGCGCGCCCAGTCCATCGCGGCCAGAATTCCGCTGAGCGGTCCAGATTCGGGGCTTTCGCCATCCGTGATCGTCTCGATGTCGAAGCCCGCGAAGCGCTGCGCATCGCCGTTGACGCTCAATATCAGCCGGCCGACTTGCGGTCGGAAGCGGGCGATAACGCGCGAAAGAATGGGCCGACCGTCGATCTCTGCCAGGGTCTTATCGCCACCGCCGAAGCGCTGCGAGCGCCCGCCCGCCAGAATAACGCCGAGGATGTGATCGGTAGACGGCATGATCCACGATTAGGCCGCCTCGCTGAACACTGCAAGGCGCCAGAATTCCACTGGAATGTGCCTATCGCTTTCTAGGCGCTTCCCACGGGGCCTCGCCCGACCTATATCGCGCAGATAAAACGCGCCGCCGCTCGGCGCCTCTGGGAGACGCTCAATGCCAGTCGATAGGACACAGGTGCTCCAGGCCCTGCGTCGGGTTAAAGGCCCAGACCTTGAAAGCAACATCGTCGACCTCGGTCTCGTATCCGAGATCTTCATCAAGGACGACCATCCGTATTTCTCGATCACGATCCCCGCGAGCCGTGCCGAAGAGCTCGAGCAGCTCCGCCTCGCCGCCGAAAAGGTCGTCGCCGAAATCGGTGGTGTCACCGGTGTCACCGCCGTGCTGACCGCTGAAGCGCCATCGGGTCAACCGCGCGAGACGCGCGCCGCCGGAGGGCCTGTGAAAGCCGTATCCGGTCCTCGGCCAGAGCATCCGCGCGTCCAGGCAGCCCGCGCGAAGGGCGCGACGGGCGACGGCGCAGCCCCTCGCCAAGCCGCGGCCGGCGGGCAGGTCGCTGCGAAAGCACAGGGCATTCCCGGCGTGAAGCATGTCGTCGCCGTCGCGTCAGGCAAAGGCGGCGTCGGCAAATCGACGGTTGCGGTCAATCTCGCGCTGGGCCTTCAGGCTCTCGGTTTGAAAATCGGCATCGTCGATGCCGATATTTACGGCCCCTCGCAGCCGCGCCTGCTTGGCATCACCGGTAAGCCACAGGTGACGAACGGCAAGACCATCACCCCGCTCGAAGGCTGGGGCCTGAAGGTCATGTCGATGGGCTTTCTCGTCGACGAAGGGACGCCCGTCGTCTGGCGCGGTCCGATGGTTGTCTCGGCATTGAACCAGATGCTGCGCGAAACCGACTGGGCCGGAACCACCGGCGATCTCGACGTACTCATCATCGATATGCCGCCCGGAACCGGCGACGTGCAGCTGACGATCTCGCAGAACGTGCCGCTGTCGGGCGCGGTCGTCGTTTCGACGCCGCAAGACTTGGCGTTGATCGACGCGCGCAAAGGCATCGCCATGTTCAAGCGCGTCGAGGTGCCGATCCTCGGTATCGTCGAGAATATGAGCTACTTCCTCTGCCCGAAATGCGGCGAGCGCTCCGATGTGTTCGGCCATGGCGGCGCGCACGACGAAGCGACGAAGCTCGGCGTGCCGTTCCTCGGCGAAGTGCCGTTGCACATGGACATTCGCGAAACCTCCGACAGCGGCAAGCCGGTTACGGTCGCCGCGCCTGAAAGTCAGTACGCGGGTATTTTCCGCGATATCGCCGCGCGCACGTGGGCTGAGGTTGAACGCGCGAAGGGCACGCTGACGCCGCCGCCGGTTCTCGAAATCGTTAGCGAGGGAACGGTGTTAAAAGCGGCATTCCCCGATGGCCGCACGTTCGAGCTTCCGGCCGAGTTCCTTCGCGTCGTCAGTCCTTCGGCGGAAGTGCAGGGCCACTCGCCCTCGCAGCGCATCACCGTGCCGCGAAAGAAGCACGTCAAGATCACCGGCATGAACGCCGTCGGCAATTACGCGACGCGCATAGCCTTCGACGACGGCCACAACACCGGCCTTTACACGTGGGGTTATCTCCACCTCATCGGCCGCGAGAAAGATCAGCGCTGGGGGCAATACCTCGAAGAGCTTTCCGCCAAGGGTCTGACGCGCGAGTAGGTGTCATCCTCGGGCTTGTCCCGAGGATCCATCGAGCCGTCACGCTCGCTGGAATGTATCGCGGTCGTTTCTTATTTGGAGGCGGCTTTGAGCTTCTTGATCGCCGCCTCTATCGGCCCGAATGGGCCGAGCTTGTGTTGCTCGGCTGAAAAGTCATCGGCATAAGGGCCATAGGGCGTGTCGATCGGCTTTTCGAGCCTGTTTGGATAGTCCCTGTCCAAATTCGCCATCGCCGGACGAGGCTGCGAAACGATGTAAGCCGCAACGTCCCAAGCGTCCTCACGCGATACGGTCGGGTTCTTCCACGTGGTCCCGGCTGGCATATCGCTATGGACAAAGTTCGCGGTGTTGATGAGCTTGTCCATTCCGGCGCCATCGTTGAAGCTATCCGGTCCCCAAAGGGGCGGGAACAGATAGCCTTTCGCATCGCCGACTTTTCCGTTGCGCTGCCCTTGTCCATGATCTCCGTGGCAGGCTGCACAGGTGTTGGCGTAGATCGTGCCTCCTTTGACCGGATCCGCCGCCCGATCGAGCTTTTGGATGTGGCCGCTACCCGATCCGAATGTCGCGCTGCCGATCGGGTGCCCCGTCGATACGAATTTCATGAAGGAAACGAGCGCGGTCATCTCAGGGCCTTCGAAGGGAAGCGGTTTGCCGTTCATGCTCCGCTCCATGCAGCCTTGGATGCGATCCTGCATCGTTCCCACGGTGCCAGTACGCGCGACATAGGCCGGGAAATCGGCATAGACTCCGACCAACGGAAGACCGAACTCCCTTGTCCCCGCTTTGACATGGCAGCTCTGGCAATCGAGGTTGTTGCCTGCAAAACGCATCGACGTGTCGGAGACTTCGGGGCCGATGAGAGACGAGGTCTTCGTCATGAGATCGCGGCCATAGCGAACGGTCTTGCCCCAAACGTCATCGGGCAATTTATCGATGTCCGGAACGGCCCAGGGCGTTTGCTTTGAAGTCGTCGAAGGGACGTCCCCGGCAATACCGGACTGCCACGCTATCGATACGAAGAACGCAGTGACGCTTGTTCGAAATATCAGAGCAAGATTAGGCACTGCCATGGCCAACCACCGGATTGAAGCGGATCAAATTGCGAAAACCGCGGCCTGCTTGTCGGCAGGTTCTTCGCGACTTAGCTACCAGTCAATGAGCGCACAAGTTCTCGTCGCGAGCAATCGACTCGATGCAGAAGAGACACATACTTTTTCCGTCGTCGCGTTGCAGGGCGAGACGCCCTTAACAAGCTCAGACAATTCTTTATTTATTCGAGCCAAGGCATCTCGCCCTTCTACGTCTGTTGTTGATCCTGCGACAGAAAAATAAATGTCCGTCTTCACCGGGGGCCACGGCCCCCAGTGTTTTTAAGGTACGAGGGGTGGGATGCCTTCTGATATCGGCGAGCAGGCGACTGCGGAGCCAGTCTCTTCTGTTTTGCGTCTCGCCGGACGGCCATTGCAAAATGCAGAAGATGTCGCCCGCTATCTCGGCGTCGAAATCGGGCCGATGCTGCACATTCTTTATAAGGCCCCCGACAACGCGCGTTATCGCCACTTCGAAATTCCAAAGCGGTCGGGCGGCATGCGCAAGATCAGCGCGCCGCACGGGCTTCTACGAGAAATGCAGGATAAACTGCATCTCGACCTGAAACGTCTCCATGACGCGCATCCGCGTGCCCACGGTTTCATCGAGAAGCGCAGCATCGCGACCAATGCAAAAGAACACGTCGGCAAGCGGTGGGTGCTGAACGTCGACCTCGTCGACTTTTTTCCGACCATTAATTTCGGTCGCGTGCGCGGGCTTTTCATGAAGCCACCGTTCGAGATGGGAGCAGCCGCAGCGACCGTCTGTGCGCAGATCGTCACCTATCGCAATGGGCTGCCGCAGGGAGCGCCAACCTCGCCCGTCTTGTCGAATTTCATCGCGGCATCGCTCGACAGACGGCTTCTGCGTCTCGCACGCCAGAACAGGCTCGCGTACTCGCGCTATGCGGACGACATCACGTTCTCCACCAACCTTGCTCAGTTTCCACCGTCGATTGCCATTCGCGAGCAAATCACCGGAGGCGGAGTCAAAATCGTTGCAGGTGATGTGCTCGAACAGGCTATCTCGGCGTCGGGGTTTGCGATCAACGCCAAGAAGATGCGCATCCAAGGCCTTGGCGTTCAGCAGAGCGTCACGGGGCTCGTCGTCAATACGCGCATCAATGTCGAGCGCGAACGTATCCGCAAAATTCGCGCGATGTTGCATGCATGGGGAAAATTTGGCCTCGATGCCGCCGCCGCCGAGCATTTCGCCAAATATCGCCCGGGCAAGGAACCGTCTCGGCGCAATCGCAGTCCGGCCTTCCGCAACATCGTTTACGGGCAGCTCTCGTTTGTGCGCATGATCCGCGGCTCCGACGATCCTGTATTTCTGAAGCTTTGCAGCAAGGTGCTCGATCTCGATCCAAACCCGTCGAAATTCATTCGCCAGATGGTGTTCGGCGCGGACGATTTCGACATCTTCATCAGTCACGCGCGCGAAGACAAAGCGCTGATCGCGCGGCCGATTTATGAAGCATGCGAACGACTGGGCCTCAAAGCTTTCCTTGATGAAGAGCACATCGGATGGGGCGAGAGCTTTACGAAAAAAATCAACACGGCACTCGGCGCAGCGCGCACGGTTGTGGTCGTGATTTCGAGCAGTTCTGTCTCGAGGGAATGGCCATTGGCCGAGATCAACACAGCGCTCGCCCTTGAGATTGCGGGACAGAAACGCGTTTTCCCCGTCATGATCGGCCAGCCCGATCTTTCGAAGTTGCCGTTGATCCGCAGCAAGAACTGGCATGTGTGGGACGGCGATGCGGATCGCGTGGCGAGACGGCTCAAAGATCTGATTAGCCCGCCGCCGCCTCAGTCGGCGCAAAGCGCGCCAATTCCTGCGGTTCAGTTGCCGCCGCGTGTGGATGGGCCGAAGTTTATCGAGCCGTCTCCGCGAGGCCCATGGAACGACGCATCACACTCCAGCGCGAGCGCTGTTCCGCAGCGACCAAGCTGGTTGGCTCGCTTGTTCGGGCGTCGATGAGCAACACCCACCCCTGAGGTTTTCAGGAGTGGGTGACGCCACAAACGGCAACTAGCTCCGCTCTTCCGGAACGATCGCGTAGTCCAACTTTTCGCCGCTCCGCAACACCGTCGCGATTGCCTTCTGGTTGATGTGCTTCGCATCGAGCACACGCGAAACATCATCGACCCCGGCAATAGGCACGCCGTCGAGCGCGATCATGATATCGCCCGCCTTGAGCCCGGCCACATCCGCCGGACCGCCCGCCTGCACGCTGCGGATGCCAATGGCGCCTGCTTGCGTCAGGTTCAGCGCGTGGCGGATCCGCTGCGGCAGCACCACATGCTCCGCGACGATGCCCATGACGCCGCGCCGCACACGGCCGTGCGACAGGATCTGCGTCAGGACGTATTCGGCGGTGTTCGACGCCACGGCGAAGCACAAGCCCTGCGCGCCCATGATCGTCGCCGTGTTGATGCCGATCACGTGCCCCTGCGAGTTGACGAGCGGTCCGCCCGAGTTGCCCGGATTCAACGCCGCGTCCGTCTGGATCACGTCATCGATCAAGCGGCCGTTTTCAGCACGCAGAGATCGTCCGACCGCGCTGATGATTCCGGCCGTCACCGTCGACTGAAATCCGAGCGGATTGCCGATCGCGATTGCGATCTGCCCCGGACGCAGCTTCTTGGAATCCGCGAGCTTTGCAAACTTCAATCGCTCCGTCGTCTCGGCGCGCAACACGGCGATATCGGTATCCGGATCGCGGCCGACGAGGCGCGCACCGAAATGCTGTCCGTCGCCCTGCGCGAGCGTAATCGACTGAGCGCCGTCAATAACGTGGTTGTTTGTGAGGATAAGGCCATCCGGCGAAACGATGACGCCGCTGCCGGAGCCTTGCCCGGTGCGCCCGCCGCGATTGCTCTTCACCTGCACGTGTACGACGGCAGGCGAGACGGCATCCACCACATCGACGACGGCGTTGCTGTAGGCATCCATGAGGGCGGTGTCATCGCGAGAGACGCCACCGTGCAGAGGGCTCTGGCGCTCTGCGTCAGACGAGTCGAAGACCCGAAGAATGCTGTGTTCCATGATGCACCTGCTGGGATTGAAGTCGCGATTAGATGGCGACGATCATCAATCTCAACAAGTACCCCGCGTCGAGCGTTCGGATTCGCGAGGCGAAGTCGTTCGGCGCTGCGAAAAACATTTGCGCCTGGCGGCCGGTCCCCCAAAGGGGGAGCCGCCAGGCGCAACTTTAGTCTCTATTCCGCAGCCTGCCGCTCAAGAGACGCATAGGCGGCATCGGCGTCTGCGAACACGTGCGTGTCGAGGCCGCGGCGGCGCAGCGCCTCTTGCAGCTTCTGCCGCGTGACCGCGCTCGTCGCATAGCGCGCGGAGCGCCCGTAGTGGTTCTTCGTCACGTAAGCGACCATGTCCGCATAGTCATCGTAGAGATCTTCTGCGATGCGGCACCCGTCCTGGTTGATCATCGCGTCGACGCGTTTTCCGGTCGCTTGGCAAGCGTCGACCAGCACCTTCTTGAGATCGGCGACATCGTCCTTCTTTCGCACGCTCCAGGCCTGGAGGTCGACCTTCAGGATGTTCCGGCTCGCGTCGTAGGTGACGCGATCCTTGAGGTGTTGATTGAGAAGGTCCGCCAGCAGATCCATCGGCTGATCGAAGAAGATGCGTGGGTTCATCGTCACCGGATTATGGATATGCGGCTTGAACGCCATGTTCGGCAGGATATCGCGCTCGATGTCGATGCCCGGCGCGACTTCGATCAATTCGAGCCCGTGCTCGGTCAACTGAAACACGCATCGCTCGGTGACATAGATCACGGGCTGCGATTTCTGCGCCGCGTACTTGCCGGAGAACGTCACCTGTTCGACCTGCCGCACGAACTTCTTGGCGCGGCCTTCCTGCAGAATGCGCACCTTCCCATCTTCGATCGCGATCTTGAGACCGCCCGCCGTGAACGTGCCCGCGAACACCACAGCTCGCGCGTTCTGCGAAATGTCGATGAAGCCACCGCAGCCGTTCAGCTTGCCGCCGAATTTGCTGGTGTTGACGTTGCCGATGCTGTCGCATTCGGCCATGCCGAGGCAGGTAAGATCGAGACCGCCGCCGTGATAGAAATCGAACATCTGGTTTTGGTCGAGGATCGAATGTGCGTTGGCCGACGAGCCGAAGCTCGAACCGCCCGCCAGCACGCCGCCGACTGCGCCCGCTTCTGTAGTCATGACGAGGTAGGGCGTCACCTTCTCTTCGTTCGCGACGTTCGCGACCCCGTCCGGCGCGCCGACGCCAAGATTGATGACTCCGTTCGGCGGCAATTCGAAAGCAGCGCGCCGCGCGATGATCTTGCGTTCATCGAAATCCATCGTCGGCAGGCTGTCGACGGTCACGCGAACTTCGCCCGCAAGGCCTGGATCGTAAATCACACCGTAGTTCATGCGGTGCATCTCGGGCGGATCGGCGACGACGATGCAATCGACGAGAATGCCCGGAACCTTCACGTCCTTCGGCTTGATCGAACCTTCGGCCACGATGCGCTCGACCTGCGCGATGACGATACCGCCGTTATTATGAGCAGCCATCGCTTGCGCCAGCACGTCGAGGGTGAGGGCTTCCTTCTCCATGCTGAGATTGCCGAGGGGATCGGCGCTTGTCGCCCGGATCAGCGCGACGTTGATCGGCGTCGCTTTATAGAAAAGCCATTCCTTGCCTTCGACCTCGACCAGCCTGACAAGATCTTCCTTCGTCTTGGTATTGACCTTGCCGCCGCCGAGGCGTGGATCGACATACGTGTGAAGACCGACGCGCGTAAACAAACCCGGGCTTCCCGACGCGCAGCTGCGGTAAAGCTTAGAGATCACGCCCTGCGGCAGGTTATATCCCTGGATTTTGTCATCCTGCGCAGCCTGTGCAACTTTTGGCATCCGCCCGAAGTTTGCCGCGATGACGCGTTTCAGAAGTCCTTCGTGGTGGAGACGGCCGGTGCCGAGGCCTTTGCTGTCGCCGGCACCCGCGCACATGATCAAGGTCAGGTCGCGCGGAGCACCGCTCTCGACGAAGCGCTTTTCCAGAGCGGCGTGCAGCGCTTCCGGAATGCAGCTCTGGACAAATCCCGTCGTCGTGACAACGGCGTTGTCTTTGATGCGGGCGATAGCTTCGTCTGCGGTAACAACCTTGTTGGTAACCATGCGATGCGTTTCCCCAAGTCCCAGCCTCGGATTCGGTGGGGCTTCGTTCGGCCCCTGCAAAGTCCGTGCTGTTGTTTATTTTATGCCGAATACCAGATTATGCGCCTGGCCAATGAAAGCGCATAACTCAGCTCGGCAGGGCCCGCACCACTCAAGCGGGTAATCCGGGCCTATCCGAAGGTCGCCGGTCGGCATATGCCGCACCCATTTGCAATCGAGACCTGCATAAGACGCGCGCCGGAATGCGTGACCGAAAATCGTTTCACGCATGATAGACGATAGGCCATGACCGAGAATTTTCGCCGCAATTTCATACCTCTGATCGTCGCGACCGCCTTCTTCATGGAGAATTTGGACGCGACGGTTCTAGCCACATCTTTGCCTGCGATGGCGAAAGATCTCGGCGCCAACCCTATTCACCTTAAGTTGGCGTTGACGACTTACCTCCTGGCGTTGGCCGTTTTCATTCCGGCGTCCGGCTGGCTGGCCGACCGCTTCGGGGCGAAGAACGTCTTCCGGTGGGCGATGGTCGTGTTCTCGATCGGCTCGATTGCCTGCGGATTGTCGTCCGACCTAGGCACCTTGGTCGCAGCCCGTATCCTGCAAGGCATCGGCGGCGCCTTGATGGCCCCCGTCGGCCGTCTCATTGTGCTGCGCACTGTCCCGCGCACCGATATCATCAACGCGATCGCGTGGCTGACGGTGCCTGCACTTGTCGGCCCCATACTCGGGCCACCACTCGGCGGCTTCCTGACGACGTATTTCAATTGGCGCTGGATCTTCTGGATCAACATCCCCGTTGGCGTCCTCGGGCTCGTGCTGATCACGCGCTACATTCCTGACATGCGGGTGGAAACCTCCAGCACATTCGACCTGCGCGGCTTTCTCCTGATTGGCCCCGGACTGTCGCTCTTCCTGACCGGCGTGACGATGATGGGCCTCGATCTGCTTGATCGCGATATAATCGTGCTGATTACGCTCGCGGGCGCCGCTCTTCTTGGCGCCTACACGTGGCACGCGCTGCGGACACCCACGCCGATTATCGATTTGCGCCTGCTCGCCATTCCAACCTTTCGCGCTGGCGTGGTCGGCGGCTTCCTGTTCCGCACCGGACTCGGCGCCGGACCGTTTTTGTTGCCGCTCCTTTTCCAGACCGGCTTCGGAATGACCGCGTTCCAGTCTGGCCTGATGACCTTCACGACCGGCATCGGCGCCATGTTCATGAAGACCCAGGCGGCCACCATCATCAGGCGCTATGGCTTTCGCCGCGTGCTGATCGCAAATGCCGTCATATCGAGCCTTTTCGCGGCTTTGCCGTCGCTCTTCGGTCCGAATACGCCCGCGCTTTTGATCGTTGGGCTTTTCCTCTCTGGCGGACTGTCACGATCGCTGCAGTTCACGAGCGTCAACACGCTCGCCTATGCCGATGTGCCGCCCGAGAAGCTCAGCCGCGCTACAAGCTTCGCCGCCGCGTGTCAGGAATTGTCAGGCTCCGTCGGCGTAACCATTGCGGCAATGGGACTTCAGTTCATGCAGTACACCCAGGGCGGCAGCGCCATTGATGCCGCGCATTTCCCCGCGGTATTCATTCTAATCGGGCTCGTGTCGCTGTCGTCGATACTGTTCTTCTCGCGCCTTGCGCCGACCGCTGGCGCGTCGCTTTTGCCGACCGAAGCCCTCAAAGCCGCAGAGCCTGCCAAGGAATCCGCGCGTCTCCGCGAAGGCCACGTCGGCTGACAGCACGCGCGCGAAGCAAATTTACAAACACCTAAAGCCGCGACCGGAGCATGTCCGATCGCGGCAACCTATTGCTGGAAGTGTAAGGTCAGAGAAGGAAGCCAGCACCGAGCGACCGGCTCCCCGGAGGGGAGTCGCTCGGTGCAAAAGACAAGGGTCTCTTCTTAGGCAGCCTTCGCTTGGGCCTTCTGGCGCTGAGCCTTGCGCGGTGCGGGGAGCACAACACGCAGGGCCGGCACGGCAACATCGGAAGCCGTCCGCTTACGCTGGATGACAGCCTCGCGCGCCTCGAAGGCGTTAGCGAGGGCGAGCAGAGCCTTTGACGGCGTCAGCCCGTCGCATCCGCGCGCGTCGACAGCGGCGAATCCGGTCCGTGAGCAAGCCTGCAAGGACAGGTGCCCGGAGCCCAAGACCGCGACACCCGACACGCCGCCACCGGCGACGCGATCGAGGTGGAGGCTCTTGAGCTTGAGGCCCAAGCTCTCGACGGCACGCTTCGTCGCACGCTCGGCCGACTTGACGTCGTCGAGGCGCATCGCGCCGTGGAGATCGATAAAGATCGTAGTCCCTGCACTAGGAATGCTTTGCTCAACAACTGCCGGACTCGTCTCCGAGTCTTCGACTTCCGCATTGAACTCAGCGCGCGCGTGATCTTCCTCTTGGGCGGTGCTTGAACGAGTCAAGTCCATCCCCAATTGGAAGAGGGTGTCATTAAAGGCCATGTGACCCTCCCCAACCAGCAGATAGGTTTGACTCGCCCGCTCCTTACCTCATTGGTTCTGGGAATCCTCGACCATGTTGGCAGGTGGACAGACGAGAGAGGGTGCATATGAGGCCAATGCCCCCCCTACGCAAGCCCTTTTTGTGCCCTGCGCCAATTTTTTTTGAACCTGACGCGTCAGCGACTTAACAGAAGGTTTTGCGAAGCTTCGCTGACGCCGTTTCGTCGTCATCGAAGCGAAACTTAGCCGTAAAAAATCTGCTAATTTTGATCGTCTTGCTTGCCGAACAATTTGTTCAGCAGCTTCTTGGCGCTCTTCTTGGTTTTTTCCGTTTGGGGATCGTCGTCGCCTTTGTTGCCGAAGAGGCTGTCGACGACCTCGTCGCTGTTCTTGCCTTTAAGCTTCTTCCCGATCTGCTTGATGGCATCCATCGTCTTGTTGGGGTCGGAAAGCACGCCATTGAGGTCGGGTCGATAGCTCGGCCTGTCCCACGAACCGGTGATCCGAACCGGCACTTCGATGCCGGAGGCGTTCGCGTCGCCACCCTGACCTTCGAGCGACGCGATGAGCCTAGGTTTCACCGTATAATCTACCGTCCGCTCCGGCATGTGGATGAGACCACCGCCTGTCACGCGCAGAAGCGGGCTGACGAGCTGCAGGTCCTGGTTCTGAGCGACGCCGTTGGTAACCGTGAAAGTCGCTGCAAGCGCGCTGAAGTCTGTCTTCTCCGAGGGCGAGGAGCGAAGCGCGGAGAAATTACCCTGTGACAGTCCGTGCAGCGCTCCGGGCAGATTGAACCCGACGACGGCGCCGTTCGAGAACTGAAATCCCGCCGTGCCGTTGAGGCTTTCAATCAGCTGCAGTTGGCTCGCGCCGTTCGCGGTAAGTTGCAGCTTGACGTTGGCATTACCGGCAACCCAGCCGAAGTTCGCCGCGTCCTTGAGGAACGGCAGAGCCGAAACACCGTCGAGATTGACGTTTGCGCCAACGTTCGCCGTGCCTGCCGAGCCGTCGATCGTCACGACCCCACGTCCGTGGCCCTGGTAGAGTGCGACGTCGTTGAATTTCGCCTGCATCGAGCGGTCTTTCAGGGCGATGTCGACCGACGACTGACCGATAGAAACATTTTTGAAGTGCAGCTTGCCGACCGCGACGCGTGCATTGCCATCGGCGATGTTGAGTAGCGTCAGGTTCAGCGCTTCGCTTGACCAGCCTGCACGCTGCTCGACGCCATAGACCTTCGTGCCCTGTTGTTTCTGCAGGAGCTTCTGGATCTCGTCCGGCTGCGCAGGCTGAGAGGAGGGTAGGGGTTGCGGCGCCGCTGCGCCGCCGTCTTCCTTGGCGAGCGTCCCTGTGACCGCGCTGGTCAGGTATTTGTTAAGATCGAGCTCCGAGATCGCTAGGTCGGCTTCGACAAAGGGCCTCGCCCCGCCCGTCGTGACTTTGATCGTCCCCTTCGCCGTTTCTCCGTCGAGCGCGAATGTTGCCTTCGAGAATTGGGTGACGTTGCCAGATGTTTGCAGCGTTCCCTGGATCGAAAGCGGCCCGAAGCCTGAAACGGGCGGCAACGTTGTGCCGAACCAATTCGCGAGATTTCGCGTCGAATCCGCTTTCGCCGCGACCTGACCCTCGAGGTAGGCGCCGTCGTTCAGCGTCAGATCGCCGTCGTAGGATGCGGAGATCAGCGCGTTGCTTGCGGTAAAGGCGAGGTGCGCCGGCGCATTCATGAAGAGGCTGCGCACGTTTTCGACCTTGCCGCCAAAATTCAGCCGTTGCTGGCGCCAGACGAAGTCGCCGTTCGCGACAAGCGGGCTTTGCAGCGACGGCAGCCCGAACTTCACGTTGACGCCGGAAACTTCGGAAATGCGTCCCGTTCGCTCGTCCGTGAAGCGGAAGGTGCCGTCGTCCAGCGCGACGGCGTCGAATTGCACGTCGGTAATGATGCCGCCCGGCAAGTGCGCGCCGTCAGTCTCCGCGGCGGCAACCTCGAACGAACCGGCATCGCTCAACGTGTTCGGGCTTCGCATTTCGGCGAAGCGCTTCGGAGCGGCCAGCGCCGCGAACTTCCAGTTGTTCCGGCCGTCCTTATCGATGCGAAGATCGAAGACCGGCTTCTTGAGCGTGATCGAGTTGATCTTCGGTTGCCGATTGATGAGCGACATCGGCTCCACGCTCACTTGCAGCGCGTCGGCGCGAAGCAGCGCCCCCTCCATGTTGGGCGGCCCGGAGAGCGAGACATCGTGCAGCGAGATGCCGAGTACGGGAAAGAAGTTGAACGACGCCGGACCCGCGATGACGAGGTCGCGACCCGTTCGCGCCTTGACCTGCTCGGTAATTCTCTGCCGGATGAAATCGCTTGGCGGATTGAGCACAAGATATCCGACGCCCACCCCTCCGGCGATGACGACGAACAGAAAGAAATAGACAACCCCCGCCAGGAGGCCGCTACTCTTACGCGGCGGCGGACGGCGAGGGCCACCCGGCGGCGGTGGGCCGCGGCGTGGGCCGGAACCGAGTGGCGCGCGCTCGAAGCTCGGCCGCCCCGTTGGCAACGGCGGCAGAGGCGGTGGCGCAGGATATTGAGAAGCCATTCAGTTCCCCGTTTTCGGCGACGACGCCGTCGTGTGCAAATCAGACGAAAATATATCGAATTCAATTATGTCACTTACGGGCCGCAGGCGCATGCGGTGCAAGGCTCATTGGTCGATGATCGCCGAAATGTAGGATGCGCCGGAGCGTTCGCTCGGCCGTCAGGCCCGGAAACGCGCATTCGTTTTACCGGGGTGTCCCCTTTGCAACGGTTGCGCGCATGACGCGAGTTGCGCGGAAGGATCATGCCGCCGCCAGGTTGTGTCAAGGCATCGTGAGGGCCGCAGCCAGCGATTTGCCGATACAAAAACCCCGCCGCAGTTCTGCGGCGGGGCGACGTTCTCTGGTTATCCTGCTGTGGTCTCAGTACCGGGGGTCTCGTCCCGGCTGGGGACCGTCGTAGCCGCGGTCGTCGTCTGGTCCACCGTCATCCGGGCCGCCCGGGCCATCATCGTAAGCAGGCTGGCGCGATCCTGGGCGAGGCGGCGGTGGTGGACTATTGTCGCGCGCCAGAAGCGGTGTGATACGCCGCACGGCGACGCGTCGGTTGAGCCGCTCGGGCGCCTGCGTCGGCACCTTGAGAAAGTCCTCGCCGTAGCCCTGGGTCGTCAGGTTCTCGAACGGAATCTGGAATTGCTCGCTGAGAACTTCCGCGACCGACTCCGCGCGCCGGTCCGATAGCGAGAGGTTATCTTCCGGCGATCCGACGGCGTCCGTATAGCCCTCGATCATGAAGACTTCATTCGGGTTCCGGTCGATGACACGGCGCATGGCGCGCGCGACGCGGTCGAGCTTGCCATACTGACTGGGATTGACCTCCCAAGACCCGAAATCGAACGTGATTTCGTCGAGATCGATCCGGCGCATACGGTCGCGCAGCGATGCCGTCGCACGGATCTCGTCCAGCGTATACCGGTCGCGGAAGTCTTCGACCGGCGGCGCGCTCAACGCGTCGTAGACATCCTCGTCGCTCGCACGCTCGTAATCGACAATATATTCGTCGCGCGGAATGGTGACGCGCGGCGGCGGCACGTCGAGCACGGAATTCAAAATCGCCGCGCCGGCCACGACGCCCACGCCTATGCCGATTCCGGCCGCAAGATTGCGCCCGAAGTTGTCGTGACGCCGACGCCGGTTGTCGATGATGATGACATCACGTCCGTCAGGGCCGCGCCGATAGCGGCGCAGAAGTTGGCCGTTGTTGTCCGTCTCCGAATAGACCCTGTAGCCGCCGGGGCGGTCGATGACGGCAATGTTCGTGCCGCCATTGCCCTTTTCGAAGCGTGCATTCGGCGCCACGCGCCGCAGCCGCTCGGTGTCATCGTGCTGGATGAAGACGCGATTGTTGTCGCGGAAGATGCGGCGCTTGCCCGGTTCCTCGATCACGACACCCTTGCCGTTGTCGAACTTCACCTCTTTGCGCTGACCACGGAGAGCTTCGAAACGGCGCTTGGATTCGTCGGCCGAGAGAGGTTGCCGTCTCTGTTGGGCAAAGTTCGGCTGTTGAGGCGCGATGACCGGAGCCGGATTCGCTGCAGGCGCGGGTTGCGTACCCGGAGTGACGCGCTTCCAACCGTTGCCGGGTTGCTGCTGAGCGCGGTCCCGATCGCGATCCCGATGTTTGTTGTTATTATTCTGACCGCCGAATGTGTTGTTGAAATTCGGCTGCCCGGGATTCTGTTGGGGCTGCTGCGGCCGTTGCGGAGGCGGAACGACGGCGTTGTTTACCGGAGGCGCAGCTTGGGGCGCATTCGGTTGTGGCTTCTGGAATGCGTTGGGATTTCCGCCCGGCCAGTTGCCGTTTTTGTTGCGTTCGAATTTCGGCGGCTTTGGCTGGCCGAACTCCGGATTTGGGTTTCTCTCGCCGCGATCGCGCTTGTTGCCCTGCGGCTGGCCTTGAGGGTTTCCCTGTTGGCCTTGTGGGTTGCCCGGCTGACCTTGAGGCTTTCCCTGCTTCCAGCCCTGACCGTCTTGCCCCTGCTTCCCGCGGCGCTCTTCGCCGCGTCCGCCGCGATCTTGTCGATCACGCTTTTGATTGGGCTGGTCATTAGGCTGACCTGCACCCGGCGGCGGAAATTTTTGATCGTCGGCCTCGGCCGTCGCGGGAGCAACCGCGAACGCCGCCAAAAGCGTGGCGGCGGCTAGAACGGCGTGTCGGTTGGCTCTCATGGCATTTCCTTGAATTTTTTCACGTCCCCGTGCGACGCTCGAATCGATCGCATAATCATTCTTTTTATCAACGCGTCTACGGCTGTGGGCGTTTCGCGGTGCAGGTAGACTATCGTGCTAGGACACGGGGATAACGGCAGCGGTATGAAGCAGGCGTGAATAGGTTGCGGCCAAATCGTGGCGCGACGCTCTCTGCGCGGCGTATCGATTGCGATGACACGCAAAATCGGCTTGCGGATCATATGTCCGCTATCCTGACGATTACCCGCCTTCGACGAAAGTCGGACGGCTAGTCCGCCAGGAAATCGCCGCGCTTCGCCCGCATCTGAGAGGTCTTGAGACGGTTAGTGGCGCGCTGGATCTCCGAGACCGTATCGAAGACGAAGCGGATGTGATCTCCGGCGGCTTTCTCCGCTCTCTCTGGATCTCCAGCAATCACCGCTTCGCCGATCTCGATGTGCTGGCACAAAAGCTGATCGCGCACGCCAGCCTTGAGGTAAAGGTTTTCGCGATTGAAGAAGATGTTGTTGCGCAAGAGCTCGCTCATGGCGCGCATCACGTGCAGCACCACGAAATTATGCCCGGCCTCGTAGACCAGCATATGCAAATTGACATCGGCTTCGGCTTCCTGCCCGCAATCGGCAAGTTTGTGCGCCTTGCGCATGTCTTTAAGGCACGTTCGGATCGCTTCGCGCTCGACATCGGTTGCACGCACGGCCGCGTCACGTGCGGCGTGCGCTTCGACGCAAAGGCGAAACTCGAAATAGTCCGCGGACGCCTGCTGGTTATCGCGATAGAGGTTGGCAAGCGGCACCAGGATCGGCGCCAGAAACTCCGCGACGTAGGTTCCACTTTTCGATGACGTGAGAAGTCCGCGCCGCACGAGCCTATCGATGCCTTCCCGCAGAGACGGCCGCGAGACGTCGAGCTTGACCGCGAGATCGCGCTCGGGCGCCAGCTTTTCTCCCGGACGCAGTGTGCCCTCGAGGATGAGCTTCTCGATATGCGCCGCGATGGCGTCCGCGATCTTCGGTGTTCGAACGGCGAGCATTGCCAACTCTCAAGATAGTGCACGCGTCTTTCTATTCAGCGATTGCGTGCAGTGCCATTGGATATTTTCGCCCAGCTATAAGTCATCGCTCGATTTGACCATTTGGGAATGCTGGTATAAAAAATTGACCAAAAAGCCGCCGAAGTCTAGCTGCCGTGATGACTGGGGGAAACGGTTGATGTGGTCACAAGTTTATGACCCGTTCGGAAATATGCTGGTATCGGCAGCGATTGCGCTGCTGCCGGTTGTCGTTCTGCTCACAAGCATCGGCGTTTTCGAGGTACGCGCTCACTGGGCGGCGCTCCTAGGTCTTGCTGCTGCGCTGCTTGTTTCCATCCTGGCGTATGGAATGCCTGCGCCGATGGCGGGCATGGCGGCGGTATATGGCGCAGCGTTCGGTTTTCTGCCGATCGGCTGGATCATTCTCAACGTCATTTTCCTTTATCGGCTCGCGAGCGAGAAAGGCGAGTTCGAAATCCTTCAGCGCTCCATCGGCAGCATCAGCAACGATCGGCGCTTGCAGTTGCTCTTCGTCGCCTTTTCGTTCGGCGCTTTTTTCGAGGGCGCGGCGGGTTTTGGAACTCCTGTCGCTGTAACCTCGGCGCTCCTGATCGGCCTCGGATTTCCGCCGCTCGCCGCGTCCGGCCTTTCTCTTATCGCTAACACCGCGCCAGTTGCGTTCGGCGCGCTCGGAACGCCTCTTGTGGCGTTAGCCGCTGTCACTGGGCTCGATCTCCATGAGTTGAGCGCCATGGTCGGACGCCAGCTCGTTCCGTTCGCGATCATCGTGCCGTTCTGGCTCATCTGGGCGTTCGTCGGCTTTCGCAAGATGATCGAGATCTGGCCGCCAATTCTCGTTGCGGGCGTCAGCTTCGCCATTCCGCAATATCTCGTCTCGAACTATCACGGACCTTGGCTCGTCAACGTCGTCGCGGCGCTCGTATCGATGGCGTCGCTCGCGCTCTTCTTGAAGGTGTGGAGCCCGGCTGTGCCAATGACGGAGCTTCCGGACGCTCATCAGGCGCCGGAGGGAACGCTCGCTGCGACCGCGCCGTCGCATTCGTTCGCCGATCTTCGGCGGGCTTGGATGCCCTGGGTTATTCTCGCCATCTGTGTCTTCTTCTGGGGCACGCCGCAAGTTCGAGCCGGCCTCGATAATCTTTGGATCGAGAAAGTTCCAGTATCCGGCCTGCATGAGATGGTGCAGAAAGTGCCGCCCGTCGTGCCCTCGCCCCACGTTGAGGCCGCGGTCTTTAACGTCAATCTCTTGTCCGCGACCGGGACCGGAATCCTGATCGCGGCTATTATATCCGGCTTACTGTTAGGTTTCGGCGCGCGCGATCTTGTGCGCCAGTACGCGAAGACGATCTATGTCGTCCGCTACTCGCTGCTGACGATCTCGTGCATGATGGCGATTGGTTTCGTCACGCGTTATTCCGGCAGCGATGCAACCCTTGGATTGACGCTGGCCCACACCGGCTGGGCCTATCCCTTTTTCGGAACGATGATCGGATGGCTAGGCGTCGCTCTGACAGGCTCCGACACTTCGTCGAACGTCCTCTTCGGTGGCTTGCAGAAAATCACGGCCGAGCAGCTCGGCATCAGTCCCGTTTTGATGGCGGCGGCTAACAGCGCCGGCGGTGTTATGGGCAAGATGATCGACGCGCAATCCATCGTCGTCGCCTCGACAGCAACGAAGTGGTACGGCCACGAAGGTTCCATTCTGCGCTTTGTATTCTTCCATTCGTTGGCGCTCGCGGCGCTCGTTGGACTTCTTGTCATGGGTCAAGCGTATGTCTGGCCGCTGACGCTCATGGCGCGGTGACGAAGCGATAATCGCCGGCCACGGCCGCGCAAAAGAAAAATAAGTCGGCGGAATGCCGGTAGACGATCTCAGAAGGAGTGCGTGAAATGCCGACAATCACCATCAATGGCGAAGTTCGCGAGTTCAACGGCGATCCCAATATGCCGTTGCTCTGGTATGTCCGCGACATGCTCAACCTGACCGGCACGAAGTTCGGCTGTGGAGCGGGCGTGTGCGGCGCTTGCACGGTTCACGTCAACGGCGAGGCCGTGCGCTCGTGCCAGACGACGCTCGGCGATGCGTCGGGAAAATCGGTAACAACCATCGAAGGCTTGAGCCCGGACGGAAACCACGAGGTGCAGAAGGCCTGGCGCAAGATCAGCGTTCCCCAGTGCGGCTTCTGCCAGGCGGGCCAGATCATGCAGGCCGCCGGATTGCTCGCGAAGAACCGCGCTCCGTCCGACGCCGAAATCGTTGAAGCCATGTCTGGCAATATCTGTAGGTGCGGATGCTATCAGCGCATCCACGAAGCCGTTCGTCTCGCCGCAGGAGGCGTCTGATCATGCTGCAATATATGAAAGCCGAAGCCGATCAGGTCCGCGTGCCGGCGATCGATGCCGAAATTTCGAACGTCAGCCGCCGCGGCGTGCTGAGCGGTCTCCTCGGCGCGACCGGTTTGGTTCTATCGGTCCGCTTCTCGCCTGCGGACGCGCTCGAGCATCTGAAGCCCTATCCGACCGGGGGCCTCAAGATGCCCGACGGCGTCGTCTCAAATCCGCATGTCTTCATCGCCATCGCTCCGAGCGGCGACGTGACGATCGTCACGCACCGCAGCGAGATGGGCACCGGTATTCGAACGAGCCTGCCGATGGTCGTCGCCGACGAAATGTGCGCCGACTGGTCCCGCGTGCATCTCCTGCAGGCGCCTGGCGACGAGCCGAAGTACGGCAACCAGGACACCGACGGCTCGCGCAGTATGCGCCACTTCATCCAGCCGATGCGCCAATGCGGCGCGGCGATGCGCCAAATGCTCGAAGCTGCCGCGGCTGCGAAGTGGGGCGTCGATGTCTCGCTCTGCCGCGCGCGCAACCACGAGGTCGCGCTGCTCGACAAGGACGAGAAGGAAACCGGCAAAGTTCTGAAGTTCGGCGAGCTTGCGGAAGCCGCCATGGCCGTTCCGGTGCCCGCGCCTGAGGCAATCCTTTATAAGTCCCCCGATGAGTTCACCCTGATGGGCAAGGGTGAAGTGCAAATCGCCGACCTCCATGACATCACCGTCGGCAAGGCGGGATACGGCGCCGACGTTCGTCTACCGGGCATGAAATATGCCGTCGTCGCGCGGCCTTCCGTCCTTGGCAGCAAGGTGAAATCGTATGACGCCGCGGCTGCGCTGAAGGTCCCTGGCGTACATTCCGTGCATGAGATCGAGGGCATCTTCACGGTGCCGCGCAAGTTCGGCCAGCTCGGCGGCATCGCTGTCGTAGCCGACACGACCTATGCGGCGATGCAAGGCCGCGACGCTCTGACGATCGAATGGACCGACGTCGACAACGCCAGCTACGATTCGGTGGCCTTCACGAAGGAGATGTCCGAAACCGCGGCCAAGCCCGGCAAGGTCCTTCGCAATCAGGGCGATCCGGACGCGGCTTTTGCAAGTGCCAAAGACGTCATCACCGCAGAGTACCATGGCCAACACTTGGCGCAGGCCCCGATGGAGCCGCTCGTCGCGGTTGCACGCATCGCCGACGGCAAGGCCGAGATCTGGTCGTCGGTGCAAAGCCCTTACGGTGCGCGGAAAGATGTCGCCGAAGCTTTGAAGATGCCACTCGAAAACGTCACGGTTCACGTCTCACTGCTTGGTGGCGGCTTCGGACGCAAATCGAAGTGGGACTTCATGCTCGAAGCCGCGCTCCTCTCGCAGAAAATCGGCGGAGCGCCAGTGCTGCTGCAGTGGACGCGCGAGGACGACATCCAGCATTCGTTCTACCACACGACGTCTGTCGAACGCATCGAAGTTGCCGTAAACGACGCAGGCAAGGTCACGGGCTGGCGTCACCGGACCGTATCCCCGTCCATCGTCTCGACGTTCAAGCAGGACGACGGTTATCAGTTCCCAATCGAGTACGGCATGGGCTTCGTCGATGTTCCATTCGATGTCCCGAACATCCGCTGCGAGAACGGGCAGGCGATGGCGCACACGCGCATCGGTTGGTTCCGGTCCGTCTCCAACGTGCAGCGCGCATTCGCCGTGCAATCGGCGGTGTCGGAGGTCGCTCACAAGCTCGGCCGCGATCCGAAGGATTTCCTGCTCGAACTGATCGGCCCTGACCGCGCCATCGATCCAAAGACATCGGGCTTCCCCGACGACTTCTGGAACTACGGCGAACCCTACGAGGAATTTCCGATCAACACGGCGCGGCTGAAGAACGTCATTCGCGTCGCGGCCGAAAAGGCAGGATGGGGAAAAACGCTACCCGCGCGTCAGGGCATGGGCATTGCTGCGCATCGCTCCTTTGCAAGCTACGTTGCGAGCGTCGTGCATGTCCGCATCGATGACGACGGCACGATCCGTGTGCCGCACGTGACGTCGGTGGTCGATTGCGGCTTCCACGTCAACCCGGAACGCATTCGCTCGCAAATGGAAGGCGCGGCCGTCATGGGCATGTCCAACGCGCTTTACAGCGGCATCACGTTCAAGAACGGTGCCGTCGAGCAGTCGAACTACTTCGACTACAACGTCACCCGCATGAGCAATTTCCCAGAGAACGTCGCCGTGCACATCATAGATGCGCCTTGGGGCGTTCACGCCGGTGGCGTGGGTGAGCCCGGCGTGCCGCCGTTCGCGCCCGCCCTCGCCAACGCCATCTTTGCGGCATCGGGGAAGCGATTGAGAAATCTGCCGATGGGCGACAAGCTGGCCTGACGGCATCGTCACGAAAGCGTTGAAAAACACAGGGCCCGGCAGTTCGTTGCCGGGCCTTTTCGTTTTGCGGCACATGAGGCTGTTACAACCCGGTTCGTGCCCGGCTTATTCATTTTGACGGATCAACGACATGAAAGCATTTTAAGCTCGTCGTTCGCAGGGTGTTCACGACCTTGCGCTGCAATCGGGTGCATTAACGCGAATTAGCGTAAGATCCCGCCGCTCGACGTGCTCGCTGCGTTTTCGCCCAACTTGGGAGTTTGAAGAAAAATGTCACTCGATCCATCGGACGTCCGCGGCCTCAGGCTGGCGCTCATGACGTCCCTTCGCACGAACTGGAAGCTGTTTCTCATTGAGGGCATCGTCCTGGTCGTCCTCGGCGCCGCCGCGATCCTCGTTCCGCCGATCGCCACGCTGACGGTCACCTTCTTCATCGGCTGGCTCTTGCTGTTCAGCGGCGTCGCGGGCCTCTTCACGACGTTCTCGATGCGTCCGATGCCAGGATTCTGGTGGTCGCTGCTCTCGGCGGCGATTGGCATCGGGGCCGGCCTCGTCCTTCTCTTTTCTCCGGCAACAGGCGCTGTCTCGCTGACAATCGTGCTCGTCGCCTTCTTCATCATCGAAGGCATTGCATCGATCATGTTCGCGCTCGAGCATCGCAACGAGCTTCCAGGCTCATGGATGGTAATGCTTCTGAGCGGCATCGTAGATCTCGCGCTCGCCGGCATGATCTTCCTCGGCCTGCCTTCGTCGGCGGCATGGGCGATCGGCCTGTTGGTCGGCATCAATATGATCTTCGGCGGCGCGGCGCTGATCGCAATGGCGCTGCAAGCCCGCAATATCGACGTCAAGCCATAGCGGCTCGGGCGATACGATAATCGCCCCTTCGATCCTTTCGCTGCGCTGCCCCGCGGCGCAGCGAAAGTTTGATCGAGATCATTCCGACAGTGAGCAGCTGCAGCGAATGTGCGCGTGTTCCCGGCAGGGAACGACGCTGCTCGTGAGAGAATGGAGCCGATATGTCGGAAGTCAAAATCGACGAAGCCCTTTGGGCTTCGAGCATCTTCCCCGAAGGTATGGTGGTGCGTTGGCTCGTTCCCGACGGCGCGATGGTGTCTGAGGGCCATGCGATTGCAGAAGTCCGCATAGAGGACGCATTGCACGAAATCACCGCGCCCCGGAGCGGCCGCGTCACCGTAGTTGCGAGCGAAAACAGCGTCGTCGATCCGGGCTCCCTTCTCGCAACGATCGCGGATCGATAGGAAGCCCGCCATGTCGCTTGCAGGAAAGAAAGGGCTCGTTGTCGGCATCGCCAACGAGCACAGCATCGCCTACGGCTGCGCAAAGGCTATGCGCGACGCTGGAGCCGAAATCGCTGTCACCTATTTGAACGCGAAAGCAGAACCCTACGTCCGTCCGCTTGCCGAAGGGCTGAACAGTCCGATCATCGTGCCATGCGATGTCCGTGAGCCGGGCCAGCTCGAGGCCGTGTTCGCCCGCATCGAAAAAGATTGGGGGAAGCTCGACTTCCTTGTGCATTCCATCGCGTTCGCGCCGAAGGAAGACCTTCACGCCCGCGTCGTGGATTGCACGCAGGCGGGCTTCGCCTTGGCGATGGACGTCTCGTGTCATTCATTCATTCGCATGGCACATCTTGCGGAACAGCTGATGAAAGACGGCGGCTGCTTGCAGACCGTGACGTTCTACGGTTCTGAGAAAGTCGTCGGCGAATACAATCTCATGGGTCCGGTGAAGGCAGCGCTTGAAGCTTCGGTCCGTTACTTGGCGGCCGAGCTCGGCAAAAAGAACATCCGCGTTCATGCCCTCTCGCCCGGGCCTCTCAAGACGCGGGCAGCTTCGGGCATCGACCGTTTCGATGATCTCCTCGAACGCACGCGCGAACGATTGCCGGAGCACGAGCTGGTGTCGATCGAAGATGTCGGCAACGTAGCGGCCTTCCTGGCCAGCGACGGCGCGAAAGCTCTGACCGGCAATATAGAGTACATCGATCGCGGCTATCACATTCTCGGATAGCCGGAGGAATTGCCATGGAAATGATCACCAACCGCACCTTCGATGAAATGCACGTCGGCGACAGCGCAGATCTCGTCAGAACGCTGACGCAGCGGGATATTGAGCTTTTTGCCGCCGTATCGGGCGACGTCAATCCCGCCCATCTCGATCCGGAATTTGCCAAGTCCGATATGTTTCACGGCATCATCGCGCACGGCATGTGGGGCGCGGCGCTGATCTCGACAGTGCTTGGCACCGAGCTTCCTGGGCCTGGCACCATTTATCTCGATCAGACGCTGCAGTTTCGCCATCCCGTCCGCATCGGCGATACGGTAACGGTGACGCTGGCCGTCGCGGAGAAGTTTCCGAAGAACAACCGGATCAATCTGGACTGCAAAGCCATCAACCAGAAGGGCGAAGTCGTGATTTCCGGAATGGCGACCGTCATCGCGCCGACCGAAAAGATCACACGTCCGCGCGTTGCGGTTCCCGAAGTCGAGATCCACGACAAGTCCGCAACCTGACTTTAATCCGAAGGCCCGTTACGGCACGAGGACCGCGGCGCCCGAAAAGCGCCCGGCCCTGAGATCGGCCAAGGCTTCGTTGGCGCGTGTTAGCGGATAGACGGTCGTCGTGGTGTGAACGCCAGCTTTCGGCGCGATGGCGAGAAACTCTCGCGCATCGTCGCGCGTGAGATTGGCGACCGACAGGATTTCCCGCTCTTCCCAAATAATGTCGTAGGGAAATTGCGGAATGTCGCTCATGTGGATGCCACCACAAACGACGCGGCCGCCTTTTCGCACCGCTTTGAGCGCGGCCGGAACGAGCGCACCAACGGGTGCAAAAATCATCGCTGCGTCGAGCGCTTCCGGCGGTGCTTCATCCGAACCACCGCACCAGCGCGCGCCGAGAGAAAGCGCAAACTTTTGCGCTTCGATATCGCCCGGTCGCGTGAAACCGTAGACCTCACGTCCCTGCCAGATGCAAACTTGCGCGATGATGTGCGCGGCTGCGCCGAAGCCATAGAGGCCAATCCGCTTGCCATCGCCCGCCATCCGCAACGATCGCCAGCCGATCAGACCAGCGCACATCAATGGCGCTGCCGCGACCGGATCGTCGAAGCCCGGCATAGGAAAGGCGAATGCCGCGTCCGCGATCACGTGCGTCGCGAATCCACCATCCCGCGTGTAGCCTGTGAAGAGCGGAAAGTCGCAAAGGTTTTCGCGATGGTCCGTGCAGTAACTGCAATGCCCGCAGGTGTGCCCGAGCCACGGCACGCCGACGCGTTCGCCGATCTTATGATCACTCACCTCTGGCCCGATGGCGTCGACGATGCCGACGATCTCGTGGCCGGGAATGACCGGCCGCTTCGGATTCGGCAAATCGCCGTCGATGACATGAAGGTCGGTCCGGCAAACGGCACACGCTTCGACGCGCACGCGAATCTCGCCCTTCCCGGGCACCGGATCAGGCCTCTCTTCGAGAGAGAGCGGCGTTCCGACGGCCCGGAAGACCATTGCTTTCATGAAAGGCGGATCTCTTGAAACAACAAATTGATGGCGG
This sequence comes from Hyphomicrobium sp., assembly GCA_030148425.1. Taxonomy (GTDB): domain Bacteria; phylum Pseudomonadota; class Alphaproteobacteria; order Rhizobiales; family Hyphomicrobiaceae; genus Hyphomicrobium_B. Next base: position 435,702 of record JASBTM010000017.1, on the reverse strand, counting down.
CTAACGCATCTAGCGCATTCGCCGCCGTCCATCCAGTCAAGTGCAAGACGATGCGCTACACAGTCGAGCGAACGAGAGGCGCCTTCTCATCTGCCGAATAGATAACCATCCCAGACATCGGGTCGACCCACGAGAGATGGTTATTGACCTTCTTGACACCTGGAACGTTTTCCGTCGCGATAATCGCGGCTTCGTCCTGGCGGTAAGCCGTGAAGCAACCCCAGAGATCGACGACGCCGTCTTTCACCGTCACGTTCAGAAACTCGTTAGCGGCCCACGGCAGCGAACTCAGCGCTGCAATGACATCTGCGCGGATCTTCGTGTCGCTCTGCTCGACTTTTGCGTCCTTCACCAGTCCGGACAGAGCCTGCAGAAGGTTGGCACGGCTCAAGATGCCGACAATAACGCCATCCTTGACGACAGGCACGCGCTTGATCTGATGCTTTTCCATCAGCGGAATGACGTCGCTTAGCGCGGTGTCCGGCGCGACGACGATCGGATCTCGGCTCATCACCTCCGAAACCTTCCGCCCGTGCGATCGAATGTATTCCGCTGCGAGAGTTTCAGAACCAGTTACCAAATCGCGCCAGAACGAGCGCTTCACTTCCGTGCCGGTTTCCGTGCGGCGCAGGCAATCGCCTTCGGTGACGATGCCGACGAGCTTGCCGTCCGCCGCGACCACCGGCAGGCCACTGATCCGATGATCGAGCATCAGCTTGATCATGTCGCTGAGCGAGCTATCGGGGCTGATCGTAACGACCTTGGCCGTCATGACGTCGCTGGCTTTCATCGCAGCTTCTCCTACGCGTTACTGCTTTTCGTTGACGAACACTTACCGCAACAGCCATCACCGCTTTTCGTGCTGCAGTCGCCAGCGCTATCGAGGGGCACGCGCAGGGCCGCCCAGGTCAGATCCGCGATCTCACGGAACTCGGTCGAGTAATCCTTCGCGGCTTGCTGCCAAAACTCGGAAAACGCGACATTCACGTCCGCGGCCGTTTTGCAGCGCGCAACCTGCTGCGGGAACTCAAGTTCGCGCAGCCAACGCGCGCCGATGAAATGTATCCAGCTTTGCGCGACCTGACCGCTGACTTGCAGCGCGGAGTTCTTCCAAAATACCATATAGGCGGTGACAGGATTGAAGGCATTGAACATCGGCGCAATTCCCGGTGCGGGAACGATAGGGCCGGAGTTGCTTCGTTGTGCCTGTCTGGCTGGGTGATCAAGCATGTTCATGACTCCTATGCTTGCGCCGTTGTCATTATAATCATCGCTTCTGCTACGCGCACCACCTTGACCGAGGTCAACGGACGCGAGGCTCACCCTTCACTTCTGAAGAACATAGGTTCCAGGCGCCGCGCAGAGAGGTTTCAGGCCCTTCTCCGGCGCTCCCATGGACGGAGGTTCGATCAATCCGGACGACCGCTCTTTGAGCCAAGTGGCCCAGGGCACCCACCATGAACCATCGTGTTTGGGCGTTCTTTCGCGCCACGCATTGGGATCGACAAATTTATCGTTCGGAAGCTTCGTCGACACGCGATAGCTGCGATGAGGCGAGCCCGGCGGCGAGACGATACCCGCGTTATGGCCGCCGCTGGTCAGCAGGAATGTCACGCTCGTGTCGCTCAGGATATTGAACTTGTAGACTGACCGCCACGGCGCGACGTGATCGGTCTCAGTCCCGACGGCAAAGATAGGAGCGCGAAGATCGGTCAAGGCAATTGCAACCCCGTTGACCTTGAATCGCCCTTCCGCGAGATCGTTATTCAAAAACAGCGACCTGAGATATTCCGAATGCATTCGGTACGGCATCCGCGTGGCGTCGGAATTCCACGCGAGGAGGTCGAACACAGGTTGACGCTCGCCGAGAAGGTAGTCGTTGACGACGTGCGACCAGATCAAATCATTGGAGCGCAGCAGCTGAAACGCACCTGACATCTGCGCGCTGTCCAGGAAACCTTGTTCCGACATCATGTCTTCCAGCAGCGAGACCTGGCTCTCGTCGATGAAGAGTGTCAGCTCGCCGGCTTCACGAAAATCCGCTTGCGCCGCGATAAGCGTGAGGGACGCAAGACGGTCATCGTTGGCGCTCGCCATGGCTGACGCCGCGACCGTAAGCAGAGTGCCGCCGAGGCAGTATCCGGTTGCATGAATTTTATTGTCGCCGGCGATTTCTGTGATTGCGTCGAGAGCCGCCATCACGCCGAGTTTGCGATAATCGTCGAACCCGGTATTGCGGTCGCTGGCATCGGGATTTCGCCAGGACACGATGAACACGGTGAAGCCCTGGTCTGTCATATATTTGACAAGAGAGTTTTCCGGCCTGAGATCGAGAATGTAATATTTCATGATCCAGGCGGGCACGATCAGAAGCGGCTCGGCCTGCACTTTCTCGGTCGTTGGCTCGTATTGAATGAGCTCGATCAAATGATTGCGGAAAACGACCTTGCCGGGTGTTATTGCAACTTGTTCCCCGACCTTGAATTTCTGCGCGCCTTCGGGCGCTTCGCGGCTGCGCAGCCGTTTGAGATCATCGAGATAATTGAAATATCCGCGAACGAGATTTTGCCCCGCCTCGGATTGCGTGCGCGATAAGACGTCGGGGTTTGTTGCGACGAAATTCGCTGGCGCGAAGACATCCAGAAATTGCCGGGTTATGAAGTCGACGCGATCGAGATTCTGCTTTCCGGCGCCGCGGACTTTCGTCGTCGCCGAATGGCACCATTCTTCGCCGAGCAGAAAGGCTTCGGCAAAGACATTGAATGGAAATTGCTTCCAACCGTCAGAGACGAAACGGTGATCGTGAGGCTGCGGAACCACAGTCGGCGCAATCGCGCCACCCGTCGCGGCCTCCTGTGCGAATGCCCCGAGACGCATCCATTGCTGCAGGCCTTGACTCATCAACTCGAGCTGCAGGCCGGGGGACGAAGCCATATGCATACCCCAATCGAAGTACGCGTTGGCGCATGCTGCGGGCGAAAGTCCGGCTGTCATTCGAGCCAAAAGGTAATGGCCGTAACGATCGAGATCCAAACCGACGGCATCGGTGGACTCGGATGCAGCTTCAGCAACAACTTCGGACTTGTGACTGGATTGATCGGTTAGAAGCGCGACCGTGTCCGAATGAGGTGCTGGAAGCGCATTCTGCACGCTGGTTGGCATATGCACGACGATGCCCTCTCCGCTAGGTTTTCCCGGCCTTGATACACCGACTGGGAGTAATGAGTTTGACGCAGCGCAACGAAGGCGATGCAAGAATTGTTGACTCAGATCAGGACAGGAATCGCCGCCGTCAATTATAGGACTTTGGAATATGCTTGCTTAAGGAATGGGATTCATGACCGTCCGCAATTTGAATTACCTTTGTGCGCCGCGATCCGTTGTTCTGATAGGGGCGAGCACGAGAGAAGGTTCCGTCGGCGCGACGGTCATGAAGAACCTTCTGGAAGGCGGTTTCAAAGTTCCCATCAGTTTCGTAAATCCGAAATATAAAGAGATAGGTGGCCGGCCGTGCTACGCGTCGGTCGCGCAATTGCCGGAAGTTCCCGATCTTGCCGTCCTGGCAACGCCCCCAGGGAGCATCGTCGAACTCATTCGGGATCTCAGCGCCAAGGGGACGAGAGCCGCCATTGCCCTCGCCGCCGGCATGGGCGAATTGAAGAAGGACATGCTCGCGGCGGCGGAACCCGAATGCCTGCGGATCTTGGGACCGAACTGCATCGGCCTGATGGCCCCGACCATCGGCCTCAACGCGAGTTTTGCGCATCGGGCGCCACTCGCCGGAGACATCGCATTCGTTTCGCAATCCGGCGCACTGGTAACCGCTGTCATTGACTGGGCCGCGGGGCGAGGACTTGGCTTTTCCCACGTCGTTTCCCTCGGCGAAATGGCCGATGTCGACCTCGGCGACATGCTCGATTATCTCGCAACAGATCCCCATACCCGCGCCATTCTCCTGTATGTCGAAGCCGTCACGCATGCGCCAAAATTCATTTCGGCTGCTCGCCGCGCCGCGCGCTTGAAGCCGGTCGTCGTCGTAAAGACGGGCCGCCATGCCGGGGGCGCCCACGCAGCCATGTCTCACACCGGCGCGCTCGCGGGTTCCGACGCGGCGTACAATGCTGCGTTCCGTCGTTCCGGCCTCTTGCGCGTCAAGACGCTCGACGAGCTCTTCGCTGCCGCCGAAACGCTGTCTCGTGTGCCGAGGCTACGTGGCGAACGGCTCACCATCCTGACCAACGGCGGCGGCGCGGGCGTTCTCGCCACCGACGAACTGCAGGATTTCCACGGTACGTTAGCGACGCTGGGAGCCGAAACGGTCGATGCATTAAACCGCGTGCTTCCGCCGACCTGGTCGCACGGAAATCCGGTCGACATCATTGGCGATGCTGGAACGAAGCGCTATGCCGACGCGCTGCAGACGCTGCTCGCGGATCACGACTCGGATGCCATTCTCGTCCTTCACTGTCCTTCGGCAACGGTCTCCGCGACCGCAGCAGGCAAAGCCGTCGTCGATACTGTCGCGGCCAATCGCGATCTCGTCGCGGTGAAGCCTGTCATGACCTGCTGGCTTGGCGACGGCGCCGTGCGCGAAGCGCGCGAGCTTTTCGAAGCGAGCAAACTGCCGACGTTTGAATCGACATCCGCCGCTATTACCGGCTTCATGCAGCTCGTAGAGCACGCGCGGACGCAGGATGAGTTGATGCGGACGCCGCACGTCGCCTCCGGCGGGCATGGCTACGACGTCGCGGCGGCGGGTCGGGAGATCCGCAAAATTCTTCAAAATGGCAGATCGGTCGCGTCCGCCATGGAAACCAAGTCGGTTTTGGCGGCCTACGGTATTCCGACGGACAGGGCCGTCCTGGCGAGCACGCCTGCCGCAGTTCGCGCGGCCGCGGCCGACATTTTAAAAAGCAACGACGCCTGCGTCATCAAGATTGCGTCGCCCGATATTTCGCATAAGTCCGACGTCGGAGGCGTGCATTTGAATTTGGAAACGGAAGCCGCCGCGGAACAAGCCGCCATGGAGATGCTCGCAAAGATCAAGGCGAAGCTGCCCGCGGCACGCATCGATGGCTTTACGGTCGAGCCCATGGTCAAGCGTCCGGGCGCATTTGAGACCATCGTCGGCATGAGCGTCGATGCAACCTTCGGTCCCATGCTGCTGTTCGGAGCGGGTGGCGTCGCCGTCGAGGTCCTTCGCGATAGCGCGCTCGCGCTGCCACCACTCGATATGCACCTCGCTCGCCAAATGATCGATGAAACGAGAATTTCGAAGCTCCTTAAAGGCTATCGCGACCACGCCCCAGCGAATATGGAAGCGATCGCCGATACGCTCGTGCGCATCAGCGACCTCATCATCGACCATCCGGAGATTCGAGAACTCGATATCAATCCGTTGCTGGTGGACAAGGATGGCGTCATCGCGATCGACGCGCGAATGAAACTCGCCGACGAGCTCTTGGTCCCTCGCGCACCCATGGCCATTCGTCCTTATCCCGCTCATTTGAATAGTGAGGTCGAGATCAACGGGATCGGTAAGGTGGTTATCCGCGCCGTTCGACCCGAGGATGAGCCGAGCTACGTGAAGTTCTTTTCGGAGGTATCGGAAGAAGACGTTCGCTTGCGCTTTTTTACCGGCAGAAAGACCTTCCCGCACGGGTTTCTCGCTGCTCTCACACAGATCGACTATGCAAGAGAAATGGCGTTCGTCGCCATCGAGGAAGCAAGCGGAGAGCTGCTGGGCGTCTCACGTCTTGTGCTCGACCCGGATCAGACTAGCGGCGAATTCGGGATCATCGTTCGCTCCGATCTCCATGGCCACGGCATCGGGTGGCAGCTGATGTCAGCGCTTTTGAGCTACGCGCAACATGAAGGCGTCGACAAGATCAGCGGGCTCGTGAACGCCAGCAATACCCAGATGCTCGATATGGCTGCTGAACTCGGCTTTCAAACTCGCGCCGTCGAAGGCGATCCTTCTATCCGCGAGGTCATCTGGCACCCGGCGGCTCCGGAAGCGGCGAAGCCTGGGAGCGTGATCGCGAAGCAACCAGAGAAAGCGGCCCCCTAGATCGAGGGTCCCGAGGTCGAGGCCCCCAAGGTCGAGGCCATGTCGTCGAGGTAATGCGGGATTTCATCGTTCGGGATATTGCTTAAGTCTCTCTCGATCTCGACGACAACTTTTTCCCGCACCTCTGGCGTGATCATCTTCCGAAGCTTGTGCAGCATCGATGCCGGTGCAATGAGAATGAGCCGGTCAAAGGCATCGTTGCGGAGATGACCAGCAAGCATCGAGCTGAGCTGGCTGGCAAACAACGCTTCAAGCACCTTCACGGCGCTCCGGCGCATTGTCGACTCATGGTGAGGGGGCGCCGTCCCGGTCAGCGCATCCGTGGTGGACAAATGCCGTCCGGATCCAACCGAGCGCTCTTGATAGCCGTGGCCGCTTCCGAAAGCCTCCAGAATGCGGGCACCGCTACCATCAGCAATCAAAATCCATGTCCGCGCTCGTTTCACGTCGTCTCCTTGAGTGGCGGATCATCATCGAGCGCACGGGCAGACAGGTAAATTGACCTCGATCAATTGAGGTCGGTAAGCGATAGCTTCCTGAAATCGCTGTAGGGCCACGGATTGGCCGAAGCCCAATTCAGGTACCCGCGCCGTTCGTCGGGCGTTAACGTCTGGGGAAGCAGCGGGGCGAGCAAGACGCGCTCCCAATCGATATGTTCGCGCCTGCGTTCGGCAGCGTTACGGATGAGATAGCTGAGCATCCCCTGCTCGATGGGTTCCCCGCGCGCCACCATTGCGAAACATTCGACCAACTCGTCGTTGATCCCGGAAATCTCAATGTGCTGCCGAGCAAACGGCGCGAAGCGGCTCTGGAAGTTCTCCACACCCTCCTGCCGGCGGGCGATGAGTGGCAAAATGGCTTCGCCCTGTAGGGTCAAATGTGAAGCCCAAGTAGCGGGCACGAGCTTGGAAAGAACTTCGAGAGCCTGGACATTCAAAGCACCGGGCAGGCTGTCCGCAACCGCCAAGAGGGACCGGCAGATGTCGAGTTGAAGGGCGCAATCGGCCGCGAAGCGCGCCGCCGGGTGTTCGGCGTCCTCGGTCCACGCGGCTATGATTCGATCCGTAACCATAAGGGCTCCCGTTCGGAAGCCTTAGATTTCGTATAAATGTCACGAAAACGCTTTGATCGAAATCAGTTGAGGCTTGGGCCTCGGGAGAGATCATCACCACCGCAGGCGACACAGCATCTGGATTGCTGAGCTTTGAGGCGTTAGGGTGGACCCAGAAAAATCCGCAATATCAAGGTCGGCCATGCTGAAGGCGATCCTAGAATCGGCAGTCGCCGCAATTTTGGCCATCGATAGCTCAGGCCGCATACAAATCGCCAACCCGGCGGCCGAAAAGATGTTCGGCTACACGGCCGATGAAATGATCGGTAAGCCGATCAACATCCTGATGCCTGAACCGTATCAGGGCCAGCACGATTCGTACCTGCAACGGCATCTGACGACCGGTGAAAAGCACATCATCGGCATTGGCCGTGAGGTGAAGGGCCTGCGAAAGGATGGCGAGATCTTTCCGCTGCACCTTTCCGTCGGAACGTTCGAAGTCGCTGGCCAGCGCTTCTTTTCCGGCATCCTCAATGATCTGAGTGCGCGCGCCCGGCTGCAAGCCGAGATTGATCGTCAATCTCTGTTGTTCCAGGCCGTCTTCGATCATGTGCCGGAAGCGCTCGTGATCTCCTCGCCCGATGGAGAAGTTATTCTCGTCAACCCCGCCGCGACGCGGATGTTTGGCTATTCCACCGAGGATGTCCTCGACCTTTCGACGCTCTTTGCCAATCCGCAGGATCTCGAGAAGCTAGAAACGGGCGACACCGATAGCGTCGGGGGACGAACCATCGCCGTTCCGCTTCGTCGTCGCGATGGTATTGAATTTCCAGGGCAGGGGCACGTTGCCGATATCGTGGGCGCAGACGGTTCGCGGATTGCGATCGTGAGCCTGTTTCGCGATATGACGGAAGAGATGAGGCAGAAGGAAGCCGCGCTGAAATCGCAGCGGCTTGAGGCCATCGGCCAGCTTAGCGGCGGCATAGCTCACGACTTCAACAACCTCCTGACCATCATCTCCGGCAATCTCGAGCTGTTGGAAGAGACGATAACCAACAAGCAGGATCACGATCTGCTGTCTCGCGCCGCCCGTGCGGCCGATTCAGGCGCACGGTTGACGAACCGGCTGCTCACCTTTGCGCGCCGCCGCCAGCTTGCCTCCGCCGTTATCAATCTCAACGAGCAGGTTCGCGGCATGACGGAGCTTTTGCGCCGAACGCTCGGCGATACAGTCGAGCTTCGAACGCATCTCGCTCCCGAACTCTGGCTCGCCCGAGTGGATGCTGGGGAGGTCGAGGCGGCCGTGATAAATCTGGCGATCAACGCCCGCGACGCGATGCCGGATGGTGGCAAGTTGACGATCCGCACCGAGAACGCCACGCTCGAAGAAGGCGAGATCGGCTTTGAGGGACCGCTGACGGCAGGCGAGTATGTCAGAATTTCGGTATCCGATAACGGCGTAGGCATGACGAAAGAAACGCTAAGCCGGGTTTTCGAGCCGTTCTTCACGACGAAGCCGCCCGGGCGCGGCACGGGCCTCGGTCTCAGCACCATCTACGGATTCGTGAAGCAGTCGCAGGGCAACATCACCATCTACAGCGAACCCGGCGCCGGCACGACCGTAAATCTCTATCTCCCCCGCAGCATTGACGCGAAACAAGCACAAGCTGCCGCGGCGCCCGAAACGCGCCTAGCTAAAGGGGAGACGGTTCTCGTCGTCGAGGACAATCGCGACGTGCGGACTTTGACGGTGAAACGCTTCGAACGGCTCGGATATCGCGTTGTCGAATGCGTCACCGGGGCGGAAGCGATGGAAGTCCTGAAGAATGGTTTGAAAGTGGAGCTTGTCTTCAGCGATATCATGATGCCCGGCGGCATCACCGGCTTGGATCTCGGAAAATGGATCATTGAGAATCGGCCAAGCTTGCCGGTCATTCTGACGACGGGGTTCGCTGAGGAAATCGCCGGGACGGTAACTACCGACGAAGATTCCTGGACGATCCTGCGCAAGCCATACACCCAGAATGACCTCGCAGAAATCGTTCACAAGGCTTTGGAACGTCAGACTGCTTAGGACTTTTGCAGCGCCTAGGTCCGCCGCACGTCGGTTGTCAGCATGTAGCCGATTCCGCGCACAGACTTGATTTGCGCAGGTTTCGTGCCGTCGTCGTCGATCTTCTTGCGCAGCCGGCTGACCAAAGCGTCGATCGAACGATCAAGCGGCGAATAATCGTGACCTTTGAGGAGATCCATGATCTCGTCACGCGAAAGAACGCGGTGCGGCCGCCGCACAAAAATTTCGAGAAGATTGAACTCCCCGGTCGTCAGCTCACGCGACGCGCCGGAAGCGTCCTTCAACTCCCGGCTTGTGACGTCGAGGACCCAGGAGCCGAACTGATAGGCCTCATGCTTGGCTTGAGAATTGCCTGCTGTTCCCACGCTTCCCTCGCGGCGTCTCAGCACCGCCCGGACACGTGCAAGGACTTCCCGTAGATTGAATGGCTTCGAGATGTAATCGTCGGCTCCGAGTTCAAGCCCTACGATGCGGTCGACGGCGTCACCCTTGCCTGACACCATCACGATCGGAACATCTCGGTCCGCCCGGATTTCGCGGGCGAGGCTGAGGCCGTCGTCGCGCCCGAGTGTCAGGTCGAGTGTCACCAGGCTGACACCGCCCCTCGCAAGCGCAGCGCGCGCGCTCAAGGCATCGCTCGCTTCGGTAACGATGTATCCCTCGCGCTCAAAGCACGTTCTGAGCAGCTGTCTGATTTCGGGGTCGTCGTCGATAACGAGAATTTCTGTCGTCACTTCCGATCCCCGCCGTCCTTCCTTGCAGCACTCGGCGCCGCGTGAGCGCAGAGGTCGAAACCGCTGCATGTAGAAATGGGATATAACAAATTTTTCAGAAGCTGAAGCGCTGCGGTGTCGACCAGCGGCCCTGCGCCAAACTGTCGTGCAGAATGCTGAACCGGCGTCGACCAACCTGAACCGGTCTCAACTGCCAAGCAACGGCATGCGCCGTCATTTGAAGCGCAGATAGCCCCAAACACCGTTCCAATATTCGCCCTTGGCCAAAGATTGGAAACCTTTCGGGGACCAACGCAAAGCAAAGGGCTTCACAGCTTCCGCCACGGCCAGATAGGCAACCGTGATTGCGGCTATCGCTATGAGTATGTTGCTCGGCAACGGGGCGAATCCGAGCGCATAGCCGATAGGCGTCAGCGATATGAGCAGCGCGACCGCGAGCGCTCCGAGCGAGCTTGCCGCGAGCACAGGGCTTGGCCGGCTCGTCCAGAATGGTCGCGCAGTGCGGATGACGAAGATGACGAGGATTTGCGTCGTTATGGACTCGACAAACCAAGCGGTGCGGAAAACTTCCGGGTCCACTTTGAAAATCGACGACAGCACGAAAAACGTGCCGAGATCAAAGATCGACGACAGCGGCCCCATGATCAATGTGAAGCCCAGGACCGAGCTGATGTCCCAAGCCTGGGGCCGCGACAGCCCTTTCTCGTCAGCGGTGTCGAACGGGATGCCGATTTCAGAAAGATCGTAGAGCAGGTTGTTGACGAGAATTTGCAACGGCAAAAGTGGAAGAAACGGCAGGATGAGAGACGCGAGAGCCATCGACAGCATGTTGCCGAAGTTCGAGCTTGTGCCCATGCGCACGTATTTCATGATGTTGGCATATGTGCGCCGTCCCTCGGTGACGCCGTCAGCCAGGACGTTGAGATCCGGCTGCAGCAGAATAATGTCCGCTGCCTCGCGAGCCACATCAGTTCCGCCTTCGACGGAAAGGCCGACATCTGCGGCATGAATAGCGGTCGCGTCGTTGATGCCGTCTCCCAGAAAACCGACCGTGTATCCGCGATTTCGCAGTGCCCGAACGATGCGCCCTTTCTGATCCGGGGAGACGCGAACGAAGAGGTCCACCGACGAAACCCTATCCGTCAATGCGGCGTCTGAAAGCGCGTTGACATCTTCCCCTGTCAGCAAACCCTGCGATGGGATGCGTAGGATCTTGACGACGTTCAAGACGACGGGCGCAGCGTCTCCCGAAATGATTTTGACGCCGATGCCGGCGTTCATGAGCTTCGCCACGGCTTCCGTGGCTGAACTCTTCGGCGGATCGAGGAACGAAGAGAACCCAACAAAGGTCATGCCCGTTTCATCGTCAGGGCTGATCTTCGCGTAATCGGCAGCCATGGTGCGCCGCGCGACGCCGAGCAAACGCAAGCCTTCCTGACCTTTCGCCTCGAAAAGAGATGCTATCTCCTCTTTGCGGCTCGCGTCTAAAGGAACAGCGGTTCCGTCGCTGAGCTCGATGCGCGTGCATCGCTCAAGCGTCATTTCCGCCGCACCTTTCGTTATGATTTGAATCTCTCCATTGTTCTCGACCAGAACCGACGAGCGTCGACGTTCGAAATCGAACGGAGCATCGTCGATAAGTCTCCAGTTGGAATCCACCGCTGCGGTTCCTGCAAGTACGGCGTCGTCGAGATTGCTCCGCGTCCCACTTGCGAATTGGCTATTCAGCCGGATGAGACGCGCTACGCGTTCGCATTGCCGTCCCTCGGCATCGGCGCTTTCGACAAGAGCGATCTTCGCCTCTGTCAATGTGCCGGTCTTGTCGGTGCAAAGGATATTCATCGCGCCGAGATCATGAATAGCGGAAAGCCGTTTGACGACGACCTTACGCTTCGCCATGCGGATTGCGCCGCGCGCGAGCGTTACTGTCATGATCATCGGGAGAAGTTCCGGCGTCAGACCGACCGCGAGCGCAACCGCGAACATAAAGCTTTCAAGCGAAAGCCCTTGCCGGGCGAGCTGCGTCAACAGAACGAAAAGAACCAGAAAAGCGGTGAGGCGGAGGATCAGCATTCCTAGCCGATGAACGCCACGCTCGAATGCCGTCATTGGTCCCTTGGCTTGAACAGATGCGGCGATCGCCCCGAATGTCGTCGCTGCTCCAGTCTCGGCAACCAGCATCTTCGCTTCGCCTGCGATCACGCTCGTGCCCGCGAACAGCGCGTTGCGCGCTTCCGCAATGAGGGACGATGTGCATTCGCCGGTATTTTTTTCGCACGGATAGGGCTCGCCCGTGAGGCTTGCCTCATTCGTCAGCGCGTTATGGCTGGCAATGACGAATCCATCCGCAGGCACCAGGTCGCCTGCAAGCAATCGGACGACATCTCCGCGAACGAGGTCTTTGACAGGCAACTCAATTGTCCGTCCATCCCGGAAGACTGTCGCCGTCACCGCAACGGACTTCTTCAACGCCTCGATCGCCGTCTCGGCTTCATTTTCCTGATAGATATCGAGCACGATCGAAAGCGCGACGATCAGAACGATAATGACGAAGCTCTGCCAATCGCCGGCCGATCCGGATATGGCCGCGGACAGGAGCAGAATTGCGGTCAGCGGTTCGGTGACGCGTCGCAGAGCCTTGCCGAACAGGCTCTGTCGAGACCTTGTGCTGATGACGTTCGGCCCATCTCGTCCAAGACGCGCGGCTGCCTCGGCGGATGAAAGCCCTGCGGGTCCGCTCTCAAGCTCGCGAAATGCGGCGTCGAGAGGAGATGTCCAAAAAGGATTTTTGAATCGCCGTCCTGCAGGTTCGGTAGTGCGGTCTGGATTGATCATCGCAATTGTAGGACGCCCCTGAAATCCGCGCGACAGATGTTGCCTAGGCTCGGGCACTCGTCCGCCGCGACGAACATCTGCGGATTTCGCGCGATCCGACTTTGCGCGAAATCAATGTTGCAGGCATCAACTAAAAGCAATTCTGCCGGGTGTGCGGAGCGGCGTCGTGAAGCTGAGAGCCTATCTGGCCCTGCCGGTTCCGACAGTAGATACGGCCAGCTGCTCCTGAGACATTCAACTTGCAGTGGCGCCCGCGTCCCGGCGTCGGCTGACAGAAGGCGGCCACCTCGATGCTCTCCCCCCGATCCGAGCGAGGTAGCCGCACCTTGTCTGAGGGAAGGATAACAAGTGACGCTCAGTGAGTTGCGCCGCGCCGAGCTTGCACTCATGCGCCAAGCTTTCGAGACCGCCTGCCTTTTGGCCGGATTGAGGCCCGACGCACGTAATTCAACAGCGGACGATGTCTTTGCCGATATCGCATCGGCCATTCAGCGGCTTGTCGAAAGCGGCATCGCTGATCGGGACGTCATCGCGAGATCCGCTGTAGATAGCTGCGAAGCTGGAAGCATCGGCACCGGCACATATTGATTGTCCGCTAACGGCTTTAATCCATCCGCCATATAGAAAAATCGATAATTGTAATAAATCAATCGTTTACTGTTTGATAAATTTTCGGGCAGGCTGCCGACCTTTAAATCAGAAATAAGCCATTTCGATCCAGGGTGGGTCTACACGTAATAAAGGCCCGTGAATTTTTAAATTTCTTTCAATTTTTATCGAAATTGCGAAGTCGCACTGTCGTTCCCAACAGTTTCTCAAATCATGTTTTTCCGTCAACGTCGAAAATACGAAGACGATCCGACTGATTGCTTCGGTTCGCTCACAACGCTGAGCCGCCTGGGCAAGAAGTCCAACGCCCAACTTTCGATGGGAGACGGAACTTATGGAACAAGATTGCGTGCAGCTCTGGGAGTGTACCCCTTCGCACCCGCCGCCGCCATGCCCACCACCTCCTCCGCCGCCTCCGGAGCATTGTCCGCCACCGCCGGACTGTTCTTGCCCGCCGCCCCCATCCTGCAATCCGGAGCCCTGTAAGCCGATGAGCACTTCAAACAATTATTACTACAGTTCTGACAGCCACAACGTGACGACCACGACGACGAATAACTATTCGTCGACGGATAGCCACAACACGACGAACATCACAAACGTGTACGCGCCGGTCGACAGCCATAATACCACCACGACGTCAACTGACAGCCACAACACAACCATCTCGAACGTCTATTCCACCGTAGACAGCCACGATACGACCAACAACTCGACGAGCAATAGCTCTTCCGACAGCCACAACTCCGGCAGCATCTCGCTGATTGGCGGCGGCCTGCTTGACGGCTCGCTCAACAATGTTCTGTCGCACGTCGATCTTCTGAATATCGGCAGCCTGCTCAGCGGCAATACGCTTGGCGATATCCTGAGCGGCAATCAGGTGTTGAGCCCGACCGTTAATGTCGGCGACGTCAATCTCGGAGTTAACGACCTTGTACACGACGTCCTCAATCCGAGCCTGCTCAACGGCGTCAACATCAGCGATGTTCTGAATCCTTCGGTGGCGACGGGCCTTCTGCAGGGCGCGACAACCACGATCGGTGATGTACTGTCACCGAGCGTCGGGGACGTTCTCTCCCACGTCGGCGTCGCGGATGTGCTCAACGGCGCGAACGTCGGCAATATCACGGGCGTAACCGCTAATATTCTTCCCATCGCCGGCGATCTATTGAGCCACGTCGATGTGGCCGATCTTTCGCACCTGACTTCGAGCATCGGCGACGTCCTGCCGATTGCAAATGGCGCTTCCGACATTTTGAATGTCTCGAACGTTGTGCCGGTGGCCGCCGACCTTCTCGGCCACGTCGATGTCGGGAATGTCCTGAGTGGAATCGCGAGCGGCGACGTGGCGAATGTGGCGGTTCCTGTCGTTGCATCCGTTCTCGACGGAGCGGCGAGCGGCGATTTCAATCACATCACCGCAAATCTCGCGACTTCGATCGGCGATATCGTCAGCCATCTCGGAAACGCCGATCTTTCCGGCATCACTGCCAACGTGCCGGCAACGGTTATTGCCCCGGTGACTGACGTCGTGAGCCATATCTCCGGCGGCGATCTCGGAAATGTCCTCCCTGTGGGCGGCGACGTTCTGAGCCATGCCGGCGAAGTCGGCCTCGGCAGCCTCGGCGGAATTGCGAACGGCTCGATCGGAGACGTGGTCGCGAACATAGCCTCGGGCATAACCGGCAACGACATCGGCAATCTCCTGCACGGCGTCGGTTCAGTCGATCTGTCCCACGTAGGAGCAGCACTGAATGCGTTGCCGATCCATGACGTCTTGGCTTCGAACCTCGACCTCGATCACCTGACGAGCAACCTCAATCTGTTCGATGTCGGTCATATGGATACTCCGACCGACGCTCACCATGGCTAGCCGCAATAAGGCCGGTCCTTCGGGGCCGGCCAATTTCTTTCTCACGCCAATCGATTGAAGGACAAGAAATACTAATAAAAACGATAATCCAGAGGACGCGTATATGTCATTTCAGTTCACGAAATTTTTGCCGCTCGAAGGATCCGACAATAAGCAGGGGAAACGATCCAATTCCGAAAACGCCGCACGGCCCGAACGGCAGCGCGGCCTTTGGAGCTTCCTCACCTGGTCGTTCTTTCTCGCCAATTTCTTGACGGCATCGGAAGGCGACAGCGGCAGCGCACATGCTGCGACAGCCGACGACTCTCGTGACGGCGCGCACCCCTCCGACGATGGAAGCCGCGGCGGCAACACTTCGCTGCCTGGATTTCAGAAAGTCGCGCTGGAAGGCAGCCAGCCAAGCCATGAAACGCCAGGCCCTGAATTGAAAGTGGCGATGAACCTCGTGAGCCCGACGATGCCATCGATGCCGGACCTGAGCCCGGTCATCAAGGCATCGTTCTCAGATAGCCCGATTCAAGCGGCCGCCGCATCGCACGGTGGCTCGGTTTCGCCCGGAATTCTTTTCGGTGGCGACAGCACCGTCAATAACTTCATCTATTCGCAAGACAGCCATAACGTCTTCAACTCGTCGACGAACAACTATTACGACGTCGATCATCATGACACGATCAACGTCACGACGATCGTTCAGCCCATTCACACTGTCGTCGAAACGACGACGCAAACGGTGGTCGAGGTCGTTCACGAGACGACGACGGTCGTTGAGCATGTCGTCGATACGGTGACCCAAACGGTCGACCATGTTGTCGGCGGAGTGACGACCGGCGTCACGCAAGTCGTTGATGGCGCGCTTGGCACAGTAGGCACAGTTGTCGGTGGATTGACCGACACTGTTGAGCATGTCGTGACGGACGTGACGGGCGCAGTGGGATCGACGCTTGACGGCGTGGCGAACACGGTGGAAGCCGTCGTGGGCGGCGTCGCCAATACCGTAGAGGCCGTCGGCGAAACCGTTACCGGCGCCGTTACGGATGCCGTTCATACACTCGGTGATGTCGTCTCTTCGGTGACCGGTGTCGTTGATACGACCGTCGGCGCGGTCGCGCCGATCGTGGATGATCTCGGTCATACTCTTGCCGACGTCACGACTGGAGTTGTCGGCACCGTGACCGGCTTGGGAGAGACTGTTTCCAACGTCACGGGCGATGTCGGCCATGTCGTCGGCGATGTCGTTCCCGCGCTTACGGGAACCATAGACGCCGCGTCCACTCTGGTAACGGACGCCACGGGCGACGTCGCACACGTTCTGGGCGACGTGACGTCGTCGCTCGGCTCGCTGGCTGATACCGCGGCGCAAGCCGTCCCCAGCCTGCTGGATGATATCGTCCATACCGCGAGTGATGACGTCTCGACTGTCGTTGATACCGCTGGGACCGCACTTCACTCGGTCGAGGCAGTACTCTCCAATCCGGGAGACATCTTGACGACGCTTCCGGTGGGCGTTGAGCCAATCGCCGACAATCTCGGTTCGGGCGTCTCCACGGTCGTCTCCGATCTCGGCGCGACAGCCACCGATCTCGCTTCCACCGTGAACGATGCACTCGATACGACAGTTCATTTGGCATCGAATGCAGTCACGGATGTGGCCGACGTTGTTGCTTCGGTACCAGTTGCGGTCGATGCGGTTCTAGACGCTGTAAATCCTGCAATCGCGAACGCCGCCTCGGACGTTGGAGACACGGTTGGTCATGTTGCGTCCGGCGTCGGCGATGTCTTGGATACGCTAGGCAGCACGGCAGCGAGCGCCGTAGCAGATGTTGTCAACACTGTGAGTGCAGTTCCGGCCGCTGTTGAAGCCGCCGCAGACACCGTCGCTCCGGTGGTCTCGACGGTTGTCAGCGACCTGGGAGATACCGTCGGTCATCTCGCCTCAAATGCGGGAGACGTCCTCGACGCTGGACTCCAGACAGTCACGTCTGCCGTGCCGGAAGTTGCCGAAACAGTCAGCAATCTTGTCCCCGCCGTAACGCACGTTGTCGCCGATCTTGGATCGCTCTTGTCGCCAGATGCGGCAACGTCCACCGCTGATAACGCCCCCACCAGTGTGATCGAAGCTCCCGACGCGGGCCTCCACGCCGTTGCGTCTGTCGCCTCGGACGTCGTGAGTGCCGCGAGCAATGTCCTCGGAGGTGTTACCGGCGCTGTCGCCGATCTCGGTTCGATCTTGTCGCCGGATACCTCGTCAACATCCTCCGGAGGCGGTCTTCTCGGTGCCGTGCACAATGTCATCAGCGACCTTGGTATTTCATCGTCCGGATCGCTGACGTTTGCATCGGCGGCTTCCGATGCGTCCACAGCCGATGCCGCGCCATCCACGTCGAGTTACTCGCAATACAATCTTTCGGTTCAAGATGCCGCGACGCACGACGTCCCGGCAGCTCCGACGGATACCGGCGGGATCACCACGATCATCACCAGCGCGCTCGGAATAGGTCACACTTCGACATCAAGCTCGAGTTCCTCCGACCACACCAGCGATACGCACACGGTCCACATCCCGCTGGTCGATGATCTCACGTCGCATCTTCATCACGGCTTGTTTGGCTGAGCAACAGCGCAACGACAGGCATTCGGCCGACAGGGGAAGATGAAATGAGCAACACGCTATCCGTATCCGAGGCACAGAATATGGCCTCGATTGAAAGCGACCAGAGCGGCATCCCCTTCGCTGATCAGAACAGCGAAGGGCCTGCACCTATCAGCGAGCACCCGGCGATTCGGAGATTATCGCAGATCCACCGCGATCTTGGCGACTCTCTGCGACGGGCTGCGACGGCACACGAGCAGCACTCATCGCAATCGGATCATGTCGTTGATCCGATGGCGGCCTGGAGATGGACGGCGCGAAAGACATTCGTCGTCGTTGCTGTGTTCTCGCTGTTCGTCAACGTCCTGATGCTGACGATGCCGATCTATCTGTTTCAGATATCGGATCGGGTCCTGACGAGTAGGAGTCTCGACACGCTTTTGATGCTGTCGGGATTGGCATTGGCGCTTCTTGCCACAATGTCGCTGCTCGACATTCTTCGCCGCCAGATACTTGGTCGGCTCGCGGCTTCGATGGAAGTCATCTTAGGTGGGCCCATTCTAGCGGGCATCGTGATGTCGGCGCCGACGGGCGAGGGCGGCAGCGTCCAGGCGCTGCGTTCGCTTCATCAGGTGCGCAGCTTCCTGTCGAGCCCCACGATGTTGCTGCTGTTCGACGCGCCGCTCGCGCCTTTCTATTTTGGCGTGATCTTCCTCATTCATCGTGATCTCGGCGCAATCGTGCTGACAGCCGGTCTCGTGCTTTTCGCCATTGCCGTGCTGAACCAGACGGCGACGGCGGGTCCGCTGGCAAAGGCTGGATCGTTCGCGTCGAAAGCCGATACCCACGCGGAGTCGCTTGCTCGTAACGCCCAGGTCATCAACGCAATGGGGATGCTGAACGAAAGCATTCTTCATTGGGGGCGCGAGCAGTCGCAAGCGCTGGCGCTGCAGATTAAAGCGCATGAAAAAAACTTCTGGATCAGCGGCGCGTCGAAATTCGCGCGCCTCGTGACGCAGATCGCGATCCTCGGATGGGGCGCGCATCTCGCCTTAGGTGGTCAGCTCACCGGCGGTATGATGATCGCCGCCTCCATCATCGCGGGCCGCGCGCTGCAACCGCTTGAGGGTATGATCGAGGGCTGGCGTTCCTTAATCCAAACGCGAACCGCTTATGCCAAAGTGCGCGCCACGCTTGAAAGCCTGCAGAAAGAAAAGTCGAAGCTTCGGCTTCCGCGTCCGGCAGGAAAGCTCACCGTCGAGCGGCTGCTTTACATTCCCCAGGGTACGCGTGAGCCCGTTCTCAATGGCATAAGCTTCGAACTGAACCCTGGAGAATCCTTGGCGATCGTCGGGCCGTCGGGTTCGGGTAAATCCACTCTGGCGCGCGTTCTCGTCGGTTGCTTGTTTCCGACTGCGGGTCGCGTCAGTCTGGACGGAACGGAACTCCGCAACTGGGATCGCCGGCAGTTCGGTGAATTTACCGGCTACCTTCCGCAAGAGGTCGAGCTTTTTCCGGGCTCGATCAAGGAGAACATTTGCCGGCTCCGCACCGACCTTCCCGATAAGGAGATCTATGATGCTGCGGGCGTTGCCGGAGTCCACGAGATGGTGTGCCAGCTTGCGGCCGGTTATGAAACTGTTCTTGATCGCAATGGCGCACCGCTCTCGGGAGGGCAAAAGCAGCGCATCGCGCTGGCCCGCGCTTTCTTCGGTCTGCCGTCATTGATCGTCCTCGACGAGCCGAATTCCAATCTCGATGCTGTCGGCGAACAGGCGCTCGCTGAAGCGATGAAGAAGGCAAAGGAACGCGGAGTTACGATTGTTCTGATTACGCAGCGCCCGGCACTTCTGAATTCCGTCGATAAGGTTCTTATTTTGCGCGCGGGACGCCTCGAAGGCTTTGGCGCACCGCGAGACGTTTTGCATCGCCTTGTGCGCCAGGCCGCTGCGACGGCCGGAGCGTAGAAATATCAACGATATTTTTTAAGCGAATACTGCAAAAAATTCTGAGGGAGAAGAAACGTGTTTCTCGGATGCCCCGGCATAGATCAGTGGCACGCGCGCGTGCCACGCAGCTCTCGCGTTCCGAGCCTGCTGGGTCTCGGTATCGTCGCCGCATGCGGATTGGGTTTTGGCGCTTGGGCTGCAACCGCACCTCTCGACGGCGCTGTCGTCACCACCGGAACCTTCGTCGCGGCCGGACAGAATAAGCAAATCCAACATCTCGAAGGCGGCATTGTCAGTCTGGTCAATGTGAAGGAAGGCGATCTTGTCGATGCTGGACAGATTCTCGTTCGCCTCGATCCGACGGCCGCAGTTGCGAAGCTGCGCATGCTGACGCTGCGAAAATACCGCCTGGTGACGACTCAAGCTCGCCTAGAGGCCGAGCTAGCGGGAAAAGATACATTCACGCTTCCGGCCGACGTCGGTCTCAATCCGGACGACCCGGAAGTGCGGACGATCCTCACACGCCAGCAGATCGAACTCGAAGCCCGGCGCAAGAAGGTCGCGTCCGAGGAAGCTGTGTTGAGGAAGGAAATCGCCGGACTGCTCGAGAGCGTCGCGGGCTATGAAGCCCAGATCGCTTCGACGAAGACGCGGCTCAACATCTTCAGCGAAGAGCTGAAAGACAAGAACGCGCTGCTCAACCGCGATCTCATTCGCAAGACCGAGGTGTTTTCTGTCCAGCGAGACGAAGCGGCGCTGAATGGCGAACTTGGCGAATTGATCGGTCGCGTCGCCGATAGCCGCCAACAGGTCGCGCGCGCGGAGCAGCAGATCACATCGATCCGTTCAACGGCAACGCAGAAGGCCGTCGAAGAGTTGCGGCAAACGGAATCCGATCTCGACGACATAACGGAGCAGATCCGCGCTGCAAGCGACGTCGTTCAACGTTCCGACGTCAAGGCACCAGTGCGCGGCATCGTCGTGAAACTCAATCAGCATACACAAGGCGGTGTTGTTGCAGCCGGCAGTACGATTCTCGAGCTTCTTCCGGTCAACGACGATCTCATCATCGAAGGGCGTGTAAGCCCGGACCAAGTGGTGCATGTCAAGGAAGGTCAGCCCGCGATTGTCCGACTTTCGGCTCTCAATCAGCGCATAACGCCGATGATCGACGGTAAGGTCACCTATCTCTCGGCGGATACGATTGCCGACCGTCCTGAATTCGCGGCTCAGGGAGCATCGATGCCGGAGCGGGGTTCGTTCATCGTCCGCGTAAAGCTCGACGAGAAGGACGCGGATAAAAAGATCCCGAACTTCAAGCCGACGCCGGGTATGCCCGCGGATCTCTATATCCGCACCGGGGAGCGCACGTTCTTCGATTACATCATGGAACCAGTGATGGAGAGCTTCTCGCGCGCGTTCCGCGAGAAATAGAATCTGAGTTCGGCAGCGGCTCCGCTGCCGCCCACGAAATATAGAAAAACCGGCCAGGACATGAAGTCCGGGCCGGTTTCATTTTTCGACAACAAATAAACGGGGCGTTGGATTTAGACGCTGATGAGCTGCTGTGCCACGACCTTGGCAACAGCCTGTGTCGTCGTGGTGCAGTTGAGCTTTTCTCGCGCCGAATTGAGGTGGAAGCGCACGGTGCGCTCGCTAATGCCGAGAATGACGCTTGCTTCCCAGGCAGATTTTCCCGCGGCAACCCATCTGAGACAATCGAGTTCTCTCGCCGATACGACGAGTGCGTCGGAGGTGTCGATGCCGTTCCGGCGCAATATGTGGCTGTGGAAGTAGTCGCCAAGAATTTTGAGTTCCGCCAGTGGCGGAGGTTCGTTGGAATCAGGATCGCACGAAGTAGAAAGTCGCGAAAAACCGAGGATCGCAGTTTCACTCCCGCGGGTCGTGAGGCCGATCGCTGAGGTGAAAACGTCTTCGCCGTCTTCGGCTTCACCAACGTCGAATTGCGGAGCGAAGGCGCCGCTACGCTGATGGCGTTGCGCCAACTTTACAATTTCAAGGTCAGTGATCTGATCTGAAGCAATCGCGCGAGGCGTTATAGCTTGGCTGGCGAAATCGCCGCTAAAGGCGCAGTGAACATAACTCTCGCTCGATCGTCGCGGAATATTGGCGCAGAAATAGTAGACGTTCGCCAATTGATATATGGGTCGGACGGCCGACAAAAACGCGACGCCTTTGTCCCGTTCAACGATGGTAGCGGGATCCTCGACGATCCGCGCCAATACGCCCCGCAACATCATTATAAAAATCCAAGAAGCAAATATGCTTCCGACGGTAGCAGCGTTGCGTGCAGATACCGTAAGCGGGGCATCTACAATTTGATCCAATCGCCTCGGCGCAAGCGTACGCGAGGCCTCTGTCGCGCAATGCGTGGAATTTAAGCAACTGCGCGTCCTCTATGCTGAACCGATGCTCCGTCAGTCTATCGACGCCAAGCCGCGAATCGCATTCAAGTGCTTGGTGGAGACTTGTATTTTTTTATCTCCACGCAGAACGACATGGGGGCGATACAAGGCTTATATTATGAAGATATTTCAGATCGTTGCTGGCTTGTTGCTCGCGCTCTTTGCCTCGTCCGCCGCCTACGCTGGCGGAGATTTGACGGATTACTCCTACACGCCACCGCCTCCCGCCGCTCGTGCTTGCGGAGGTGGATTCTCGGGATTCTACGCTGGCGGCATTCTCGGCTTTGGCGGCCTGAGTTCGAAAACCGATGTCGGCCCGCTGGGTTTGAAAGACAACGACAAGGGTTTCACGATCGGCGGTGTGTCCGGTTACAACTGGCAATGTGACGGCCGGCTCGTCGGCATTGAGACGGACATCAGTTACTTCAACGCCGATACCTCGATGGGCGTGTCGTGCCCGGGCTGCGAAACTTCCATCCGGTTCGGATCGGAAATCAATTGGTACGGCACATTGCGCGCGCGTGTCGGCTTGGTGGGGGATGAAAACTTCCTCGTCTTCGCCACTGGCGGCCTAGCCTATGGCGGCGTCGATCATTCGATCAGAAGCAACGGCTTTAACGGCATCAACTTTTCCCAATCCGACAGCGACACCTCAGTGGGCTGGACGGTTGGTGGCGGCGTCGAATACCTCTTGAGCGACAACTGGGCATTCCGTGCCGACGCTCTCTACATCGATCTTGGTTCTCAAGACCACACCTACAGCGCCGACGGAGGGTGCGAAGGAACGTGTACCCTGCGCGCGAGCTACGACGATAGTTTCTGGGTCGCTCGTGTCGGCCTGTCTTATCTCTTCGGCGCGACTCCGGCTTCCCCGGCTCCCGAATACGGCCCGTTGAAATAATCCCCTTTCTGTTATCTGGAAACTGCGCCGAGGCCTCACTGAGTGGGGCCTCGTTCGTTTTCACGACCTGTCAGATCCGACAATTATACCCGGAAACGCACGGATGTAGAGTGGTTCTCATGGAACAGAACCCCTCATACATCCGCATTTCCGAGCTCGTTGAAATGGCAAAGCAACGCTCACCCCAGCGGCCAACCGAATGCGATCATGCACTCGGTTTGATCGTGCAAACTTTCAACTCGATCGACAAAATGACGATCGAGGAGAGGGAAGAGGTCATGAACCGCCTGACCGGCTGGATGCTGACCGAAAAATTCGAGGCCAAGGGGCATTCGGTGCTCAGCGGACTGCAGAACTACTGCATCGCAGATTGCCTCGACGAAGATCCGACCTGGACGCCCCCGGCCCATATCATCGCGACAAATCTTTTGCCTCGCCGATACTGAAAGAGCGGGCCACCGTTGGGTGGGCCCGCTCCGTCAAACGGATCAGAACGAATAGCGCAGGCTCAGGCGGCGGTCGCCGGAAGCGCTCCATCCCAGTTGGCGACGGCGTAAGCAGCCGTCGTCAGGCTCGTGAGATAGAGTGTAGAAATTCGGCCCGATTGGAAAAAAGCGTCGACGCGTGCCGCTTCCGCCATCATCTCGGCAATGTCGTCGCTCGTAAGGTCCGAGTAGACCTCGGACGGTTTGATCTCTGAAACTTTAATCATGACGCACTCAACCCCGTAATTTACAGATGCGCAGGGCGTTGCGTTTTCGCTTTTATCGACCGGCGCGCCAAAATCGTTATGGCGTTCATTTCCTAAAATTTGCGCAGTTTCAAAGGACCGGCTTCGGTTCTGCTTAATATGCCGTTACCGGCGCTTCGTATCGATCCAACGAAACGCCAATTCAGTTCCGTATCAGCGCTGCCCCACTGCCTGCTCGAGACGGTTAAGAAATTCGGTTTGGCTCTTAAGAATTTTGCCGCGCGCGATTTCGAGATTGAACCAGGCAGCCCGATCGATTTCCGGAAAGTCCTGTCTTTGCCCCGAACGCGGCGGCCACTCGATGCTGAACGAATTGCTGACGAGCGCCGCCGGGTCCCAATCGCAGTCGACCGCCCAGGCGTGCACCCATTTTCCTCCGGTCTGCCTCAGCGAACCAAGCGACAGGGCTTCCCCCGCCGGACGAAATCCGGTCTCTTCAGAGAATTCCCGAAGCGCCGCGGCGAAAAGGTCCTCACCGTCGTGGACTTCTCCCTTTGGCACTGTCCAGGCGCCTGCATCCTTGGTTCGCCAGTAGGGTCCGCCAGGATGTGCGAGAAGAACCTCGAGTCCGGCGCGGTCCCGGTATAAGAGCAATCCGGCGCTCGTCGCGGTTTTCACGGCGACGCTTTCGACGTAAATGGAATGGTCATGCCCGCTCCTCGAACCCCACTTCTTACTGCCGATTGCGTCGTTGTCTCGCCGGCCCGTGGCGTGCTTATGGTTCGGCGAAAAAATCCGCCGTTCGAAGGCGAACTTGCTCTGCCTGGCGGTTTCGTTGAAATCGGAGAAACCATTGAGGACGCCGCCCGGCGAGAGCTTAAGGAGGAGACCGACCTGACGGCAACGAGCCTGACGCTCGTCGGCGTCTATTCCAAGCCGGACCGCGATCCTCGCGGCCACGTTTGTTCCGTCGCATACCTTACCCGCGTTGCCGATAGCGCGGAAGCAACCGCAGGCGATGACGCCGCCGCCGTCGCCTGGATCAAAAATCTCGACGGTGTTGCAATCGCCTTCGATCACCGAGAGATTATTGCCGACGCGCTGAACCTCATCCGATGACGTGAGAGCCAATGGAATTCAAAGACTACTATAAAATTCTCGGCGTTGAACGCGACGCGACGCAGGACGATATCAAAAAAGCCTATCGTCAGCTCGCCCGCAAATTCCACCCAGACATCAATAAGGACGCCGGCGCCGAAGCGAAGTTCAAGGAAGTCGGCGAAGCCTATGAAGCCTTGGGGGACCCTGAGAAGCGCGCCGCTTACGATCAGCTCGGTAAGGACTTTAAAGCCGGGCAAGAGTTCAAGCCGCCGCCGAACTGGGACGCGGGCTTTGAATATTCCGGAGGCCCGGATAATGCCGATTTCAGCGATTTCTTCGGCAGCATCTTCGGTGCGGCGGCTCGCGGAGAGCGCGGCGGCCGCGCGAGCCGCTCACGTACTACGTTTAACATGCGCGGCGAGGACCATCACGCAGCCATCGTCGTCGATTTGCGCGATGCTCTCGACGGCGCCACGCGAACGATCACGCTGCGCGTGCCCGAGATGGATGATGGTGGTCACGTTCTCGTCCGCGACAAGAATTTGACGGTCCAGATTCCAAAGGGCGTGGTCGAAGGCCAGAGCATACGGCTGAAGGGGCAAGGTTCGCCGGGCATGGGCGAAGCGCCTGCTGGCGATCTTTATCTCGAGGTCCGCTTCAAGCCCGACCCGCTCTACCGCATCGTCGGCAAGGATCTCTACCTCGATCTTCCCGTGACGCCGTGGGAAGTGGCGCTCGGAGCAAGCGTCAAGATGCCGACGCCGTCTGGCGCGATCATGCTCAAAGTTCCTGCGGGCTCGGCGAACGGTCGCGAGCTTCGCATCCGCGGACGCGGCATCCCGGCGAAGGAACCCGGCGATCTCTACGCGGTTCTGAAGGTCGTCTGGCCGCCTGCCACCGACGAAAAAGCCCGCAAGATTTACGAAGAGATGGCGAAGGAATTGGCATTCGACCCGCGCGCCGGACTTGGAGTTTAAGCAATGACCGACGAAACCGCCGGCGCTATCCCCGCCGAGGAAATCGGCGACGAGCCGATCTATTCGCTCGAAGAATTGAGCAGTTCCTGTCACGTCGAGGCCGCCTGGGTCGTCGAGCTTGTCGAGCAGGGGATCATCGAGGCGCGCGGCGCCACGATTTCGGAATGGAGATTTTCGAGCCTCAGCGTCGTGCGCTTGGCGAAGGCAAAGCGGTTCGACCGAGACCTCGGATTGAATCCTCCCGGCATCGCGCTCGTTTTCGATCTCCTCGGCGAGATCGATCGGCTCAAGGCGCGGTTGAATGCTCAGCAGCGCGCACCAAGTTCTCTTGCCGGGGATTCGAGTGATCCGGCTTGAGCCACGCCAGCAATAGAAAAAGTTATGACGGGTAAACCCATCATCGCTGTCGGCCATGCGTCGCTCGATTACGTCTATCGGATCGACGCATTTCCTTCTTCTCCGACGAAACTGCGCGCTACCGCGCACGTCGCGAGTGGAGGAGGCATGGCGGCAAACGCCGCTGCCGCCATCGCGCGCCTGGGAGGAGACGTCTCTCTTTGGGCGCGTACGGGTGACGACGCAGCGGGCGGCATTATCCGCCACCAGCTGAGGGTCGCAGGTGTCGGCACCAGCCACGTCCGCGCCTTCGATCATGCATCGTCCGCGACCGCGGCTGTCATCGTCGACAAGCGCGGCGAACGCCTTGTCGTTAGCGAGGACGATCACGAATTTCCTCTCGCCGCCGATTGGCTTCCCATTTCCGACGTTGCCGATGCTGGTGCGGTCTCGAGTGATCTGACATGGCTCGAGGGCACGCTCGCGGCTTTTTCCGCAGCACGCGCTCACGGTGTGCCAACAGTCCTCGACATCGATCTCAACAGCGGTCAGCTCTTGAGCAAGGTCATCGGCCTCGCGGACTACGCGATATTCTCAGCTCCGGCATTCCGAGCGTTTCTGCCGGGCACGAGCGACGAAGAGCGTCTGTCGCGCCTCGTCCAATCGGGCATCCGCCATGCGGGCGTGACTCTCGGCGAAAAAGGCTACCTCTGGCGTGCGCGCGGCGGAGATCACGGACGTCAGCCCGCATTTCCGGTTGAAGCCGTCGATACGACTGGAGCGGGCGACGCTTTTCATGGCGCGTTCGCGTGGTGTGTGGCGAAGGGCCTGGCCGACGCCGAGTGTGCACGGCTTGCGTCTGCTGTAGCGGCCATGAGCTGCACCGGCCTCGGCGCGCGTGCCGGCCTGCCGACGGCGCATGAGCTTGATCAATTCCTCGCGCGCTCCGCCGCCTAATTTTGCTGAACGCGCCGCAGCTTGTGTGCGGTGCGAGATGACGCCGCTGTAGACCGATCAATAGCGCCCGCATCATCGCATCGCCAAGGGCGCGTTTACATTGAGCAAATCGGCCGAAGCTTCAGCCCGGAAAAAATCTCATCTCTTTGTGCGCTGCACGCCCAAGCAATAATAAAACACGTATTCACTGCACTCGTGATTGGATTTCTGACGAATATCGGGTTCTCATTGCAGAACAACAAAAAGAGGAAGTGCAATGCCCGATTCAGCCTACACGATGATATTCGCCGTCGAAGGCCTCCTCATCTTGGGAGCCGTGGGAACTGGGATATTGCTGTTCCTCACAAGCCGCAGCCATCGCTCCGATAGAAACGCAACAAGTCGTACCGAATAGCGCTTCACGCGCATTCGAAATTTTCACGCTACTGCCGTCGCTCTGACGTGGGGCGGCGGCTTTGCCGTGCTCCTGATTGCATCAAGCAAATCGGGAACGCTTTTTGGTGCCCATTTCCATTCGTAAAATTGCGATCGATCAACATCTCCCGAAAAATGCGGAACGAGCCATCGCATTTGACCGGAACCGACTAGTCATCTCTATCCAGAGGTTAGACGAACCATACCTCCGGATGATGGGTTTCGCGGAGCCCGGAGGCTACCTTCATCTCGTCGTTGAAACAAAGCGCCGCCCCGGAAAAACGAGGGGAGCTGGCGCGCTAGAGATGAATGGAGAAGTAAAATGAAGACCGTTGTTCTTGCGACCATGTTGCTCGTTTCGGGTGTTTCCGGTGCTTTCGCTGCTCCCCGTTGCGATGGCAACTTCAAAACGTCTGGTGCTGCTTGCGCGGACGTTCGTTAACAGTCGAACTCGAAGAAGGGGCGCCCTCTGGCGCCTCCTTTTTTCGCGAAGGCGCGCCGACGGTGAACCTTCGTACGAGACGGCACCGGGCAGCAGTAGCGCAGTTGTTTTGAGCGCTTACCGATAGCCCACTCTTCAAACATCGAGGATGCCAGGTACGCGATGGGAGAGATGCAATCATAGCAATGGCCATCCAATTCCATCGCCACCACATACCCAAAGATAGCTTCGCGACAGGTTGAAATTCCGCGAAGCATAGATTGGAGACGAAGAATGAAATCCCTACTCTTTGCCGCTTCTGCCGTCGCGTTCCTCGCAGGCGCGCCATCAGCCTTTGCGGCCCAACCGTGCAGCGGAGACTTCAGATATATCGGCGGAGAAGCGATCGCAGATCCTGTCTGCGAACGGAGTGCAGCCCAGGCCGTAGCGGCCGATCAGCATCTTAGCATCGCCCGCAATCCGGCTGGACCTCATCAGGTTAGTCGCGAGCAGTTCTGTCTCGGCAACAACGATATCCGGACGGATTTTTATTGTGCGCCCTACAAGGACTAGTTTGTAGGCACCCACATGAACCAGACAAAAAAGCGCGTCCCTTCTTGGGCGCGCTTTTTTCGTGTGAATTGGAAATTTCGGTTGCGGAACGACATGATCGATTGGATGGAAGCTGACAAATAGGCAGCTAAACGAAGACCGAAAAACATCAGCGTGGATATCGACATGGCCTCGGAACATTTTGACGATCTCATCATCGGCAGTGGAGAGGGTGGCAAATATCTCGCTTGGCATCTCGGACGCTTGGGCAGGAAAGTGGCCGTTGTCGAACGCAAGCTCATAGGCGGCGCATGCCCCAACACGAACTGCCTTCCGAGCAAGAACGAGATTTGGAGCGCCAAGGTCGCTGATCTTGTTCATCACGCCGACTCATTTGGACAAGTTACTGGTGCGGTAACTACGGATATGCGGAAGGTCGTCGGGCGAAAAAGGCGGATGGTTGACGATCTCATCGCCCTGCATCTCGATTTATTCAAACAAAGCGGCGCTCAACTCATCATGGGAGACGCCCGCTTTGTCGCGCCTAAGACTGTCGATGTTAAACTGAACGACGGCGGCAGCGCGACCTTTACCGGCGATCGGATGTTCATAAACATTGGCACCCACGCCACCATTCCCGACATCCCCGGACTCGCCGC
This sequence comes from Hyphomicrobium sp., assembly GCA_030148425.1. Taxonomy (GTDB): domain Bacteria; phylum Pseudomonadota; class Alphaproteobacteria; order Rhizobiales; family Hyphomicrobiaceae; genus Hyphomicrobium_B. Next base: position 406,482 of record JASBTM010000017.1, on the reverse strand, counting down.
CGCGAATCCGATGACGAACGTCGAGGCGTTGGAGTTGGACTATTTACCGAGGCATCTCATCGTTCTCGGCGGCGGCTACGTCGGACTCGAACTCGCGCAAAGCTATCGGCGGTTCGGTTCGCAAGTCACGGTCATCGAAGCGGCCGGCCAGATTGCAGCTCAGGAAGATGAAGATGTTGCCGCCGAAATCACGGAAGCTCTTCGGTCCGAAGGGATGATAATAGAGCTTGGCAGCAAGGTGTTGAGCGTCGAAGGTCGCTCAGGATTGAGCGTCACTGTAACAACGACGGCCGGGACAATAGAAGGAACGGATCTCCTCGTCGCGGCGGGACGCACGCCGAACACCTCGGGAGTCGGTCTCGAACTCGCAGGCGTCGGTGTCGACGCTCGCGGCTACATCGTCGTCAACGATCGGCTTGAGACAGCCGCGCCGGACACGTGGGCAATCGGCGAATGCGCCGGAAGCCAGCAATTCACCCATGTATCCTTCGACGATTTTCGCATCATTCGCGATAATCTCGCAGGCGGCAGCCGCAGCAAGAAAGATCGGCTCGTGCCTTACTGCATGTTCACCGATCCGCAGCTCGGACGCGTGGGTCTCAGCGAGAAGCAGGCACGAGAGAAAGGCATCAATGTTCGCGTCGCGAAGCTGCCGATGATCGGCGTTTTGCGCAGCAGGACCATGTCGGAGACCAGAGGGTTCATGAAAGCCCTGGTCGGAGACGATGATCGCATTGTCGGATTTTCAATGGTTGGTCCAGAGGCAGGCGAGGTTATGGCCGTCGTGCAAACGGCTATGCTCGCGGGTCTATCATATACGGTCTTACGGGACGCCATCTTGGCGCATCCAACGATGTCGGAGGGGCTGGGTCCGCTGCTGTCGCGCCTGCCGGCGCGTTAGCAACCGCAGCATAGCTCGGCATGCTAACATGCTGATGCGAAGCCATATTCCAAAATGGACTTGAAGGCTTCGCCATCGCTTTCGCACGCGCGAACCGATCCGTGCGGTTTTTAATTCATTTTTAAGAGCATCGTCCTTACACACTAAATATATTCAGTGTACGAAATATATTTTGTGACCTATTAAATTCTTTCCTCTTCCAACTAGGCCCTGCGACGCGGCGAGCGCCCAACGAAGCAGGGCCTTACTTTATGGTGGAGTGTGCGCCTATTCCCGGAGCGGGCGTCTGCGCTCGTGGAACCAAGTCCGATAATCTTCCATTTTCGCCCGTTGCGCCGAGGACGCGTGCCGCTTGCACGTTGAAGCTTCGTCGCCGTTATCGGCCGCGCCCCAGCGAACTTCGACACAGTCGTTGACGTTGTAGGCCATCTCGAGATCTTTCGAGCGATCGATCACGTCCTTCAGTGTTAGCGTCCACTGCGAACCATCGCTGCGCGTATAGGAAAATTTTCGCGCCAAGATCTCCGATCCGAGGCTACTTTCCAATTCGGATTTTACGTCGGCCACGCTTTTGTCTTTCGGCATCGCATACCGGTCGGCACGCCGCGCGACACGATCCGGATAATTCCGCACGACATCGATCGCGATAAGAAGGCGCAGATCCCGCGACGGCGTTGCGAAGTCTTCCCATGCGCCCGTCGTTTCGAAAATCGAGGGTCCGGAAGGAATGGCCACTTCGCCACCACCGCCCGCCTGATATTTTCGCCCGTTCTCGACCGACGTAACCCGCGTCTTCACTTGCTCTTCGAGCGCGGTGATCGTCTCCTTCAAGGCGCGATCCGGATCGAGCGGTTCGGGAGACATCACATCGTCCATGCGGTCATAAAAATCTTCAACGCCGAGCTTCGATTGCTCGAGAGAAAAATCTCCATAGTCGCTGTCTTTCGAAATCTCGGCATTGGTGAGCCTGCGCATCGTGCCAGAGTTGTCGGCGACGATTGGGCGAAACCGTTTGAAGCCCGGGCTGCCAAGCGATGGGTTCTGGGTGAACAGGAAATTCCCGCGCCAAAACCGCTTGCGCGCGACCGTTCCGTCAGGCTGGCCGTCGACCGCAAGAAAAACGCCTGCGGAATCGCTCGTCTGCGCAACCCGCTTCACGAGAACAAGAACATGGCCGTAGGGATCGGCGTAGATCGTCCCCGGCCGCAGGGTCTCGGCCTTGAGCGAGACAGGGTAATAGTCGGTGTTGTTGTCCTCGGCTGCGGTACGTCCCGATCCGGAATGCACGGCATTCGCGACGACCGTACGCACGTAATAGCCGAAACCCGGTACGAGGCCCGCCGGACGCGACGGCCGCGCGGATGTCGACGACGACGAAACAGCCGCCGTATCGAAAACGCCGAACAGCGAGTTACTGGCGCTTTGTACCGGCTTTTGCCCCGGCGCAGCCTGCGGAACATCTTCCTTCTGGATGTTGAACCACTGCGGGCAACGCGGAGCTTTCCCGCCTCCGCCGCGCGAGCACTTCGAATATCCAAACGGCAGGCCAATCTTGAACGCGAAGTAGGCCCGCAGGAAATAAGGGAGGTCTGCGCAGTCGGGCTGCATGATGAGTTTCTTCTCGTCCTCTGCGAGCCCCAGATGGTTGAAGAGGATATTGCGCGATTTATCGCGCAGCACTTCGTGAAGCGCGGGCCACGATGGCTGCTCCTCGATCGGATCGTCGAAGAGCTTCTCGACCCATGCCGAGTAAAGATTCTCGGTGTCGCGATTCCATTCGGCCCTGACCGGCCACACGCTCTTGGCGGCGGGACGGGGCGGTGCCCCTGCGGCTTTCGTGACCTTGAATTCTTTGGTGACGGTTGCGCAGGCCGCATCCGCGCCGTCGCGCGTAAGCTTGGCGGTCCAAGTTCCCGGTGCGGGCGATGCAACTTCTGCCAACCAGAAGTAAGGCGGTCCACCGCGACGCTCGCTCGATGTCACAGCGATTTTTCCGTCGGGAGCGGTCAGCGTCAGCTCGCCTTTGAGTGCGGTCTCCGCCGTGAAGATGACCCGGAGCGGTGCACCGTTCCATGGCGCGAGAGGCGAAGCCATTACCGCGAGCCCGGCTTCGCCTTCGCATGCGGCGAAGGCATCCTTGGCTTCGGATCGCGACGGCGCCGCGACAGCGGAAAAAAGCGCGGCGGCGAACAACGCGAACCGCGCGATCTGCAATGAATAGCGTTGGGGAAACAACACGCGACGCCCCCTTTTGAGTGCTCCCTAGATATCGAACAATATCGCGAGAGCCTTGCCCAAACGATGGCGACGCCGATTATCTTTGTTATTCCGACGGCGGAAAAATTCCGAGAATACGGGCCTTAACCAATCAATCGTCCGAATACCGCTGCTCTCGCCAGGGATCGGCCCGATTGTGATAGCCGTTCACTTCCCAAAAGCCGGGCGCATCTCCGGCCTTAAATTCTATGCGCTTCAGCCACTTCGCGCTTTTCCAGAAATAGAGATGCGGCACCACCAGCCGAACCGGGCCGCCGTGCTCACGCGTCAGCGGCTTGCCCTCCCAGCTATGGGCGACGATGGCGTCCTCGGAGGCAAAATCTTCAAGCGTAATGTTCGTCGTATAGCGGTCGTAGCTGTGCAGAATGACGAAATGTGCCTCCGCCTTCGGCATTACGAGATCGAGAATGTCCCGTGCCGCCACACCTTCCCAGAGGTTGTCGTAGCGCGACCACGTCGTCACGCAATGAATGTCGGAGGTTTTGTCGCTTTGCGGTTCGCGTTGAAATTGCGCCCAGTCGAGCGTCGCCGGATGCTCTACCGCGCCATCAATGACGAGCTGCCATTTATCGAGAGCTATGTGCGGTTGTTGGCCGAGATCAAGCACCGGCCAGTCGCGGACGAGATGTTGGCCGGGAGGCAGCCGCTCGGATTCTGGCCGCGCGGTCCGGCCCGTAAGAAAGCGCCCCTCGCGAGCCCATTTCTGCTTCGTGCGCGTCAGCTTGCTATCTTCCGGAAGCCCGTCGCCGCCATCAGTCGCCAAGGTTCATCTCTCCGCACATAATTGCAGTTCCGCACCCATCTTGTGCGCGTCCGCAATGATCTCGAACGAGCGCAGCCGCAGTGCATGATCGTAGATGTCCGATACGATCATAACTTCGTCGGCGGCCGTCTCGTCAATAAGAGCCTTGAGCCCGGTGCGGACGGTCTCGGGCGAACCGATGATGGAACGGGCGAGCATTTGCATCGCCTGCGCCTTTTCCCGCGGCGACCAATAAGTCTCGATATCTTCGATCGGGGGCTGGCTCAGCTGCCGCGCGCCGCGCGCTAGGTTGGCGAACGACATCTGCTGTGTCGTGGCCAGCACCTTGGCTTCCCGGTCCGTCTCGGCCGCGACGATGTTGACGCCGACCATCGCATGGGGGCGGTCGAGCTGCTCGGATGGTTTGAATCGGCTGCGATAGATTTCGAGCGCCGGGAGCAACTGCTCGGGCGCGAAGTGCGAGGCGAATGCGTAGGGCAGCCCGAGCTCAGCTGCGAGATAGGCGCCGAACAGGCTCGACCCGAGGATCCACAGCGCAACATTGGTCCCCGCGGCCGGAACGGCTTGCACGCGCTGGCCAGGCCCGGCAGGCGCAAAGTATGCCTGCAATTCCAGGACGTCCTGTGGAAACGTATCGGCGGCAGTAGGTTGCCGCCTCAAGGCCTGGACGGTTACCTGATCTGTACCGGGTGCGCGCCCGAGGCCAAGATCGATCCGCCCGGGAAACAGCCGCGCCAGCGTGCCGAATTGCTCCGCGATGATGAGCGGCGCGTGATTGGGAAGCATGATGCCGCCAGCGCCGACGCGGATGGTTTGCGAGCCTGCCGCTATGTGCGCGATGACGATCGACGTCGCCGCGCTCGCGATGCCGGGCATGTTGTGATGTTCTGCGACCCAAAACCGGCGATAGCCCCATGTCTCTGCGTGGGCTGCAAGGTCGCGGGCGTTGTCGAGCGCACCGCGTGCATCCGTGTTTTGCGTCACGCGAACGAGGTCGAGTATCGAGAGTGCGGCCATGATGTCCTCCGGACTGCCGCATCATGTAGGGTGGCGCGCCTGCGATGCCAATCCGGGCGGCCCGAGCTAGAAATTCATAGTGTCGCGGACGCGGTACCAGGCCTCGACGAAGGGCACGGCTCTCCGCGCTATCGGGTGGGCAGGAAAGGGCGCGAAGGCGAGATCGTCGAACGACGTGCGACCTTCCGGCCGCTCGAGCATCTGCAACGCAATCTTGTTGCCGAAGTAGGTCGCTCGGGAAACGCCGGTCCCGCAGTAGCCGAGCGCGTAATGCAGACCTTCGGCTGTTTTGCCGAGGTGCGGAACCTCGTCATACGTGTACCCGATCGTCCCATCCCACGCGTGCGTGACCGGAACATCTTTGAGATCCGGAAAAACGCGCAGCATGTCTTGGGCGAGATGTTGGAATGCCGAAGGCGACGTGTTGTGGTTAAACCGACCGGCGCGCCCGCCCCAGAGAATGCGCCGCGCATCCGGCGCACCGCGAAAATAATAGAACACCCTGTTGGTGTTGCCGTAGACGCGGTTTTTCGGCAGCAGCCGGTCATAAAGCGATTGCGGGATTTCACCCGTCGCAATGATGCCCGATCCGACTTGAACGATGCGCCTCTTCAGCTCTGGAACAAGCCCGTCGGTATATCCGTTGCTCGCGATAAGGACGTTTCGAGCCGTCGTCTGGCCGCGCGCGGTCGAGACGCGAAACCCACCCGGAACGGCCTCGATGTGCGTGACGCCCGCATGATCAAGAATTTCGCCGCCAGCTTCCACAACACGCTGCATCAGGCCAGCATGATAAAGTCCGGGATGTAGCGAGGCATCGTTGGGAAGGACTGAGCCTCCGAAAAAGACATCGGAACCGATCTCCGACGTTTGCTCGGATTTCGGCACCATAAAGCTCTCGACGCCGGTAATTGCTTTCAAGTCGCGCATGTCCGCTGCCATGGCCTCGTAGTGTTCGGGCCGGATGGCGGCGCGAAAACGGCCCGAGCGGCGGAAGTGGCAATCGATCTTCTCCGTTTCCACAAATGACGCGATGTGATCGAGCATGCGCGTCCCCTCGCGCAGCATCTCCTCGGCCTTCTTGCGTCCCCGCAGATTTATGAGCGTCTTGACGCGAAACTTCTGGTTTCCGCTCCCGACTTGGCCGCCGTTACGCGTGCTTGCTCCGAAGCCAGCTCGGTTTCGTTCGAACACCGCGACGGCCCGTCCCGCCCGCGCGAGCGTCAAAGCTGCCGAAAGTCCGGTGAAACCCGAACCTACGATGGCGACGTCGCACGTCGCGGGAATGGCTTTCGCATCATCGCTGGCGGCCGCCGGAATCGCGTCCCACCAGTAGGGCATGTAGTTTAGCGATTGGCGTGAACCTACGTTTCCGCTGGCCACGGTATGGGCTGACGGATAGTCGCGTACGGCGGCGGAAGGCATAGACGGCATAATCACGTGCGTCCTCGGAGGGTATTGCGAGCCCTGTGATTAGCCCGGATTCTCCATTTCTGCACTATTGCCGGAATGTCCTAGCGAAAGAGCCCTTCGAGCCAAGGACGGGGAATATTTTTCATCCGGTAGACGAGGCCAGGCTTCAGAATGAACTCCCCCGTTTGCAGGGCATCGAGATCGAATTCCCCGTTCCATCGGCGCGGAGCGACACCTGCAAAGATATAATGGCGTCCGAAGTCGTCGACGACTGTCGCTGGAATATTGCTGTTCGCGTAAATGCCGACAGAAGGTCCGGACGCTTTCGCATGATGGAGCAAAAAGTATTCGAGGTGGCGGCTCCCCTTTGACGTCATAAACGGCATAGCACTCTCCCCAGAACATAGCGGCATCAATCGCCGTCGTATTTCTCCAAACGGTTCTGCCGAGGCTTATGAATCGAAGACTTCTCCGGCGCCTCGTCGGAGGCTGTCAGCCCAAGCCGCCTGAGCACGAAGCGCGCGATCGGCCCAAGCGCCGGAGCGTGGTCTCGGGAAGAAGCGGTCACGGAAGCGCTGGGGGCGCCAACCTTCGGATCGGGTTCCGGGCGCGCACTCTGCGTCTCCGAATCTTGTGTGAGATGACGGAACTCCGTCGCGGTTTCCTCTGACGGCGCTCGGAGATAATCCGAGAGGCTTACGAGCGTCTTCCGCCGCGCAAGGCGCGTAGCATTTCCCTTTCTCTCGGGATTTGAGCGCATTTCGACCTCGCGGAAGACTGAACCGGATCACGAACCACTTGTGGCCAACCCACGAACGATTGCGTGATCCGGATATGGTGCACCGCACTGCCGTGGCTCGTCGGCCGAAACGGGGCTCCATGCGCGCAACGACACCGTACTCGGCACACTGATGCAATTCTGGGCAAGTGCGCGAGTAGTGAATCGCGAGCAATCGAACTAGAGTAGAGTTACGGAGCGCATTTTCGGGCAACCCGGGAGAGGCTTTCGCAATGCTTCAGTTGCTGACCCGCGATGTGACGTTCGGACTGCCGTCGCCCCGCTATTGGGCGATCGGTTGTGCGTATCTCGCCGCTTACGTCGCCCTCGATTGGCTGAGCTTCGTCGATCCTCTGAGTGCGTTTGGAATTACACCTTGGAATCCGACGACCGGTGTCAGTATTGCACTCGTCCTCGCTTTTGGACGCGCTTTCATTCCTTGGCTTTTTCTTGCGCCGTTACTTGCTGACGGTGTACTGCGCCAGTTCCCTCTGCCGCTCGACGCCGAGATCGCCGTGGTAACGGCGATTGGTGGAACGTACAGCGCCGCCGCCTGGCTTCTAACAAGGCCGGAAAACGGGTTTTCACCGGCTCTCCAATCGCGACGAGATCTCATCTGGCTTTTGGGAACGGCCGCCGTCGCTGCCGCGGTCGCCGCGACGGGTGGCGTCTTTCTGCTCTCGTCCATGTCGATCGTCAGCTTCGATCAAATCCCGCAGGGGGTGCTCGGCTGGTGGGTTGGCGATATGATCGGCATCACGGTCATGACGCCGTTTCTGCTTTTCCTTCTTTCCGGTCGCTCCATCTTTCCCAAGGTGCCGGAGCTGATTTTACCATTCCTGGCGATGATCGGTGCATTGTTCGTGATCTTCGGTTCGGCGACGAGCAATCCTTCGCAGCTCTTTTATTTGCTCTTTTTGCCGGTCATCTGGATCGCGGTTCGCTTCGGCCTCGAGGCCGTTACCGGGGCGCTCGCCGTGACCCAGGTGCTGCTGATCGCAGCCATTCAAATTGCGGGGCCGAGCACGATCGGCATCACGGCGTTGCAAACTCTGATGCTCGTTCTCGCCTTGACGGGCCTGATCGTCGGAGAACTCGTCTCCGAGCAGCGCAACACGCAACGCGAACTCTGGCTGCATCGTGAGGCGCTCGGGCGAGCATCCCGCGTCGGCACGCTTGGCGCCCTCGCGGCCGCAATAGCACACGAGATCAATCAGCCTCTCACCGCAATTGGGAATTACGCGCGGGTCGGACGAAGAGCATTGAAACAGGAGGCCGTCGACCAAGCCTCCGTCATCCGAACGACGGAGCAGATCATCGAGCAAGTGGATCGTGCAGCGGCGGTTATCCGCTGGCTCCGCGATTTCATCGGCGCGGGAAGTTCGCGGCTCGAGGTCGTCTCCGTGCCCGATCTCATCAGGCGGCCCGAGTCCGTCTGCCGGGCAGATCTTGAGGAGCATGGTATTCGCCTCGATACGGCAGTGACTCGCGATCTGCCGGACGTAAAGGTCGATCGTCTCCAGATTGAACAGGTCATCGGGAACATCGTGAAGAACGCTTCGGAAGCGATCACCGGAGCAGGGTGCACCAACGGCCGGATCGAGATCGAAGCGGCACACGACGGCCGGGCATTCATCGTCATATCGATCACCGATAACGGTCCAGGGTTCGAGCCAGTTCTCTTGGAACGCCCGATTTCACCTTTCACAACGACAAAAGCCGACGGCATGGGGCTGGGGTTATCCCTCAGTCGCTCGATCATACAATCGCACGGCGGGAAGATGACGTTGGGCGGCAACAGGAATGGGGCCTGCGTTTCATTCACATTGCCGACAGCCGAAAAGGCACCGCCGGGCATCACAACATGAAGATCGCAATCATAGACGACGATTTTGCCGTTCTCGATTCTCTCGGCCAGCTTCTCGCCGGCGCGGGCCTCGATGTCTGTCCGTTCCGGTCGGCCGAGGAATTTATGTCGGCGGCGGTCGAGAAAGACATGAGTTGTGTTGTGTCTGACGTGCGCCTTCCAGACATGAATGGAATTGAGCTGCACAACGAACTCGCTCAACGCTTCCCGAGCCTTCCCGTCATCCTCATCACCGGCCACGGTGATATCTCGATGGCAGTCGCGGCCGTGAAGAACGGCGCCCTCGACTTCATCGAGAAGCCTTTTTCAGATGAGCGCATCGTCGCGAGCATCAGGAATGCGGTGGATGTCGGCACGCGAAAGAAAGTCGATGCCGATCTCAAAGCCGAGTTTCTCAGTCGCGTGGCTGAACTCTCTCCGCGGCAGAAACAGGTGATGGACCTTCTCGTGCAGGGGCTCTCTAACAAAGAGATTGCGCTCCAGCTTGGGCTCAGCACGCGTACGGTCGAGAACTATCGCGCCTGGGTCATGGAGCGAATGAGAACGCGCAACCTCGCCGAGCTTGTGCGGCTGGCGACTTGGCTCGACGGCTCTCGCATCTGAGAGCGTTACTTCCTATGTAAGCGGAAACTAATAAACTCGGCGGTCAAGGCCGCCGAGCGGCTTTGCGCGTCTTGAGTACTTTTACTCTAGCAGATTTTCCCAGCTATCGTTGTCTTCGCTCCGATGCAAATCTGGCAGGATGTCAGTGTTCAGTTTCGAGCATTGATTTGGCGCAAAGGGGTGGCATGCAGAGAACGCGCATGCGTTTGAGCTTCGGCGGCGTAGGCCGAAGAACTCCGCATTCTCGTCGCACTCCGCTTCCCCCTGCTGGGAGCGCCACTCGAAGACGCTCCCTTCCGCGCCGCGACTCGGCAGGATCCACGAGGGGAGAAAATCATGGATGATCAAAGTACGTCAGGCGTTAGCTACGAACGCGTAGGCGACGAATACTTCAAGGCGCGCGGTCTACAGCGTTACGCAGGCATCTGGTCGCTCTGGGCGCTGGGTGTCGGCGCGGTTATCTCGGGTCACTTCTCGGGATGGAACTTCGGATTCAGCACCGGAGGTTGGGGCGGCATGCTGGTGGCGGGCGGCATCATCGCCGTCATGTATCTCGGCCTCGTCTTCTCAATCGCTGAAATGAGCCCGGCTTTGCCGCACACCGGCGCAGCTTACTCGTTTGCTCGTTCGTCGATGGGACCTTGGGGCGGCTTCATCACCGGACTTTGCGAAAACGTCGAGTACGTCGTGACGCCGACTGTCGTCTGTTACTTTATCGGCTCATACTTGAACGGCATCTTGGAAACAGCGGGGATAGGGGCGCAACCGGAACCATTACTATGGGTCTGTACGTTCATCGTCTTCCTGGCTTTGAACATATTCGGTGTCGCGCTGTCGTTTCGCGTGACACTCATCGTGACGCTGCTGTCGCTTGCGATCCTTATCGTATTCTGGATCAGCGCCATCCCGAACATGGACTTCAACCGTTGGGCTCTCAACATCGCGCCCGACGGGACCGAGCTTCCGAACGGCAACGGTCCGTTTTTCCCGTATGGCTGGGAAGGCGTGCTGAAGACACTGCCGTTTGCGGTATGGCTGTTTCTCGCCATCGAGCAGCTTCCGCTTGCGGCGGAAGAATCGGTCGATCCCAAGCGTGATATGCCCAAAGGCATTATTCTTGGCATGTGCACGCTGATCGTCTCGGCCTTCATGATCGTGCTTCTCAACCCGTCGGTCATCGGCGTCGGAGCGTTCAAACTGTCATCTTCGGGCGAACCGTTGCTTGACGGCTTCCGCGCGATCTACGGCAGCGGCGCCGTCGTGTTGCTCGGCGTCATCGCCCTGACAGGCCTCATCGCCAGCTTCCATACGATCCTTTACGCTATGGGCCGGCAGGTCTACTCGCTGAGCCGCGCGGGCTATTTCCCGACGGCATTGTCGATCACTGGCGAAAAGCGGAAAACGCCGTACGTCGCAATGCTCACGGGCGCAGCAGTTGGTCTCATCCTGATGACGATCATCTACTTCATCAACAAGGACCAGATCGGCACGACGCTGCTGAACATGGCAGTGTTCGGAGCCATGTGCTCCTATATGCTGCAGGCGATCTCGTTCATCCTGCTGCGGATCAAGATGCCGCATATCGAGCGGCCGTATCGCAGCCCGCTCGGCATTCCGGGCGCCGTCGTGACGATCATCATTGCCGCCGTTACGCTCTGGTATCAGCTTGGCGACAGCACGTATCAGCAGGGCATCTATGGTGTCATCGCGTGGTTCGCCGTCGGTATCCTGTACTTTGCTCTCATCGGACGTCACAAGCTCATCCTCTCGCCTGAGGAAGAGTTCGCGCTGTCGAAGGGACAGGCGGAATACAAAACGCACTAGTCTGTCCGCGCTGAAGAAATGTATCGCGCCGTCCCCATCGGGCGGCGCGATATTGTTTTCAATCGCTCAAATCGCGCCAGCCCTTGCTCCGCGAAACAGCTTCGTGAAACCGCTTCCTCGTCGCTGAGCTATCGCTGACGCGAGGGCGGAAGATCTGCGATAGCGATTGAGGGTCCGGAAGTTCTATGCCCGCGCCGAGCGCCGCAAGTTTAGCCGTCCCGAATGCGGTCCGTTCGTCGAAATCCGCGACGATGACGTTGCGGCCGATCATATCCGCCAGGAATTGCGCGAAGTAGCGGCTGCGCGCCAATCCGCCGTCGATGGCAATGGAATCGCCAATCGGCACGTGCGCGTGCATCGTCGTGACGACATCGGCGGCGCTCAGCGCAATGCCTTCGAGCAGCGCTTGTTGCAGATCGGCCCGCGTTGTCGCCGCCGACATCCCGAGGAACAGCGACGCCGCCGTCCGGTCCCAATGCGGGCACGCGAGACCCGAAAGGGCGGGTACGAAAACGACGCCGCGATCAATGGCAGGCTCGGCATCGAACCACTCGAGATCCTTTTCTATGTCCGCGATGAGCCCGATTCGCTTCGCCCATTCGACCGCCGATCCTGCGTCGTAAACTCCGCCATCAACGGCATAGGTCGTCTTGCCTTCGACAGACCACGCCACCGTTGGAAGCAAGCCTTTCTCGGGCGCATGCGCGATCTCGTCACCTGTCACGGCCAATGCGAACGCGCCGGTTCCGAACGTTATCTTTGCGTCTCCCGGTTTCCGGCATCCGTGACCGAACAGCGCCGCCTGCTGATCGACGACCGACGCCCTGACCGGCACGCCGTCGATGCGGCCGAAATCCGCCACCGTCGAGCGGATTTCCGGAAGGCAGGTCAAGGGCACTCCGAAGAGATTGCAAAGATCCTGGTCCCAACGTCCGGTTTCGAGGTTCATCAAAGATGTGCGCGAGGCCGTCGTCACGTCAGTCGCGAAATGCCCCGTAAGCCTGTCGAGAAAGAACGCGTCCGTCGTGCCGAGCCGCAACCGCCCCTCCGCCAGCGCCTCCTTCGCCTTCGGAAGAGTATTGACGATCCACGCGAGCTTCGAAGCGGAGAAATACGCGTCTAGCGGAAGACCGGCGCGCGATAGTGTGAGCGACGCAGCACCTTTGTCTTTCAAGCGCGCGACGACATCCGCGGTGCGATTGTCCTGCCAAACGATGACGGGTGATAGCGCCGCGCCAGTTTTGGCGTCCCACGCGAGACAGCTCTCGCCCTGATTGTCGATACCGATGGCATCGACGGCTCCCGCCGCCTTCAGACAACCTCGGATGTTCCGCAACAGCTCTTCCGGATCGTGCTCGACCCAGCCCGGATGAGGATGGAATTGTTGGTGTGCAATCGCGCAGGCGATCTCTGCCTTGCCATTCGTGTCCGTCACCAACACACGTGTCGACGTCGTCCCTTGATCGATCGCCGCTACGCGCATGCCGAGTCGCTCCGAATTGTTTTCGTGTCCTGGCAATCGAGGCCAATGGTGATGTCGGCATCAGCCGTTGAGAACGCGGCCGTGGGGGCGAGGATTCGTCTCTCCGGTCCCGACGTCAACGGCTGCTTCCGAATGGCCTTACCGCGTTCGTACGCGACCAGGGTCCCGGAGACCTCTCGAACCGCGCGCAGCTGCAAGTGATCGAGACCACCACCGCCCGGAACGAGCCGCTGCGGCACGACGTAACGAATGCCATCGCCTGGTCTTAGATGAATGGCGCGGTCCGCACTTGGAAGATCACCCTTCAGATCTTGCGCAACGAATTCTCCGACACGCCGGCCCTCGCGCCATGACCACCCGGCGGTTTCGACGGGATGTAGAACATTGCCCGCCGCGAAGATGCGAGGCTCGCTCGTGCGCGCGAACTGGTCGATTGCCGGACCGCCGGTTCCGCTATCGATCTCAAGCCCCGCAGAACGCGCAAGAGCAGCTTCCGGCTTGAATGATCCGGTAAATAAGACACCATCGCAGGTGACGGTTTCAATCGTACCGTCAGCGGCGCGTAGTGATACCGCTTCGACGCGCGGCCGCCCTTTAATATCTACGATTCGCGTTCCGTAGCGCACCGGCACGCCGAGCAATCGCGGAAGCGCCATCGCCCCGCGCCACGCGGTTGGTCGCGAACGGCCTTCGATCATCGCGACGGGCTTCACGCCGATATTCCGGCAGGTCAGCAGGCTCGAGAGCGCGACAAGCTCCGTGCCGACGATCAGCGGCTGACGAAACGGCAGAAGATGCTGGATATAGGCATATTCCTGCAAAGCTCCCGTATTGAGGACGCCGAGCGGGCGGTCACCCGACACAAGTCGTGCCGCGCGCGGCCTTTCCCGTACGCCAGTCGCGATGATGATACGCTTGGCGACGATGGTCAGCGGTCCGCGATGCGTTGCGCACGTGACGATAATCTCCTCCGCCGAATGATCGATGGATATGACCGAGCATCCGAGCTGCAACTCGACGCCGGAATGGATCGCACGATCGACAAGACGCCGCGCGTAGGCGGGGCCGGTCAGCACGAGGCCGAATTCGCGCATCCCGAATGGGGGATGTCCGCAATGCCGCGGAATGCCGCCTCCTTGTTGCTCGCGGTCCACGACGATGACGTTGGCGACGCCGAGCTTTCTCAGTCGAGTTGCGGCCGACAGCCCCGCAGGCCCCGCGCCGACGACGAGAACGTCGGCGCTTCTCACATCGAACGGCGCTGACATCACGCTGCGTCCCCGACGGACAGCGGCGACGCGAAGCATCCCGCTGTCAACAGAGCAAGCTGAGCGTTACAATAAAAGCCTTGGCAGCGGCCCATGCCGCAACGTGTCCGCCGCTTGAGGCCGCCAAAATCGCCGGCAGGCAACGCGCCAGCCAATGCTTGCTCGATTTCGCGCAATGTCACCATTTCGCAGTGGCAGACGATTTCGCCATAACCAGCGGTTTGCCAATCCCGGTGCCGATGCTCTGCGAGATTGGGTACACGCGGTGTCACCGGATCTGGAATTGCGGTGTGCGCATATCCCAAGTCTTGATAGAGCCGATAGACGTATCGCGCGATGCCGAGCGATGCCGTAAGCCCCGTCGAGCGAATGCCGCCAACGGTAATCCAATTGCGATCTCCGGTGACCGAGATGCGGTAGGATTTCTCTTCCGTTGCGGGGCGAAGCCCGGCGTAAACAGCCGTAACGTCGACGCACGCGAGGGCGGGCACCATTTCTTCGGCGCGCGCGAGCAGACCCCGCAACGTATCCTCCTCGACGGTCGCGCGTTCTCTGTCGTCTTGTTCTTCTGCGGTCGGGCCGACGAGGACATTGCCGAACGCGGTGCGCGTGAGCACGACGCCTTTAGTGCGCTCGGTCGGCACCGGTAGAATAATCGTGCTGAGAATTTGCGAGGCGGGCTTGTCGAAAACGACGAATTGCCCCTTTCGCGGTTTGATCTGAAAAGACGCCGAGCCGAGCAGCTTGGCGTCGAGCTTATCGCCAAAAAGACCAGCGCAATTGATGACGGTCTTGGCCCGGCGCACGCCTGTCGTTGTCTGGAGGGTCCAGTACTTGCCGTCGAAAGCACCGGAGACGACTTCCGTTCCGAAGAAGATTCCGGCACCGTGGGCCTTTGCTTGCTTCAGATAGCCCAGAAACGGCGACCAGGGGTCGATCACATACTCGCCCGGAACGAGCAGAGCTTCGAGGGCGCGCGCCGATAGTTGGGGCTCGCGCGCGCGGATTTCCTCCGCCGTCAGCCGCCGGACGTCGACGACGCCATTCATCCGTGCCTGCGCCTCGATATCATCCAGCTTCGCGCGTTCTTCTTCCGACCAAGCGACCACCATCGCGCCGGTCTCGAGCAGCGGCAGGTTGAAGCTCTCTCGGATCTCTAGATATTCCGCGTATCCAGCTTGCATACACTGAAGTTCGACGCTGCCAGGCGGGGCATCGAAACCCGTGTGCAGGATGGCGCTGTTGGCCTTGCTCGCGCCCGAAAGAAGATCTGTGCCGCGCTCGAGCAGAATGACATTTGCGCCCTCGAGTGCGAAACGCCTCGCCATGGCGCAGCCCACGGCGCCAGCACCGACTATGGCGACGTCTGCAACAGACATAATCCCTTATCCTTTGCCATTCGGAGCTCGTCTTGCGCCGAAGCGGAAATAGAAAAGCCGTGGACATGCGATGTCCACGGCTTTTGTTTTTTCTTGCGTTACGCCTTTTCGCCGACCGCGCGTTCTGCAGCCGCAATCTCCGCCTGCCGCTTCGCGATTTCGGCGCCGATCGGTGGGCCTTTGAAACGGCGAGACTCGAGACCGAACCACAGTACGACCAGCAGCACGATAAGGCCGATCGCGTAGTTGATCAGGATGTCGAACGGAGGCTGGATGCCCGCGTACATCAAGATCACCGTGCCGAGAAGAACAAGCACCGCCATCGGCTTCGAGAAGACGCCGAGCCGGAACGGCCCGAATTCCTTCCACGTCTTGCCTTCGGCAAAGAGGCCTGCAGCAATCGGCATTGCGTAAGAAACGTAGAGGAAGAGGGCGCAACCCGCCGCGAGTGCCGCGAATGCCGGCGAGTAGAGCGTCGCCGCGACGGACAGAACCGCCGCGAGCCAGATCGCCGGCACCGGCGTGCGCCACTGCGGGCTGACCTGTTTCCACAAGCTGGAGCCCGGCAGGCCGCCGTCACGAGCGAACGCGTAGACCATGCGCGACGTGGAAGTGAGGCCTGCAAGCGCGCAGATGAAGTTCGCGAGCACGATGCAGATCGCGATCACGTCCTTAAGCAGCGTCGGTGCCGGCAGATTGTTGAACAGGTTGAACCACCCCGCAGCGCCGTCCTTGGCAGTCGCCGCGAGATCCGGGCTCGCGACGACGAACGAAACGGCCATCACGAAGCCGAACACCAGTGACCAGAACACGGAGTGGATCATGCCGCGAGGCACCGTGCGCCGCGCGTCGTTGGTTTCCTCGGACGTGTGCGCCGAAGCGTCGAAGCCCGTAATGGTATAGAGCGGATAGAGCAAGCCGACGAGGAACGCCACGATCGCCGTCCGCGCTGCGGGGACATACCCGCCACCCGCGTCGCCGGTGTTGTTCGAGAACGTAAACACGTGGGTGTAATTTCCGGCGCCCCAGACGAAGAACATGATCGTCAGAACGACTGCGACCACGAGGATCAGGTAGCCTGAGAAATCGGTCAGCAGTGTCGTCAGCCTGATGCCAAAGTGATTGACCAGAGCTTGTGCGATGACGATGAGGCTCACCGCAGCAACCTGCACGTAATAAGCATGCATGTTGTTGGCGTTGACCTGGTCGAGCGTCATGCCTGCGGGCAGCGGGTCGGTTGACAGCGCCGTCCACGAGGTTACGTCGATGTGATAGACGCCGGCGACCACGAGATCGCGGAAGAGCTGCCACACGCCGACGTCGACCGACGCGACGACGAAGATGAGACCGAGGAGATTGATCCAGGCCGTCGCCCAGCCCCAGCCCCGGCCGCCGAGAATGGAAGACCAGTGATAAAGGGCGCCCGCCGTCGGATATGCAGAAGCGATTTGCCCGAGACAGGTCGCGACGAGAAGCGCGAACAGTCCGCCGACGATCCAACCGATGGTCGCCTCGAAGCCGCCGCCCGTAGCCATGGCGAGCGGGAACGACGTGATACCCCCGGCAAGAATGCAAATGATGGAAAACGAAATTGCGAAGTTCGAAAACGCACCCATCCGCCGCGATAGCTCTTGCGCATAGCCCATGGAATGCAAGACTTTAGTGTCTTCGTCGTGAGTCATGTGGTCAACCCCCAGTTGTGGATTGTTCGGACGCTCGGCAACAAAATTTGCCCGAATGGGCATGATATTTGTTGCATGCTCCGACAGAAATACTGAACAGTCAATTAGAATGACCGAACGGGCAGGGCCATTGCGCCCCAACATAAGACGAGAACGGATCGAGCAAGTCGTTCGCGAGCGCGAGCGCGTCACGGTCGATGCCTTGGCCGATCTCCTTGGAACATCACGCGAAACGATCCGCCGCGATCTCACCGATCTCGCCGAGCGTGGCAGGGTGCGGAAGATCCACGGCGGTGCAACAGTGGCGGAGCCGCGCCTTCCCGAAGCGGAGGTCGAAGGCTCGTTCCAGGGACGACTGCTGGAAAATGCGGACGCGAAGCGCGCCATCGCGCGCCGAGCAATCGGGCTTTTTCAGCCCGGGGATACGCTGTTCGTCGACACCGGCACGACGACTCAGTGGTTTGCGGAAGAGCTCGCATCGGCAAGCGGTCTGACTGTCATCACCAATTCGGCGTCGATTGCGGGTCTGGCGGCACGCGGTGCATCCAGCTCGACATTTTTGATCGGTGGAGAGTACCGCTCCGATGGCACAGAGAATCTTGGCCCGCTTGCAGTCGAGCAGATCGGTCATTTCCATGCCACCCACGCCGTGCTTGCGGTCGGCTCGGTAGAAACGGTCGGCATTCTCGATTTCGACGTGCGTGAGGCCGATGTTGCGCGCGCGATGATCGCTCAGGCCCGATCCGTCACGGTTCTGGCGGATGCTTCGAAATTCGGGCGCGGCGGGCTCATAAAGGTCGCGCCGCTCGATGTGGTTACGAGAATCGTGACCGAGGCCGATCCCCCGCCCGATATCGGTGCGGCATTGGAACAGGTCGGAGCCGAAGTGATCAAAGCCTAGCTCGGATCCAAGACACGGTTCGCGCTTTTCTATCCTTTGCTCAGGATCCGGCCCGAGCCGCGGATTGGCTTGATGTGCACGGTAGCGCCCGCTTCGAACGTTTCCGACGAACGCCGCCGCCCCATGTCGATCATCAGTTTTTGGCCGCCAGTCATCTCGACGAACAATCGCTGCATCGGACCGTAGAAAACGGCAGACGTGATTTGCGCTGCAACGGTTTCGTTCGTCGGAAACAATTGCACGGACAGTTCTTCAGGCCGAATGCAGACGAGCGCCGACGCCCCACGTGCAGGATTTGATGCAGCGCACTCCGCCGGAACTTCGACAATCATCGGTCCTGCTGAAACCCGCACAAATGACGGAGATGTCTCCAGGACTTCCGCTTCGAGGAGATTCATCGAGCCAATGAAGTCGGCGACGAACGGCGTCTCAGGTGCATCGTAAAGTTTCGAGGGCGAAGCGATCTGCTCGATCTTCCCGCGGTTCATCACCACGATGCGGTCGGAAATCGACAATGCTTCCCCCTGGTCGTGGGTGACCATGATGAAAGTGGTGCCAAGCCGCGATTGCAGCCGCTTCAGCTCGATCTGCATCTGCTCGCGCAGGTTCGCATCGAGCGCGGAAAGCGGTTCGTCGAGCAGCAGCACGCGCGGCGAGCAGACAAGCGCACGCGCAAGCGCCACGCGTTGACGCTGGCCGCCCGACAACATGGAGACGCGCGCGCGGATCTTGTCGGCAAGCCCGACGAGTTCCAGCGCGTCCTTGACCTTCTTTTCCGTCTCGGCGCCGGAAAGCTTCCGCAGCGACAGTCCAAATCCGACGTTTTCCGCCACGTTCATATGCGGAAAGAGCGCGTAGTCCTGAAAGACGGTATTGAGGGGCCGATCGTAAGGGCGCAGCGCAGTGATGTCTTGTCCTTCAAGGAGAACGCGCCCGCTCGTCGGCGCCTCGAAGCCCGCCATGACCCGCAGGCTCGTCGTCTTTCCGCAGCCAGAAGGCCCGAGCAGGCTAACGAATTCGCCGTGTGCGATATCGAGCGTAACGTTATCGAGGCCGACCGTACCGCTGTCGAAAACTTTCGAAACATGGTCGAGGCGCAGAAGCGCGTCATTCGCCATTGCCGGTCTCGGTAGACTTCGTTGTGTTGATCCAGACAATCTCACACCGTTCCTTGCCGCGATTTCGGAACGCGTGTTTCAGCGTGCTTTTAAAGGCGAAACTGTCGCCCGCCTTCAGGAGATAGATAACGCTATCGATCGTCAATTCGACTTGCCCCTTTTTCACGAGGCCGAATTCATGGCCCGCGTGGCTATAAGATGCGTCCGTTCCGCCGCCGGGTTCAACCACGACGAGGAGGCCGGTGAGCATGGAGCCGGGAGGCGAAAGCAGTTCCTTGCGCATGCCGTCCGACCGGACAGGGATCTCTTTGCGCGCCGAGGCACGAACGACGTAGAGATCGCTGTCCTCGTGGCTGTCGGCCAGAAGGCTGTGCGGCTCCACCCCAAGCGCCGCGGCAAGAGGCCAAAGAATACGCACGCGCAACGATGAAATCCCGCGCTCGATCTGACTCAGCGCGCCAACCGATATGCCGGCGCGCTGTGCAACTTCAGTAATGCCGAGCTTGCGTTCAAGCCGCAAGGCACGGATGCGGCGGCCAAGTCGAACGTCGGTTTCGGACGGTGCCTGCTCCGAAACGTCCTCGTTTGCTGCTTTGCGTTTTATCCGCGCCACGTGCTTTGCCTTTCCACGAAATTCCGGCATGTCATCCTCTGCGGGGCGATATCAGCCGCCCGCCTTCACCTTCTCGAACATCTTCGCGAGATCGTCATTCTGCTTCATCGGGCCCGTGAATACCGTGCTCTTCAGAACGACGTTCGGATCTGCCGGAAGCTGCAGACGTTCAAGCTCTTCCTTCGGAACGAGGGCGAACGCAGCGCTCGATGCACTGCCATATCCGTATTGCGTGATGAGTTCCTTGCCCGAGTCGCCTTCGAGACGGCTGTTAATGAAGTCATAGGCGAGATCGATGTTCTTCGCGTCCTTCAGCATCACGAATCCGCACGCCCACGTCAGCATGCCTTCCTTGGGCTTCAAGAACTCGACCTTGACGCCTTGCTTCTTCAGCGTCGTCGCGGATGCGTTCCAGGTCATCGCGGCAACAAGTTCGCCGCTCGCGAGGGATTGTTCGACCGAGGTCATGTCGGTCGTATAGGCGCGGAGCAGGGGCCGCTGCTCGCGCAGTTTCGCGGCGACCTTCTCAAGATCGGCAGGCGACATATCGAACGGATTGACGCCCGCCATGAGAGCCGCAACCACGGGCGTGTCGTGAACCGCGTCGATGGTCGCGATGCGGCCGGTGTACTGCTTGTCCCACAGCAGGTTCCACGACGGCGCCGGATCCTTCACAAGATCGGTACGATAGAGGATCGAGGTATTGCCCCAGTCCCACGGCACCATCCACACTTTGCCGTCGCCCGCTTGAATGTCGGGCAGATCTTTGAACACAGGGAAGATCGTGTCGAAATTCTTGATGCGCTTCGTGTCGATCGGTTGCAGCAGACCTTCCTTGTTCCAGCGCGCGATCTTGTCGTAGCAGGGGTGTGCAAGATCTGGATGGAATCCGGCCTTCACTTTGGTGAAAGCTTCGTCGTCGTCGCTGAAAACCGAAATATCGACGCCATCCGGATGCGCTGTAAGGAAGCTCTTGTTGAATGCCGGAAGCTCATATCCCGACCAAGTGAAATACGTGAGCTTGTCAGCGGCAAGCGCCGGAGTGACGAGCGAGGCGACGAGAGACACGAGGCCGGCGGCTCCGTGCAGCATGTTCCGTGTCGTTCTTCCCAACATGACTTGATACTCCTCCATGGTGTTCAAGAGATCGGCAGATTTCCTTTGGCAGTGACTGGAAGATCGTAGACGGGCGCGCCGCGCCGCCGAATGATCTCGGCAGCCGTGGCAATGACGATCGAAGCGAGAAGAATTACGGAGCCGAGGGCCATGACGCTTGGAAGTGCTTTCGGAAAGCGCAGTTGACCCCAGACGAAGAGTGGCAGCGTTGGCTCGGTGCCCGAAAGAAAGAACGCAACGATGAACTCGTCGAACGATGTGAGAAACGACAGCATGAACGACGACGCGATGGCAGGCGCCGCTAGTGGCAGCACGATCCGCCGAAATGTCGTCCATTCGTGTGCGCCGAGATCCATCGCGACTTCGCTGAAGCTCTTGGGGAGCGCCAGAAACCGGCCGCGCATGATGACGACCGCAGTCGGCAACGCGACAAGCGTGTGTCCCAGCACAATGGCGATGCGCGATGGGCCGAGACCGGCAAGATTCACGAGGATCAGCAGAGCGATGCCGACGATGACGCCCGGAATGAGGATCGGTAGACGAGCCATCGATGAGATGATCCGCGAGACGCGATCCCCACCGGCAACTTCCATGTAGCCGACCGTCACACCGATTGTCGTAGCAAGAAACGCGGCGGAAAATCCAACGATCAGGCTCGTCGTGAAGGCGCGATGCAGGTTTTCGTTATTCAGAAGGCTTCCATACCATTCGAGCGTGAAGCCGCTCAACGGAAACGCCGCCTGGATGGAGTTGTTGAACGAAAAAATCGGGATGATCGCGATCGGCAGATAAAGAAACACGACATACGCGACTATGTAAAAGCGCAACCATGCTCGGCCGGTGGATCGGTGCGCGCTCACGTCCGGCTCCCGAAATGTTTGTCAGCAAACCGCGCGGCAACCACGACCGCGAGGATCACGAGCATGACGATGACGGATAGCGCCGCGCCGAAGGGCCAGTCGTTGGCTTTGCCGAACTGTGCTTGAATCATCGAGCCGATCAATGTGCTGCTCGGTCCGCCGACGAGCGCCGGCGTAACGTAGTCGCCGACCGTCGGCACGAACACGACAAGCCCCGCGCCCAGCACGCCGGGCATCGAGATTGGCAAGATGATCCGCCGGAAGATAGAAAATGGCCGCGCGCCGAGATCTTCGGCCGCTTCGATCAGCGATTTCGGCACATTTTCGAGCGCGACGTAGATCGGCAGGATAGCGAACGCTGCGTAAGCGTGGGCAAGCGTGACGACGACCGCGGCTGGCGTATTGAGAAACGCGAGGATCGGTTCGGACGTTATCCCGGTGTTCAGCAGCGCCGAATTCAGAACGCCGTTGTAGGCGAGCACGACTTTCCACGCGAAAACGCGAAGCAGATAGCTCGTCCAAAACGGCAGCGTCACGATGAACAGCAAAAGCCCGCGATGCTTGCCTGCATGAAACGCGAGGTAATAGGCGACCGGGTAAGCCGTCACGACCGTGGCGAGAGTAACAAGCCCGGCAATCGTCAGCGAACGCAAGATGACGGTCGCATAGAGCGGATCCGATAATGCGCTCGCGAAGTTGCCGACCGTAAAGCCGCTTCCGAGAAGGGAGCCGTCATTTGTCCGGAAGCTCAGAAACAGCACGATGCCGAGAGCGAACAGCACAAGGACAGACGTCGCCAATGCGCCGGGCGCCGACATCCCGAACTGGAAAAGCCGCCTACGGCGATCGGATGCCGCCGGTATCGAATGGTCAGTCTCGGCGGAAACGCTCATCGTGCTCGCAATCCTGAACTTCGACGATAGTTTTTCACATTTACGAAAATGTCAATCGCTCAGTGCTCACCGTTCGAGCATGTCGACAAGCCGGTACCAGGCGATGGCTGCGCTGATGCCGATGTTGCGAAACGCATGGAAGGGAATGGGCCGTATCGGCGTAATCGGAAATGGAATTCTCTCCGCATCCTGCGTGACGATGTAGTCGATGAGGCGGGGGCCGAGAGCGGTCATGAGCCCGACTCCGCGCCCCTGGCAGCCGGCAGCGACGAGAAGGCCCGGCTCCGGTTCATGCACATGCGGAAGGTGATCGAGGGTGAGTGCGACGCGGCCGTACCATCGCTTTTCGATGGCCACATCGGTGAGCGCCGGAAAGAGCCGCTTCAACGCGTGCTCGAGATGCGCCCACGCCCTCGGGTTTGTCGGCTCGGCCGTCGATCCTCTGCCGCCGAACAGTATTCGGCCGCCGGGACCTCGGCGGTAATAAATGATGATACGGCGCGAATCCGAGACGACCTGCCCTTCCGGCAAAATCGTCGAGAGTACGGAATCCGGCAGCGGTGCGGTCGCGATCTGGAAGGAGTGGAGGGGTAGCAATGTTCGGGCAAGACCCGGAATGAGACCATCGGCATAGGCGTTGGTCGCGACGATGACGGTTTTGGCGCGCAGCGATCGATCGTCCGCTGTTTGCAGCACCCATCCGCCAATTTCGCGCTTTAACGTTGCAACACGCGTATTTTCGGCAACGCGGACGCCCGCAGCCGCGGCAACGCGTGCGAGTTCGCGGACATACGCGAGCGGCTGTATGGCGCCGCTCCGTGGATCGAGCCAACCGCCGATATATCCGCGTGCCCCGGTGAGTCGCGCGATTTCGGAAGCATCGAGAATCTTAGCCGCGACTCCGCGCGCGCTCCACTGTCTCGCGCGTTCCTCGGCGGCGCGCATGGCGACCTCGGAATGGGCGGCTTGAATCCATCCGCTGCGTTGGTGCGGAACGTTAAGTCCCTCGCGCGCAATCAGATCGTAGACCGCGTCGGGCGTCGTGGCCCCGAAGTTGACGAGCGCTTCACCTCGCTTCGCGCCGAAATGCGCGACGAGCCAGTCGGGGTCGTATTTGAATCCGGCGATGACCTGTCCGCCGTTGAGCCCCGATGCGCGATCGCCGACGGTCGCCGCGTCGATCACGCGCACGGAAAGTCCCCGTCGCGCGGCATCCAAGGCGGAGGAGAGCCCCAAAATTCCTGCGCCGACGATCGCCAAGTCGCAGCTTTCGTTCGCCCCCAGCGGATCGTTTGGAAGAGCCACGGCAGGTTCTTCCACCCAGGCGGATGTTGGCGCGAATGCAGTCACGGTATTTCACCTTTTTGAAGATGAAGCGAGGAGGTAAGTTTTCACTTATATGAAAATTTGTAAAGCGCTCCTGAAACGAAAATATCGAAGTCGCGCCGAGACGGGCGGGTGTTCACCCAACCTTGAAGTGATCGGGTTCCGAATAGCGGCGAGGGCGAACAATCGACAGAGCCCTCGAACCACCATGGCTCGCAAAACAACCTTGTTGACTCAACCGGCACAACTATGTGCGTAATGACGACGTGACGGTTCCGCTTTCTCGATTCTTCGGGCGAGCGGTGAAAATGGGAACACGGTGAGGCGCTTCATGCGCCGATGCCGTGACTGCCCCCGCAACTGTAAGCGGCGAGTCCGCTCCGAATAACCACTGATGATCTCGCCATTGAGATCGTCGGGAAGGTCGGAGAAGACGCCTGAGCCGCAAGTCAGGAGACCTGCCGACACAAGCTGCCCATCTTCCGTGCGTGGGGCGCGGTAGAGCGGAAACCCGTAGCGGCGGCTGTATGTCAACCGGTGGAGAGCCACGTCGGTCATGCAGGTCGTTGTGCTGAGCGGATAGAACATTTCACGCGTGCCGATCGTTCGGCGTGGTTCCTCGCGAACCGCGTGCGAAATTGCGCGCGGATACCGACAGCAGCTGTATAGCCGGCGCGGCAAGCCACCCTCGTGATTACGACCGGGGGGTCAAATGCTACGCGTTCCAAAGCACACCAAGAGGCGAGCGTTCTTCGCCTGCGCTACGCTGGGTATGTCAGCTTTTTCCGCAGAGGCTCAGGTGCCGGCATCGGCCGATGCTGAGTTGCCGCCAGTGACGGTTACGCCGGATTCTGACGCGCCGCCGAAGAAGGCGGCAAAGGCGCCATCCGCGGCCCAGCAGATTTCAACGCCTGCCAGTTCAAGTTCGAGCAGTTCCGCGACGCAAAGCGGTAGCAATCCGGACATCGCAATTTCGCCGACAGGAACGCCCGAACCCGTCGAAGAGATCGGCAGCTCTGTGACGGTCATCACGGCTAAGGAAATCGAAGCTCAGCAGCGCCGCACACTGCCTGATGTCCTGAAAGCGGTTCCCGGTCTCAACGTCGTGCAAACGGGCGGGCCAGGCGGCCAGACGTCCGTGTTCATGCGCGGGACGAACTCGAACCACACCAAGATTTTGATCGACGGTATTGACGTCAGCGATCCAAGTACGCCTAACCGCACCTTCGATCTCGGCCAGATGCTCGCGATGGATATCGAGCGCGTCGAAATCCTGAGAGGGCCGCAAAGCGGCCTCTACGGTGCGGACGCGCTGGGCGGCGTCATTGTGATTTATACCAAGAAGGGCAAGGGACCTCTCAAGACCACCGCGATGGTCGAGGGCGGTTCTTTCGGAACGTTCAATCAAGCGCTGAGCGCGAGCGGCAGTACGGATCGATACAACTACTACGTCAACATCTCGCACTTCCGTGCCGACGATACTCCGGTGACGCCCTTCGATCTTCTCCAGCCCGGTGAACGGCGCTTCCCGAACAGCTATGACAATTGGACATATTCGTCGCGGCTCGGCATCGACATCACCAAGGACGTCACCGTCAATCTCGTCGCCCGTTATACCGACGGCGCGTTGAAGTTCACTGGCGACTCCTATGATCCGTTCACGAACTCGTCCTATCCGAGCTCGTATCAATCGGGTTCAAACGTCGACGACTTCTATTCGCGCAGCGAAGTTGTTTGGAGGGCGCTCCGCGGTGATGTGACGAGTTATTTCGGCATCAATTATTCGAACTCGCAAACTGACAACGTCGACCGCGTCCTCGGCAACAGCTATTACCAAGGCGATCGCGTGAAATATGATTGGCGGACCGTGACCAAACTCGCGACGGGATACACGCTCGTCACAGGCGCCGAGCACCAGATCGAGCAATTCAACGGCCCGGATGTCTTCGCCCAGGAATGGAACAATGGCGTTTTCGCCGAGCTTCAATCCGAAGTCATCCGCAATCTCTTCGTGGTCGCCAACTTCCGTTTCGACGATAACGAAAACTTCGGCGGCCACACGACGTGGCGGATCGCGCCCGCTTACATCGTCGAGGCAACTGGCACCAAGTTCAAGGGCAGCATCGGCACTGGCTTCAAAGCACCGAGCCTTTCGCAGAGATTCCAGGATTATCCGTCGTTTTTCTTCTTCGGTAATCCCGATCTGAAGCCGGAGGAAAATACCGGCTACGACGTCGGCTTCGAGCAGGCCGTTTTAGGCGGTAGCGCCCAGTTCGGCGCTACTTATTTCCACAACGACATCACCGATTTGATCGAGAGTACCTACAATCCCACGACGTTCATCTCGACCTATGCCAACGTCGGCAAGGCAAAGACGGAAGGCGTCGAAGCGTTCGTGTCGGTCGACGTGACGAAGGATCTGCGCGTCCGCGCCGATTATACGTATACCGAAGCGACCAACGAAGACACCGGCGCGTGGCTGCTCCGGCGCCCGCGTAACAAAGCAAGCGTCAACGTCGGATGGACGCCTTACGAGAAGCTGCTGCTGACCGGTTCGGTGCTCTACTACGGCGACTCCATGGATATTGATCGCGCGACATTCGCAAATGTCATCCTCCCGGAGTTCACCGTCGTCAACGTCGCCGCCGACTACAAGCTGACGAACAACATCAGCCTCTACGGCCGCATCGATAACCTCTTCGACAAACAATACGAAATTCCCGACGGCTTCCTGGCGACCGGCATCGGTGGCTACGGCGGCATTCGATTCACGAATTGAGGCTTCTCCGGCGGCCGGAGTTCCGTTGCGAAATGGGTGCCTCCCGGACCGCAACGCCTTCGTCCGCCGGAGATCTGGTAAGAAAACGAAAGGAGACAGAAATGGCTTTTGGTTTGGAAACACGGAATTCGGCGTTCATGCCACCGCGCGTTGCAAACATGCTTTGGATCGCGTTGATCGCGGCGCTCAGCGTTGGCGGCAGTCTCGCATTCGCGTGTGCGGCTCCATTGGCGGCAATTTCCGCTCTGGCCGCGACGCGGATGGATAGCCGGACAGGGTTGGCGTTGACCGTCACCGCATGGCTCTCGAACCAAATCGTCGGATACGGTATTCTCGACTATCCAGTGACTGCGAATTCATTCGCGTGGGGCGGCGCTATCGGGATCGCAGCGGTTTTGGCGTTTTTGAGCGCTCGTGGCATCGACACGAAGAGGCCTCCCCAGATATTCGGCCTCGCCCTTGCGTTCCTGATCGCATTCGCAGCCTACGAGCTCGCTCTCTACGCGGCGGGATTTGTTCTCGGCGGGTCGGATGCTGCATTTTCGTTTGCGATCGTCGCGCGAATTTTCGCCATCAACGCTGTCGCCTTTGCGGGCCTCCTGCTGGTGCATCGTCTTCTTGTCCGCTATCTGCCTGCAAGGGAAATGTTGCGCGCATAGAGATTGGACGTTTGGCCGAGGTCAAAACACGGAACTTTTTTAGTTCGCCCGTCGTCTTAGGCGGGGGTTATTCCTCGGAGCAGAAAGACGTGCCAAGTCCGGCGACAATCACTTCGGGCATGCGAGCTGGCGGCCTTCCGAATCTTTGGCCGTTGTTAGCGTTGAACTTCTTCATGGCCGATTTCCAAGCGGGAAACGGCCCATTTCTTGGGGTGTTCCTACTCGATCACGGTTGGCAGAGCGGCCTCGTCGGTACGGTTATGACGATCGGTGGCGTCGCCGGAATGCTCGTCGTGATTCCAGCCGGCGCCATGATCGATGCCACGCACGCGAAGAGAGCGTGGGTCGTGGCGGCAGGTATTTGCACGATCGCTGCATCTGCGATCATATTGCTATCGCAAACATTCTGGGTCGTTGCCGCATCGCAGGTCGCGACTGCGATAGCGGGCGCGGCGATCGTCCCGACGGTCAACGCGATCACGCTCGGTATCGTCGGCCAGCGTGGCTTCAATCGTCAGAACGGCAAAAATCAGGCCTTCAATCACGCCGGTAACGTCGCCGGAGCGATGATATCGGGCTATCTCGGCTGGAAATTCGGCTACGGAGCGATCTTTCTCGCTGCAGCCGTCTTCGGCGCCTTATCCATCGCAATGATCTTGCTTATTCCGCCGTCGTCGATCGATCACGCCGCTGCCCGCGGAATGAAGAACGAAGAGACGAAAGCGCGCGCGAGCAGTCTGGCTGTTCTTCTTGAGTGCAAGCCGCTGCTTGTTCTGGCGGCGGCGCTTCTAGCTTTTCATCTTGGAAATGGCGCCATGCTACCGCTTTACGGTATGGCCGTTGTTTCAGACACGCACACGAATGGACCCTCATTCGTCGCGATAACGATCATAGTCGCTCAAGCGAGCATGATCATCGCCGCTGTCGTTGCCATGAGAATGGCAGAAGCCGACAGCTATTGGCTTGTGCTTCTCATCTCATTTGCCGCACTGCCGATACGAGGTCTGATAGCATCGCAGCTGCTCGTTCCTTGGGGAGTATACCCCGTGCAAATTCTGGACGGCGTCGGCGCAGGCCTGCAGAGCGTTGCCGTTACCGGTTTTGTCGCACGAACGCTCAACGGCACGGGACGCATCAACGTCGGACAGGGAGCAGTGATGGCGGCGCAAGGTATCGGCGCGGCGCTCAGCCCAGGCATCGGAGGTTGGATCGCGCAGGGCCTAGGTTACGCAGCTACCTTTATCGTTCTTGGCGCGTTCGCCTTGGTGTCGATTGTCCTCTGGCTTATGTACCGTTCTGAACTATCCGCAGCTGCTGCAAATCCGGACACAAACTAACGATGGTAAAGTGTGCCGAAGCTCGCGCTTCAGCACACTTGATTGCGTAAGATCCGACGAACTACTCGATTACGAACTCGTTCTGCAGCGGCAGTTCGGCCGACCAGAACGATTTCTTTTCCGAATTCATCAGCGAAGCCCATACGGCCGTGCCTGGAGCGGGCGTCTTCTCCAATTTGACGCCGATATCCCGGTGATCTCCGGCCTCGAGCGCTACGCTTCCAAAGATCGCCTCGTCAGGCTTCCTATTTTTGCCCGCGCCATGAATGACGAGTTGTCCTGCTGACGGCATGAAAGCGTAAGTCACTGTTACCTGATTGCCCTTGGGCTTCTGATTGAACACGATCACTGAAGCCGCCGTCTGGGCCGCCTGGGACGAAGCGCCTTCGGGATTGTCGACAAGTGCGTATGCCGCAATTGGCAAACTGAACAGGGCAAGCGCCGTAACAGCTAGTCCGCCGCTGATCTTTTTTCCAAGCATGTCCGGATCTCCATGTCTTATGAAAGGTAACTTCGGCGATCCGAAGAGGCGCTTACCCGTCCGTGTGCATCTGCGAACCAATTCCGAGACCGCATGGTATTGAAATGTGGTGCCGACCGCCGCGAAGTAGGGGCGCATCACCACACGAATTCTCACGTTTCCATGATCGGACAGATTGCGCTCCACCGCCGCCGTTAAAAGCGCCGTCCGCTTTACGAACCCGTCCCGGTGCGTTGATCGCAAATTGGCTTAATGCGTTTTCTCACTGCCGCCGTAGAGTTCGGCGCGCATTTTCTCGAACGTCCTGCGCGTCTGCGGTTTGACGAACAGCCTGATAACCTCGGGATGTTTCGCTCGGATGCGCTCTTCGAGCTGAACCACGGCCGCTTCGATCTGCGGCGTGCGAAGCTCGTCGGAGAATTCGAGGCTCAGAGCTACCAGAATCTGGTCAGGAGCCAAATGGATCGCGAAGACGTTATTGGCGCCATCGACGCTTGGTTCGCTGATTGCAAGAGACAAGATCGAGTTGACCACCTCGTCGCTTGCCCGTTCGCCGATGAGGAGGGCCTTGTTTTCGCGGGCGAGCACAGTCGCGGCGATCGCGAGCACGATGCCGATTAAAATCGACGCGATGCCGTCGATGGCCGAGAAATTCCAATATTGAGCCGCGAAGTTTCCGGCTGCCGCGATGGCAATGCCGATCAGCGCCGCCGTATCCTCGAACAAAACCATGAACGACGGCGGATCTTTGCTGTCGCGCACGGTTTCCCAATATCCGCGGCGCCCTTTGAGCTTGCCGAAGCGCCGGAGTGCGATCCACCAAGACGTTCCCTCGAAGATCGCTGATAGTGCAAGGACGATATAGTTGACTGTCGGATCGGTGATCGGCTCGGGCGAAAGAAAATGCGTAATGCCCTCATAGATGGACACACCGGCGCCGATTGCGAAAAGCAGCAAGGAAACGATGAAGCTCCAAAAGTAGAGCTCTCGCCCGTAGCCGAGCGGATGGATATCGTCGGGGCGCTGGCTGGACCGGAAATACCCGTAAAGAAGCAGCGCCTCGTTGCCGGTATCCACGAGGGAATGCACCGCCTCGCTCAGCATCGAGGAGCTGCTGGTCAGCGAGGCCGCAACGAACTTCGTCGCCGCGACGAACAGATTGCCGACGAGGGCAGCATAGACGACGTTCTTTGAAAGCGCGGTTTCGCTCATGCGCGACCATGTTTGCTTGAGCTACGTCGCGATTTCAATTCTTTCCCGCGAGAAGAAGCGTGGAGAGTTCGAAATTGTCTCTCTACGCATCGACCTTGCTTGTCGGCGTATCGGCTGCCGCCGGTTCCAAGGCGGCAGCGACCGCCTGGTCGACACGTTCGAGCCAAATGAATTCCAGCCGATCCCGCGCGTCCTGAGGAATGTCGTCGTAATCGCGCCGGTTGCGCGCGGGCAGCATAACGCGCGTGATTCCGGCGGCGGCGGCCGCGACGACTTTCTCTTTGATACCGCCGACCGGCAACACGAGCCCCCGAAGCGAGATTTCGCCCGT
Source organism: Hyphomicrobium sp. (assembly GCA_030148425.1). GTDB lineage: Bacteria > Pseudomonadota > Alphaproteobacteria > Rhizobiales > Hyphomicrobiaceae > Hyphomicrobium_B. The sequence continues at coordinate 375,601 of JASBTM010000017.1, read as the reverse complement.
CATCGCCGTGTCGCTGCTGATCGTCCGGTTAGTCAGCAGGGAAACAAGCGCCATGAACATGGCGACACCCGCGCTCGGACCGTCCTTGGGCGTCGCGCCGGCCGGGACGTGGACGTGAATGTCGTTGCGATCGAAGATCGCCGGGTCGATGCCGAGAGACGTGGCTCGGCTCTTCACCAGCGTCATCGCCGCTTGCGCGCTCTCTCGCATGACGTCGCCGAGCTGACCCGTCAAAATCAGGCCGCCTTTGCCGGGAGTGCGCGTCGCCTCGATGAAGAGGATGTCGCCGCCGACGGGAGTCCAGGCGAGCCCCGTCGCCACTCCGGGTACGCTCGTTCGCATAGCCACTTCGTTTTCGAAGCGGGGTTGCCCGAGCGTGGTGGAGACGTCTCCGACGCCGATATGAACTTTCGCAGTGCTTTCCTCCGCGATCTGAACGGCCGCGTGGCGGAAAACCTGACCGATGTCGCGCTCGAGATTGCGGACGCCCGCTTCACGCGTGTAGCCCCGGATAATGGCCGATAGCGCCTCGTCGTCGATGTCGGCTTGCTCCGGCTTCAATCCGTTGGCCTCGAGCTGGCGCTTGACCAGATAGCGCCGCGCGATCTGCAGCTTCTCAGTTTCCGTGTAGCCCGCGAGGCTAATGATCTCCATGCGGTCACGCAGCGGGCCGGGAATAGTATCCAGCATATTGGCCGTCGCGATGAAGACAACGCGACTCAAATCAAACGGCACACCGAGATAGTTGTCGCGGAACGTGCCGTTTTGCTCGGGATCGAGAACTTCGAGCATCGCTGCCGATGGATCGCCTTGGACACCCCGGCCCATCTTATCGATTTCGTCGAGCATCATTACGCAATTGCGCGCGCCCGCTTTCTTGATGCCCTGAATGATGTTGCCGGGAAGCGCTCCAACGTAGGTGCGGCGATGGCCGCGGATTTCAGCTTCATCGTGAACGCCGCCGAGGCTCACGCGCACAAACGGGCGGCTCATGGCGCGCGCGATCGACTGGCCGAGGGATGTCTTGCCGACTCCCGGCGGCCCGACGAAGCACAGAATCGGAGCCTTCCCCTGCGGCGCAAGCTTGCGAACCGCTAGATATTCGATGATCCGCGTTTTGATCTTTTCGAGACCGAAATGATCCTGATCGAGAATGCGCCGCGCTTCCGCGATATCGATCGGCTTTGCGTCCGGCAAGCTCCAGGGGAGTTCGATCAGCCAATCGAGGTACGTGCGGATCATGCCCGCTTCGCCAGCGGCTTCCGGCATACGCTGGTAGCGCGCAAGTTCCTTCTTCGCTTGGGCTTCGACCTCGGGCGGCATCTTGGCTTTAGTGATCGCCTCCGTCAGATCGGCAACTTCCTGCGATTTTCCGTCGCCTTCTCCGAGCTGGCGCTGAATGGCGGCCATCTGCTCGCGCAAGACGGCTTCGCGTTGGCGTTCGTCGAAGGCGGCCTTCGTCTGCCGGCCGATTTCCTGCGTAAGCCGCATCACTTCGATCCGCTCGGCGAGAAGCGCCGATACGCGCTCGATGCGCGTCATGAGATCGACGGTTTCGAGGATCGCCTGTTTCTGCTCCGCCGCAATATCCATGAAGCCTGCCGCGAGGTCGGCAAGCGCTGCGGGCGAATTCGCGCTTTGAATCGTTGCAATCAACTCCGGCGGAGCTTGCGGCAAAAGCTGTACCGCTTCGAGCGTCTGCGCCTGAAGATTGCGGAATCGCGCCTCCATTTCCGTCGAGCGGGTTTCCGGCTCTGGAATGTTGACGACGCGCGCCACAGGAAACGGTGTGCCGGGAAGAAAATCGAGCACGCGAATTCTCTGCACGCCTTGCACCACGATGTGATGGCTGCCGTCCGGTGCTGCGATGTAGCGGACGATGTTGGCGAGCGTGCCGATGCGGTGGAGATCGTCGGGACCCGGATCTTCGTTCTCTGGGTCGCGTTGCAGAAGAATGCCGATCTGGCGCTCCTCGCGAACCGCCTGCTGGATTGCGGCAATAGATTTAGCGCGGCCGACGGTGATTGGCAGAATGAGGCCCGGGAACAGCACAAACTTGCGGACCGGAACCAGAATCAGCGCATCGGACGGAAGCGTGATGTTTTGTGCTCCGCCTCGTGCTGCGGGTGCAGTTTCGTCGGGCTTGGGTGCGTTCGAGTCACCGAGCGTCATCATCAACGATTCCTCAACCAGCCTTTGTCAGTGAAAAGACAAGGCAGCCATTTTGCACGAACTGCCGAACGCCGTACCGCCCTGCCGGGAGTTGAAGTCGTCGCTCGAACCGGCCTTGCGGCAGCTCGAGGCGATGGATAATGGCGTCGCGTAGTTCGCTCGGCAGAACGCGGCGTCCCGACACGATGAGCACGCCGTTTTCAATCGAAGCCGAAACATTATCGGGATCGACACCCGGCAACGCGACGAACACCAGGATTTCCCGTTCCGTCTCGAGCACGTCGATCGGCGGCTCCCATGACGGTTGCTCGTTCGCCGCTCCGGAAGGCTGCAGCCGGAAAAACTGCCGGTGCATGCGTTCGGCACGGGCCAGCGTCTCGACGGCTTCCGACAACATCCAGCTCATCGGGTCTTTGTTCGCCATGGATACTCTTCCCTTGCGGATCGATCCGTCGAGATATGCGCGCGAGGCGGAAACCTAATACTCCGCAGGGTTCCTCGCTAGCGTCGGCCGGATAAAAAAGGGCAATCAGACAAAAAAAGCGAGCAGCCCACCGTGACTTCGCAGGACGCGGCAGGCGGCTTGTGCGCTTAGGCGACGCGCGGCGGTTCCTGATGATCGTCCCGGAAGAATTTGCGCGCAAGCGCCAGGATCTCACCGTCGGTCGGATGATCGAGAGTTTCAACGCCCTTGATTTTGGCTTTGAGCGCGGGGGCGGCGTGGCCGATATGGTTGACGAGAACCGTTTTCTCGCTGGCTGGTCCCGTCACAAGAATGGCACCCGCATCGGCGAGCGCGTCGGTAACGCTTTGCAGATAAGCTTTGTCTTCGCTCGCGTGTCCGCTACCGATGGAGTTCGCCTTGTGATGGATGTGGCGGACGGGGTCCTTCGGGCGAATGACGATCTCGTTCGAGTCCGAAGCGCTGAAATAGAAAACGCGAGCTTCGTGATGGTCGATCCAAACGACCGCGTGAAAATGGCCTGACATGATCTCTCCCGGGGACAGGGTTTGCGGACAACAATGTCCGATGCTGTCGCCTCTAGCGCAAACGTGCGCCAGCCGTTTGCGCTTTGTCAAAGTTCCTAAGGCGTCTGGCCGTCAAGAGGCTTTTTTGCAGCCGCGCCCGAAGTCTTCTTCTTTGAGGTTTTCTTGGCTTTAGTGGCTGTCTCGCTGCCGCTCTTTTTCTTCTTTCCGGATTTAGCCGTCGTGGTCGCGGTCGATTTCTTGGCCTTCGGCGTAGCTGTTCCTGCGGCGGGAGCTGCGGCCGCGTCCGTGCTCGCTGCACCGGCAGCCGCGCTCTTAGCCTTCTTGGCCTTTTTCTTCCCGCTCTTCTTTGTCGACTTGGCGGCCGTGCCGGTTTTGTCAGATTTGCTTGCTTTTGCGGACTTGGTGGCTTTGGCCTCACCCTTGCTGGGGTCATCCGTAGCGCTCGCAGAACCCTCGTCCTTCGTGGTTGCCTTGGGTTTCTTTTTCTTATTCGTCGCCTTGCTTGTCTTGGCGGTCTTTGCGCTCACGTCTTTCGGGTCGCCCGTGTCTTCGGCGGCTACCTGCTGCGAAGTCTTCTTCGTGCTCGCAGACTTCGTGACCGTAGACTTCGCCGCATTGTGGCGATCGACGTCGGCCTTCGTGATCTCACCCTCCTGCACGAGCGCGACGAGGCATGGCGTCGAGAGATCCTCGCCAACTTTGCGCATGCACTGGCGCAGCTCATCAGAGCCGACGGCGTACTGGCTGCAGTGCTGGAAATAGTCGTCGCGGCAAGCGTGCTTGACGTTATCGCTCACCGCGTAGGCTGCCCCGCCGGATAGGCAAGCCGCAGCGAAGGCAACCACGCTGTAAATGCCATTACGCAGAGTCTTCACGCGCCGTCCGTCTCGAGCACCGACCGTCATCGCAAATGTGTTCCGCAATTGCATGAATCTGCAGCCTGAAGCAAATCTCGTTGGCTGGACAATAATCTCTTCGGCACGGACAGCAACGCGGCGCAGCGTTGCGGCAAAAATATGGTTATTAAGAAAATGATTGCAAGTCATGTTAAGGGTTCGGAAGTAGTTGCCATGGAGCGGCCAGGGTGCCAAGTAGCGCATTAAGCTCGCCGCCATAAAAAGGCCCGGCTCCCGCAATGGATGTCACGGCATTGGCGAAGGGCTTTCCCAAAGTCGGGGGACGCGGGGCATTGGTGTCCGGGAAGGGTTTAATGAGAACGACCAGAACAACGCTAAAAATCGCGATCGCTGCCGGTGCAGTGGCGCTTATGAGCACAACGGCTTTCGCCTATTCGCAGAAGGTCAAGGATTCTTGTTCCTCCGACTACGCGAGTCTCTGCGCGAAGTATAAGCAAGGCAGCTCCGAGCTTCGCCGCTGCTTCGAGAGCAACCGCCGCGTCCTCTCGACGGAGTGCGTACAGGCTCTGGTCAACGCCGGAGAGGTTCCTGCTCGCTATATGAAAGAGCGGCGGTAGGCATCTTCGCCGGACGTTTCAGAGGCCGATCCCCGGCTTAAGCTTGTTGTGCCCTCGCCACTGTCGCGATGCGCACCGACTGGTAATAGCCTCCGCAACATCATGAGATGAAGGCGGGGAATGGGATCGTGCGATCCGTTGCGGTTGCAAAAAAGGGCGGCGAAAATGTGCCGCCCAGCGTCGGAGTTGACGAGCGAGACGAGGAAGCTCGATCAGCCGACCTCACAGAAATCTCCCCGCTTGATCGCTGCGGACTGAGTTTTCTCAGGTTGGCGTCCGACTCCTTGCGCGGTTCCCCGATAATCGCCACCTAATCCGTTCGTTGGCATCATGCCGGATGGAGATCGCAAATGAGATTGAGCGCGTTGGCGGCCGCTTCGTGGTTCCTTCTGCTCTGCATCCCTGCGGCTCGAGCCGACGACATCGCATGCATCAGCACGACATTCCGCATTCTTGGTGCAAACGATAAGGTCTGCATCAGCGCCTTCGATGATCCGAAGGTTCCAGGCGTGACGTGCCACATCAGTCAAGCCCGAACTGGCGGCATCAAGGGGTCGTTGGGCCTCGCCGAAGATCCGTCGCGCTTTTCGATTGCATGTCGCCAGGTTGGCCCGATCACCGCCGACATCTCCAAGCTCTCCGACGATGAGAAAGTTTACTCCGACAGCACATCGCTGTTCTTCAAACATACGCACGTCTTCAGGACGATCGACAAGAAGCGCAACACCCTTGTGTACGTTGCGATCAGCGATCGCCTGGTCGATGGCTCGCCCTACAACGCAATTTCGACGGTTCCTGTCATGCCATGGAGCGGACGCTAGGCCGCTCCACCCTTCGAAGCGAATGCAGCGCCTCACTCGCGAAAGTGAATGTTGACGAAGGCGCTGAGTGGATCACCGACGAAAGCGCCAGCGCCGTTGGCCGCAACGAAATAGCGTTCGTTGGTAAGGTTATCTACGTTGACTGTAATGCCCCACTTGTCGGCTTCATAACCCACCATGGCATTGCCAATGATGTAGGACGGCGCCGAGTTGACGTTGGTAATATCGCTGAAGGTTTTGTCCCGATAGTTGAGGCCGGCTCCGACCTGGAAGCCATGGATGCCTGCCAGCGAAAAGCCGTAGGTCGTCCAAAGATTGGCCATGTAAGCCGGAACGCCTTGGGGATGATTCCCAATAGATAGTATTCCTTGGGGGTTATCGGTGATGACTGCATCTTGCGCGGTCATGTTGGCGATGACGTGCCATTGATCCGTCAACCTCGCGTCGAGCGATGCTTCGACGCCTTCTGTTCTCTGGCTGTCGAACACGACCGCTTCGACGCCATTGATCGTCGTCGCGGCCGCGACGTTGTCGCGGGAAACGGTGAATGCGGCGGTGTTGAAGACGAGCTTGTTGTCCCACGTCGAAAACTTGATACCCGCCTCGTACTGAAGCGCGGACTCAGGCGCGCCGATCCCGTTCTGCGTGTTCTCGGAATTGAAATTAGTCAGATGACTTTGCGAGACGCCGAAGTACGGTGTGATACCGGGAAGAAGCTTATAAAGAACGCCGGCATTCCAACTGAGCGGCGCGTCATCGCGATCCTGGGATTGGCCAGCGATAAGCGGCGTCCCCTCGCTCGTAAAGCGGCCCGGAACCGTAATCAGCGGTGTCAGCGATGTATCCCACCAGTCCTTACGGATGCCGGCGCGAATTTTCAGTTTGTCGGTGACATCGATTTGATCCGTGGCGTAGACGCTGAGGTAATCCGCTGCGAGGTGATCGTCGTCGCAGGAATGCGATTTATCGCATAGGAACGTTATCCCCGCGAGCGAGGTCTCGGGCGGTACAGCCGCGAAGGCGTCGGCGATATTTGGAAGATCGGCGGTTGTCCGGTTCGTCGACAAGGTCTGATGCTGATATTCGAAGCCTGTCAGCAAAGTGTGGCCAACGCTGCCGGTCGCAAATCGCCAGACCGGCTCGAACTGATAGTCGAGATCGTTATCGGTATCGTCTTGGTGGCGGAGCTGGCGACCGACAACTTGATCGAGGCTGCACGCCTTGCCGGTGACAGGATCTTTCTGAGTTGAGGGATCGGTACAGACGAAGGTGCGGGTGCTGTCGCCATTACGAAGAGCATCGAGCGTACGATAAAGGAATGAAAAGCGATTATTGATCGTCAGAAAGTCATTGACGACCCAGCTATCCGTCACGGTCGGCCTCAGGAAGTCCTGATCGGCGGACGCAAAGGGTGTGGAGTATTTCGAATCGATTGAGACGCCTTTGATAGGTGTGCCATTCAGATAGATAAGGCCGTAGGAATCGGGCGTTTGCTCGAGGTGACGCGCGTCGAGCGCGAACCCCAGCGTGTGATCTCCGAGATGCCAGGTGAAGGCGGGCCGGATTTCATAATCGCGGCTTGCGAGATCTCGGAAACCGTCGGACCGGGAAGCGGTAGCATCGATGCGATAATCGAGCCCCGGGACTGTCGATGGGCCGGTAACGTAGAAGCTATCCGTTAAAGTTCCGAACGATCCGGTCTGCAGACTATCGCCATAGTGGAATTCGGACGACGGCTGGTAGTGAACGATATTGATCGTGCCACCGGGAGGGCCGCTACCAAACAAAGCGGAGCCAGGACCCTCGAGTACTTCGATGCTTTTCACGCCATTCAGCGAATGGGAAAGACCACCAAGCTGATCGCCGTCCGAGAAGCCGTCGCTGTAGATCTGAGCGTTCAAGCCCCGGATCAAAAAGTGATCGAAATATCCGAGCGCATCTTGGCCGCCCTCATTGATGCCGCTCGCATTTGTTACTGCGTCGCGAAGCGCGATGGCGCCCTGTTGGTTCAGCACGTTGCGATTGATGACCTGCACGCTTCCAGGGATGTCGCCGATTGGAGTGCCGGTCTTTCCAGCCAGAGGAACTTGGTCGTTACCGCGCGGGCCGCTCGTTAAACCGAACGAGGCATCCATCGGGCCAGCATCGCCCGAATTCGGCGCACCCTCTTGGGCCGTGGCCGAGGTATCTTTCGCAGCGGGTGTTTTGGCGGATTTGATGCGTGCTCTTGCGGACTTTCCTGTAGGCGGCTTTTGCGCGGTCGTTTTCTTTGAGGAATCGGCGCCTTTGTCGACATCAACGGTTACGGGCGGTAATTCCGCGGGCTTTGCATCTTCCGCGTGGGCCGAGCTCGCGGTGAAGAACGCGATCGAACAAACTGAGAAAAAGACAACCTTCGTCGGGCGCGAAAGCGCCTTACGCGAATGCGACATAGATTTCCCCAAATCGGTTCATTTATATACAAAATTTGTATACAAATGGCGCAACAGCGCTCCCCTGAACATTAGGTCGAGTGGCCTAACTACACGCCGTATTTACAGGTGAGACCGAAATCCGCTGTTCCTTAGGGAACAGCGCTTCTCGCAAAATCATGGGCCTCGCGCATTCGACCGTGTGTCAAATCTCTCGCGACGCAAAGCGCGTCCGGCAGACACGAAGCACTCACAGAATATAGCTCGCTTCGATGTTTCTCTGCGGTTGGTAAGGCACACGCTCGCGCGAGCGAAGATAGAGCCGCACAGACTTTTCCAGCAGACGGTTGACGTCGGTGTAGGTATTGCCGACCGAAAGAATGCAGGCCGCCAATCGCTCTCTTTCGGAGGCCGGCCCGCCCGCGAGGCGAAGTTCCATCGCGGCGCGTTGCAAAACGATCGTCATGCGATCGAGGGCATCGGGCAGATAGGCGCGAGAAGATTGCATCGGTTCACTCCGAAAACACTTCCCCCCTCGGAGTCTCTCTTAGCACGCGAGGGCGTCAGTTCGAAGACGGCGAGGCCATCAGGCTTAGATGCATTACTGAAATGGATATGCCGATTGGGCGAGTTTACCGCGAGAACTCAGCATCGGCGGCTTCTCAAGCATCGCATCAGTGCGGTGCGAATGCACGCGCGATGAGATGCTTGCCATCTTCTGTCAATGAATAGTGCGTGCGCTGGGTGCGCTCGCTGCGGTTGTCGATGGCGAGAAACTCAAGAGGCGGACTTGACAGCGCCGTGACCTCGCGAAGCACCAGCGCATGCTCGATCCCAAACTTCAGCGAGAAAGAACGGCTGTCGTTGGCGATAGCGAAATGGATTGCCGCGAGAATGGCAGCGCCGATCGGCGAAAGATCGGCTTTGACGAAACGAATGGCGGAGACCACGTCGAGAAACATCTCTTCCGTGATCTCGCCCTGGGTTTCTGATTTCATGCTGCCTGAGCTTGCTCTGACAGACGGAACTTCACGAGGACAGACTTCGAAGTCGGCGTATCGCTGAGTTCGCCGGCGGTCGAGATCGGCACCAGAACGTTGAGCTCTGGGTAATAGCCCGCAACCGATCCACGAGGCAGTTGGTAGGGCACAACGCGGAAGCTTTCGGCGATGCGCTCGACGCCGTCTTCGTGCAGCCCGATAATGTCGACCCGGTCGCCTGCGGCGGCGCCGATCTCGGCGAGATCGTCCGGATTGACGAACACGATCCGGCGCTCGCCGTAGATGCCGCGATAGCGATCGTCGAGGCCATAGACCGTGGTGTTATACTGATCGTGCGAGCGGAATGTCTGCAGCACAAATGTGCCGTGTTCGCCTAATGCCCGCTGGTGCTCCGTCTGTGCGGGAAGTTCGCCGCTCCAGAACTGCGCCTTGCCGGAACGCGTATTCCAAATGCGCTCCGACGGTCCGTTGGGAAGGCGGAAACCGCGCGGCTTGCGGACGCGCTCATTGAAATCGTGAAAGCCGGGAATGGTCCGCTCGATGAGATCGCGGATGCGGTCGTAGTGATGAGCGAGACCACGCCAATCGACGATGTCCGATCCGAGCGTCGCTTCGGCGATGCCGGCGATGATGCCGATTTCCGAACGAAGCTCTGGTGACGCCGGACGATTGATGCCGCCCGAACCATGCACCATGCTCATAGAGTCTTCGACCGTCACGATCTGCGCGACGCCGTCGAGATTGCGATCGATTTCCGTGCGGCCAAGGCAGGGAAGCACGTAGCTCACTTCGCCGGGCAGCAGATGCGAATGATTGAGTTTGGTCGCGATGTTGACCGTCAGCTTCTGGTTCATCAACGCTTTCGCGATCAGCGGGCTGTCGGGCGTGGCGCGCGCGAAGTTGCCGCCGAGGCCGATGAAGGCCTGCGCCGTGCCGTCCAGCATCGCGCCGATGGCCGCGAGCACGTTGTGGCCGTGATGGCGCGGCATCGGCACGCGGAATTCTTTTTCGAGCGCATCCAGGAAGTCCTTGGACGGCTTCTCGTTGATGCCGACCGTGCGGTCACCCTGAACGTTCGAATGGCCGCGGACAGGGCAAAGACCGGTGCCGGGACGTCCCACGTTGCCGCGCAGGAACAGAAAGTTTGAGATTTCGCGGATGGTAACGACGGAGTGGCGATGCTGCGTGACCCCCATCGCCCAGGTGCAGATCGTGCGCTCCGACTGGATGTAGATTTTCGCGAGCTCTTCAAGCTGCTCGCGCTTCATGCCGGACTGATCTTCGATCTGTTCCCACGTCGTCTCTTCGACGCTCGCCCGGTAGGCTTCGAAGCCCGTCGTGTGCTGCTTCAGAAACGCGTGGTCGAGAACGGAAGCGTGGCCTGCTGCGCGCGCGGCGTCGTCTGCCGCGAACACGGCTTTCGCTATTCCGCGGATCGCCGCCATGTCGCCGCCGAGGCGAACCTGGAAATATTCGTTCGCGATCGCCGTGCTTCCGCCGGTGATCATTTCGAGCTTGTCCTGAGGATCGGCGAAGCGCTCGAGCCCCTTTTCGCGAACAGGATTGAAGACAGCGATTTTGGCGCCGCGAAGCGCAGCCCTGCGCAAGTCGCCGAGCATACGCGGATGGTTGGTTCCCGGGTTCTGGCCGATGACGAAGATCGCGTCGGCTTTCTCGAAGTCCTCGAGCAGAACGGATCCCTTGCCGATGCCGACGGACTGTTCCAGCCCGACGCCGCTCGCCTCATGGCACATGTTCGAGCAGTCAGGGAAATTGTTGGTGCCGTAGAGTCGTACGAACAACTGATAGATGTAGGCGGCTTCGTTCGAAGCGCGGCCGGATGTGTAAAATTCAGCGCGATTGGGACTGTCGAGGCTTCTCAAGACCTGACCGATTTCGGAGAAGGCCTCGTCCCAGGTCACCTGAACGTAGCGGTCGGTGGCGCGGTCGTATCGCATCGGATTCGTCAGACGGCCGGCACGCTCGACATCGTAGTCGGTCCAGGTGCGAAGCTCGCTGACCGTATGATTTTTGAAGAATTCCGGATGAACGCGCTTATCGGTCGATTCCCAAGCGACCGCCTTCACGCCGTTCTCGCAGAATTCGAACGACGAGCCGTGGGCCGGGTCGCCCCACGCGCAGCCGGGGCAGTCGAAACCGTCGGGCTGGTTGGCCTTCAGCATGGTGACGGCGCCGGAGAGAGGGGCGCCGCTCGCAAGAAGCTTTTTTCCGCAGCTTCTCAGCGCACCCCAGCCGCCCGCGGCCTTAGACTTCTTGCCAATGAATTCTGGTTTGCTCATCGCATGTATCCAGCAAAAATCGCCCTCTGTGTGCATGCGCGAAAAGGCTTTATGCTGCAACGCACGGTGGAGGAATAACCGTTATGCGTAAACGGTATATCCGAAGCGTTTTCAGGGTTTTAGCGCGTGGCAATTAGGCAGGCGGCTGCCTCAAAAGGACGCTTGTCGCGACATCAGCGCGCTTGGATTGGGCAACCGCGCACGATGAGAAATGCGGTAAATCCCTAGATTTCCGTACTCCGAGCGGCTCTGACCTCGGTCAGGGAAAGACCTGATAAATCCAGGTCTCACTCAGCGCTGCGCCGTCCTTCGCCAGATAGGCGCGCAGGTCCGCCGGCATCCCGTTGAGGTTGCCGATATCAAACATCATGCGCCATCTGCGGGTGCCGACGACCGGGAAGGCTTCGACGCCGCTGATCGTGCCGTTCGTGGTTGTGACGACCGTCTTTGCGCCGCCGTATCTTGTGAGATCTTCGAGGACCTTGCCTTCGATGTCGATCATGAACTTACGCGCGGCGTGGTTCACATGCTTGAGGTCAAGATCGCGCCCGCCGAGGCCGCCGATGCCTATCCGCGTCGCGACAATGCGCGCCACGTCGCCTGCAGGCGGCGAATCGATCCCCCAGAAAAGGCGGTAGCGAGCGTTGATCACCGAGCCCGCGACCACCGGCGCTTCTGGCGTCCAGAAGGTCACCATGTTGTCTTCGGTTTCGTTCGTCGTCGGAAGCTGAACAAGATTGACCGCGCCTTTGCCCCACCCGGACATCGGCTCGACCCACATGCTCGGCCGCCGGTCGTAGAACAGGCTGTCGTCCTGGTAGTTCTCGAAATTCCGATCGCGCTGAATCAGGCCGAAGCCCTTCGGATTTTCGTCGACGAAACTGTTGGTCACGATGCGCGGAGGATTAGAAAGGGGCCGCCAGATGCGTTCACCCGAACCGGTCCAGATCGATAATCCATCGCAGTCGTGAACTTCGGGTCGCCAATCTCCCCGGAAATGACCTGAGTTTTCACCGTACCAGAACATACCGGTCAAAGGCGCGATTCCGAGCATGTCGACCGGAGCCCGGAAATAAAGCTCGCACTCGATGTCCTGCAGCGCGCCGCCCTGGCCGCCTTCGATGCGGCGGCTGTCCATTCGGTAGGCGCCCGTTACGCTCTGGCTTTCGAGCAGGGCATAAATGTTCATGCCGTTGCCGTTCGGCTCAAGCCAGAAGCTGGTGAAACGGGGGAATTCCTCAGGTTTTCCGGTGTTGATCGCCAGTCCCCGCGCCGATCCGCCGTACTGATCGTTAGGGTCGGAAGCGCGGAAGTACGACGCGCCAAGGTAGGCGAGCCAATCGCTTACGCCGCCGCGGCTCATTAGGCGAAAGCCCGCAAACCCAGCGTTCTTCAATTTACGCAGCGGATGGTCCGCCGGCATGTTGAAATAGTCCGGATTATATACGACCTCGCGCGCCGAACCGTTCTCGAGAACGTAAATCCGCACCGGCTCCGCATAATAGCGACCCTGCGGAAAGAGGCGCACCGTCTGCGCCCCAGGCACGCCGCCCCAAAGCTCCATCTCTGGCTTGTAGACGGCCTGCGCGAACGTATCGAAGGGCATGCCGCGCAAAGGATCGGATGCATCCGGCTGCGGCGGCGGCACGTAGGGAGACTTGGATAGAGTTTTGGCGCGCTGCTTAAGCGCGTCGAAGGAGAAGGGCTCTGCCGGTCCAAGGTTGGCCGGCCCAACCGATGATTCGCTTCTGGCCGGACCCGTCCATGCGGCCACGGTTGTGGTCAGAGCGCCGGCCAAGACGTGTCGACGGTCGAGCAAGAAGGGCATGGGTGTGATGAGCCAGATGAAGGGGTGAAAGGGCGGGCTTGTTGCGAGCGCTTATATCGGCCTGCAGGCGACTAATTCAACTTCGGCGCAAGGCCAAGAGCTATTTATTGCCATTAAATCATCCATGACGCTCATTTCGTCTCATTAGCTGGGGAAGGATGGCGAGCCTTGGTCGAAGACGAGGGGATAGTTTGGCGATTTTGCGGCAATTGTGTCCGAGCCATGCGTTTTTCAATGTTGCCCCTTTTGTCGGGGCGCACTTTCTGCCGACGAGGGGGCCGAATATTTTAACGACCGGCTAGCGGGCATCGAATGCCGTCCGCGCTTCTGATGACTCACAAGCGTTACAGAGATGTCGTGAACAGCCGTTCGCGAAAATTTCGCGCTGCATCAATTCCTTCGCCCGGAGTTGAAAGTCTAAAGCCGTCCTTAATCGCGTCTCGGAATGTGGTGCAGCTCAAATCTCATTGGGGTGCTTTACCAGCCCAGGTTCGCCACTTCGGGAAAAAATTATCAAATCGCTCACTATCAACGAGGTATTCTGAAAATGCGTCTGGCCTTTTCCAATTTGGCCCTTTCGCCATATTTTCTAATCGATGATATTCAGAAAGTTATTTGCTGCGCTTCTTTGCGCGATGGAATGATGATTGTCGGCGGACAATGCGCGTTGGAAATCAAATTCCTGATCTTAATGGCATCGAAGAGAGGCTGAGCACTCTTCAGCAGGAGATGCTTGTCGGCATCGCTCTGGGCGAATCCCTCTCGAATGTAATGTCGACGTTCTGCCGAAGCGTTGAGGCATTGGCCCCAGGGGCCATTTGCTCCGTCGTCGGCGTCGACGACGGCGGCCGTATGAATTTCATCGCCGGCCCATCATTACCTGATCATTATCCCGCTGCGCTTACGGGCATTCGCATTGGACCTAACGTCGGTTCATGCGGAACGGCAATCTTTACGCGCAAGCCGGTAGAGGTTCGCGACATCGAAGCCGATCCGCTCTGGGGGCCTTACACATCGCTGGCGATTCCCTACGGCCTGCACGCGTGTTGGTCGAGCCCTATCATGGCCAGCGATGGCCGCGTGCTTGGGGCGTTTGCTCTATATTTTCGAGAGAAGCGAGGCTCAAACCAAGTCGAGCGCCGCATCACTGCCGAATGCTTGAACGTTTGCGTGATTGCCATCGAAAATTCCGAGGCTCGCGCGCGGCTCAACAGTCTTGCTTTTTTCGATCCGCTGACGGGCCTTGGCAACCGGGCGACGCTCAAGAACAGGTTGACCATGATTCTCCAGCGCGCTGCCGAATTACAGCGCCCGGTCGCCATCTACCACATTGATGTCGCGGAGTTCCGAGCAGTCAACGACCTTCACGGCCGCATCATCGGCGACATGGTTTTGGTCAAGGTTGCGCAACTTCTCCGTTCCTTCGCGAAGGATTGCGATCTTATCGTTCGCATGGGCGGCGACGAATTCCTCATTGTAAAGTCGGCCGCCAACGAAGAGTTCGATGCCGAGGAGTTCGCACAGGACATCGTCCACGGCGTGTATGGCCGCCATCGCCTCGAACGCGGCGAAGAAATCATGATCGACGTCCGTGTCGGCGTCGCGAATTTTCCGAACGATGGCCGCGATCATGACGACCTGCTGGAGCACGCGGAAACAGCGCTTTCGCGAGCTAAGAGAAACGGCCGTGGCTACGCCAAGTTCGAACAGCAGATGGACCTCGAAAAGCGCATGCGGCGTGCGCTCGAGCGCGACATTGGATTGGCGATAGAGCGAGACGAGTTCTCGATTGTGTTCCAGCCGCAGGTCGACGCCAAATCGGGTGTGGTCGGCGCATTCGAAGCTCTCCTGCGCTGGAATCATCCGGAGCTAGGCGCAATTCCCCCGGTCCAATTTATTCCGATAGCAGAAGCGAACGGCGCTATTCACGCTATCGGCGCTTTCGTCTTGCAGCGAGCGTGCGAGAAAGCTTCCGAGTGGAACGAAAAGCTCAGGGTCGCGGTCAACGTATCGGCCGCTCAGATTGTGCGTAGCGATTTCGTCCAGCTCGTCGCCGACGTGCTTTCGGCGACGAAGCTCGAGCCTGGGCGGCTCGAAATCGAGGTAACGGAAAGCCTCTTCATTCAGGACCTCGCGAACGCCTCGACGACCTTGCGTCGCCTCAAACGACTGGGCGTGAGCGTTGCGATGGATGATTTTGGAACGGGCTATTCATCGCTCAGCACGCTGCGCGCTTTCCCGTTTGATCGCATCAAGGTCGACCGAAGCTTCGTGTCCGATATGGTCAACAACTCCGACGCGGCGGCGATCGTCAACTCGGTGATCGGCCTCGGCCGGGCCATGGGGCTGTGCGTCGTCGCGGAAGGGGTCGAGTCGCACGAGCAGGTTGCGATGCTGCGGCTGATCGGATGCCACGAGATTCAGGGTTATCTCTTCGGCAAGCCACTACCGGCGGAAAACTACGCCGATATCATGCGTCCTCGACATGGCAATCGCAGCGACGGCCGCTCGGCAGTCGTCTAGCGGCGACGTTTCCCTACGCAACGGGGCAGATCTCTGCGCATGCGAGCCACGGATCGTCCTCGCTGGCGAGAAGATCGAGCACGCGCCCCGTATGCTCGCCGAGCTTCGGACTTGCGGTTGCTGCAACGCAAGCCTCTCCATCCATGACGATTGGACTGCGCACCGTCGGAACGAGTGTCCCGTTCGCCCGCGGCAGATCGCGGCGCAATTCGCGAGCCATAACCTGCGGATCGGCAAAGACCTGATCGAGCCTGTTGACCGGTCCCGCCGGAACTCCGGCGCCCTCGAGAGCTGCAAGCAAATCGCTCGCGGCACGCTTCGAAGTCTCCGCGCCGATCAGCGGGATGAGCGCGTCGCGATTGGCAACGCGGCGCGCATTCGTCGTGAAACGCTCGTCCGCCGCGAGGTGCGTAAGCCCGAGCAGGCCGCACACGCGCGCGAACTGCGTGTCGTTTCCAGCCGCGATGATGACCGGCCCATCGGCAGCATGAAACACCTGATACGGCACGATGTTGGGATGCGCGTTCCCAAGCCGACGCGGTTCCTTTCCGGAAGCCAGATAGTTCATCGCCTGGTTCGCGAGCACGGAGACCTGCGTGTCGAGCAGCGCCATGTCGATGAAGGCGCCTTCGCCTGTCGCGTTCCGCCGGTTGAGCGCGGCGAGAATGCCGATGGTGCCGTAGACGCCGGTGAAAATATCCGCGAACGCGACGCCGATCTTTTGCGGCTCGCCCTCGGGCGCTCCGGTGAGATCCATGATGCCGCCGATGCCTTGCACGATGAAATCGTAACCGGCGCGCGGCGCGTAGGGCCCCGATTGGCCGAAGCCCGTAATCGAGCAATAGATGACGCCTGGATTGACGGCTTTGACCGACGCGTAATCGAGCCCGTATTTCGCGAGGCCGCCGACCTTGAAGTTCTCGATGATGATGTCGGCCCGCTTCGCGAGCGCAAGCGCAGTCTCGCGGCCTTGCGGATCTTCGTAGTCGACCGCGATCGATGTCTTGCCGCGGTTCGTGGAATGAAAATAGGCCGCTGAGCCCGGACCATCGTCGTCAGCTATGAAAGGTGGACCCCAGGCGCGCGTGTCATCGCCGCCATCGGGACGTTCAACCTTGATGACGGACGCTCCGAGGTCCGCCAGCGTCTGTCCAGCCCACGGACCGGCGAGTACGCGCGCCAGTTCCAGCACGCGCACACCCGCGAGCGGCTTCGATGCGGCGGGATCTGTCATGCGAAAGCCTGCAGTCCGGTGATGGCGCGCCCGAGGATCAACGCGTGAATATCGTGCGTGCCCTCATACGTGTTGACCGTCTCGAGATTCAGCATGTGGCGCATCACCTGGAACTCTTCCGAGATACCGTTGCCGCCGTGCATGTCGCGAGCCGTCCGCGCGATGTCGAGCGCCTTGCCGCAATTGTTGCGCTTGATGAGCGAGATCATCTCCGGCGCAACTTTTCCCTCGTCGAGGAGACGGCCGACGCGCAGCGCCGCCTGCAGCCCGAGCGTGATTTCGGTTTCCATATCGGCGAGCTTCTTCTGGACAAGCTGTGTCGCCGCGAGCGGCCGATTGAACTGCTTGCGGTCGAGCGTGTACTGCCGCGCGGCATGGAAGCAGAACTCCGCCGCGCCAAGCACGCCCCAGGCGATACCGTAGCGCGCGCGATTGAGACAACCGAATGGACCGGCAAGGCCCTGCGCATTGGGCAGCAGCGCGTCCTCCGGAACTTCGACGCCGTCCATCACGATCTCGCCGGTGACCGACGCGCGCAACGACAGCTTGCCTTCTATCTTCGGCGCCGAAAGCCCCTTCATGCCTTTTTCGAGAATGAAGCCGCGGATCTTGTCGTCGTGCGCCGTTGATTTCGCCCAGACGACGAACACATCCGCGATCGGCGCATTGGTGATCCACATCTTCGTGCCGGAGAGACGGTAGCCGCCATCGATCTTCTCGGCGCGCGTGCGCATGCCGCCAGGATCCGACCCCGCGTCGGGCTCGGTCAGGCCGAAGCAACCGATCAACTCACCGCTCGCGAGCTTCGGTAGATATTTGGTCCGCTGCGCCTCGCTGCCGTAGGCAAAGATCGGATGCATGACGAGGGATGACTGCACGCTCATCATCGAGCGGTAGCCGGAATCGACGCGCTCCACTTCGCGCGCGATCAAGCCGTACGCGACATAGTTCGAATCCGATCCGCCGTATTCTGCAGGCAGCGTCGGACCGAGCAGGCCGAGCGCGCCCATCTCGCGAAAAATAGCCGGGTCCGTCTTCTCCTCGGCGTAGGCTTCGATGACGTGCGGCTGCAGTTTGTCCTGGGCGAAGGCTTTGGCGCTATCGCGGATCAGCTTCTCGTCCTCGCTAAGCTGATCTTCCAGAAGAAATGCATCGTCCCAGACAAATGTCGAAACCGCCGCCACGTCGTGCTCCTGATGACAATTCGAAATTGCGCGTCACCATATGAGTGGCGCGGCCAATAGGGAACAGGAACCACGAATTGGTTTGATTTGGTCTTAAGACTTGGTGCCAGTCCATTGCCGGGCGAATTGCGCAATGCCATATGGGCGGAGACCGAGCCTCGTCCTGCAAGGATATTAGATCATGTCGAAGCGGCCCCTCGTCGGCGTCATTTGCTGCCAGCGCAACCCGGAGGATCCGGTGCAAGGCGTTGCCGAGCGCTACCTCAAGGCCGCGCCGTTCGTTGGTGCGGATTTCGTGCTCGTGCCTTCGATGCCCGACATCATGGATGCGAGCTCAATCCTGAGCCGGCTCGACGGCATCCTGCTGACCGGCAGCCCGTCGAATGTCGCGCCGAACCTTTACGGCAGCGCCGACGCAGGAGACGGGCCGTTCGATCCCGGCCGCGATAGCATGGCGTTCCGCCTCATCGAGCAATCGGCGGAGACGAACCGTCCGGTGCTTGGAATCTGCCGCGGCTTCCAGGAGATCGCGGTCGCCTACGGCGCGACGCTGCGGCGCGATCTTGGAGAGGCGGGCCGCGATCAGATCCATCACACTGAGCCGGGCCTGCCGCTTGAGGGCATGTTCGGGCTCGAGCATCGCGTCGACCTCGCGCCGAGAGGCGTGTTGGAGCGTGTGATGGGCGGTCCGTCGATCACCGTCAACTCGGCGCACTTTCAGGGCATTCGTGATCTCGGTAGCAAGCTCGTCGTCGAGGCGACCAGTTCGGACGGCGTCGTCGAAGGCATTCGTCCGGCGTCGGGAGAACGCATCCTGGCGGTGCAATGGCATCCCGAATGGCGCGTGGCCGATAACCTGAACTCGCGGGAGCTGTTCGCGTGGTTCGGATTGATGCTTCGGGGCGCATCAATGAAGGAAGCGGCGGACTTCGTCGCAGAGAAAGCGGCTCAGCCCGGCTGACGGCCTCAGTGCGCGGACGTCAACACCGTCGTCAGCGCGCCCTGGATGCCGGTAATGAGAATTTGCACGCCGATGCAAAGCAACAGGAATGCCGAAAGCCGCGTGAGAATGCGCGCGCGGCCCGGACCCAGTAGAGCCACGAGCCGATCGGCGTAGGCGTAACAGAAGCCGACCGTCAGCGCGACGGCGATGGCCGCTCCGCAAACACCACCGAAAAACGGCAGAAGCGCTTCGGCCGAGGGTGGCCGGTTGGCGCTGAGCGCAATGGCGACGGAGATCGTGCCCGGTCCCGTCGTGAACGGCATCGTCAGCGGGAAGAAGGCGACGTCGCTGCTCCACGCCGAGACCCGATGGGTGTCGGACGCGTGGTCTTGTTTCTGGTCCTCGGTCGCCTGCGGATTATAAAGCATCCGCCAGCCGGAAACCGCGACGACGGTGCCACCCGCCACGCGCAGCGCATCGATGCTGACGCCGAAGAAGCTCATCAACGTCGCGCCAACAAGAAGCGAGACGAGCATGACGATCGCCGAATACGTCGCGACCCGCCATGCCAGCGAAACGCGTTCGGGATGCGGGCGGCCGAGCGTGATCTGGCTGTAGATCAGCGCGCCGCCAAACGGGTTGACGATCGAGAACAGCGCGGGAAACGCCACGAGAAAACTTGCGATGATGCCGCTCAGGTAAGCCATGCGATCTGCTTGCACAAAGGAGAAACGGAGGACGACGATCTTCTAGACTGCAAACGGCGAAGCTACCAGACGCTAGATTGCGCGATGCCGTCGAAAATTTCTTTCAGCCGGCGGTGCGCTCCAGGCGCGAGGCCTTCCGGCAGTTCGTCGAGCGCGAAGAAACGCTGCTCCGCGATTTCGGTATTGGGCTTGGGAACGGTATCGCGCCTCCAGTGCCGGACCAAGAAGAGCACGATATGGTCGCCAGGATAATCGTCGAAATGCGAATAGATGCCAATCAGCTCTGCAGGCTGCGCGATGACCGTGCCAGTCTCCTCGAAAAGCTCTCGTGCGAGAGCCTCCTCGATTTCTTCTCCACGCTCGACGCCGCCCCCCGGAAAATGCCAGCCTGGCCGATATCCGTGCCGGATTAGGAGCACGCGCGAGGCATCGTCGATGATAAGGCCTTGCGCGCCGAGCGTGACGATATCGGAGCGGTCTTGCAGCAGCGAAGCAAGTCGCATCAGCATGCCGGAAGCCTCCAGCCATAAAGCCAGTCGAAACCGGTCATGATGCGCTCTGGCGATTGAAGCCTCATCGCCACGTTTCGCGCGAACGCCGCCGGTCCCTGCATATGATAGATGCGGCCGTTGCGAAGCGACCTCTCGACGACTTTCGAGACGCGAGCGCGGCGGTGTCGCTCGAAGCACCGAAGCGCGTCCGCGACGTCGCCATTTTTGCCGATGCACGCCGCAAGCGTCGTTGCGTCTTCGAGCGCCATGACGGCGCCTTGCGCCAGGAAGGGCAGCATCGGGTGCGCGGCATCACCGAGCAGTACGGCGTGGCCGGACGTCCACCTTCCGAGCGGCGCCATGGAATAGAGCGACCATTGCCGCCATTGTGCTGCGCTCTCGACAAGTGTGCGCAGGGGAGTTGTGAAGCTCTTGACGATGTCTTTCACCGTTTCCGCGACGGCTGGCGCGTCCCAGCCTTCGTCCGAATGGGATGAATCCGAGATGATCACGAGGGCAATGTCACGACCGCCGTTGACCGGGTAGTGAACCGCGTGAGCGCGCGGCGACAGCCAGATATGCACTGCGTTGCGTTCCAGAGCGGATGGCAAGCTGCGGGCCTCAGTCACGCTCCGGAATGCTATTTTTCCGGTCGGCCGCAACGGCTCGGCTTCGCCGCTGATTTGCGCGCGCAGCGTCGACCATAATCCGTCGGCGGCGACGAGTAGCGACGCGTCGAGCGTCTCGCCGTTTGCGTCGATTGAGGTGACTCCATCCGCAACGTTGCTAAGAGAGACGATTTCACTGCCGCGAGACAGCGTTACGCCTGGAACGCGTTCGGCACACGCTCGCAAAGCCTGATGCAGGTCCTGGCGATGTGCCGTCCAGTACGGGGCGCCGTGACGCCCGGCGATCCAGTTGCCAAGCGGAAGCCGCGTCAACTCGTGGCCGGATGCGCCATCGTGCACGACGAGCGCGTCAGGGTTGGCTGCCTTGTCGGCGAGAAATTCAGCAACCCCAAGCTCCTGGAGAATGCGCACGCCGTTCGGCCCGATCTGGATGCCGGCGCCTTCCTCGGGGAACTCGGCACGCCGCTCGCACACGCGCACGCTCACGCCACGTCGAGCGAGCGCGATGGCAGTCGCGATACCGCCGATACCGCCGCCCGCAACGATTGCGCTCAGGCGACGGGCGGCCATGATAATATGCTTTCGGAATCGAATTCGGAGATCAAGCTGCGTCCGCGACGAGACTGCCTTTCGGGTCGCTCTCGTCGGCCTTGAGACGCGGATCATGGATGTAGAGCGTCGAGCAGTACGGACACAGGATCTGGTTGTCCTGTCCCATGTCGAGATAAACGTGGGGATGATCGAAGGGCGGCCGCGCGCCCATGCAGTTGAACTCTTTCACGCCGACGAAGATGCGCTCGGCGCCGACGTCGTTGGCAAAGTGTGGGATCACTGCTCCGGCCATGCTTCACCCGTCCGAAATAGGGAATGTTCGGCGGCACCATATCCTCAAGGCCTTGAGGATGGTAGGGGACTTCGGAACTTTCTGGCAATCGAGTGTGGCTGCATGGATCATTTTGACAGCGATGGCGTCGACATCGCGTTTCTCGATACCGGCGGTGGCGAGGATAAGCCGCCCGTTTTGTTGATCCACGGCTTCGCGTCGAACATCGAGACGAACTGGGTCAACACCGGCTGGGTGACGTTCCTGACGCGCGCCGGCTATCGCGTCATTGCTCTCGATAACCGCGGGCACGGCCAAAGCCAGAAGCTTTACGAGCTTGTCGACTATGGCGCGCCGCTGATGGCCGAGGACGCGAAGCGTTTGCTCGATCACGTCGGCGTCGCGAAAGCCAATGTCGTCGGCTATTCGATGGGCGCGCGGATCTCGGCGTTCCTGGCACTCACACACCCGGACCGCGTATCGAAGGTCGTCTTCGGCGGTCTCGGCATCAACATGGTTCGCGGTATGGCGGGCACCGGTCCGATTGCGAGGGCGCTCGAGGCGCCGAGCATCGACGAGGTGACGAACCCCACGGCGCGCACGTTCCGCGCCTTTGCCGAACAGACCAAAAGCGATCTGCGTGCGCTTGCGGCTTGCATCCGCTCGTCGCGGGCGCCCATAACGGCGGAGATGGTCGGCGAAATCGCCGTGCCGGTGCTGGTCGCAGTCGGCGATCAGGATGTCATCGGCGGTTCGGCAGAAGAGCTGGCGAAGCTGATCCCCGGCGCGCGGGCCTATACAATTCCAGGCAAAGATCACAACCGGGCCGTGGGCGACCGTTCGTTCAAGGGCGAGGCACTGGCATTTTTTGAGGGCGGCCACGTGTGATTTCGTGGGAACGGTGCGCCTGGGGACGATGAACCCGGACTGACACGGGGGATAATCGCGAGCCGGAAACAAGGTCCTCAGGGCACACGCCCTCGCGAAGGCCGGATGACCTCACGCGAGCACTTACATTTCCCGTCAGTGCGTCTTCGGACCGGTACGCGGTACAAATCCGATCGAAGACGCGGGACGGCACATTTTCCGGTCTCGCACGCGATACGAGTTTCGAGCCCGGCCCGCACTCCGGGAGCGCTTGTCAGATACCGCTGCTCAATGACGCGGCCATCTCAGACAGATGTCGGCTGACACGCGCCTGTGGATAACTTTGAGCCGGCAACTCTCTGCGACTTGACCGCAACACGACTCGCCGCCGCGAGACCGCCGCAGTGCGCCTTCGGTTCGACAATGAACCGGCCCAAATCAGTCTGAAAATCCAGCAATATTGGCGTTTCCTGGTCGGTTATCGCTCTTGCTTAACCGGCCGTTAACGTTAACGCCGCTTACTCCCCCCATGGTCCCGCGTTGTGTCCGAGTTCTTGTGCCTACGGCCGTCCTGATGCTTTCGGGACTGGGCCTGCTTTCGGGCTGCGGAACGACGGGACCCGATTTTCAGGTCAAAGACGATCCGTGGCGCTCGCCGGAGGAGAAGGCTTGCCTCGTATCCGGAGCGGTGCGGCAGACAGCGTTCGTCCGCGCTCGGTCGGCGCTGGGCGGGCCGAGCGTCTGCGGTGCGGAAAGCCCGTTCGAGATGTCCGCCGCCGACAATGGCCGCGTCGTGCTGACCCCATCGGCGTCGCTCCGCTGCCCAATGATCCCGCAAATCGACCGCTGGGTGAAAACCGTCGTCGAGCCCGCGGCACGCTATAATTTCCGCCAGGAACTCGTTGGCTTGAAAATCTTGGCGTCCTATTCCTGCCGCCCGATGAACAGCGTTGAAGGTGCAATGATCTCCGAGCACGCCTACGCCAATGCCATCGACGTCGGCGGTTTCGTTCTGGCGGACGGCAGGACGATCAGCGTGCAGCGGGATTGGAACGGGTCGCCGCGAGAGCAGGCGTTCCTGCGTATGGCCCACGATGGCGCGTGCGAGCACTTCACGACGGTGCTCGGTCCGAACTACAACAGCCTTCACAGCAACCATTTCCATCTCGACCTCGCGCATCACGGGCGTGACGGCTTGATGCATATTTGCAAATAGGCGGCAGGCACGTGCCGCAGGGGCGGGTGCGGACGACCGCCAAATCCGCTAGAAGCGCACCATGACCTGGGATCACGAACCGCCGGGCGGACACCGCCGCGGCTATCATCACGGCAACCTGCGCGAAGCCTTAATGAAGGCTGCGCTCGATTTGATAGCTGCGAAAGGTCCGTCCGGATTCACGTTTGCGGAAGCCGCGCGCGCAGCTGGAGTGAGCCCGGCGGCTCCTTATCGTCATTATCGCGATCGTGATGCGCTGATGGCCGACGTCGCACGCCGCGCCTTCGAATTGTTCGAGACAACGTTGGAGCAGGCTTGGGCCGGCGGAACGCCTGACCCGTTTAAAGCTTTCGAGCGTGTCGGCCGCGCCTATCTCGCATTCGCTCGGCAGGAACCGGCGCAGTATTCCGCGATGTTCGAATCGGGCCTCTCGTTCGCGGCCTTTCCCGAGCTGCACGTGGCAGGCGACCGCGCGTTCGATGTGCTGAAGGATGCCTGCGCCGCGATGGTCGCGACGATGCCAGAAGACAAGCGTCCTCCGGTCATGATGATGGCGCTTCATATTTGGGCTCAAGCTCACGGAACCGCATCGTTGTTCGCACGGGGCGATGAGGCGCGCAGGCCCATTCCGATGACCCCTGAAGATCTGCTCGATGCCGCGGTCTTGATCTACCTCGACGGGCTTGGCGTTCGGCGGGCGAAGTCCGTTTGATCGACGGAAAGTCCTGCTGAAAGCCGTGCAGAGCGCCTTCAGCCCGATTGCCGCTGCTGCAACCTTCCGCATACATATTGATCGACGGGAAAGACGAGGTCGGGAGAGCAATTTTTTGTTCGATGCGCCGAGTGTTCCTTCGGCCTCGGGCGGCCTTCGGCTTTTTGAAATGCGGTTTTGAAAGCTATTCAGGGAGCACGCGATGGCCGGCAAATGCCCGAAATGTCAAAACATGGTCGGAAACGTTCGCGCCGAACCGATCGGCATTACGAATATGGCCGGCGGCACCTTCAGCGGCGCGACCTACACGTGCCCGCACTGCCACACGATCTTGGGCGTGTCGGTCGATCCCTATGCTTTCAAGAACGAGATCGCCATCGAGGTGACGAAGCGGATGCGTGGCGGCAGGTAGCTAGGCGGAGGCCGCCAAAGCGGCTCGTCGAATTTTCGCCGTGGCCACCGCAAAAAACCCTTGAACTCACCTCTTGCCCTCCCACCTATGTGAATGTAAAATACATTTACATCCTAAACAAGGAGAGGGTGGCGATGACGCAAGTGGTTCAGACACTCGATGATTTCGGGCGGCCTGCGTGGCTTGCTGCGATGATACTGGGTTTCATCGTCTTCTGGCCGGTTGGGGTCGTGATCCTGGCCTATATGCTTTGGAGTGGACGCATGAATTGCGGATGGCACGGCGGCCGGGGCCGCGGACGTTGGGAGAGCAGACTGTCGGAGCGCTTCGAGCGGGCTCGGTCTCGCGTCGAAGACGAGTTCCGGAACTTCGGGCGGGGCGCTTATTCGAGTGGCAACAAAGCCTTCGACGATTATCGTGAGGCGACGTTGAAGCGTCTCGAAGATGAAGAGCGGGAATTCCGCGCCTTTCTTGAGCGGCTGCGTCAGGCGAAGGACAAGTCCGAGTTCGACCAGTTCATGTCCGAGCGTCGCGACCGGCCGGAACCCAACACCGGCGCCACGAATTAAGATTTCCCACAGTAAGCGGGGGCGGCATCGCTCGCCTCCGCAGTCCCATTTTCATCATCTCCCTTTTGAAGCGGAGCAGCAGCAGCGATGTTTCACCCTCACCTTCTTCCGCCGCCATTCTTCGCCCTGGTCCATGTGATCGGCGGGGCCCTGTTGGCGATCACGATCCTTGTCGTGGCGCGCAAGTTCTTTCGAGCCCGCTACGCCACGAGTGGATCAAACCAGGGGTTTGCAATGTCTGCCCCTCGTGGTTCCGGCAACTTAGCCTTCGACGAATACCGGTCTGCGACCCTCACGAAGCTCGAGGCCGAAGCCGACGAATTTCGCAAATATCTCGACGGATTGCGCCGAGCGGCAGACGCCTCAGCTTTCGAGGCATTTCTGAAATCCCATCGTTCCCAGGGCCCCGCGGCCTGATCTGACGAAAGTCCGGAAAGCGGGTGGAGCAAGTTGACGCGCTTTCCGATGCATACCGGGAATTCGCTGTTGAGCACCCGCATTGCTGATATTTTAGGGGTACTCTCGCGAAGGCTCGTCTATTGTTGACCAAGAGCCGTCGCGGCGGACGGGCGTGGTCTGAGGCAAAAATCACGGACGAGCGATGTCCTGGCAATTTTTGAAGAACGCTGTTGTGGCGTACGGCGGCAGCTTGCGCTCTGCGCTAGAGCACATCAAGGAAGCGTTTGGCTTCGATGGGGCCCAAACGCCCGCGCAGTCTCGCGTGGCATTCACGATCGCCGTCGTCGCGCTCGCGGCGAAGATGAGCAAAGCCGACGGCGTCTCGCTTCCCATCGAAGCGGAAGCATTCAAGCGGCAGTTCAAGGTTCCCGAAAGCGAATGCGCGCACGTTCGCAAGCTTTACGAGCTCGCGAGCCGGGACGTGGCGGGATACGAAACGTACGCCGCGCAAATCGCGCACATTCTGGAAGGCCAGCCCGAGATCAAGATTTCGGTTCTCGAAAGCCTGTTCCACATCGCGAGCGCCGACGGCGTCTTGCACCCGGACGAAGATAAGTATCTCGCCCACGTCGCCGAGATCTTCGGTTTGACGAAAGGCGAGTTCCGTTGCGTGCGCCGCGGCTTCGTCTTCGATGCCGACAGTCCCTACGAAGTCCTGCACATCTCGCCTCTGGCATCCGACAAGGAACTCAAGGCGCGCTATCGCGAGCTGGTCAAAGGTCATCACCCAGATGCGCTGGTCTCGAAGGGCGTGCCTGAGGAGTTTCTTGCAGGCGCCGAGCGCAGGCTTGCGGCGATCACGTCGGCTTACGAAGCGATCCTCGTTGAGCGCGGCCAACGTGCAGAACGGGCGCTGGAACCGACTTCGTGATATTCGAGCCGGACACGCCGTGCGTGAATGCCGTTTGTCCGGCCCACAATCGCGAACCGCGCCGCGACGGCGCCAAGCCGTCGCTGCTTATCATGCACTATACGGGTATGGCGTCGGCGGCGAAGGCGATTGATTGGCTCGCGCGCCCCGAAAGCGGCGTCTCTTGCCACTACGTGATCGACGAGCACGGCGAGATCACGCAGCTCGTTCCGGAGGAGTTTCGGGCGTGGCACGCGGGTGCTTCGTATTGGCGTGGCGAGACGGATATCAACTCGCACTCCATCGGCATCGAGATTCACAATCCCGGCCATCAGCATGGCTATCCGGATTTTCCGCCCAAGCAGATGAGCTCCGTCATTGCGCTTTCGCAAGATATCGTCCGTCGTCATCATATCGCGCCGGACAATATCCTCGCTCACTCCGACGTAGCGCCCGGCCGCAAAATGGATCCCGGCGAGAAATTCAACTGGCATCTCCTTGCAAAAGAAGGTCTCGGCCGGTGGGTTCGGCCTTTTCCCGTGCATGCCGACGATGCTGGTCTCGGGCTCGGCTCCGAAGGTGAAAGCATTTTAAACGCGCAAAAAAACCTTCTCGCGTATGGTTATGGCATCGAGACGAGCGGTCGGCTCGATGCGGCAACGGAAAAGGTTTTAAAAGCTTTTCAATTGCACTTTCGTCCGCGCCGGGTCGACGGCCGGCTCGACCGCTCGACGGAAATCACACTCGAGCGCCTTCTCGAAGCTTCAGGCAAACGCGCTGCTGCTTGACGGAACGCATGCGGTGATGTTCATGCGGGACGTGGACTGAGCACCAGTTCCACGACGCCGACCGGCCACGGCGAACGGTACCGAAAAACGACGAAGCGGAACGAGCCGTGCTTAAATCCCGGCGCCCAGAAATCCTGGCGCTTATCGCTGCACTATATATTGTGCTGATCCTCAATCAGCCATTCTGGCGCAAATTCTACGAAATCGTTGCGCCACACAATCTGCGCGACTGGCTGTTTGCCGGAGCGGTGGCCGTCGTCGTTATTTCGTTCTCTTACCTGTTGCTGCTCGCTGTTTCGCTCAAGCCGCTGCTGCGCGCGATCATCATTGTTGTGTTGCCGCTGACGGCCGCGGCTTCGTACTTCATGACCGAGTACGGCATTGTCATCGATGCGAACACGGTGCGCAACGTCATCGAGACGGACACGCGCGAGACGGGCGACCTCATCACGTGGAAGCTGCTAGGCTACGTCGTCTTTCTCGGTGTCGCGCCGGCGATTTTGTTTTGTCTCGTTCCATGGACAGAGCGGTCCTGGCGCGACGACGCGCGAGCGAAGCTCAAATACGCGGCCTTCTCTGCCGCTGCGTTTTTCGCGGCGCTGCTGCCGGTGCTAGGCAGTGTTCTCTCTCTCGGCCGCGAACACAAAGAACTCACGCTGACGCTGACGCCGCTGAACTATGCCTCGGCAGTAACGACATACTGGCGTCGCGAGTCTAGAAAGCGTGTCAAAGTCGTTCAGCCGTTCGGCGAGGACGCGCACCGGCTCGCAACGGGCGATGGCCGGAAATCGCTTTTCGTCATCGTGGTCGGGGAGACCGCGCGCGCCGATCACTTTGCGCTCAACGGCTACGCGCGGCCGACAAACCCTGAGCTTTCCAAGGTTCCGGACCTCATCAACTATGCTCACGCCTATTCCTGCGGAACCGATACGGCGCAATCGGTGCCATGCATGTTCTCGGGCTTCGACCGCAAGGCGTTTTCGAATGGCAGGGCGGAAACGCGCCAGAACCTTCTCGATATCCTGAAGCGCGCCGGCGTCGATGTTTTGTGGCGCGAGAACCAGGCGGGTTGCAAGGGCGTGTGCGAGCGCGTGGAAACGGAGACGCTGACCGGACACAAAGTTCCAACCTTCTTTCCGAGCACCGAGAACGGCGACGACATTCTGGTCGATGGACTCGATGATCGCATCGCCACGCTCAAGACGGATGCGGTTATCGTGCTGCACATGATGGGCAGTCACGGTCCTGCTTATTGGAAGCGCTACCCGCCGCAATACGAGACCTTCGCGCCGGCTTGCAAGGACGCGCAGTTCAGCCGCTGCGAGCTACCGGCAATCGTGAACGCTTACGACAACACGTTGGTCTATACGGACCACGTGCTTGCGCGCTTGATCGGCGTGCTGTCCAATGCGGCGAGCGAGGGTATCGATGCGGGCATGCTGTACGTCTCGGATCATGGTGAAAGCCTCGGTGAGCACGGCCTATACCTTCACGGCATGCCGTATGCGATTGCGCCTGAATCGCAAATCCACGTGCCGATGGTCGTTTGGCTATCGCCCGCACTTCGCGAAGCGCGCGGTATCGACGAAGCATGTATGGCGAAGAGCGCATCGGAGCGTGTCGGTCACGACAATCTCTTTCACTCGGCGCTGGGCATCATGAATGTCGCGACACGCGTCTACGATCCGAAGCTCGACCTGTTCGCGGCCTGCAAAACCAAGTCTCCAAAGACGTACGGTTCGTTGGCTCCATAATGAAATAACGTAGCGCGGGCGCGTGAGACGCGACGATTTCGCCTGCCGGGCGCGACGAAAATGATATCCCCGCGTTATCCGGACTCATGCATGATCTAGATGTAAAGGCGCTTTGAAAGCTCGAGCATGGTTCGGATTTTTGCTGCTCTGTCGTTTTTCGCGGCCCTCGTCGGCTCCTTTGCGGCATTCGCGGATCAATCGCTGGGGCCCGTTTCAACCAAGGCGGAGCTGAGCGCCAGGGCCGTCACCACCACGCTGTTTCAAGCGAAGCCGGGTGTGCGCCCCGATCTTTCCGGCAAATTTCTCGCTTACCTCGATCTGTCAGAGCTGAACTTCAAAGGCGCCAACCTTGCGCGCTCTGATTTCTACGGCGCCGACTTCACGGGCGCCAATCTGAAGGGTGCCGACCTTTCGCACACGCGGCTCGATCGGTCCGTGCTGATGCGCGCCGATCTTTCCGGCGCCGACCTGACGGGAGCCACCATCCTGCGGCCGACGATCTATCAGGATCTTTCGACGAACACTCAAGACGCGCCGCATTTTTCCGGCGCCAACCTGACGGAAGTCCATGTCCAGGCAGAACTTTCGGGCTCCGACTTCAGGGGCGCCAACCTGACGAGGGCGAACTTCTTTCCGCTCGAAGGCCGCCCCGGCGAAGGAACCCTCGCGACCGCCTATCGCAATGTCCTGAAGTACTGTGATTTCTCCGGTGCGCGGCTGCGCGATGCCAACATGAAGCGGACGGTGCTCTGGTTCGCGAAGTTCACGGGCGCGGATCTCCACGGCGCCAACTTTGCGGACGCCGATCTTTCTCGCGCTGACTTTTCAGGCGCGGATATCTCCGGCGCCGACTTCACGCACGCCGATCTGGATGGCGCCAATTTCGTTGGAGCGGTCGGTGTTGCGCAGGCGAAGGGCCTCGATCAGGCCGTCAACCTGGACCGCGCGCTGCGCTAGCAGTTCGATGCGACGTCAGTCTGGCTACGGCCTCGCGTGAGAGACATTTTTCGGCAAATCCCGAACAACCATTAACTCTTGCGAAAGAGTTTATTGTCAGTCTCTTAAGACCTCATGCCAAGCCAGGGTGCAGATATGCTGAAGCGAAGCGGAGTTCTCCGTTTGCGTTCGTGTGCATCGATTGCAGTTGGACTTATCGGGGTGGCCGCTGCCGCCACCAGCGCAAGCGCGGTTAGTCTTCACGTCAAGCTCGCCTGCTCGCGCGACTACTACGCCTACTGCAGCCAGTTCGCTTCAGACAGTCCCGAGGTGCGGCAGTGCATGCGCTCAGCCGGCGAGAAGCTTTCGACGCGCTGTCTCAATGCACTTGTCGACGCCGGGGAGGTCAGTCCGACCGAAGTTGCACGCCGCGCGGCACAGCTTCGCCAGTAATCTCCGACCGACTGGTCATCCCTCATTGTCATCCCGGGCGAGCCCCTTGCGAGATCCGGGACCCAGGAGGTGCATTGCGCCGGTCGTTCTGGGTCCCGGCTCTCCGCTTCGCTGCGGCCGGGATGACATTCGCGCCGAAACGCATCCCGACGCGTCGCCGATCAGAGATCGAGCCCGAGTTCTCCACTGTACCCCGTCATCCCGGCGAAGGACGGGATCCAGTCAGCGTGCGGGAGTACTGAGACTAGTCTCATCGCCGAAAACACCGCGAAGCATTCTTGCTGGGCACTCAGGCGCTTTTTCCGCCAGTTGCTAGAATTGATTATTAGGAACTTGACTTGCGCCTCACGAACTTCGTTTATGATACGCTCAATTGGCCGTGAGCCCCTGACGCATCCGGCCGAATGAAGAACGAGGGCGGTGCGCATGCTTGAGCTGAAGCCGTGGCGGCAGATCGAGGTTCCAGAGCCTCGCGAGGATGAGCTTTACGAGCTCTCGCTTTTCGATAAGACCTACAGTTTTCGCGGCCTGAAAGCGCTGCTTGGCGCTGCCGATTTCGATAAGGCGGGGGATCGCAATTGCGGCCTTGCGGCGAAGGACGACGTCGAGCGCGAAGCGGCGCGCACCATTCTGTCCGGTCTGACGCTTCAGCACCTTTATGATCGGCCGTTGACCGACAACGCGGGCAACGTCGATTCGGTCATGCGCATCAACTACGGCATCGACCGAGATGCGTTCGCCGAAATCGCGACGAAGACGCTCGGCGACGTCAAGAACATGCTGCTGCGGGCAAAGGCCGCCGACGCAAAGCGCATCGGCTCTGCGCTGACGGGCGTCATGGCCGCAGCCATTGCCAAGCTGATGGACGTGCACGAACTCGTCTACGCGGCGAAGAAACTGAAGCGCTCCGGTAAGGCCCGAACTTTGGTCGGCGCGCCTGGCACGTTATCGTCGCGGCTGCAACCCAACCATCCGACCGACGATCTCGATGCCATGACCGCTCTCGTCTACACGGGTCTTTCGATGGGCTCGGGCGACGCGCTTCTCGGCCTCAATCCGGCAATCGATACGGTCGAGAACATCACCAAGACGCTGAAGCATCTCGACAAGCTGCGCCGCGAAACGGGCGCGCCGACGCAAATCTGTGTGCTGTCACATGTGAAGACGCAGCTCGCGTGCCTCGAAAGTGGTGCGCCAGTCGAGATCATGTTCCAGTCGCTGGCGGGCACAGACCGCACGCTGATCGAGGAATTCGACTGCACCGCCGATGTTCTCGATCAAGCCTACACGACGATGGCGAAACACGGACCGCTCGCGGCAGAAGCCGCGCAATTCATGTATTTCGAGACGGGCCAGGGCAGCGAGCTGACATACGGCAAGCACAACGATATCGACATGACGACGACGGAAGCGCTCTGCTACGGCCTCGCGCGCCGCTACGATCCGTTCATGGTCAACAACGTCACGGGCTTCATCGGGCCGGAAACGCATCGCTCGAACTTCGAGATGATCGTGTCGAACCTGCAGGACCATTTCATGGGCAAGCTCTTGGGGCTGCCGATGGGAATGGCGCCCTGCTACACGCTGCATTCCGAAATTACGATGGAAGGCCAGCAGATCGCGGCGGAATTGCTGACGGCCGCGGGCGCCAACTATTTCATGGACGTCTATCTCTCGATCGATCGCATGCTCGCGTATTTCGACACCTGCGGCCACGACGATCAGACTATGCGCGAAGTGCACGATCTGACGCCCGCGCCGGAATTCCTGGAGTGGACGATTGCGCGCGGTATCTTTGTGCGCAACGAAGATGGCGAGGTCGAGCGCGGTCCGAACTGGGGCAATCCGAAAATCTTTTGCTCTGATGAAGAGTTCGAGCGGCTGCGCAAAAATCTTCCCGCTGCCTACGGCTTCGAAAGCGCTGGTCCGCGTCCGACCGAGCAGGTGTCACGCGCCATCAAGGCGAACCTCGCGGCAGCGCGCGAAGCGATCTACGCCGAGGTCACGCCGGAGCGTCTTGCGGGTCTCGAGTTCCGCCGCGTGAAGACGTCGGCGGAAAGCAAGGAAGCGCATCTTTCCCACCCAGATCGCGGTGCGAAGCCTGCAGACGACATGATCGCCGAACTCACGCCCGAGAAGGTCGACGTCCAGATTATCGTGTCGGACGGTCTATCGGCCGAAGCGGTGCATCACAACATTCCGGATCTTTTGCCCGCGCTGCTCGATGGTTTGGAGGCGCAGCACATCTCGGCCGGAATACCGATCCTCGCGCCCTACGGCCGCGTGAAACTGGCGGAAGCGCTGGGCGATGCCTTGCAGCCGAAGCTCGTCATCAATCTCATCGGTGAGCGGCCCGGCGGCGATGCGCTCGCGTCACGCAGCATGTCGGCCTACATCGCGTATCGTCTCGACGACGACGCGAAGAAGGACGCCGCAAAGTTCAGCGGCAATCCGGACGTGCGCTACGAATATACGGTGATCTCGAACATCTATGCGGGCGGTCTGCCGCCTGGTGAAGCCGCCGTGCAGATTGCCGAACGCGTCAACCAGATCCTGACGACGAAAGCCGCAGGCAATCGGCTCGAACGCGCCATCCACGACCGCTCGCACAACATGCGCGCCGCGATGGGGATCTGATTACGCCTTGCGGCCGGCTCCCCACAGGGGTGTCGCAAGGCGCAATCAAAGAACTGAGCCCAATTGCGAGACTCGGGGGACCTAGGCAACTCGTCCGGGCGTCCTGGGTCTCGGTGCTGCGCTTCGGTCGGGGTGACAAGTGGGGCAACCCCTTGACCTTTTGCCCTCCGCATCGCTTATCTCACTCCACCAGCCGGCCGGACGGCCGCTGCCGAGCTTTGTTGTGGCGAAGCGGGCTCTAAAGGCCCGCAAGCAGGACGTTCGGTGGAGGAAAGTCCGGGCTCCCAGAGAACACGGTGGCGGCTAACGGCCGCCGGGGGCGACCCCAGGGAAAGTGCCACAGAGAACATACCGCCTCCGCGCCTCCGGGCTCGGCGGTAAGGGTGAAAAGGTGCGGTAAGAGCGCACCGCGCTTCTGGCAACAGAAGTGGCAGGGCAAACCCCACCGGGAGCAAGATCAAATAGGGGTGGGCGCGCGGAGCGGGAAACCGCAGACGCAAGGCGCGTTCTCACGCTACCTGCCCGGGTTGATTGCACGAGGCGCTTGGCGACAGGCGTCCCAGATGAATGGCCGTCGCGGAGGCGCAAGCCTCCAAACAGAACCCGGCTTACAGGCCGGCTGGTATTTCTTTCTTAAGCCACGGTGAACTGGGCCATCATTCCCGAATCTTCGTGTTCGAGAATGTGGCAGTGGGCCATGTATGGTGCATCCGCCGCTGCGGGCTGCGGGAAGCTCACTAAAATGTCCGAGACACCGCCCTCCGAAATCGCCGCGATGTCCTTCCATCCGGCGCGGTGGGCCTCCGGGGGCTTGCCGTTTTCCGACACGATGCGGAATTGGCAGCCGTGAACATGCACCGGATGCAGCATCTTGTCCGAGCCCTCGGAAATCTTCCAATGCAGCATCTCGCCGCGACGAGCGGCGAAACCGACCTCATGCATCGCGAAAGGCTTGCCATTGACGCCATTTGCAGCGAGCTGTTCGCTCAGCGACAGTTCCGGACTGTCCTCGATCAGCTTCGTCACGCGGGCAACGACATCGGGAGCAGGTCCAGCGGGACTCATTCCTGGCATTTGATCGTGGGACATGTCTGGCATGTCGGCCATGCTGCTGTGATCCATGGCCATCGCTCCGCCGCCCATGCCCATCGTTAGTCCGGCCTTGACCAGGGGCATCATGCCCGCCTCGTCGCGGAACATGTCCATCACCAAGCTCTGACTGACGGGCGGCAGATCCGTGGGAATGGGCGGCAGCTTTGCGAGCGATTCCGGAAGTGCGCCTCTTCCGTCGGCACCGTCGGGACGGATCGTCACGAGTGGCACGGGCATGTCAAACGGCGGCAATTGCATGATCGGATTTCCGACCGGCAGCGCAACGATGTCGAACGGCGTGCCCGAGCGGCAATCGACTAGAACCTCGTAGCGTTCACCCGCATACATTTTTAGTTGCTTTACCTCGACCGGATTTTCGAGCAAGCCGCCGTCTGAACCGATGACGTAGAGCGAGCGGTCGTCGGACGCCTTTAGCAGGTAGCTCCGGGCGTTGGAGCCGTCGAGCAGACGCAGTCTGATCCAACCGCGCGCGGTCTTCGCTTCGGGATAGCGGGCCCCGTTGACGAGCGCTTCGGTGCCGACGTAGCCGTTCACGACCGAGATGATGTTCATGCTGTCGAAGAAATGCCCGTCGGTTTTAAAACGGCGATCCTGGATGATCAGCGGAATATCGTCGATACCCCAACGCGATGGCAACGCCAGCCGATCGGTATCGTCGTCCTCGACGATCAACAGGCCGGCGAGGCCCTTGATCACCTGGGCAGCCGTTGTTGGGTAAAAGTGTGGATGGAACCACAGCGTGGCGGCGGGCTGGTCGATCGACAGCGTCGGCCGCCAATGATCGCCCGGCGCGACGGGTCGGTGCGGGCCGCCGTCGACATCGCCCGGTATGATCAATCCGTGCCAATGGACCGAAGTGGCCTCGGCAAGATTGTTGGAAAAATCGATCGTAACGGATTTGCCCCGCCTTAGGCGCAGCGCCGGCCCGAGGAAAGCGCCGTTGTAGCCGTACGTCGGCGTCATTTGACCCGGTGCGAAGCTTACTTTGCCGGCAGTCGCGCTGAAGCTGATGATGCCATTTGTTGCCCGGAGCTCGGCGGGAATGGGAAGCGCGGGCCGGACGGCATCGGCCGCCCAAGTGTCGACCGGCTTCAGCGCCGCGATCGTCGCGACCGCCGAAGTTCCAACAAGCAGTTGGCGGCGACTGAGATCGTTCACCAGTTACGCCTTACGATGATGTACCGAAATTGGCTGGCCGGCTCGCAGGATGGCTGTCGCCGCATCCTAATTCTCAAGATGAGCAGTGGTCAAGCGTGCGGTGGCTAGCGTCTGTCGGTCTTGCATGGGGGCCGCACGCAGGGTGCAGATTGGCGGATCCCGTTTCCCATTTCAGCGGGTTCGGTCATAGTCTCGATGCTGAAAAGGCTTTCGGTGTTTCATTGTAATGAACAAGAAAAAGAACGCAGCGAACCACATCGATTTGCGTCATGTCCTCACTGTTGTGATCGCATTTTGGTTATCGATGGCATTTCCCGCAATGGCTTGGACGGAAGCCGACGTCAGGAATGGCGATCTCCACGGCTCTATAATCGGACCGGGCGGCACGTCGCCTGGGCCGATGGTTTTGATCTTACCGGGATCCGGTCCCGTTGACCGAGATGGCAATGCTCCGGGCATGGACACCGATAGCCTGAAGCTTCTCGCGCGCGGCCTCGCCGATCTCGGCATCGGTTCGCTTCGGATCGACAAGCGTGGCATCGGGGAAAGTCAGGTCGAAGGGCAGAGCATCGAAGACATTCGTTTCGGCACGTATGTCGACGACACGCTTTCCTGGCTCGAGTTTCTGCGCGGGCGATCTGACGTCTCGAGCCTATTCATTCTCGGACATAGCGAAGGCGCACTGGTCGGTACGCTTGCTGCGAAGAAAACAAGTGTTTCTGGGCTCATTCTGCTCGAAGGCGCAGGCAAGCCGATCGGCCAGATTCTGGCGCGTCAGCTCTCCAACGCGGGGGTGTCGCCCAAGCTGCAACAGATTTCGAAAAAGATCTCCGAAAGTCTGGAACGCGGCGTCGCAGTGCCGAACGTTCCAGTGGAACTTGCGGCGCTCTATCAACCGCGCGTGCAGGGATATTTGATGTCGTGGATGCCGCTCGATCCGGCGGCAGAACTTTCGCAGGTGAGTTGCCCGGTGCTCGTCGTACAAGGAACCACCGATCTGCAGGTCGATCTCGATGACGCCAACCGGCTCGCGGCGGCGCTGCCGTCATCGAAGCTTGTTGTGATTCCGGGCATGAATCACATTTTAAAAACTGCGCCCGACGATCGCGCGAAAAACCTCGCGACTTATCAGAATTCTTTTTTGCCGCTCGATCCCCAGCTGCTTCCTGTGCTCGCCAAGTTTGTGCGCGATCACTGACAACGGTTAGGACGGCGTTACGACGAGCTTTCGGTAGAGATGCCACGTCGCGTGACCGAGGACGGGCAATACAATGGCGAGCCCAAATAGAAATGGCAGCGCGCCAAGCAGAAGCCCAAAGGCGACGATCAGGCCCCAGAGTGCAATCGGAATCGGATTTTCGAGCGACGCACGAATAGACGTTCGCACGGCGGCCCCGGCGCCGACGTCACGATCGACCAGCAGCGGGAACGAAACGACGGTCGTTACCAGGACGAACAGGGCGAACAGGAAGCCGACAAGGTTGCCGACGATCATCAGTCTTGCGCCTTCGCCGGAGCCTGTGACCTGCCGGAAGAAGTCAGAGAGCGATGTTGGTTCAGTGCCAACAATCTGCACGTACATCATGTTCGCGATGTACAGCCAGGCGACGAATAGCAGGCCCAAGGCCATTCCCAACGTCAGTATCGAGTCGATGCCGGGCCTGCGCAGGACGTCGAGGGCTTGCGCGGGAGAGGCATCCACGCCCAGTTCACGCTGGCGGCTCATCTCATAGAGGCCGATAGCAACGAACGGTCCAAGAAGGGCGAACCCCGCGGCCATCGGATAGATGAGCGGTAACAGTTGATATCCGAAAAGCAGCCGGAAAAGAATGATCCCGACGATCGGGTAAATAGCGATCGCGAAGAAGTAGTGCGTCGGCATGGCACGGAAATCGTCGATGCCCTGCGCAAGCGCGGCCCAGACATCGGATGTCGTGATCAGCCGGACGTTCGGATCGCCGTCACGCCAGATGGCGGAAGCCGGCCACCTTAGGTCGAGGTCCGAGTGGGTGTTCGTAGGCCGGTCGAGATTCGCCATGACAGCACCTCCTGGATGGTGCCGGAGGCCGCACTCGCCATGGCACCAGAAATCTGGAGCGCCCCGCGTCGCTTGCAGGAGAGAGTGCCCCTCGCTGGGGCTGCAACCAAATCAGGTCTCCGTGAATACCGATTTTTGAAATGGCAAAATCAATTTCTTTCTGAGGCTTGCAGATTTTTTTTCATATTTGACGTGAGGCATGACGTGGGCATGAGCGGTGCAATTCCGTCTCGCGCCACGAAATATCCTTAATAATCCGTTGACGACCATTAAATCCCATGCGATCCCATATGTGCCCGTCCGCACCGGGTAGGAATCCGTGGTTGGGCGCCGGTTTGGTTAGAGGGCCCAAATCTGAGCGACCGCCACGGTCTCTTTCTTGATTGTTTCGGGCGACACGCGTTCCGCGCATTCGCCACCCGAAACGAAACTTCCCGGCCCTGATGGCCTGCTCCCCAAAGGGAGCTCGCCGCGGCCAGTAAATAGGTCCGGCCCTGGCGGCCGGCTCCGCGCAGCGGAGTCGCCAGGGCTCAGTAACAGTGAGTAGGGAGACGGAAATCGTAGCTGGGGGATGGACCGCTTTGTCTCGACATTCACAAACAAGATCGACGCCAAAGGCCGGGTCTCAATTCCAGCCCCGTTTCGCGCCGTCCTCGAACGCGACGGCTATCCGGGGGGACTCTACTGCTACCCCTCGCTCGATGCTGCTGCGCTCGATGCAGGCGGCGAAAGACTTGCAAAGAAAATCGACGGGCTTCTCTCGGGCTTGCCGGACTATTCGGATGAGCGCGACGAACTCTCTGTCGCACTTTACGGCGACGTCCAGGTTCTCTCGATCGATGGCGACGGCCGCATCGTCCTTCCTGAAAACCTTCGCGTCCGCGCCAACCTGGACGCCGCCGTCACGTTTGTTGGCCTTGGTGACAAGTTCCAGATGTGGGAACCCAAAGCCTTCGAAGAACGCCGCAAGGAAGCGCGTAGCAAAGTCCAAGTGACGCGCAAGCTTTTCGCAGCGGGTGGCCGTTCGTCGGATGATGACGGCAACGAGGGAGCACGGGAATGACGCGCGGTGGCGGGGCAGAGGGAGCCTCGCTGGGGCCAGCTGACAAGCATCCGCGCCACATTCCCGTGCTGATCTCGGAAGTGCTCGAAAGCCTCGCGCCTAAGGACGGCGAGACGTACGTCGACGGCACGTTCGGCGCAGGCGGATATACACGCGCGATCCTGGAAAAAGCCAATTGCACGGTGCTTGCGCTTGATCGCGATCCGAATGCCATTCGCGATTCGGCACCGCTCGTCGCGCAATTCGCAGGCCGCCTACAAATCGTCGAAACGCCCTTCAGCCAGATGGAAGAGGCGGTGCAGGCGGAACTAGCCGGCCAGCTTGTCGATGGTATCGTGCTCGACATCGGCGTCTCGTCCATGCAGCTCGACAATGCCGAGCGCGGATTTTCGTTTCAGTCCGACGGGCCGCTCGACATGCGCATGTCGTCGTCGGGAATGAGCGCCGCCGATTTTCTCAATACGAGCGAAGAAGAAGAAATTGCCGACGTTATCTACACGTATGGCGAAGAGCATCGCTCCCGCGCCATCGCGCGCGCGGTCGTCAAGCGGCGGGAAGAAGCGCCGTTTACGCGCACGCTCGAGCTTGCCGATTTGGTCTTGCGCGTGTTTCACGGACGCAAGGTCGATGGCCGCCATCCGGCGACGCGCACGTTTCAGGCTCTCAGGATTTACGTGAACGACGAGCTGGGCGAGCTGACCGCGGGTCTCGCTGCTGCTGAGCGCATTCTGAAGCCGGGCGGACGGCTCGTGGTGGTGACGTTCCACAGCCTCGAAGATCGGATCGTTAAAAAATTTCTTGCCGAGCGAAGCGGCAAGACGCCTGGGGCTTCCCGGCACCTGCCGCCGGAATTGATAAAATCTGCCGCGCCAAGTTTCCGACTTGTTAACTCCCGCCCGTTAACACCTTCTAAAGGTGAATTGGAAGTGAACCCTCGTTCCCGGTCCGCACGTTTGCGGGCTGCCATCCGCATGGATGCGGCGGCATGGCCAATAAATGCGGGCACGACGGACTAGCTTCGCACGGACGATAATACTCGGCTTGTAAACAAGTATTGCGGGAAGTGTATCAAAATGCGTCTGTTGAATATTGCAGCTTTCTTTTTTGCCCTCTCCAGTGCGCTGCTGCTTTACGGTTTGAACTACGACACGCGCCGTCTTGAAGCCGAGGTCCAGACGAAGGAACGCCTCGCCGACGACGCCCGCAGCGACATCGCCGTCTTGAAGGCGGAACGCGGCACGCTCGCCCGCCCCGACCGCATCGATGGTCTCGCCCGTCAGCTCGGCCTTGGGCCTCCGAAGACCGATCAATTCGACAGCGGGCGCGAAGTATCGGAACTCGATACGCGCCCGGCCGCCAAAGGCCGTTGAGGGGGCGAGCAAGTGACTGGGGCACGGGGAAACTTACGGATCTTGGATCGTGACGCGCGCCGGACATCCGAGCGCGCTGTCTCTGGCGTTCTCTTCGCGGCGTTTGCGGGCGTCGTAATCCAGCTTCTGGTATTGGCGGTGCCGCGCCATCCCGACATCACACTCGCCATCTCCGAGCCGATTGCCGCCACGAGCTTCAGCCGTCCCGATATCGTCGACCGTAACGGCCGCTTGCTGGCGACCGATCTCGAGGCGCCATCGATTTTTGCCGACGCCGCCCTCGTTCTCGATCGCGATGAGGTGGTCGAAAAGCTTTCGACCGTGCTTCCCGATCTCAATGGCGGACAGTTGCTCCGCGATCTTTCCGATAGGAACCGGCGTTTCATTTGGGTGCGGCGAGGCGTGGCGCCCGGCATTGCGCAGAAGGTGCACGATCTCGGTCTGCCCGGCATCTCGTTCCGCTACGAGCTGAAACGCGCTTACCCCGGCGGCAAGATGGCAGGGCATCTGCTCGGCTACACCGATGTCGACAATCGCGGCGTCTCCGGAATCGAACGCTATATCGATGACAAAGTCGGCGTCGATCCGGTGCATTCCGCCGTGCTCTCTAGTCGTCCGCCGGTGCGGCTGTCGATCGACATTGGCGTGCAGCATGCCCTTGAAGACGAACTGGACGAGGGCGCGCGGCGTTATAAGAGCGAGGGCGCGGCGGGCGTCGTCCTCAACATCAAGACCGGCGAAATCATTGCCAGCGCGTCCCTGCCGCGCGTCGATCCGGCGTGGCCGATGCAGGCGCTCGACAACAAGCATATCGACCGGATGGCGGCCGGCACCTACGAGCTTGGCTCCGTATTCAAGACGCTGACCCTCGCCATGGCTTTCAACGAGGGATTGGCGAAGCCCGATACGCTTCTCGATGTGCGCCAGCCCCTCGAGGCAGGCCGCTTCACCGTCAAGGATTTTCACCCGTCGAACCGCCCACTGACGGTCACCGAAGTCTACACGCATTCTTCCAACGTCGGCGCGGGAATGCTGGCTCTGGAAGCCGGACCGGAGAAGCTCCAGGCCTTCCTGAAAAATCTCGGTCTGTTGGATCAGATGACCACAGAGGAAGGTCCTCTCGCGGCCCCGCAATTGCCGCCGCGCTGGAACCGGATCTCGACCATCACGGCGTCCTTTGGACATGGCATCGCTATCGCACCGTTGCAGTTCGCGGCTGCCGCAGCGACCGTTTTGAACAGCGGCAAGACGGTTCATCCGACGTTCTTGCGCAAATTCGATGCTGGCGCCGCCGACGGGAAACCCGTCGTCAGCCCGGCCACGTCGCAGATGATGGCCAACCTCATGCGCCTCAACGTCGTCAATCGCGACGGCACCGGCGGCAAGGCCGATGTGCCCGGCTTCCGCGTCGGCGGAAAGACCGGCACCGCCGATATCGCCGCCAAGGGCGGCTACACATCGAACTCGGTCATCTCCTCATTTCTTGCCACGTTTCCGACCGATGACCCTCAATATTTGACGTTCGTAATATTGTTCGAGCCGAAGGGCATTGAGGAAACTCGCGGGCATAGGACGGCGGGCGTCAACGCGGCACCGATGACGGGTGAGCTTATCGCCCGCATCGCAGCCCAGCTCGGCGTTGCGCCGCAGACCGTGGCGTCCACTCAGTGAGCACCGGAATTTGACGCGGCACGCGCCGCCACTTATTCAAGTCATTGGTTGATCGAAAGACGTAAGGAGCGGCGGGGCGATATGCGGCTGAGCGAGGTGCTTCCCGCCGATATTGAATTGCCGCCCGGCGCGACCGACGTTGCCGTTTCTGGCATTACCGCCGCCAGCGCCGCCGTCGGACCCGGCGCGATTTTCGCGGGCCTCCCAGGCGTCAAGGTCGATGGCGCGGCCTTCGTCCCCGAAGCGGTCGAGCGCGGCGCCGTTGCCGTCATCGTCAGCCGCAACGCCAAAGTCGAAGTTCCACCGGGCGTGGCGCTGATCAAGGTCGATAATCCGCGCGCAGTCCTCGCAAAAATCGCCGCCAAACTCGCTGGCCGTCAGCCGGAATGCGCCGTCGCCGTAACGGGCACGAGCGGCAAGACGTCTGTCGCAGATTTCACCCGCCAGATCTTTGCCGCACTCGGATATAAGGCGGCGTCCGTCGGCACTATCGGCATCGTGAAGCCGTCCGGCGCGATCTACGGATCTTTGACGACGCCCGACCCCGTGACACTGCACGCGACGCTCGCGGCACTCGCCGAAGAAGGCGTAACCCATCTCGCGTTCGAGGCGTCGTCGCATGGCCTCGATCAGCATCGCCTCGATGGCGTCAAGCTTTCGGCCGCCGCTTTCACGAACCTCGGTCGCGATCACATGGATTATCATCCGACGATCGAGGATTATCTGCGCGCCAAGCTTCGCCTTTTCGCAGACCTTCTGGAGCCCGGTCAGCCAGCCGTCATAAATTCGGACGGCGCATATGCGAGCGAAGTCGCAGTGGCGGCACGTGCGCGGGGTTTGCGCGTCATGAAGGTCGGTACGCACGGCGAAGCCCTGCGGCGCACGTCGCTATCGCGCGACGGCTTTCGCCAGATCATCGGCGTGCGCGCGGGGGATAGATCCTATGAGGTCGATCTGCCGCTCGTTGGCGAATATCAGGTCGAGAATGCGCTCGTTGCAGCAGGGCTCGCCATCGCGACAGGCGAAGATGTAGCCGCCGTCCTGCAGACGCTCCGCACCTTGAAAGGCGTCCCCGGCCGCCTCGAAATCATCGGCGAGCGCAACGGCGGACTCGCCATCGTCGATTACGCGCACAAGCCAGAGGCGCTCGCCGCAGCGCTCGATGGCTGCCGCCCATTCGCGACGGGACGGCTGATTTCCGTGTTTGGCTGCGGCGGCGACCGGGACAAAGGCAAACGCCCGCTCATGGGGCGCATTTCCGTCGAACGCGCCGATATAACTATCGTCACCGACGACAACCCGAGAAGCGAGCAGCCAGCCGAAATTCGCAAGGAAATTCTGGCGGGAGCCGCCGGGGCGCGCGAGATCGGCGACCGCGCGGAAGCGATCGCAACGGCAGTCGCAATGATGCAGCCGGGCGATGTCGTGCTTGTGGCCGGAAAGGGCCACGAAACCGGCCAGATCATCGGCGATCGGATCGTGCCGTTTTCTGATCACGACGAGGTCCGGAAGGCGCTCGCGGATTGATGGATGTGATGAAACCACTCTGGACTTCCGACGAGTTGATCGCCGCGCTGGGCGTTGCCCCGGACGGTGGCGGGAACGTATCGGTCTCGGGCATCTCGATCGACACGCGCACCTTGCAGGCCGGAGATCTGTTCGTAGCGCTGAAGGACCAGCGCGACGGCCATGATTTCGTGTCCGCCGCGTTCAAGGGCGGTGCTGCGGCCGCGCTGGTGAGTGAGGGCTATGCGCGCCAGCCGGGTGACCGTGTACTCTTCCGTGTTTCCGATCCACTTGACGGGCTCGTGGCGCTCGGCGTTGCCGCGCGCGCGCGTCTGAGCCCGAAAGCGCGTGTCATCGGCGTGACGGGAAGCGCAGGCAAAACGGGAACCAAGGAGATGCTTCGCGCCTGCCTCTCGCGGTTGGGCGCCACGCATGCCTCCGAGAAGTCCTATAACAACCACTGGGGCGTGCCGCTGACCCTTGCGCGTATGTCGGCCGATACAAGCTTCGGTGTCTTCGAGATCGGCATGAACCATGCCGGCGAGATCCGTCCGCTGACGAAGATGGTCCAGCCCCATGCCGCCATCATCACGACGGTCGAAGCCGTGCACCTTGAGCATTTTTCCTCGGTCGAGGCCATCGCCGACGCCAAGGCTGAGATTTTCGAAGGCTTGCCGCCGGGTGGTGCCGCGATCATCAAAAATGACAATCCGTTCGCGGCCCGTCTGAGCGACAGAGCCCGCGCGCTCGGTGCAAAGCCCGTAACGTTCGGCTTGGATCCGAATGCCGATGTCCATGCCTCCGCCTTCCGGGCGTCCGATGATGGCAGCGATATGACACTTGCGTTCGGAGGAGAAAGTTTCCCCGTTCATCTCGCGATCCCCGGACGCCACATTGCCGAAAATGCGCTGGCGGCTGCTGCCGCGCTCGATGCCATCGGCGTCGATGTCCCGGCGGCTCTCGCGGCGCTCGCTGATCTTGCACCCCCCAACGGTCGCGGCGCGCGTAGCGTGCTCTCCATCGGAAGCGGCCAGGCGCTGCTTATCGATGAGAGCTACAACGCCAATCCCGCCTCGATGCGGGCCGCCCTGGAGACGCTCGGAGCCGTCCCTCGGCAGAAATATGGAAGGCGCATCGCCGTCCTCGGCGACATGCTGGAGCTTGGCGGCGACGCCCCCGCGCTGCACGCGGGACTAAAAGGCGCCGTTGACGCCGCCGAGGTCGATCTGGTCTTTGCCTGCGGGCCGCACATGAAGGGCCTTTATGATGCCCTACCGGCGGCCAAAAAAGGCGGCTACTCTCCGGCGTCGTCTTCGATTGGGCCGGTGCTTGCCGATCACCTGAGGGCAGGGGACGTGGTGATGGTGAAGGCCTCGAACGGCACGCGTCTCGGCGCGGTCGTGGAAGCCTTGAAGACGCAGTTTGGCAAAGACGGGGCTGCTGCCTAATCGGCAGTCAAAGAGGGGAAAGTCAGCGCGGCATGCTCTACGAGCTCGTTAATTTCAGCGACCAGATCAGCGCGCTGAACGTCTTCCGCTACATCACGTTCAGAACGGGTGGCGCGATTTTCACAGCGCTCCTCTT
Organism: Hyphomicrobium sp.; assembly: GCA_030148425.1. Lineage (GTDB taxonomy): Bacteria > Pseudomonadota > Alphaproteobacteria > Rhizobiales > Hyphomicrobiaceae > Hyphomicrobium_B. The sequence continues at coordinate 330,914 of JASBTM010000017.1, read as the reverse complement.
CGTAATGATGTTCGGACCCGCCATCATCGATTTGCTGCGCGTCAAGCAGGGCAAAGGCCAGCCGATCCGCGAGGACGGTCCTGCAACCCATCTGCTGAAGCGCGGCACGCCAACGATGGGCGGCCTGATGATCCTCGCGGGCGTCACAGTCTCGACGCTTCTCTGGGCGCAGCTCGACAACGGGTACATCTGGGTCGTTCTTGGCGTCGCGCTGTCCTACGGCGCCATTGGCTTCTACGATGATTACCTGAAGGTGACGAAGCGAACGACTGCCGGATTTTCCGGCCGGATCCGCTTTCTGCTCGAGCTGGTGGTTGCGGCGCTCGCGGGCCTTGCATTGATGAAGCTCAGCCCGAAGGGCCTAGATACCGATCTGACGTTCCCCTTCTTCAAGGATTTCGTCATCGACCTCGGGCCGTTCTTCGTCGTGATGGCCGTCCTCGTGATTGCGGGTGCGGGCAACGCCGTCAACTTGACGGACGGCCTTGACGGCCTTGCGATCGTTCCCGTGATGATCGCTGCGGCGACGTTCGGCGTCATCGCTTATCTCTCGGGCAACGCCAAGTTTGCGGGCTATCTGCAGATCCACCATGTACCGGGCACCGGCGAGCTATCCGTGATTTGCGGAGCGCTGATCGGCGCGGGGCTCGGGTTCCTTTGGTTCAACGCCCCGCCCGCGATGATTTTCATGGGCGACACCGGCTCGCTGGCTCTCGGCGGCACGCTCGGAGCCATTGCGGTTGCGATCAAGCACGAGTTCGTGCTGGCGGTTGTCGGCGGCCTCTTCGTGCTCGAAACGCTATCGGTCATCATTCAGGTTCTGTCGTTCAAGTGGACCGGAAAGCGCGTCTTCAAGATGGCGCCGCTCCACCACCACTATGAGCAAAAGGGCTGGAAGGAATCGACGGTCGTGATCCGCTTCTGGATCATTTCGGTCATCCTGGCGCTGATCGGTCTTTCGACGCTCAAGTTGCGCTAGGACGCCAAAGAACGCGACTTGCTGTAGATTGAGATCAATGATTCGCGCGACGTCCTTTGCAGGCAAATCTGTTGCAGTATTTGGGCTCGGTGCCTCCGGCATCGCCGCCGCAGAATCTCTGCGCGACGGAGGCGCTCTCGTTTCCGCCTGGGACGACGGTATCGCGTCCCGCGACGCAGCCATCGCCAAGGATATTCCGCTCGTCGATTTGAGTGTCGCTGACTGGTCCGGGTTTTCCGCCCTCGTTCTGGCGCCAGGCGTTCCGCTGACTCACCCCGAACCGCACTGGACGGTAAAACGCGCCGAAGAGAATGGTGTCGCGGTCATCGGCGATATCGAAATCTTCGCGCGCGAGCGGGCGCTCCACGCACCCGGTTCGCCCTTTATCGCCATCACCGGCACGAACGGCAAATCGACGACGACGGCGCTCGTTTCCCACATCCTTCGGCACGCTGGGCAGGACGTGCAGATGGGCGGCAACATCGGCCGCCCGATTTTGACGCTCGAATCGCCGCAGCCGGGACGATTTCACGTCGTCGAGATGTCGTCGTTCCAGATCGACCTGACGCCGACGCTTGGGCCGACCGTCGGCGTGATGTTGAATGTCACGCCGGACCATCTCGACCGTCACAGCACGATCGAGCACTACGCCGAAATCAAAGAGCGCATCGTCATGGGCGCCGACATCGCAGCCGTCGGTATCGACGACGATTTCGGCCTCGCCATGCTTCGCAGACGCATCAATATCGGCCCGGTCGTCGCCTTCAGCGCCGAAAAGTCCATCGCCCCCGGCTACAGTCTGCTTGACGGCACTGTCGTGTGCAGCAATCGCGAAGGATTGGCGGTGAAGCTCGGTTCGCTGGCGGGCATCTCGACGCTGCGCGGCGGACACAATGGCCAGAACGCGCTTGCTGCGGTCGCGGCTGTCCGCGAATGCCTCACCGTTCTCGGTCACTCAACGGACATCGACTGGCAGGGCGCGCTGTCATCGTTTCCGGGCCTGCCGCATCGCATGGAAGAAATCGGCCGCCTGGGCAAGGTTCTCTTCATCAACGACAGCAAGGCGACGAACGCCGACTCGACGGAGAAGGCGCTCCTGTCGTTCCCGCGCGACGTCTATTGGATCCTCGGCGGCAAATCGAAATCCGGCGGCGTCACCAGCCTCGAACCGTACTTTGGCGGCGTCTCGAAGGCCTTCCTGATCGGCGACGCGGCCGACGAATTCGCTGCAACTCTCGACGGCAAGGTGCCATTCGAACGCAGCGGCACACTCGACGAAGCGGTCTGGGCCGCTTCCGAAGCGGCGCAGGCGAGTAACGGAGAGGAGCCTGTCGTGCTCTTGTCGCCAGCTTGCGCCAGTTACGATCAGTTTCGCAATTTCGAGGTGCGCGGCGATACCTTCCGCGGCCTCGTCGCATCGCTTCCCGGCATCGAGATGCGGGCGGCCCCATGAAGCTTTCGCGCTCCGACCGTAGCCTGCTTGCCGAATGGTCGTTCACGATTGATCGCGGTCTGCTGGCGGCGCTTCTATCGCTCATCGCCATTGGCGTCGTGCTCTCCGTCGCGGCCTCGCCCGCGGTCGCGTTGAAGAAAGGTCTTCCAACCTACTATTTCGTCGAGCGGCACGTGTTCTTCGCGGCGCTCGGCACGATCCTGATGGTCGTCATTTCGTTTTTCTCGCCCGCCGGTGTCAGACGGCTCGCCGCCGGCCTATTCCTTCTTTCCATAGCGGGCATGATAGCGGTGATTTTCTCCGGCACCGCCATCAACGGTGCGCAACGCTGGCTGATGTTTGGCAGCTACTCGATCCAGCCGTCTGAATTCGCGAAGCCCGCGTTCATCGTCATCGTCGCGTGGCTGTTTGGCGAGGCGGCGTCCCGAAGCGACGTACCCGCGCTGCCCTTTGCGTTGCTCGTCTGGGCGGCCTTCGCAGCAATTCTTGTCATGCAACCGGATGTCGGCCAGACGGTGCTGATCAGCACGACGGCGGGCCTCATTTATCTGCTCGCCGGAATGCCGGTCGTCGGCGCTGCAATTCTTGTCTTGCTCGGCAGCGGGGGCATGGGGTTGGCGTATATGTATTTCCCCCACGTGCAGTCGCGCTTCGACAAGTTTTTCGGCTCGGCTCCCATCGAAAGCTCTCAGGCCGGCCGCGCCATTCAATCTTTCACTGAAGGCGGCCTCTTCGGACGCGGCCCCGGCGAAGGCGTCATCAAGTCGGTTCTCCCCGACGCGCACACCGATTACATCTTCGCCGTGATCGGAGAGGAATATGGCGCCGTTGCCTGCATCGCCTTGCTGGCCGTGTTCGCATTTATCGTCGCCCGCTCGCTACGCCGCGCCGCGGTTGAGCCGAACGCCGCCGACAGGCTCGCGATTCAAGGTCTCGCCCTGGTATTCGGCCTGCAGTCGCTGATCAACATGGGCGTCAACATCGGCCTTCTCCCGCCGAAAGGCATGACGCTTCCCTTTATTTCCGCTGGCGGCTCTTCGATGCTCGCGCTTTCGGTGACCGCCGGAATGCTGCTGGCGCTGACGCGCTGGCGGCCGGATCCACAGCGCCTCAAAAAGCCGCGATGGATTCCGGCGATCGACGAAGTACAACTCGGCAAACAAACTCCATCAACATGAGCACTCGGTAATGGCGATCGCGCGGTCGATCATGCTTGCGGCAGGCGGAACGGGGGGACATCTGTTTCCCGCTTTTGCTCTGGCCGAAGAATTGAAGCGGCGCGGCGTTGTCGTCGATCTGATGACCGACATGCGCGGCGATCGCTACGGCAGCGGTTTTCCTGCGCGAGCCATCTACCAGGTTCCCTCCGCCACGCTCGCTTCGCGCTCTCCGACCGACGTCGCCAAGACGACGCTGGCGCTTGCGCGAGGGACGCGCGCTGCCTTCTCGATCCTCGGGCGCGTGAAGCCCGCCGCCATCATCGGCTTTGGCGGCTATCCGACCTATCCGCCGCTCGTCGCCGCAAGGCTTCGCGGCATCCCGACCGCCATCCACGAGCAGAATGCCGTGCTCGGACGCGCCAATAAGCTGCTCGCCAAGCGTGTGACGGCAATCGCGACTTCGTTCGAGCGCACGAAATTTCTCGAAGGCGCTCTCGCGGAAAAGGTCGTTTTGACGGGAAATCCCGTCCGTCAGGCCGTCGTGGACGCGGCCACCCGTCCCTATGAAGCCCCCGCGGGCGATGGCGTCATCCGCTTGCTGATTTTCGGCGGCAGCCAGGGCGCGCGTTTCTTCTCCGATACGGTGCCGCTCGCGCTCTTTGCACTTCCCGATCCGATCCGCACGCGGCTGCGCGTGGTCCAACAGGCGCGCGAGGAAGATATTGCGCGGGTGCAGGACGCTTATTCCGAGGCCAATATCAGCGCCGATATCGCGCCATTTTTCGCCGACCTTCCCGCCCGGATGGCCGCCGCGCATCTCGTAATCGGCCGGGCAGGCGCTTCGACAGTCGCCGAGCTGACGGTTATGGGCAGGCCCTCGATCCTCGTGCCCTTGCCGCACGCGCTGGATAACGATCAGCTCAATAACGCCCGAAGACTGGCCGAATCCGGGGGCGCGTGGTGCATAGAGCAGAAAAATCTGTCACCGGAGCGCCTCGCCGATGAACTTGAAAGGCTACTTCCAGCGACCGATGCCCTTGCGGCGGCGGCCAAGGCCGCTAAAACCGCGGGACGCCCGGACGCCGTCCGGAATTTAGCCGATTTTACGCTGGCTTTAGCAGAAGGGCGTAAATCTGGACCGGGGCGTGACCATTGAGGGACCTGCATTTCATTGAGCCTTCGCGCGAGTTAGAGACACCGAGGAACTTTCCGTCCATGCAAATGCCGCGCGACATAGGGCCATTCCACATCATCGGTATCGGCGGCATCGGCATGAGCGCCATCGCCGAAATTCTGGTTGCCAAAGGTTACACGGTTCAGGGCTCCGACCAGAAAGAGAGCGCCAACGTCAAGCGTCTGCGCTCGAAGGGCATTCGCGTTTTCGTCGGGCACGATCCGGTGAACCTCATCGGCGCGCGCTATGTCGTGATTTCGACGGCCGTGAAAGCGCTGAACCCGGAATTAGTCGCTGCCCGCCAGAAGGGTCTGACGATCATCCGCCGCGCTGAAATCTTGGCCGAGCTGATGCGTCTCTATTCGACGATCTCCGTCACCGGCACCCACGGCAAAACGACGACGACGTCGCTACTCTCGCACATCTTCACGGAAGCGGGCGAAGAGCCGACAGTCATTACGGGTGGCATCATCAACGCCTGGGGTTCGAACGCGCGCCTTGGCCAAGGCAAATGGATGATTGTCGAGGCCGATGAAAGCGACGGCACGTTCACGCGGCTGCCGACCGAGATCGGCATCGTGACGAACATCGACCCCGAGCACCTCGATTACTTCGGCTCGGTCGAGGCCATGCACCGCGAGTACGAAGCCTTCCTGCGCAACATTCCGTTCTTCGGGCTTGCCGTGGCGTGCATCGATCATCCCGTGGTCCGCGATATGGTGCAGCGCCTCAATCTTCGTGCCGATGGCCGCCGTCTACTGACATACGGTGAGAGCGAGGACGCCGATCTTCGGCTGACATCCGTTCGCATCGACGGCAACACCACGCATTTCGACGCGAGCCTTGCCGCGTGCGTGAAAGGCGGCGCGCGCGTGCTGAAGGACTGGGCTGTTCCCGTACCGGGCGCGCATAACGCGCTCAACGCTCTCGCCGCCATTGCCGTCGCAACGCAAGCGGGCTTGCCGGACGCCAAGATCAAGGCAGCGATGGCGGGCTTCTCTGGCGTCAAACGTCGGTTCCAATTCACCGGCGAATGGAACGGCATCACGATCTACGACGACTACGGTCATCATCCCGCTGAGATCGCGGCGGTGCTGGCTGCGGCGCGAGGCGGCACGAAAGGCCGCGTGATCGCGGTGGTCGAACCGCATCGCTATACCCGCGTGCGCGACCTCATGGATGATTTCGCCCGCTGCTTCAAAGACGCCGACAACGTGCTCGTCGCCCCGCTCTATACGGCGGGCGAGAGCCCGATACCCGGCGTCGACAGTCGCGCGCTCGCCGAGCGTATCGAAGCCGTCGGCAAACGCCCGGCCGAAGCGCTCGACGATCCGAGTTTCATCGCGCCTGCAATCAAGCGCCTCGCGGGGCCCGGCGATCTGGTCATTTGCCTCGGCGCCGGAAATTCGACCGAATGGGCCAACGCGCTACCCGCTTGGCTCGCCGAAGAGCCGAAGCGCACGGGGAGCGCGCGGTGATGTTCGCGGACATCACCGGAGAGCTGAAAGCTGGAATGCCGGAGCTGCGCGGCAAGCTCAGCGCCAATGCGTCTCTCGCAGATGTCACGTGGTTTCGTGTCGGCGGCCCGGCGCAAGTGCTGTTCATGCCGGCCGACGAAGCCGATCTCGCATATTTCCTGAAGCAAGCGCCGCCCGACCTGCCGGTCCAGGTCATCGGCCTTGGTTCAAATCTGCTCGTCCGCGACGGTGGGGTACCGGGCATCGTCATTCGCTTGGGTCGCGGCTTTTCCGAAATCAAGGTCGAGGACGGACATCGGCTGCGCGTTGGAACGGCCGTTCCCGATGTGAAAGTCGCGCGCGCTGCCGCCGACGCCGGAATTCGCGGACTGGCGTTTTATCGCGGCATTCCGGGTTCCATCGGTGGCGCTCTTCGCATGAATGCGGGCGCTCACGGCCGGGAGACGAAAGATTGCCTTGTCGGCGCCCGCGCCGTCGACCCGAGCGGCACCGTACACGTTCTCTCTCTCTCGAACATGGGCTTCACGTATCGTCATTCCGCCATCCCGAAGGATTGGATCTTCACGGAAGCCACGTATGCGGGCGAGCCCGGCGATCCCGCCGAAATCCTGAAGGAAATGGACGCCGTCGCGGAGTATCGCGAGAAAAACCAGCCAATCAAGGATCGCACTGGCGGCTCGACGTTCAAGAACCCGCCCGGACACAGCGCCTGGAAGCTCGTCGACGAAGCCGGATGCCGCGGCTTGCGCGTTGGCGGCGCGAAAGTCTCCGAGATGCACTGTAATTTTCTCATCAACGACAACCAGGCGACCGGCGAAGACGTCGAAATGCTCGGCGAAACGGTGCGCGCCCGCGTCCGCGAAACATCAGGCATCACGCTCGATTGGGAAATCATTCGTCTGGGTCAGCCGAAACCCGGCCGCCCCGTCGGCGAAGCGCTCGCTGCCGAGCGCGCCGATCAAAATTGAATCATCACGCCACATCATGAGCAATCTGCAAGCGAGCCAGACATGAACACACTCGGCCCGGTTCCGAAGCGCACGCGCACTCACGTCGCCGTTCTGAAGGGCGGTTTATCCGCCGAGCGCGAGGTGAGCCTGAATTCCGGCGCGGCCGTTGGCGAAGCGCTTCTACAACAGGGCTACACCGTCACCGAGATCGATGTCGACCGCGACATCGGCAACCGCCTGCAAGAACTGGAGCCTGAGATCTGCTTCAACGCGCTGCACGGCAAGTTCGGTGAGGACGGATGCGTTCAGGGTCTGTTTGAGCTGCTCGGCATCCCTTACACGCATTCAGGGGTACTGGCGTCGGCGTTGGCGATGCACAAGGAGCGCGCCAAGGACATCATGAAGCTCGCGGGCATTCCAGTCGCCGAAGCGAAGCTCGTGACCCGCGCCGAGGCCCAGGCGGCCCATGTGATGCCCCCGCCCTACGTCGTGAAGCCCGTCACGGAGGGGTCGAGCGTCGGAGTCGTTATCGTCCCTCCGGGAGCAGAGCGGCCCCCCAATTCGATCGCAGAAGGCGGTCCCGAGGATGAGATCGTAATGGTCGAGCGCTATGTCGCCGGGCGCGAGCTGACCTGCGCTGTCCTTGGCAACTTTGTGACGGATGTCATTGAAATCCTGCCGCTTCGCGGCATCGCATTCTACGATTATGAGGCCAAATACGCACCCGGCGGCTCGAAGCACGAGCTTCCGGCACAACTTTTACCAGATGTTTACCAGTCAGTCCGTTCCTTAACGTTAAAGGCGCATCAGGCATTGGGCTGTCGCGGCGTATCGCGGGCTGACTTTCGCTACGACGATACGGCGGGTGGGACCGGCGAACTGATCTGCCTCGAAGTCAACACTCAGCCGGGCATGACGGGAACTTCCCTCGTGCCTGAGCTGGCGGGGTATGCCGGCTGGTCGTTCGGTGACCTCGTCCAATGGATGGTCGAGGACGCGAGTTGCAACAGGTAGAGAGCAAGCAACGGTTCTGGTGGCGGGCAGCACACGATGCGCCAACGCTGGAGCCGGATGCTGCTCGATGGGTGACGCCGGCGGCCGAACCGGCAACGCACGGCCGCGCCGCTACGGCGACCGTTTCGAAGCGTTCATCCACGGCATTGAGAATTCCGCGTGGAGAGCGCCGTACGCGGCGTCTGAAGCGGGGCAAGCGGTGGGTGCTGCCCACCCTCGCAGTCGCCGCCCTGGGTGCTCTGACGGGCGTGGCGGCCTATGCCATTCCGCTCGCGAAGCTCAAGGCCATCGAGCTCTCCGCCAAGACCGACGACCTGATCGCGGCCGCTGGCTTCGGCATCGATCAAGTCAACGTCTCGGGCCAGCGCTATACATCCGATTCCGATATTTTCGACGCGCTCGATTTGCCGAACGTGAAAACGTTTGCCGCGTTCGATTCCGATGCTGCGATGAAGCGGATCGGGCGCATTCCGTGGGTCGATACCGTCCAGCTCACACGCAACTATCCAGGAACTCTCGACATAGTCATTCATGAGCGCACGCCGGCGTTTATCTGGACGCGCGGCGACACGAATTACCTCGTCGATGCGTCCGGCCGCACGCTCGGACCGAAGGCCGCCGCGAGCAATTGGAACCTGCCGCGTGTCGTCGGCGAAGGCGCCGATACTGAAGCCATTCTGATGCTGTCCGCCCTTCGCCAATATCCGCGGATCGAACGCCAGTATGCCTACGGCGAGCGCATCGCCGAGCGCCGCTGGCGGATCGTTCTGAAGAACGGAACGGCGCTCGACCTCGCCGCCGACCGCGAGATCGAAGGACTCGAAGAGATCGCGAACACACGCGCTGCCGCGCCCGCTCTGACAGGACCGCCCATGATCGTCGATGTTCGCACGCCCGGCCGCGTCGTCATGCGCCCTGCCGGAACGAACGCGACGCGTACGTCCTCTCTCCGCGGTGCCGCGACGACGTCGCTCGCCTCGGCCGAACAGTAGGGGAGGCGATCATGGCTGAGCGTCGTACGTACCGGACCATAGGTCTTCTTGATATCGGCACGAGCAAAACGGTTGCGGCCGTCGTCGTGATCGAACATCTCGCAGGCACGCCGAGACCATTGCTGCGGCTCGCAGGCCTTGGCATGCAGCGCTCCAAAGGCGTAAAGGCCGGAGTTCTGACCGATCTCGACGAAGCCGAAACGGTCGTCCGCGGCGTCATCGGAAACGCCGAGCGCGCCGCCGGCACGTCTGTCGGCGGTTTCACGCTGTCGGTATCGGCCGGGCGCATCTCGTCGGTCCATTGCACGGCTCGAACCGAAGTCGAATCCGGGAGCGTCACGCCGGACGACCTTGGACGCCTGATGTCGGCCGGAGAAAGCTACGCTGAGCGCAACGGCCGGACGCTGATACATCTCAATCACTTAGGCTACGAGGTCGATGGCGCGACGGGCATTCGCGATCCTCTCGGGCTTTCGGCGCGACGCCTCTCGGCGGGCCTCCATGCCGTGACGGCGGACGAGGCGCCGCTGCGCAACCTGCTAGTTCTCATCGACCGCTGCTACGCCAGTTGCGACGGCCTCGTCGCCGCCTCTTATGCCAGCGCGCTTGCCGCGACCACGGAGGAAGAACGCCAGTTCGGTGTGACATGCATCGATTTTGGCGCCGGCACGACATCCATCGCGCTGTTCGCCGACGGCCGCTTTACCGGCACCGACGTGATCCCGGTCGGCAGCCAGCACATCACGTACGATATCGCAAAAGCATTGCAGACCCCGCTTGCCGAGGCCGAGCGAATCAAAACGCTTTATGGCACACTCTTCAACGCCCAGTCCGACGAGCACGAGTCGTTCTCCTACCCGATTGCCGGTGAGGAGGAAGACGGCGGCTATGAAACGAGCAAGGCGCGGCTGACGGATATCGTACGTCCGCGCGTGCAGCAGATTCTCGGGCTCGTGCGTGAGCGTTTGGCGCTCAATGCTGCCAGCCGCTACGTGGGAGACAAGATCGTTCTGACGGGTGGTGCCAGCCAGCTTATCGGATTGCCGGAATTCGTCGCCAACGAGTTCGGCCGCTCGGTGCGCGTCGGTCGTCCGTCGGATTTGCCGGGCCTGAACGCAAGCCTGTCAGGGCCGCAGCTCGCGACCCTTTCCGGCCTCGCGATCGTCGCGGCGCGTGGAGACGGCGAACTCAGCATGGCGCGCGGCCGCAAGACCGTGACGCAAGGATATCTCGGTCGCGTCGGAACGTGGCTCAAGCGCGGGTTTTAGGGACGTGTCGAAGACAGAAGTGAGATCGTCGAAACAACTGGCGTTCGAGGCCCGCTCAACCGTGCCGAACGCCCAATACTCAAAGTCGGGGACGCCATGAGCATCAAGCTGCAACTGCCGAAGCTGGTCGACGCCAAGCCTCGGATCACCGTGATCGGAGTGGGCGGCGCGGGCTGCAACGCGGTCAACAACATGATCGCGGCCGGCCTCCAGGGCGTGCAATTCGTCGTGGCGAATACCGATGCGCAATCGCTTGACGCCTCGAGCGCAGAGCACCGCATCCAGCTCGGCGTCAATCTCACCGAAGGGCTCGGCGCTGGCGCCCGCCCCGAGATCGGCGAAGCCGCGGCCGAAGAAGCCCTCGAGGAGCTGCGCACCCACATCGCGGGCGCGCATATGGTGTTCATCGCGGCAGGCATGGGCGGCGGCACCGGCACCGGCGCGGCAGCCGTGATCGCGCGCATCGCCCGCGAACTTGGCGCGCTGACGGTCGGCGTCGTTTGCAAGCCGTTCCAGTTCGAGGGCGCGCGGCGTATGCGCATCGCGGAAGCGGGCGTCGAAAATCTGCGCCATCTCGTCGATACGCTCATCGTTATTCCGAACCAGAATCTGTTCCGCATCGCCAACGAGCGCACGACGTTCGCCGAAGCCTTCGTCCTGGCGGACCAGGTGCTCTATTCCGGTGTCGCCTGCATCGTCGAACTCGTACTCAAGGAAGGCCTGATCAACCACGATTTCGCCGACGTCCGCACGATTATGAGCGGCATGGGCACGGCGATGATGGGCACGGGAGAAGCGACGGGCGAACAGCGCGCTATTCTTGCCGCTGAAGAGGCTATCGCCAACCCGCTTCTCGACGACGTCACCTTGCGGGGCGCCAGAGGTCTTCTGCTCTCGATCTCCGGCGGTCGCGACATGACGCTTTACGAAGTCGACGAAGCAGCAAGCCGGATCCGGCAGGAAGTCGATCACGACGCCAACATCATTGTGGGCGCGACGTTCGACGAACAACTCGGTGACCGCCTCCGCGTGTCGATCGTCGCGTCGGGGATGAATTCTCGGGCGGCGGAGCAAAAAACCGCACAGCCTGCCCCTGCTCAGCCAGCTCAAGCGCAGTACGCCCCTCAGGGTCAGCCGGTCATGCAGCCGTCACATCACCAGCAGCCTGCGCTTCAGCACCATGCTGCAGGCCCCGCGCTCGTCGCGGCGCCTCCGGGCGATCTGCAGAGGCGTCTCGCCGAGGCTCTTCAAGCCCCTGCACAGCAGAACTTTTCCCAACCTGTCCACAGCGAACAACCACGAAACAATCGTGACAGCTGGGTTGCCCCCGGAAACGTTACGATCGAAGACGGACTGGAAAATTTTCCTCCCCTGTCGGGGAACGCATTGTTACGGACTCCACCCCTCCCGGCGGAGCCTCAGCACCATAATTACGACCACCGATTCGAGCCGCAGGCGCCTGCTGAAATTCAGCGCGGTTCCCGCCGTGTGCCGGGCATCGAAGAATTTCCTCCGCAGGCGCAGAAAGAGTGGAATGCGCGTCAAAGCGGCAGTCCTCGCGTCAGCGCAAAAGATGTAGAAGAGCAAAGAAAACCGGGCCTTTTAGGCCGTTTCGCGAATCTTGGACGGAGATAAATTCGAAACTGATTCGCTGCCCCCGCGCGGCCTCTCGAAATCGGTTTCGATCATGATAAAAGGGTGGCCAGAGGGTGCGGTTTTTCTGGCGGGAAGCGGGATCGAAATAGGGCTGCATCAAGACGTCCAGAACGTCAAGAATGGTTGCCAAAGCGTAACACAATGTAAGAAAGCGTGATTTGTCGGTGTTTAGCGAAGCAGTTAGCTTTTGTGCATCGACCACTTGTGATGATCCTTTGACCAGTGCGGACACGGCCAAAATAAGGCTGGAACGCACCGGACGAATCAGGAGGATCTGCAAGGCAGGTCAGGGGGTGGTAGACCGCATTAATGCTGGGGAGCAGCGGTCCACCAGAAAATGAGGGACGGCGCTGTATGTCGAATCGATTCATCGGTGCGCGGCAAACCACGCTTGCCCGCGAGATCCAGTTGACAGGCACGGGGGTGCACAGCGGAGCTCCGGTATCACTCACACTGCATCCAGCAGAGGCTGATACTGGGCTCCGCTTTCTCGTTACGAAACGAGGAAGGGTCATCTCGGAAATCGCGGCGCACGTAGCAAACGTCAAAAATCTTACACTCTGTACGGTCATCGGCGACGGCGCCGGCACCACCATCAGCACAGTCGAACACCTTCTTGCTGCCCTTCGCGGCCTCTCGATCGACAACCTCTATATCGAGATCGACAGCAAAGAAGTTCCGATCATGGACGGCAGCTCGGCGGAATTCGTCGACGCCATTGACCGGGTCGGTATCCGCGAGCTCTCAGAGCCGCGCAAATACATCCGAGTTCTGAAACACGTGCGTGCGGAAGAGAACGGCTGCTGGGGCGAGCTTGAGCCACATGCCGGTTTCCGCATGGATGTCGAAATCGACTTCGCGACGCCTGTCATCGGACGTCAGCGCCTCCAGTACGAAATGAGCCCCGGCGTTTTCCGTCACGAAATCTCCCGCGCTCGCACCTTCGGCTTCATGAGCGATGTTGAAAAGCTCTGGAAAGCCGGTCTCGCTCTCGGCGCCGATCTCACCAACACGGTCGCCATCGGCGAAGACAAGGTCATGAACCGCGAAGGTCTGCGCTATCCGCAGGAATTCGTCCGCCACAAGATGCTCGACGCCGTTGGCGATCTGGCTCTGGCAGGAATGCCGCTCCTCGGCGCCTATCGTTCCTATAAGGGCGGCCACAAGCTCAACTCGATGGTGCTTCAGGCGCTGTTCGCCGATGCGTCCAACTGGGAATACGCACAGGCACCGCGCGCCCGTGCCAGCCGCTCTCCGGTCCAGATCGTATCCGAGACCGTCGTCGCGGCAGAATAAGCTTCGGCTTATTTTTGATCCTTCGGCCGGGACACCGTTTCGGTTCCGGCCCGGAATGCACCACATTCTGGCGATACTTCCGTCCGCAGGGCTGTGAGTTGACAGCGCGCTGCCGATGATTTGTCTATCGGCGCGAGCTTGAGGGTGCTATCCGCTTGCGGTCGTTGACGGGTTCGGTTTGCCTTCAAGACAATTCCGGGCCCCCGTGGGAAAACAACGCTGCGCATGATGAATTCAGCACGAAACATCACAAGGACCTTGAGTGCCCTTTCGGTGCTGATTGTGCTTGCGTTGGCGGGCTGTGGCGGCGGACCCAAGCTCGACACCGCGGCGCTCAATCCAGACCCGCCGTCTAAGATGTTTTCTGATGCCGACGCGATGATGTCGAAGGGCAATTTCGACGACGCCGCTCAGAAGTTCGAAGCCGTCGACCGCGAGCACCCCTATTCACCGGAAGCCCGCAAGTCGATCGTCATGGCCGCCTATGCCTACTATCGCGCGGGTAAGACGCCTGAAGCCATCGCTTCCGCTGAGCGCTACGTCGCGATGCATCCGGGCACGAAGGAAGCGCCGCTCGCGCATCACATCATTGCACAATCCTATTTCGACGACCTGAAAACCGCGAACCGCGATCAGACGCCCGCGCGCAAGGCCCTCGAGCAGCTGAAAATCCTAAAGGCTCGGTATCCGGACAGCGAATACGCGCGCGATGCGGACAACAAGATCCGCATCTGCAACGACAACCTAGCCGCGCAAGAGATGGAAATCGGGCGCTACTATCTCGACAAGCACAACTACGTCGGCGCGATCAATCGCTTCAAAACCGTCGTCAGCGATTACCAGACGACCGCACACGTCGAGGAAGCCCTGGCGCGTCTCGTAGAAGCTTACATGGCGCTCGGCATCACCAAGGAAGCCCAGAACGCGGCTGCCGTCCTTGGCCACAACTATCCGGACAGCAAATGGTATAAGGATTCCTACGCGCTACTGGAGTCCGGCGGTCTGGCCCCGCGCGAAGATAACGACTCCTGGCTGTCGAAGACCTGGAAATCGGTACCCAAACTCTCCGTCCCCTCGATGCCGACCATGCCCAAGATGCCCACGATCTCCATGCCGAGCCTCGGCAGCGGCTGAGCGAGCCTCTCCCGGCGTCCCTTCAATGTGCTAGATCTTGACGCGCGGCGCCGATCTTGCGCCGCGTATTGCTTTGTCCGCCGCTACAAGAACTTGCGATGCCTGAGACCAAATCGAAAAAGAAACGCACCAGCAAAGCATCGGCGTCGAGGGCAAGCGAGACGCCCGCCGCGGAGATTGCGCGGCTGTCAGCCGAAATTGCACATCACGATGCTCTCTATTACCGGGACGATGCGCCGGAAATCTCGGATGCCGACTACGACGCGCTCCGCCGCCGTCTCGACGAGCTGGAAAAGGCACATCCCGGTCTTCGCCAAGCTGACAGCCCGACGGTGAAGGTCGGCGCGGCGCCAGTCGCTGCGTTCGGCAAAATCCGCCACGACGTGCCGATGCTTTCTCTCGGCAACGCCTTCGAAGATCAGGACGTCGTCGATTTCGCGGAGCGCGTGCGCCGCTTTCTGATGCTCGGCGAAAGCGACGAGTTGGAAATCACCTCAGAGCCGAAGATCGACGGACTATCGATTTCGATCCGCTACGAGAACGGCGAGCTAACCCAGGCCGCCACGCGCGGCGATGGCGCCGAGGGCGAGAATGTCACCGCAAACATCAAGACCGTCCGCGAAATTCCGCACACGCTCAAAGGTCAGAACGTCCCCGAGCTGATCGACATTCGCGGTGAGATCTATCTCGGACACAAGGATTTCGAGGTGCTCAATGCCGCGCAGGCTGAGAGCGGCGGCAAGATCTTCGCCAATCCCCGCAACGCAGCGGCGGGCTCGCTCCGCCAGCTCGATGCATCGATCACCGCGAAGCGTCCGTTGCGGTTCTTTGCCTATGCCTGGGGTGCAGCGTCGAAGCTTCCGGCCGATACGCAGGCAGGCGTCGTCGCGGCGTTCAAGCATTGGGGATTGCCCGTCAATTCGCTGATGCGTATCGCAACGACGACCGAAGAACTGCTGGCATTCTATCGCGATATCGAAAGCAAACGCGCGTCGCTCGGCTACGACATCGATGGTGTCGTCTACAAGGTGAACCGCCTCGACTATCAGGAACGACTGGGCTTCGTCTCGCGCTCGCCGCGCTGGGCAATTGCTCATAAGTTCGCGGCCGAGCAAGCAACGACGGTTCTCGAAAAGATCGATATCCAGGTTGGGCGCACCGGCGCGCTGACGCCCGTCGCGAAGCTGAGGCCGGTGACGGTCGGTGGCGTCGTCGTCTCGAACGCGACACTCCACAATGAAGACGAGATCGCGCGGAAAGACATTCGCGAGGGCGATACCGTTGTGGTGCAGCGCGCGGGTGACGTCATCCCGCAAGTCGTGGAAGTGGTGCTCGACAAGCGCCCCGAGCATTCTCACGCGTACAAGTTTTCAACCGTCTGCCCTGTTTGCGGCAGTCACGCGGTGCGCGAGTCGGTCGAGGAAACCGGGAAGGCTGACGTCGTGCGCCGCTGCACGGGCGGCCTCATTTGTCCGGCCCAGGTCAAGGAGCGCCTGAAGCATTTCGTCTCGCGCAATGCTTTCGACATCGAAGGACTTGGCACCGAAAAGATCGAGTTCTTCTTCGATACCGGCCGCATCAAATCGCCCGCCGATATCTTCACCCTCGAAGCGCGCGACCGCGCTTCTGATGAACCCCTGACGAAACTCCGCGGCTTCAAGGACACATCCGTCCGCAAGCTCTTCGCCGCAATCGACGCGCGCCGCGAGGTGCCGCTCGACCGCTTTCTTTTCTCCCTCGGCATCCGCCACATCGGCGAGACGACGGCAAAGGATCTCGCCAAGGCTTACGGCTCTCTCGAAGCGCTTCGCTCCGCAGTCGACGCTGCGATCGAAGGCGGCAAGGAGAGCGACGCCTATCGCGATATCGATAACATCGAAGGCATTGGCGAAACCGTGATCGATGCGCTCGTCGACTTCTTCTCCGAGGCGCACAACCAAGAGCAGGTCGCGGCGCTTCTGAAGGAAGTAACGGTCCAGCCATACGTCCGCACGCAAACGAAAGAGTCACCCGTCACCGGCAAGACGGTGGTCTTCACCGGCACCCTGACGAAGCTCACGCGCAACGAAGCGAAAGCCCAGGCCGAGCGTTTGGGCGCTAAGGTTTCGGGTTCCGTGTCGAAGAAAACGGATTATGTCGTCGCGGGCACCGAAGCGGGCTCAAAGCTCGACAATGCGCGGGCTCTCGGCGTGACCGTGCTCGATGAGGACGGCTGGCTCGCGCTCATCGGCCAAGCCTAGCCGCAGTTCTCGGTTGCGGTCAGAGCAATGAAGATCTCGCCGTCGCGCAGCCGTACCTCGACATTCGTGTCATGCTCAAACGCGTGCGCGAGGAACGCGAACAGGCTTTCTGGCCGCGCCGGTAGAACGCTGGATTTCAGGGCCTCGGGCAGGTGCGGCGCGGCGGTAACCTCGTGAATCTCGAACATCTGAACTCTCCTCATCCTGAATGCGGAGAGGAGATCTAGCTGGCGAGATTGAAAGGCGCTGTCCCGGGCGAAACAAGGCCGCAAACGGATTAAACTGGTTGCGTCGCCTGCTTCAGCCAGTTGCGCGTCGATGGATCGAGGCCTGTCGAGAGCGTGTCGTAGACATGCTTGTGATAGCCGTTGAGCCAGTCGCGTTCGCTGCGTTCGAGCATCTCAGGAAGAATGAGCCGCCGGTCGATCGGCGCAAGCGTCAGCGTCTCGAAGGCCATCGTCTCGCGGTCGCCGCCATCGACGGTTTCCGGAAGCGTCACCAGCACGACGTTCTCGATGCGGATGCCGTATTCTCCAACCTTGTAATAGCCGGGCTCATTGGAAATCAGCATGCCTGCATGCAGCGGCGCCATTCCCGCCCGCGAAATGGATTGCGGGCCTTCGTGCACCGAAAGATAGCTGCCGATGCCGTGGCCGGTTCCATGATCGAAGTCGGCCCCGATCTGCCAAAGCGCGCGGCGCGCGAACGGGTCGAGATCGATGCCGCGCGTGCCCTTCGGAAAGCGCGCCGTCGCCACCGCGATATGGCCTTTGAGAACGGCTGTAAAATGCCTTTTCATATCGTCGGTCGGTTCGCCGACCGCGATTGTCCGTGTGATATCGGTCGTGCCGTCGGGATATTGCCCGCCGCTGTCGATGAGGAACAGCTCCCCCGGCTTGACGCGCCGGTTCGTTTTCTCGGTTACGCGATAATGCACGATGGCGCCGTTCGGGCCAGAGCCGGAAATCGTCGGGAAGCTTACGTCGCGTAGCATGTTGGTATCGCGGCGGAACTCCTCGAGCTTCTGCACCGCCGTGATTTCATCCAGCGTGCCGTCGGATGCCCAATCGTCGACCCAGGCGAGAAACCGCACCACGGCGTGTCCGTCACGAACGTGCGCGGCGCGCGCGCCGATCACTTCGGCATCGGACTTGATCGCTTTCGGAACGATGCACGGATCCTGTCCGCGCGAGATAAGTTTTGCGCCGAGCTTCTGTTCGAACCAATAAGCGGCCGTCTCCGGATCGAGACGCACGCGCTTGCCCTTGGCTTTCAGTTCCTTTACGCGCTTATCGAGCATTGCGGGCGCGAGCAACCTGGCGACCGGCGCGACTTCGGCACGAGCTTCGCTGTCGAGCCTGTCCGCCGTGATGAAAAGCTCTGCCTTGCCGCTCGCTGGCACGATGGCGAATGCGAGTGCGACGGGATTATGCGCCACGTCGCTGCCGCGAATGTTGAACAGCCAGCAGATCGAATCCGGCAGCGTCAGGATGACCGCGCTTTGGCCGTCTTCTTTCAAGCGTGCCTGCAACTCGGAAACCTTGTCGGCCGCCGTCCGGCCCGAGAAGGCAATCGGCTGTGCGATGACGGGGTTCTGCGGCGGCTTCGGACGGTCTTTGCCCCAAACGACATCGATCGGGTTTTTCGCTAGCGCCTTGAGTTTGATGCCTTTCGGCGCGAGCAGGGCGGTGAGGCGATTGATTTCTCCCGCCGTGTGGTTCCACGGATCGAAGCCGACCGTTCCGCCCTTGCCGACATTCGTGAGAAGCCAATCAGCGAGCTTGCTTCGCGGCAGCAACGAGACTTCGAAAACCTTGGTATCGGTTTCGGCCGCGGCCTGCACGGTGTAGCGCCCGTCGATCATCAGCACGGCCGACTTCTTCGCGACGACCGCAATGCCAGCGGATCCCGAAAATCCCGTCAGCCATTTGAGGCGCTCGGCGCATGCGGGAACGTATTCCCCTTGGTGCTTGTCGGATCGCGGGACCAGAACCGCGTCGATCTTGGCTTTTGCCATCGCGGTGCGGAGCGCCTTCACGCGTTCAGCGACGCGCTCCGGCTCGGAGAGGGATTGGAATGTCTGCAGCATGGCTGAGTTCTAAGCGCCGGATGAAAGGATTTCAACGCCGCCGGAACGTCAACGTCGACCACCCCGTAATGCGGTCGTGCCGTACGAGCGAGAAGCCGTGCGCGAGGTAGGTGGCAATCACCTCCGGCGCCTGCGGTATGAGAATGCCCGAAAGCACGAGCGTCCCGCCGGGGACGACGGCGCGCGCGATGGAGGGCGAAAGATATATGAGCGGTCCGGCCAGGATATTGGCGACCAGGAAATCGAACGGCGCCCGCTCCCGGACTCTCGGATGCGCCAAGCCGCTGCCGACGACGAGCGCGATACGCCCGCCCGCGCCGTTGAGACGAACGTTATCCGTCGCCACCTTGACCGACTGCGGGTCCATGTCAGCGGCGATGATGCGCGTATGTGGCATGGCCTTGGCAGCGGCGATGGCGAGCACGCCCGATCCGCAGCCGAGATCGAGCATGTTCTTGAACGCGCGCCCGCGCGTCAGGCGGTCGATGGCCAAAAGGCATCCAAGCGTCGTCGCGTGGTGCGCCGTGCCGAACGCTTCGCCCGCGTCGATCAGAATGGCGTTCGGCCCATGCGCGACGCGGCCGCTGTCGTGGCTGCCGTGAATGGTGAAACGCCCGGCGGGTACCGGCGGCAATGCCGCCTGCGAGATCGCAACCCAGTTGAGCTCTGGAACCGTCTCGGTCTCGAACGCCGGCAGCGGCCACGCGACGAGCGGCGTGAGTTCCGCCGCGAGATCGCGCTCGCCCGCATCGATATCGAAATAGGCTTCGACGCGCCAACAGTCCGGACCGTCTTCGAAAACGGTCAGGGCGTCAGGCGGCGGCTCGAGAAGGTCTTGCACGGCGTTTCCCGTCGCGTAGGCGAGCGAACGATCATTGAAAACGGCTGCGAATTTTCTGAATGCCATGGGACGCTTTGAGGGGACGCTATGGGTTGGGGACCGCTTTGCCCTCGAACTCATACCCTTCGCCCGTGATGGGATCGGGCAGGTGATCGAGGAAAAGGTCCCATTGGGCGTCGATGTGCTTTGCCGCCTCGGCCGGCGGCAACGTGACAAAAGTGCCGTCGGGCCGCTCGGTCACGATGCCATCGCGGATTAACCGGTCGAGGGCGTCGTCGATTTCGAAGTCGATCTTCACGCCGAACGTCCGTGTCAGATAGTTTTCGATAGCGAGGTCGATGGAGGGGAGGTCGGCGCGGGTCGCGTGCTCCTTGGCGAGAACGCTATAGAGCAGCATTTCCTCTTTCACGTCCTCTTCGGCGCCGCGCGCCGCAATCTTGAGGATGACGCCGCGATTGTCGGCCATCGTGTGAAAATAGAGGTTCTGCGCCATCACGACCATATAGCGCTGTCTCTGGTTCAAGAAGCCCATGGCTTGGCGCACGGCGATGCCGCCGAGCCCCGCAAGCGCGCCCATGGCGGCAATCGGATTGCTGAGAACGAGGGCAAGCTTCCCCGCCGCACCGACGGCTCCCATGCCAAGGCCGCCGCCGGCCGTGACGCCAAGACGAAGTTTGTCCATCGCGCGGAAGCGCACTTCGGTGTTCGGAAACACCATCTCCAGATCCGTGCGCGGAATATTCTTGAAAAGCTTTAAGTAGATGTTCTTGTCGTTGATGCCCGGAGGCAAATGCTGCCGCCGGCGCGCAACCCACTTTTCGGCGGCCTCGCGAGACATCTTCTTCTCGCGCATGGCTTCTTCGACCTGGGCTTCCGTTGTCTTCATCTTGAACATCAGAAACAGACGCTGGAAAATCGGAACGTCGAACTCTTCTTTGCCTAGGAATTTGCGCAGGCTTCGCTTTTCGTATTTGCGGTTCGACGCGCCACGATAATAGATCGCAATTCTCTCGAAGGCCTTCATGTCCACGAAGAGATCGAGGCCGTAATGGCTGTCGCGCGTCATGATCAGCTCGACATCGTTCGGATCGATGCGTTCGTAGTTCGCTCTGACGAGAAGGCTTTCGACCCCCTCAAAGATGCGATGCTTCAGCACGTCGCGCTCATCCTCCGCGAAGCTGCGCGTCATCAGAAGATCGCTGTCGGGCGAAAAAGCTTCGTACGTCTGCTCGAGATCCAGGAGCATCGCGAAGTATTGCTGCTGCCGCCAGTAATCGAGATAGCGGAAGAAGCGGCGGGCCTCGGCGGCTTGCCCCGGCGGCCAGAGATAGGACTTCGTCAGTCGGTCGAGCAGCGCGAAACGGGTGACGGGAATAAAGCGCTCGCGTTTCCGGGAGTCGTCCGGCGCCAGAACGTCGACCGGCTGCCTTATCGCGTCCGGGTGTTGATCGGTGGGTTTGGGGTCAAAGTCCGTGAGATCCGAAAGCCGCTGATAGAGGCCCTGTTTTCGATGCGATCGGCCGCCCGCGAATTCCGCCGATGCCATTGTACTCCTCCCCGACTTTTAATTCGATCTCAGCGTCTTCCCCTGCGTACCTCATATCCAGTCGCAGAAGTTCATGTCGAGCGTGGCAACACTTCATCGCCGAAAGATGACGCGGGGAGGCGCAAGGGGGTCACAACTTATTCGCAGTCGTTTAGTTGGCGCTGCATCATTAAATGCACGCATCCCTTGTACAAATTGCGTTTATATCGCGCTTTGTTGCCATAGTGCTGCCGCTCTTACGCTAGGATCATGAACGGCGGCACGTGAGGGGAATTTTTGCGGGGGCGCAAATGGGGGCTGTGCGTTTTTTGGCCTTGGGCTTTGCTGTGTGCATTGCCCTAGCGAGCGGCGTCGAGGCCGACGAGCTCGTTCTACCTTATTCTTGTATAATGGACAGGGGCGTACCTCGTCTCTCTCCGTCCGAGGCTACGACCTATCCGATCGTTGGGCATCACGAGGATATGCCGTTCACAGCGTGCGCGTCGTCTGCGGCGTGGACGTGCGAAACCATGATGGTTCACAAGTTCACGATCGAATGCGGTGGACAACGCGTCCCCTGGTTCAAGGTTGCCGCGGCGGCGAAAGCCCTCGGCGTTTCGCTTCCCGACAAGCTGCCGCCCGGTTATGCGCCGGTCAGCCGGCTGAAGGGGCGTTTCGTTCTACCGGGTTTCGGTCCAGCGAGGCCCGTCCCCGCGGTCACGTCAGAGACATTGTCTCGCGACGCCGTTATCGAGCCCCCTGCGCCGCGTTCCGAGCCCGCGACAGCGCCCTGGGTTACGGTCGTCGATCCTGTCTCCGTCTCCGCGTCAGCCGGATCGGGCGATGCTCTGACGATTGCGGGCGTGATTTCGACCGTCCTCGTTTCCCTGATGGGGGCGTGCCTGCTTCTGGTACGGCGGCGGCAGTTCGGATTTTTTGAATTTTCGCCTGGTGCGGCAGGAAATGAGCCATCTTCTGCTCGCGCATGGGACTTCGTATCGGCGCCGTTTTCTGCCCTTTGGCGGACTATGGAGAGCTGGCATACGCCATCCCAACGCGGGGACGGCTTCGACGATGCAACGTCGAGCGTATTGGTGCCCGTCCATACGCGCCTTCACGAGACGGAGTATCTCGTCGCGATGCTTCCGACGGATCTTCTGCTACGGGATGTGCTGACATCTGAACTCGATAGTCTGCACAATCGCGTTGCCGACTTAGGACGCCGCGCCGGCCAGCTTGGCATCGAAAAACTGCGCTCCGCGGTCCGCACCGTTATGCGCGATCTCGACCGCATCGGCCGGATCGTCGAAGGAGCGATGCCGGCCGCGCCTGACGCGCAGCAGACCTCGAGCGACGCCGACATCCCGGCGACGGCCTTCGAGGCGTACCGCGTGCTTGGCCTGAACCCGAATGCTCCCGACGCGGCCGTTAAGAAGATCGTCGATGCCTTGCGGATGTCATGGCATCCCGATCACGCGCGCGACGAAGCCGACCGCCGCTATCGCGAGCAGCGGATCAAGCAAATCAATGCGGCGTGGGATTTGTTGAAGGCTCGGCCGGCGGCCGCCGCCTGATACTCAAGAAATAAACGGCACCGCGAGGAAGCGATGCCGCCTAATTGAGCCCTAGAACGCAGGATTTGAATATTTTCACGAAGAGATGCGGTGTGCGATCGGAAGATTGCGAACTTCTTCTTCCGACAGCGGCGTAATGGTGTCCGTCAATTCGTAGTTCCGGCGGTTTGCCCTACTCAGGTCACGCTGTGCACCAACGCGTCGCGTAGGGACTTCCCCATCCTTCCCGCGCACGACGCCAATCTTACCCCTCAGAGGAAAGCGGTAAGTGCTCATGGTTAGCTCCTTTCAAGGACTCTCCACTCCCCAACCAGGAATCCCGGTTTCGGTTTCATTGCTCCCGCAAGTTTTTTTTCGATTTATTTCAGATGCTTACGGTGCAAGGCGTGCATAAGCGGCCGGTGACGTTCCGGCATCGCACAGACTTGCTTTAGCTGATGAACCCCCACGCTCAACGAGCTGGGGATATCTATGCCTTAGAATTACGGCGATATGAAGAAACCGGCGGCGATAATAAGACGCCATCCGAGTATTAACTATAGCTCGTCTCTCATACAACGTCAACGAAACTCGCAACGACCCGTTTGGTTGAGCCGTCATCGAAATCAATCGTCAGCTTATTGCCATCGACGTTCGAGACGGTCCCGAGACCGAACTTTTCATGACGCACCCGCGTCCCGGCCTTGAACGACGGCGCGTTTGCGCTGGACGCAGCGACGAGTTCCCCCTCGAGCGTCATCGGCCCCCGCGATTTTTTCTTTTGATCGCTGCGGCTCCAGGATTGCTGGGCGCGCTGCCAGCCCGGCGTCGTGTATCCCGATTTGAAGGGCTCGGCTCCGCCCGACCGGTCGAACCGGCTCGGACCGAACGATCCACCAAACCCAAATGGATTTTGCCTGCCGCCGTAGGGCATTTCGCTTTCGACGACTTCGACGGTCGCTTCCGGCAACTCGTCGACGAACCGCGACGGCAGCGCCGATTGATAAAGTCCGTGTGTCCGGCGGTTTTGGGCGAAAGAAATCTTCGCCCGCTGTTTTGCTCGCGTCAGGCCAACATATGCGAGGCGGCGCTCTTCCTCGAGACCGGATTTCCCGCTTTCGTCGAGCGAGCGTTGATGCGGAAACAGGCCTTCCTCCCAGCCCGGCAGGAAGACCATGCCGAACTCCAGACCTTTCGCGGCGTGCAGCGTCATCAGCGAAACGCGGTCGCCGTCGTTGCCTTGATCGGCGTCCATCACAAGCGACACGTGCTCCAAAAATCCCTGCAGCGTGTCGAAGTCGTGCATGAAGCGGACAAGTTCTTTCAGGTTTTCGAGGCGCGCCTGCGATTGCGGGCTCTTGTCCGCCTGCCACATGGCCGTATAGCCGGACTCATCCAGAATGAGCTCGGCCAAATCGGTGTGGCGCATGTGTTCGAGATTTCCGCGCCAGCGCTCGAACGATTGCGTGACGTCGAACAGAGATTTCCGGGCCTTGGGCGTCAATTCGTCGGTTTCGATAATCTCACGCGCAGCCTG
The DNA here is from genome assembly GCA_030148425.1 of Hyphomicrobium sp. GTDB lineage: Bacteria > Pseudomonadota > Alphaproteobacteria > Rhizobiales > Hyphomicrobiaceae > Hyphomicrobium_B. The sequence goes on along the minus strand of JASBTM010000017.1, from coordinate 306,575 downwards.
ATAAAGCGGGATCGCGCGCGCGCGCGCCAGCTCGTGGATGCGCTTGATCGTCGTATCGCCGAGGCCGCGCTTCGGCACATTGACGATCCGCTCGAACTTCAAATCGTTCGCCGGGTTTGCCACCACGTCGAGGTAGGCGATCGCGTCCTTGATTTCCTGCCGTTCGTAAAACCGCGGGCCGCCGATGACGCGATAAGGCAGGCCGAGCGTTATGAAGCGGTCTTCGATGGCGCGCATCTGCGACGATGCCCTGACCAGGACCGCCACGTCGTTCAACCGTTGTTGAGCCCGCTGCAGGTTCTCGATGTCCTCGCCGATGGCGCGCGCTTCCGCTTCGTCGTCCCAGAAATTCGCGACCTTGATCTTCGCGCCAGCCGCGCCGTCGGTGAAGAGGGTCTTGCCAAGCCGGTCTCTGTTCTTGGCGATGAGCCCGGACGCTGCCGCAAGGATGTTGGCGGTCGAGCGGTAGTTACGCTCGAGCCGGATGACCTTCGCGCCGGGAAAATCCTTATCGAAGCGCAGGATGTTGTCGACCTCCGCCCCGCGCCAGCCGTAGATCGATTGGTCGTCGTCGCCTACGCAGCAGACATTCGGCGATCCCTGCGCCAGCAACCGAAGCCACAGGTACTGCGCGACGTTGGTATCCTGATATTCGTCGACCAGAATATAGCGGAAGCGGCGGTGATAATCGGCGAGGACGTCCGGATGCTCGCGGAACAGCCGGATGCATTCGAGCAGTAGGTCGCCAAAGTCGCACGCGTTGAGATCTTTGAGCCGCGCCTGATAGGCGGCGTAAAGCTGGCGGCCTTTTCCCGATGCAAAATTGAACGCTTCGCCCTCGGGAACTTTGTCCGGCGTCAGGCCACGATTTTTCCAGCCGTCGATAAGGTTCGCGAGCTGCCGCGCGGGCCAGCGATCCTTGTCGATGCCGGCCGCTTCGATGACCTGCTTCAACAGGCGAACCTGATCGTCGTCGTCGAGAATGGTGAAGCCCGGCTTCAATCCGACAAGCTCGACATGACGGCGAAGGATTTTGACGCCGATCGAATGGAACGTACCGAGCCACTGCATGCCTTCGAGCGTGCCGCCGATCAGCGATCCGATCCGCTCGCGCATTTCCCGCGCCGCCTTGTTGGTGAAGGTCACGGCGAGGATCTGCGAAGGATAAGCGCGTCCGGTCGCCAGAATATGAGCGATGCGCGTCGTCAGAACTCGCGTTTTACCGGTGCCTGCTCCCGCAAGAACCAGCAGCGGGCCCTCAGTCGTTTCGACGGCATCGCGCTGTTCGGGATTGAGACCGTCGAGGTACGTCGGCTGACCATGGGAAGCGGCGACGGCGCGCGCGGAAATCGACAGTCCGCTTCTTGCGGTGTCGCGCGGCTTGTCCGCCGGGGCGTCGGGGAGATCGAACGGCGGCTCGTCATCGTCGTACGGCGGATTTCCGCCGCCGGCTGCGTCCGGCTTCTGAGTCGAGGTCATGGAACTCAGGTAAACCACAGAAGCTGATCGTACAACCGGGGCGGCGCGACGACGCGTCCCGAAGCAACAGCTTATTGAAATCCAGCCATGAAATCTTCAAACGCCTGGAAATGAGCCAAATTTCGGGTTCAGAGTGTCGCGGCATCGTGCCATACAGGTGTGTGCGGCATGGGCGTCGCTCCGATCGCGTCCGCCGGTGTGCTTTGCGTGTCGAGCACGGCTGCAAGAGAAGTTCATGAACAACGGGCTTTTATTTCTTGGCGGGCTCCTCGTCGCTATTTTCGCGGCGCTTTTTGCCGTTCCCGCTTTCGTCGACTGGAACAGCTATCGCGGTGTCTTCGAGGAAGAAGCCTCGAAGGTGCTCGGCCGCGACGTGCGCGTCGGCGGCAACGTCAATTTGAAAATTCTTCCCGTACCTTACGTTCGCTTCGAAAAAATCCGCATAGCGAGCGTCACCGGCCAGACGGGCGAGCCCTTCGTCCGGGCCGACAGTTTCACGATGTGGCTGTCAGTCGCTGCGCTTCTGCGCGGTGTTCTTGAAGCGAGCCAGATTGAACTTGAAAAGCCCGTCCTCAGTCTCGCTGTCGACGACAAGGGCGTTGGCAATTGGACCACCCTTGAATTGCGGCCGGGCGACCTGCCGTTCGTTCCCCGCGATGTCGCGCTCCGCTCGGTCCAGATCACCGATGGCGCGGTATCGATCTACAACGCAACGTCGGAACCGATTGGGACGGTCGACGGCATCAATGGTCAGTTTTCGGCTGACGGCCTGAAGGGACCTTTTCGATACAAGGGGGCCGCCTCTTGGGGCGGCGCGGACCACGACGTCAAATTCGCGACCGATGTCCCGGCGGCCGATGGCGCATTCGCGCTGAAGCTGTCCGCCCGGGCCGACCGCTCGCCGAACATCTTCACCCTCGACGGCCGCGTCTCCGATATCTCTGAAAAGGCCACGATCAAAGGCCGCTGGACCGGCAAGCTGCTGGTGCCGGGCGGTCCAACGGTTCAGGCCGCGGGCAGCGCGCCACCGCCTCTTCTCGATCTCAAGGCCGACGTCACCGCGGACGCGCAAGGCGCGAAATTCGAAGACCTGTCATTGACGCTCGATAACGCCGCCGAGCCGCAGACAATCTCGGGGTCGGCGATTGCTTCGTGGTCGTCGTCGCCCCGGCTCGACGTCTCGCTGAATTCGAAGTGGCTCGATGTCGACTGGCTCGCTGGGGCCGCGAAGGGCGGCGCGGGTTTCACGAAGTTGAAGATGCTGGCCCTCGGCCTCATGCAATCGGTTGCGGGCGACACGGCAGCATCGGCCAAAATCAATCTGGAGCAGGTGAAGATTGGCGGCGAGAACGCCGGTGGCCTATTGATCGATGCCAACCGGCAGGGGAGTGTCACGCATCTCAAGACTTTCAAGGTGAGCCTGCCGGGCGGCTCCCGTCTGGACCTCGCTGGCGATCTCAAGAGCAAGGCGGGCAAGTTCAGCTTTGAAGGTAACGGATTTATTGGCGGCAGCAGCTTCAGTCGTCTGAAGGCATGGGCCGACAAGTCAGGCATCCCGCTCGATATCAGTGCCGATGGTCCTTACTCGGCAGCGGGCAAGCTCGAAATCGACGATACGAGATTTTTCCTCACCGAGGCGTCCGGCGATATCTCCGGGCGGCCGCTTGCCGGAGAAGTGAAAATCACGCACGGCGACCGCGAGCGGATAGATTTGACGCTGCAGGCCGCCGATCTAGACACGCGCGAGGTCTTCCCGAAGATCGCAGGCGCCCTGCGGTCGGAGTTCCGCAAATCGCTTGGTCTTGCCTCCGAGAAAGCGGACTCCGATCCGAAAGCCGAGCTCCCCGGCGATATCCGGGTTCGCCTTATCGCCGGCCGTTTGAATGATGGCGACGATGCCTATCGCGATGTCGATGTGTCGTTCGCAACGGAAGGCAAATCGGTGAGTTTCCCGGTCGCAAAGCTCACGACCGCGAGCGGACTGCAGATTGGCCTCGAGGGCCGCATCGAAACGAGAGACACCGGCCCGGTCGGCACTGTCGCCTACGATTTCGTCGCTCCGGCGCCCGATGCGATGCGCGACCTCCTGCGCAAGACCGGCCTTGCCGAGATCGTTGGCGATGATCGCATTCAGGGCGTGAAGGAAGGCAAGATCGCCGGTCTGGTGCGGCTTGGCCAAAGGTCGCCGCACAGCACGGACGTGACATTCGATGGCGTGCTCGACGCCTCCCGCCTCACCGGCCACGCCGATTTGGACGGCGGCCTGGACGGCTGGCGGCTCCGGCCAAGCCAGCTGCAGGCGACGCTCGATAGTCCGTCGCTGCCTGCGCTGCTCGCAGCCGTTGGCCGCGATGGCGGTAGCTCGGGGCCGACTGCGGAGGCAACGCGCCTGTCGGTCATAACCGCCGGTACGGTCGCCTCAAACGCGATGGCCACGATCGAAATCGCGTCGGCGAATTTCGGCATGCGCTTCGACGGCCGCGCGCAATGGCCGGAAAATTCCGATCTGGCCCTCGACGGCGCCGTCGCGATCAAAGGCGGCCAAGGCGACGAGGCATTCGCCGTCGCCGGGCTCGCGTTGCCGGGCGGGGCAGATGGAACGCCGGCGAACGGCCGGCTGGAAATTCGCCGTGCCAAAGGAGTTTGGACGATCGCAGGCGAAGACTTCGCACTCGGAAAAGCGCGGCTATCGGGACGCCTTACCGCAAAGGCCGATGCGAGCACGACGCGGATCGACGGCACAATTTCCTCGGATCGCGTGACACTGCCCGGCCTGTTGTCAGTCGTGACCAGCGCGGCGGCTGCCCCGCCGCCATCCACTCAAGGCAACGCTGGCGCCAACGCCGCCACCACTTCGTCCCCACTCTGGTCGGAAGGGCTTTTCGATTTCGCCGCGTTCGGAAACACGAGCGCTACCGTGAAGGTTACGTTCAAGTCGCTTGAGGTGAGCGGCAATCTCGCGACAGGCGACGGTAGCATGGTCGTCACGCTCGCGCCGAGTAAGCTCACGCTTGGCGACATCAAAGCCGTAGCGGCTGGCGGTCAGTTTACCGGCCATGCGAGCCTTGAAAAAGTTTCGAATGGCGTCGCGCTCGTATCGGATCTGAAGCTCGACCAAGCGCACTTCGCCGCATTGAGCCGAAACGGCAAAGGAGCGGGAACCTTCACGCTTCACACCGAAGGGCGCGCCCAAAGCCCGGCTGGCCTCGTCGCCGTCATGACGGGATCGGGATCGGCGAGGCTGACGGATGCCGCGATGTCCGGTCCCGCACCTTCGACGGCCTCGGCAGTCGTCAACGATGTGCTTGCCGGTAGACTGCAGAACGATGCGCGCGCAATCGCAGACGCGCTCGTTGCGGCGGCCGGAGCCTCGACCATGCCGCTTGGAACGCGAGACTTTTCAATTTCCGTAGCAGACGGCGCTCTGAAACTCGGAGGCATAAACATCAAAGCAGCGGACGGCACGGTCGAAGGCAACGCAACCGCCGACCTGACGACCCTGGCCATGAATGCGGCCTTCCAGTTGACGGACAATATCCAACCGCCGTCGTCTCAGGGAACCGGCGCAAATTCCCGTTCGTCCACGTCGAAAGGGCCGCTGCCAGCAGCCCTCGTTCTCTACCAGGGACAGCTTGATCGTCTTGCGGCAGTCGAAATCACCGCCGACGCCAGCGATTTGCAGCGCGAGCTTGTCGTGCGGCAGATGGAGCGCAACGTCGAGGAACTCGAGCAGGCCCGCCACGCAGACGAGGAGCGCGCGCGTCTCGAACGTGAGCGCCGGAAGAAGGAGGCGGCGGCTCGCGCAGCGGCGCAGGCTCAGCAAAAGGCGCAGGAGCAATTGCCGCCCGTCATCCCTGAATCGGCAGGAACGGCAAATCCAGCGCCGGCCCCGAGAGGAAGCAATCCGGACGACTACTTTGGAACCGAACCGCCTCCGCCGCAGCCGGACGCTCAGTCCTCCAATCGATCGACGATCGAGCCATTGCCGCAGAATTCGACGAACCCGGCGTATGCCGCGCCGAACGGCGACCAGAATGCAGCCGCGCAGCCCGTCGTGATCGATCCCGCAACCGGCCTCGCGGTGCCGAAGCCGACCCCTGCAGTGAAGCCGGCCATCGCTAAAACATCACAGACGAAGCCCGCTAAACGCCGAACTTCCGCCGATGAAATGATGAAGAGCCTGGGCGGATTTCCGTAAGCGTCAATTGTCGTCCATCTTGAGAGCGTTGATGAACGCTTCCTGCGGAATTTCGACCTTGCCGAATTCGCGCATCTTCTTCTTGCCGGCCTTCTGCTTGTCGAGCAGCTTCCGCTTACGCGTGATGTCGCCGCCGTAGCACTTCGACAGCACGTCTTTCCTCAGCGCCTTGATCGTCTCGCGCGCAATGACCTTGGCGCCGATGGCCGCCTGGATCGGGATCTGGAACAGATGCGCCGGAATGAGCTCTTTGAGCTTTTCGCACATCGAGCGCCCGCGGCTCTCGGCACGCGACCGGTGTACGACGATCGAAAGCGCATCCACCGGCTCGCTGTTGACGAGGATCGAAAGCTTTACGAGGTCGCCTTCCTCGTAATCCTGGATATGATAGTCGAACGATGCATAGCCGCGCGAAACGCTCTTCAAGCGGTCGTAGAAATCGAACACGACTTCGTTCAGCGGCAGCTCGTAGATGACCATGGCGCGTGAGCCGGCGTAGGTGAGCTGCTTCTGACGTCCTCGACGGTCCTGGCAAAGCTTCAAAACTGCGCCAAGATAATCGTCGGGCACGAGAATGGTCGCCTCGATCCACGGCTCTTCGATATGATCGATCTTCACGACTTCCGGCATGTCGGCCGGATTGTGCATCTCGATCATCGAGCCATCGTTCATGTGCAGATGATAGATGACGCTCGGCGCGGTGGTGATGAGATCGAGGTTGAACTCTCGCTCCAGACGCTCGGTGATGATTTCGAGATGGAGAAGCCCAAGGAAGCCGCAGCGGAAGCCGAAGCCGAGCGCTGCGGAGCTTTCCGCCTCAAATGAAAAGCTCGCGTCGTTGAGGCGTAGCTTTGCCATAGCTTCGCGCAGATCTTCGAAGTCGGCGGCATCGACCGGGAAGAGGCCGCAGAAGACGACGGGTTGCGCTGGCTTGAAGCCCGGCAGCGGTTCGGCTGTCGGATTTTTCTCGTCCGTGATCGTATCGCCGACGCGCGTATCGGCAACTTCCTTGATCGCGGCTGTGAAGAAGCCGATCTCGCCGGGGCCGAGCTGTTCCAGCATCTCCTGCTTCGGACGGAATATGCCGACGCGTTCGAGCTGATACGTTGCGCCCGTAGAGAGCAGCTTGACACGCTGGCCCTTCTTCATTGTGCCGTCGATGACGCGGGCGAGCACGACGACGCCGAGGTAGGCGTCGTACCAGCTGTCGACGAGCATCGCCTTCAAAGGCTTCTTCGCGTCGCCTTTCGGCGGTGGCAGGCGCTCGACGATGGCCTCTAAGACAGCTTCGACGTTAAGCCCTGTCTTGGCCGAGACGCCGATGGCGTCGGACGCGTCGATACCGATGACGTCCTCGATCTGCTTTTTCACGCGATCTTCGTCGGCCGCGGGCAGATCGATTTTGTTCAGAACAGGGAGGATCTCGAGGTTATTGTCGAGCGCCTGATAGACGTTCGCCAGCGTCTGCGCCTCGACCCCCTGGCTCGCGTCGACGACCAGGATCGCACCTTCGCAAGCCGCAAGTGACCGCGAGACTTCATACGCGAAATCGACATGGCCAGGCGTATCCATCAGATTGAGCTGATAGAGCTCGCCGTTTTTCGCCTTGTAGTCGAGCCGGACGGTCTGCGCTTTGATCGTGATGCCGCGCTCGCGCTCGATATCCATCGAGTCGAGGATCTGCTCCTTCATTTCGCGGTTCGAGACGTTGCCGCAGAGCTGGATGAGCCTGTCCGATAACGTCGATTTGCCGTGATCGATGTGGGCGATGATCGAAAAATTGCGAATGTGTGAAATGGCTGTCATGGGCGGGGCTCATAGCACCCGGAACTGACTGGCAAAAGGGGCGTTAAGGTCTTAACGCGAGTTGCGAGCCGTTTTGATCGTCGCTTGGACTATAAGAAGTCTGGCAACAGGGTGGCCGGTGTGCGAAAATTCATCGCTAGCCCGTCGATGCCGATCAGAATCCTGGAGAAGCGATATGGCGAATTCCCCGTTTGAAGCCAACCCAGCTTTCACAAAGCTTGGTGAGGACAGTAAGAAGGCGGTCATCCAGGCATTCGACGCCATGTCGAATTGGCGGGCCGAACTCGCAGAACTTGGCGAAAAGAACAGCAACGCCGTGTTCGACAAGATGGCCGAAGCCGCGAAATCCCTGGGTTGGCCCACGGATTTCGTAGAACTCAGCCGGAAGCAGATGCAGGGCGCGTCGAAAATGCAGCTTCAGGCTGTCGACCAAGTGATGGACGTCTGGGAAAAGCAGGTGAAATCGTTCGGGAACTCTGGCCAGTTCCCGAGTTTTCCGGCTTTTCCGAATGTACCGGGGTTCGGTGCCGGCGCGCCGTCGTTTCCGAGTATGAGCGCAGGATTTCCCGGAATGCCGGATTTCGGAGGTGCGACCAATCCAATGGAGTTTTGGATGAAGGCCGCCGAAATGTGGCAGAAGAACTGGCAGCAAGCCATGTCCACATGGATGGACGCTCAACAGGGCGCGACGAAGCCCGGTGGTAAGTCGAATTCCCGCTGATCCAGTCCTTATTGTCGAAGAATTATAGGCGCCGGTCCTCTGGATCGGCGCCATTGCTTTGTGCGGCCCAGCTCGCGCTTCCACCGCGACATCCAGGGGCTTGCGCAGGCGTGCGTCCGATGACATAGAATTAGAATAATTCTAATATTGGTTTCGGACCACATGCGACGGTTTGACGATCTGGATCAGCGTGAAGTGCTCGCGCTCGCGATCTCTCTCGAGGAAGAGCACAGCCGCATCTATGCCGATTATGCCGCGGGTCTCAGCGCCGACTATCCGGCATCGGCCAAGATCTTCAGCGAGCTCGGCAACGAAGAGAACGAACATCGCCGCAGCCTGATCGAACTCTTTCAGCGCAAGTTCGGCGAGCACATTCCGCTCATTCGCCGTCACGACGTTTCGGGCCTGGTCCGCCACGATCCGATCTGGATGATCCGCCCGCTCGGCATCGAGAAGGTGCGCCGCCAAGCCGAGGAGATCGAGGAAGAAACGCGCAAATTCTACGAGGCGGCTTTGAAGCGCGCATCCGACGCCGAGATCCGCAAGCTCATCGGCGATCTCATCGTTGCAGAAAGCCAGCACATCGGCGTCGCGCAGCATATCGCCGATATCGAATTGACGAACGAAGCTCGCGTGAACGAGGCTCAGACGTCGCGCCGCTCATTCATCCTGCAGTACGTGCAACCTGGATTGACCGGACTTATCGACGGCTCCATCTCGACGCTCGCTCCGATTTTCGCGGCGGCGTTCGCGACCCACAACACATGGCAGACGTTTCTCGTCGGCATCGCCGCGTCGGTCGGCGCAGGAATCTCGATGGCCTTCGCGGAAGCTCTTTCCGACGACGGACAGATCTCCGGCCGCGGCAGTCCGTGGCTTCGCGGCTCGGTGACGGGCGTAATGACGGCAATCGGCGGTCTCGGCCACACGCTGCCCTATCTCATTCCCGATTTCAGAACGGCGACCACGGTCGCGATCGTCGTCGTTTTCGCCGAGCTTTGGATTATCGCCGGCATTCGGTCGAAGTTCATGGACACGAAATTCTGGCGCGCCGCTCTGGAGGTGGTTGTCGGCGGTCTGATCGTCTTTGCCGTGGGCATTCTCATAGGCAACGCCTAGGGCCAACTGCGCGAAAGGCCTCATTCAGGCCATAGTCTCTTGACGCTGTCCTGGCTGTCGGCAAAGTGCCGACGCACGTCAACGGCCGAAGGCATCCCCCATGCGCGCAGGTTTTATCGTTTCAGCGATGGCACTATTCATGTTTGCGGGAATCTCCCCGCGCGCTCACGCCGAAGATACGCCACCACCGCCTGCAAATAAGCGCAACTGCCAGAATACCGTGCCGTTCAATCAGTGGCTTGCGGATTTCAAACGCGAGGCTGTCGCCGAAGGCATTCGCCCTGAGACGATCGAGGAAACGATCGGCGGCCTGACGCCTGACCAGGGCACCATCTCTCGCGACCGGAAACAGGGTTTCTTCTCGCAAACCTTCATCGACTTCTACTTCAAGCTCGCGACCAAGAACCGCGAGCAGATGGGGCGGACGTATCTAACGCGCTACAAGTCGATTTTCGACCGCGCCGAGCAGGAATATGGCGTACCGGGCCCAGTCATCACCGGCTTCTGGGCGCTTGAAAGCGACTTCGGCGGCGGCATGGGTAAGCTGTCTATTCTGCGCTCGCTCATGACGCTGGCCTGGGATTGCCGCCGCGGAGACTTCTTCAGGGGCGAGCTCAAGGCCGCAATGAAAATCGTCGAGCGGGGCGATCTCACGCCTGATCAGATGATCGGCTCATGGGCGGGTGAGCTTGGGCAGACGCAGTTCCTGCCGCAGCATTATCTGAATTACGGAGTCGATTACGACGGCGACGGCCGCGTCGATCTCATTCGCTCGAACGCCGATGTCATCGGTTCGACCGCGAAGTTTCTGTCTTCGATGGGCTGGAAGCGCGGCGAGCCGTGGATCGAGCAGGTCCGCGTCACGAAATCGCTTCCATGGGAAAAGGCCGACCTCGCAATTAAGCTGCCGCGCTCGCAGTGGGTCGCATGGGGCGTGAAAGGCGTCGGCAAAGATTTGCCGTCCGACGATCTTCAGGCCTCCCTCATTCTGCCGATGGGGCGCAACGGCCCGGCATTTCTCGCCTACCCGAATTTTGACGTCTACACGCACTGGAACCAGTCTCTGACATATGCGCTGACCGCTGCGCATTTGGCCGCGCGCATGGCGGGCGCCCCGAACCTGACGCGAGCCGACGGCGACGTTCCGTCGTTGAGCTACGAGCAGATCAAGGAGCTTCAGAGCCTCTTGAAAAGGCGCGGATATGATGTCGGCGAGGTCGACGGCAAGCTCGGTGCCGGAACGCGAAAAGCGGTGAAGGACGTCCAGGTCAAGTTCGGCCTGCCTGCCGACAGCTATCCGACCGCAGAGCTTCTCAGCGCTCTCAAGGAACGTAGCTAAACGCAACTTTGCGCGAGCGGCTTCACGGGGTGAAGTCGCTCGCTCCTACCAGCGCCCGCACGTGCGGCCGGCTCCCCGAAGGGGAGTCGCACGCGCCAACTAAACTAGTGCAGCTTGACCTGCGGTTCGGTGCGGCGCGTCAGCAGGCGCGACAGCGTATCGAGCATGACCTTGATGTACCCGTGCAAGGCGATCTCGTGCATCTTGTAGAGCGAGCGGTACATGATCTTCGCATACCAACCCTCGATGCGGATCGACTTGCCCTCGATGAAGCCCATGAGGTTGCCGACCGTCGAGTATTTGCCTAGCGAAACAAGCGAACCGAAATCCGTGTACTTGAACGGCGCAAGGTTCGTCTCGCCGCTCATCTGACGCTGGATCTGGGTAGCGAGATGGCTCGCCTCCTGGTGCGCAGCTTGCGCGCGCGGCGGAATGGGCGTCGTCTGACCTTCGGGTACGAGGTAGGCAGCGTCGCCGATCACGAAGACGTGGTCGTCGACCGTCGTTTGCAGCGACGGCTTCACAACCAACGTGTTCATGCGGCTGACTTCGAGGCCGTCGAGTTTTGACACCACATCCGGACCTTTTACGCCGGCGGCCCAGACCACGAGTTCCGATGGAATAAAATCGCCATTCGCAAGCGTCACGCCCTCCGGCGTCACCTTGGTGACGGGACTCCCGGTCCGAACCTCGACGCCGATGTTTTTCAGGATGTTCGTCGTCGCCGTCGAAAGACGTTCCGGCAGCGCTGGGAGAATCCGCGGTGCGGCCTCGATCAGCGTGATCTTGAAATCGTTCTCCGGGTCGATCTTGTCGAGACCGAATTCCACAAGACCCCGAGCCGCGTGATGGAGCTCGGCCGAAAGCTCCGTGCCGGTGGCGCCCGCGCCGATGATTGCGACGTGCAGCTGTCCGTCCCTGACGGGACCAGGCTGTGCGTAAGCGCGCACGCACGCATTGAGGAGACGCCTGTTGAAGCGTTCCGCCTGCTCGGGCGTATCGAGCATGATCGCGTTTTCTTTGACGCCCGGCGTGCGGAAGTCATTCGAGATGCTTCCGATCGCAATCACCAGGGTGTCGTAGGGAAACCAGCGATCCGGTGTGATCTCGCGGCCGTCTTCGTCATACGTCGCGGCAAGGTGCACGCGCTTTCCCGCGCGATCGAGACCGATCATCTCGCCGTAGCGATAGCGGAATCCGTGCCAATGTCCCTGCGCTTGATACGCCAACTCGTGACGGCCGGTATCCATGCTGCCCGCCGCGATTTCGTGCAGCAGGGGCTTCCAGATATGGGTGCGGGCGCGATCGACGAGGGTAATTTCGGCTTTGCCGGAACGTCCGAGCTTGTTGCCGAGTTGGGTCGCGAGTTCAAGACCACCGGCGCCGCCTCCGACGATCACGATGCGATAAGGGGTCTTGTCCGTCGTGCTTTCGGCTTGAGTTGCAGTCGCGGGGGGGAGCGAGTTCATCTTGGCCTCATGCGCAGTGTCATGACGGCGGCCCTAGGAGCGTAAGTCTCCGCCGGTCGCCTTTCTAACATCCGTAATTATTTTTTGCGTGATCGTTTCAATAGCCTGATCGGTGAGAGTTTCCGTCGCAGGTTGGAGTGTCACCTCGATAGCGATGGATTTTTTGCCCTCCGCCGCAAGACTGCCGCCCTCGAACACGTCGAAGACATTCACGGCCCGGATCAGCACCTTGTCGGAATTTGCAGCTGCTTTCACGACATCGCCTGCAGGCACGTCTTTCGGGACGATGAACGCGAGGTCGCGCGTGACAGGCAGAAGATCGGAAACGGCAAGCGCCGGCTTGGCGCGCGATTTCTTTTTCTCAGGCGGCAGAGCATCCAGGAAGATCTCGAATGCTGAAACGGGTGCTTCGACATCGAGTGCCTTCAGCGTCGCAGGATGGATTTCACCGAAATAAGCGAGCACGGTCTTGGGTCCAAGCTTCAACGCACCGGAACGACCGGGGTGATACCAGTGTGGTGCGTCGCGAGTGATCTGTGCCTTAGTCGGATCGACACCGAGGGAAAAGAGCGCAGCGAAGACGTCGGCTTTGACGTCGAAAGCGTCGACGGGCTTCGCATTGCCATCCCAGTGGCGCCCTGCGCCGGAAAGATGCGACGTTCCGGCACGCACGCCAGCTGCGCTCAAGTACTGATCTTCGGGTTTTTCGCCCCGATAGGCTTGGCCCAGTTCGAACAGCGCGACATCCGACGCCCCTCGGTTGCGATTGCGCGTCACGGCGGTCAGAAGGCCGGGCAACAGGCTCGGGCGCATCGATGACATTTCAACCGAGATCGGATTGCCGAGATCGAGCTCAGGCGCGCCGCCACCGAAGTGCGTCGCTTCCTCTTTCGGAATGAAGCTCCACGTCACGGCCTCGACGAAGCCGCGCGTGGCAAGAAGACGACGGGCGCGGCGCGCGCGCTTTTGCTTGTCCGTCAGTACGGCGCGCGTGATGCCGCCGGTGCGCGGCAGCGGCGTCGCAGGAATGCGGTCGAGCCCTGCGATGCGCACGACTTCCTCGACCAGATCGGCCGAACCATGTACGTCCGGCCGCCACGTCGGAACCGTAACCTTCGCCGCGTCCGGCTTGCCGGCGACCGTGAACCCGAGGGCTTTCAGCGTCTTTGCGATTTCATCGTCGGTGAGCTTCACGCCGGAAAGCTTCTCGACTCGCGCATAGCTGAACGGAATGACGCGCTCTTCAATCGGCTCCTTGCCTGCAACCTTCGCCTTTGTCGGTTCGCCGCCGCAGAACTGCAAAATCATGTCGGTCGCGAGGTCGAGACCGGGACGTTCGGACGCCGGATCGACGCCGCGCTCGAAACGATAGCGCGCGTCTGTCTGCAGCCCAACCTTGCGGCCGGTCGCAGCCGTGCGAAGAGGATCGAAGTAAGCGCTTTCGATGAAAACGTTCGTCGTTGCTTCGGTCGAGCCTGACGCTTCGCCGCCCATGATGCCCGCAAGTCCGAGCAGACCGTTGTCGTCGGCGATGACGCACATCGTGTCGTCGACCGCATATTCCTTGCCGTCGAGCGCGACGAAGTTTTCGCCAGCCTTGCCAAGACGCGCGCGGATCGCGCCCCTGAGCTTATCGGCATCATAGACGTGCAGCGGACGGCCGCGATCGAGCGAGATGTAATTCGTGACGTCGACAAGAGCATTGATCGGACGAAGTCCAGCGGCCTTCAACCGATTTTGAACCCATGCGGGCGAAGGCCCATTCTTCACGCCTTTGACGAGGCGGCCCGCGAAGATAGGGCAAGCGTTTGCCGTTTCTTTCGAGAACTCGAGCTTGATATCGATAGGACACTCGCTCTTGCCTTCGACGGCGCCAAGCTTCGGCTCCGGCTTTAGCGTGCCCATGCCCGCAGCGGCAAGATCGCGCGCGATGCCGCGAACGCCGGTGCAATCCGGCCGGTTTGGCGTGAGCTTCACTTCGATGATCGGATCGTTGAGACCCGCGGCGTCGATATAGGCCTCACCCACCTTGTCGGCCCACTCGGCCGGCAGATCGAGAATGCCGTCGCTCTCTTCCGAAAGCTCGAGTTCGGCGGCCGAGCACATCATGCCGTTCGAGACGACACCGCGAACGGGCTTCTTCTCGAGCGTGATCTTGGAGCCCGGAATATATGTACCGAGCGGAGCAAAGACAGAGACCAGTCCTGCGCGCGCGTTCGGGGCGCCGCAGACGACTTCCATCAACGGCTGACCCTTGGCGATCTCGACCTGCACGACCTGCAGCTTGTCGGCATTCGGATGCTTCTTTGCTTCGACAATGCGCGCGATCTTGAATGCGCCAAGCATCTTCGCCGGATCTTCGACGCCTTCGACCTCGAGGCCGATAGCCGACAATGTCGTTGCAAGCTCATCGACGGACTTGTCTGTGTCGAGGTGATCTTTGAGCCAGGAGAGCGTGAATTTCATATGTCGTCATCCTCGAACGACTGAGTCCCGCCGAGGACGTTCGGGGATCCAGCATAAGACTTGTCGTAGACGCAATTATGCGCCTTCGGCGCGCTTTGCGCTGAAATCCCGGCCTTTGACACGCATTGCATGCGCGCGTGGCCGAGAATGACGATGCAGTTCGACGTCTTCATCACGACGACAGCCCGCCGCCGAGCGTCGGAACATCGAGCATCGAGAAGCCGTAGTGGCTGAGCCACTTGAGGTCGCCCGAGAAGAACGAGCGTAGATCGGGGATGCCGTACTTCAGCATCGTCAGCCGGTCGAGGCCGACGCCGAATGCGAAGCCCTGATATTTTTCCGGATCGAGGCCGCAATTGCGCAGCACGTTCGGGTGCACCATGCCGCAGCCGAGAATCTCCAGCCACTGCCCCGGCTTGCCGATCGCCTCGGCGCCGATGTCGACTTCCATCGACGGCTCAGTGAAAGGAAAGTGCGACGCGCGGAAACGCATCTTCACTTCATCGACTTCGAAGAACGCCTTGCAGAATTCCTGCAACACCCACTTCAAGTGCCCCATGTGGGTCGTCTCGTCGATGACGAGACCTTCGACCTGATGGAACATCGGCGTGTGTGTCTGGTCGCTGTCCATGCGATAGACGCGGCCCGGCGCGATGATGCGGATCGGCGGCTTTTGCGACACCATCGTGCGGATCTGCACGGGGCTGGTGTGCGTGCGCAAAAGCAGACGCGAACCATCGGCCTTCGGCGAGAAGTAGAACGTGTCGTGATCCTGGCGCGCGGGATGCTCGGCCGGGATGTTGAGTTTGTCGAAGTTCATCTCATCCGTCTCGATGTCCGGACCTTCGGCCACCGAGAAGCCCATGTCGGCGAAGATCTCGATCACTTCGTCCAGAACCTGGGAAACGGGATGAATGCGGCCTTCCGCAACGGGGCCAAGGCGGACCGGCAGCGTGACGTCGGCGCGCTCTGTTTTCAGGCGCTCGTCGAGGGCCGCGGCTTCGAGATCGGATTTGCGGGCGTCGAGCGCCTCTGCAACTTTCGTCTTCAGGATGTTGACCGTCTGCCCGAAGCTCTTTCGCTCTTCGGGCGGAAGCGAGCCGAGCTTGCTCATCAGCTCAGAGACGCGCCCCTTCTTGCCGAGCGTCGAAACGCGAACCGCATCAAGCGCCGCGAGATCGCCCGCGCCTGAGATTTCAGCGAGAAGATCGCTTTCGAGTTTTGTCAGGTCCGTTCGTGTCTCAGTCATAGACGGGTTGCCCCTTGCAGAATGTCATCCTCGGGCTTGTCCCGAGGATCCATGCGCAGGCCCCGCTGATGTCGCGGTGAGAGACGAGCACGCGGGCGCGCGCGGAGATTTGCAGCAATTTGAGCCCTCGGGACAAGCCCGAGGGCGACAATGATTGAGATCGACGGAGCGCGCCGGTTAGGCAGCCTTGGCGACAGGCGAGCTTGCTGCAGCGGCGGCCTTGTCGACCAGCGCCTTGAAGCCTGCCGGATCGTTGATCGCGATGTCCGAGAGGACCTTGCGATCAACCTCGATGCCGAGGTTCGTCAGGCCGTTGATAAAGCGGCCGTAGGTCAGGCCATGCTCGCGGACGGCAGCGTTGATGCGCTGAATCCAGAGCGCGCGGAAATTGCGCTTGCGGCGCTTACGGTCGCGGTAGGCATACTGCTGCGACTTTTCCACTGCCTGCTTGGCAACGCGGATCGTATTCTTGCGACGGCCGTAAAAGCCCTTCGCGGCCTTGATGACTTTCTTGTGCTTTGCGTGGGCGGTAACGCCACGTTTGACGCGGGCCATGGGATTGCTCCTCGAACTTCAAAATTGGGGGTGTGATGAGTCTTCGTTGGTCGCGTTCGGCCAGCTCCCGTAGGGAGTCGCACGCGACGGCAAAAGCTCAGCGGCTGTAGGGCATGTACTTCTTGACGATCTTCGCGTCAGAATCGTTCAGCACACCCGTGCCGCGCGCCTTCTGAATGAATTTCGCCGTCCGCTTGATCATGCCGTGGCGTTTGCCTGCCTGGGCGGCGACAACCTTGCCCGTGCCCGTCATCTTGAAGCGCTTCTTCGCGCCGCTCTTGGTCTTCATCTTAGGCATTTTGCTTGTCCTTGTTCGCTCACGGGCCGCACCGGACGCTCGCGCTGACGCGCTTACATCCTGGCCCTCCGCGGGGGACGCCGCTAGCGGCGGGGCGCGGTCGCGCCCACGGGCCTTGCGGCCCGGTAGCCAGGAAATGCACACCGATTACACGAAACGTGTAACCAGCAGACGCAATTCAGGCCTCCTGCGAAGGGATGCTTTTTGCGGTTTCCGCTTGATTTTCAAAAGCATAAGAACCGCCACGGCATGCCTCGCCGGGCGGCTCTGCGCGGTTTATACGGAAATGTTGCGCTATCCGCAACATCTTCCGCATTTGTTGGGATTACGACAACCCAGGGGCCAGACTTTCATCACCCCATCGCGAAAATCCGTATGGATAGCCCCGAACCAAGTACAAGGTTAATGCGTTGGTAGGGCGTCCAAAGTCGAGGGGAGACGGGGTATGCGGCAGATCATTGACCAGATCATAAATTTGCTCCAACAGGGCATAAATGCGATTTTCAAGTTCGTCGAGCTGGTCTGGCAGTGGTCCTTCGGCCAGATGTTCGCGATCTTCCAGTCCGATTGGCAGGCGCTCCCGGTATGGAAAATCGTAGTTCTGGCGATCGTCGTGATCGCGATCATCTACGTGCTCTACCGGGGATTCTTTGCGCTCTGGCGTGCCGCCGAGCAGATTTTCAGGGCGTTTGTCGAACTCTTGATGGTGCTGGTTTCAGTGCTGCCGTTTGTCCTGCTTGCGGGCCTGATCGCCGCTGCCGGGAGCTACGTCATCCAGCACGTCAATTTCTGACGCGCTGGTTTCGGCGCGCTCAGGCCACGGCCTGCCCATCGGTATCTTTGCCGAAGACGATGCGCGTGCGCACGTAATAGAGCGACACGAAGCAGATGAGCACCGAGATCGTCTTTCCTTCGACAGGCAGGAGATTCATCTCATGCACCGTGACCCAGATCACCACGGCCGTAATGAGCAGTCCGACGATGTTCGTCGCGACATATTCGAGAAAGCGCCGGTGCTCGGATTTCGGCGAAAGACCGTGGCGAAATACGAAGGTCCGCGTGAGCCCATAGTTCAAGAACGTCGTGAGGCTATAGGAGATGGCGCTCTGGACGATCGGCATGCCGAAAAAGTGCGTAAGAGTTAGAAAAATCGCGTAATCGACGAACGTCGAGGCCAAGTTTACGCCGGTATAGAGCAGGGCTTCGAGGATCTTGGAATGCATATCGAGAGCTTTGCTTTCTTACGCGACGTGATGAGAGTTTGCGGCCGCGACCGCTAAACGCCTCAGCCCACTCACTTTGGCAAGAGCCACTTAGGCCGGTCTGCTCATCTGCTCGTTTTATTCAAAACGGCATTGAACGGCAGCCGTACTTGCCTCTAATTGCGCCCAGTTCGCCCTTGTTGGACTGGCGCGAAAAGACGCCTATGGCAAAATTGCACTCTGTCCAATTGCGTTTGGGAGCTTGCCATGAAGCTCGATCCTTTCGTCGTTGCCATTCTTATGGTTGCGGCGCTGCCGACGGCAGTCATCAGCATTCGCTCGGCGGCAGGTTGGCGCGCGGGCGTCGTGTTCGCCGCCTTTTATCCGGCCCTCGTCGTCGTGGTGGGAATAGTCATGATTACCACGTCGATCTGTCTTGCCGCCGCCGGACTCGTCGATCTCTATTGAAGATCATTGCGGCGCGTCAAAAGCGAATGCGTTTTGAATTATTTGTATAACTCCCGGATTTCCGCATTCAGTTATTATTCAGCCGATAAAACAGAAATTGCTACGGCACTCGTCGTGCTCTGCAGTTGAAAACAAAATAGGGAGTCAAACATGCGTCTTGCACCGCTTTTGGCCGCATCCGTCGTCGCCATCGGCCTGTCCGCTATGGCTACGAGCTCGCAAGCTGCACCGCTCACACCATTGAAGGGATTGGAAACCAATCAATCCCTCGCAACCACCGTCGATTTTCGCCGGTATTGCTGGCGTTGGCGCAATATCTGCTCGAACCGTTGGGGCTGGGGCGGCTGGCGTTTCCGCCGCTGCATGGTTCGCCACGGCTGCTAATCGCTGCAAGTAAAGCAATCGGCGACGCAAATCTGCCGCCGCCGATTGCTCACCGCTTCCATTAAACTTGCTTGTTCATGCGTCGCAAACGAACAGCGAGCAACTCCATGACCTTCAGCGCGAACTGCGGGTCATCGCGAACGATTGCGAGAAACGTCGGCTTGTCGATCGCAACGACTTCCGTCGGCTCTGAGGCCATCGCGGCCGCACTTCGCGGGCCATCGTCGATCAGGGCCATTTCGCCGAAAATTCCGCCAGGCCGTACGTTTTCAAGAACGATGCCGTACGTGATGAGATCCACGCGGCCGGAGCGGACCATGTACATTGCATCGCCGGCGTCTTCTTCGAGAAAAATCTTTTGACCCGCATCGAAATGACGGAATGGAGCGTCGACGCGCTCAAGAACTGAAAAATCGAATGATGCCTCGTCGCCCATGCGGCGCCTCCAGCTCCGGCGCAAACTGCCGTGCGGAGGGTAGATCCCTCAGTCTGCATCTGCAAGGTGTGGAAATGCCCGGTAGACGAGGGAATACGAACTGAGGCGGGGACATGACCCCGCCGCAGTCAGTTCATTTCGGTGCAAGCACCATGACCATCTGGCGACCCTCGAAGCGCGGCTCGCTCTCGACCTTCGAGATGGCCTCGGTATCCGCCTTCACGCGCTGCAGCACCGCCATGCCAAGCTGGGAATGCGCCATTTCGCGCCCGCGGAAACGAAGGGTAATCTTGACCTTGTCGCCGTCTTCGAAGAACCGCTTAATGGCGCGCATCTTCACGTCGTAGTCGTGATCGTCGATGCCGGGCCGCATCTTGATCTCTTTGAGCTCGACGATCTTCTGATTTTTGCGAGCCTCGGCGGCCTTCTTCTGTTCCTGGAATTTGAATTTGCCGAAATCGAGAATCTTGCAGACCGGAGGCTCAGCGTCGGGCGAGATCTCGACGAGATCCAATCCGGCGTCCTCGGCACGGGCAAGCGCATCAAATTTTGAAATTACACCGACGTTCTGTCCAGTCTCATCAATGAGACGGACTTCTCGGGCCCGGATTTGGTCGTTGATGCGTGGGCCAGAGTTTTCCCGGCTCTGAGGCTCGGGGCGCATAGGTTTACGGATGGTACAAGCTCCTTCTGTGGTTGCGATCGCGGCCGGGGAGCTAACTCGCCCCCAAAAGCCAGGCCGAAGATGTGGAAAAACGGCCTATTAAGTCAAGCGATGCTTGCGCCGGAAATGCTGGTAGCGCCCGAAATTTACAGTTTTTTGGGCTCAAAGCCGCAGGGCCGGCCCGGCTTTCGTTAAAACTGCACAAAGTCACCGCCAGTGCTCGGCGATCCAAGGCGTCGGCCGGACGTACTTATAGAGCCGTTTCCACGCCGACGTGACTGGCCACTTCCCATCTCTCGCTTCGTCCGGATCGGGTTTGCCATGAAAAGCCACGACTTTCGCCCCAGGCGGTAGCTCCGGCGCAACGAAAAAATTCAATGGCCAAACTGGCACGAGCGAATGCTTGAAGCTCAGGCACCACTCCGCGGGAAAAAAGACACCCTCGCTACAGACTGCAGAGATGTACTGCTGCTCGATCCGATAGCGCGAGAGAACCTTCTCAGGATCGGCGTTAAAGACATTGTAGATATGAGACATTTTCCCCACGGGAAAACGATAGATCGACGTATTGCCCACTCGCTCATTCGGTTGCGTCCAGTTCTGCGCCACGCAGAATTTGCCGGGCATATAATCGAATAAGTCGTCAATCGATCCGGTAATGACCACGTCGAGATCGAAAAAAAGAACATCGCCCGAGAGATCGAGCAGTGGATATTGCCAAAGCGACAGTTTCCTCCACGGCGTTGAAGCAACGCGTGACGGAAGGTTGATCGGCGGCAAAGGAGCAATCGTTATCGAAGGATCGGCGCCTGTTGCGTCATCGGTAAAACAGATGATTCGCGTTTCGCGCGCCGTATTCCGGCGGACCATCGATGCCAGGCGATTGAGGAATTCAGCTCCATACTTCGTCCCCCATTTGATGCATATGACAGTCTGCATACGTTCTCTTTTGAACCCTATTCTTTGGTCCCGGCGAAGCTCATCTATCGTGGCATCCTGCCTAAGAGCAAGCGGTCGTATACCGCCAGCGTCTTCGATGTGAGCTGCTGCAGGGTGAAGCGGCCGTGGACATTTTCTATTCCGCGTTCACCTTGGCTCCTCCGCTTCTCAACCGGCCAGCTGAGCATCGTATCGATCGCCTTTGCGACCGCTTGGGGATTTCCGTAAGGAACGCGCAACCCCGATGCTCTGTCGGCCGTAACATCGGGCTCGGTAAGCGCAACTTCGCGGCCTGGTCCCGTGTCCGAAACGATAAGCGGCACGCCCATCGCTTGAGCTTCGATGGCGACGCGCGGCAAGCCTTCCTGCTCGGAAATGTTCAATGCAATGTCGCTGATGGCATAGGTAGCTGCAATATCGCGGACGTGCCCCGGAAAGCGCAGCTGATGGGCCACGCCAAGTCGCTCTGCAAGTGTTTCGAGCTCCGACTTGAATATGGGTTTCTCGATCTCGCCTGCCAAGATGCAAACAAGATCCGGCCCCCCTTGTTTCTTGAGCAGGCCAAGCGCGGAAACAAGATGGTCTTGAGCTTTGCGCGGCGTGATGCGACCAGCGAGAATGAGAACGGGCTTCGTGCCGTCAACGTCAAGCTGACGTCGAGCCGCGTCCAAGCGATCGGGCGTCACCTTCGATCGATCGAAAATGCTGGCGTCGAAAGCTCGATGAATGACCGCAATCCGATCTTCCGGCGTCTGATAGCGCGTGCGAATCAGGTGGGCCATGTAATCCGAAACCGCAATTACGGTATCGCTGCGCGCCATGACGCTATTATAAAAATTCTTGATCCTACCTTTTTCAGAATATTCAGAATGATACGTCGTTACGAAGGGAATCCGCGTCCGTTGCGCGGCATAAAGCGCGCTCCATGCCGGCGCCCTGCTGCGGGCGTGAATGATAGAGACATTTTCCTTGCGAATGATGGCGGCAAGTTGAGATGCATTCTTAGCAAGGCCGAGAGGGTTCTTCGTTGAAAGCGGCATGGCGATATGTTCGGCCCCGACGGCAACGAGCTGATCAACGAGCAACCCACCTTCGGAAGCAACAAGCGCACGATGCCCCTTCTTCACAAGTGCTTCCGCGATTTGCAGGCACCCCAGCTCCGCGCCGCCCGCTCGCATGCGTGGTATGACTTGCAGCACCGTCAGCGACTTGTTCATCTCAGCTCATCAATTGGCGACGTCGAAGGCAACAATGAACCGTTCCTATAAAATTACAGGCTCTGGACCGCAAATGCTTACTGTCGGAGCGGGATCGGATGCGCGGGAAATCGCGTATATCTCCCATTCATCGGGAGAGCCCGGCCTTTTTTGGCTACCGGGTTTCATGTCGGATATGGCTTCGACCAAAGCCACCGCGATGGCAGATTGGGCCGATGCCCACGGCCGTTCATCGACGCGCTTCGATTACTCGGGTCACGGCCAGTCTTCGGGGAGCATGGAGAACGGCACCCTCGGACGTTGGCTTGAGGAAGCCGAGGCGGTGTTCACAAATGTCACCACGGGGCCGCAGATTGTCATCGGATCGAGCATGGGCGGGAATATCTCGCTCCTGCTGCTGAGAAAATTTCTCCGCGACCGGCCTGACGCCGCCGCTCGAATCAAAGCGCTGCTGCTGATTGCGCCTGCATGGGACATGACAGAAGAATTGATGTGGAAGCGCTTTCCCGAGGATACCCGGCGCGAGATCATGGAAACTGGGCTGTTTCGTCAGCCTTCTGCCTACGCGGCTCCTTACATCATAACGCGCAATCTTATCGAGGACGGCCGCAAACATCTCCTCGCTCGCGAGCCGTTTGATCCGGGCCGTCCGGTGACGATTCTGCAAGGCCTCCAAGATGCGGACGTCCCAGCCGAGCACACGCACGAACTCGTAAAGTTTCTGAAGGGCGACAAGGTCAAATTGATCGAGATACCCGACGGCGAGCATCGACTCTCTCGACCTCAAGACCTCGATCTCCTTTTTTCGGAGATCGGCAAACTGCTTTAGAACGCTACTTGTCGTTCGACGGCGATGGGACGTCGGGATCGGGCAGACCCTCAGCGACGGCATTCTCGAGACCGGATGCGCCTGCGAGTTCGGCGGTCGCCTCGGGTACGATCCATATGCGGAAATTCTGCGTCGTCAGACCATTCTCGCAGACGAGCGAAGAACCGTCCTTTCGGCAGCTTTTGTCCGCAGCTATTGTATAGGCTCCGGCGGATGCGCCACCGGCCTCGCCAACCTCGACGACGTCGAGCCGCATCGTCGGATCGATCGCAACGCCGCGATAAACGCAGCCCGACTTTCCGCTGCAGGAATCTGCAGTCGCGTCCTTAGTGGTGGGGAGCGCGACGGCTTTGTTGCGCGGCATGACAAGAGCTGGTGCGCTGATACCGTTCGAGAGCCAGCAACGATTGTCCATGCAGATGATCGGATCGGGCTTGAACCCCACCTGCGATCCATCGGGATCGAGCACGAGCAGCACGGTTGCCGTCGCCGTGGTGGGGCGCGGTGGGATATCCGAGCTGGCAGCTGCCGCGGCCGGTTTCGGCGGCGGCAAAGCGGCGACTTTCGGTACAACCACCGGAGCCTGCACTGGCGCCGGAGTCGAAGATATTGCAGCTGGCGCCTGAGGTCTTGCCGCCTGCACTGGTGGTTGGGGCATTGCAGCCTGCACTGGCGGCGGGGGTACTGCCGTCGCAGCCTTCTGCGGTGGCGGTGCAGCTACTGAAGCCTGCGGCGGTGGCGGAGGCACCGCAGCTGGCGCAGGCTGTGCCGCGACGACCGCCGGTGTCGCAAGAATTTGCTGCGCCTCAAGCGCCGCGCGTTCGTTTTCTTCCGAGCGTGCGCGCTCCAGCATATCCGCTTCGTAGTCTGGACCGGGCGTGGAGAACGTGCGTTGCGGCGCGACCGTCTTTGGTCTTTCGTCGCTCGCCTCGGAAAATTTCTGCGCGAGCGCTTGCGCCGGATCGACGGCACCGGCGTGTGCAACGAACGCCGATGCGGCGATTGCCGCCGCCGCGACAAGGAGAGCTTTGATCTTCAGACGCATCTTGCCGTTCCGTTTGTCGCGAACTCCGCGGCGGATACGGCAAGACCATTATTCTCCATTCTGGCGAAATGCAGGAGAACCTGTGTCCGTTCGCAGAAAAACTATCTGCTCGTGCTTGATGCGATCGCCTTCAGGCCGTCGAAATACGTGGGATAGCCAAGCTTGACGCCAAGCTCTGCTTTCATCCGCGCGTTCGAGACCTTCTTGTTTTCGATGTAGAAGCTACGCGCCGCGGGCGACAGCGCTTCGTCGCTGGGATCGGTTGCGGGCGGACAAGGCAGGCCAAGCAATTCAGCGCCGAACTCAATCACATCTTGAGGCGGCGCGGGCAAATCGTCGGTGACGTTGAACACATGCGTGCCGGGGCCAAGTGCCATGCTTGCTTCGACGGCGGTCGCGATGTCGGCAACATGAATGCGATTTGTGAATTGGCCCGGCTTGAAGATGCGCCGCGCCGTTCCTGCCCGCAATTGATCGATGGCGCTACGGCCCGGACCGTAGATTCCCGGTAGCCGGTAAATCACGAGCGACTTTCCGCTTCTCGATGCGAGTGCGTCCCAGCCTCTCTCTGCCTTGAGGCGCCGCTGCCCGCGCTCTGTTCCAGGTTTTGGCTCGGTTGACTCGTCGACCCAGTTTCCGTGCGCGTCGCCGTAAACGCCGACCGTCGAAAAATATCCGATCCAGCGGAGGGATGGGTTCGCCGCAATCGCATCGCCGAAATAGCGGAGCGCCGGGTCGCTCTCTGCATCCGGCGGGATCGAGAGCAGAATGTGCGTTGCTGATTTGAGCGCATCGGCAATATCGGCGGGCGATGACGCGCCGTCGAAAAGATAAGGAATAAAGCCTTGCGCTTCTATCGCTGCCATTTTGCTGGCGTGCGCCGTAGTGCCGGAGATCGTCCAGCCTTCTGCAAGAAGCCTTCGGCCGAGTTCAGCCGCGCAATAGCCCAATCCAAAGCAAAAGAGACGGCTCATGCCGCTTGATCTCCTATAGGCATGGTCCATTCCGCCGCCACGTCGCGATCCTGTTCCAGACTTTCGAATTGCTGCCTGAGCATACGAAGCTCGCCCTCGTCAGCCAAGCGGTGGAGCGCCCAGACGGCCATGGCGCGCACGAGCGGCGATTGATCTCCGAGCAACGGCGTGACCTGTTGCAAAAGAGAACGATCGCCGGAGTTGCCCGAGGCGATGAGAGCATTGCGCACGATGCGGTCGCGACCTGTTCGTTTGATCGGCGTGCCCGCAAAGCGCAGCCGAAATGCCGTGTCGTCGAGAGCAAGCAATTCAGCGAGGGGTGGATTGTCGGTCTCCGCGCGCGCTGCGTATTTCATCTCCGTCGCGACGCCCGCGAACTTGTTCCAAGGGCAGACTGCGGCGCAATCATCGCAACCGAAGACGCGATTTCCGATCGCCGTGCGATACTCCGGCGCAATATGCCCTTTGTGCTCGATGGTAAGATAGGCGATGCAGCGGCGCGCATCGAGTTGATAGGGGGCTGGAAAAGCATTCGTCGGACAGATGTCGAGGCAACGTCGGCACGATCCGCAATGGTCCGGCATGCTTTCGTCGGGATCGAGTTCCGCCGTCGTCAGCATAGCACCGAGAAAGAGCCAGTTGCCGTGCTCGCGTGAGACGAGAATAGTGTTCTTGCCCTGCCAACCGAGTCCAGCCTTTGCCGCAAGCGGTTTTTCCATCAGCGGCGCTGTATCGACGAAAACTTTGATGTCGGCTCCGGATTTCTCCGCGAACGCGCGGGCCAGCGTCTTGATGCGTTTCTTCAGCACGTCGTGATAGTCGCGGCCTTTAGCGTAAACCGAAATGGCCGCGTTCGAACGCTGCTCGAGCGCGTCCAGTGGATTTGTGGGCGGCGCGTAAGACTGCCCGAACACAACCGCACTCCGCGCCTCGGGCCAGAGGCGCAGGGGATCGCCGCGTCGATCGGCATGGGTTTCCATCCAATCCATGTCGCCGTGGCGCTTCTCGTTTAGGAAGTGCGTAAGCCTGCCGGAGAGCTTTGCGTCCTCCGCGAGCCGCACGATGCCGACGGCATCGAGGCCGAGCTTCTGCGCTTCGGCGCGGAGCACGCGGGTAAGGTCGGAAGATGAGGCTGAAGCGTCACGCATACAGCCATTTAGAAATCGAGATCCGAATAGGCAAGTGGCGGAGCCGTTCCAGGCACGCGGTCACCGAGAAGAACCCGAAACGACGGCCGCGACTTCATCCGCTGATACCAGGTCTTTACGGCCGGATATTCCCGCCATGAGATCTCGCCGAGATAATCGCAAGTTGAAATATGCGCAGCCGCCGCGAAATCGGCAAAGCTCAGCTCATCCCCTGACAACCAGCGCCGCGAATCCGCGAGATAGCCCGTGTATGAGAGGTGATACTTGAGATTGGCGCGAACTGCCCGGAGTACGCCCGGATCGGGCGCGATAGGCCCCGTCGGTCGCATGGAGTTGTAAACCTTCTCGATCAGCAGCTCGCGCGTAATCTCGCGATCGAATTTACCATGATACCAATCGATCAGCCGGCGCACTTCCGCCCGGTCTTCGCGGCTCCCTGGAAAGAGGGGAGGCGGAGAGGGAGCGACCGCACTGGCGGCAGTCGCCATGTCGTCGGCGATGAACTCCGAAATCGAATAAGCCCCACACAGCGTCATGCCGCTTTCGAGTTCGAGCACAGGCAACTCGCCAGCAGGATTTTTGGCAAGAAAACTCTGCCGCCACTCCCAGGGCTTTTCGTCAGAAAGCTCGAAGTCGATGCGGTACTCGGCGAGCGCGAGACGTATCGACCGAGATCGAGGACAAAGGCGATATTGCGTGAGGCGCGGAGGCATAGCGTTCCTGGGCAAGCGAAGTGGGTACTATACACCGTGTCTCGTCGATTCGATGGCAACTCGGCCAATCGACCGCTTTTGCGTCTGCGGAAATTTCTGCTAACGCTCGCCTGCGTTTAGCTCGTCCGAGGAGATGACCGAACAATGGAAACCTGGCAAGTCGTACTGCTCGGGCTTATTGAGGGCTTAACGGAATACCTCCCAGTTTCATCGACCGCGCATTTGCTTCTCACAGAGAGAATCCTCGGTGTCTCTTCGGCGGGGCGAACATTCGAAGTCTTGATTCAGCTTGGCGCAATCCTGGCGCTTCTGACCGTCTACTCCGCAAAACTCTGGAAGCTCGCAGTCGATTTTCCAAGCGATCCTCGGACCCGGCGCTTTGTGTTTGCCGTGCTGCTCGCGTTTCTGCCCGCCGTCTTCATCGGCATGGCCGCTCACAAGATTATCAAAGAAGTTCTGTTTGAATCGCCGTTGATCATCTGCGTATCGCTCGTCATCGGCGGCGTCATTTTGCTGTACGTTGACAGGATCCGCTACCAGCCGCGCTATACCGACGTGATGGACATTCCGCCGATGACCGCGCTGATCGTCGGCTTCGTGCAGTGTCTCGCGATGATCCCCGGTGTCTCGCGTTCGGGATCGACGATTGTCGGAGGGATGCTGCTTGGCGCCGACAAGCGGACGGCCGCCGAGTTTTCGTTCTTTCTCGCGATGCCGACGATGTCGGGTGCGTTCGCCTACGACCTCTACAAGAACTGGTCGATTTTAACGCCCGATGATGTCAGTCACATCGTGCTTGGCTTCATAGCGGCCTTTATCACGGGCGTCATCGTCGTCCGCTACATGCTGGACTTCATCACGAAGCGTGGATTGTCGTTCTTCGGCTGGTGGCGCATTCTCGTTGGCGGCATCGGCCTGGGCGTCCTGGCCGTCATGCACTGAGCGAAGACCGAGCGAGAGGCCTGCGCTCGATCGGTCAAGCCGCGTGCGAGGTAACCGGCTTGGTCAGGACGCCGCGAAGCGCTTCGGCATCCTTGGCACCGCGGAGACCGTCGAGAGTCGCCGGATCGCGAACGAGGCGAGAAATGCGGGCAAGCGCCTTCAGGTGGTCGGCGCCTGCACCCTCGGGCGCCAGTAGGAAGAACAAAAGATCGACCGGCTCCCCGTCGTGGCTTTCGAACGCAATCGGATGCTCGAGCCGCGCGAAAATGCAGGTGATGGCGCTGACGCCAGCGAGCTTCACGTGCGGGATGGCGATTCCCCGGCCGAGGCTCGTCGAACTGAGCCGCTCCCGCTGAACGAGAGCCGCATAAATGTCGGGAGCGCTTGCGCCGGTCGCGGCTTCAGCCCTCGTGGCGAGGGCTTGAAGCGCTTGTTTCTTATCGGCCGCTTCTAGGCGCGGAATGATCGCGTCGGTAGCCAGCATGTCTTCGATGTTCATCCCAGTCCCATCCACGACGATATGGCCGTCATTAAGATCCGCCGGTCCCGCTTCGGGCGGCGTTTACCTGTCTGCAAAGCGGAGTTCAACTAAACTCAGTCCGCGTGCTTTACTGCTGCCGCACCATTCGATTTTGCAGCAATCGGTAAATCCGCGTCGATCCACCCGATGTGCCCGTCATTTCGCCGGTAAACCACATTGAGCCCTCCATGAGCGGCATTCTTGAAAATCATGAACGACGCTTCCGATAAGTCGAGCTGCAGAACGGCCTCACTGACCGTCATGTGACCGATATTCCGTTGTCCTTCAGCGATTATAAGGGGATTCGCCTCGTCGTGCGGAGGCTCATCGTCATCGCTGAGGCTCACGACGTAGTCGCGCGCTTCGATGTCGACCTTACGGCGCGCTGCTGCTGCCGCTGAAGAATGGCTCTTGATCCGCCCCTTGTAGCGCCGCACCCGGGTTTCAAGCTTGTGGGCGGCGGAATCGATGCTGCCGTAGGCATCCGAGCCATCGCCATGGGCTTCGAGTAGCAGGCCGTTCGTCAGGCGTACGGAGCAGGTCGACTTGAAAAGCTCGCGCTCGCGTTCTAGCCGGATGTGACCATCGACTTCGCGCGCCATGTATTTTTGCAGGACAGAGCGGATCTTGTCGCTCGCGTAATTCTGGAATGCATCGCCAACTTCTACGTTCTTGCCGGTGATCTGGATGGTCATGAAAAATGCCTGTTCTGCACTTGCCGAAATGTGTGTCTCGTAACCGAGTGCGACCTGCTCCGAGGTCGCGATACACCTATCCGAGACATGCTGGGGAAAAGTGTGACCGCCACTTTGCCCAGACGTATTCATAAGCGATAGGCCGCGCGTTGCCCTCTGTCAAATCACGCTTGTAATGAAAATGTAATGAAAAAACGTAGCATCTTCATTCGGTTAGATGAGGCGCTTCACGCCATCCCGCCCAAACGTTCCACCATTCTCTTGTCGCGGCGGCGCTGAACGGACGACGGAATACGCATCGCCTCCCGGTATTTGGCGACAGTACGGCGGGCGATATCGATGCCCTCGGTCTTCAAGCGATCGACTAGCTGGTCGTCGGAAAGAACATCGTCCGCGCTTTCCGCGTCGATGAGCTGCTTGATCCGGTGGCGGACGGATTCCGACGAATGTGCTTCGCCGTCGGCCGCCGATGCGATCGCCGACGTAAAGAAATACTTGAGTTCGAAAATGCCCCGCGGCGTCGCGATGTATTTGTTCGACGTCACGCGTGAGACGGTCGATTCATGCATGGAGATGGCGTCGGCGATCACCTTGAGGTTGAGCGGTCTCAGATGCTGAACGCCGTACATGAAGAACGCGTCCTGCTGCCGGACGATCTGTTCCGCAACCTTCAGGATCGTGCGGGCGCGCTGGTCTAAGCTCTTCACCAGCCAGTTGGCGGTCTGCAGGCAATCGAAGAGGTAGCCCTTGTCCTTCTCCGAGGTCGCCGTGCGGGCGATCCGCGTGTAATACGTACGGTTGACGAGGACCCGTGGCAGAGTGTCACTGTTGAGCTCGACATGCCATCCGCCGTCCGAAGCCGCACGCACGATCACGTCCGGAACGATCGGCTGAACCTGAACCGAGCCGAACTTCAGGCCGGGCTTAGGGTTGAGCCGCTTGATCTCGCGGATCATGTCCGCAAGCTCGTCCATGTCGATGCCGAGGGCTTTTTTCAGCGCTGCGATATTGCGGCTGGCAAGCAGGTCGAGATGCGCCAGAAGCCCCGCCATCAGCGGGTCGTACCGGTTCTGGTCTTTCAGCTGGAGTGCGAGGCATTCGGCAAGTGAACGGGCGAAAATTCCCGGAGGGTCGAACGTCTGCAGTTTTCCAAGCACGCTTTCGACAAGCTCGAGAGGGGCGCCGAGGCGCTCCGCGAGCGTGTCGAGGTTGGCAGGGATATATCCGGCTTCGTCGACGAGATCGATGAGGTATTGGCCGATAAGCCGTTCCGCCGGATCGATCACTGTTAGAGGGAGCTGGGCGCTCAGATGCTCACGCAGGGAAATCTGGTTCGCCACGAATTCTTCGAGGTCGCTGTCGCCGTCGCCGCCGTTATGCATCCGCTGCGTGACGTTGGCCCAGCTCATGCCCGACGTCGCGCCCGCGGCGGAGCCAGGTTCGCCGGTTCCGGGCTCTTGGAACACGTTCCCGAAATCGACGTCGAGGCCGCCGGTATGGTCGTGAACGGGCTCACGGAGATCGAGCCAGCGTTCGTCCGTCCCGGCGGCGTGTTCATCCTGACGCTCACTAACGGGCTCCTCCGCTGGTTTGGCGGTGGAGGCGTCGTCGCGTTCGAGCAGCGGATTGCGCTCGAGTTCGGTGTCCACGAATTCAGTCAGCTCTAGATTGGACAATTGAAGCAGGCGGATGGCCTGCTGCAGCTGTGGCGTCATGACCAGCTGCTGGCCTTGTCTCAGCTCTAATTTTGCTGAAAGCGCCACGCTAAAACTTTGCTCCGTTACGAGAATGCCGGAGCCACCTATACTCAACGCGAATTAACGAACATATCGCCAAGATAGACTCGCCGCACATCTTCATTCGATATGATTTCAGAAGGTTTGCCCTGCGTTAGAACCTGACCATCATATATGATATATGCGCGGTCGATCAGGCTTAATGTTTCACGAACGTTATGGTCCGTGATCAACACACCAATACCTCGCTCGGTCAAGTGCCGAACGAGCTGCTGAATATCGCCGACGGCGATCGGGTCGATACCGGCGAACGGTTCGTCAAGCAACATGAACGAGGGCCGGGACGCTAGCGCGCGGGCAATTTCACAGCGTCTGCGCTCGCCGCCTGAGAGGGCCATCGCCGCCGACTTTCTAAGCCGCGTGATGGAAAATTCTTCGAGCAAACTGTCGAGCTGCTCTTTCCGGGCTTTGCGGTTCGGCTCGATGAGCTCGAGAACCGCCATGATGTTCTGCTCGACCGTCAATCCGCGAAAAATAGAGGCTTCCTGCGGCAGGTAACCGACGCCGAGCCGCGCCCGCTGATACATCGGCAGCTTGGTCACGTCTTCGCCGTCGATCGTGATGCGCCCATGATCCGCGGCGACGAGGCCCGTGATCATGTAGAAGACGGTCGTTTTACCGGCGCCGTTGGGGCCTAGGAGGCCGACCGATTCCCCGCGCCCGACTGCCAGGTTCACGCCTTTGACGACCATCCGCTTGCGGTAAGATTTCTTGACGTCGTATGCCGTTAGCCAGCCGTCGGCGCCGATCGCATGCGGATCGTCGGGCGCCGCGGAAGCCTGCGAAATGCTGCCGCTGCCATTCGTGTGGCTGGCCGCTCCGTTCATCGCCTTGTCCGGCGATTTCAGGCGAATGGGTAAAGCCTTAAACACCAAATACCTCGCCGCCGTTCGGCGCGTTCTGCCGTCTGCTGTACTGTGTCCAACTACGCTGTTCGGTCAAGGCGACGTACGGACCTCCCAGCCCTGGGCCTCGATTTTCGATTTTTTGAGCTGGCCCGGATAAAAAATCGCGCTCGGACGCTCCGCCTTGAAAACTTGGCTTTTGCCGTCGCCGTCGCTGCTGCTGACTGCGGGACCGTCGGCGCGCGCTACCGGCTCTGTCTTGATCGTCGCTTCTCCGGTGTTCATGTCGATGACGAGCCGTGTGCCGTGGACGATGTTCTTGCCTTGCGTCAGCACGACCGCCCCGCCCATGGTGGTCAGGTTCTTTTTGACGTCGACTTCCGCCCAGTCACCGGTGGCGGTCTGACCGTCCTTTGCCGTCACCACGACCTTCTTTTTCGCAGTCAGGTGCGTGAGCGTAGCCGGAGCTTTAGCGGTTCCGGAAGTCGTCTGATCATCCGCCGCGTCCATGCCCGCACTGCCGGTATAGAAGGCCGTCAGCTCCTGCGAGCGCATCGTGACTGCGCCCTGCACGGCCGAGACGTTGCCCGTGAAGGTCGCGTTTTTGGCGTTGTCGTCGACATCGAGTTTGTCGGAAACCACGTCGTAGGGAGCGTTCGGATCGGACTTGAAGGCCGCGCCGAACGAGATGCCGTCGCTATTCTGATCGTCGTCCGAGGATTGTGCGCTCGGAGCCTTTGCTGACGGCTTGACGAAATGCGCCGTGATGCGCCCCGCCGACGCGTTGCCCATGATATTTGCGGGTGCCGACAGCTGCATCTTCTGCGTCGCGCGATTGTAGACGAGGCGACGCCCTTTCAGGATGTTGGCGCCCTGTGTGACGACGACGGGACCGGTGAGGACCATTGTCTGCGCCGCCTGATCGTAATCGACCCTGTCGCCGACCGCGCGGCGATCGTCGCCCTGTGTCAGCACGACGTCGCCTTCGAGGACGGCGGTGTTTGCAACAGTATCGAACGTTGCCGTGCGGCTCGTTGCCGTCTGTCCGTTCGTCTGCTGTAGAACAACCGAGTCCCTGGCGACTATCAGCTTCACCTTCGTGCCCGCAGCATCGGCATCGGTATGCGCGTCCTTTGCTTGACTGTCGTCTTTCGCGCTGGGAGCGACCGCGCCTTCGTAGGTTACGGTCATTTCCGGCGACGTCATCGTCGCGCCGTCCTGCGTAGCTGTGACTTGTCCTGAATAGATCGCTATTTTCTTGACGTCGTCGACATCGAGACGGTTGGAAGCCACGTCAACAGGCTGTCCGGGCTTGCCGAACGGCAGCGCGGTCTGAGTGGTGTCCGCCTGGCCGGTCGCAGCCTGCTGGCTCTCCTTCGGCTGTATGTGGGTGCGAACGTTTTCGAGGAAGGTGTATTCCTTCGTCTTCTGACGAATGGTCAGTTGATTGGACGTGATCTTTCCCGCGCCCATCAAGATCGTCGACGGTTGGTCGGACGTGATGATGTTCTCTTTCGTCTGAATCGTAGCGCGCGTCAGCTTGGCATTGAGGCCGCTATCGCCGGTCACGTTGATCGCGTCGTAAAGCTCGAGAATGTTCGACTTGTTGTCGAAGACGCCGCGAACGGCGGTAAGATACGTCTTCTGCTTTTTGACGTCTGTCAGTTCGCCTGTGATGCTGTCGAGATGCACGGCGGTCAGCGTTTTCAGGTCCTGCTGCGCTGTCTGCGCCTTGACCCAGTAATGGCCGCCGTCGGAGTTGAAGCCCTGGTAGTGCGGATTGTGCATCTTGAGATTGTCTGCAACGATCTTCGGGACTTCGAGAGGGGGAAGAGCCGGGCCGACGCCTGCATTGCCGAGAATGTTCATCGTCGCAAAGCCGGTCATCGCCACGGCGGCGAGCGGCAGCGCGAATTTCAGGATACGGACGCGGCCGGAATGGCGATGCGCGGCGAGCCGGCTTTTCGTCCGGTCACCCGCAATGACGATGGTGCCGCCGGACGTGCGCTCTCGCCCCCGCACATGTCCCGAATTATCGGTGGCAGCCATGCTGGCCATGCCTTACCCCCCTTAGACCCCGCAATCTTGCCTTTAATTGGGGTGACTTTGGGACTTGTCCAACGTTGTTCAGCGATTGCAGCGTTCTAATGGGCGAAAATGTCGTCCTGCTCGAAACCTGCTAGGTCCAGCCGGGCGCGTACCGGCAGGAATCCGAACGCCGCTTGCGCGAAGTCCGAGCGTCCTTCACGAGCCAGCATCGAATCGAGCTTGGCCTTGAGGGCGTGGAGATGCAGCACGTCGTTCGCCGCATACGACTTTTGACTTTCCGAAAGCTCCGCCGCGCCCCAATCGCTGCTCTGCTGTTGTTTCGAGAGCTCGATGCCGAGGAGTTCTCCAACCAAGTCCTTGAGACCGTGACGATCCGTGTAGGTCCGCGCCAGTTTCGATGCGATCTTCGTGCAATAAATCGGCGTGGTATCGACGCCCAGATACTGCTTCAGTACCGCGACGTCGAAGCGCGCGAAATGGAAGATCTTTAAAATTGCGGGATCGGCAAGCATAGCCTTCAGGCGCGGAGCAGCGTAGCTTTTCCCGTCGAACTTGATCAGATGTGCCGTCCCATCGCCGCTCGAAAGCTGCACGAGGCACAAACGATCGCGATGCGGATTGAGGCCGAGCGTCTCGGTATCGATCGCGACGCCGCTCGGAAACGATAGTCCTGCGGGCAGGTCACCAAGGTGAATGCTGATTTTTGCGTCTGTCATAATTTTTTACCTCCGCCCCATTTCCCGTAAAGGAACGCGCCGCGCGGCGCCGAGATGCCCGGAGCGCGCCTGTTATTGGGACGCTAAGGAATTGAAGTTGTTATATATGCTCACAGTTCCGCACCGTGCAGGGTCTGTAGCATCCGCCACACGCGCATAGCAAGCGCAGCACTTCGCAATCCCCTCCACATTTCCGCCATTGATCACGCGATCGCGCTCTCGTTCGAGATATATTGGTGTATACTCAATCCATCAGCGGCAGTGGAACTGGTCGCGGTGGCTGAGAGAGCGATGTGTGCTCCCGCCAGAAAGCGCGAGGTAGCACATATGAAAGTTCCCTTCGGGAGCTTTGATAGCTCTGAAGTATCTCTCCTTCAAAAAGCGTTCGACCTTGCTTGCGCCGAACTCGGCGTCGGCGCCAACGACGAGAAAAGGCGGACTCTGATCGCGAGCACGATGATCTCGCTTGCGAAAGTCGGAGAGTTTGATGCCGATCGGTTGAAGTCTAACGCCGTTGTCCGGTTTAGAACGCTCGCCACCGAACGAGCAGCCTGAGCCGCCTAAAGGTTTTTTTCGCGGTTGTTTTGGTGAGCGGCGAAGTCAGAACGCCGGGTTTTTCGGCTTCTGCACGGTCGCGACCAGGATAAGGCAAATGGCCGATCCGACCGCGGCAGCAAGAAATCCATCAATGTAGGAATACACCGCGGCCTGCTGCGCAACCGCCGATCCGAGAATTTTCGTCGCCCGCGCCGCGGTGACGGCGTGATCAGCGGAATGCTCGCCGAGGATGTTCTGGTAGCCCGTCAACCTGTCGATCGTGAGTGCCGAGAGACCATCGACATGCAGCCCGATCAGGTTTGAGTGCACCTGTTCCCGAATGCGAACGAACGTCTGCATGAAGGATGTGCCGATTTCACCGCCGAACAGTCGGCTGAGCTGCAGCAAGCTGCCGATTGTCAGCGCGTCCGCCGGCGAGATTGATTTGATGACGAGAACGATGAGGCTCGTCAGTGCGAACGACTGCCCGAGCGCCTGCAGAATTTGCGACGGCAAGAAATCGTTGGTCGCCCACTCGTTCGTCAGGTTCGTGCCCATGAGGCACGCGATGCCGATCATCAAGTTTCCGAGCGCGAGGACATACCGCCCATCAACACGATTGAGAACGTAGCCGAGTGGAAGCACGATCAGGAATTGCGGAAGCGCGATCCACAGAAGAACGGAGCCGACCTGCAACTCGCGGAAATCCTGCACCGTCTGGAGATAGCTTGGAATGATGTAGGCGGTTGACAGAATGATGAACCGGAAACCCGCGAGAAGCAGCAGGAGCGGGATCAGGTTCTCATGCGCGATGACCCGGATGTTGACGAAGGGACTCGGAGACACGAGTTCGCGCACAATGAAGAGCAGCGTCAGAAGTCCGCCGCTGACCAGCAGGCCGACGATCAATCCGCTGTTCAGCCAATCGAGACGGTTGCCTTGATCCAGCGCCGCATAGAGGAGGCCGAAGCCAGCTCCGGCATAGAAAATACCCGGCCAGTCGAGATCGCGCAGCCGCCGGCTCAGCCCGCTTTCGACAGGCATGCCGTACCAGATACATAGATACATGATTGGCAGCGCGACGCAGTACTGCCAATCGATCCAATGCCATGAGAGATGGTCCGTGTACCATCCCTCCAGCGACGCGGCGACGTTCTGCGAAAGCTCCGAGTTCATCGCGTAGATCGAGATGCCGTAGATGACGAGACCCTTCGGCAGGTTGCGAAGAATGTAGCTGACAGTCAGTGGAATGAAGGTTCCCGACCCGATGCCGCCGAGAAATTGCATCACGAGAAAAGCATTGAGGTTCGGCGACAGCGGTCCGAGCAGGCTCGTCATGAAGAAGATGATGATGCCCATCAGCAGTATGCGGCGAACGCCGAAGATTGCGCCGAGATAGGGCGACGCGACGCCGATCAGCATTTGTCCGACGCCGAAGCTTGTGGTGATCCACGCGCCCTCGTCGAAGCCGACGCCCAGGCCTCCGCGTAGATCGGCAAGCCCGAATGTCGTGGTTCGGCTGCCGAGCGTGCTCATCGTTGCGCCGAGCAAGACGCCTAAGAGGCCGATGTACGGACGCGCCGAAATTTTATGGATCTGCTCGATCGCTTGCGTCACGCCGCTCGACGCCGGACCGGCCGCTGCGGGTGCGGCAGCGCTCATTTGTCAACATCCGACGGAATGTTCGGCGTGCCGTTGGTCGTGGGCGGCGAGCCTTCCGGCGGCGTGCTTCCCGTATCGATGGTCGCCTCTACCGACAGACCAGGCCTGACCAGTGTTCCAAGCGCCGGATTGGGATCGAGCACGATTTTCACCGGAACGCGTTGCACGACCTTCGTAAAGTTTCCGGTCGCATTATCAGGTGGCAAAAGCGCGAAGGTGCTGCCCGTTCCCGGCGACCAGCTGTCGACGTGACCCGTCAGTTTGAGATCGGGAAAAGCATCGACGTGAACAGTCGCCTTCTGGCCGAGGCGCACATTGGTCATTTGCGTCTCTTTATAGTTCGCTACGACCCAAACTCCCGGCAGCGATACCACGGCGATGACCTGCGTCCCGATATTCACGAACTGCCCGGGCCGGACGAGGCGCTGACCGACCAGACCGTTATCGGGCGCGACGATCTTCGTGTAGTCGACGTTGTTTTGCGCGAGCGCCTCTTGCGCCTTCGCCGCGCGCACCTGTGCTTCGAGCTGCAGCTGTTCGACATCAAGACTAGCGAGGATGGCTTTCTGCTGATCGAGCTGCGCTTTGTTCAGCTCGAGCTGCGCCGCCGTCCGCTTGGCATTGTCGTCTGCCTGCTCGACGCCTTGCGGCGTACCGGCAATGCTCGACTTCAAAAGATTGCGTTGGCGTTCGGCTTCCAGATTATAGCGATCGAGATCGGCTTTCGTCGCGTCGATTGTCGCCTCCGCCTGCCGTATCAGGCTGCGCTGCACGTCTTTTTGGTTGGCTAGATTTGCGAGGTTGGCCTCGCTCGCGTGCACGTTGGCTTGGGCTTGGACGAGAGCCGCGTCGTAGTCGCGCGGATCGATTGTAACGATCGTTTCGCCTTTTTTGATCGGCTGGAAATCCTTGACGTCGACCGATTTGATATATCCCGACACCTTGGCGGAGATTGGCGTGACGTCGCCGGCAATGAAAGCGTCGTCTGTCGTTTCGAACCGTGCCGCGCCAGTCCACCGATCCCAATGGCCTGCGATGTACCATGCGAGAAAGATCGCAAAGGCCACGGCAAGGACGCGCAACGTCGTATAGAACCATGCGGGCAGAGAAGGCCGTGGCAAGGGCGGTTGCTCGCCGGCGGGGCTATCCGTCATGGTTCTTCTCTATGCTTCGCCGGGCGATCGATTGACTGTTGCAGCGGGTATCGCGAGCCACTGTTTGGTGGTTGCCTCATCTCGGACGCAAAGGGAAGACCCAAATTCGTTTCAGCGCATCGCGACGAACCAACTCAGGCATGGCGGCGGCCGATCAATGCCTAGGCACGGCATCCATCGACAAACAATTCGGCACAGAATTTCGCCCGTGCCGCGATCTCTTCCGCGGTCGGAACGTGGGCGAGGCCGAGCATGACCGTCCGTTGTAAATCCATCGTCATCATGCCGCGCAAGGCGGATGCGGATTTTGCAGGATCGTCGATTTTCAATAATCCGCGCTGCCGTTGAAGATCTAGCCACCCGGCTATGGCGCGCGTGGTTTGGACCACCGCAATTTCGTGGAATGCCGCCGCAAGCTCGGGAAAGCGGTCACTCTCTGAAATGACAAGGCGAAGGAGCGCAATCGTCCGGGCGCTGAGCGTCAATGTGCCGAAAGAGATCAAGATGCGCTCGACGGCTTCCGTGAGCCCGTATTTGTCGAGTTCGGCCGGATTGACCGCAAGCATGAACCCGTCGATGCGCTCAGAAATCACTTTCTCGAGCAAATCAGCCTTGCAAGGGACCAAGCGATACATGGTTTTGGTCGATATCCCGGCGCGCTGGGCAACGTTGCCCATCGTCGTGGCGGCATATCCGTTGGTCTGAAACTCGGTCGCCGCCGCTTCGACCAGCAAATGCAGCGTCTCCGCGTCCGGCCTGACCTGGGGCCGCCCGCGACAGCGTTTTCTATCCGCACTATTTTGTACCATGGCTATTTTCCAAAATCTCTTGACGCCGAGATAATGGTGCTTATTTTGGAAAACAACAAGTTTCTATAATTGTCGTGGTCGATGCCGCGACAGATCCAGGAGCAGGTCGATGAGCCTCCACCCGAATGCGTTGACGCTGGACAGAGCGATTTCTCCCGACGAAACAGTGCCTTATCTTCGAGCGCCAACGTCCGAAGCAGCTCCAGTGCGTGTGCCGCCCGGGGCCGGCGAAGGGGCCGCGCCCGCATCGGACGCCACCGCGGACGGCCACGTTTCGGATAGCGCGCCCCGCCGGGGGCTTCGCCGGGTGCTCATAGCCGGGGCGAGCCTCGCTGCGCTTGCGGCGGCCGGTTACCTCGGGTGGGAGTACTGGTCCGTTTGGCGCTTCCAGGTTTCGACGGACGACGCCTACGTGCAGGCTGACAACACGACGATTGCGCCCAGGGTCTCGGGGTATCTGACGCAGGTTCTCGCGAACGATAACGAGAGGGTCACGACCGGCCAGGTGCTGGCGCACATCGACGACCGCGACTTCAAGGTCGCGCTCGAGCAGGCGAAGGCTGACGTGCAGGCTGCGAAAGCTTCGGTCACGGACAAGCAGGCGTCGCTCGATGCGCAGCAGTCGGTCATCGATAGTGCCAAGGCGACGATCGATGTCGACAAGGCCAACGAGAAGTTCGCCGAGCAGGACAGCCAGCGCTACAGCCATCTCGCGACGACAGGTTATGGCAGCGTGCAGAACGCCCAGCAGGCAGAGGCGCGCATTGCAGCCGCTCGCGCTTCCATCGTCCGTGATAACGCGACGCTGACCAACGCCGAGAAGCAGATCGACATTCTGAAAGCGCAGGTCGCGCAAGCCAAGGCAACGCTGGCCCACGACGAAGCCGTTCAGGATCAGGCCGAGCTAAACTTGTCCTACACGACTGTCGTATCGCCGATTGATGGCGTCGTCGGCAATCGCACTTTGCGCGTCGGTCAGTACGTTCAGGCGGGCACGCAGTTGATGGCGGTTGTCCCGATGAAGGCCGCCTACATCGTCGCGAACTTCAAGGAGACGCAGCTTGAGCAGGTGCGCCCCGGCCAGCCCGTGAGCGTCGAGGTCGATATGTTCCCGGGAGTCGAGATCCCGGCGCATGTCGACAGCTTGGCTCCCGCCAGCGGCCAGCAGTTCGCGCTCCTGCCTCCCGATAACGCGACCGGCAACTTCACCAAGATCGTGCAACGCATCCCGGTGAAGATCACGCTAGATCCTGACAGCCCGCTGGCAGGCGAATTGCGTCCCGGCATGTCGGTCTATCCGACCATCGAGGTTCGTAAGTCCAAAGAGACCGCGACATCCGTCGCAGCCAAGTAGTTCCGCGCGGCCGTGTTGAAGCATGTGGCCGCGATAGGGAGAGACGGCAATGGCAAACGTGGCGCAACCAACAGCTTCGGCAGCGGCGATTCCCGCAGCGGTAGGTTCTGACAAAGCCAGCCTGACGACTTGGATTGCCGTTGTCGCCGGAATGATCGGCGCGTTCATGTCGATCCTGAATATCCAGATCACCAACGCATCGCTGCTCGACATCGAAGGTGGCATCGGAACCGGCGCGGACAACGGCGCCTGGATTTCGACGTCATATCTCATCGGCGAGATCGTCGTCATTCCGTTGACCGGCTACCTGAGCCGCGTCTTCTCATTTCGCCGCTATATGATCGCCAGCACCTTCTTTTTTGCACTCTTCTCGATGGCCTGCGCGTTCGCTCAAAATCTCGGTGAGATGATCGCGATGCGTGGCCTTCAGGGTTTTGCCGGTGGTGTGCTGATACCGATGGCATTCACGATGGTCGTGACGAAACTGCCGAAGTCTCAGCAGCCGATAGGCCTTGCGTTGTTCGCAATCGCCGTGACGTTCGCACCTGCGATCGGTCCGACAATCGGCGGCTATCTGACGGAAAACTACGGTTGGCAGAAGATCTTCTTCATCAACACCATTCCGAGTGCGATCATGATCGTCGCGCTCATCTTCACGCTCGAAAAAGAAAAGATGCAGCTTGGCCTTCTGAAAGAAGGAGACTGGGCGGGCATCGTGACGATGGCGATCGGCCTGTCGTCGCTGCAGACGATGCTTGAGGAGGGTAACAAGGACGACTGGTTCGGTTCGCCGTTTATCGTCAAGCTTGCGATCACAGCAGTCGTGTTCCTAACGGCCTTCGTCTGGATCGAGCTTGTCGTCAAAAAGCCGCTGGTCGACTTACGCCTTCTGAAGAACCGGAACTTCGGCATCGGTACGATTGCCAATATGCTCGTTGGCTTTGCGTTGTTCGGCACGGTTTACGTGCTTCCGCAGTATCTCGGCCAGGTGCAGGGGTACAACTCCGAGCAGATCGGCTACGTGCTCGCGTGGACCGGCTTACCGCAGCTTTTGATCATTCCTTTCGTGCCCATGCTGATGAAGCGGTTCGATGCCCGCTACATCGCAATTGTCGGCATCGCGCTCTTCGCCGCAAGTTGTTTCATGAATATCGAGATGTCGCTCGACTATTCCGGCGATCAGCTTTTCGTCCCGGACATCGTGCGCGCCGTCGGCCAAGCTCTGATCTTGACGCCGCTGACGGCTATCGCGACGGCCGAGATTGCGCCGAAGGATGCCGCGAACGCCTCGGGCTTATTCAACATGCTCCGCAACCTTGCGGGCGCCGTCGGCACCGCATCGCTCGCGACGATCATCACCAAGCGCGAGCAGTTTCACTCGAACATCATCGGCCAGTCGGTGACGGTTTATCGCGACAACGTCCGTCAGCGCATCGATGAGATGACGAATTATTTCATGGCGCATGGCGTCTCGGACGTCGCAACCGCGAAGCATCAGGCCATTGTCGCGCTGGGACAGATCGTCAAGCGGCAATCCTTGATCATGGGTTTCAGCGATACCTTCGCGGTAATCGGCGTGATGCTGTCGATCGGCGCCATCGCCCTGCTGTTCGCGCGCAAGCCCAAGGCCGGAAGCGGTGCCGGTGCGCATTGAAAAAGGCGCGCTGATCAAAGCCCATTACGCCGATGAGGTAACGCGCAACCAAGGTGACGGTTCAAATCTGTGCAGGCTACTTCAGTTCGCCAATTCCAAGTGACCGCTCGAGTCGCCGTGCAACAAAGCGGGA
Source organism: Hyphomicrobium sp. (assembly GCA_030148425.1). Taxonomy (GTDB): domain Bacteria; phylum Pseudomonadota; class Alphaproteobacteria; order Rhizobiales; family Hyphomicrobiaceae; genus Hyphomicrobium_B. The sequence continues at coordinate 264,991 of JASBTM010000017.1, read as the reverse complement.
TATCGCGGGGCCAGCAGCGAGCACGATCAGAAAGCGCACAGTCTGCATGGCCATCACGAACGATAGATCAACCTTCGCCGTTGCGGCGATGACGGCAACGGAATCGAGGCCACCGGGACTCGTCGCGAGATAGGCTGTTAGCGGGTCAATGCCGAGAGCTTTTGCAAGGATGAACGAAAGGCCGCCGCAGAAAGCTATGAGGGCCAGAATGGCAAGAAGAACCTGGGGTAGCGCGCGCAAAGCGTGCAGCAGAATATCGCGAGAAAAGGTGAGGCCGATCATCCAGCCGACGAATGCGTATGAAATCGCAAGCAGCCAGTGCGGCGCTTCGATGGTCATGAGCCCCGCGCCGTGGAGCGCTGCGCCAAACGCCATCGGCAAGAGCAGCGCGGTTGCGGGAAAGCGAAGAAAATATCCGGCTATGCCACCCGCTGCCGCAAGCATCAGGGTCTCTGCGAACGCCACAGGATCGATTGGCGGAAACCAGACGACGGCATGCGAAGCCGGCGTCACGTTCACCCACAGCCGCGCGACGACGGAGGCTGCGCCAACGACCATCACGACGCGCAAATACTGCATGAACGCGACAAGTCTAACGTCGGCGCCGTAAGAGCCTGCCATCAGGATCGACGCAGTGGCAGCGCCCGGCGACAAACCCCAAACTGCTGTCGTGCCGGGCATGATCTGCGACCGGCCCATGACCCAGCCGATGCTGCTACTCGCGATCACCACCAACAGAACGACCGACAGCAGGAGGGGCCAGTCCTTCAGAAATGCTCCGGCAATCTCGGGAGAAACTGAGCTCGCAAGCATGCATCCGACGATGGATTGCGCGGCGACACGCGCGAAGGACGGCAGGCGAATGCGGCCGCCATTCGTTTCGACCAGGATGGCTGCCACCATTGGGCCAAGCAGAATGGCGGCGGGCAAGCCTGTCAATCCAAGCAATGCCGACAACGCGAACGACAGCACCAACAGTACGAGCCATTGAAGCGGTATCGCTACGTCGGACAGCAATGCGGGTTTCGTCGCGCTCAGTTCATCCGACACGTTATTCGGCGCTCAAGTGAATATCTGCAGCTTTTGCGACGCGGCTGATCCGAGGAAAGATCTTCGTGACCGCGAAGGCGTGCATCTCCTCGGAGAAACTTGCTGAGGCGTCTTCCGCAATGATGAGTTCGTAGTTGCGCTCCCACGCTTGCCGCGCCGTCGATTCAACGCCCATGTTGGTGGCGATGCCTCCGAGAACGATCGTCTTGATACCGCGACGACGAAGCTGAACGTCGAGATCGGTTCCGTAGAACGCGCCCCATTGGCGCTTGGTGACACGAATATCGCCCGGCATCGCGAGGCCGTCCGCGAGTTCGGAGAAATCCGGCGGAAAGCCGCCTGGAGGCACTTGCATCGGGCTATCGACAGGCACACGCACGGCGTCGGCAAAATCCTCGGCGAACGCGACGTTGACGAGCACGACGGGCGCTCGGGCCGACCGGAAGCGCTTGGCGAGGTCTGACGCACGCTGGACCACCTCCGCGCCGGATCTCGGAGCCATTGGCCGCGAGACGATGCCCTTCTGCAAATCGATAAGAACCAGAGCCGACGTCTTTGGAGAGAGATGCAACATCCCAAAAAACCCTTCGCGTCTTGGCCATAGGCGGTCCGTAGCCGAACGGCCGGCTTCATGATAATTGAGGAAACACTCAAGTTAACCGGATAGTTGAGCATGTCCTCAAATAAGTCAACAGAGACGCAAACGCGCACCGCGCTGAGCCCGACGCGGCGGCCGGGTCAGGAGCGTGTTGCCGCCCTGTTGGAGGCCGCGGCGGCTGTAATTGCGGACAAAGGATACGACGCGACGACGATGGCCGAAGTCGCCGCTCGGGCCGGCGCGCAGATCGGCTCGCTCTACCGCTTTTTTCCCAACAAGGACGTATTGGCGAATGCGCTTGTCGAACGGTTTCACGTCCGCGCGGCAGAAACGTTCGACGCCATCGACAAGGAGACAGAAAATCGGTCCGTTGCGGAATTTGCCAATGCTCTCCTCAACGTCCTCGGCGAGCTGCGTCCCGACTCGCGCGCCATCGTCGCGCTGTTGGAAGGCACTGCAGAGTTGTCGGCTCATCGCTTGGAGTTACGCCGAAACCTTCGCAAGCGTATCGCGCAATCGCTCATCCATCGCTGCCCCGGGCTTCGCAAGACACAGGCCGATGACGTCGCGGCGGTCCTTTTGCAGGCCATGAAATCTGTGCGCGCTCTAACGCAGGAAGAAGGCAACGGCGTTCGCCCAGCCGCCTTGAACGAACTGCGCCTTATGGTCCAGTGCTATCTCGCGAAGACATTCGCGGACGCCGGCTGCCCGCGGTAAACGGCCGTCCGCCCGTTTCGATCCAGAGCGCAAAAATTGTAGCCAAGCTTATCCCGGCGAGAGCACCGCCTCGGCCGGCCATGAGCGCCCCAGCACCCCATGAGATGCCGATCAGCAGCAAGAGCGGAAAAAGGCTGTTGGCTTTGCTTTTGGACAACGATGCGATGACAACCAACGCGCTGAGTGCAGCGCCGGTGGCACCGAAATAGTAGTCGCAGATAGCGCCGATAAAGACGATGACCAGCGTCACGTCGGTCGTCCCTTGGGAACGCGAATCGGTTGGCACACACACGATTTTACATCGGCTGTGCGCAAATGCCTGATGACTATTTAGACAAAATCTTCTTTGCCTGCTGCCTAATGCGGCAACGGACGATCAGCGGACGCCAGACTCCGCGAGGAAGCGATAACGCGTCCAACGCAGATGCCGTAGGCGCGCTTTGTCGATACGCTCCCGAAGCTGCCGGATGTGATTCATCTCATGGAAATCGACGACCTTGCCGCGGCACGCCTTCGTAAAATCGACGAGTTCGTGTTCGGCGGCGTTCAGTCGGACAGTCGCTTCGCGCTGGAAGAGTGAGACGAGCTTTGCGTTCATGAGCGAGACCCTCTCCCTTCACGCTAGGCGATTTGCTCCCGCATAGAAAAGCGACGTCGCGGCGATCTCCACAAAAGAGAAAGCGCGCGACCAAGCGTCGAGCGATCTTCGTCTGACGGCGAGCAAAGAAACGGTCGTCCGTCCCGCGCTCAGGGCTGCGACACGAGGTGTTGCAGCCTTGTCCCGTAAGTTGCGAAACGCCACCTAAGGAGCAGCGTGATAACGGAGGTCGCGATGCCCGAGGACGAAACAATGCCGGTCATCATTTTCATCGCAAGTCTTTATGCCTTTGCGATCGTCCTTCTCTACGTCTTGGCGAAGGCTTGGGAGCAGGCGCTCTCGACACGCCGGGTTGGAAGCGACAAGCCGCCGAGATCTTCTGGAGCCTCTACGTCCATCCGCAGATAGACGTGAGATTGCCGCCGCATTTTGCGCTGCAACGAGGAAATCTCCTAATCGGCGCCATATCCAGACGTCATTCAATTCGCTGGAATTGTACGGCAGACGACTTTCCACTTGGTGCAAATAGACCAAAGCATTCCAACTTTCGTACAATAAGTAATCGCGGAAAATGCCAAATATTGGCGTAATTTAAACGACGTTATTCGACAAAACGCCGCCCGTTAACCCATTGCTTGAGTGTTTTTGCTATAGTCAGCAGACCTCATATCCTCCCCCCGGAATGAGGCTCAAGCGTGGGCACTCGGCTATCCCCCCTCATCCCCCCGCCGGGTGCCCACTACTTTCCCTTGGCGAAATACGAATTTCTTACATTTCAGCGCGCAGCGAACGCATGATGATGCGCGCAGACGTTTCGGATTCGACAGCAGAAACATCGCGTTTCGGAATGCGCTTTGACCAACCGGCGACACGCGGCTTCACCACTGCGGGAATGGCCGGTGGTGGAATATCGGAATTAACGTCAGCGGTATCGCTGACCGGCTGAGCGATTGATCGCTCGGAGTCATCCATGGCCTTTGCCAAAGCGCCGAGGGGCACAGTGGAAGGTTCAGGGACAAGCGGTTTCGCCATTTTGTCCGGTTCGGCCCCGCGCTCTTGAGCGGCGAGGACCGTTTCCACGCGAGTGGGTCGAGGACCGGAAGGTTCGACCAGAGATAACTTCGTCAAGGCAACGCGCGTCAGGCCTTCTCCGACTGTCACAGCAACCCAGGAGCTGCTTACAATCAGCGCGATATAAAACACCGACGCATATACACGATCAGACATGGCACCGTTCACAGCCTAAGGCTCGGGTGCCCCCACACCGTCAATCTAGCAGATTACGCCCCAACGGCGAGGCCGTTCCGCAGCCGTGATAAAAATCACCTTAGCGAACTTCGCTCAGTTATCTGGGAATATGGCTAATGGCCGGCCTAGAGGGTGCCCGCGCTTCGCAAGGCTTTGCGAATGGCGTCGAGACCCTCTGTCACCGCAGCTGGGCCGGGCTGCAGGATAATCGCCGATTTGATTTCGAATATCAGATCATTTGTAACTGCGGGGATCGCTTGCCAGCCGTCGCGGTTCCGGATTTTCTCGGGACGCACCTTCTTTCCGCACCAGGAAGCTAAAATGACGTCCGGCGAGCGCGCGATGACATCGGCCGTCGCGATGATGCGGTCTTTGGCGGCGGCTTCGTGCCGCTTCTCGGGAAATATATCCTCTCCGCCCGCGATTTCGACGAGCTCGGAAACCCAGCCGAGGCCCGTGATCAATGGCTCGTCCCATTCTTCGAAATAGACGCGCGGACGCTTGGCCTGACCGCTTGTCTCCGAGCGGATCGCGTCAACTCGCCTTTCGAGCGACGAGGCGAGATCGTCGGCTTTTTCAGTGCAGCCCACGAGCGCACCGACAGTGCGGATCATGGCGAAGATGCCCGCGAGGTCGCGTTGATTGAAAAGATGAACTGCGAGGCCGGCCCGCGCGAGGTCTGCCGCTATCTCCGCCTGGAGGTCTGAAAAGGCCAGGACGAGATCGGGTTTTAGCGCCACGATCTTTGGAATGTCCGCCGAGGTGAATGCCGAAACGCGCGGCTTCTCGCGACGGACCTGTGGTGGACGAACGGCATAGCCCGAAACGCCGACGATCCTCTCCTGCTCGCCGAGAAGATAAAGAGTCTCAACCGTTTCTTCAGTGAGGCATACGAGCCTGCGAGCGGGGAAGGTGCGCATGGCGGTTTGGTGGAGCGGGCGTCCTTCGGTCAGCCAGCTTCCGGAACGGCCTTTGTGAGGTCTGGGGAGGCAACGGCAATCAATGCGCGCTCGGCGAGAATAAGCGCGGCAAAGGCCGTCAGATTGATCGCAAGAACGCGACCGACCGTTGCCGCCGAGAACGCATCGCTTGAGGCTGAAGCCAAGATGCCGAAACCGTAAAGAGCGAGTTCATAGGCGATAAATGCAGTCGCGAAAGCCAACGCCTGAACCAGGAAAAACTGGCTCGTTGCTTTGACCGAGGCTCTGACACAGACCAAAGCCAGGGCGGCAGCAGCTCCAAGCGCCAGGCCCCACGCAAATGTCTCCGCGCTCAAAGGATAGCCCAAAACGGCGAAGCCAATGATTTGGTTTGTGATCCACGCCATCCCCACCAGGGCGAGACCGGACCTGAGGTTGGCACGGACGGCCGCGAACGCCACGATCGCTGCGAGCGGTGCCGCACACGCGAATACGAGACTGCCGGCAATGCTTAGTCCGGCGACGAGGCCGGCCCCAATGGTGGCGCGCATTTCGAACTCCGAGGCTTGCGACGTTAGTACACCTTAGCAGTACAGTTCGCGCCGCGGAACAGTCCGAACAGACGAGCCCACGGCTACCGAAATAAAAGTCGTCTTTGTCCGCATTTTGCCAGAAAGAGAGAGGAACAAAGCCGCGCCGTCGTAGTTATGGGGCGGCAAAAAGTCCAACCTCGACCGAACGACTGCCTACGATCCGGTTCATCAGGAATACATCTTCGATCGGTCAAAGGTTCGAGCCCGATTTTTACGGGGACAGCGGAAGGAATTAAAAAGATGAAGTCGACCCTGAAGCGTTATCTGATTGTTGCGTCAGTTCTGGCTCTTTCTTCAGTTGCGCACGCCGCGGGTGCAGACGACGGCATGGAGCTGGGCTTCTTGCCGAGCGCAATGGACGTAACGTTGCTCAATGAAGGCGGAAAATTCGTCACCGTCGACTTGAAGAAGATTGCCAAGGGCGAGAAGTGCCACCTGGAAAAAGACGCCGTGATTATGAAGGTTGGCGCCGGCGCGGCCTCGGGCACCACGCGCGTCCGCTATGCGGCTCCGAACCTTTCCCATGGCGGCTGCCCGTTCATGACGGAGTTTGAGCTTTCGGATACCGACTACACGGCCGCTCGTGCCGCTTTCACGGCCAAGAGCGACGAAGCTTCGAAGAAGATCGACGATTTGAAGAAGCAACTCGGCGACAAGTGGACCGAGCTGACGAAGTCGGCCGAACCCAAGCCCGCCGAAGCGCCAGCTGCTGCTCCCAAGCAGTAAAGTTCGCGAGCGCGGTGTCTTCGCTTCATCCGCAATCGACGATAGGTCAGCTGCTCTCCGGCCCGATAGGGCCGGGGCGCATTCTTTGGATAGGCCTGAGGCCTTCCCGCCAGGCTGCGATGGTCACGCCGGCGTCCGCTCTCCTCGTTGCCCAAACAGGCATTGAAGGGGATCGCTACCGAACCGAACGAAACGGCGCCCGCCAAGTCACGCTTATCGCTGCGGAAGACCTCGCGGCGATTGCGTCGTTTATGGGAAAGCCTGAGGTTCCTCCCGAACTGCTTCGCCGCAATTTCGTGACGTGCGGCATAAATCTGATCGCCCTCAAAGGGCGGAGCTTACGTATCGGCGCGGCGATACTCGAGATTAGCGGAGAGTGCGCGCCCTGCAGCCAGATGGAAGCCAACCTTGGGTCGGGCGGCTACAACGCAGTTCGCGGCCGGGGAGGCCTGACGGCCCGCATCGTCATCGGCGGCGAAGTGCGGATTGGCGATCGTATCGAACGCATCGACGAGCCTGCCGCAACGGAAGGTTGACCAGCGTCCGGCGCTCTACGTTAGAGAAAGCCTTTATTCGGCAGCGACGGGTTTTCCCGCACCCTCGGGGCGAGTGACTTTGATCAGGTAGCTCACAAAAGCAATCCCAGCGATGGGAAGAACGGCAGCGAGTGCGATCTGCGGGAGCACGTTGAGGACCGCATAGAAGGCGTAGGGCATAGAGAGCGTCTCCGGAGCGCGATGAGGGGCAAACTCGGAATCCGTCCAACTTGTTCCGTTTCGACTAAAAATCCGTGACTTCGGAAGAGAAAATATTCGCGGCTTCGACTTCTTAGGGGGAAGAGGAGCGCATTCGGTGGCATTGCTTCGCCTTCGAGGCTCGAAGTGATGTCTCGCGCGCAAGCCCTGGCGCCTTTTGTCCGGACCAATTCAATTCACCTCTCGGGGTTGCGCCAAGTCAACGAAGGTTGATCTGGAGCAGGGCAACAACCTTTTCCAAACCTCAGGAAAAGTGCATGTCCGATCCCCAGACCAGCAAGGCTCCCCAACAACCGGCACCGCGCCTTAGTTGGCTACAAACACTCAAGCATGAAGGAATTACGACAGGGGCCAAGAGCCTCGCGGCGCGCGTTGGCCGGGATGCTGTGATCCTCATCGCATTGGCCGCCGCGGTCCTGGGGTATCTTGCCTGGAAGGAATTTCTAACCAGCGATCTTCCCGCGGGCATAGCCAAGGGCAACGGACGTATCGAAGCCGTCGAGATCGACATCGCTTCAAAGATTCCGGGCCGCATCAAAGAGCTCTTCGTCGACGAAGGCGATTTCGTCACCGCCGGAGAGGTCGTCGCCCGAATGGATACCGCCCAGCTCGAGGCGCAGCGCCGACAGGCCGAGGCGCAGCTTCATCGGTCGGAAATCGGTGTCGACACGGCCAAGAGCCTCGTCACGCAGCGTGAAGCGGAAAAGAACGCTGCCGTCGCCGTTATCGCGCAACGCGGGGCGGAACTCGATGCCGCCAAGAGCAAGCTCAAGCGCTCGGAAGAGTTGATCAAGACAAACGTCGTTTCGCAGCAAGTGCTCGATGATGACCGCGCCAACGCAGACGCAGCGACGGCTGCCGTGGCCGCGGCGAAAGCTCAGCTTGCGGCTTCGGAAGCTGCGATCAGCTCGTCAAAGGCGCAGGTGATTGACGCGGGCGCCGCCGTCGACGCGGCTCGCGCGGCGATCGAGAGTATCACGGCCGACATTGACGACAGCACGTTGAGAGCCCCGCGCGACGGTCGCGTCCAATATCGCGTAGCGCAGCTTGGCGAGGTGCTATCCGCAGGCGGCCGCGTGCTCAACATGATCGACCTCAGCGATGTCTACATGACGTTCTTCCTGCCTGCCGCCGAAGCTGGCCAGGTAGCCATGGGCGCGGATATCCGGCTTGTCCTCGATGCGGCGCCCCAGTACGTGATCCCTGCGAAGGCCACTTTCGTCGCCGACGTCGCGCAATTCACGCCTAAGAGCGTCGAGACGGAGGAAGAGCGCCTGAAGCTGATGTTCCGCATCAAGGCGCAAATCCCGCCCGAACTCCTTCGCAAATACATTCGGAAGGTGAAGACCGGCCTGCCTGGCGTCGCATACGTCAAGCTGACTTCCGATGCGCAGTGGCCCGCGTTTCAAGGAAAGCTCGCGCAATGACGAGCGGGCCGCCGAACGCATTGCCTCCCGTCGCCCGCCTCGAACGCGTTAGCCTCGCTTACGGCAAGACTCTGGCGCTCGACGGCGTCACGCTCGATATACCGTCCGGCTGCATGGCCGGGCTAATCGGTCCCGACGGCGTCGGAAAGTCCACTCTCCTGTCGCTCCTTGCTGGCGCCCGGAAGATTCAGCGCGGGCACATATCGGTGCTCGGCGGCGATATGGCGGACGCGCATCACCGCAGACAGACGTGTCCGCAAATCGCATACATGCCACAGGGACTCGGCAAGAATCTCTATCCGACGCTCTCCGTCTTCGAGAATGTCGATTTCTTCGGTCGACTGTTCGGACTGGATAGCGTCGAGCGCACGGAGCGCATTTCAGAACTTCTCGACAGAACCGGCCTCGCGCCGTTCAGCGACAGGCCCGCGGGCAAGCTCTCCGGCGGCATGAAGCAAAAGCTCGGTCTCTGTTGCGCTTTGATCCATGACCCTGCGTTCCTGATCCTCGACGAGCCAACGACAGGCGTCGACCCATTGTCACGCCGGCAATTCTGGGAGCTTATCGACAGCATTCGCCGCGGCCGCAGCGGTATGAGCGTCCTGGTCGCGACGGCCTACATGGAAGAGGCGGAGCGCTTCGATTGGTTGATCGCGATGGACGCCGGAAAGGTTTTGGCTGCCGGTACGCCTGCCGACCTTCTCGCGACCACTGGCACCACCAATCTGGACGCAGCTTTTATTTCTCTGCTTCCTGAAGAAGAGCGCAAGAACCACGTCGAGGTCGTCATCCCGCCACGTCATCTGGGTGAGCACGACACCGTCGCCATCGAAGCCAATCATTTGACGATGAGATTCGGTAGTTTCACCGCCGTCGATGACGTCAGCTTTCGCATCGCTCGCGGCGAGATCTTCGGCTTTCTCGGTTCAAACGGCTGCGGCAAGACAACGACGATGAAAATGCTCACCGGTCTGCTCCCGGCGAGCGCGGGAGACGTAAAGCTGTTCGGGCATCCCGTCGATCCCAATGACATGGCTGTGCGCCGCCGCGTCGGCTACATGTCACAAGCGTTCTCGCTCTACTCCGAGCTGACGGTAGTCCAAAATCTCGACCTCCACGCTCGGTTATTCGGTATGGAGAGCGAAAGTATCGCCCCCCGGATCGCCGAAGTCGCGCAGCGCTTCAGTCTCACGGACGTGATGGATGCGCTGCCCGACGGTCTTCCGCTCGGCATTCGGCAGCGGCTTTCGCTCGCGGTGGCGATGATCCATTCGCCTGAGCTGCTCATTCTGGACGAACCAACATCAGGCGTTGATCCCGTCGCACGGGATCAATTCTGGCAGATCCTTGCCGATCTATCGCGCAACGACAACGTAACCATTTTCATCTCGACGCACTTCATGAATGAAGCCGAGCGCTGCGACCGGATCTCGTTGATGCACGCGGGCCGCGTTCTCGTCAGCGATACGCCTGGGTCCATCATCGAGCGGCGCAAAGCCGGGACCCTTGAAGACGCCTTCATTTCTTATCTGCAGGAAGCCATCGGCGAGCCGAATAAGACAGCAGCCGTCGAACCGGAAAAGGCCCAGCCCGAAACCAGCTTCGAAGCCAGTTCGAAATCGCTCGTCGGCCGATACGAGGGTTTCAGCTTCAGGCGGATGTTCGCCTATACGCAGCGCGAGTCGCTTGAACTGAGCCGGGATCCAATCCGCGCCACCTTGGCAACGATAGGCAGTGTGCTTCTGATGTTCGTGATCGGTTACGGCATAAACCTGGATGTCGACAATCTGACATTCGCCGTTCTCGATCGGGACGATACGACCGTCAGCCGAGACTACGCCCATGATATCGCCGGTTCGCGCTATTTCACCGAAAAACCACCCGTTACGGATTACCGCGACCTCGACCGGCACATGGGTAACGGAGAGCTGAGCATGGTGCTCGAGTTTCCGCCTGGCTTCGCGCGCGACGTCGCCCGTGGCCGCGCCGTAGAAATCGGCGCCTGGATCGACGGTGCCATGCCGATGCGTGGGGACACCATCAGCAGCTACCTTCAACAAATCCACGTCGAATGGCTGACGAAGAAGGCCCGCGAACTTTATGGCGACGCCGCCACGAAGGGCACATTCCAGGTCGCTTTGCGATATCGCTATAACCCAGACGTCAAAAGTCTCGTTGCAATGGCCCCTGCGGTCATCCCGCTTCTTCTGATGATGATACCGGCCATGTTGACGGTTTTGAGCATCGTGCGCGAGAAAGAGCTTGGCTCTATCATCAATTTCTATGTGACGCCCGTGACGAGATGGGAATTCCTTCTAGGCAAGCAGATCCCTTACGTCTTGCTTGCGATGCTGAATTTCTTTCTTCTCGCGGCGTTCGCGATGTTCGTATTTCGCGTGCCGTTCACGGGAAGCTTCCTGGCTCTGACGTTCGGTGCATTTTTATACGTCATCGTATCGACCGGAATGGGCCTCGTCGTGTCCTCCTTCATGACCAGCCAGATCGCCGCTATTTTCGGCACGATGTTGGTCACGCTCATACCATCCATCCAATATTCCGGATTGATAGATCCCGTATCATCGCTCCAGGGTGCGGGCGCATATATCGGAAACATTTATCCGGCGAGCTATTTCGTGACGATCTCGCGCGGAACCTTTTCCAAGGCGCTAGGATTCGGTGATCTGACGGACGCCTATCTCGCACTGGTGATCGCCATCCCGGTGCTGCTTGGTCTCGGCGCGGCGTTTCTCAGGAAGCAGGCGGTATGACGATGCGCCTTGCGAACATCATCCAGCTTGGCATCAAAGAACTCCGCGGACTGTCGCGTGACAGCATGATGCTGTTCCTCATCGTCTACGCATTCTCCGTCTCCATCTATACGGCCTCCCGCGCTCTTCCCGAAACGCTCAACCATGCAGCGATAGCGATCGTCGATGAAGACCAGTCGCCTGTATCCTCGCGTGTCGTCACCGCATTCTATCCGCCGTATTTCAGTGCGCCCCGGCTAATCAGTCAGTCGGAGATGGACCGGCGTATGGACGCCGGGGCCGACACCTTCGCTCTTGATATTCCACCCGACTTCCAACGAGACCTCCTTGCGGGAAGATCTCCGACGATCCAGCTCAATATCGATGCAACGCGTATGACGCAGGCCTTCACGGGCGGAGGTTATATACAAGCGATCCTGTTGGGAGAGATCAGCGAATTTCTAAATCGTTATCGCTCGGCGAGTAACGTGCCGGTCGAACTGGCGCTGCGCGCCCGTTACAATCCCGAACTCAGCAAAATCTGGTTCGGGGCGATCACCAATGTCATCATGTCTATTACGATGCTGTCGATCATCCTGACAGGCGCTGCCCTCATCCGAGAGCGCGAGCACGGAACGATCGAGCATTTGCTCGTCATGCCGGTCACGCCGTTCGAGATTCTGGTGAGCAAGATATGGTCGATGGGCCTGGTTGTGTTGATCGCCTCGAGTCTCTCGCTGATCTTCGTCGTCCAAGGTCTTCTCAGCGTTCCCATCAATGGCTCCATGCCGCTTTTTCTGGTGGGCGCAGCGCTGGATATTTTCGCAATGACGGCTTTGGGCATTTTTCTCGCGACGAGGGCCGGATCGATGCCCCAGTTCGGCATGCTTCTGATCCTGGTTCTTATTCCGCTGCAGGTACTCTCGGGAGGTGTGACGCCCCGCGAAAGCATGCCGCCGATTATTCAAGGGATCATGCTGGCCGCACCGAATACGCATTTCATCATGCTGGCGCAGTCCATTCTATTTCGCGGCAGCGGCCTTGATGTCGTGTGGCCGCAGCTTATCGCGCTGCTGGCGATCGGTGCCATATTGTTTTGGCTCTCGATCAGAAGCTTCAGAAAGTTTTTGGCCTAGCCGGTCCGCTTGGCCACTTTTGAATCGGCTTACGCCGCGTCGAGCGGGCGAAGCTTCAGCACCGGGCCGCTTATGACTGCGTGCTCGCAGTCCACGAGGCGTGCGTAACGTTCGGCAGATTGCGAATGCGGCGGATGATGTCGTCGAGTTCGTCCGCATCGACTTCCGTGCTTGTAAGCGTCGCGACGATTTCCGTCTGATCGTCTCGCCGCTCGACGACATCGATCTCGGCGACGGGATAGCTGCCGCCCTTTAGGAGATGCTTCATCGCTTCCCGAACGACATCTACATGCTCCGTCTCTGTCGTCACGTGTACCGAGTACGTCGCTTCGATGCTTTCCGACTTGAGCGGAATACGGTTGATCATGCTGACCAGCGGCCGCAACATCGTGTTGCAAGCGATCACGAAAAACGTCATCAGAGCCGCCTCCGCGATCTTGTCGACACCCGCATAAGCTCCGACCGCCGCCGAGCACCAGAGCGTCGCCGCGGTGTTGAGGCCGCGGACGTTCAATCCTTCTTTCATGATGACGCCGGCGCCGAGGAAGCCGATACCCGAGACGACGTAGGCAATGACGCGCACCGCGCCTTCGTCTCCCGTCAGTCCCTGCGCAAGATCGACGAATCCCGCCGCGCCGATGGCCACAAGAACATTCGTTCTGAGGCCTGCATTCCGCTGCCGGAACTGCCGTTCGAGTCCGATCAGCGTACCGAAGACAAAGGCGGAGACGTAGCTCACCACCGTGTCGAGAAACGGGATCAGATGGAAAGTCTCGATGAAGCGCATGTCTGTCCGGATGGGAATGATTGGGCGGGAGATTCGATAATCCATCTCTGCGCCGTATGCCAATCTTATGACAGTCGGAACGGCCGCCGACGAATAGACTCGGGCACGCCAGTCGCGTTGGGCAATGCCGGAAGTGGCCGCTCCCGACGCTTAAAATCGTTCCTGTCCGCAAATGTCTTCGTCGGCTTGCTGCGTATGTGGCTCTGAATTACCCTTGATTTGAAAGCGAGGGGCCAATGCAAAAGTTTTCGCTGGCAGGCAAGAGGATCTGGGTGGCGGGCCATCTCGGCATGGTCGGATCGGCGATCGTCGCCGCGCTCGAAGCGCGCAGCGATTGCACAATTCTGACGTCGGAGCGCGCGCAGGCGGATTTGCGAGACCAGGCTGCCGTGACGGAGTGGATGGCGAAGGCCAAGCCGGACGCGGTTTTTCTAGCAGCCGCAAAAGTCGGCGGAATCCTCGCGAACGCCACGCATCCCGCCGACTTCCTCTACGATAATCTCATGATCGAAGCGAACATCATCAATGGGGCGCATGTCGCCGGAGTGTCGAAGCTTCTCTTCCTTGGATCGTCGTGCATCTATCCCAAGTTTGCCGAACAACCGATCCGCGAGAGCGCACTTTTAACAGGCCCGCTGGAACCGACGAACGAATGGTATGCCATCGCGAAAATCGCCGGAATTAAATTATGCCAAGCCTATCGCAGCCAGCACGGGCGCGATTTCATATCGGCGATGCCGACCAATCTTTACGGACCGCGCGATAACTTCAGCCTGACGTCGAGCCATGTTCTGCCGGCCCTGATCCGCAAATTCGACGACGCCAAATACAGCGGTTCGCCGGACGTCGTTCTTTGGGGAAGCGGAACGCCGAGGCGTGAGTTCATGCACGTAGATGACCTCGCCGACGCACTCGTCTTCTTGATGGAGAATTATTCGGATGCCGATCACATCAATGTCGGCGTCGGCGACGACGTCGAGATTCGGGAGTTAGCTCAGATCGTGAGCGAGATTGTTGGCTTCGGCGGCACGATAAAATTGGACCGCTCCAAGCCTGATGGGACCCCTCGGAAGCTTATGGATTCCTCGCGGCTGCTAAACCTCGGCTGGTCGCCGAAAATCGCTCTGCGCGAAGGCATCGCCACAACCTACGACTGGTACGATAGGAACCGCGAGATCTTGCGAGCGGCGTGATGCGGGAGCCAATCATCTATCCCGGCGCCACGGCCCTCCAAAAATCAATGGGTTGTGACGCAGACCTATTGCACTTATTAAGATTGCAAATATAGATTTTAACAACTATAGATTGAATGTCTGCGGTTGCGCGGGCGCCGGGGATTGCGTCGGGTAGAGAGCGGATAACTTCGCGGAGACGAACGTTTTCGTCGCCGATCGTCATGTCGCGTCTCGGTGGTCGCGCTTCGCAGGATGCTTGTTTCAAGTCGCTAAACATCATCGCGGTCGACCGACCATCGATGGTGCTCACTTTTCGCCGCCTCGGAACTCGCCGCGCGCCGATCATTTGGTGAAGGCATCGATGACTATCGAGATTTTTCCGGACCAGAGAATTTGCGTCATCGGTATGGGGTACGTCGGGCTGACGCTCGCGGTCGCCATGGCCGACTCTGGATTTTCCGTGGCGGGCGTCGAGCGGCGCGCGGACGTCGTCGAGACGCTGCTGCAGCGTAAAGCCCATTTTTGGGAGCCACGGCTCGATCAAAAACTCGAAAGAGTGATGGCTCGCAACCATCTCAAGATTTTCGCGACGCCACCGTTGGATTTCGACGCGGACGTTTACATCATCACCGTCGGAACGCCCTTAGGGCCGGATGGAACCGCCCGCATCGACATGGCGGCGGATGCAGCAACTGAAGTCGCAAGAACGATGAAAGACGGAACTCTCGTCATTCTACGTTCGACTGTCAAACTCGGAACCGCGCGCGAGATCGTGGCGCCCATTCTAGATTCCTCCGGAAAATCCTATCAGCTCGCCGTTTGCCCAGAACGAACTTTGGAGGGACGTGCGCTGCTCGAACTCAACGAGCTGCCCCAGATTATCGGAGCCGATGATCGTGGCACGCGCCGTCGTTGCCAGATGTTGTTCAACAGAATGACGCCGACGACGGTGGCGCTGTCGTCGCTCGAAGCCGCGGAATTGGTGAAGCTCGTCGACAATACCTATCGCGACGTGAGCTTTGGCTTCGCCAATGAGATTGCGAAACTTTGCGGCAAGGCCGGGCTTTCGGCGGCCGAGATCATTCGCGCGGGAAAGCTAGGATATCCGCGCACGAATGTGCCGATGCCCGGACCCGTCGGCGGTCCCTGCCTCGAGAAAGACCCTCATATCTTGGTCGAATCGGCGCGGCGTTTCGGGATCGAAATGCCCGTCACCCACGCGGCTAGGCTAACGAACGAGTTTCAGCCAAATCAAGTAGCGGCAATGGCCCATGACGCGGCTCATCGTATCGAAGGTTTCGCGCGCTATCCCAGGATTTCTTTGCTCGGTCTAGCGTTCAAGGGAACGCCTGCTACGGACGATCTGCGCGGAAGCATGGCTTTTCCGATTTATAGAGCGCTCAAAGAGGTTTTTCCCGATGCAGAATTCAGAGGCTACGACCCTGTGGTGCCGCGCTACGTCACGGAAAGCGCATTTGGATTTTCGGCCGCGTCCTCTGTCGATGACGCCTTTGATGGCGCCGACATCGCATTCCTGCTGACGAACCACATCGAACTGCAGAATCTCGACCTCACGACATCAACGAAACGAATGTCGAATCCCGCGCTCGTCTACGATCTTTGGAATATGCATGACGTCGCCGCCGATACACTCCCCGCACGCGTGCGTTTTATGGCGTTGGGCCGGGAAAAAATGGAATTCGCATGAAGCGGTCTTACCTCGTCACCGGTGGCACCGGATTCATCGGCTCGTATCTTGTGCGCCGTCTGGTGAAGGACGGCCACCGCGTCCGTGTCGTCGACAATGACTTGCGCGGAAGGTCCAGCCGTTTGGCAGATATCAGCGGACGCTTCGAAATGTTTCGCTGCGATATCCGCGATACGAATGCGATGATCGAGGCCGCGCAAGGCGTGGATTCGATTTTGCATCTCGCGGCTTTGAATGGCACCGAGAACTTTTACCGGCGACCGGATGTCGTTCTCGATGTCGGCATCCGTGGCCTGTTCGCCATCCTCGACGCTGCCCGTGCGAACGGCGTAGAAGAATTTGTCCTGGCCTCATCGTCGGAGGCTTATCAATCGGCGTCCATCGTTCCGACGCCAGAGGAAGTGTCGCTCTCAATACCCGATCCGTGGAATCCCCGGTTTTCGTATGGCGGCTCAAAATTAATTTCGGAAATCATCGTCGCGAATTACCTGCGCGACGTCTTCAAGCAGTTGATCGTATTCCGGCCGCACAACGTGTACGGCGCGGACATGGGCGAGGAGCACGTTATCCCTCAGTTGACGGCACGCGCGGCTAAGCAGATTGCCCGGCACCCGACGGGAGATGTCCCTTTTGAAATTCAAGGTGACGGATCCCAGACGCGATCCTTTGTATATATAGATGACTTCATCGACGGCCTCCTTCTTGCGGCGAGCAAGGGGGCACATCGGGAAACCTACCATATCGGAACGGAAGATGAGGTCAGCATCGCCGAGCTGGTGAACACCATCTTCGCGCAATTCGGCCGTAAGGCGGCGCTCATCCCGACGGATTTACCTGCCGGCGGCACGCTTCGCCGTTGTCCTGACATCACCAAAATGCGTGCACTGGGTTATGCGCCCAAGATCCCGCTCGAAGAAGGAATCCGCCGCACGCTGAATTGGTACCTGAAGGCGGCGTGACGAAAGTGGTCGCAGTGCTCCGGAACCATCTCTAGGCGTCTCGCCGGTCATGTGAACTGGAGCGCTTGTGGTTCCTTCGGGTTAAATCCCTCGCGCGACGCGGCAACCGATACGCGGATGCATCAGCGCAAGAAAATTCGCTCAAACCTTCTGACCGGCGATGGCCTATCGTGCCAAGCTGTCATCCACCAGTCATGCATAGGTGTGTAGAGAACGCAGTTGAGCCCAACGGCAGTTTGGGTCTCAATCCTGGAAGATCGATCAAAATCAGTGAGTAGCTCACTTGAGCGGTATGACAGCTGCGTTTGCAACGAAGTCCTTTAGGTTTGTGTCGCCTCGTCTCGCATGCCTTTTGGCTCTCCTTATTGGGCTAGCAAGTGTATCCGCCGACCACGGCTGGGGCGAAGGCGCTCTACGTAGTGAGGCGACGTCGCGCTTCTTCGACATTCCGGCTCAGCCTTTGGCCAGCGCATTGGAAACCTATGCGCGCCTGAGCGGAATAGAAGTCCTCTATGAATCCAGCATCGTAGCGTCGCTTCAATCTGAAAAGATCGAAGGTGAATATACGTCCGAGATGGCATTGCAACTGCTGCTCAGCCGGACCGAGCTTAAGGTTCGTTACGCGCGTCAGAATGCCATTACATTGTCTTTGCCTTTCTCGGCTGAAGATAACTTGCCGCCAATGAGCCCGTTGGCCGACGCTGATCTCGCACTGGATACTCTCCAGGTAACGGACGGCAGCAGCCGCGCCGATGCGCGAACGCTTCGCGAGTTCAGCGAGACTGTTCAGTTCGATCTCGAAAGAGCACTCCGTCAGAATGCCAGCACGCGGTCCGGCTCGTATAAGGCGAGCATCAATTTGTGGATTGATCCTACACGCAAGATCCGCACCGTTGGGTTGTTGAACTCGACCGGCAACACCGAACGCGACGCGTCCATTCCGTCGGCGCTTCAAGGTGTCGTCTTGAGTAGAGCTCCACCTTCGAACACACCTCAGCCAGTCAAAGTCGTCATCACGGTCCGCTCGTTGTGACCGAAAGGGCGAAGCAAGTCCGAGCCCCTGAGCGGGAACTATAAGAGTCCCACGTATGACGTCTGACCGGCACCCAGGAAGGGACGAGGAAGCGGCCGCAGCAGCGTCCAGCGAGATTTTTCGTCTCGTCATCGTGTCGGGCGTCGCCATCATGCTGCTTGCGGGAGGCGTCTACTGGTTGAGGCAGTGGCCGCAAAGACCGGGGGGCCTCGAGCCCGGGCCGACGGTCCAAGTGGTCATCGTAGAAACTAAGGATCCAACGCCGATCGAGGCGCCGCCGCCGGAGCATCAAGCCGTTGTGGCAGCCGGCAGTGTCGGCCGCTCGACTGAGTCCGACCCGTCGTGGTCGGAAGGCGATGCGCAGGTGTCTGAGGTGTCAGTCCAGCACGATCCGCCTGCTCCGGCTGTCATCGCACCGCCGCGTCCGGTTTCGGTGGCGTCGCGTACGGAAGCGGCGTTGAAATTCCGGCACGAGCTTCTACAACACATTGCCCGCTTCGAGCAGTATCCGGTGCGGGCAAAGTCGAAGGGCGTGGAAGGAACGGTGCAAGTGCTTTTCCGGCTGCGTCGCGACGGCCGCGTGCTCGACGCTCAGGTGATGAGAAGCTCTGGTGAGACGGACCTCGACGTCGAAGCCATCGCTACGCTGTATCGTGCCGAGCCGCTGCCTTCTATCCCGGGTGAAATGCCGGACGAGTTGAGAGTGCTTCTGCCGATCGCGTTCTCTCTACGATAAAACATTTTCTGTCGCGACGGCTCGTCGCGCTCGAGACATCGCGGACTCCAGAAAGCGTTATAGTCACATTTCTGTTATTCGTCTCGGCTAACGGATGTTTACCTACGGATGAACACGTCCGTACGGGCGTTCGCGAGTTGGGGGCAGAACGTGTCGGACGCGCACCGAACGGCGCTACAGCAGTTTCTGGTCATCAACTACGCGAACCTAAGTCGGCGGTTGACGCGACGCTTGGGCTCGCCGGATGCTGCCGACGAGGCGCTTCAAGAAACATATCTGCGTCTGGAGACGGCCTCCGTATTGAGTTCGGTACGCAATCCGATCAGCTATCTATTTCGGATCGCCGTCAATATTGCTGCTGACAAGCGCCGATCTGAAGCGCGCCGCCTGTCTACGGACGAAGTAGATGCTCTTCTCGATATTGCCGACGAGAACCCCGATCCCGAGCGTGTCACCGAAGCCCGCTCCGAGCTTCGGGCGCTGGAGCGCGTGCTCGAAGAAATGCCCGAGCGGCGCCGGACGATTTTCAAAGCGGTTCTTATAGAGAATAAGCCCCGGAGCGAACTTGCCGCGCGTTTTGGGGTAAGCGTCCGTACAATTGACGTTGAGGTTCAGCGCGCGCTGGAATACGGCGCCCGCCGCCTTGAAGAAAATTTTGGAAATAATTGCGAAACCCCCTCCTCAGAATCGTCTACTGACTAGAATTTCTCGAATCTGGGTAAGAGACGCAGTCTTTCTCGGAAACGTGACAAGGATTTTTGGGGTTGTGAACGAGCCCGCCGATCCATCGTCCGATCTGGATTTGCCGACACGCCAAGCAATTACTTGGCTTGTCCGGTTGAAATCTGGCGAGGCGACAGCAGCAGACGCCGCGGCATTCCGATGCTGGCGGAACGAGAGCGCCGCCAACGAGGAGGCGCTAAAGAAAGCCGTGCGCCTTTGGCAGACATTCAAAGTCGCTGCTGGTGAAACGCCCTCTGACGTCAAGCCGCCCGTTTCCAATGTCGTGGCTTTTCTCCCGAAATCCCCCACCCGGCGCGCTCTTCTCGGAGGAGCGCTGGCAGCCGGTGTCGGCGGCTATCTCCTCGTCCGTCCGCCGGCGGATCTATGGCCGTCGCTCAAAGAACTCGCTGCCGATTATCGCACCGGCAAGGGCGATGAACTCAAGGTCGCTCTCAGTCCGGAAATTTCCGTGAAGCTCGGCACGCTGACGAGCGTCGCGGTTGAATCCAGCCAGGTGGACACCAAGGTCGAGTTGATCAACGGCGAAGCTGCATTTACCGCCAACGCGCAAGGCGGAAAAAAGCTCATCGTTCTTGCCGCCGACAGCAAAATCATCGCCGGAATTGCTGATTTCGATGCCCGCTGCATTGATGGCGTCGTCTCGGTCACCTGCGCTTCGGGCAGTGTCGGTATTACGAGGGGCGCCAGCAAAATCGAATTGTTGCCGGGGCAGCAGATCTCCTATTCGAGGGCAGGCCTAGGCGCCGTCGTCAATGTCGACGTCGACAAAGCGACGGCTTGGCGCTCCGGCGTTCTCATTTTTTCCGGTAAGCCCCTCGGCGAAGTGGTCGATGAAATCAATCGATATCGTCCGGGCCATATTTTCATAACGAGTTCGGAGCTCCGCGCTCGCGTCGTTAACGGCACTTTCCATCGCGATCAGCTCGGCAATTTCGTCGAGCAGGTGAGACAGCTGTTCGGAGCGAAAGCGACTTCGCTACCCGGCGGAGTCACGCTGTTAAGCTAAACCGCCACGCTTTGACTGTGTGGCACGAAGATCGCAGACACACTGATTGTATTTGTCTGCCTTTCGAAATTCCTCTCTGAACTCCGCGAAAAACTTCGATCTCGCGTTGAGAAACCGGCCCATTCGGTGCGGCCTTCCAAAAAAACTTCGCTCGGCGGATTCGCAAGCCCGCGCTGCGCAACGTCTAACAACCATGGGACCTGATTGCTGCCCGGGGGGGCTGGCATCGGCGCGAGACAATGGGGCGTCAGAGCGGCAGGATGAAGCGTCAACTCGGCTATTCTTTTAAGCAGCCTTTTCCCGGGGGAGGGAGGGGGTCGGCGTCGACCATGGTTTTGGCGTTACTTGCCACTGCCATTGTGTCGATGCCGGCATCTGCTGATCCAGCATCGTCTGACACGACGAATGCGGCGGCCACTGAGAGCAGCGGCGACAGCGCAGCAGCGCCGGCAAATGCATCCGAAGGTGGAGCGGCTCCAGGGCCAACGGAGCCGCAAGTCTTCGAGATTGATGAGTATCGAGTCGAAGGCGCCGATGCTTTGCCTCAGGTCGATGTCGAAGATGCTGTCTATCCGTATCTCGGACCGGGCAAGACGGCAAAAGACATCGAAGCGGCGCGTTCTGCGCTGGAAAAAAAATACCACGATAAAGGTTATCAAACGGTTAGCGTCGCCGTCCGATACCAGAACGTTCCCGAGAACTATGTCGCTCTCACCGTTTCGGAGCTGAAGGTCGGGCAGCTTCGGGTCAAGAACTCGAAGTATCACGATCTCGATAAGGCAAAGCTCGACGCGCGGTCGGTTGCACCTGAAGTTCTCCCGGAATTCGGTGCGGTTACTAAAGACATCGTCGCGCTCAACCAGTGGCCGGATCGGCGCGTGACACCCGCGCTGCGGGCCGGCGTCACGCCTGGGACCGTCGACGTCGATCTCAACGTCGAAGACAAGCTGCCGTTCCACGCAAGTGTCGAAGTCAATAACCGACAAAGCCCGAGCACGTCGGACTTGCGCGTAAATACCACGCTCAGCTACGGCAACTTGTGGCAGCTCGGGCATTCGTTGAGCTTCACTTATCAGGTCGCGCCGAAGCGTCCCGACGATATGGAAGCCTTCTCCGGATCCTACCTTGCGCGTATTCCAGGGAACGATTGGCTGAGCCTGCTCTTCTACGGCGTGAACTCGAGCAGCGACGTCGCGCTTCTTGGTGATCTGAACGTCGTCGGTCCGGGTCAGATCGTCGGTGCGCGGGCCGTCATGACGCTTCCTGCGAAAGAAGACTTCTTCCACACGCTTTCGGTGGGTGTCGATTACAAGCACTTCGAGCAGACGACCGCAATCGGCATCAACAGCTTCAATTCGCCGATCACCTATTTCCCATTCGTCGCGAGCTACTCGGCGACATGGCAGCAGCCGCAAAAATCTCTGACCCAGCTTAACGCGTCGGTCACGTACGGCTTGCGTGGACTGGGCAGCGAAGACTGGGCCGAGTGGGATACGAAGCGTTACAAGGCAACGCCGAATTTCTTCATCTTCTCTGGCGATATATCCGAGACTTACGAGCTGCCGAGAGGCTTCCAATTCTTTGGAAAGATCGGTGGTCAGCTCTCCGACCAAGCCCTCGTTTCGAGTGAAGAATACAGTTTGGGCGGCGAGCAGACGGTCCGCGGCTTCCTTGAATCCGCTTGGCTCGGCGACCAGGGCGCCGCCGCAACGATCGAATTCAGGACCCCGAACATGGGGCCTTACCTTCAAGATCGTGTCGAGAAGTCCGGTCGCGCTCTTAAAGATCGGAAGGTCTTTAACGACTGGCGTCTCTTCACCTTTGTCGATGCCGGTCTCGCTAACATTCACGATCGTTTGCCAGACCAAGAGGGCTTCAAGCACCTCTGGAGTTACGGCGTCGGCACGACGTTCAAGGCACTCGACGTCGTGAACGGCTCCGTCGTGGTCGCCATGCCGCAATCAACCGAAGAAACCGTGAAAGGCGGAGAGCCGCGTGTGCTCTTCCGCGTCTGGGGTGAATTCTGATGCACAACGTTGAACGTAAATCGAGAAGTGCGGCGAAAGCCGCGAACAGCCGAGGTTGGTTTGCCCGCCTTGGAATGTCGATCCTTGCCGCTCTCGTTCTCGTCGCTCTGCCCCAATCGGCCGAAGCGTGGTGGAACGACGAGTGGCAGTTGCGTAAAAAAATCACGGTCGACACCAGCGCGTCCGGCGCCAACATCACCGATCAAATCGGCACGATGGCCGTTCTTGTCCGATTGCACGTCGGAAATTTCCGTTTCGGTCAGGCGAAGGAAACGGGCGACGATTTGAGGTTTGTCGCATCTGACGACAAGACGCCGCTCAAGTTCCACATCGAGAAGTATGACTCTCTTCTCGGCGAAGCGTTTGCTTGGGTGCAGGTGCCAAACCTGAGCCCGGGTCAGAAATCGGATTTCTGGCTCTACTACGGCAATAAGAAAGCACAAAAAGCGAGCGATCCGAAAGCGACGTACGACGCTGATACGGTTCTCGTCTATCACTTTGCCGAGCGTGGATCGCCCGCACAAGATTCGTCCGTTTGGGCCAATGGTGCTCAGAGCGCCGGACAGCCTGCGGATGGATCCATCGTCGGTACAGGTTTGCGCCTTACGGGCCAGGCACCGATTACGCTGCCCGCGGCTCCCTCGCTGATGCTTCCCGAGAACGGATCCATCACCTGGTCGGCGTGGATCAAGCCTGCGGCTCCTCAGCCGAACGCCGCAATCTACAGTCGCCACGACGGCGGACGCGGCTTCGTCATAGGTCTCGATAACGGATCTCCGTTTGTCGAAGTGTTGAACGGCAGCGTGCAGCGGACGACGAATGGCGCACCCGTCGCAATGAACAGCTGGCACCATCTCGCGATGGCCGCTGCGAATGGCACGATCACTCTTTATCTTGATGGCACTCCATACGCGACGTTGAGCGCGCAGCTACCGGCGTTAAACTCCACCGCTAGCCTCGGCGGCGGGGTAATCTCCAACGCCACGCCGGCGGCGCCGTCCGTGGAGGGGCAAGCTCCAGCGGGTTCTCCAGCCGATGCAGCAGCCCCCTCTACGGACGGTGCCACTCAGCCGGCCGGGGAAGCCGCAACAGCTGAACAGCAAGCTGCCGGTGCTACGCCGGATGCCGCTGCTGCACAGCCGGCACCTGCTCCTGCACCAGCTGCAGTGGTCGTAACGTCGGCGGGCTTCGCCGGTGATCTCGACGAGCTGTCCATCTCGAAGATCGCACGCCCTGCAGGCTTCATCAAAGCCGAGACGATCAGCCAAGGACCGGATCAGGCGAAGTTCATAACCTTCAGCGTTGACGAAGAAACCGCCAGCTGGCTGTCGGGCTACTTCGCGGTGATCCTACGCTCGGTCACGATCGACGGCTGGGTCGTGATCGGCTTCCTCGTCGTCCTGTCGGTCATCAGCTGGTTCGTCATGATCGGAAAGACTTCTCTGATCAGGAAGCAGGCGCGCGCGAACGAGGAGTTCCTCAAGAGCTACCGCGTCGCGTCGGCAACGATGGTCGACCTCTCGAAAGGTGAGTACGGCGAGATCAATCAGATGCTCGAAGGCCTCTCCACGGGCGGTGAAAAAACTTTCAAGAATTCTTCGCTCTATCAGATCTTCAAGCGAGGTGCGGCCGAAATCGCGGCACGGCACGCCGGTCCGAACGATGGTCAGCGGCGCATTCTTGCGGATCCTTCGATTGCTGCGATCCGCGCCAGCCTTGACGCTGTGATGGTGAGAGAGAGCCAGAAACTCAACCGGATGATGGTGATGCTTACGATCGCCATCTCGGGCGGCCCATTTCTCGGCCTTCTCGGAACGGTCGTCGGCGTCATGATCACCTTCGCTGCGATCGCGGAATCTGGCGACGTCAACGTCAACGCGATTGCACCGGGTATTGCTGCAGCGTTGGTCGCAACCGTCGCCGGTCTCGCCGTCGCTATCCCGGCTCTATTCGGATACAACTATCTGACGTCCCGCATCAAAGACGTAACCAGCGATATGCGGGTCTTCGTCGATGAATTCGTGACCCGGATGGCCGAGCTTCACGCGGATCGGCCAGCCCCCGCTCCCCTGCGCATCGCAGCGGAGTAAGGGCGATGCAGGTCCAATCCGAAGACAAGCTCTACGATGACATCAACATTACGCCGATGCTCGACTTGGCGTACGTGCTGCTCGTCATTTTCATCATCATGACCACGGCAACGATCCAAGGCATGAAGGTCAATCTGCCGAAAGCGAGCCCTTCACCATCGCTCGCCCAGCAGACGACCAAGGCCATCACGATCGGCAACGATGGAAAGATCTTCCTCGATACCATTCCGGTGTCGCTGCCCGAGCTCGAGCAGCGCCTGGTGCAGCAGAAGGCGCTCACACCGGAATTCCCAGTTGTCGTTCGCGGTGACTCGCAAACGCAGTTCCAGAATGTCGTCGACGTTCTGGACATGCTTTCGCGGCTGAGCATCACCCAGGTCGGCATCGCCACAAAACCGTTGGTCAAGTGACGATGAGCGACGAAAGCACCAACGCCGAGCCCAAAAACCGAAATCGCATCCTTATCGGATCGGCATTCCTTGCCGCCACGGCGATCATCGTTGGGGGCGCGGCGTGGATGATGAATCAAGACAAGACGCCTCCGCCGCGGCGAATTCCGGAGCCGATCGTGGTGCAGATCATGCCGCCTCCTCCGCCGCCTCCGCCTCCTCCTCCGCAGGCCATGCCCGAAGAGAAAATGATCGAGCAGCCGAAGATGGTCGAGCCGGAAATAAAGGATGAGCCGATCGATAAGCCGGAAGACAAAGCGGACAACAACGACAAAGACGACGCACCGCCACCCGGCCCGCTTGCACTCGATGCAGCGGCGGAAGGTCCGGGCGATGCGATGGGACTTGGATCAAATCCTGGCGGACGCGGCCTCTTCGGGGGAGCGGGCCGCAGTCGCTGGGGCTGGTACGCGTCGATGGTGCAAGCCGAGATCGAGAGTGCGCTTCGCAACAACGCGAAGCTTCGAAACTCTCTGATGCAGGCACAGATACGCATTTGGGCCGACAGCACGGGCCGCATCAGCCGCGTGCAGATCGTCTCGTCGACGGGGAATGCGGAATTCGATTCCGCTTTGCAGAACGAAGTGCTTCCGGGGTTGCGGCTCCGGGAGGGACCACCGGGGGATATGCCAATGCCAATGGTGACGCGGATCACCGTGCGGCGGCCGAGTTAGAACGTATTGGGGGATGATCGTTTCAATGCTTGTAAACCGAGAGAAACAAGTGCGGTCTTTGCGTTCCACATCGCCGTTTGGCATTTTGTCGAGCTCAGTGATGGCGGTAGTTACGGCGGGCCTGTTGGGATCGACTGCCTCGCCTGCGCTGGCACAGGGCTTCGTCACGTCGACCACGCCCGCGCAGCAAACTGTCGCCGACGCCACACCGGCGAACGGCAGCAACACCACGAGCGTCGCCAAGAAGAGCGCGACCGCCAAGGGCAAGGATGATGGCCAGCCGAAGGTGTCCGACAAGAAGCCCGTGACGCCGAACGCCACGGCGAGCATCGTCAACGTGCTTGTCGAAAAGGGTATCATCACCGAGGATCAAGCGGCCGAAATCGTCAAGCAAGCGGACGACGAATCTTACGTTAGCCGCGAGGCCGCGAAGGACGCGACGGAGAAGGCGGCGGATGCTGCCAAGGCAGCGAAGGATGCGGCGCTTGCTGCGTCTCCTCCTGGCACCAAGCGCGTTTCCTACGTGCCTGAAGTCGTAAGGCGCCAGCTTCGCGACGAGATCAAGCAGGAGGTGATGTCCCAAGCTCAACGCGAGAATTGGGCATCGCCGGGAAAGTACCCCGAGTGGGCTTCGCGCATTCGGATTTCCGGCGACATCCGCGCCAGATACGAAGGCATCATGTATCCCAGCGGAAATGCGCCCGGCGGCTATTTCCCGAACTTCAACGCCATTAACACCGGAAATCCGATCGATTTGTCGACCGGGGGACAAATCGCCAATCCCTATCCTCGTTATAATAGCGACGAGGATCGCGATCGTTTCCGCCTCCGGATGCGCCTTGGCGTTGATGCCGATCTCGGAGAAGGCTGGGCCGCCGGCATCCGCGTCGCCACGGGTGACTCAGCGACGCCCGTATCGACAAACCAAACATTCGGGGGCAACGGCGGCAACTTCAGCAAATACTCCTTGTGGCTTGATCGCGCCTTCCTGAAATATCAGCCAGGACAAGATCTGGATTTGACCGTCGGCCGCTTCGACAACCCATTCTTCTCGCCGACGGAACTCGTCTGGGACAGGGATCTCGGCTTCGACGGTGCAGCGTTTCGCGTAAAGCATCGCGTTTCTGAGAACCTTCAGGCATTCGCGGTAGGCGGCGCGTTTCCGATCTT
This sequence comes from Hyphomicrobium sp., assembly GCA_030148425.1. GTDB lineage: Bacteria > Pseudomonadota > Alphaproteobacteria > Rhizobiales > Hyphomicrobiaceae > Hyphomicrobium_B. The sequence goes on along the minus strand of JASBTM010000017.1, from coordinate 237,918 downwards.
TAATACCAATCTTGATTTCGCAACCAACGAAGACAACAAGTTCAAGAGCGACGACAAATACCTCTACGGTGCTCAGGTCGGCTTGGCCTGGAAAGCCCGCCCCGAGGTCGGCGTCAAGGTGGCTGCCGCTTACTTTGATTTTGACGGTGTGAAGGGGAAAGAATCGAGCCCGTGCTGGGTGTACAACGCATCATCTGCTTGCGACACCGACGCGGACCGCCCATCCTTTGCGCAACGCGGCAACACATATATGCCGCTGCGGAATATCGTCCAAACTGTCAACAACACCAACCCGCCGAGCAACCAGTTCCAGTATTTCGGATTGGCGAGCGACTTCCAAGATCTCGTGATCACTGGGCAACTCGATCTCGCACACTTCAATCCCATTCACATCATTGTCGATGGCGAATACCTGCAGAACCTCGCCTTTAAAAAGAACAACATCGCAGGCCGAGCAGTGAACAACTTTGGCTCCACAAACGGCTTGGCGGGATCTGGGTCATACGAAGGTGGCAATATCGGCTGGCTCATCCGCACGACTGTGGGTCACAAAGAACTCGACCAATACGGCGATTGGAACGCGAACGTCGGCTATAAGTATCTCGAATCCGACGCGACGGTTGATGCCTTCGCCGACTCCGACTTCGGCCTGGGTGGCACCAACCTCAAGGGTTACTTCGTCGGCGGCAATTATGCCTTGAGCCACAACGTGTCGACGTCGCTCACCTGGATGAGCGCCAACGCCATCGCCGGCCCACCGTTCGCGGTGGACGTCCTTCAGCTCGACCTAAATGCAAAGTTCTGATCATGCGTAAAAACATCATCATCGCTGCAATGCTCGCGGTCGCGTTTGCGGCCCCGGCAAGGGCCGAAGATACCGAGATCGAGCGGCTGCGTCAGGCATTGAGAGACGCGACCGCGCAGATGCACGGTCTCGACGATCAGCGCCTTGCGATTCAGAACCAGCTGAACGCGACGATCCAGGAACGCGACAAGGTAAAAAACGACCTCACGGCGGCGAAAGCCAAAATCAAGGCCGTCGAGAAAGCCCATAAAGAAGCCGTCGCTGAATTCAATCAGCGGCTCGAGGAACGCAATCAGGTCCTCGAGAAATGGAAGGCGGCTTACGAAGAAGCCGCCACCGTCGCCCGCGCGAAGGACGCCGAAAGAGCGCAGGCAGCCGCCGAAGCCGCAAGCTTCAAGGCCATGACGAAGACCTGCGCGGAACGAAACATCAAACTCGTACAGGTCGGCCGGGAATTAGTGGATCGTCTGCGGACGGTTCATTTCACTGACGCACTGTTGTCGCAAGAACCCCTGACCGGCCTCAAGCGCGTGCAAGTGCAAAATCTCTTGCAGGACTACCAAGATAAAATCCTCGAACAGAAGGTTCAGCCATGATTGAGAAATCGCGTTTTCTATTGAAGCTCAATTGCGTGGCGGCGTTAACTGCCGTCTCTGCGATCGCCGCAGTATCGCCGGCGAACGCCGCAGAGCTGAAGGTCAAAGACTTCGTTCCATCGATCTTCGGCTCGTCGCAACCGGAGACGCCGCCTCCCGCAGCTCCTGCCGCAAAGACGGCGCAGGCAGCATCGCCCGTAGCGGTGTCGGGTAGTGACGAGGTGATCGCCCGCGTCGAGGGTAAGGAACTTCGCGCTTCCGAGATCAAGACGTATCTCGAAGCTTTGAGCGCCGCCGATCGGGCCGCATTGGCACAAAATCCCGCAGCACTCTCGCAGTTTGTGCGCGTGATCCTCGTCAACCAGCTCGTGCTCAAGCAGGCGCTCGCCAAGCGTTGGGAGCAGCAACCGGCCAATGCAGCGCTTCTCCAGCGCGTCCGGGACAGCGCCATCACGGAAGCCTATCTTCAGTCGGTGTCGAAGCCGGCTGATACCTTCCCGACCGACGCTGACGTTCAGAAGGTCTATGACGCGAACAAATCCTCATTCGCTGTTCCGCGCATGTACCACTTGGCTCAGATCTACGTGAGCTCGGGCAAGGGCGACCAGGCCTCCAAGGACAAGGGCGCGCAGAAAGTTGCTGACATCGCTTCGCAGCTGAAGCAGCCAAATGCCGATTTCGCTGCGATCGCGAAGTCGAAAAGCGACGCGACCGAAACGGGTGCCAACGGCGGAGAAATCGGCTGGATAACCGAAGATCAGCTTCGCCCCGAAGTAAAGGCGCTTGTCATCGCGCTCAATAAGGGCGGCGTGACCGATCAGGTCCAGGTCGATGACGGCTGGCAGTTCATCAAAGTTCTCGAAGTCAAAGAGGCTCGGACGCAGACGTTCGCCGAAGTCCGGCCCGTTCTCGCTCAGAAGATGCGTGAGCAGCAGGCGACTGCTAATCGCCGTTCGTATGTCGGCGAGCTCTTGAAGCAGAACACGCCCGTCATCAACGAGCTCGCGCTTTCGAAGGTGCTTGGTACTCCGGCGACCGGTCCGACGGCGTCTTCGACCCAGTGATCCAATGAGGCACGCGGTCATTGTTTGATGGCGTGCCCTAGGTCAGCGGGAACGCGCGATAGGCCAAGAGAATACGCTTCGCGGTTAAGCAGCCGCGGAGCGATCGACTAACCCGCTTAAGACGCAAAAATTCGAGGAAGGGCCTCGGCAGACATGTTGCCAAATCTGAAGATGAACACGGCGCGGTCAGGCCTTGTCGCACTTGCTCTCCTTTGCGTGAGCCTCTGCGGATCTGCGGTGACGATGGCAGACGCGTTCAAGAGCGCGGCCGAAGCACCGTTAGCGTGGAGTGAATATTCCGTGCGCCTCAAAGCGGCATGCGAAACGGCTCTGCAGGCCGACGAGCCTACGGCCCGTCGCTTGAACGCCGCGCTCGAAAATATGAAAGCAGCCGCGCAACAAAAAGAGGCGCAAACGCGCGTGAAAGTCAGCCTATGGATCGGCCCGTCGGGTACGATCGTTAAGGTGGATTTTCCGCCGCTACCCTCTCCGGAAGCATCGGTAGATCTCAGACTGCTGCTTGCCACTATTTCTGCAGGATCGCCGCCGCCCGATATGCTTCAGCCTGTTCAGCTTATGCTGTCGCTCGTTCCGCGAAAATAAATGCCGCCCACGTTTCGATAGTGTCGGAGACGTTTCACCATGCGCCCACTGACGATCGCATTTCTGCTACTGCTGACGGCCGGAGAACCAGCGCTCGCACAGCAAAAAACGACTCCCGGCTCAATCACTACGGCTCCGCCATCAAACAACGACGAAACGCTCGAGAGTTGCGTCGAAGTCGAAATCGATGGCGCCAAGGCGCTCGACTGTTTGAATCGTCGGTTGAAGGGCGAGGCGGCTCGCGTCAATCCCATACCTAATTTACCGCCGATCGATGCGCGTTCGCAGGATATTCATCTAGGAATCGTAAACGGACCTGCCGTTCGCCAGCAATACGGGCCGAACTTCGGCCAGTCGGTCGTCCCTTATCGTCCGCCGGCGGCAGTTTTTAAGCCGCCGCTCGCAGGGCACTAAGGGTCGATTTATCGACTGACGCGATATCAATTGTGATCTGCGGGCGCCATGAAGCCCGCTTGATCTCGTTCACACCAGGCGCATAATAGCGAAGAAAATGGCGTAGCGTTCGTTCGGCGTAGTTTTGACGAGATTCAGAACGGTTCGAGCAATGATGGCCCGCAAACCATTCCCTTTGGTCGATTGCCGACAAGTGTCGGCGATACCAGTGGCGACGCTGCGGAATTTGCAGTCTTCGAACGATAACGCGCCTTCGCTCGCCTCTTTGTACGCGCTGGTTGACCGAGCGCGCAGCGCTTTGGCGATACCGACGATCTTGAAGTCGCGGATGGGCACTTTCATGCGCCATCTCCGATCAAACGCTCCGCTGACCCTGACGCGAGGCGGGTTTCTGACTCTAGCAGTTCCCTTCGCAGTTGCTGCTTCGGTGGTCGCTCGAGTTTTATCGCGCGGGGAGTCTTGAAGTCGGCAGGCGCCAGTGTAGGGCCAGATCAAGCGAGGACAGAAAGTCCCTTTGTCTTGATGAGCGAAAGCAGCCTAATAGCCGGGCCGACAGGCTTGCGCGTTCCGAGTTCCCAATCGCGGACGTAGCACTCCGGCACGTTCAGATAGCCCGCAAATACACCGTGGCTAACGCCCTCGCGCTTTCTAAGCGCTTCGAGCTCATGCGGTGTAAACGCCTCGGAAGTGAAGAGGCATGAGACGTCGAACGCGCTCATCGTCTCTTTATCAATGAGATCCAAACCGAGGAGGTTGGACGCAGTCTTGTGAGCCATTTCCATAGCAGCGCTTCTATACTTCTTAGCCATGATGAACTTCTATGAATTTGCCGTGGGCCGTGAGAATTGCGATGTCGTCGTCTCCAAGCCGAACAAATTGATCCACGAGGGCACGGAACGTCATGACCTCACCGGCATCGAGCTCGTCAGGCTTATTTCGAGGAAACCCATAGAGGACGACGGCACAGGCACTGGTCCGGTACGTCAGTATGGAGCAGTAGCCCAACCGGTGCCGCGTCGCGGGACGGGGTATCCTCTGCCGAAACAATCCCTCGCCGAGACAAAGATCCAGATCGGGATGTACGGCCCGCGTCGTAGCGTGCCAAAGCTCATCGTCGGTCAAGCCTTGGCTTCGCGCGTAGCGGATAAAATGGTTCGATTTGAAGACCCGCACCTTGGCTCCCTCGTCTGGCGGGGCAGTTTCGCTGGGAATTCGCCTCTGACCTCCGTGCCGATATTTAGCCGTCGGATCACAGGCGCGTTAAATTGTAGACGTCTGGGCGCAGACCGTCGCGAAGTCGAAATGATAGGTATTGTGAAATTTTTTTAGCAAAGACCGGGATTTCAACATCAACCCCGGCCGCAACATGAAAAGGTTAAGCGGCGACGCCGACGCCCCGCAGGCGACTAACCTCGAGATCGACCAGCGATTTATAGAGGCCGGCCTTGGTGAGCAGACTGTCGGGCTGTCCGTCCTGAATGACTTGACCGTTCTGAACGACGATGATGCGGTCGAAGCTTCTGAGCGTCGATAGCCGGTGCGCGATTGCGATCGCGGTCCTGCCGCGCATCAGGGTCGTCAATGCTTCCCGGATAAGATCCTCTGACTGAGCATCGAGCGAGGATGTGGCCTCATCGAGCAGGAGAATAGGACTGTCCTTGAGGAAGGCCCGTGCAATTGCGATCCGTTGTCGTTGTCCCCCCGAAAGCTTGGCGCCGCGATCACCGACAACAGTATCGAGTCCTTCGGGCAGTTGCTCGATGAAGCCCATGCAGCGCGCCATCTCCGCCGCATTCCAGACCTCCTCATCGGTCGCGCCGGGACGGCCGTAGCGAATGTTGTCACGGAGCGTGCGGTGAAACAGCGTTACGTCCTGCGGTACGACAGCGATCATTTTTCGCAAGGCTTCGTCTGAAAGATCGGCGATGTCCCGGCCGTTGATAAGGATCGCGCCGGATCGTGGAACGAAGAACCGCTGCAGAAGAGAGAACATCGTCGATTTGCCGCCGCCCGACGGTCCGACAATGCCGACGCGTGAACCCGCTTCGATCGTGAAATTAAGCCCCGAAAAAATCTGCCTGCCCCCGGGGTAGGCAAAATCAACGTCGCGGAAAGTGATCGCGCTTGCTTTCTCGACCGGCAACACATGAGAATCGCCGCTGTGAAACGTGTGAGGCACCAGGAGTTTCGACAGCGCCTCGGAAAGACGCGCCAGATGCTGGGTAACATCGACGAGCGCCACCGCAAGATCGCGCGTCGCGCTCAAAATGGAAATTCCGAGCGTACAGACGAGGACAACATCGCCGGCGGATGCCTGCCCCTTTTGCCACAGCAAGATCGCCCACGAGAGCAATCCGCAGGTCAGAGCAGCGGTCGTCAGCGCATGAAAGATGCGGAGCTTTTCGAGATAGTAGAGGCTCCGCCGCCGCGATCTCGTTTCGTCGCTGACCGCGCCCGCCAGCCGCCGATGTTCGCCCCGCAGCCTGCCGAACGCCTTAACCAAAGTTATGTTCGAAATGATATCGATCATCTCGCCGTCGACTGCCGCAGCGTCTTCGGCGTAGAGCCGGTGCAAGGGTTTTCCCTGCGCGGCCCAGCGGAACATGATCGCCACGACCACGGCAACAACTGCGCTCAGACACGCAGCCATAAAAAGGCTTACAGTCGTCAGATAGAAAATGGCGACGCAGGTTGCGATCAACGGCGGCAAGGCGCTGAAGGTTATCATCGTCTCGCTTGTGTAGAGCGCATTGGATGTCGCCGTGATCCGGCTCGTAAGAGATCCGGGCGGCTGGCTTAGGAAGAAGCTCGGCGGTTGGCCAGTCAAATGCTTGAAAAGATCGCGCCGCACGCTGCCCGATACGCTCACGAATGCGGAGTGTCCGACCCACGCCGCAACGCGCCAAAGAAGATTGTCAGCGGCGATCAACGTGACGACGAAGGCAAAGGCTTGCCACACCACGCCGTGTCTTCCGGGGTCGGATAACGCGTCGACGAGGTACTTAACCGCGTATTGGGTCGAAACCGAGCATGTCACCGCGAAAAGAACTGCAACAAAGATCACGACGTGGGCAAGTCGGTATTTCTTCAGTGTATACAGAACAAATCGGTATGGGTGGCTCGAGTATGCCGAGAGATCGGCCATTCCTGCGTTCCCTCTCATTTCCGCAAGTGCGGAGCACTCGATCCGTAACTCTGGAATTCGCGAACAGTTCGAACGCAATGGTGTGCGTTTCGTCGCAACGTCAGTTGTCGGCGACCGGACGCCCCGTTTCGGGCATGTAACGGCCGACGATTGTCAGTCCGAACAGGGCGATCGCCGCCATCGCGAGAAATGCCACGGATGTTCCGGCCCAATCGGCGAGCTCGCCTGTTAACGACGTGCTTATAGCGGCTCCGAGCCCCATGGCCGCTCCGACCGCACCCAAGCCGACATTGAAGTTCTCCGATCGGCTCGTGAGATCGGCCACGCAGACGGCCACGACAACTCCGATCACCGCTGCGGCGATGCCGTCGAGAATTTGGAGCGCAACAAAGGAAATCGGTTCGCGGCAGAACGCGAACAAGAAGGCTCTCAGCGCTACTGCGGCAAAGGCACAGAGTAGAAGCGGCTTCCGGCCGCGTTCGTCCGCCAAGCGGCCAACGCGGATTGATCCGACGGTGACGATAATTTGGGGGAGGATGAGGCAAAGAGCGACGAGAATTGTCGCGGCTTGCTCGGAGCGCATCGTGATGATGTTCGCTGCAAGCGGCATCAGTCCGGCATTCGCGAAATGAAAAAAGAACACGCAGATAGCCAGCACGACAAAGCCTCGGTTTTTCATCAGTACGAGCAAAGCGGATGGCAATGAATAATGATTGCTTCGCTGTGAGACGGGGGAGCGATGGCGCATGCTGGACGGCGAAACGAACAAGAGGGCGATCAGCGCGGGAACCGTCATCGCGGCCGTCAAGAAAAAGACCGAGCGATTTGACAGGAAATAGCCGCATGCGCCCATGACGACGATCGCGACCATGCTTCCCGCCGATGCGAATTGAGCGTTACGCCCGAGCCGGACACCGAGATGGGAACGGCCAACGAGATTGAGGCTGATAGCCGCGAGCGCAGGCCCAATGAATACACTCGCCGCGACGTGAAGAATTTGCGCGAAGAGCGTGAAAAGAAACTGGGGTGAAAGCGCAATGGCGAACGCGCTCAATCCGACGCACGCGACGGCGATAGCGGCGATCAAACGTTCTCGGCGCGTCGCATCGATGAGAGCGCCAGCCGGAATTTGCCCGACGAGACCGACGAGGCTCCCGACCGTAAGCAAAAGCCCGATGTCGGCGTTCGGCCATTTCTCGCTCGTGAGATAAACGGACAGAAATGGCCCGAAGCCCGTTTGCGCATCGGCAAGAAAGAAGGAGAAATAATCGAGACCGCGAGAGCTCGTCCTAACCGCCGGATCGGAAATACCATTGATCTCATCCCGACGCATATGACGACCGCCGACACTCTCTGGTGCCCTGCTTCATTGGCCTTGTGAGGCCGGTTGGGATGGTTTCTGGCCCGCACCTAGGATCACGATCGGCTCGCCCGCGTGATATTCCGGAGCGACGCGCAATTGATCCTTATCCATATCGAGGATGGCGTTAGGGGACGCTTTTGACTGAACGAAATGAAGCGCGGACCAGGCGATTGCTATCTTACGGACTCCCACGCCCAAGAAGCCGCCGAAGTCGACGATGGCCGCTCGAACATTTCCGCCGCCATCGACGAGAATATCCGTGACGGTGCCGAGCGTTTCGCCGGATGAGGTGTGGATTTCTTTGCCGAGAATACTTTCAAGGTGCTTGTCATCGACAAGGACAGCGGGGGTTTCAAATTTGGTCTGGGCTGGAGGTTTCGCGGATTGCGGGTCCGTTGACGCGTCACTCTTATCGGCCGGATTGACCTTATCGCCCGTCGGTTGCGCTGCAGATGCCCCCGTCGTAGTAGGCTTTATGTCTTGCGAACGGGCGTTGCTCATAGAGATTGCGAGAGCAGAGCAGACGCATGCGAGCATCAAAATCATGCGGAATTCTGCGGTCATGCCAATTGGATCTCGCTTCGCTCGACGGGTGAAAATACCGTGATGCAATACCCGCGAAATTCGATCCAGTTCCGGCGCGCCGCTAGGACAGATTAAGTCTCGGATAGATCGTCGTTACGTTTGATGCGGCGTTTGTCGAAACAAGTCAGATGGTTTGGGGAACAATACCAGCTCCGTTGCGTTCAGCTTTCCGGATCATGGGAAGGGCTCATCGCATGAGAATTGCTCAAATCGCGCCTCTAATTGAAAGCGTCCCACCGAAGTTTTATGGAGGCACGGAGCGCGTTGTCTCGTATCTGACTGAAGAGCTTGTCGCGCAGGGGCATGATGTTACGCTTTTCGCCAGCGGCGATTCCGAGACAGCAGCAAACTTAATTCCATGTTGTAAGCAATCGCTGCGATCCAATCCCGCAGTTCGGGATCCGATTCCGTACTACATGATGATGCTCGATAAAGTACGGAAAATGGCGTCGAGCTTCGATGTTCTGCACTTCCACATCGATCAGTTTCATCTCCCTATCTTCCGCACGATTGCCCACAAGACGTTGACGACTCTTCATGGCCGTCAGGACTTGCCCGATCTGCAACAACTCTATCAGGCGTTTCCGGAGATGAGCGTCGTTTCCATCTCTAATGCGCAGCGAGATCCCATCCCTTTCGCGAACTTCGCCGGCACCGTGTATCATGGCCTACCGCGAAACTTGCACCGTCCGACGTTCGAGCCGCGTGGCGGTTATCTTGCATTTCTGGGACGAATTTCGCCTGAGAAGCGTCTCGACAGAGCGATTGAAATAGCGCGCGCCGTTGGCTTTCCTTTGAAGATTGCCGCGAAGGTCGACGCCGTCGACGTGGAATATTTCGAGGATCGGATCAAGCCGCTTCTGCAAGGCGACGACGTGCAGTTCATCGGCGAGATCAGCGACCGCGATAAAGGTAAATTTTTGGGCGAAGCCTCTGCACTGCTATTCCCCATCGATTGGCCGGAGCCATTTGGAATGGTCATGATCGAGGCAATGGCGTGCGGCACACCTGTGCTTGCCTTTGATCGAGGGTCCGTGCGTGAGGTGATAGACGAGGGTATTACAGGTTTTATCGTTGACGACGCGGAAAGTGGCATAGCAGCGGTTCCGCGGCTTCTCTCGCTCGACCGCTCGCGCGTGCGCCGGCAGTTCGATGAGAGATTTACGTCGACGTCGATGGCAAAAGCGTATGTCGCGCTTTACGCGCGTGCCTTCGCCACATCCCACGTCGTTCTTCGCAATGAAGAAGTGAACGGTTCCATCGAAGCTCTCATCAATTGATTGCCGCCTGTGTATAGCCAATGGGGCCCGAAGGCTGTACGGTTTGGCGTGCCCGGACTTGAATGGAGTTGCCGATGGCTTTAGCCCCGGCAGGACAGCCGCATAACGAAGCGCACGAAGAAGAGCGCTATCATGCGACGGCCGATGGCTCGCCGAGGGCCCACGAGACTCTGAAGCACGACGATGCTTTCGCTATCGTCGACACCCACGGCGATATCGGTGCCTTCGGCAGTCGTTCGGATGGATTCTTCTTCAAGGACACGCGATATCTTTCGCGGCTCGAGCTGCTCATCGCGCGGACAACCCCGCTGCTCCTTGGCGCCACGCTGGATGGCAACGATCTTCAACTATGCTGCGATCTGACCAATACCGACGTGTATGAAGACGGCGGCACGTGGCTTCACAAGGATGTCGTGCATATCTACCGGACAACTTACGTCCGGGATGCCGCCGTTCGGCAGCGTCTGGTCTTCACCAATCACGGCAATATTGATCTGCGACTTCCGGTGTCGATCATATTCGATTGTGATTTTTCGGATATTTTCGAAGTACGCGGGATGCGCCGGAAAAAGCGCGGAACGCTGCAGCGCCATGTCGAATCCGACCATTCCGTACGTTTTGTTTATACCGGGCTCGATCAAATTGTCCGCGACACGGCTGTTCACATGGATCCCTCGCCGTCGTCTCTAAAAGATACTTCCGCGCTTTACTATCTCGACATACCGGCGAAGGAATCGCGACGCGTGTTTGTCACGGCAACCGCGCAAATGGGCCCCGCGCCGCAATCGTGCTCTTACACCAAAGGATTGCGGAACGCGCAGCGCGCGATGCGGCGATCATGCGCTGACGAAACTCGCATCTCGGTTTCCGATCCGGATCTCGACATGATCCTAAAGCGGGCGATGTCCGATCTCAGGATTCTGACGACGAACACCTCAGACGGTCCTTATCCCTATGCAGGCACTCCGTGGTATTCCACGACGTTCGGCCGTGACGCCCTTATCACAGCCCTACAGATGCTTTGGTTCCAACCATCCATCGCACGCGGTGTTCTGCGCCGGCTCGCGCGCTTTCAGGCCGAAAGCTTCGACGCTGATGCCGACGCACAGCCCGGAAAAATCCTCCACGAGATGCGCGGCGGAGAAATGGCCTCGCTTCGCGAAATACCGTTTGGGCTCTACTATGGAAGCGTCGACTCAACGCCGTTGTTCATCGTCGTTGCCGGTGCCTACGACGCCGTTGCGGGTGATACGGAGTTCCTGCGCGAGATCTGGCCGAATGTTTTGAGAGCGCTCGCATGGATCGATGGTCCGGGCGATCCGGACCGCGATGGATTTGTGGAATACGCGCGCGAAACAGAGCATGGCCTCGCCAATCAAGGCTGGAAAGACAGTCACGATGCGGTGTTCAATAGCGATGGCAGTCTCGCCCGAGGACCGTTGGCTCTCGTAGAGGTACAAGGCTACGTGTACGCCGCGAAAATTGCAGCGGCGCGCATGGCCTCTCGCCTCGGGGAGGAGGCTTTATCGCTTCGGCTTCTCGGCGAAGCTGAAACTCTGCGACGCCGTTTCGATGAAAAATTTTGGCAGCCAGATCTCGGCATCTATGCGCTGGCGCTGGACGGAAACAAGAAACCCGTTCGCGTGCGCTCCAGTAACGCCGGTCATGTCTTGAGCACGGGCATTGCTACGCCCGAGCATGCGGCGCGCATCGTTGATCAGCTGACATCGCCAAATTTCTTTTCGGGTTGGGGTGTCCGCACCATCGCGACCTCGGAAGCGCGATACAATCCGATGTCCTATCATAATGGTTCGATCTGGCCACACGACAATGCGATGATCGCCGCGGGCTTTGCACGCTATGGGCACGGCGATCGCATCGGGGCGATATTCGATGGTCTTTTCGATGCGGCGCTGAGGATGGATCAGGGCAGGCTGCCGGAGCTTTTCTGCGGCTTCCGGCGCCGCGCCGGACGCTCCCCGATATTATATCCTGTCGCTTGCTCGCCGCAGGCTTGGTCAAGCGGCGCCTTGCTCCATATTTTGAGTTCCTTGTTGGGTCTCGACATCGATGCGATATCAAAGACCGTCACGCTCAACACGCCGCGCTTGCCCGCGAAAGTGAATGAAATCGCGATCAACAATCTCCGGGTCGGAGAGGGTACGCTGGATTTGGTTCTGACGCGCAGGCATGGATCAATCGTGGCCGACGTCACAGACTGCACAGGCGGTGCACAACTCCTATTGGTATAGAAACGAGTGTCCTAGACCCGAATAGCCCGGAAAAGCCGCAACGCTACTTGGGCGAGGCCATCGGCGTCGAGATCGGAGACGTTACCTGCCGATACTACAACGATAGCGAGTGACTCTCGCGCGTTGTCTCTCTCTCGAGCGTCGATTTCGGGCGCAATATTTTCCCAGGCTTTGTTGAAAGCAGCCTGCAGCCGTTCGACGCCAGCGGGGCTAAAAGCCCCATGTTGCAGAATACGAAGCGCACGCATGTCCGGGTGCCAAGTGAACAAGTCGGTTGCAGCGCGTAATAAAAGCGAACCTTTGCAGTAACGTCAATTCACTCAATCCGGTGTTTTTCGTTCATTTGGCAAGGTGAGTGATAAATCGGGAGAAAAGATCCGCCTGGCTCGAAATTTCGAGCTTCTGGTAAATGTTGCGACGATGGATCTTCACGGTCCCTGCGCTGATCGTCAGTAGCTCTGCGATCGAGGTATTGGAATGTCCACGTAAAATGAGCGCGGTAATCTCGATTTCCCGTCGCGTCAGACGTCCCGTCGCCATTTCATCCAGCGCCGTATCGATAGGGCTTAGGTGCGGATGCCCCTGTCCAGCCGGAAAACGCTCCGCCACATCGCTCCAATGCTCCTCGATAAGTCGACGTATGAGAGGTTCAGCAGAACGCACTCGTGCGAGGTCTCGCGTGGAAAAGGCAGGTTGATCGAGTGGGCGCGTGAAGCTCAAGACCACGCCTGTGGTTCCATCGGGGCGGGTCAGATAGCCGACCTCGTCACGGATCTCGGTGCGCTCGTAATGCTGTTTGAAGTACTCCGAATTATAGAAGTGATCCGGAGCGAGCGTCTTGAGCTGCAGAACGCCTGCGCGCTCCGGACCGGTCGTGACGCTGTAGAACGGATCGAGAAGATAGGGGCCGCGTGTATAGGCGTGAATGACGATCTCCGCCCGCGCTTCATCCATGTTGTGCGCGAGGCAGATCGGCTGGGCTTGGCCAAAATACGCGAACACCATGAAAATGTCGTACGGTACGAGAGCCGAAAGCAGCCCTTGTAAAGACCGTGAAAACTCCGGTTCGCGCAGCGCGCCGACCGCTTCGGCGACAGCGGCATTCCAGTCAGAAAAACTCTCCAAGTAGCGGCTCCCCCTCCGGCCCCAATTTTTCTGCCTTCTATCCCTTGAGGGATATTCCTAGCGCAAACGTTGCATCATAGGCTCGCGTAATTATTGGGCATGATCAACAAGTAGGCACGCGGTATGTGCAAGGGTATTTTTTCATGACGGACACCGGGTCTTCCGCGGGAGGAGCTGCCGCAAATTTCGACGCTCGGTTGCGTGAGTTCGGCGTCGCCGATGTTCACATCGGCATCTTCGATCCTGACGGCATGTTCCGCGACAAGCTCGTATCGGCCCCGAAAGCGGCCAAGCTGGCCACGAAGGGCTACCCCTTCTGCGACGTCCTCTACGGCTGGGATACTGCCGAGAAAACCTATTCCAGCGGCGCCTATATCGATCGCCCCGCCACGCTTTTTGCCGACACCATTCGCCGGTATCCGTTCGCCGATAACACGGCTCTCTGTATCGCGGATTTCGTTGGAGAGTTCGGGCTCTTTTCACCACGCAATCAGTGCTTGAGAATGCTTCATGAGGTGGAAAAGCTTGGTTGGCGCGCCTTCTCCGCATTCGAATTCGAATTCTTCGTATTCGACGAGACACCGGAAAGCCTCCGCGCCAAGCGTTTCGACGGGCTGAAGCACTTTGCCCAGGCCAACCGGACTTATTCTCTCTCGACGTCCGCCCTTCACGGGGACCTATTGGCTGGCCTGAAATCCGTCATGACGACGCTCGATGTCGGTCTCGACGCCATCCATACCGAACTCGGCCCCGGATGCTTTGAAGTACCCTTGACCTATGCGGAGGGCATCAAGGCGGCCGACGACGCGGCGCTCTTCAAGAACTTCGCCAAGGCCTATTTCCTGCGCCAGGGGCTGACCGCCGCGTTCATGTCGAAGCTTTCGCCGGAGTTGGCGGGGCAGTCCGGGCACCTGCATGTTTCCCTCGTGTCTCGCGAGGGCACGCCGCTGTTCTACGATCCTAACGGGCCTGACGGCCTCAGCCGTACCGCGTTACATTTCATCGGCGGCCTCATCACGTTGATGCCCGACTGGCTGGCGATGTGCAGTCACACGGTGAACGCCTACAAGCGTATGGTGCCGGGTGCGTGGGCGCCGACCGCCGCTAACTGGGGCGCGCAGAACCGCACGGCCGCGGTGCGCATCATCAATGACAGCCCGGAAGCAACGCGGATCGAGTTTCGCGTCCCTTCCGCCGACACAAATCCATTCCTCGCGCTCGCCATGTGCCTTGGTGCCGGCCTTTGGGGCATCCGCAATGAAATCGAGCCGCCGCCGTCCAGCACGGACAATCTTTATGCCGTCCGGCCGAAACCTGAAAACGCGTTTCCGACGGATCTCGGTCGTGCCGCCGAACGCTTCGCCGCATCCGCACCCGCCCGGCAAACTTTCGGCGACACCTTCGTCGACGCCTTCGTGGCTGCACGCTTATTTGAAGACGAGGAATATCGCCGCCAAGTCAGCCCGTGGGAGATCCGCCGCTATATAGAAGTGGTCTGATCCCCGCCGAAAATTCTGCCGCCGCCAGGTTCAATGCAGTCGATGCCAAAGAGGAACGTGATATGACCGACAAGGACATCCGAGACTCGCTTCCGTTCAGACCGCTTTCACGACGCAGCCTGTTGAAGGGATTGGGAGCAGGCGCCGTGTTCAGTGCGACCGGGAATATGCCGGGATTTTCGGGGAACGCGCAGGCGGGGCAGTCGATCAACTACATGTGCTGGGAGGGCTATAACTCCCCCTCGATCCTCGATCCGTTCCAGAAGTCCAACGATGTTGCGATCTCGGTCGATCTCATCACCGATTCCGCGGGTGGCTTCGCCAAGCTTGCTGCCGGCGCCTTTCGCGATTTCGATCTCGTTTCGTCGGATTGTCCCTGGATCGCACGCATGGGACCGGCCGGAATTTCCCGCTTCATCAACGATGCAGATTTCGCCGAACAATACGCCGAATTCTATCCGCAGTTCCGCGCGCCGTTCGCGCCGCTGCAGTTTGAAGGCAAGGCGACCGGCCTGCCGACACGCTGGGGCTGGGTTGGACCGACCGTCAACACCAAGTTCGACAAGCTCGAAACGTGGAAGAGCTACGCGCCGGTCTTCGATCCGGCATATCGCGACAAGATCTGCCTTCTTGATTGGGGCGATTGGCCGATCATGCCGCTTGCACTCTATGCCGGCGTTGACCCATACAAAAAGCTCGACGACAAGGAACTCGAAGAAATCCGCAAGGTCATTCGCGCGGCGTTCAAAAATACGCGTGCCATCGTTGCAGACCTCGCGACCGCGCAGAAGGGTCTGATTGATGGCTCGTTTCGCTGCCTCATCGGCGGCGGTACCTATTGCACGTCGTCGTTGCGCAACACCGGCCACGATTACATTCAGTCGATCGTGCCCGAGCCGCGCAACGGCATGAAGCAGGGCATCATCTGGATGGAGGCGACCGGCCTTATCGCAAATGACAGGGACCCTGCGATTGCGTCGAAATTCTTGAAATATATCGTATCGCCTGAAGTCGCGGTGAAGCTCGCGATCACTGAAGCGACATGCAACCTCGTGCCCAATCAGAAAGCCGAAGCGTTGTTCACAGCCCAGCAGAAGAGTGCGCTGCAGATGGACTACATGTGGACGGCTTGGGACAACAGCCACTTCCACACCATCGCTCCCAATATCGATGACATGCTGGCGATCTGGCAGCAGGAACTCGCTGCCCGCTGATAAACTCCGGCCCGCGTGCGAAGGCGCGCGGGCCTACCTCATTGTTTCTCATTGGAGCCGACCGTCGTTGCCGAGCGCCATCATCGAAGCCTCGCGGATCATCAAGGACTACGGATCTTTCCGCGCATTGCATTCTGTTTCGCTCGAGGTCGGAACCGGCGAATTCGTGGCGCTGGTCGGGCCGTCGGGTTGCGGTAAGACCACGCTGCTGAAGATCATTGCCGGCTTCGAGGAACCGACCTCGGGCGAACTCAAAATTGCGGGCAGCAATATGGACGGCGTGCCGGCAGCTAAGCGGCCTGTCCGCATGGTGTTCCAGCGCCTCGCGCTTTTCCCCCATAAGACGGTGCGCGACAACATCGGGTTCCCGTTGAAACTCGCAAAGACGGAGAAGGTGGAAGCCGATCGCCGGGTGCGCGCCATGCTCGACTTGATGCATCTCAACCCTTCCTATCTCGGGCGCTATCCGGCTCAGCTGTCGGGCGGCGAGCAGCAACGCGTTGCGCTCGCACGTGCTTTAGTCTCTCGGCCCGGAGTTTTGCTTCTCGACGAGCCGATGAGCGCGCTCGACGTCAAGCTGAAGAAATCGCTGCAGGCGGAGTTGAAGAACCTTCACCGCAACCTTGGCACGTCGTTTGTTCTGGTCACGCACGACCTAGAGGAAGCGATGATGCTCGCCGACCGGATTTGCGTGATGCGGTCTGGCCGCGTGCTGCAAGTCGGCACACCTTCGGAAATTTATTACCGTCCGGTCGACACTTTCGTCGCGAGCTTCATCGGCGACACCAATCTATTCCCCGTCTCTATCGCAAACGGGCAGGGCGGCAGCGTTGCGTTTTCTTCGCCAATCATCGCATGCGACAGCGCCATCGCTCCAAAGGCTCAATGCTCGCCGACGATAGAGGGCGATCGGGCGTCGCTGCTCGTTCGCCCGGAGGCAATGCGCTTCGTCGAAGCCGGCAATGCGCAGCCGTTCGCTACGCTGAATGGCAAGGTCGAGGAATTCTTCATCAAAGGCGCCTCGATCCAATTCCGCATTCGCGTCGATGGACACCCCGTTCCGGTGGTGATGGATCTCCCTGGCACGCCAAACATTCCGGCCGCCGTTGGCGCCGACGTCACCATCGGTTTCGACCGCTCCGACGTTTTCCTGCTGCAGGAGTAGGCGATGCGCATCGAACACAAGAGCTGGCGAGATCCGCTTCTGATCGGCGCGACGGTTCCGCTCGCGCTAATCATGATTTTGTTCTTCGTCGTGCCCCTGATCATGACGGGCATCCTGACCTTCCAGTCAAGCCGCTACTATCGTCTTGCCTGGACGTGGGATCTCACCATCTGGCGGGACGTGTTTGGGCATTCGCATTACTGGGTGGTGATGCTGCGTACGCTCGGCATGTCGCTCGCGTGCGTGGTGCTTTCTGTATTGATCGCCTACCCTGTGGCTTACGGACTGGCGACACGGCTCGGATCGTTACGTCATCACGTCACGATCCTCATCACGTTCGCCTTCCTCACCGACACGGTCTTGAAGACGTTCGGCTGGATTCTGGTGCTCGACCAGAACGGGGTCCTCAATTGGGGATTGTCGCATCTCGGATTTGAGCCAGGCGCGGTGAACATCCTCTTCACGCCGACTGCGACATTGATAGGAATGGTCTACAACCTTGCGGTCTATCCAATCTTCACGCTCTATCTTTCGCTGGCGCGCATCGACCGAGATCTTCAGCTCGCGGCCTACGACGCCGGAGCGTCGCGATTTAGAACTTTCTTCGAGGTTACGTTGCCGCTCTCGCGTCCCGGGCTCTACGCCGGAGCCGCGCTCGTCTTCGTCCTCAGTCTCGGAGCGTTTCTGGAACCCAAGGTGATGGGTGGAGGCAACGCTCCGATGGCGTCCGAGCTCATCAATCAAAGCTTCTCGACCCGCGTGAACTGGCCGCTCGGCGCCGCATTGACCCTTGTCCTGATCGTCATCGGGTCAGCATCGCTCGCACTTTCCGCAGCACTGACTTTGCGGCGCCGTGGCGGTGAGCAGGGGAGGCTGTCTGATGTCGGATAGGTCGAGAAGCATCTTCATCGACGTGCTGCTGGTCGGATCGGTCGCGCTGTTCCTTGCCTTCCTTTACGTCCCGATCGTAACTCTCGTCGTGTTCTCGTTCACCGGCAGTCGTATGCTGACGCTGCCGATCGAGAGTTGGTCGACCGAGTGGTTCGGCGCTTTGCTGGCGCGGCCGGATTTCTTTCCGGCGTTAAAGAATTCTACGCTCGTTGCGACAATATCGATGATCTTTGCAACTGTGCTCGGTACGGCAGGTGCCATCGCCTGGGTGCGCTTTAAGTTCCGTTTTCAGCAGACGTTCCGCTTACTAACGTTCGCGCCGCTGCTGTTTCCCCAGCTGCTCTTGGGCGTTGTTATGCTTCTCTGGTTCTCCGTTCTCGGCCAGTGGCTCGGATTTTCGACGGGACTCGCCACCATCGTCATCGGCCATATCGTCTACGTTACCCCATTTGCATTGGTGATCGTCGCAGTTCAGGTCTACGGCTATGACGAAACGCTTGAGGATGCGGCGCGAGACGCGGGAGCGAGCGGTTGGGACGTGTTCCGCGAAGTGACATTGCCTCTGTTGTGGCCGGGCATCTTCTCCGCGCTCACCTTCTCGTTCCTGCTGTCCTGGGGAAACTTCTACGTTTCCTACAGTCTCGGCGGAACGATGCGCACATTGCCAACCTTCGTCTACAGCGGCATCGCGGTCGGATCATCGCCGATTTATCCAGCGCTGGCGACTCTCAACTTCGTTCCGGCGCTCATTCTCGTGATCGTCGCTGACGTGGTTCGCCGCCGTGCGGCGTGCCGAAATGTGCTGCCTGAACCGACCTGACTAACCGTTTCCTTCTTCTCAAAGCCTTCCTTCATCCGAGTGAGACCCATGACCTTCCTGACGCCCGCCACCACGGCCAACTGGAGCTTCCCGACGCTGGTACGTTTCGGTGCCAGCCGGATCAACGAATTGCCCGCGGCGATCGCTGAGCTCGGCGCAAAACGCCCGCTCGTCGTTACCGATCAGGGATTGGTTTCTCTGCCGCCTGTCACGCGGACGATGGAGGTTCTAAAAACTGCAGGTATTCCTGCCGGGCTGTTTTCGGCGGTAAAGCCAAATCCGACCGGCGGCAACGTTGATGCGGGTCTCAAAGTCTTGAAGGAAGGCGGTCACGATCTCGTCGTCGCCTTGGGAGGCGGCAGCGCACTCGATGCCGCCAAGGCGATCGCGCTGATGGCGACGCAGAGTCGCCCGCTTTGGGATTTCGAGGACATTGGCGATCACTGGAAGCGCGTCGATACGTCGGCACTCGTGCCTGTCATCGCGATCCCGACGACCGCCGGCACTGGCTCGGAGCTTGGACGGTCTTCCGTGATCACGCACGAGGCCGAAGCGCGGAAAGTAGTCATCTTCCATCCGCGCATGATGCCAAACATCACCATCATGGATCCCGAGCTGACGCTCGGACTGCCTGCTCAATTGACTGCGGCGACCGGCATGGACGCGCTTGCGCACGGTTTGGAGGCTTTTGCCGCGCCGACTTTTCATCCCATGGCTGAGGGACTGGCTTTGAATGGCGTGCGGCTTGTCAAAGATTGGTTGCCGCGCGCGACGGCGGACGGCTCCGATCTTGAAGCGCGGTCGCAGATGCTGATCGCGTCCGGCATGGTTTGCGTGGCTTTGCAAAAAGGGCTCGGTGCCATCCACGCGCTGGCGCATCCGCTCGGCGCTCTGTATGACGCCCACCATGGGCTTCTCAACGCCGTGTTGATGCCCTACGTCGTCGGGTTCAATCGCCCGGTCATCGAAGAGAAGTTCATCGCGCTTTCACGTTTTCTCGATCTTCCTGGCAAGCCCGGCACCGATGCGGTCATCGATTGGATTCTCGAACTCCGGATCGCGCTGAACATTCCGAACACCCTTCCGGAGATCGGCCTGACCTCCATTGACCGCGATAAGGTCGCGCAGATGGGAGCCGTCGATCCCTGTGGCGGTGGAAACCCCATCCCGCTCAATCCCGAAAACCTGGCTCTCATTCTCGACGCCGCGATCGAGGGACGCCGGCTGTAAACGAGACTGCGCCCGCAGGTAATCGTCGAGCGTCGGGGCGATGGTTGTCATCCGCCGATGTAAGCCATCGTAGCGATCCTGCCGGCCGGTTGGGATATTTCTTGGCGTACCTTGACCGCGGCCTTGTCCCGGCTGAAACTGTCGGACGTGGACACTCATAAACCGCCTTCACACGAACAGAGTCTCGGTGCACGAACAGCGATGCTGGGATTGTGCACCGCTGTGCTTGTGTGTGGGGCGCTTTCTGTCGCCGAGTCGATCTTCGCCCCGCTCGTGTTCGCGCTTTTCATTATCGCTATTTCATGGCCCTTGCAGCGGGCCCTGCAAACGAGAACGGCACGGCTTGTTGCTGTCGCCCTGACGACCGCATCCATCATGATTGTAATGACGGCCTTCGCCATGCTGCTCGCCTGGGCTGCGGGCCGCGTCGGTCAGTTCATCGTAAATGATGCCGCCCGCCTTCAGGCGCTTTATGGCTCGATGACCTCTTGGCTCGAAAGTCATGGCGTCGAGATCGCGAAGCTATGGGCAAATTATTTCAACGTCGATCAATTGCTCCGCTTGGCACAAGAGGTGACGTCGCGGCTCAATACGGCAATCAGCTTTCTCATCGTTGTCTTTATTTATGTGCTGCTCGGCTTGCTCGAAGTTGACGAAGTGAGCGAAAAACTTCGGACGTGGCGCCATGGCAGCCTAGGCGAAGTTCTATTGGCAGGCGGATCGAGCGCCGCCCTAAAACTTCGGCGCTATATGCTTGTCCGAACTCAGATGAGCGCCATTACGGGTCTGCTGGTGTGGGCATTTGCGTGGATGGCCGGGCTACCGCTTGCGTTCGAATGGGGCATCATAGCTTTCGCCTTGAACTTCATTCCCTTTATAGGGCCTTTCATCGCTACCATGTTTCCAACCGTGTTCGCCGTGGCGCAATTCGCATCGTGGCCAGCAGCTGTTGCGATTTTCGGGTGCCTCAACGTCATCCAATTTGTAGTCGGAAGCTATCTCGAGCCACGGTTCGTCGGGAACGCATTGTCGATATCGCCCTTCGTCGTTCTGTTTTCGGTATTCTTCTGGACTTATCTCTGGGGATTACCTGGAGCCTTTATCGGCGTTCCGATCGTCATAGCTCTTCTTTCACTGTGTGAGGCACATCCGTCGACGCGCTGGATTGCGGACTTGTTCGGCGCGTCTCCAACGCGTGAGCCTCTGGGGCAGGATTGAAATTGCCGACGAGAACGATGCGTTCCGGAGCGAAGAGCGTAAGATTTCCGTCCGCGCCGATGCCAAGGCCGTGAATATAGAAATAGGTATCCTTGTCATCAGTCACGTCCATGATCGGGGAGGGCGCAGAGACGATTGTCAGCTCGCCGCAGCGCCCGATCCAGTCGATATGGCGATGGCCATGCATGACGATGATCTTCTTGCCGTACCGCCGCATTCGCCGCACGAACCAACTACCGTTGATGAGCGCCGTGCCGATCCGCTCCGAAAGCGCTTTTGAAGCCTTCGGATATTCGACGACGTGATGATGAAGCGCCACGATCCAGCTTGCATGTGGATATAGGGCGAAGACTTTCTCGGTCGCGTGTATTTGCTCAGTCGTCACAAGGCCAAGCGCATTTGTAAACGAGAAATGCGTTTCGGCATTCGAATCCATCAAAACGACACCCAATCCGTCCGGCGTTTGCGGCGGCAGAATCATGGGAAAGCTTCGCGGGCGGATATTTGCGAGCTGCCACGACAGCCGCATGGCGCCTTTATCAGCGAATGCAGCAATTCGTTCCGCCCAAGGATCCAGGACCTTCTGTAGCGTTACGCCCAACGAACTTGTTGCGTCATCGAAAATACGGACGCGCTCGCCTTGCACGGCCGCCATTGCTGACAGCGCTCGAATTTCGCGCAGTCGCTTCTTCGGACTGAGAGGCAAATCAAGCCGCGCGGGATTTGCTCTATCGACGACATTGACGTCATGATTTCCCGGAAGCACCACGGTCAACTCGAGCAAACGCGGATATAGCGCCATGGCTTCGAGAAATTCCGCCCACTCGGTCGAGCGGCCCGCGTCCGTCAAGTCTCCGGTAATCACAATTAAATCGAGAGGACGCTGCTCATGAGCCGCGTCGAGCTTTGCGAGAACCTGCATCAAACGATCGTTGCCTCGGGGGCCCGATCGTCCACCTTCTATTCGAAAGCCGTATTTCTCGCCAACGACGTGGATATCGGAAAGATGTGCGACGCGCCAAAGCTTTTTTGCGGGAGACGGGGCTACGCCCGGCAAGAAATCTTCCGGTTGCGCCATGAAGGTATCAGCGAGCCCCCAGGCCAGACTCGCTGCCGCGAGATATGCCGCTATGATGGCCACGCTATTGCAAAGCGCGATGCCCATCAGCCTCAATGGCGATGAGAGATCGCTCATCGAACCGGTCCACCGCGTTTGCGGCCAGACAAGCATGAGGATCCAAATAGAGAACGCGCAAATCAGAAGGCCAGCCACCGCAGCGCTCCTTGCGCGGACAAGGCCGCGAGCGTGCTGATCGGTGCTATCGGCTAAAAAGCGTTCGGTGAATTGACGGACGGCTTCGCGAACGAGGGCATAAGCGGGCTGAACCGCGAGCGCGTTCAGCGACCAGAAGTTCGTCTCGGCAAATCGCCACAACGGCTTGCCGCCGAACCATCCGATTAAAAGCAGCGCAAGCAACGCAATTGGCGCGAAGAGACCTGTGTAGATCGCGGCGGTTTTCGCTGAAACCGTTCCGATCCAAATCGATGCGAAAATGGGCGCCGCTCCGAGAATGATCGCCGGACCAACAATCAGTACGATCCAGGCAGCGAGCAGCTTCGGTAAACTGATTTCGGAGAGCAGCGTGCCTGCAAGCGACATAAGTGTTCGCCGCTTCGTGCTCGAGGCATCGTCCTCGGCGTCGCCATGACGAGGATCGACGATCGGCTGCATGGTTGCCTCTCCTTGGCGGTATAGAATGTCGACCGACGGACGATCGGAAAACCAATCTAGAATGAGCCGAACGTCGAGCCTAGCAGGATCACGGCAACCAAGGCCAAGATTGCGCCAACGATAGCAACCATGACAATGTCAAAATAACTCTCGCCATGCGTCGAGCCGCAGACGGCGAGGAGCGAGACCACAGCACCATTGTGGGGCAAGCTGTCGAGCGTTCCGGAACCTATGACAGCGACGCGATGCAAAAGCGCAGGATCGATCCCGTGCTCTGTGGCGAGGTTCATGTATGTGGGACCGAGCGCATCGAGCGCGATCGTCAATCCGCCGGATGCCGAGCCTGTCAACGCCGAGAGAATGTTCGTTGCGACGGCGAGGGAGACGAGCGGTCCTCCACCGATCGATAGAACCCAATCGCGTACCAAGGCGAACGCCGGAAGGGCCGCCACGACCGCGCCGAAGCCCACGAGACTAGCAACACTGAAGGCAGGCAAAACGGAAGCGTTGGCTCCAGCGTCCATGCTTCGACGGAGAGCGGGTAGTCTGGGCCGGTTGATGACAATCAACGTTATAGTCGCTGCGAACAGCGCGGTGACGACGGACCATACGCCACCGACGGCGGAAAGCGACGTTCCTCCCCATTGGGGCTCGGCCAAGAAGGTCGTATCGAGTCGCGGCAGAACGATCATCGACATGAGAAAATTGACGGCGACCACCACGATCAATGGCAGCGCAGCCAAAGCAATCGGGGGCAACTGATCGCTTCGATGGCCCTTATCGATTTCCGCCGGATCGAATTCACTCGCCGTCGTCGCAAGTTCGCGAACCCTTTCGTCGTGCGCCGCGCGATCAGCCACGCCTATTGATGCGCCGCCGCCTCCCACACGCCCGAGCGCTTCAGCACGCGTGAGCCACCACATACCGAAACCAAGCATGATCGCCGAAGCAATGATTCCGAGGCCGGGTGCAGCAAAAGGCGTGGTCCCGAAAAACGGCATTGGAATTGCGTTCTGAATAGCCGGTGTCCCCGGTAGCGCCGACATCGTAAATGTCGACGTGCCCAGAACGATCGCTGCAGGCATCAGGCGGAGGGGAACGCCAGCGGAACTAAACAAAGCCCGCGCCATAGGCGCGAGAACGAAGAACGCGACGAAAAGGCTGACGCCGCCATAGGTCACGATCGCTCCGGCGAGAACAACTGCGAGTATAGCCCGCTTCTCGCCGAGCCGTTCCGTCATGAATGCGGAAATGGCCTCGACGGAGCCGCTATCCTCCATCAACTTTCCGAAAAGTGCACCGAGCAGAAAAATAGGAAAGAACTGCGCGAGAAAGTGGGCGCCGCTGCTCATAAAGGTTTGGGTCCAATGTGCGAGTAACGGTCCGCCTGAAAAGAACGCAGCGATAAGGGCAGCGGCCGGTGCGAGCAAAAGCACGCTCCATCCCCGGAAGGCGAGCCATATGAGAATTCCGAGGCCAAGAAGAATGCCAAAGAGCCCCATCGGCTATATACCTTCCAACAATGTATCGAGATCGTAGGACGACTTTCGGCCAAGATTGTCGCCATCCTTTTGCAGAAAGGTTTCAGCTGCGCGGCGGCCTTCATCGCGCAGCATGCACAGAAAATCCCACTCAGCGTTGAGTTTCGATGAATAGCCGAGGGACAACATCACTTCGCTGGCGACGCGATGAATTCTCATGCCTGCCCAGAGAGCGCCCTCGCAGTTGCCCGGATCGGCCACCTGCCGCATCATCGCGATCATGCGAAGCTCTTTCAGCAGAACGGCATTGAATGAAACTTCGTTGAGGCGATTGAGGATGTCGCGCGCGGATTTAGGAATATCCGGACGAGATATAGGGTTGATTTGCACCAGGATCGTATCTTTGGACGAGCATTCGCGTATGAGCGGCGTGATGGTCGGATTTCCGGAATATCCGCCGTCCCAGTAACTTTCGCCGTCGATCTCGATTGCTTGGAATAGACTGGGCAAGCAAGCTGAAGCGAGCAGGACGTCAGGCGTGATGTCGGCGTTGCGAAATATCCGTCCTCTGCCGGTGTGCACATTAGTGGCTGTGACGAACAACTTGATCTCCGCTTTCGCCAGACGCACGAAATCGATGTTACGTTTGAGAATGTCGGTAAGCGGATTGGTCCCGATGACATCCAGATCATAGGGCGAGATGAGTCTCGACATGAGATCCATCGCTATGAAGGCTGGCGACAAATCCAACGTCCAACGCCCCATCATCATGTCGAGCGGCGTACGTTGAAACGGACTTAACAAGGCCGCACGCGAGACGTCTCGCCAATATCGCTCCAACGCTGAGCGAGCGCCGTCGGGGCCGTCGGCGGCGTAACCGTCGATCATGACCGCGGCATTCATGGCACCCGCCGAGGTGCCGGAAACGCCGTCGATTTTCAGCCAGTGCTCCTCCAGCAAACGATCAAGAACGCCCCAGGTGAAAGCTCCGTGAGAGCCTCCGCCCTGGAGTGCCAGATCGACCAAGCAAGCGTCACGATTGAACTTCCGTGGAGCGTCGGTCTGTTCGCTTGCCATTACCGTTCGTACAACCAGAGAGTTCTATTTCGGAGGAACACCTCCATATTCTTCGCGTTCGTCAGTGTGTGGCGCTACGTTCTTGCCGTAGCCGACTTCCAAAGAAGAGCCACCAAATTCCATGAGAGAGGAGATCTATTCCAACCACGAGCCCCAAGACCCACAAGCCGCTGATCGGCCATTTCGCGAGAATGATGAGACCTGCAACGATACCGATGAGACCGGAGATCAGCAGCAACGGACCGAACAGAGCCCAATACTGAATGGCTTGGACAACCCGGACGCATCCTGAAGCGATCAAAGAAAGCGCGAATATCAATGTCAAAATGACGGAGGCCCGCGCCGGATCTGTCATCAGCATTATTCCACAAACGGCATAGAGGATGCCGACGAGCAATCTCAGTGCGAATCCGTGCCAATGCTGTGTCGAAAAAGCTTGGAATACTTCCGCCAGACCCGCGACGAGCAGCAGCACACCGATGAGCATCGTGCTGATCACCGTAGCCGTCACCAGATCTCCAAGCACAAAGATGCCGGCGAAGATAAAAATTACGCCGACGAGAATAGTACCCCACCAACTGGGATCTGAAGTTTCCGAAAGTCTCCCCGATATTGGACTGGCTGTCATGACGAACCTCTCAATTGTTCAATGGAGGATGAGAAACGCCGCCCCCGGATCGGCGCGCTCTATTGGCGTCGGTCTCGGGGGTAGCCCGCAGGAGCAGACAGAGATTCAATTTTTGTCGCCGGGTTGCTTATTCATTTGGGGTACCTGGCCGCTCATCGAGTTCGTCGCGGGTAGCTTGCCTTCGTCGCCCATTCGATGGGACGTACCTTCAGTGCCCGTGCTGGTGCCTGTTCCGGCACCCATGTCAGGAACGCGTCCACTGACAGCACCGGTTGAGGGCAGCTTGCCTTCATCGCCCATGGTATGGCGCGCCGGGTCCGTCGAGGTCTGATCGTCTGCGATTAATGGTGTGGTCGCGAAGGACAGAACGATCGCAGTAGCAGCAGTCGCGAAGATATACTTCATAATATGGACTCCTTGGTTGTTTGCTCAAAGCCGCCAAGTGTCCCCCATCTCCACGCATTATAGAGACTGCGCCGATGGCCTGTCTTCTATTTTCGTTGCGGGACTGATTGTTTTGATGAGGTCGCCCACCCCCTTCCGGCACTCAAAAGTGAAGGCGTCCGCGCTACCGACGATTTTCAGGAAATACGCGCAAAAGGCCGTTTTCGGTGAAGTATAAGGATTAATTGGAATAATTTACCGTGATGCGCGGAGATCGGGGAACTTCGAGGATCACTGCGCGCCAGGCGTCTTACGCCGCTTCGCTTCCATAATTCAAATATCGCTGTCGCGCGTTCGGTTGGGATCGCGCGGCGGTAACGTTTCGCTTTCTTTTGAGCTCGGCCGGCTCGTATGCGTAGCCCAAGCCCTGAGTTCATCGAGCGCCGGGCAAAGATCCTGTCCCCACTGCGTAAGCGCATATTCCACTCTCGGTGGCACTTCCTGGTGAACCGTTCGTGCAACGAGTCCGTCCCTCTCGAGTTCTCGCAACTGCTGTGCGAGCATCTTCTGAGTAACTTCGGGTATCGCACGTTCCAGTGCCGAGAAACGCATGACTAGAGTGGCATTGAGATTGAAAAGGATGCGTAACTTCCAACGGCCCTCGATCGCCTTCAGCGCATCTTCGGCAGTGCGTGAAGCGGTATCCGGCTGAGCCGCAGTTTCACGCCTTTGAAGAGACCTTACTTTTTTGTGCGTACTTGCCATGTGGAAATGACCGTCGTTAAGAGTTCGTGCGGGAGCATTGTGAGCCATCGATGGAGACGAAAATCCCCCAAGATGCTCGATCCAAATAGTGGACAGGTTTTAAGGACTATATCCAAGAAATCTACGAATGAGCGCCGCGGCTTTTTCGGCGAGTAACTCGGCCATCTGCGGTTCGCAGCAGATATCTATTCGATCGGATTAGCTCGCAGTATCTGCACCTCACTAACGCTCGCTTTCGCGCGCGATCGCGAGCGGCTGTCAATCCTCATGGAGGCTTAATGAGCGCCAAGGTCTTGTTCTTGGGTAGCGTTTGCGGTTTGTGTCTGATGTTCACCGGCGGCGCTTACGCCGCAGGTCCGACACAGGAAGAGTTGAACAACGCAGAGTCGGATGGATCCAATTGGCTCTATGCCGATCACGACTATCGAGGGCATCGGTATTCGCCGCTCGATCAGATCAACACCAAAAATGCGGCGAACCTGACTCAGGTCTGCTCCTATAGCTTCCCTGAAAAGATGCCGGCACAGACGGCGCCGATTGCGTATAATGGCGTCATCTTCGCGACGACGACGCATTATACCGTGGCACTCGACGGTGCGTCCTGCAAACCCATCTGGCAGTATGAATGGAAGCCACGCGACCACGAGACGTTCGTTACGCATCGCGGCGCCGCGATCAAGGATGGTAAGATCGTCCGAGGTACGGCGGATGGCTATCTGATCGCTTTGGACGCCGAAACCGGAAAAGAACTCTGGGTGCGCCAAGTCGTAAAGCCCACTGACGGTTACTTCTTCAGCATGCCGCCGCTGATTTATGACAATCTCGTGCTGATCGGGCCTGCGGGCTCGGAATTTGCGAGCAAGGGTTGGGTCGGCGCATTTAAATTGAGCGACGGCGAGCCCGTATGGAAATTCAACAATGTCCCCGATCCTAGCGAGCCGGGCGCAGAAACGTGGGGACCGGACCCAAGCATTTTAAAGCACGGCGGCGGCAATCTCTGGACTCCGATGTCATTGGACTTGGAGAAGGGCTGGCTTTACGTGCCCGTCGGCAATCCGGCACCGGATTTCTTTGATCGACATCGGCCCGGCGACAATCTCTACACCGGCTCGGTTGTCGCGCTGGACGTGCACACGGGTAAGCTCGCTTGGTACTTTCAGTCAGTTCCGCATGACGTGAGAGATTACGATCTGAGCCATGCTTCGCCCGTATTCACGACGACGATCGACGGCAAAGCGCGAACGGTTCTCGCCCTTAACGGCAAGGATGGCCTTTTGCGCGGGCTGGATCGCGATACACGCAAGATTATCTACAGTGTGCCTTTCACCACGCGGGAAAATGCCGAAGGAGAATTGAAGCCCGAACTCGGGCGCGTTTGCCCCGGTCTCCTTGGCGGTCACGAATGGAACGGCGGCGCTTATAGCCCACGACTTCATGCCTTGTTCATGCCGGCGACGGACTGGTGCAACCACATCGTCCCGGATACGGAGGCGCCAAGTCCCAAAGGCCAGAATAAGAAAGGCCAGTTCTTCGGCGGCAAGTTCGAGTTCGAGCCGTGGGAAAAGGCGCGCGGCTGGGTCGGGGCTTTCGACGACGCGACGGGCAAGAAGCTTTGGCAGTACGAATCTGCGAAGCCCGTCATCGGCAGCGTTGCCGCCACGGGTGGCGATCTCATCTTCGTCGGCGAGTTGACCGGAGATTTTTTGGCCTTTGACGCGACCGACGGCAAGGTGTTGTTCAAGCACAATCTCGGAGATCCCGCTGCAGGCGGCGTTGTAAGTTACGCTGCAGGCGGAAAACAATATGTGAGCGTCGTTTCTGGATTCGTTGGCGGCTATTACCATCAATTGGCGCCGGCCATCGAGGGTGGCAATCCGACGATTACCGTTTTTGGACTGAAACAGTAACCGGTCTCAATCCCCCGGCACCTCGGCCGGGTACGCGAACGGGCGTGGCCGCAAAGTGTGGCCACGCCATTCCAATCCGCTCGAAGGCTCTGTCGCGGTCATAAAATGAGATCTTGCCACGTGCCGATAAAAAATCTGGCAGCAAGATCGCGGTCCCTACCTAACGACACTGGATGCAAAAGGTGTCTCAGTGTAGTGAATACAAGTCATAGATGCGCCGCCGTCGCTACAATTCTCCGGCCGAACGAATTTCGATCCGGTCGATGATGGCATCTCTGGCAGTTGTCTGATTACGCCTGAGCAACTCCGCCGACATCACCACTGCGGCGGACGCTCCGACTGTCGGCGCGGAACGCATATATTTTTTTCTTCTATGCTATCCATGAAATCTATGCTCTTCAGCTTCTCAGTTCCGACGCTGCCATCGAACGATCCATGCTGACAAAAAAAGGGAAATATGGGCTCAAAGCCCTCGTCTATTTGGCGCGCCTCAATCCGGGCGAAGTCGCGTTGATTACCACCATTGCAGAGACCAATCAGATACCCAAAAAATTCCTTGAGGCGATCCTGAGCGATCTCAAGAAGGCGGCTGTGGTCCACAGCAAGAAGGGAAAGGGCGGCGGCTATTTTTTGGCTCGCCTCCCGGAAGAAATTCATATCGGACAAGTGATCCGCGTTCTGGACGGCCCATTAGCGCCGATAGCTTGCGCCTCCCATAACTTCTTCCAGAAGTGCGATGATTGCGTCGATGAAGATGCCTGCGCTATTCGGCTCACCATGCTCGATGTCCGGAACGCCATCGCCAGCGTTCTCGATAATCAAACGCTGGCCGACCTTCGCGACTTGCCGCAACAAATGCGTAAGCGTAAACGGCCATCACGCTAGGGTTTTCCGGCTTCTATCCACGCAACAAGACGGTCAATGCCGACGACCGCTGGATCTTCAGTCGTGATGTTCGGCAAGTCCTCCGTGAATTCGTGGATTAGCCTGATGGCCCCGGCGTGAAACTGCCCGAGCTCACCGACAAGACGCTCGCCCTCTGCTTTGAGTTCGCCTGCCGGGACTGCTGTATTAAGAAGCCCGAGACGCACGGCTTCATCTGCGGGCACGTCCCGTCCTGTGTAGATCAATTCCTTTGCGACCTTCGGGCCGACGTAATCCGACAAATAGGTCAATACGACCAGCGGAGCGAGGCCGTGCTTGATCTCGTTGAAGCCGAGAACGGCGTCATAAGAACCGACCGATATATCGGCGTGAAGAGCCAGTCCACTACCGAAGCCCATCGCTCTACCCTGGATGAGCGCGACGCTCACGCCCGGAAATGCCTTGAGCCGGCTGTTGGCTTGAAGGATGAGTTTAAGGCTGTCTTTCCGGCTCACATTCTCCAGCTTTTCGCTTTGATCGCGTCCGAGCGTGAAGTCCGATCCTGTTGCGTCGAGAAGCAGAACCGCGGCGCCGCTGTTCGCGGCAGAGGTCAAAGCAGCGATGAAATCCAGCATCAACTGATAAGTGAACCTGTTTCCCGTCTCCGGCGTATCAAGCGTAATGCGAGCGACGCTGCTCGTAGTTTCGTAGCGAATCATGAGGATTTCTCAGTCCAAGGTTCGAACGCAGCGTATCACCGCGGTAATCGCTTTGAAAAACACCGCGTCGCTGCAGCAACGGCACCACTTCATCGACGAATGCGCGAAGTCCCGAGGGAAGTTCGTCAATCATCAGGTTGAAGCCGTCAGCGGCTCCGGCACGGTGCCAGCTCTCGATGAAATCGGCGACTTGCTCCGGTGTGCCGACGACCTGAGGATGGCCGCCGCCGTTGCGATAAAGGATTTCGCGCACGGTGAGATTTTCTGAAGCGCCAAGTTGGATGGCGGCGGCCTGAAAGCCGCGAGACGCATTGAATTTGTCGTTGGCTTTGATCCGATCTATGGGCAGCGGCTTGTCCAACGAAAGATCCGACGCTGGCACACCGACGCGCGACGCCAGTTTCCTGAGTTCCGCGTCGCCCGCAAGATCGTCAAGCGCGCTCTTTCGGTCTTGAGCTTCGCGCTCTGTACCGCCGATAATTGGTACAAGGCCGGGCAGGATTTTTAGGCTGTCTGGATCTCGTCCCTCCCGCGCAGCGCGATCGCGTAAATCCTTTCGAAAAGCGATCGCACTTGCCAAAGTATTTTGCACGGCGAATACGACGTCTGCTGTGCGGGCGGCAAGAGCGCGCCCCTCCTCGGAAGAACCAGCTTGATATAGGATGGGCCGACCTTGAGGCGAACGCGGTAGAGTGTTAGGGCCGCGCACCGAGAAGAAGCGGCCATCGTGATTTACCGCATTCACACGGCTCCGGTCGGCAAAAAGACCTGAGGCTTTATTGCCGACAAGCGCGTCCTCGTCCCAGGAATCCCAAAGCTCCGTGACGACATCGACAAATTCTTCGGCCTTGGCGTAACGCTCCGCGTGCGGCGGCAACGGACCCTTTCCGAAGTTCGCAGCGACATCCGGTATGAACGTCGTCACGATGTTCCATGCCGCTCGCCCGCGACTCAGATGATCGAGTGAGGCAATGCGGCGCGCGAGGTTGAAGGGTTCGTTGAAGGACGTCGATGCCGTTGCCACAAGACCGATCCGGCTTGTCACTGCCGCAAGTGCGCCAAGAACCGCTGTGGGATCCATGGCGCCGAGATTCGGCCGCTCAAAGTTCTCTTCACTGACGGCGAGCGTATCCGCCAGGAAAAGTGCGTGCAGCCGGCCGGATTCCGCTAGCTGCGCAACCTCGCGATAGTAGTTGATGTCGAGATAGTCCGAAGGGCTTCCGGATCGATGCCGCCACGCACCGAGGTGCATGCCGAGGCCCATGATCGTGGCATTGAGAATGATATCGGAACTCATGATCGTGGCTTTCTCAAACCGCGCTTTTCAAGAATCGGAAGGACCGCCTCGGCGAAGAAGTCCAGGTCCGGGCCGTAGTCGTAGAAGCCGATCTGAATGCCATCCAAGCCCGCTTCATGAAGCTGCGTTATCGCATCGGCAACGTCGTTCGGATCGCCGACAATCTGGATGTGCCCGCCTAGAACACGATCGGCCGGTACGTGCTTCGGCCAGCCCTGCGCATCGCCTTTCGCATGCCGGTTGGTATAAGCTGCGATGGACTCGAGATCGGCTTGAGCAACGATGGCATCGCGATAGGCATATGCTTCCTCGCGAGTCTTCTTGCAGACGATCAAGGGAAAGATGATGGTCTTTCCAGTCCGACCCGTCTTCGCGTAGGCCTGTTTGATTTGCTGGACGTGCGCGGGCAGCGCAGCAATCGCGTTCTCGAAGACGGCGCCGGCTGGGCTCGACGTGAATACGATGTCGGCGTGACGGGCGGCATAGTCGAAGCCCGCCGGAGATGCGCTAGCGGAAACGAGTATCGGGCGTCCATAGCGCGGCCGGGGCGAGATATACGCACCATCGAGATGATAGTAGTCCCCGTCATAGGTGAGATTTTCTTCTCCCACCCATAAGTCTTCCATGATCGACGTGAACTCATCCGCCTGCTGGTAGCGCTTATCGTGGTCGACGCGATTCATGCCGAACATCAGCGGCTCTTTTGCGTCATACCCAGTGACGATGTTGAGACCGAACCGTCCGCCGGTGATGTGATCCGCTGTGGCTGCGAAACGCGCGAGATAGAGCGGGTGTAGACTTCCATAAAGAATATGGACGGTCGAAATCGTCACGATGCTCTTGGTAAGCGCGCCGATCGCTACCGTAGAGATAAAGGGATCGAGAAAATTCTCGCGATATTTTATCTCGCCGCCGAAGCCACCCTTCTGCACCCATTGCTGAAGACCGAAGACGAAATCGAAGCCGTAGCTCTCGGCGGTTAACGTTAGGTGCTTGTTATAGTCGAAGTTCCACTGCGTTTCCCTTGGAAGCTTCGATTGCGAAAATCCTCCCGTCTGCGTCGGCAGAAAAAGGCCGATCATCATCGGTTGCGCCGCGATCCGCGACAGCGGGCTCTCCGGATAGTCCAAAGGCGATTGGGCCTGGTGCAGCCGGATTTTTTCCAATGTATGCGACATTCATTTGTGTCCTGCGGCTACGGCTTCGAGGGGGCTCCAAGACTCATCGGGCGGTATTTCGGCGCCGGGAAGCGGCAGTCCTTTGGTCTCCGGCCCGATCCACGGCGTGACAAGCAAGCCGATGATGTAGCCGGAGCCAAGAACCGTCGCCGCAATACTGATGCTTCCGAAGAAGTGGATCGCCGCAGCGCTAAGCAATGTCCCGGCTGCGACGACGAAGCGTGTTGTGTTGAACACGAACGTGATCGCGGTGGCGCGCACCTGCGTCGGAAAGAGTTCAGCCGGATAGAGCGCGACCCACGTCCATTGTCCCATCGTGAAGAACCCATTGATCGCAGCGAGCGCAATAAAGAGCGATGGGGATGCCGGGGTGAGGAAGAGAAGCGGAACGACGACGAGAGATCCGGCAAAGTAGATCATCATCGCAGGCTTGCGGCCGAGCCAGTCGGCCAGCACACCCATCAGAAAGTAACCGGCCAACCCAACGACATTGTACGCAACGACGACGGTCGTGACCGCGGTCGGCACGCTCTGCACCTTGCCCGCCAGCTGTTGAGCGGAGAAAAGCGGAATCCAGCTCGACACGGCCCACCAGCCCATCGTCGTGCTCAATGCCGCAAGGAAGAGCAGGATGAGACGACGCCGAAGCTCAGGAGTCTGGAACAATTGGGCAAGCGTGGATTTCGTAAGCTGTCGTTCCTTGGCGCCTACCACTTCACCATTTCGGACGCGCGTTCGAACATCGCGGCGCTTTCTGTCGGCTGCGATCCAGATGTCAGGATCTTTGACGCGTCGCCTGACGAACAGGGACACAAGGGCCGGAGCGGCGCCAAGAATATACATCCAACGCCAATCGTCCGGCGAACCGTGGTTAAATACCTGCCACGCACCGGCCGCTATGAGAAAGCCGACGCCGAAGCTACCCTGAAGCAAAGCAATACCTTTGCCGCGGTTTCGGTCGTTCCAGGTTTCGGAAACAAGCGAGCTACCCGCTCCCCATTCCGCTCCCATGCCAACACCCGTCAGGAAACGGAGAACGAGAAAGATGGCGTAGTTTTGGGAGAAGGCCGCGGCGCCTGCAAAGATCGAATACCAAAGGATCGAATACATCAGAACGCGACGTCTTCCGATATAATCCGCAAGGACGCCGGATAAGAGGCCACCCAATCCCCACGCGATCAACGTCGTCGCAAGTATGCCTCCGACATAAATCGGTTGCGCTTGCGCCGTCCCGGGGCCGATCAATTGATTGACGATCGCCGGCGCGACGAGAACTGTCGCGAACGTTTCGTAACCGTCGAACATCCAACCAAGCGCTGCGCCTATGAAGCCATTCCGCTGTGCTGCGCGCTGATAAAGAACAGGTGAATCACTTATCGCCATATGATGCTGGTTTCCCCTATCGAGATAGACTCGGCGTCCCCGCCACTTTGGTGTACGCGCGAACCATCCCCGGAAGCGCCGCGTGTCTTTTCTTTGCTTGCATGTCGCTGAGCCCAGACCGATCGGAAGCATCCATGACGTGCAGACTGGCTTTTTTCGGCGCAGTCGAAACGGCACTTTCACGGACGCGCTGACCACTTCATGAGAAGCCAACGAAAGCGTCGCATCTCAATAGTCTACTAAATCTGTAGAGTCTATTGAATAAAAGATCGCAGGATGTTATTCGCGGCACTGGGGAGTCGCCGCAGTTCGTGCGCGATTTGATTGCGTTGGGGTTAAAGACCGGAATGCCAGAATTGGACGTTCGTTGGCCGGGAATACTCGTTCCACCGCTGACGCCATTCACCACAGAATTAAAAGTCGATAATGCCGCTTTGAAGAAAGGCGTCGATGTCGTCGTAGAGCGAAGCAAGCCCGCTTTTATTATCGCAGCCGGCGTTGAGGCGCAGGAATACCAATTTCTTCCTTTCCAGGAACGTCTCGATCTTATCCGGGCAACCATCGATGCTGTCGACGGCCGCATTCCCGTCGCGGTCGGCATCTCGCATCCGTCTTATAAGGTCGCAATAGAACTCGCGCATTTTGCGGAAAAGCATGGCGCTAAGGCTGTGCAACTTCTCGCACCACAAAAGCCGACCGGCGGCATTCCGTCGACAGCCGAACTCGTCCGCTACTTCGAACTGGTTGGAAGCGAAACATCACTGCCGATCGTTTTGTACCTGAACGCTGGTCCGGGCGCCGACGTCTCGATACCGGCAACGGTTGAACTGGCCAAACTCGAGTCCATAAAATTCATCAAAGAGAGCTCCCGCGATCTCGCGCGCGTCTCGCGGCTGATCACTGAAATCGAGCACGCCGGCCTCGCGCGCTATTTCACGACCATGCAGATGCTGTTGATCACGTTGCAGCTCGGCGGCTCGGGGGGCACGCTACCGCCTCCGGCGTCCGAGATCGCAAACTTAATCATCGACGCCTACGAGCGTGGCGATCTCACTCTCGCGACGAAGCTGCAGCAGATCTTCGCGACCTATCCATCTCGGTGGATGTCCTACGGGCTCGCAGCAGTGATGAAGGCATCGGCCGACTATCTCGGCGTTCCCGTGGGGGCGCCTTACCCGCCTTACGCCCCCGTGCATGGCGCACATCTAGAGGAACTCCACGCGTTCCTTTCTGCTCATTTCGCTCCGCTTAAAGGTCTTGTGCATGCTTGAAGTTCGAAGGCTTTCTCTTGCCGACGCCGCAGTTCTTATCGATGGGGCAATCGGGGCTTCCAAGGATATCGGCATACCCATGTGCATCGCGGTGACCGACGAGTCCGGTCATCTCATCGATTTCAAACGCATGGATGGCGGCAAGGTCAGCAGCATATCTATCGCCGTCGATAAAGCATTCACGGCGGCCGTCGCACGCAAAGGTACGCACGTCTATAATCAACTTTGCGTTCCAGGACAGCCAACATTCGGCATTCACATCAC
This sequence comes from Hyphomicrobium sp., assembly GCA_030148425.1. GTDB lineage: Bacteria > Pseudomonadota > Alphaproteobacteria > Rhizobiales > Hyphomicrobiaceae > Hyphomicrobium_B. The sequence goes on along the minus strand of JASBTM010000017.1, from coordinate 201,699 downwards.
GAACGGCGGTCGCTTCTCAATTATTGGGGGAGGGCTTCCCGTCTTCGTCAGCGGGGAAATCGTTGGCGGAATTGGCATCAGCTCCGGGACGGCCGTGCAAGACCAAGAGGTCGCTGAAGCCGCACTCGCCTATTTCTACAAGAACACCGACTACCGGCAATGACCTTCGCACTCCACCAGTCAATGAAACATTGAAGATCTGCAATCTGCCCGTGGGGGGCCTTTGCAACGTTGTTTAAGGGGGACACTAATGACGACAAACCGATCTCTGCTCGGAGCGCTCGCTCTCGCGGTTCTTTCTGGCTCCGCCGTTCCGGCGGCTGCGGTTTCATGGACGCCGCCCGGCGTGACGATGGGCGTACCTCTGGGAGCATCGTTGGCGCCGGGAATCTACGTCTCGAATCTCACGCATTATGGTGACGGGCCCGACAAGACCATCACAGCGGACGTTCCGGCCTTCACTTGGTCGACCGGCGCGAATTTCCTTGGTGCAACCTACTCCGCCGTTTTGATCCTCGAAGGCCTCCAAGTTGAGAATAAAGCAACATCGACGATCAGATCAGGCATTTTTAGCCCGCTTCTCATTCCGATAAGTCTATCGTGGAATCTGGGCCAGGGCTTCTTTGTCTCCGTCGGCGAAGGCATCTATTTTCCATTCGACAGTGATGTCGCCTTTACGACGCCGGGACAAACGAGCGGCTGGGCCGCGGAAACCCGCGTCGCATTCAGTTACTTGAAGGATGGCTGGATCATCTCCGCGAACACGATCTTGGGCGTCACCACTGCGGACGATGTCAACAGGAGACAGCCTAACTATTTCAACGTCGACTGGACCGTCGCTCACGCCTTCGGGAAATGGCAGTTCGGCGTCGTCGGCTACGGCGCATGGGATCTCGAACAAACCGTTACCAATGCGGCAGTCGGCGAAGGCCACATCATCGGCATCGGCGGCATGGTCGGATACGATTTCGGCGGCTCGAAGCTTCTGCTCGAAGCGACCCGTGCGGTCGATCAAGGCGGAGCCACCAACTATTCGAGAAACGATACCCATGTCTGGGCGCGACTGACCTTCCCGATTTGGAAACCTTCACAGCCCGAATCTGCACAAACCGTCTCGTTGAAGTGACCGCTCGCAGCCAGAAGGCGGTGGCGAGGCCATTTTTCTTATGCAAGCATTGAAGGTGTGGATTTCGTAACGCAGCACCGGGATTTAACCGCATGAGTGAATCGAGCTCTGGGCAATCAGAAACGAAGACAAGCGACGATCGATTGTCGCTTTCTCCAGCCGAACGCGACGCGTTGAAAGAACTCGTCCGCTATCCATTGACTGAAGCCATCTTTCAGCGGCGTTCGCGCCGCTTTTTTCGTGGAGCCGAAATTCCTGATGGTACCCTGAAGTACAAATCTCGATTCAAGCCGGAACCATTATCTGAACTCGAACGGCTGCTGCTCGTCACAACAGTCGCTGGAAAAACGGGCTGGCACGAGAGCGTTACGCGGCACGAACGTTATGTGCCTCACCTCTCGAATTATCCGGGTGCCGCTGGAGGACGGACGTTTCCATCGGCAGCAGGTTTTCACACAGCTGAGGTGTTCTTCACTGACGATAGCGGAACCTATATTTTTGAAACACGAGATACACCCGTTCCTGTCGATCGGGACGCGGAGGGGAGCCTCGATCTAGAGCATCTTCTCGCGGCTCATAAATCACAGATCCGCAAGCTTTCGGATAAGCGCATTTATATCCCGAACCGCGAGCCATATATGGAAGGCCACAACACGTGGGTCGGCAACGGGCCCGGTTCGCTGTTGGTATTTCCTGTCGGAGATCTGGCGCAGCACGTCCTGCTCAATATCGCGTTCTATGCGCAGAATGGCTTTACGATCTACGACGATATCAACAAGCGAAAGATTCCTGGGATCGAGGAGTTCAAAGACATCGTCGATGTCGAGAATCCCTATCCGCTTTCATTTCTAGATCAATATTCGTTGGCAGAGCTTTCGGCGGAGCTAGCGATTGGGCCATTTGCGGGCCAATTGCTGTTGCAAGCGCTTGGTCTCGGTGGATGGATCTACGATGGGATCGACCGCCTCACGGTCCTCGGCGCCAGCGGCGATCCTGACGTCCCGGGATTGGGCTTCCGTTACGATGCTGATCCGAGATGGCCGCAGCCAAATCCGACAGGGCTTGAAGGCGTTTTCACGGCATTCACGCCACCCCACTACAAGGATCTACGCGAAGCGGTCGAAGCGCTTGTCGCACGTAAATTCGGCCCCGGCGGCCCCTTCAATCCGGAAACGCCGGGTCCTTGGAAAGACAGCCCCACGGTGCGGGCAAGCGCTCAGCTCCATGATGAGCGTTTCAAGCGTCTCATCGCTCTGCAAGCGCAATACATGTACGATACGTTCGGCAAATTTCCGGCGACGATACCGTCGGTTTATATCCTGATGTACCTTCAAGCCCATCATATCGACACCGAATACTACGATGCGCTCTTCAAACCCGGCGCTTACCTTCCGACGCACGCCCACCATCATGCGCGTTGGCATGGAGGGGATACTCAGGCGTAACGGTCGCACTTGAGGTATGCATGCCACGAAAAAGAGCTCGGCTTGCGGCCGAGCTCTTCCGTTTCGGCTATCCCGTATTTTTTATTGGGTGGATGCCTGCTTGTCAGGAGACCAGCTCTGCGCATCGCCAATGTTGATTGGCTTTGGCAATGCGCCAACACTGAAGAATGCATCGGCGATCTTTTGTTCGTCGGCAATGTTGTCCGGCGTTATCGGGCGAACAATATAGCTACGGCGACTATTTGCGAGCGAAACAACCGCGGCATCCAATCCCCACGCAGGAGCTAGGATTTGAGCAGCCGCCTCGGGATTCTTCTTCACCCACTCGCCGGTTTCCTTGAGCTTCGCGAAGACGAGCTTCAGCACATCCGGCCGTGAAGCCGCAAAACTCGAAGAGGCGAGATAGTAGCGCTGATAGTTCGCGATTCCCGTCCCGTCGGCCAGAACGCGCACGGCGGATTGTTTCTGCACGGCGGCGACAAAAGGATCCCAAGTGACCCAAGCGTCGACAGCGCCTTTCTCGAAGGCCGCGCGGCCGTCAGCCGGTGTCAAATAAGCCGGCTGAATATCTTTGAACGTCAGTCCGGCCTGAGACAGAGCGGCGATCAGAAGATAATGACTCCCGGCCGCCTTGGTGACCGCGACCTTCTTGCCCTTAAGGTCGGCGATCGAACGAATAGACGAGCTTTCCGGAACGAGAAGTGCTTGAGCTGTGGGAGACGGCGCCTCGGCGGCAACATAAGTGAGCTTGGCTCCGGCTGCCTGCGCAAAAATGGGTACAGTATCGGCGACGTCGCCGGATAGGTCGATGGCTCCGACGTTCAGCGCTTCAAGCAGCGGTAAGCCGCTCGAGAATTCCGACCATTTCACCGAGACGCCGAGACCAGCAAGATCTTTCTCGAGCTGACCGTTCGCCTTGAGAATATTTATAAGCGTCGACGATTTTTGAAAGCCGATGCGCACGGTGGCAGGGCCGTCGGCCGCTGCAGCAACGCCGGCAGTAGCGATCAACAAAATTCCGAGGGCGAGCCCGCGCTCGACAAAACGACGACGATCCATGGACGAAGCCTTTAGGTTTGATGCTCGAACTGCTTGCAATCCCGCAGAGCACCTCAGTAATCGGCGCGGTCCCAGGGGAAGACCAATATCAAAAACAGAAAAGCTAATCGGTTTTTCTTGTTTGTGTGGGAGCAGCCGTTCGTCCAGCATTGCGGACATCAGCGGCCCACGCGACGCGCGGCGGGCAAACTGCTTGGCGTATCCGACGTCGACTGCCGATAGCGGCGAGTACGAGCATCATTGGGAATATCCTGTCCGTGAAAATTGCGCCTGCAACAACCGCAAACGTTCTTTGGTTTCTGCCGACGCATGGAGACGGGAGGTATCTCGGATCCTCAATCGGCGGGCGGGACGTAGATCTCAGTTATCTTCGCCAGGTTGCGGAAGCCTCCGACAAGCTCGGCTACTACGGCGTATTGCTGCCGACGGGCCGAAGCTGCGAAGATTCGTGGGTGATTGCGTCCGCTCTGTTGCCGCAAACTCGGGATCTTCGTTTTCTGGTGGCTGTTCGTCCCGGGCTGTTGTCACCTGCGGTTGCGGCGCGAATGACCGCGACACTCGACCGAATTTCCGACGGGCGACTGATGATCAATGTCGTGACTGGCGGCGATCCGGTCGAGAACAAAGGCGATGGCATCTTTCTGGCGCATGACGAACGCTATGCGGTCACGAAGGAATTTCTCGACGTCTATAAGGCGCTTCTGGCAGGAGGCCGCGTCGACTATGAAGGTCGTCATATAAAAATAGAAGATGGGCGGCTGCTGTTTCCGCCGCTGCAAAAGCCGCACCCGCCCCTCTACTTTGGGGGATCATCCGACGCGGGCATCGCTGTTGCCGCCGAGACCATCGACAAATATCTCACTTGGGGTGAACCGCCGGGCGAAGTCGCGAAAAAGCTCGAAGCGGCACAGAAAGTTGCCAATGCGCGCGGCCGGAGCTTCACGTTCGGCATTCGTCTGCACGTCATCGTTCGCGAGACGAATGAGGAAGCCTGGCACGCCGCCGACGAACTTCTGAAACACCTCGACGATGCTACGCTCGCGTCGGCGCAGAAGACCTTCGAGCGCATGGATTCCGTCGGTCAGAAGCGCATGCTGGCACTTCACGGCGGTCGCCGCGACAAGCTCGAAATCAGCCCGAATCTCTGGGCTGGTGTCGGTCTCGTGCGCGGGGGTGCCGGAACGGCCCTCGTCGGCGACGCGGAAACAGTCGCCGAGCGCATCAGGGAATATATGCGTATCGGCATAGATACCTTCATCTTCTCCGGCTACCCGCATTTGGAGGAAGCCTATCGCTTCGCCGAGCTTGTCTTTCCGTTGCTTCCTCTCGCGCAGAATACGCCCGGCATCCGCTTCAGAAGGGGCGGCCCAATCGGAGAAACAGTCGCTAACGATTTCGCTCCGGCGGAACGCCAGCGAGGGCAATCATGAGCCAGTCGCTTTCATTTCGGAGCGCCGTCGAACGCGCTGCGCCATGGTTCGTGCCCGTCGGGCTCTTGCTCATATGGGAACTCGGCGCCCGCACGGGCTTCATCGAAGCGCGAACGCTTCCAGCGCCGAGTCAGGTCGCCGTCGCGTTTTGGGAGAGCGCCAAAAGCGGTGAACTCGGGCGCAATGTCCTGATCAGTTTCGAGCGCGCGATCATCGGTCTCGCAATTGGGGGCGGCCTCGGATTCGTTCTCGGCATTTTGACGGGCGTCTCGCGGCGCGCGGAACTCCTGCTCGATTCCGGGCTTCAGATGCTGCGCAATGTTCCCCATCTCGCGATCATTCCCATGGTGATCCTTTGGTTTGGCATCGACGAAACCGCGAAGATTTTCCTCGTCGCTGTGGGCACCCTCTTTCCCGTCTACCTCAATACCTATCACGGGATACGCACGATTGATCGCGGGCTTATCGAAATGGCCGAAGTGAATGGTTTGGGGAAATTCGCGATCTTCTGGCGCGTCTTGCTTCCCGGCGCCATGCCCTCGGTGCTGGTCGGCCTTCGTTATGCTCTCGGCATCATGTGGCTGACGCTTATCGTTGCGGAGACGATCTCTGCGTCATCGGGCATTGGCTACATGACGATGAACGCACGCGAGTTTCTGCAGACCGATGTCGTGGTCTTAGGAATTCTCGTCTATGCAATCCTCGGGAAGGCAGCAGACACCGCCACAAAACTGATTGAGAACCGCGTTCTTGCGTGGCATCCGGCGTATCACGCCGGCTCCGTCTCTCGTTGAAACCGGGCTCTGGCATTCGATCATGTTGAAACGATTGAGCAGCGCTGACCGCATACCGGTCGCGAAAACAAGTATTGGACGGGGGCTCCCCTCGACCGACGGCAATGTACGCGCCAAAGGCAAGGAGCTTGCGCTCGACCATCTCCATCTGTCCTTCGGAGAGCGCGCGGTCTTGCGCGATTTGAACCTCACCGTTCCGGCTGGCCAGTTCGTCGCTATTGTCGGCCGCTCAGGCGTGGGCAAGTCGAGTTTGATGCGCTTGATTGTCGGCCTCGACAAGCCGACGAGCGGAACAGTCTCGATTGACGGCAATCCCGTGCGCGGCTTGCAGAAGTCGGTGAAGCTACTCTTTCAGGACGCACGTTTGCTGCCGTGGCAGACGGTTTTGAGCAACGTCGGAATTGCACGCACGCCGGGCTGGCGCGAGGCGGCGATGACAGCGCTCCGCGACGTGGGGCTCGCAGAGCGTCACGGCGAATGGCCGGCGGTTCTTTCGGGCGGACAACGCCAGCGGGTTGCCCTGGCCCGCGTTCTCGTTGGGGAACCGAATGTCCTGCTTCTCGATGAGCCCTTCGGTGCACTCGATGCACTGACACGCGCAGACATGCACGTGCTTCTCGAAAAGCTCTGGCTCCGTGAGCGCTTCACAACGATTTTGATAACGCACGACGTCGCCGAAGCGGTGGCACTGGCCGACAGAGTCGTCGTCATGAGGGATGGCCGCGTCGCGTTTGATGTTGATGTTTCCGCAGACCGGCCTCGCCAGCGCACGGATCGCGATCTCGCTGCGCTTCAGGAACGTATCCTTCGCGAGGTTTAAGCCGAAGATTGGAATATCCGCTTGGCGAGCGCACGCAACATCTTGATCTTGGGCGGCGGCGCGAGCGGTACCTTGCTCGCCATCCAAATTCTACGCGCCGATACGACCACGCACGTTACCCTCATTGAGCGTTCTGATACATTCGGTAAGGGTGTCGCTTATGGATCGGCGCATCCGATTCATCTCCTGAATGTTCGGGCCGCCAACATGAGCGCCTATCCGGATCTGCGGGATCACTTCGCGGCCTGGCTTAGCGAGAACGACGGAAAACATGACGGTAGCGAGGACGTCGGCTTCCGATTTGCCTCGCGGCTCGCGTTCGGCAATTATTTGACGAGCCAATTGCACGAGCATGGCGCCGCTACAACGCGGCTGACGCACATTCGCGGCGAGGCGGTCGCAATATCCCGAACTCCGAGCGGCATCCGCGTTACGCTCGATAATTTTCGACGGATCATTGGCGATGTCGCCGTCATCGCCACGGGCTACGAATCTCCGGCGCTATCGGGCTTATCCTCGACTCTTACCCCGTGGCTCAGCATTGATCGCAAAATACTCGGCGACACCGAAAACATCCTGCTTCTCGGAACCGGCCTTTCCACGATAGATCATGTGCAATCTCTTATCGCCGCGGGCTATCAAGGTAAGATCATCGCCATCTCGCGCCGTGGGCTCCTGCCACAAGCGCATCGACCCTTCGAAGCCGCGGAAATCGCGAAAGGCGAGATTCCTTTTGGCCAGAGCCTTTCGAGGCTTCTTAAATGGTTCCGTGAGCGAGTGAGAGACGCCGAGGGACAAGGATCGGATTGGCGCGCGGTCCTCGATGGGCTGCGCCCTTTCGTGCAAGAGCTTTGGCAGTCGCTTTCGCCTGCTGATCAATCGCGATTTGTGCGGCACGCCCGACCCTGGTGGGATGTGCGGCGCCACCGCATGGCCCCAAAAGTTGCGGCAGCGATTGGCGATCTCGTTGCAAGTGGGCGTCTCGTCGTCATTCCTTCGAAAATCGTCTCGATCACTCCGCGAGACCAAAAGCCTGGCAGCATTGAAGTTCAGTACCGTCGACGAGGCAAACACGAAATCGAAACGCTCGATGTCCAAGGCATTACGGATTGCACCGGTTTCAGTATCGACGTCTCGAAAGCAGAAAACCCGCTCGTTCGCAGTCTCGTCGACCAAGGACTTGCACGCCCAGATCGTCTGGGGCTGGGGCTCGATGTCGATGCTGCGTCGGCCCTTATCGACCGGAACGGGAAGCGCGCAACAGATATATTTGCGATTGGACCACTGACCCGCGGTGCATTCTGGGAAATAACCGGCATTCCCGATATCCGCACGCAGTGCGCGCGGCTCGCCGAGCAACTGACGCAATCGTCCGAGACGGGCCGCTCACCGCGAAGCCTCCGAGCGGCATCGGAATAGGCAGCTGCCTGCTAGATTTCGTCTCCCCCGTCGTCGGCTGACCGTATAACCCCCTCGGTAATTTCAGGATTGCAGTGCTCGATGAAGCGATACGCATAGCGGCGAAGTAGGCGTCCGCGACGTACCGCGATGCTCGATGTGCTCGGTTCGAAAAGATGCGGCGCATTGAGCTTCACGAGCTTTCTATCGTGCTCGCGATCGTAGGCGACGGAAGCGATGATGCCTACCCCCATACCAAGCTCGGCGTAGGCTTTGATAACGTCTGCGTCGAGAGCTGTTATGGAGATGTCGGGGCTGAGACCCGCCGCCTCGAAGGCTTGATCGATCCGCTGTCGTCCGGTCAAGCCGTCGTCATAGGTAATGATCGGCCACTCCGCAACGTTCGCGAGCGATAACGCCTTTTCCTTCGTCAGCGGATGACCGCGCGGAACGACCACGGCGTGGTCCCAAGTGTGATAGGGAAACGCGATCAGTCCCGGATGGTGGTCGAGGGTATCGGTGGCGATTGCGATATCCGCGTCACCCGCGAGTAGAACCGTTGGCAGGTCCTTCGGGCTCGCCTGTTGCAGATTCAGACGGACATTTGGAAAGGTCTCTTTGAAGCGGGCGATAACGGGGGGCAGCGTATAGCGCGCTTGCGTATGCGTCGTAGCGATACGAAGCAGCCCGTCATTTCCCTCCGAAAAATCCGCAACGACGCGCGAAAGATTTTCGGCATCGACGAGCATTCTTTCGACGATCTTGAAAACTTCCTTGCCCGGCTCTGTCAATCCGAGAAGGCGCTTGCCGTGGCGGACGAAGATTTCGACGCCGAGTTCTTCTTCGAGATCGCGGATATGCTTACTGACGCCGGATTGCGAGGTGAAAAGAACATTTGCAGCTTCCGTCAGATTGAAGCGGTGCCGTACAGTTTCCCTAATGATCCGGAGTTGTTGAAAGTTCATACGTTAAAGGCCTCTGACTTCGCGGCTGACGAGGTTAGACGTCTTACATAGCAGATCACCATCTGCGCTAGCGGAGGCGCTAATGGACAAATTCCTCTTTGCTTATGCATACCAGCTCTTAGCAGAAAGAGCGGACGTCTAAGCTTGTGATTTTTTATTGGTTTGGTAGGCCGGACAGGTTTGAAACAACAGGTATGCATGGGACGTCAAATGGGGAAAGTTCATATGGTCCGTCGACGAGTTGCCACTAGCCTCGGTCTTGCTCTGGCTCTTATCTCTCTAGAGTCCGTGACGGCTTTCGCCCAAACGACTCTCCTTAATGCTTCCTACGACGTTTCGCGGGAACTTTATAAGGATATCGATCCGGCGTTCTCGGCGGCATGGAAAAAATCGTCAGGCGAGGACGTGACTGTAAAGCAGTCGCACGGTGGATCTACAAAGCAGGCACAGGCTGTCGCCGAGGGACTCGAAGCCGACGTCGTCACGCTCAATCAGCCCACTGACTTGGACTTCCTGGCTAAGAAAGGCGCGGTAAGCAGCGACTGGAAGAAACAGTTTCCCAATAACGCTTCCCCCTATACGACGACAAGCGTCTTTCTGGTCAGAAAGGGCAATCCCAAAGGCATCAAGGATTGGGATGACTTGATTAAGCAGGGCGTCTCGGTCGTCATTCCGAATCCGAAGACGTCGGGCAACGGCCGCTACACGTACCTGGCTGCGTGGGGCTATGCGAAAGAGAAGCTCGGTTCCGACGATAAAGCGCGCGACTTCGTCGCCAAGCTGTTTGCGAATGTGCCGGTGTTCGACGGTGGTGGACGCGGCGCGACGACAACATTCACGCAGCGCGGCATCGGCGACGTACTCGTATCGTTCGAGAACGAAGCCGCCCTCATCAAGGCAGAAGTAGATGGCGGGAATTTCGATATCGTCTATCCGTCGCTCAGCATCGAAGCGGCGCCTCCCGTCGCCATAGTCGAAACGATTGTCGCGAAGCGGAAAACCGAAAAGCTCGCCAAGGCGTACCTCGATTTTCTCTATTCCGATGAAGCTCAGAAAATCATCGCGAAACATCACTTCCGGCCTCAGAACGCTGAAATCCTGAAAGAGGCGCACCTACCGGAGATCCGCACGTTCACGGTGGAAGACAAGATCGGGCCGTGGGCGGAGGTTCAGAAGACCCATTTTGCAGACGGCGGTGTCTACGATCAGATCACCACGAAGCAAAATTAATGTCGCAGCAGCATTGGCGTGTAATAGCGGAATGACAGTGTCCAACGACTTCACTGCCGACATCGAGAGCGACCTTAGCTTCGATGAACGCATCACACCCCCTTGGGATATCGAGGCTATCGTATCAGATCTGCGCGATGCCCGCCGCCGAAGCGTTCGCGTTTCGTCGGCAGGCAACCGTCGAACGCCTATTCCGTCTCCTGAATTGCTTCAACAGGTGGTCAGCAGGCTCTACGCGTCGCTTTTTCCGCGCCACGCAGGGGCGGTCGATCACAGCGAGGAAGGTCTGGCCTTCTTCGTCGGCAGTACTTTGAACGAAGCATTGACGTTGTTGGTCGAGCAGATCAGGCGCGAACATGGTTTCGTAGACAGCTCGCGCCAGGGCAATACGTCCATCCGTCGGCCGGCTGAAACGATTGTCGCCGAATTCGCCGGAAAGCTTCCCAAAATCTACGAGCTTCTGGAAAGCGATGTTCGCGCGGCTTACGACGGCGATCCTTCGGCACGAAGTACCGAGGAAGTGCTTCTCAGTTTTCCAGGCGTGAAAGCGATCATCTATCACAGGATAGCGCACGTCCTGAATACTTTGGGAGCGCCCGTCGTCGCCCGGATCATTGCCGAACTCGCGCATTCGCAGACAGGCATCGACATTCATCCCGGCGCGCGGATCGGCGGCAGCTTTTTCATCGATCATGGAACGGGTGTCGTGATCGGCGAAACGGTCATCATCGGCGAGCGCGTCCGCATCTATCAAGCAGTGACGCTTGGCGCGAAACGTTTCTCTGTCGATGAGCAGGGCGCGCTAGTTAAAGGCGAACCCCGCCATCCGATCGTTGAAGATGACGTCGTCATTTATGCAGGCGCCACGATTCTCGGACGCATCACCATCGGACGCGGCTCCTCGATCGGCGGAAACGTCTGGCTCACACGCAGCGTCTCGCCCGAGAGCGTGATTGTGCAGGCGCAGCCGCGCAGCGAAACCTTCGATCACGGCGCCGGTATCTAATTCCAATATAACGTCGTTGACCCGCTTATCTGTTTCTCGGATAAGCATATATGAAGAATACAATTCTTATAATTTAGCAGACGATAGGTAGGCTATGGCAGACGAAGTTCAAACTGCTTTGGGCGATATCGCCGCTAGGCAATTAGCCAATGCGACCAAAACCGTCCCCCAAATGTCGAGCATTACCCCGCGGTGGCTCGTACATTTCTTGAGCTGGGTTCCGGTCGAGGCGGGCATCTACCGCGTAAACAAAGTCAAGGACGCCGACAGCGTCGAAGTCGCGTGCTCGCTCCGCGATGAACGCATCCTGCCGCAGACGTTCGTCGACTACGTCGACAATCCGCGCGAATACCTTCTGAGCGCGGTTCAGACCGTTCTCGATATTCACACGCGCGTATCCGATCTCTACAGCATCCCGCATAATCAGATCAAAGAGCAGCTTCGGCTGACGATCGAGACGGTGAAGGAGCGCCAGGAAAGCGAACTCCTTAACAACAAAGAATACGGCATCATTCCGAATGCCACCGCCGCCCAGAAGGTCAAGACGCGCTCAGGCGCACCGACGCCCGACGACCTCGACGAACTAATCACGAGAGTCTGGAAGGAGCCGGCTTTCTTCCTCGCGCACCCGCAGGCGATTGCTGCGTTCGGACGCGAATGCACACGGCGTGGCGTTCCCCCGCCAACGACCACGCTGTTTGGGTCGCCGTTCCTCACGTGGCGCGGAATTCCACTCGTTCCATCCGACAAGCTCGAAGTGAAGGCTGGCAAGACCAACATCCTGCTGATCCGCACGGGCGAAGCGAAGCAGGGCGTCGTAGGACTGTTTCAACCGGGCCTTCCCGGAGAACTGTCCAGAGGTCTGTCCGTTCGCTTCATGGGCATCAACGATCAGGCGATCGCGTCCTATCTCGTGTCGCTTTATTGCTCACTCGCCATCCTGACCGACGATGCTGTCGGCGTGCTCGAGAACGTGGATGTGACCAAGTATCATGCCTACAGCTGATATCGGACGTAATGCGAGCCTCGACGGGCTCGCAGCCGCAGCGCTTGGACAGGATGCGGCGGTAAAGCCGCCTGCGGATTTGCCGAGCGCGAGCAGCCTGACGAAGCTCGCGAACGAATTGTTCGCGGCGCTTCCCGGCCAATCGGTGCCATACCCGGCGGGTCCGTCGCAGAGCGGATTCGGCGCTTCGCCAGCCGATGTCAGCGGAAGCGCTGCTCCGCATGTTGCGGCCGCGACGTCGCCTGCTTCATTGCCGGGCGCGACGTCTCCAACCGGGTTCAGTCAAACGTCGCCATTTGGCGGTTCATCGATTGACCAGGGCGTACTGATCGGACTGCTTGGCGGCGGTATCCCGTCGCTACCGGCGGGCTCGCCTTCCGGCCCGTCTCTCGCTGGCTTGGGCAGTTCGCCTTATATCGATGCAGGATATGCTTCACCGGCTGTCCTGCCCGGCGAACGTGGAACGCTGGAAACCGCGACAATCGCGCCTTCGGATGATACGCCCGGCTCACGCGATCGCGCTCTCGACCTGAGCGTCATCAACGCTCTGCTCGGGACGCCTGCGGGATTGCTTCCGTCGAGTGTCGACGCAGGGCCGTCGCTCTCGGGGCACGGCGCATCCAGAGACATTCCGGCACGTCCAGAAGGGGTACGGTTGGCAGATTCACTTCCGGGTGTCGGACGCTCGTCGCCGCCGCAGGCGCCTGCAGCCACACCGCCGCCGCAGATTCTCAACGACCACTCCGGCATCGAGACGCCGCATTCGAGCGGCACCGTTTCAAATTCCGATCTGATCGGAATTCCGTTCGAAGCGGAACTCAGGACGTTGCTTGCTCCGCTGGCGGCCGAGCCGATCAGCAACTTCATTGGAGACGCCGGCTCGAGTTTCTATTTTCTCGAGCGCGGGCCTGGTTTCTCAAATACCTCCGATGGCAGTCTTCCAAAAACCCCGGCTGCCACTTCGGATAGCCGCGGCTTCGACGTCGGCGCAGCGCGCCGCGACTTCCCGATCTTGAATGAAACTGTGAATGGGCGACCGCTGATCTGGTTTGACAACGCGGCCACGACGCAGAAACCGCGATCCGTGATTGAGCGGCTCAAATATTTCTACGAGCATGAAAACTCGAATATTCATCGTGCCGCGCATGAGCTCGCGGCACGCGCCACCGATGCCTATGAAGGAGCGCGAAACAAAGTCGCTCGATTTCTGAATGCAGGATCGGCCGAAGAGATCATCTTCACACGTGGCGCAACGGAAGCCATCAATCTGGTCGCGGCAACGTTTGGTCGCCAGCACATCGGTCCGGGCGACGAGATTGTCGTTACTCACCTCGAGCATCATGCCAACATCGTGCCATGGCAGCAACTTTGTCTCGAGAAGGGTGCGAAACTCCGTGTCGCGCCGGTCGATGATTGCGGTGCGTTGCTGCTCGATGAATTCGGGAAGCTGCTGAACGCTCGCACGAAGCTCGTGGCCTTTACGCAAGTCTCAAATGCGCTCGGCACGATCACGCCCGCGAAAGCCATCATCGAGATGGCGCATCGGGTTGGCGCGCGCGTGCTGGTCGATGGCGCTCAGTCCGTTTCTCACATGAAGGTCGACGTACAGGATCTCAACGCGGACTTCTTCGTGTTCTCCGGTCACAAACTGTTTGCTCCGACCGGTATCGGCGCCCTCTACGGCAAGAAGGACCTTATGGATTCGTTGCCGCCTTATCAGACCGGCGGCAACATGATCCGCGATGTGACGTTCGAGCGGATCGAATTCCACAAATCGCCACAACGGTTCGAAGCAGGTACGGGCAACATTGCTGATGCCGTCGGGCTTGGTGCTGCAATCGACTACGTCGAGCGCATTGGACTGCAGAACATCGCAGACTACGAGCACAAGCTGCTTGTGTACGCCACGAAGCGGCTGGGAGAAATTCCAGGTTTGCGCATCATCGGAACGGCACCCGAGAAGGCGAGCGTCATATCGCTGACTCTCAAAGGCATTCCGAGCGAGGAAATAGGTGCGCGTCTCAACAAGTACGGGATCGCCGTGCGCTCGGGTCATCATTGCGCCCAGCCCATCCTGCGCCGGTTCGGCCAGGAAACGACGGTGCGCCCTTCTTTTGCCTTCTACAACACGTGTGGCGAGATCGATGTGCTTGTCGACGCGCTGAAAGATATTCAGTCGGAAGTCGCAATCACCAGCCTATGAGCATGTGATTCTCGCCGGTGTTACCCATCGCGGCGCGCTGCTGAGGCGCGCCGCAATCTACTGCTGAAATCTGCCAAAGATTCTTATCGAAGATACTCGAAGCCCGAGCATAAAAATTTATGCGCCGAGTTTCTTTAATCCAAAGAATTTTGACCTCGGCCGTTCTTCGAGCTGACTGGCTTGCGCGCTGACGATGTCCTTCCAACCAACGTAGCCGACGAGCCGGCCGCCATTTCTCTCGACGACCGGAACATGAGCGACGTTCGCTGAATTCATGCGCTCCGCAACGGTCTCCAGATGCTCGTCTGGATGAGCCGTTACCGGCTTTGCTCCCTTCAAAAGTTCCTCAAGACGAGCGGTCTTCTGATGACCGCTCCGCCGCCACCTTATGACGGCTGGCGGATCAAGAACTCCGAGCACCCGGCGATCGTCATCGACAACGGGATATGTCGGATGAACTGTCCGTGGATCAACGAGAAACGCCGCGGCTCCGCGCAGCGTCAGTGACGCGGAAACGGTTTGTACTTCCTTCGTCATGACATCTTCGACGCGCGCCAGCGCAAATGATCGGACGTAATATTCACATAGGATGTGGTGCCCGCGCCGAGCCAGACGCTCCGTTAAAATCGAGCGGCGCATCATTAAAACCGCAACGCCATAAGCGACAACGCAAGCCGTCATGACTGGCAAGAGGCATTCGTTCGCGCCGGTTAGCTCGACGGCGAAGAATGTTGCGGTCAACGGAATGCGCATCGTTCCGCCCATAGTCGCCGCCATAACGACGAGTGGCCAGAAGCCCGCGCTGGCGGCCGGCAAGATGGCCGTCAACACCATACCCATCGCGCCGCCGATGATGAGTAACGGTGCCAGCACGCCGCCGGACGTGCCGGACCCAAGTGCAATGCCCCAAATGCTCATTTTCACCAGCAATAGCGAAAGGGCGCTCGCCGTTGTCAAATCGCCTTTGAGCAGGTGATCGATATTATCGTAGCCGACGCTCAGTGCCCTCGGATCGATAAGGCCACCTACGCCGACGAATACGCCGCCGATCATCGGCCACCACATCCAGTGAAGCGGCAGCCTGGAGAACAAATCCTCCGTCGTGTAGACGAGCTTCGTGAGGCATCCTGAAAGAAGGCCGGCGATGGCCCCGGCCGCAACCCAGGTCATCGAACCAGCCATCGAAATATGCACGGCGGCGGAGAATGGGAACAGCGGCGATGGCATGTGCAGGTATGAGCGTTCGACCGCGGAGACGATCGCGGCAACGGCGACAGGAATGAAGCTTCGGGGAGCCCACTCAAAGAGAAGCAGTTCTACAGCCAGCATTACCGCAGCGATTGGCGTCCCGAAGACTGTCGTCATTCCTGCGGCGGCACCTGCGACGAGGAGAGTCTTTCTCTCGCTGTCGCTGACGGGAAGCATCTGGGCGATGATCGAGCCGAGCGCGCCGCCAGTCATTATGATCGGCCCTTCGGCGCCGAAAGGACCGCCCGTTCCGATCGAGATCGCTGACGAAATAGGCTTCAGAACAGCGACTTTCGGGCTGAGCCGAGAACGGCCGAGAAGAATCGCCTCAAGCGCCTCCGGTATGCCATGGCCCCGAATTTTCTCGCTGCCATAGCGCGCCATCAGTCCAATGATGAACGCCCCTACAACCGGTATGAAAATCGAGCTTATGCCGAGATGCAACTCGCCGATCGTGCGAGAAGCGAACGACCACTCACCAAAATAAGCGACGTTCGTGCTGAGGCGAATGAGCGCGAGCAAGCCGACGCCTGCCCCGACACTCACGGTGGCGACGACCACGGCGATTGCCGCGATCCACAAAACTCTCGGGTTAGCGGTGAAGTCTCCACGAGAACGATCGATCTCTATAGGACGCATAAGTCTCCCAATAAGTTTTCGTGACGCTCGTCGCGAACTAATATCGTAATACGATATATTTTCAATGTTTAAAAAGACCACACCGGAGGGATGATGAATTCCGGGCCGCGCCGTTTCGAGGCGATTGACCATTTGCTGGCGCACCCTATTCTGCTCTGAAGGGACGATAGGGCGTGTTGAGAAGGGGGTGTTCGTGGACGAAAGCCATCGAAAGCAAGCGGCATCTCGAAAACGGACGGCGAAGGCAAAAGGCGCATCCATAAAGAAAGCCGACTACGAGGCTCTTGCTGAATTTCGCTACGCGCTTCGGAAATTTCTCGCCTTCAGCGAGGAGGCCGCGTCTGGGGCCGGTCTCACGCCTCAACAGCACCAGGCGCTTCTCTCGATCAAGGGCGCGCCCGACGCCGACTGGCTAAGCATTAGTCAAATAGCGGAGCGTTTGCTTATCCGCCACCATACGGCAGTAGAGCTTGTTGATCGTCTCGTTGCTCTTGGGCTTGTCGCTCGTATGGCCGATCCGGAAGACGGCCGGCGGATACAAGTACATGTCACGAAGGACGGTGAAGAACGGCTGAGGTCTCTTTCAGCGAGTCACATCGCGGAAGTCAAAAATATCCAGCCCACACTCCGCAAACTTCTTAGGCAGATCCGCTGTAGCGACCGCGAGTGAGCAAAAGACGTTCAAAGAAATGCCCGGATGCGCGAGAGAGCACACCCGGGCTATCCGGCGCCGACCCTCTGGGACGAGGAAGCGAGCGCCGCGCATTACTAGCAGTCACCTTGCCGATAATATAGATCGTAACGCGATATTAATATCGCCTGCCGGCCGTGTTGTTTCCACTAAAGGTGGAATTTATCGTCAGGCGAATGCTGCGAGTTCCTCCTTGGGTCCGAAGAACTCGAAATGTTGCTGCTCGTGCGGGACATTCCTTGCATTCAGCAGACGATGCATATTGGCGAGAAAAGGCGTCGGGCCGCAGTAATAGTAGTCCGCGTCTCGATCGCCGATCATGGTCTCAAGCAGCGATGTATCTATGAAACCTTTGCTCGCACCAATCCCATTGCTGCTGAGAGGCTTCTGCGGATCGAGGTAGCGGAAGTGCGCGATCAAATTGGCATGCTGTGTCTTGAGGTTCTCGACCGTGGATTTGAAGGCTTGCACATCTTCGTTCTGGCACCCGTGAATAAAGGTGACCTGGCGCTGAGGGGAGTTTTCCAGCGCGCTTTGCAGCATGCTCATCAGCGGAGTGATGCCGATGCCTCCAGCGATCAGCACCAGCGGCCGGTCGTCGTTTAAGTCTCTGTCGAGGAAGAACTCGCCGCACGGCGGAGCGACATCCAGCACCGAGCCGACAGTCAAAGAATTATGCAGAAGATTCGAGACATAACCTGGAGGGGCGCTGATGCCGGCGCCATCTTCGCGCTTGACGCTGATGCGCAGCCAATCCGAGTTGGGTTTGGCCGAAAGGCTATATTGGCGCATAGTCGTCAAGCCGTCGCCGGTCGGGACTCGGATGGTAATGTATTGGCCCGGCTTGAAGGACGGCAGCGGTCCTTTGTCTTCCGGGGTCAGATAGAAAGACGTAACGACGCTGCTTTCTTGCTCTTTCTTGGAGACGATAAAGCGTCGGAATCCTTCCCAGCCACCCGGAACCGATGCAGCTGCGCGATATATTTGAGCTTCGCGACCGATGAGAATATCGGCCAAAAATCCGTAGGCCTCGCCCCACGCGGCGATGATTTCGTCGGTCGCGGCGCTTCCCAACACCTCTCGGATGGACGCCAGAAGATTCTCGCCGACGATCGGATAGTGCTCGGGCTTTATCTGCAGCGATGTATGCTTCTGCGCGATGAGTTCCACAGCTTCCTTGAGCTGGCCGAGATTGTCGATGTTCGCGGCATAGGCGCAAATTGCAGACGCCAAGGCGGCCTGTTGCTTGCCCGCCGCCTGGTTCGCGCGATTGAAATAGGGAAGAACTTCCGGATTGTGAGAAAACATGCGGTTGTAGAAATGTCGGGTCAACGTGTTCCCATGCTCCTGAAGAACAGGAGCCGTGGCCTTCACGATTTCGATGGTTTTCTCACTTAGCATAGCGCTTCCCTTCGATGCTTCGCGGCAAAAATTTGCCCCGTTCCCGGTTCAACGAATGCAAAGATATATTTTTAATGCATCTTTTAGGTCAAGGAGAACAAAACGGCGAAATGGCCACCACATCGATCTATGATTTGCTCTCGGTCAGAAGACGCCGCAGGACGCTCGCGTAGCGGGTATGCATCTTCGCGTTGCGAAGCATATCGGCAAAAGATACCTTCGAATCCATTGATAATGGCGCGCGGAACCCAGGCATCGCAATGCGGTTGACCAACTTTACCGACTATAGTCTGCGCGTTCTTCTTTATGCGGCGAGCCAAGGAGACCGGAGAATCACCATCGAAGAGACCGCGGGCGTCTATGGCATTTCGCGCGCCCACTTGATGAAGGTGGTGAACCAACTCACCAGCAGCGGCTTTCTCACATCCGTACGTGGCCGTTCAGGCGGCGTCATCCTCGCCATGCCGCCGGAAAAAATCCGCCTCGGAGACGTTGTTCGCGCAACGGAGCCCGACTTTGCATTGGTCGAATGTTTCGGCGCTGAGAACCATTGTACGATCACCCCGCGCTGTAAATTGCGTGGTGTGCTCAATGAGGCGCGTACGGGGTTCCTCGCCGCGCTGGATCGCTACACCCTTGCGGACGTTGCGCTCAGGCCGCGGGATTTCCTCGGCAAGCTGTGAGCTGCGCACAAAAGCGGAAAACCGAAATGACCAAGATCAAAATAAAACGCGCATACGAGCCTGCTGAGGAAACGGACGGCGCGCGGGTTTTGGTCGATCGCCTGTGGCCGCGGGGGTTATCCAAAAAACGTGCTGCTCTGACATTATGGTTGAAGGAAATCGCTCCGACCTCGGAGTTACGAACCTGGTTCGGGCATGATCCGGAGAAATTCGAAGAATTCCGTATGCGATATCGAGTCGAGCTCTCGGCAAACCCTGCAGCGGTGCAGACGGTCGCCAGCTTGCTGAAACACGAACCGGTAACGCTGCTGTATGCCGCTCACGATGAGATCCACAATCACGCTGTGGTCCTCGCTGAATATCTTCGCGAAGTTTTAGCGAAGCCAGAAAAGGTAAAATCCAAGCGTAAGAGATAACAGGGCTTGATGATCGAAGGTCGTTCCTTCGACAGATCAACGGCTAAGGAGTAAACCGCAGTGTACTTCCAATCAGCGATCGCGCAGGAAAGAACACCATAGCTCCCAGGCTCTCCCCATTGATCTCTAATCTGAACGTTGAAAAGATTGGTCAATTAGAGCTGTGTGATTCTTGCGCAACATTGTCCTGGGTTTTTTAGGATATGTAAAAAGAGACGGAAGTGAATCGCGCTGGGGGAGAGAAGATGCAGTCGCAGGACGGCGGCCCAGACCGCCGAAAATTTCTCAAAATAGTTGCCATCGGTGGCGTGGTCACAGCCATCGCACTTCCATCGCGTTGGATGAAGCCAGTAGTCAACTCTGTCGTCGTCCCCGCCCACGCAGCATCCTCTGCGCCAGCGACAACGACGAGTACAACCTCAACAACGACGTCCACAACAACACCAACAATTTCGACAAGTACGACAAATCCGGTCTAGTCGGAGTCTGCATGTGTTATCGGTCGGCAGCGACGTTGGATGGATGAAGTCCATGCCTATCGTTGCCTGCCGCTCGCGATGGCCAATGCTACTGGTTGGGAAATACTAACTTCCCGCCGTTTTTCTGTTTCCTAGAACGGGGCGCTGCTTCCAGTTGACGATCCCGCGAGATGAGAACGCGATAGCCCTGAGACTTGCCTATTGATTTCGATTTAAACGTTGAGAAAACTGCTCGAGCAGATCTGTGTGATTCTCGCGTAACACCATCTTTGGGCTCTTTAGGATATAAAGGGAGCGCGGAATTGAATCGCGCTGGGGGAGAGAAGATGCAGTCGCAGGATGGCGGCCCAGACCGCCGAAAATTTCTCAAAATAGTCGCCATCGGTGGCGTGGTCACGGCCATCGCACTTCCGTCGCGTTGGATGAAGCCGGTGGTCAACTCTGTCGTTGTCCCCGCCCACGCAGCGTCCTCTGCGCCAGCCACAACGACGAGCACAACAACAGGTGCTCCAGGGACAACAACAGTTGCGCCGACGACCACTGCGACGCCGACGACAACAACAACTACTACGACCACGACGACAACAACGGTTGCGCCTCCGTGATGCGAATTTCGATTTAGCTCCGTAGTCGAGATCTGCGAGGATAAGTGTCTTCGCAGCTCGATAGTATAGAAGTTTAGCGTCTCTGTTGCGAATTGCGTTATGAAGCTCACGTGTTATCGGTTTAGGCGGGATACGCAGGAAATCGTGCCAGCGAGCTGGCAGCGGCGTTGGATGGACGAAGTCCAGGCCTATCGTTGCATCCCGCTCGCAATGGCCAATGCTACCGGTTGGGAAATATTAAGTCCGAGCCATTTTTCCGTTTCCTGGAACGGGGGCGCTGCTCCGGCCGATCTGCGTGTAGAGTCGTTGGACGGCTATCCCGACCTTCCTGAACTCGTCAAATCGCACTTCGGCCACGGCATTCTGACTTTTTATCCGAGCTATCTCTTCACGACGGAAACAGGTTGGCACCTTTGGGTCAGGGGCTCACCCAATTCGCCGAAAGATGGAATTCAGCCGCTTGACGCCGTCGTAGAGTCGGATTGGCTGCCTTTCCGCTTCACAATGAACTGGGCTTTCACCCGTCCGGGAAGAATTACCTTCGAGAAAGGCGAGCCCTTCTGTTTCATCACGCCGCTGCCCCTTCCACTCGTTGAGGAAGTGGGCGTCGACATTTGTTCGCTCGAGGACAATCTCGAACTTCATCGGGAATTTCGAGCATGGGAAAAGTCGAGGAACAATTTTCTCGATGGTCTGTCGCAGAGAGATCCGGACACTCTCGCCGCCGGTTGGCAAAAGTTTTATCTTCGGGGGCATTCGGCTCTCGGCACTCCCGCATGTACCGACCATCAGATCAAACGTCGGCTGGCTGTACCGCGCATCATGGAGGCACAGCCCGATCAGGTGGTCCAAGACAACTCCAGACCGCATGCAGTTCGCAATGTAGTATCTGATGAAGGCGTTCGCCGTATCTCTTTGCGCTTCCACGATCAGACTGTGGACTTGCATTTTCCGCTCGGCCTCAAGACCGAGATCGATGCACTCTTTCGACATTGCATAGATGATAGTTCGGTGGGCCGTTTCCCCATTCTCGTAGGCGAAAATGGAGACAGCCTCTTTTCGGTGCGCAGTAGCGAACTAAATGCTCAAAATCTCACTGAAGGCGATTTTGCAACGTTTCTCATGGAGGCCGTTGTCCATGATCTCGTTTACCGCATGCAGTCGGCGGTGGCGCTTCATGCCGGCGCGGTTTCCGATGCGAATGGAAATGCGATTCTAATCGCTGGAGGCAGCGGCGTGGGCAAATCGTCCTTGACCGCATGGCTGTTAGAGAGGGGTTTCCAGTACCTTTCGGATGAAGTTGTCGCGTTGGTGAACGAACAGGACAAGGTCGTCGGCTTTCCGCGTTCATTGGTGCTGAAGCCCGGCGCTGCGGATAAAGTTTTGGCGTTCCAAGCGTTCCAAGGAGCTCGAGCGGTTCAAGCCGGATCGCATTTCGCAGCGAATGTTGCGTTCGAAAAAGTGGCGCCGAATTCCTCCGGAAAATGCCGGTTGATCATCTTCCCCTCCTATGTAGCGGGATCATCACTTTACATCGAAGCGTTGTCGCCCGCTGAAGCTGGCCTGAGACTCATCGAGTGCAATCTCAATGCCCGGAATTTTCCGGATGGCGGCTTCAAAGCCGTGGCTGGGCTTGCGCGTCGGACCGTTGCGCTCAAGGTCCAGTATGGTGACTTCGCTGACCTCGATGGCGTCATCGATGTGTTGACGCGCCTCATGCTCGAAAGTGATCTCGACGCTCGCGCGATGCGCCAGTTCTTAGGTGGAATATTGCACAAGCCGCAAATCGCGGTCGAAGCTCCGAAAGTCAAAACGTATCCGGTTCCCATCGCGACGCCCCGGCAAGAAGCGGCGGAAAAGAAACTTACTGTCGGAATGGCGACCTATGATGACTACGACGGTGCATATTTTTCGCTGCAGGCTTTGAGACTTTACCACGGTGACCTACTCGACGAAATCGAACTCCTCGTCGTGGACAACCATCCAGATGGTCCTTGTGCGGCAGCGCTCAAAGATCTTGAAAACTCAATTCCGAACTATCGTTACGTTCCATACGGCGAGCAAAGTGGCACGCGCATACGGCAGATCTTATTCGATGAAGCCGTCGGAGATCATGTGCTTTGCATGGACAGTCATGTTTTTCTTGTCCCCGGAGCGCTGAAAAAGCTTCTAGCATATCTCGAAGCAAATCCCGACTCCAACGACCTCCTGCAGGGACCGCTGGTCCACGATGATCTGACGAAGATCGCCACGCATTTCCGGCCGGAATGGCGTTCGGGAATGTACGGTGTCTGGGAGGCCGACGAGCGCGGACTGGATCCGGAAGGTGAGCCGTTTGAGATACCTATGCAGGGCCTTGGCATATTTGCCTGCCGCCGGAAGGCTTGGCCGGGATTTAATCCGCGGTTCAAGGGATTTGGCGGTGAAGAGGGATACATCCATGAAAAGTTTCGGCAGCGGGGAGGAAGAACTCTTTGTCTCCCTTTCTTGCGATGGCTGCATCGTTTCAATCGGCCGCTTGGAATACCGTATGCAAATACTTGGGACGATCGAATCCGAAATTACTTGATCGGCTTTCAAGAACTCGGACTTGATACGCAGGAAATGGAAGAGCATTTCCGTACATTACTAGGAGCAAGCGTCGCGGACAAAATTCTGAGCCACATGAAGCAGGAGATTGAAGAGAGGCCGCTATCTCGCTAGGCCCCGCTCTCGTCTTCAAGCAACGCACCTTCCTTTACCAGGGCATCGACGGCGCGAAGAACGTCGCTGGAGATATCGGGCTCAGATCCTGGATATTCTTTCAAAAGAAGATCGACGATATTTTGGACCGTACGGTTTCCGTCGCAAAGCGTCCAAATGACTGCGGCGCTTTGATTGAGGTGAATAGCCTTGTGCGCCCCCAGACGATAGAGAAGCGTCTCACCTTCCATGTCCTCGGCAAAAAATCCGTTCGCCTGTTTAAGGACTGAGTTCGGACCCATGTATTCACTGCCCGCCAATTCTTGTTTCCGCCTGCTTCCACTCGTATTGAAGGTGCGCGAGGCGGTCAAGGCTACGAAGACGGCAGCGCTTTATCCCTCTTCAACAATTCGCGAAATCCCTGACGCCTCCATGCGTGATACGTTCGTGCCTCGTTCATGGACGACGTAACGACCGAGGGGCGCATTAAGATGTGCGCGAGCAGCGCGTATCGGGTTTTGCCGACGGCGTGAACCAGTTCCATGCATCGAGGCTCGCCAAAGAGTTTGTACGCGAGTTTCAGTCCTGTCACCGCTCCAAGTTTCATCCCCGAGATTTCAACGAGATCCACGAAAGCCTTTTCATCTTCCGCCGTTTTCATCATCCGTGCGGCTTGGATGATATCGACGAGATAGCGGAGCCGCTCAAACTGATGGAGCGCGCCGTGCGTCACAGCGACTCCGAGCATCGCGGCAGGGCTTTGCGCGCCGATGCGTTCCAAGGCCCGATACGGCAGGGATGCAGCGGATCTCAGACTTTCCGCGTGGACCATGTTCGTGTGCACTTCTACGAGCAACGCAGGGTTGGATGAGTGCTGCCATTTCCATTCCTGACGCAACCCGTCTTCCTCTGGCGCGGCCAGGACGAAATTTTCTGATTTGAGGACTGCTTCGATTTCAGCCAGAGCTTCCGGCGCGGCAAGAAAATCAACGTCTGTGTACGGCCTAAGCGCTGGATCGGGGTAGATTGTCGTAGCAAATGACCTGCCCTTCACTGTCACGAAAGGCAATCCCTGCATTCGGCGGGTGAGGGTATCGCAGCACGCGCGAAGCATCATCGTATGTGAGCGCAGCAAGACAAGCCTTTCCGACGCATGTCGAAGGCCGTCTTCATATTGCGGGTGACTAAGATGCGCTCTTGTCTTCGAGAAAACCGAAGGCAGGACACCGTGCGCTTCAGCTTCAGAAAAAAGAATATTCACCTGCATTGGCGTGAGATCAAAACTCGGAGGGGATCGTAGAGATTGGGGATCCGCGCCGTAGATCAGCCAAGCGGCGATGCGTCGTCTTTGCTCGTTTGGAAGCAGACTTCGAAAATTCAATAGGTACGCGATGCGCGACGAGCGATAGCGATCGCGAAGGTCTTCGGCACCCTGCTCAAGAGGTATTTGATTATTGGGCAGCGATTGGGTTTCGCGCCTAGGCGTGGAAAGAACCGATTTCGTCATGGTTGGTTTTTGGCCCGAGGACGGTGCGACATTCTCATTGGGTCTCACCTTGGAGTTATTTGAATTACGCCGCGTCACCGCAGTTCGACACCCTCACCCAAAAAATGCCGACGCTACCAAGAGGTCTAATACCACACTGATCGGCCTCTTGAGAAACGTCCCGCAGAGACGCGGTCGGCCGTAGGCGACGAGTGAACGCGGAAAATCAGTCCGGCTGGTTTTTTCAATTTCTTATCGGTGGCCTAAGTGATTCGCGGGGATCCACATGTGACCTACACGACAAATTCACGGCGATGCGTTAGCCAAACTGAAAGCGGCCGCTTTGGATTAGTAGCGGGACGGGAGCGTGCGATCTCCATATCCAGTTCGCGGCGGAATGAGCGCAACCCGCACCGAAGCGTCTCAAGGTGAGTGGCTACTTTTGTATAAAAGCCAACGAACAACAACGTAGAAAAGCAGAGATAGCTGACTCTACACACGCGATTCTCAGATTGATACGTGTTGAGATGAGGATGTCCGCAAGCAGATTGGAAACGGACAGTGACGATCTACTTGATCGGGTGAACCCCAAACGGAAGGATACGGAGCGCTGCTGGGCTACTCCTAACAATGTGGGGCCGGACATTTTTTGGCATCTGTGGGGTAACCGACAAGGCGCGCTTCTCACGCTCAGTTCTAAGCTTAGAAGTTCTATTTTCTTCTCACTTGAATTTCGTCTGAATAAACGTTTGCCAGTGTTTTGAGCGTGGTGATGTGAAAATAGACGGATGCCCAACTAGCTTTGGGGCTTCCAGGCTTCCGCACTGAGCTGGATCGCCAAACTCAGAACCAACGTTCGCAACGTGCCGGTTTTTATCGGGTGCTGTGTCGTCCGTTGCCCCTCTGCGTGCTTTCGCAGGGGCACCTGACGCATGCAATTTCAACTAGAGATCGATCCGCTAAACGATGCAGACAGATCAGCAGGGACTGGCGCTAACAGGAGCGGGAAATCGCGGCGCAGAACTCTTTCGTGCAGGCCTCGACGAACTCGTCTACTTCAAAAGTTCGGTTTTAGAGACGTTCGATAAGGCGATTCTTGAAGAGCCTGGATTTGCGCTGCCATATTTTGCGCGCGCCTACCTCGATCTCTTTATGACGGAAAAACGATTCGCCGAGCACGCTCAGCGTACGCTTGATAAAGCTCGAACTCGTGTTGATTTTGCCAAGCTATCCGATCGAGAGCTGCAGCACGCGCTCGCGATCGAAGCCTGGATCGAAGGAGATCTGCGCCAAGCCGCTCGTATCCTTGATCGCCTTGGAATTGACGAGCCGCGAGACATTCTCGCGCTCAGAATTGGGCACGAGCTTGATTTCTTCACGGGCAATAAAAGAGCACTGCGTGACCGTGTAGCTCGCCAGCTCAGCGCCTGGAGCCCTTCTGACATCCATTACGGCATCGTGCAGGGCTGCTTCGCCTTTGGATTAGAGGAGAATGGCGAGTACGAGCGAGCCGCGCAGCACGGGTTCATCGCACTTAGCGCCCGGCCCGACGATGTCTGGGCCATTCATGCAGTGACACACAGCTACGAGATGCGAGGCGATATCGGAGAAGGCCTTCGCTTCATGGGCGATCGCCGTCGCGATTGGGCGGAAAACAATCTCTTCAGCGCTCACAATTCATGGCACGAGGCTTTGTTCAACTCTGACATTTACCGTCACTCTGAGGCGCTCGATATCTACGATCGGGCGATCTTCAACGAGTCGTCGCCAAGATTAGCCCTTGTCCTGCTCGACGCCTCGTCCTTGCTGTGGCGGCTCCATCTACAAGCGGTGGACGTTGGGCACCGATTCCAGAAGCTCGCTTCCGCCTGGGACACGCTCATCCCGGAAGAGTCATTTTATGTATTCAACGATGTCCATGCGATCATGGCTTACATCGGAGCTGGCCGTCTCGAAGATGCGCGCGGCCTCGTGAACCGGCTCGAAAGATATGTAAATCGCGGAAAGAGATCCTCGAACAACTATTCCAATACGCTACGCGTCGGCCTGCCCCTTACAAGAGGATTGCTCGCGTTTGGCGAAGGGAAATACGGCGACGCCGTAGATGAGCTTTACGCGGTCCGAGAGCGCGCCATCGAATTCGGTGGCTCGGAAGCTCAGAGGGACGCGATTGATCGCACGCTCATCGAGGCAGCGGTCCGCAGTGGACACACATCGCTCTCAAAAGCGCTCGCGTCCGAACGTGTGCACGACAATGCAGGCAATCCGCACAACTGGTCAAAGATGGCGGAAGTGCTGCGGCTCTCGCGCGCTTTAGACGAGGCCGCCGCGAGTGAAGCGAAATCGAAGACTCTGATCGCTGATGCCTTCAACAAATCTCGAGCTGGCGCTGAGATAACACACTAAAGCAATCTCAAGAGGACAAAGAGAAGTGGCCGCGAAGAAATTTCACTTGGGCTGGTTCACCAATTTCACCACCGACGAGTGGAACGAGCCGTTTTCAAACGGCGGAAATTCCTGGGACGGAAAGTTTCATATCGAAATGGCGCAAGCACTTGATCGCGCCGGTTTCGATTTCATCATGCTCGAGGACAAGCTTGCTATTCCGGAAGCATATGGCGGAAGTTTCGAAACTTACCTCAAGCATGCCCTCGGTATGGCGCCGAAGCACGATCCAGTTCCGCTCGCAACGCTGCTCGGCGCCGCGACGAAAAATCTTGGCGTTGTCGCCACGATGTCGACCCTCGGCTATCCACCGTTCCTTCTCGCGAGGCTGTCGTCAACGATCGACCACTTAGTTGGCGGGCGCTTCGGCTGGAATGTCGTCACCAGCGCGGAGAATTCGGCGGCACAGAACTTTGGCTTGGAACGATTGCCGCCGCGCGAGCAGCGCTACGAGAGAGCCCACGAGTACATGGACCTCGCCTTCAGGCTCTTCGATTCATGGGAAGACGGCGCCATCATCCGCGACCGTGCTTCTGGAACCTACGCCGACTTTAAGAAGGTCCACACGATCGACTTCGAAGGAAAATATTTCAAATCACGCGGTCCTCTGAACACCGCGCGCTCGCCGCAAGGACGCCCAACGCTTCTTCAAGCGGGTGGCTCGCCGACCGGCCGCGACTTCG
Source organism: Hyphomicrobium sp. (assembly GCA_030148425.1). Taxonomy (GTDB): domain Bacteria; phylum Pseudomonadota; class Alphaproteobacteria; order Rhizobiales; family Hyphomicrobiaceae; genus Hyphomicrobium_B. Next base: position 173,759 of record JASBTM010000017.1, on the reverse strand, counting down.
CGGCAAGGTATGCTGATGCGATCATCGCAGTCAGCGGCGGCGTCGCGGGGATGAAGGAATACCGCAACGACATACGCACCCGCGCCAAGAAGCACGGACGCAACCCCGATGACATCAAGGTGATGTTCCTTGTGACACCGGTGCTTGGAGAAACTGAGCGAGAAGCACGCGACCGCCATCAGCGGATTACCGATGCGCCATATTTCATCGAACAGAACTTGGCGCTGATCTCAGCGATAACCGACATTGACTTTAAGAAATTCGATCTCGAGAAGCCGCTGCCAGATCGCCTCATCACCAACGGCGAACAGGGCTCGCTCGATATGTTCCAGCAGTGGGGCAGCGGCAAGACCTTGCGCCAACTCGTGGTCGAAGCGTCAGGCGGGATCTGCGCATCGATTGAACTTGTCGGGACGCCAGATCAAGTCGCCGACCAGATGGGCGAAGCAATGGAACAAGTAGGTGGCGATGGCTTCCTGATCACGACGCCGAGCCTTTCGACCAATCGCCGACACATAGCCGAAGTCACCGACGGTCTCGTGCCCGCTCTCCAGCGCAAAGGCCTGGTGCGGGAGAGCTATAGCCACAAGACACTGCGCGAGAATCTCCGCGCCTTCTGACGTTTAAGTTTTTAATCGCACGTGACTCTCGAAAGGAGCCCCCCATGAAACTCAGACTGATGGCCACGTTGCTGGCCTTTGCAACCATTCTGCAGGTCGGCGCTCTACCGGCTTCTGCAGCCGACAAGCCGACGTTCAAGCTCGGTTGGGTCGTTTTTACGCCTTGGATGCCTTGGGGATATGCGCAGCAGAGCGGTATCCTAAAGAAATGGGCGGACAAGTATAACGTCAACATCGAGCTGGTTCAGCTCAATGACTACGTTGAATCGCTCAACCAGTATTCGGCTGGTGGTCTAGACGGCGTTCTCGGCAGCATAGCGGACGTCTACTCCATTCCCGTTGCCAACGGCGTCGACACAACGATCTTTCCAATCGACTATTCGAACGGCGCCGACGCGATCATTCTGAAGGGCAAGGATAAACTTGCCGACCTCAAGGGGCAGACGGTCAATCTCGTAGAGTTTTCTGTGTCCCACTACTTGCTTGACCGTGCGCTCGAGTCTGCCAATCTGAAACCCGACGACGTCAAGCGCGTGAACACCTCCGATGCCGACTTCGTTGCCGCCTATAAGAGCCCTGACGTATCAGCCATCGTCGCATGGAACCCGCAGGTCGAGCAGATTCAAAAAAGCGGTGATGCTCACATCGTTTTCGATTCATCGAAGATAGATGGCGAGATTTTCGAATCCGTCCTCATCCGGACAAGCAAGCTGAAGGAAAATCCCGATATCGCCAAAGCGCTCCTCGGCGTGTGGTATGAGACGACATCGATCATCAATGGCGCGTCGCCCGAGCGTGCAAACGTGATAAAGGCCCTCGCGACAGCTTCGGCCACGGATCCGGCGGGTTACGAGCAGCAGCTGAAGTCGGTCGTCATTTTCTCGAGCCCCAAGGATGCCTTGGCGTTTGCTGAGAGACCGCAGACCAAGGAAACGCTCGTTCGCGTCCGCGATTTCGCCTACCGCTATAATCTTCTCGGCAAAGGCGTCAAAGACGCCAATGCGATCGGAATCGAGCTGCCCGGAGGCGAAGTCGTCGGCGACCCAAAGAACGTGCTTCTTCGCTTCGATCGATCCGTTCTCGCGCTCGCTGCGGCCGGTAAGCTCTAGTCGCAGGAAACAATGGCTCGTCTTCTGAATATGACGCCGTCCCGGGGCATTGCGCTCGCCCTCGGGACGGTCCCCTTTCTCGCCACCGCGGCGGTCTATGCCTTCGCTTCCGCGGAGCGACTGCTTGTGAACGCGCGCGACAACCTTCTGCCGTCTCTGGAGGCGATGTTTGCCGGGCTCATTCGTGTGGGATTTGAACCCGATCCCATCTCCGGCCACGTTATTTTCCTGGCTGATACGCTTGCAAGCCTCGAACGCCTTGGCATCGGCGTTGGAATCGCCGCCTTCTTCGGCCTGTGGCTGGGCATCGCGATAGGCCTCATCCCTCTCGTTCGAGCCACGCTATCTCCATTCGTCGCTGTCTTGTCGATTATTCCGCCGATCACGCTTCTGCCAATCTTGTTCATCGCTTTCGGCTTGGGAGACCTCTCCAAGATCATTCTGATCGTGGTCGGCATTGCGCCATTCATCGCGCGCGACATTGCATCTCGCACGCAAGAAATACCGCACGAGATGCTGATCAAGGCACAGACGCTTTACGGCTCGACATGGCTGATCGTGCTGGACATCGTGCTTCCCCAAATCTTGCCTCGGCTTCTCGACAGCATACGTTTGAGTCTCGGACCGGCGTGGCTTTTCTTGCTGTCGGGCGAAGCGATCGCGGCGCAGAGCGGTCTTGGCTACCGCATCTTTCTGGTTCGACGCTACATGGCGATGGATGTCATCATTCCTTACGTCGTCTGGATCGGATTACTCGCCTTCACATTCGATCTCGCCCTGCGTTGGGGCGCGCGACGGCTCACGCCCTGGACAAGGACAGGATCGACCTAAATGAGCCGGTTTTCGGTACGAAATCTCGACGTCACGATCGACGGCCATCCTCTTCTGCGAAACGTGAATCTCGAAGTCGCAAGCGGAGAGTTCTGTGTCATCACCGGCCCCTCCGGCAGTGGCAAGACGACGTTTATTCGCCTGCTCTTGAGTCAATTACGGCCGAGCCAGGGAGAGATCGCGATCGACGGAACGCCCATTCCGAGGTTTCCGGCGCCAGACCGCGGCGTTGTTTTCCAGGACTATTCGGTGTTTCCGCATAAGACGGCCCTGCAAAATGTCCTCGTCGGCTTAGAATTCAAGAAGGCGCGTGTTTTCGGACGGCTCTTCGGCCGGCGCCGGCAGCCGCTCATAAGTGCGGCTCGGCGAGCACTAGCTGACGTAGGACTTGAGAGCTCAGTCGAAAAATATCCGTCCCAACTCTCCGGCGGGATGCGTCAGCGTCTGGCAATAGCCCAAGCCATGATCGTAAGGCCCAAGGTGTTATTGCTCGACGAGCCGTTTGGGGCTCTCGATCCTGATACGCGGGCGCAACTGCATCGCGTCGTCCTGAAGCTTTGGCGCGAAAGTCAAGCGACCATCATTATGGTGACTCACGATCTTCAGGAGGCACGCGCGCTTGCGACGCGGCTTGTGACTTTCGGTTTTGCTAAAGGTGGCGGAGGCACAATCGTTGCCGACGAGATAGTCGGTGAAAAGGGATCCGTCGTGACCCCCTTCGCGGAAACAAGGACCGGACGCTCACCGCGGCACAGACGCAGAAAGCACCGCTGAGAAGCTGGTATTTTAAAATCGATAACAAAATTCTCCAGGAGCAGAAGTCATGATCCAGCGGCCAGATCCGACGTTTCACGCCTCGCCAAAGCTCGCGATCGAAGCGCCTCCCGAAAAGTTCGCGTATTCGTTGCTGCTGAGCAGCGATTTCTCGAAGCCAGATGCGCTCGCCGTCATCGACGTCGATCCAGCTTCCAGCGATTATGGAAAGATCTTCCACACCATCACGATGCCGAACAAAGGCGACGAGTTTCACCATTTCGGCTGGAATGCATGCTCGTCGGCGTTGTCACCACTGACTGGTCACGCTTTCGTCGAACGGCGATTTCTCATAATTCCGGGACTTCGATCGTCCCGGCTCTACATCATCGATACGAAGCCGCATCCAACCCAAGCCAAGATTCACAAGATCATTGAACCCGAGGAAGTCTTCCATAAGACAGGTTATTCGCGTCCGCACACAGTTCATTGCGGCCCCGACGGCATTTACGTAAGTACGCTTGGCGGCTCCGGGCCCAACGGTACGGACGGGCCGCCTGGCATCTTCATCATCGATTGCGAAACGTTCGACGTTCTCGGTCGTTGGGAAATCGACCGCGGACCGCAAACCTTGCACTACGATTTTTGGTGGAACCTGCCGCGCAATTACATGGTGAGCAGCGAGTGGGGATTGCCGCCACAGTTCGAAAACGGCATCGTTCCTGAAGATCTGCTCGCCAACAAGTATGGCCACCGCGTCCACTTTTGGGATCTCGCCGGACGCCGCAACGTGCAAACGATCGATCTCGGCGCCCACCATCAGATGGCTCTCGAAATCCGCCCCGCGCACGATCCAGCACGCGAATACGGCTTTCTCGGCGTCGTCGTTGATACGACCAATCTCGAAGGCTCGATCTGGACATGGTGGCGCGAAGGCGAAAAATTCCGCATCGAGAAAACCGCAACCATCCCGCCGGAAAAGGCCGACCCCGATATGCTTCCGCCGCTTCTCAAAGGTTTCGGGGCGGTGCCGCCGCTGGTGACGGACATCGACCTCTCGCTCGACGACAAATTTCTCTATGTTGCCTGCTGGGGCACCGGAGAATTGAGACAGTACGACGTCACCGATCCGCGCAAACCAAAGCTAACAGGCTCGATCCACGCTGGTGGCATCGTTCGAAAAAGCCCACATCGGAGCGGGGCCACCTTTGCCGGCGGCCCACAGATGCTGGAGATTAGCCGCGATGGCAAACGCGTCTACGTCACCAATTCTCTCTATTCGACATGGGACGATCAGTTCTATCCGGACGGCGTGCCGGGGACTGTCGCGTTGGTCAACGTCAACCCATCGGGCGGAATTGAGATCGACAAAAACTTCGAAGTTGAGATCCCGGAAGGTTACCGCACGCATCAGATCAGGCTCGAGGGCGGCGACTGCTCGACCGACTCGTTCTGCTATTCATCTGCCTGATGCTCACCGCGGGAGGCTGGAACGCTGGGCTCTGGCTGGCCGTCGTTGTCAGCGGGCTCTATCACGGAACCAATCCGGGCATGGGCTGGCCGCTCGCCGTCTCTGCGGGACTGTTCGAGCGGCGTTCGGCGGCGGTCTTCAAGGCACTTGCCCTGCTCGGCGTCGGCCATTTGGCAGCGATGGCTGTCGTGCTGCTCCCGTTCGGTCTTCTAACAATGCTCATCGCCTGGAGTCGGCAGATTCAGGTAACCGCGGCCGTGCTCGTCATCGGCTTCGGGATATTTCTTTTCTTTAATCGCCGGCATCCCCGAGTTCTCGCACGCATACCACCGACCAAGCTCGCGCTGTGGTCGTTTGCCATTGCCGTTGCCCATGGCGCTGGCTTGATGCTGGTGCCAATCTATCTCGGGCTCTGCACGACGACACAACCAGCCGACCCGGGACACGAAGCAGCAATTGTTCTCGCGTCGAATAGTTTGATCCTGGCTCTCGCAGTCGCCGCGGTCCACACCGCCGCGATGATAGCCGCTGGGGGCGTCATCGCCTGGAGTGTGTACCGCTATCTCGGATTGCAGGTTCTATCGAAACTCTGGATCAATCTCGATGCCTTCTGGGCTCTGAGCCTTGTTGCGATCGGTCTGCTCGACCTTTATGCGGCTGGCTACGCCTGAGGTGCTAAGAACGGACAAAGGGTTGAGCGGCCGTTTTTGGGCAATCGCGCTTAAGCTGAAAGAAAAAAAGTGGCTCGTCAATTTTCTCCTCATATGCTCACTATACAGACGCCGGATCGACAGAAAATGAAGTGTGGTATCTTCCTCCTATGAAGCGACGCTTCATGCCTGCTCCTTTCCGTCTTGCGGTCCGTCGGTCGCTCAGTGGCAGAGGTCTTTTCACTCATGAACGCATACCTAAGGGTTCGTGCGTCATCGAGTACCTTGGACGCCCAGCCACGGCCAAGCAGATAAAAGAGAATCGAGGGAAGTACCTTTTTTGGACGAGCGACAGGAGCATGATTGACGGGAACATCCCGGCGAATACCGCCCGCTTTATCAACCACTCCTGCGCGCCGAATTGCGAGATCGATATCCTCAAGCGTCGCGTATATATCTTCGCGCTCCGCGACATCGAACTTGGCGAAGAACTTTCCTACGATTACGGCGAAGAATATTTCGAGATACATTTGGCTGGAATCTGCCGCTGCACCAAGTGTGCTCGGTAGCGAGTATCCGCAAAGAGCATCGGCTATCGGCATCGTCTACATGCCGCCCGATACCACGATGATTTCACCGGTGATCCAGCGGGCATCGTCAGAGGCAAGGAATGCCGCCACCGGCGCAATGTCGTCCGGCCGGCCAAAGCGGCCAAGTGGTGTCATGCCGATCATGTTTGCCTCGAACGCGTTGCCGATGAGATCGGCCGCACGCGTGCCGGGTGTCTCGACGCCACCGGGATTGATCGAATTCACGCGAATATTGCGCGGGCCGAGCTCTTTCGAAAGCGTGCGGGTAATGGCATCGACGGCTCCCTTAGTGGCAGTGTAGATCGAAGCGCCAGCCGGGGTTTGACGGCTTGCCACCGAGCCGATGTTGATGATGCTCCCGCCCCGCGAACCAAATTGAGAAACCGCCGCCTTCGCTGCGAGCAGAAGACCCAGAACATTCGTATCGAAGTGGCGCCGGTACTCGCTCTCTGTGACTTCATTGATCGTACCGAATTTGTACACGCCAGCATTGTTCACGAGGATATCCACATTTCCGAAGGCATTTGCTGCCTGCAAAAAGATCCGCTCGATATCATCGGATTTCGCGACGTTGCCCTGTACAGCGATGGCATTTCCGCCGGTGGTAGTGATGTCGGAGACGACACCTTCAGCACCTGAGCGGTCGCCCGCATAGTTCACGACCACGGAAGCTCCTTCCATAGCGAGCCGACGGGCAATCTCTGCGCCGATACCTTTCGATGCGCCTGTTACCACTGCGACCTTGCCGGAGAGCCGTTGCGACGGGTCATTCTGGTTTCTCTCGATCGTTCGATTGCTCATGATCAGTGTCCTTTATCTTTGGTTGGCGTGGGTTTCAGGCGGCCGTGCGAGCCTGATGCCGTGCGACCAATTCGGCTTCATCCCGAAGCGCCTTCTGCGCGGCTGGACGTGCATCGACGCGGGCCACGTAGGCCATCAGGTTCTTTAGGTTGTCGATCTTCACGCCTGACCTCTCGTGCCACATGGTGGCCCATACGTACGCGTCGGCGACCGTGAAGTTATCGCCGGTCAGATACGCACGTCCGTCAGCCAGACGCTGGTCGAGCTCGGTGTAGGCATTCAGGAGCTTGTTGCGCGTCCATTCCGCGCCGTCCTCCGTCAACAGCTTGCGCATCAACGGAATGTGCTTCTGCGCGATCTCGGTCGCGACGAAAACGAGAAGCTGGTCGAACTTCGCACGCTCCAGCGTGCTAGGCGCCGGGATCAATCCGCGCTCCGGATGTTGGTCAGCGAGGTACGATGCGACGACGATGGTCTCCGTGAGACGATCCTTCGTTGCCGTATCCAACTCGAGGACCGGGACATAAGCCAACGGGTTTACCTCGGTGAACGACTGGCCATTCGATGTCGACCTGTCGTGAACATCGAAGTGGACCAACTCGGGCGAGAGACCGAGCTCATTCGCGACGAGCTGGGCGGCGAGTGAGCACGTGGCCTGGGCGATATAAAGCTTCATGCAACCATCCTTTCACTTGGATGGCCCCGATATGCTTTCCACCGGGATGGAGATAAACATCAACAAATGCGTTGCTCTGTCGCCTCAGAGGCGACAATGTTGACCTGTCCAAGAAATCAGGGACGTCATGACCCGGTCAGCACCCCCTATCCACGACATCGCTACCTTTGTCGCCGTGGCCCAGCACGCGAGCTTTACGCGCGCGGCCGAGCGTCTCGGGACAAGCAAATCGAATGTTGGAAAGGCGGTGCAGCGCCTCGAGGAACGCCTCGGCACGAAGCTATTTCAACGCACCACACGCGCCGTGCGGCTCACCGAGGATGGCGAAACCTACCTCGAGGCCGCCCGCGCCGCGCTCGACGGCCTCGGCGACGCTGAGGTCGCCTTGTCCGCCCGCCGTGATGAGCCGACTGGTCGCGTGCGTCTCGATGTTCCGATCGGCTTCGGCCGCGTCTTGCTTCCCACGATCGCATCCATCCGCGAGCGCTATCCCAAAGTGACACTGGATCTGTCGCTCAGTGATCGTCACTCCGACGCCGTCGGCGAAGGCTGGGACATCGTCGTACGCATTGGGGCGCTTCCGCCGAGTGGCGATATCACCGTGCGCAAGCTTTGCGATATCCGGCAACGGCTCTATGCATCGCCGGCGTACCTGGCCAGTCATCCGTCCATCAGGTCCGTCGCCGATCTTTGGAACCACGAGGGGATCATTTTTCGCGGCGGGTCCGGTCAGCTCCGGCCGTGGACCATTGCTGACGGCGGCCAGGCGGTTCAGATGACGCCCAGGATCGGCCTCCTGGTCAACGATGGCCACGCCATGATCGATGCGGCGCTGAACGGCCTGGGCCTGGCGCAGATCTACGATCGCGTCGTCCAGCCGTTCGTGGCCGAGGGCGCGTTGATTCATGTCTTGGCAGAAGCCGACGACCCGAGAGACGTCCCGGTGCACGCTCTCATTCCTCTTGGCCGGCGCATGCCCCCGAAGACGCGCGCAGTCCTAGAGCATCTGGCGGAAGTCCTGCGGGCTCCGCTGGCCGGAGAGTAGCCGATCAACAACGAAACCCGGCGTTCCTCAATACAACGGAGAGATGTTCGTCTGATTTCTGCTCCAGCTCCAGAAGCGCTTGATAAGCGTTGCCGTCGAGCCCAAGCACCCGTCCGAACGCCGGCTCGGTTTTTAGTCCGTTCTGTTTCTGCCTCACGATCTCTGCGCGCAACCCATCCCCGCCCAGCCGAAGCAGACGCCGCTCGACGAGGAAATGGAGCCATGCCTCTTGCCGCTCGACCGGCGTTTCCTCGCCGAAGATCTCGAACTGCCAGCCGCTCGAACGAAACTGGGCAACAACGGCGCGCTTCCCACTCCGCCACTGCCGGATGGTGAAGCCTTCCGCATCTTGGAATGACAGGACCATCGCATTTGTAAATGCGAGCGGATCGGTGAACGCACAGAGAATGTCGATGTCACTTGTGTCGACATCGATCCCGAGCGGCGGCGTTCCCGCAACATGCGGATCGAACTCCGCGAGCAGACCGAGCACATCATTCGCATCGATGGCGCGGCCGTACGCAATCCTCAAACTCTCGCCCCCGGTTGTCTCTTCTGAAGCGACAGAGAAGCGCCCAGGCACGACTTTATCGCAGTTCTGACGGGGCTCATATCCACGAAACGCGCGGCCAATCGCGCTGATCGCAAATCAATGCGCGAGGACACAATGAGCGGACAAGCACTCGTCATCGGAAGCACCGGCATCGTCGGCTTCAATCTGGCCGAGCATCTGGTCAGTCGCGGGTGGGGGGTTCACGGCCTCGCACGTCGGCCCGTAGAGATCAAAGGCGTCCATTCGATCGGGGCGGACCTTCTGGACTATCCTGGGCTCGTAAAGGCCCTGAAGGACGTCAACCCGACACACGTCTTTTTCGCCACTTGGTCACGTAATCCCACCGAGGCGGAGAACATCGCGGTCAACGGCGCTATGATGCGCAATCTACTTCAGGTCATCCGCCCGAAGGATAGCCTTGAGCACTTCGCATTGGTCACCGGCCTCAAGCACTTCATCGGTCCGTTCGAGATGTACGCTCAGGTTGCCCCGCCGCTGACTCCGTTCCGGGAAACACTGCCCCGCCTCGATATCCCGAACTTCTACTATGATCTCGAGGATCAGGTATTCGCAGCCGCCGAGCAGGACAGCTTCGGCTGGAGCGTTCATCGCCCGCACACGATGATCGGCTTTGCCAAGACGAACGTCATGAACATGGGCATGACGCTCGCGGCCTACGCTGCCTACTGCCGAGAGACGGGTAAGCCATTCGCCTTTTCGGGCGACGAGGTGCAGTGGAATGGCGTCACGGACGTAACTGATGCGCGCGTCCTCGCCCAGCACCTGGAATGGGCGTCCACGACACCTGCTGCGCGCAATCAGGCGCTGCATGTCACCAACGGCGATGTATTCCGCTGGAAATGGATGTGGGGACGTCTCGCCGATTATTTTGGCCTCGAAGCCGTGCCTTTCTCAAAGGAGAACGAGCCGCTCGGCGAGCAGATGGTCGATGCCGGCCCGACGTGGGCCGATATCGCGAAGAGGCATGATCTCGTGGAAGCCAATCTCGAACGCATCGCATCCTTCTGGCATACGGATGCCGATCTGCTGCGACCGTTCGAATGCATCACGGATATGTCCAAGAGCCGAGCACTCGGTTTCACCGCATCCAGGCCCTCCGACGAGGCCTTCTTCGATCTGTTCGACCGCATGCAGCAGGAGCGCGTCATTCCGCCCGTTGCTGTAAAGCAAGTGCTTTGCGTCGCCTAACGCAGCAAGCCGCCGCTCAGCCCTGAACGGTTGAGCGGCTGCCACTTGATTTTCGACATACGCCCGTCAGGAGCTACCGGCAGCGGACATCCGTGGTCGTAGCCAGCGGCGGAGAACAACGATCTCATTTGTCCGCTCGGTTTCGCATTGCTGTAATCGGCTCGCTGCCAGTGGCTGCCCAACAGATTTTAGCAAAGCAAATCGAATTTGACGCTCCCGCCCAGCCTCTTTCGTCCGGACGCCTTCTTCCCCAAGAACCTTTCTCTGCGTGTCTCGAACGCCACTGGCCAAATAAAGTTCTGACAGGCTTTCGGGTGCGGCCCCTTCCGGTCGTCTGTCAGGTAGGGGAGTCTGCGCATTTCAGGAAATGACATGGCCGAGAATGACGACACGCGCGTGCTTGAACCGCAGAGTCTCATCGCACCCGATATCCTCGTGCCGGAGAACGCGGCCGCCGATGACACGGACCTTGTCGCCGGCGTCATCGATTTCGTCAATTGGGCAGTGGACCACGCGAGCCTCGTGTCCGGCGAGATCGCGCCAGAGGCATTCTGGGCCTACCACGCCGACTACTATCTGGCGCAGGTCAACAATGGCGGCCACGGCCAGTTCGCCCATAACAGCAGAATGGGCGAGCAGACCCTCGACAATTGCCGCAAGGGGCTCGTGGCGATGGGAGCCACGGATTATGTCGGTATCTTCGACGACTTCATGGCCATCATGAACGGCGATGTCGCGCGCGCAAAAGCCATCCAGGATGGGAGCGGATTCGGGAATGTCGATCCCGAAATCAAGGAACTCGACAGGCGCTTCTTCGCATTGAAGACGATGACCGCGCTCAGCGCGGCGTGGTTGCGCGGACTGCCGAACTTGCGGCCGCTTCCGGCAGATCGCCTCAATGCCGAGCGCGAGGCGGTCATCGCGCGCAATCCCTTGCGAACTGCCCGCGAGGATTACGTCCGCCGAGACAAGGAGCGTCACGCGGCAACGGACCCAATCCAAATCGCCGCCCGCACCACCTGCGCGCAGGAAGGCATCACCTTCGAACGCGTCAATGCTGGATTCCCTGTGCCCGGCGGCATCTCCTGGGGCCTACAGACCTCTGCCGGATTGCGTATGCTGGCGATCGGAAATTCGGGGGCCACGCTGCGGGCCGAGGGAAGCCTGCGCGGCCAGTATTTCTATGAGACAAAGACCGAGTATCCCGTCGCGGTGGGGGATGGTGCGTTGCGCCGAACCCTCATGACCGCGAGCGCGCGGGACGTGCGGGCTCGGATCAGGGCCGCAACACGTGATGCCAACACCGTCTCACCAGCAGCTTCTCCGGAAACGGTTCTGGCGGAATTTCTTGAACCAGCCCTCGCGGCCTTCTGGGGTGCATTTACGTCCCCCTCAAAGCGGATCAACTCTGCGATCATCAGCCCTTACATCGGAACCAATGCTTCCCGCGTCAGCTACGTTCCTCGCGCCGCATCGCCGCTTCTGGCAGCCTCCGACCCGCATTCGTTATTGCGGCTCATCCTCGCCAACGCGCTGTGGGATTCGGTGGTCGTCTCCGAGGCGCTCGCGGATTCCATGCTCGAAGACACCGACGCTGCCGGCGCGCTGCTCGCGAATCTCGGGGCGGCAGCCGCCGTGGCGGCAACCAGCCTGCGCGTGCTGGATGCCGATCGGATACGGGCCTTATCACTGCTCGCGCCAGAGGACCTTATTCGAGAGCAGTGCAATGTCCGCTTCCAACTCGTCGAGATAGGGCGCTGGTGGTTCACCTTTGTGCCCTCCGCCATCGCCACCTTCTCGAAAATGCAGTTCCCGCGAAGCTCACGGTTTTCGTGGCTCTATGTCGACGTCTGCGGTCGCAATACCAGGCGACTCGACACGGACCTCCGGCCCCTCGTGCTCAACGGAATCACGAACGCGCTTATCTATTTCGATCGGGAGTATCCGGCACTCTCGGCCTCGCAAATGGCTTCGACCTACGGCACCGGGCTTCGCCACTTCCTTTTCCGTTTCGCCGCCTCCAAGCAGCAGGTCGCGGCTTGGGTTGGTGTCGTGTCCGCGCTGCGCACCATGATCGCCAGCGGCCAGCCCTTCGAGGAAGCGGCGATCTTCATTCTCACTCCCCATGCCGCGAAGGTCCGCACACGTGAGAAACTGGTCGGCGCGGCGACCGTGCTGGACGGGGAGACCATCGCCCGGCAAGCCTTCGTCTTCCTCAAGCACGGCCAACGCGCGACGTTGCAACAGACTCCATGATAGCGTTGACGATCAGCGCTCGTAACGCTGATAATCGGTAAGCTGACCGCGCTGTGCAACTAAGAGACGTGGCACCAGGGACTAAGTCCGCTCCTCCCGTTACCGAAAGAGGCAATCGCCAGATTGCGCTTTCACCTCCTCTTGGGTACGCAGCATGAGGAGATTAGAACCCTTCTTCACGGCGAGCGTATCATTGCCTTCCAGAACTCAGCTGGTGATGGGAAGCTGGCGCGGGACGCCGTTATCGGAGTATGAGGGCTCCGAAATTCCTTCGCGCTTTCGGAAGCAAGGATAACAGATTGAGACACGAGATCTCGAGCTTCTCCGGCGAACGTGATTTTCTCCACGCCATAGTGGCTCTTGTCGCTATGTGTATGTTTGGCTCGGCGGAGAGTGTGGGACAGGAACGTCCAGCTGCAGATTGCTGACAGAGGGTTTCGCTGCCCCGGGTTCTTGCACCAGCACGCGATCGCCTTGAATCGCGGCGACGACGAGGTAGCCGCCATCCTTTAAAGCCGCAAGTGCGGGCAATGGCGGCATCGAACCGGTATCAAGTGTTCGCGTGACCCATCGTGCCTTCGCGCCCGCACGCCGCGCTCGCTTTCACTTTGCCAATTTTTGAACGCTGGTCTTATCGCAGGTCAGCTCCCTACCGTCCGACGACATTAGCTGTAGAGCTGCCACTTTCCTGTTCGTTGCTGTCTCGACCAGGAGAGAGTGTTTCTCGCCACGCTCGTACAGGTATGCTTCCCCCCACTGGCGCAGAGCGACGATTACGAGAAATAGGCCGCGACCTTTTTTCGTCAGCACGTATTCCGAATATGCCGTTCCATCGGAAGCAGGAGCAGTTTCAAGGACGCCGCGCTCACTAAGATTGCGCAAACGCGCCGCCAGCACACCCTTCGCAACACCGAGATTTTCTTGAATCTCTCCGAAACGATGTAGCCCGTCAAAAATGTCTCGAATGATGAGGAGCGACCACCAGTCGCCGATCACGTCCAAAGCGCGTGCCACGGGGCAGTTTTCTTCTCCTAAACTCAGCCGCTTTACCATAGCTACCTCGTCGATCTGTCATCTATCTAGTCCTAAATTAGAACTAGATCTTCGTTCTCCGATCTGGTCTTATTATAGAACTAGGATGAGGAACGCAATCGGATGGATCATTCAAGTTTGTGCGAGGCGCAGGGCAGACGAGCGGAATGCGAAAATCTCCCCGATCTGAATTTTCTAACCACGATTCTGTTTGCTGTCGTCGCGGGCTTGGGTGTCGCGAACGTTTATCTTGCTCAGCCCGTGCTTGATTATATGGTCAAGGATCTCGCGATCGATCCGGCATCGATCGGCGTGGTCATCACGCTTACCCAGGTAGGCTACGCTCTGGGTTTGATCTTGCTGCTTCCGCTTGGTGATCTCATCGATCGTCGGTCGCTCATCTTAACGCAAATGATATTATTGGCGCTCGCACTTAGCGTGGCGGCCACCGCCTCATCATCATTCGTATTCTTTTTTGGAATGCTGGCGGTCGGCTTCCTGGCGGTAGTCGCCCAGGTCGCAGTGGCCTTTTCAGCTACACTGGCGGCGCCTAGTCAACAAGGGAGGGTGATTGGTTTTGTCACAAGTGGCATCGTTATTGGTATTCTCACCGCTCGCTTCGTCGCGGGGCTGATATCTGACCTGGGCGGCTGGAGAGCCGTTTACCTGACGTCTGCTGCGTTGAGCCTCCTCGTAGCTGCTTTGGTCTTTATCTATTTGCCGAGCGAGCGCGATCGAAGACCAGCACGAGGTTATTTTTATCTCATTCGTTCGGCGCCGCGTTTTTTCCTCAGTGACTTCACGTTGCTTTCGCAAGGCGTTCTAGCATTTTTTATCTTCGCATCATTCAGCACTTTCTGGACTGCGCTCGTGCTGCCGCTCAGATCGGGGCCGGTTGCGTTGTCCCACACCGAGATTGGTTTGTTTGGATTTGTTGGAATTGCCGGGGCGCTCGGCGCCCGGGGTGCTGGTAGGCTAGCCGATCGCGGGCTTGTCCAATCCACTACGGGCTGGGCTCTGTTTCTGCTCTTTATGTCTTGGGGCTTGATCGCCTGTCTTCCCGTATCAGTTTTCCCTTTGCTTGCGGGTGTCGTTCTTCTGGACCTTGCGGTACAGGCCGTTCATGTTTCAAATCAAACGCTTCTTCTCTCACGTGTCCCTGATGCGGGAAGTCGGCTGGTCGGCGGCTATATGGTCTTTTATTCGATAGGGAGTGCAGTTGGCGCAATCTCTTCGACATCTGCGTTTGCTTATGGTGGTTGGGTTGCTGTTTCCGCACTTGGAGCGTTTTTCAGCGCGAGCGCTTTGATTTTTTGGGCCGCCACGAGTCGACTGATCAAAGATTAGAGCAGGACGAACATAAAAACGGATGACCGGACTGTGAGCGGCCTACAGCCGTTAATGGTCGCTGCCGGAGATCAATCAGGTTCTCCTGGACGCCGAGGTTGCTGCCATCGAACAAGGACCTCGGGCACCGGGGCCTGACGTCCCGCCGATCGCGCGTGTCGGCAATCACTTCATTCTCGGCCGGCACGAGATCATCCGCGGCGATGCCACCGATCCCCGCATCCTCGAACGCCTGACGCACGAAGACCAAGCGCAGTTTCTGTAGCCGGCGAGCCTTATAACGTCAAAATCCTGGCAATGTCACCCGAGGTGCGCACCGCGAGTTCGTCATGGCAACGCGCTCTTGGACATCGTGCTCGACACGTTCCTGGGTTCTGGTTCGACGCTCATCGCTACGGAATAGACCGGCGGGTGCTGTCGGGGCTTCGAACCCGATCCGCGCTTTGTCGCCGTCATTCTGCTTCGCTATCATCATGTCACAGGAGAACAAGGAATTCTGCGCGATACGGGAAAAACTTTTGTGAACCTGGATTAACGACGACAACACCGGGGAGAATCTGCGGAGTAGGCATCACGTGCACATAAAAGATTGCTGACAGGCTGCATCTGCCGGCGCGAGGGATCTTGACTTCACGGGATGCAATCATCGACTCTGAAATTCATGAACTTCTCCATCACTTTCGGGCCAAGGACGACAGCTTGATACATGCGATCGATTTCGAGGTACGGCATGTTTTGCGCGCAGTGGCGGTAATAGCTTCGATGGTCACGTTTGGCTCGGCGGAGGGCTCTGCGCAGGATCGTACGGCTGGTTCAACCCAGGTCTACGAAATCCCGGCGCAACCGCTCGATGCAGCTCTGGATCGATACATCGTTGCCAGTGGCACCCAGGTTTTGTTTGAAACTTCGATCGCCGCCGGACGTAGATCGACAGAGGTCAAGGGGCAATTTTCGCCGGAGGTCGCCCTGGAAACCCTCCTCGCGGGGACAGGAGTGGTCGCCCTTCGCACCGGCGCCGATTCCTTCGTCATCGCGGCAACGTCCGATGGAAGCGATGCGCAGAGCAAGCGCCCGGACATCGGGTTTTTGGGCGCCCTGCAGCATGGCGTGCTCGACGTCCTATGCCGCGACGCGCGCACAAGGCCGGGAGGATACAGGGCCGGGATCGAGCTGTGGGTCACACCGACCGGTATAATCGAGCACAGCGCACTCATCGATTCGACCGGAGATGCGCAGCGTGACACGCTGCTGACCGCGGCATTGCAAGGGGCGCGCATCGGTATGAAACCTCCGCCCGACGTGCCCCAACCTTTCCTTCTCGCTATTGCGCAGCGCTCGCCCCGCCAAACCGGCGATTGCTCGGGATAAGAGAAGTATCGCGCTCAAGTCCGCCGTCGCCAGCGCAAATGCCCTTCTGTCATATGCGCTTGATACTTTTTATTTAGCGACATTGTCGATGAGCGGTCTGAAGGTCTCGAAAAAATCTGAAATCATGTCGTTAACCGTTGTCGATCAGGCCGGAACGGGACAGCTTAGGACCCGAATCGGTCCATCGATAGGGGCTGCCCGTGAATGACTGAAACGACGTGGGCCGTATTGCGTGCGCTGCTCGCGGACAGATACGACGAAATCAAGGGACGCCTGACGCGGCGATTGGGCTCCGAGGAGCTCGCCAGCGAAAGCCTTCACGAGACATGGCTCCGCCTCCATCGCCAGGATGACGTGGGACAGATTAAGAGCCCCGCCAACTATCTCCTGCGTATTGCCACGAATATAGCCAGGGATTCCTTACGGGGGCAGCACCGCCGAGCCAGCCGATCGGATGTCAACGCAGTTCTGGAGATAGCCGACCCTTCGCCTGGGCCGGAGAAGGTTTTTCAGGTTCGAGCCGATCTCAGGGAAACCGAGCGGGCTATTAACGAGCTACCCCCGCGCACGCGCACCATTCTCATGGCAACGCGGCTTGAGGGGCTATCGCACGAGGAGATCGCCGCAAAGCTCGGCGTTTCCAGAAGAACGGTATTTTACGAGCTGAAGCGCGGCCTCGAGCAGCTCGACGCAGTCTTGGAAAAAAGGGAGGCTGCCAAAATTGCACTTCCCGACCGCTCGAAACGTCTTAAGGACAGTCAGCGCTAGCTGCTGCTCCCAAGGTTCCGGATCAATCGAAATGTAATGAAAACTTACTCTAACAATGACCACATCTGACGAAGAAGACTTGAAACTCGATCCGCTACGCCGTGAGGCGTGGTCTTGGTTCGTGCATGTGTCCTCGGGCGATGCCACGCGGGCCGATCTCGCGGCGCTCAAGCGTTGGCGCACGCAGAGTCCGCGCCACGCCGAAGCCTTCGCGCAAGCGAGTCTCAGATGGCAGGCGCTTCGTCCGGCGATGGAAAGTATTGTCCGCGGAGAATCTCAGCTCGCTGCTGTGCAAGGCCGTAAACGTGCAGTCGGACGTCGGGCGTTTATTGGCGGCGCTATGGCCGCATCTGCGGCCGGCGCTGCGTTCATAATCGTACGTCCGCCTTTTGGACTTTGGCCGTCAGTCAGCGAATTTTCAGCGGACCATCGGACCACCACTGGTGAACAGCGGCGTCTTACGTTGACCGACCGGCTATCTGTGGAAATGAACACCCAGACCAGCCTCAACGTCCGTAGTTCAGCCGCCAAGAGCGGCATGATCGAGCTGATCGCTGGAGAGGCAATTGTAGCCGCGCAATCCCAACCGGTTGAGGTTATTGCTTCCGACGTCCGCGCCCGGGCGGATACAGCGCAGTTCAACGTGCGTTGCGATGGGTCAGAAGTTCAAGTTACATGTCTTGCTGGCGCGGTTCAGGTCGAGCGCAACGGGCAATCGATCACTTTGGCGCCAAGCCACCAGATCAAATATGCCGCCCGCGGTCTCGGCCAGACGGTAACCGTCGACCCGGATGAGGTTACGGGGTGGCGGCAGGGGAATCTATTCTTCCGGGATGAACCTCTGTCGCGGGTCATCGCCGAGATCAACCGTTACCGGCCAGGTAAAATTATCCTTCTCAATGATGCTCTGGGGGAGCGCCATTTTACGGCGCGGTTCAAGCTCGATCATCTCGATTTGATCGCTCAGCTCAAGGCTGCGTTTGGCGCACAGGTCACGCCCTTGCCGGGGGGGATCGTTCTCGTCAGCTAGCCAAGAGTATCGGCGATGCGAGGAGGTGGCACTAAAGCCACAGCTCGCAGCGGTATTCCCCGGCGAAAGCCGGATAATTCGGCCCGAAACTTCGGTTGGTGAAAAAAGTATCGAATGGTTTGCACTGAGTGCGGGGCTCATTCGTCTTAAGGCGCCAAAACGAATTTCACGATGGGGCGTACTTCTGGTTTCGCCTCTCGTCCAACGCCGAGATAGCGCCGATGTCCGTCCGTAAAGTTGTCCTCCGACTCCAACAGCAGTGCACGTTGCTAGTCGGCTTGGCCGCAACCGTACTGTTTGCGTTTGTTCCTGCAGCTCACGCCGGCGGGGTGAACATCCTGAGCGGGAAGGGCGGCGGCGGGGCGGCTCCGGCGGCGGCGGCGTCTCAGGCTGCGGCGCAGCAGGGTGCAGCGGCGGCACAGCAGGCCGCGCAGCAGTCGATCAATGCTCTGACGAAGGCGAGCCAAGCCATCCAGGCGTTGCGCGCGGCGCAGTCGGCGGCGCGGAGCTTGGCGATCCAGGCGCCAACCAACGTCACGAACGGTTTGTCGCCCGGCGGCCTCGTCGTCGATCCGCGCGTCGGCACCGATCCGAGCTTGTGGGTCAACGCGTCTAAGCCGACGCAGCAGGTGACGAACGGCCAAGTCACCGTCACGATCGAGCAGCAAGCGCAGAAGGCGCTGCTGACATGGCAGCAGTTCAACGTCGGCCGCGAGACGACGGTGCGCTTCGATCAGTCGAAGGGCAACGCGGCGAGCGGCAACAACTGGGTGGCGCTCAATCGCATCAACGCTGGTGGCGCCCCGAGCCAGATCCTCGGCCAGATCAAAGCCGAAGGCACGGTTCTGCTGATCAACCCGAACGGCATCATCTTCAACGGCTCGAGCCAGATCAACGTCGGTTCGCTGATCGCATCGAGCGCCAGCATCGATCCGGCAGCCTTTATGAGCACCGGCATCTATTCGACGCAGAGCGGTTCGACGTATCTGCCGAGCTTTATCAACGCCGGCGGCAAGATCAGCGTCGAAGCCGGTGCCGAGATCACGACAGCCGCGCCGAAGTCCGTCACCAGCGGTGGCGGCTACGTCATGCTGATGGGCACAGAGGTCTCGAACAGCGGAACGATCAGCACACCGAAGGGACAAGCGCTTCTCTCCGCGGGCGACAGCTTCATCCTTCGCTCTGGTTACAGCACCGCGTCGAACCAGTTCTCGACCACGCGCGGCACCGAGATCTCGCCCGTCATCGCCGTCGGCAGCGCCGCGGGTAAAGTCACGAACGCGGGTCTCATCTTCGCGCAGCAGGGCGACATCACGCTGGCCGGTCATGAGGTGACGCAAGGCGGCATCCTCGCCGCGACGACATCGGTCAATCAGCGTGGCACCATTCATCTGTTGAATGCGATGAGCGACGCCACGGGCAGCGTCACGCTGACAAGCGACGCCATCACCGCGATCCTGCCAGAGCTCGATTCCAAGGACACCGCGCTCAACGCGCAGCGCGACGCATTAATCGCAGCATCAGGCCCCAACGTCATCGCCACCGGTCAGTTCAACAACCTGTCGACGCTCGCAGATCGGCTCGATCAATCGCGCGTCGAGATCGTGACCGGCGGCAATGCCGTGTTCCAAGGCGGCTCCTATACCGCCGCGCAAGGCGGTCAGATCGCCGTGCAAGCGGGCAAGCGCATCTTCACCGAGACGGGGGCCACGCTCGACGTCTCCGGCGTGCAGAACGTGCTGCTGCCGATGGGGTCGAACAACATCTCCGTCAACGTGCAAGGCAACGAACTGCACGACAGCCCGCAGAACCGCGACAGCGGCTATCTCGCCAACGAGAACGTGTGGATCGATGTCCGGAACCTGACCTTAGTGCCTGCTGGCACGGGCGGTTATGCGTCGGATCGCTATTACACGCCGGGCGGTCTGCTCGAGGTTGGCGGCTATCTCGGCAACACCGCGCACAGCATCGGTGAGTGGACCGCGGTCGGCGGCACCATCACACTTTCTGCGCCCGAGGTCGTGACGCAGAAGGGATCGATCTTCAATCTCTCCGGCGGCTCGGTCGCGTATCAGGGCGGCTACCTCCGCACCACGAACTTCCTCGGCGCCGACGGACGGCTCTACAACATCGGCGACAACGCACCGGCCGACATGAAGTACTACGGCGTCGGCGAAGGCTTCATCCGCGACCACGAGCATTGGGGCCAGACCGAAGTTTGGATGAATCCGTTCGGCCTTAATCGAGATTCCTATCGCTGGGAAGACGGCTACACCGTCGGCCGCGATGCGGGGCGCCTTGTTCTCTCGACGCCGACGTCGGTGTTCGAAGGCGACATCCTCGCATCCGTCATCCAAGGCGAACGCCAAATCAACGCACGGCCCACCGGCCTGACGGATGGCTACAAGGCAACGCAGAACACGGCCGCGCTGGCGGGGCAGTTGGCGGTGGGTCAATACGGCGCTCTTGGTCTCGCAGGAGGCTACAACAGCGATATCGAAGTTGGCGACATCGCTGCAATTTCTGGCGGCATGACGTCCACAACGGCGCTGACTTCGGACCGCGCCAACACCGTCTATCTCGACGCGACGCATCTCTCGGAGCAGAAGCTCGGCGGCCTTAATTTCGCAAGCAACAAACAGATCAACTTCGATGCGCCGGTATCGCTCGCCAACGGCGCGCAGGTCAGCCTTGTTGCACCGGCGGTCAACGTGAGTGCCGATATCACGGCGCATTCGGGCAGCGTCACAGTCAGCAACATTCTCAAGGCTGCGACGGGCACCTCGGCGCTCATTAATGCTTCAGGCGGCGCCGATCTCACGCTCGCCGCCGGCGCGACGATCGATACTACCGGCCTCTGGGTAAACGGCGCGATCAATCAGAACGCTCTCTCTGACCTCGCATTCCTCAACGGCGGCAACGTCACGTTCGACTCCACCCAGAACGCCACGCTAGCCGAAGGCAGTGTCATCGACGTTTCCTCCGGCGGCGCCATTCTTCCGACTGGCAAGACGCAAGGTGGCAAGGGCGGCAACGTCACCATCAAGGCAGGCGATGCGCAGCAGAACGCCACCTCGGGCGACGGCACCCTGGTTCTCGACGGTACAATCCGCGCCTACGGCGTCACCGGCGGCGGCACGCTTACAATCTCTTCACCGGGCAATCTCGTGATCGGCGACAATGCCGCGCTCGCCGGCGGCGTGCTCGAAGCGGGGACGCCTGCGCCGACAACCGTAAAGCTCAAGGAGGCTTTCAGCGTTCCTGCGGGAACGCCTCTACCGACTGCCCTGACCGTCACCCTGACGACAGTGCCGTTGGATACACCGACATTGGTCGCGATTCCTTTGGGGTCTGCTCCATTGGTGACCACAACTCTGGCCAAGGACTGGCCTGTTCCCGCAGGACTGGCGTTCAACGGGACCAACGGCCAGGCCTACGGCGGACCTTTCGGACAAGCCGTTGCGCCGGCGGGAACTGTCATTTCGTATTGGCATGGCGCACCGCCGACATTGCCTGCCGGTTTCATATTTCCCTCAGACGTATTTCCTCAAGGTATCGGCGCCGTTCCCTCTTATCAGGTCACCTATGCTGCGGGATCGGTTCAGTCCACGCCTATGACGTATCCGGTGGGAGCGATCATCGCGGCTGGCGCGGTGCTGACACAGACGGTGGCGATCGAGTCCGCGCCGTCGCTCAGTCGATCATTCTTTAATGCAGGCTTTTCCAAATACGACGTCAATGGCGGACAGGGTGTTGTCGTCTCCGGCAACCTGACCGTGGGGATGCCGGTCTACCAATTCACATCGAACAGTTATGTGGCCTCCACCGGCAGCGATCCGTCGCAGGCGATGCAATTGTGGACCCCGCCGCTATTCACCGAAAATCCGCTGAGCGCCTCGCTCAGCCAGCGTGCCGGCGCCAGCCTCTCGCTGCGGTCGCAATCCACAGCCTTCGGAGCAGCGAGTTTGGGTGGCGGTTCGATCGTCGTCGATAAGGGCGCATCGGTCGCGGTCGATCCAGGTCAGAGCATCGCGATCAGCTCCTTCGGGCAGCTAAACATTTTTGGCGATCTCATTGCACATGGCGGCAGCATTACTGTCGCCAACATTGCTGATGGATCGCAATCCGACGCAGGCCGTAACTTCGATGCTCAGGGCAGGGGCCGAGGCATCTCGCTCTGGATCGACGGCAATGCCAAACTCGACGTTTCTGGCGTAGCCTATAGCGCGACCAATTCCCCTGGCCGTTCCTACGGCACGGCAACCGATGGCGGCTCGATCACCATCAATGGCGGCGGCGCGTTTGTGCTGCTCCGTCCCGGTGCAGTACTCGATGCCGACGGCACGCAGACCGTCGTTGATGTGGCCTCGGGCAGCGTTGTTTCGCCGGTGACCTGGGGCACCAATGGCGGTTCAATCTCGATTTCTTCGAGCAGCGGACTGTATCTCGACGGTAACATGCATGCCTTTTCAGGCGGAGCGAATGCATCCGGCGGCAGCCTCTCGGTTGCGATAAACACGCCGGTCTTCCAGACCCATTCCTTCGCCAACGATGCGGTCCCCACAGCCCCGATCGTTCCGAGCACGCTGGTGGTGACGCAAGGCTATCAGGCTTCGACACTGCCCACCGATATCGCACCGGGAACGGATATCTACTCGCTTCAGTTCGGCCACACGACCATCAGCGCCGACCGGATCAAGGCCGGCGGCTTCGATAGCCTGGCACTGACGTCGGGCGATTACATGCAGTTCAGCGGCGATGTCTCGCTCGCGCTCGGCCGCAGCCTGACATTGACAGCGAGCGCCTTCACCTCCGGCGTGATATCGAAAACCGCTTTGACAGATTCGCTTTCGTCCGGCGCCGTCGATGCCTCGGCGCCCTATGTCTTGCTCTACGGGCCGTACATCACCGTGCCGGACGGCTCCACTCGCGCGATGACAAATCCGTCCGCGGGCGGCGCTCCGACCAACGCGACGTTCACCGCGCACGCAGACCAGATCGATATTCGGGGGCTGGTTCAGTTCGGAGCCAGCACGAACGTCTACGACAGCGCAATATTTCAGTATATCTACAGCTACGCACCGGGCTTCAACAACGTCAACTTGATCAGTTCCGGCGACATCCGCTTCCTGCCGCTCAACATACCAGCGTCCGGCGCAGTTCTCACCGCCGACCAGCGCACCATGCTGGGCAGCGACTGGAGTATCACGCTTGACGCCGCGCAGATCTATCCAGCGACCAATGTAATCGCCAGCGTGCAGGCAGGATTACGCTATCGTGATCCTGCGACAGCACTTCCCAGCAATTCCAACATTGCCATCACGGTCGGCCGCACCACGAGCGACATTCCCGCAGTGCCATTCTCGGTGTTCGGCACGCTGGCGCTGAGTGCGCCAGTGGTCAATCAGGGCGGTATCATCCGCGCTCCGCTCGGCAACGTAATCCTGGGCTCGGGCCATATTTCTTACGATACCGATATCTTGGCCCGCGAGGTCAATGTGCTGCCCGGCAGCATCACCTCGGTGTCTCTGGACGGATTGACGTTGCCCTATGGCGGCACCATCGACGGCGTCACCTATACTTATAACGGCGTCACGGTGAGTCCGGCGATTTTCACCGACTACGGGCAATTCGGTATGACATCTGGCGTGAGCCTGAACGGGCAGTCGGTGAACGTCGCCAGCGGCGCGATCGTTGATGTCTCGGGCGGCGGAACGCTGGCCGGCGCGGGGTTCATCTCGGGCCGCGGCGGTTCGGTCAACGTGTTGACCACGCCGCTCGTCAACGCCAATCCGTTCACTGCGCTGAGCAAGGGAAGCGACAAGGTTTACGCCATCATTCCTGGCTACGCCCCGGGTTATGCTCCGGTCGCGCCCGAGAACGGAGCGGGTGATCCAGCCATAGGTCAGCAGGTGACGATCCCGGCTGGTGTACCGGGGCTCACGGCCGGTACCTACACGCTTCTGCCTGCGAATTATGCTTTGCTGCCCGGCGCTTATCGTGTCGAACTCGCAGGCAGCACCGTCACGCCGTTGGCAAATCCCGTGGCGATGGGCAGCGGAACTTATGCCACAACTGTCTCGACTAGCGTCGCCAACACGGCGATCACGAGTAGTTTGCCGGTGACGGCGTTGATTACGTCGGGCAAGTCCGTTCGCGCTTATTCGCAGTACAACGAACAGGGCTATTCTGATTTCTTCGTCGCCAACACCGCACAGTTCGGCGGCGCGCGACCGCTTCTGCCGACCGACGCTCGAACATTGCAGATGTGGTTCGAGAATCCGACCGCGGCATTGAATGGCAAGCCGGCGCTGGCTTTCGACGGCACGGCGTTGTTGCAGGGCGCTGAGGGCGGTCGCACCGGTCAGGTGGTGCTGCTGAATGTCGGCGAGATCAACGCCGGCAGCCCCACCGCAGGATTCACTAGCGTGTCGGTGAGCGGCGATGAGATCAACGCGATCGGCGCGCCACGCCTGATGGTCAATGGCTACAACTTTGTCGACAATGGTGCGATCTCTTTCTCCCAAGTCGGCAACAGCAGCATCGCGGTCCGTGACGGCGTAACCCTGAAGTCGGGCGAGATCTTCCTGGTCGGCGGCAATGTCAGCGTCGGCAACAACGTCACGCTGACCACGATAGGGCAGGGCGCGGCGTCCTTCGACTCCGATTCGACAGGTATGGGCTATGCCGCAGGCTCGACCTCCGTGCTGGCTTTGTCGAACGGCGATCTCGAATTCTTCGGCGCGAACGGCAGCGGCGCAATTACGGTCGGTGCAAATTCCAACCTTTATTCCGAAGGCACGCTGGCGATCGCGACCAGCGGCCCCTCTACTATCGCTCCTAACACGCATTTTGGTTCGCGTAGCATCGCGCTGGCTGTCGGCGCCATCAATATTGGCGATCCGTCGACGATTGCGGCCGCTGGAAATCCTTCCGGCTTGCTGTTCGATCAGGCGCTGTTCAACACGCTGGTCAACGGCGATCCGCTGCGTGGCGCTCCCGCGCTCGAAGCCATCAAGCTCAGCGCAGCGCAATCGATCAATTTGTTCGGCACCACCTCGGTCGACGCCACCGGCACCGGCGTTGACCTCACGCTGAATACGCCGGCCATCTACGGCTATGGAGGGGCTGGCGATGTGGCTACCATCGCTGCGGATAAGATCACCTGGAACGGCATCGCGGGGGCGACGCCGCCTGCGATTGCGGCCGGAGGCCCAGGCAATGGAAACGGGATGTTGAACCTCGTTGCTAACGAGGTCGATTTCGGCCAGTTCACCTCCCTCGATACGACGACGCCGAACCGTGTGGCCTATGGGTTCAGCAACGTTAACATCACGGGCCGCAGCAAGATCGTCTCGGCAGGCAACAGCAAGCTCTACGTCTATCGGGCGCCGAGCAGCGCCACCGGCGCGGTGTTCGGCCAGAGCGGTGTCGGTGGCAACCTGACCCTGTCCACACCGCTGCTGACCGGCGTGCAGAAGTCAATCATGGCCTACAACACCGGCGGCATGTTGAGTGTTCTCGCCCCGGCCGACGTCGCGCCGAGCGCGGCGAAGACCACAGTGTCGGGTGCGGAGCTCAATCTCACCGGCGACAGCGTCGCCGTCGGCACGACCGTCCTGTTGCCTAGCGGCAAGTTCGTCGTCAACGCCACGAACGATATCGTCCTCGATGGCAACAGCCGCATCGATCTTTCCGGTCAGCCGTCGATGATCCAGAAGGCAACCGTCTACGGCTTCGGCGGCGCGGCGATCTTCAACAGCGCGCAGGGCAATTTCACGCAGCACGCCGGTTCGCTAGTCGATGTGTCGGCGATCAATAACGCCGCCGGTTCGATCACCGCGAGCGCAAGCAACGGTGCTGCTGTCTTCGGCGGCCTGCTCAACGGCACTGCGACGGGAGGCTACACCAGCGGCGACTTCTCGATCACGACTGGCAGGCTCTCCTCGGACAACTTCGCCGCACTGAACGCCAGGCTGAACCAAGGAGGCTTCTTCGACGCCCGCAGCTTCGATATCCGAACCGGTGATCTGACGATTGGCAATGGCATCAAGGCCAGGAATGTCACCGTTGCGACCGACGCGGGAAGCCTCACCGTGGTTGGCACGATCGATGCGTCGGGCTTTGCGCCGGGCACGATACGTCTCTCGGCGGGCAATGGTCTGACGCTGGCGTCGAGCGCGGTGCTCGATGCGCATGGCAACGTGCTGCAGGTCGATAGTTACGGCCAGCCGATCGAAGCCAAGAACCGCGGCAATGTCGAACTGACGGCGGCGGGCGGCTCGCTCGTACTGTCCCCCGGCGCGACGATGAATCTGACCACGCCGAACGGCATCGGCTATGGCGACATTCAGCTCAATGCGCAGCGCACGGGTGAAATCTCCGGCGACATCGCCATCGCGGCCGGTGGTCCGCTGAACATCCGTGGCGCCTACAGCATCGCGCTCAATGGCTTCTGGACCTATAACTTGCCGGGCGGCAGCGTCATCACGCAAGCGACGCTCGACGGCTACGATGTGGCGAGCACGGAGTTCATCGGTGCAGCTCTCGGTAATGCCGGATTGCAATCGCGCGTGGCAGGCCTGACGGCTTACGGCAGTGCTTATCATCTGCGACCGGGTGTGCAGATCACCTCAAGCGGCGATCTCTCGACCTCGGGCGATATCGATTTGGCGAAATATCGTTACGGTGCTAACGCGAACCGCGATCCGAACTCGGCGAGCTATGGTGCGGGCGAGCCAATGGCGCTCGCTGTCCGCGCCGCCGGTGGCCTCACCGTCAAGGGCAGCATCTCGGACGGGTTCAAGGGATCTGCGGGAACGCCGGCGACCTACGATCCGATTGACATCCCGAACGATCCGAATGCGGAGCTGTGGTCGCCCGATGACACGGGCCTCAACGATAACAGTTACGTTTATACCAGCGGCGTCACCCTGATCAGTGAGTGGACAGTACCGAACGACCAATTCTACCAAGACATGGTCTCGATTTATGGCGTACCATTTGTCGATATCAACGGCCGTCAATATGGACCCGGTAGCACAATCCCGGCGGGCACGACGCTAGATCCGGGCCCTTCGCTAGGAGGTAACGGCTACTTATTCTTCGATATCGCCAATTTGCCTTCCATTGGCGCCGTGGCCACGCCCGGAATTCCCGGCGCCTCGGCTGCCTCAGCGATGGCGTCAATGCTCGCCCCCGGCTCGCTCGCGGCCTCGATACGCCTTGTCGCGGGCGCGGACATTGCAGCTGCCGATCCGCGCGCCGTGCTCTCCGCGAAAGTCCTCAATGGGGGCGGCAATCTTACGCTCAACGATGCAGCATATAATTCGGCACTGAATGGGAAGTTCTTCAGCGTGCTGCGCACCGGTACCGGCAATCTCGATCTTTTCGCTGGCGGCAGCTTCAGCGAGGCGTCACCGTTCGGTGTTTACACCGCGGGCACTCAGTCTGCGTCGATCCTGGCGCCGGACGGCTCCAACCCGTACGATCTGGTCAGCCGGTCCAGCGGCGGGAATTCGTCAGCATGGTATCCCGAGCATGGCGGCGATGTCGTCATCAGCGCCCAGCAGGATGTGACCGGCTATATCCAGATTGCCCACAACCCCGCTCGTTATGTCGACTCCGACCTGACCAGCAACTGGCTGTTCCTGCAGGGCGGGGGCGCGTCGTCCGATCCGGCAGCCTGGTACATAAATTTTGGTTCATCCGCAAAAACGGACCAGTCCAGCGCGGGGACCCAAGTCATTGGTTTCCAGGGCATCGGCACGCTCGGCGGCGGCAATCTCACTGTGATCGCGGGCCGCAATGCTGGCGTCAATAGCGCCAATGACACGCTCAACTCGACGGGCCTCGATCTCGCGGTTGCCTCGACCGGACGCGTGCTGCCCGATGGCTCGTTGGTGCAGACCGGCGGCGGCGATCTGATCCTGAAGGTCGGCGGCGTGTTGAATCCGTTGCCTGCCGCCAGCGCCAACGGTCTCAAGCCGGATTATTTCGGCGCCATTACGGATTTACGCGGCAATATCAGCATCGTAGCGGGCGCGGTAGGGACGATGGCCCAAAACACCTATGCGAAGAACTGGACATCATACGATCCGCGCGCCGTGGATCCGAATGTGTTCCAGCGATCGCTCAAGACGCCGGGCGCGATCTTCACGCCCGGAGACGGCACCGTCACGATCAATGCGCGCGGCGACCTGGTCGTCGGCGGCGCGAGCGACGCGGGGATGGCGGTTGCCGCTGATATCAACGGAAATCCGTATACGACCAGCGATGGTACATTTGTTGCGGACGGCGGGGCGACGAACTTCACGCTTTGGCGTCCCGGTACAGCGATCGATGTCTATGCGGCCGGTGGCGATGTCGCGCTGATGGATGGCAATCCGCCTCCTGGTCTCGCAGGCGCCAGCTTCTATCCGGGCACGCTGATCGCGGCGGCGGCAAATGGCAATATCCGCTTCGCGGAGGGCGGAACCGGAGGAAACGGCAATTTGGCATTCGCGCCGATCGAACTGGTCCCGTCGCCGACAGGACAGCTTGAATTGCTTTCCGGCGTCTCGATCTTCGGCACCTCGCAAATTATCTCGATGTCGGGCGCCGATATGAGCACGCTGGCGACGCCGTTCCATCCGGTGTTCACTGTCGAGAACGACAGCAACGCCTCGGCGAACGCAGCGTTCCGGACTAATCCGTACAGCCCAATCGCGTTCGGCGAGGATACGCCGGTGTCCTATCTGCATGCGGTCGACGACCAACCGGCGCGGGTTTACGCCGGTGTCGATATTGTCGATTTGACTATCGGGCAAAAGCTGCCGCAGCTTGACGACGGCGGCAACGGCTTCATCCCATCCAATTCCACCTGGTACATCGCCGCCAAGCCGTTCGAGGTCATAGCCGGTCGCGATATCGTGGGCACGGGACCGAACGTGAATGTATTCGCGAATAACAACGCCACCGACATTTCGCTGGTGCAGGCGGGTCGCGATATCTTCCAGGAAACGGTAGCGATCGTGGGGCCTGGGTTGTTGCAGGTTCAGGCGGGGCGCAACCTCTATCAGGGCTATTACGGCTCGCTCGTGAGCGTCGGCGACATCGTTAGTCACCGCACGACTGAAGGCGGCGCCAGCATCACGGCGATGGCAGGCGTCGGCGCTGACGGACCGGATTACGCTGACTTCGCGAAGCTCTACTTCGACGCAGCTAATCAGCTCCCCTCGGATGGAACGCCACTGGCAGGCAGCGGGAAGGTCGCGCACGCCTACGATCAGGAATTGCTCGCTTGGTTGAAGGAACGCTTCGGTTACAATGGTTCGGCCAGCGACGCGCTTGCGTATTTCCTCAAGCTGCCCAGCGACCAACAGGGCGTGTTCGTGCGTCAGGTCTATTACGATGAGTTGAAGGCTTCAGGTCGCGAATACACGAACTCGCTGAGTCCACGGCCGGGCTCATATCTGCGCGGGCGCCAAGCGATCGCTATGCTGTTCCCCGACGCAGACGCAGCCGGCAATCCGTTGAATTACGCGGGCAAGATCACGATGTTTAGCAGTATCACCGGTTCAAATACCATCAACGGCGTTACAGTGCCGGTCGTCTCCGACGCAGGCATCAACACTCAGTTCGGCGGCGACATACAGATCCTCAATCCGGGCGGGCAGACCATTGTCGGCGTCGAAGGCATCACGCCGGGCCCCCAATCGGGTCTCATCACACAGGGCAAGGGCGACATCGACGTTTATTCGCTCGGCAGCATCCTGCTCGGACAGAGCCGTATCATGACGACCTTCGGCGGCGACATCGTCGCGTGGTCGGCGACAGGAGATATCAACGCTGGCCGCGGTTCGAAGACGACCGTGATCTTCACGCCGCCGAAGCGACTTTACGACAACTACGGTCACGTGACGCTGTCGCCGCAAGCGCCAGCATCCGGCGCAGGTATAGCGACGCTCAATCCAATTCCAGATGTGCCTCCCGGCGATATCGATCTGATAGCGCCGCTTGGCACCATCGATGCGGGCGAAGCAGGTATCCGCGTGTCGGGTAACATCAACCTCGCCGCGCTGCAGATTATCAATACCGCGAACATTCAGGTTCAGGGCGCGACAAGCGGCATCCCGGTTGTCCAGCCGCCGAACGTCTCAGGCCTGACACAGGCAACGAACACCGCGAGTGCAACGACGAAAGACACATCCCAGGTTGCCAACCAAGGTGCCCCCGCCGAACAGCCGTCGATCATCATCGTCGAAGTGGTTGGGTACGGCGGCGGTGATGGCGGTGAGGGGCCATCGAAGGAAGATAAGCAGCGCAAAGGTGCGGGAAAACAAAGTTACAACACACATAGTGCTGTCCAGTACCTTGGCGCGGGGCCGAAGACGAGCGAGCAGAAAAAGAAAATTTTGGAGCAAGCCGGCGTCCAATAGCTCCTCCGCTCGCAGCAATACAAAGAGCCTATGCGCATCTTCAAATATGAAAAATCCGAGTCGCAACGCTGAACTCAGAGCACGATACCGGCAAACGCCCATACTAGCGTAAGGAGAGGAAAACGGCAAAAGAGGTCAGAGCCCACTTATTCTTGTCGTTTCCGCCCTTTACGGTTCAGGCGCTGAAGGCGCGCATACGCATCGTAATCGCATGCAGGTTGGAGCGGTCAAGCGTAAGTGCCGGATGCCTCTTCGGTACGCAGGGCATGCGCACCTTGAGCCTCAGCCATGACATCGATTATGCCTGCTTCCGACAGGTAGCGCCTGAGGCGACAACGCTCTACTTCAATGCGTTTGGGTTGAGGGCTGAGCTGTTCACGGCGAGCTTCACGGGGTGTAGCGAATACATCATGGTACGGTGGCACCCATCGCGGTGTGCATCAACACGGTGAACGAAGGCGCGGTTGCCCGACGATCGCAAACGCCCGGCGTAGCTCAGAGCGGACATGTGCTACGCACGCTCACCTCTCGGAAGGGCTCAGTATTTTCACTCGAGCGCTTCCTTTAGGATCACCTTCTCGAGGGTAAACTCTGAGATGGCTTTCATCAACCGCTCGTTTTCGCGTCCGAGATCTTTGAAACGCTTTGCCTAGTCGAGCTTCATCTAGACTCCAGCCAGTCTACTGGCTGTGTTCACGGCAGCCAAGACACCGGCATTGGTGATCGTCGCGTTTGTAGTACTGGTGAGGCCGAAATACTCGCCATTGCTCTGGCATCATTTGCCTCCATCCCTGGAGTAATGATGTCGGCGGGGCCCCAGAACTTTGAAAGAAGCAATTCGACGCTGCTACTTGCAGTATTGCTTGTTTTTACAAAAAAGAAGCGATGATCATGAGAGACCATCATTGACGCGTCGCTCTTGCCCGTAATTCCCGCGTGAGCCGCAAGCTAAACCGTAGATATCGGAAGCAGATGTGTTTCTGGTGGGCACGGCAGAACTGCGCCGCTTCAGTCATGGACTTGTATGGAACGGTTTACAAAACTTGGAAGAGGGAGGTAGCCGAAATGATTTGCCATGTGCCCGGCGGCCGCCGAAACGGCAAGACATCAAAACGTCAATGCAATATTCAGGTACAGGTTGGATCATGTTTGCAATTTCATCGTCAGAAAATTGCACTATGCCGAGATGCGGAGTTCGGCTGCAGGAGATCAAGTTCGTGGAAGGTTTCGTAAGTGGATGGCCGACAATCTTAGCGGCTTTTTTAGGTGCTTTCGTCGAAGCCGTCGAAGCTTTCACAATCGTGCTCGCGGTGGGCATGTTCCAAGGATGGCGACCCGCCTTTATCGGCTCGATCGCCGGGCTCCTGACGTTGGCTGCAATCGCGCTGCTTCTCGGTCCGCTGATAGCGATGTTTCCAATCCATGTTTTGCAGCTCCTGATCGGGGTGTTGTTGCTGTTGTTCGGTTTGCGGTGGCTACGAAAGGCCATTCTGCGCGCGGCGGGAATAATAGCATTGCACGACGAGGAAGCTGCCTACACCCACGAAACCGCAACGCTTCGGCAGGAGGCTTCAAGAAACAGGACCCAGCTTAATTGGATAGCGGGAATGACGGTGTTCAAGGCGATTCTGCTAGAAGGCATTGAGGTGATATTTATCGTGATAGCAATTGGCGCAGCGCAGGGCTCGCTGTGGCCAGCTAGCGTTGGCGCGCTGGCGGCCTGCGCTATTGTGCTTTTGATCGGGCTTATGGTTCACAAGCCGCTTTCGCGCATTCCGGAAAACACGATAAAATTTGGCGTCGGCATCATGTTGTCGGCGTTCGGCGTCTTTTGGACGGGAGAAGGCCTTGGCGTCCACTGGCCGGGCGAAGATCTCGCGATCCTATTGTTCATGGCCGTTTTTGTAAGTGTGGGCGTCGTACTCGTGAACGTAGCGCGGCGGTCCTTCGAGGAGCGCGCACAGTGATTGTAATTATCGATATCCTGAAGAGCGTCGTCGATCTCTTTCTAGACGACGAGTTTCTCGCGATTGCCGTACTCGTCATTGTAGCACTCGCGAGTATCCTTTCGTTCGCGTTCGGACCTCAGTCTGTTGCTGCCGGAGGCTTTCTGTTTTTGGGATGCGTCGCGGTGCTCGTCGGCAGTGTATTGCGAACTGCGTGCCGACCCCGATAGCTGACCAGTGGCATACTGCAACACTCGCAATACTGATCATTCGCATCGGTGGCGCCAAAATGGTCTTCGTCGATACCCGATCTATCGGAAGTTTGTACGCGCGCGTGCGCCATCGATTGTGCAAGCGTATAGTGACCGTCTGCTTGTACCCGATCCGCATCGTTAACCGCTAGCTTAAGCGCATGATGCGCACGCCGTCGTTTTGACGTTCGTAAATTTCCCTTGCGACCAACAGGAAGCTTCGTCAACGCAGAGAAGCGTCATGTCTTGGGTTGGGCAGGTTCATTTGTGCTGTGACCGTCGGCAGTTCGGGGCTCTTCGACGATGATCCTCAACAATTTTGGATGCAACCCGAGTTCCAGTGGAAGCACGCCGAGAGGCTCGCCGTCGATCTGGACGGGAACGGTCCGATCCCCTTCAATCCTCGCCCAGGTTGCAGCCTCGATCTCGATGGTCGGATCATGATTGATTGCTCCGAGAGCGATCGACGCGAGCTGACGCATGCGGATCAGAAACCCGGATCCCCGAAAACGTACCACATGAAAGAAAGGCCGGCGCAAATCTGCAGCCCCAGCTAGGAACAGGTTACCGGCATAACGCCTTGCTCTTGTTATGATGATCCAATGTGCGCAAGACGCGCCTTGCTTTGTCGTGACGTATAACGGTCGATCCTGACGCAAAGCAAGAGCGCGTAAAGCAGGCCAGATAAACCCCGCTTGGCCAAATGCACGCGTTCCTTCGGTTTCAAACAGGCGGACGGCTTCGGCATCAAATCCGATCCCGACAACGAACAGGAAAGGACGGCCATTTACCTGCCCCATGGGAATGTCGTGCACCTGGCCATGAACGAGGATCTGTGCGAGTTTGGTCGGATTTCGGGAAAGATTGAGTTCGCGTGCGAAGACGTTGGCAGTACCTGTCGGAATGATGCCGAGCGGCATATCGTGTCCGACAAGCCCTTCTGCCACATTGTGGACAGTTCCATCGCCGCCGGCCGCCACGATCGCGTCAAAGCGCGTGGTCCACGCGGCGTCTGTCGCGACGGCGACGCCGTCTCCATGCCGGCTTGTCTCGACGACCTCAATGTGCGCCCCGAAGCCTTTCAGCTCACCGAGCGTGGCATGATAAAGCCGTCGTGCTGCAGAACCAGCGTTTGGATTGTGTATGACTAGAAATCGAGTGCGTGAGAAGCAAAGTCGGGATCGGTCGTCTGCTGGCATTTTCACTCTGTCGTGTGCGTTTTGCCGGGCATCTTTAAAGAGCCACCTGTGCTTGCAATTTGGTTGCGGCCGTTCCACTCCGCAATTGCGAAGCCGACTAATAGCCAAAATCCGCCGACGAGAAAGCCACCTATGACATCAGTAAGATAGTGGACACCGAGAAAAATTCGACTGAAGCCGATAAAGAGGATGAGAATAGAGGTCCAGTAGGCAATCTCAAACCGGTCGCGTATCCTCGGCAAGTTCCTCGCGATGGCATATCCAATAAATCCGTATACAGCCATCGCTGTGGTCGCATGTCCGCTCGGAAAGGACGAGGTCATCACGGTTATGTCCAATTCGCTTGTTGGGCGGTCCCTCCCGATCAGAAATTTCCCTGCCGAGGTCGACGCGATGGCGCCAAGGCAGGTAATCCAAAGGGAGAAAATGGTGCTTAAACGTCGCTGCGACCACAGAAAGCCCGTCGCGATGACGACCGCGGCGACGGCCGATGGGCTGCTCCCTAATGCCGTTATCCAAAGCGACGCGGAAATCAGAGGCTCGACACGCCAGGAACCGAGAGCCGCGTTCACGAAATTATCAATATGAGTCGTGCCCTGCGCCTCGAGAATGTCCTCGGTCAGACCGCTAAAGAGAGCCGCCAAATAAAATGCGGCGATCACCATCAATGAGAGTGGAAGACCGGTTGGCTGACGCACGTCGACTCGGCTGCGAATAAACTCGGTTAGCGATGGATAGCGCTCGGCAAATCGACCGCGAAGGCTATTCGACCGGATCCAGACACGTGATTTTGAAACGCTCGCAGGCAGTCTGTTGCTGAGATCGAACACGAAGGTCAGCACGTATCGTGTCAATTCGTGCAGGAGAATTATCGCCAAGGCGACTGCGAGCGCGATTATGAGAACCGTGGCGATGGCCAAGTCATTTCTCCTTATGGATTGCTTCTAGGGCGTTGGTCGCGCCCGCGGTCCACTCCCACATGAACCAGACGGAATATCGACCTCTTTCGGATAATCGATCCGGCGCGTCAGGCGGTCGAACGTTAGACAGGCAACAGGCGTCGTGAATAAAGTCAGCATCTGAGAGGCAAGCAGTTCACCGACGATAGCGATACCGAGCGGCAACCGCGGCTCGGCGCCGGGCGGTGTCGAGCCGCCAGGGCAAAGCTCCAAGCGGCGTCATCATAATGGGTCGAAAACGAAGCAGACAAGCCCGCCTGATGGAGACCGATGGTGGCATGCGACGCATCCGCTGCCCCTTAAGCGCGAAATCGATCATCATGATCGCGTTTTTATCGACCGCCCCGATCAGCAGGATGATTCCGATCATTCCGATGACAGAGAGGTCTTGACCACACCAGCCGCGCGCCGACGTCGGCGGAAGGTAAGGCTGAGATAACCGTCATAGGATGGACGGCGCTTTCGCAAAGCATGCCGAGCACGATGTAGACCCACAGCGGTGAGAAGCAACGACGGCTTCGCCATCAATGCCTGAAAAGTTTTGGCTCAGCTCTTCATTAACTTGATTGACAACGCCATCGCTCATTACCTGACGCCAACGGATATCAACATTCAACTCTCGGCGGTCGACGGGCGGCCCACGGTACGGATTAGCGACTCAGGTCCCGATATCCCGATGGAGGAACGAGATAAGGTGTTTCGTGGGCTTTACCGGCTGGAGAAAAGCCGGACGACACGTGGCAGCGGGTTGGGCCTAAGCTCGGCAGCGGCGATTGCCGAGCTTCACGGCGCCTTGCTAACGCTCGACGATAATGCCCCAGGTCTCATCGCGGAAGTCGGTTCGGCGGCAGTCAACTGTCTTCATGGCAAGTGGTCAGCTCCAGAAAAAATAGTTGCAGGACAGCGGCTGTAATCGCCATAAAGACCCCTGCGAAAAGAACGTCTGAAAAGAAATGGCCACCTTGTGCGATGCGGATGAAGCCCGCCAAGCCACCAAGAGCGATCCCCGAAAGAAGCCATACCGTTGCTGCATCGGGAAATAGAAAAGCCGCCGCAAAACAGATAATGTAGATTGACGAGGCTTCACCTGAAACAAAAGAACAATTTCTATTGCATTGATTGGAGGGCTTGAGTGCCGGTACGAACTTTTCGCCACCTCCGAACGCGGTCACGTGGCCAGGGCGAGGACGCCCCCAGTGGTCCTTAAAGCCGAGATTAACGATTGTCAGCGGCCCAATCAGAAGGCAAGCAGCCATATAAAGCCAATCGCGTGAGGCGAGCTTAAGCCAACGCCCGCGTGTCGTTTGCGTAATTAGACAGCCTATCACTGTAAGGATGCAAACACTCGAGAACATCGCGGTGAACAGAAAGCGAAACGCCGCGAAGGCTGCTGAATCGCTGCCGATAAAGTGGTGATCAGCGCGGTAAAGAAGTCTTGAGGCGCTCAGATCTAAACTCGGATAAAAATAGAACAGCAGTGCCAAGCCGGCCATGACTACAATGGAGGCCGAGAGTACCACCTTTGCAATGACGCGCTTGTTGTCGGTCGTGCTTTTCGTGCGCGTTGGACACCGGACTTCCAATATCTTCAATTCTCTCTTCCAGTCGGTTCAAGCCGCGAACGTCTGAAGAGACCGTGACAGTTAAGTGGCGATTTTCTCTCAAAACTGTATGATTGCGGGCGGTTCACCTGTTACCCTTGTCCGATGGCGCCGCGTGCCAACCGCGTCGATGCATAAAGCGTAACGAGAAGTAGAGTTAATAATAAGGAGACAAGGTAGGCATGTGCACGAGGCAGGTTAAGTCCTCCAGCATCGGATGGCTTCGTCAGCAAATCGCCGAATGTCGCGCCAAAAGGACGGGTGAAGACAAAAGCCACTCAGAAGAGAATAACGTCATTGATACAGTTGACGTAGTACAGCGCTCCGACAGTGACGATAATGGTCGCCGTAACCAGCGCGCCCTGAATGAAGCTCAAAGCTGGCATTATCGACGGAGAAGTCGCCAAAGGCAGCTCCAAGACCGTTTGAAAAGAAAACCGCCGCCCAGAAGAAAATTTCCACGTCGCGCCGGACAATCAGATAGATGCGGACATTCCGCTCACGGATATACCAAAAGAGGAGCGTGAGCGATAATTCCGAGGCGAGGATCAACGAGCCGGCCAGATAGCCAAGGCGAGCGAGCGGTCCATGAAATCGGATATTTCCGTACCCGCAGTCATGGCTGCGATAATCGAGAGTCAGAACAGAAGCGGATAGTGGTGTGTTGCGCCGATATGAATGGACAGGACGATGGCGGGAATTGGAATGTTAAAGCCAGGCCAATAATAGCCAAGGCCAAGCATCATTGAAATGAAGTCGCCAGCCGTTTCGCGCAGAGTGGTCGCGAGAATCTTCATGATCCAGAAGCAGATCGTCACTTCCGCGACCTTCGAAAAGGTTTGCGTGCTTGAAAGTTCCGGGGGCATTCGCGCTTCTCGTCTAATACCTTGCGATCTGTCGACGGTTTGCGAATGATACTGCGTTCCTTTCCATACAGGCTTGTGATGAGCCATCGGTCACGAGGTCTCGGAATGCACATTACTACGACGGTAGGCGTTTGGTTCAGTGGAGAGCGAAATTCGCAAAGAGGACACCGGGTATCTTGCGGTCGGCAGAGATTGAGTGTGACAGCTGCGGAGCAGCCTACTCCACGCGCAGCAAAACTGCCCGATCGAGGACGAGGCGGGAGTTTACATGTCCGGCACCGCGCGCGAGGATCGCATCTCTTTGGGCAGCCGGAACGACGACCCAGGCGGGCCTGGCAACTGACATAATATCGGCAGGCGCAATGGTGATAACGCGGCGGTTCACGTAAGCCAACTCGTTCATGCCTGCATCCCACATCGTGCGATAGATCGGGGCCGGCGAGCTAGCAACCATCTCTACAATCTGCTTACCGGAGATCTTTGTAAGAAAATACGCAGGTTTGAATAGCACATCATTGGCGGAATGAACGGTCGCGTATCCCAGTAATCCAACGACCACAAAGATGCAGCCAGCGACCAAGACTGGACGCCTCTCGAAAAGAGCATCATAGGCGATGCCGGCGAGAACGGAGAGCGGCAGCACCGTGGGCAGCACATAGCGCGGGTTCACAACGCTAGGCCAAAACAGAACGACGAAGGTGCATGCAAAGGCGTAGCAGCTTAGCGCCAGCACGAACTTCGATGGGACGGTTTTTCGAGCTATTTGCGTGCCGGTCAATAAAAGCGCGGCAGCGAGCAACGATGCAGGAAAAGTTTCAAAGAAGAAATCAACAGCGTTGGCAAAAGGATGCGGCCAAGCAAACCCTTCGGATGAGAGCCGCGTATATCTCATCCACTCGCCTTGATCGCCGGGCAAGAACACGTGAGCGTACCACAATGCGCATGGGCCGACTGCGAGGATTCCAGCTAGGATAAGCCCCGGAATTTGCCGCCAAGTAGAGGTGAAAATCACGAATATAAGAACGCCCAACATAAAGTATGCAATGGGTTGAGGACCCTTGAGCAGGGCTGCAATTGCCAAAACACAGCCGATGCCAAGCCAGCGGTTGAAAGAAAATCGCGCGGCAGCATACGCGCGCCACCATAGAAGGAATGCAGAGAACAAGAGAACGGCAAGGGGCAGGTCAGCAACCGACGTCACGTAATAGCGCATAACGAGCGGGCACGCCAAAAACACTGCGGCCCCGAAAATCGCTGCTTCGGCGCTTGCCACGGGGCGCAAGGTGCGCCAAACGAGCAAAAGGCCGGCCAGAAGAGAAAGAACAATTGGCAGACGTGCAATAAAGGGGCTTACGTGGCCGAATGGTAGGCTGATTGCGGCTATGACCCACGATAAAAGCGTCGGGCGCTCGATCCACCGAAAATTGTACAAATGCGGTGTAAGCCAATTTCCATCATCCATCGCGCTTTGCGCGAGTGTAACAGTGAGGCCTTCGACATAATGATAACCGTGGAATAGCGCTTGTGGCAGCGTAACCCAAAGCCAGACGCACACGATCAAGAAAAGCGAAAAGTCGTGGCCCGCGACTGCCTTCCAAAACCCAATTGCATGTTGTGCTGATTGCTGAACCGCCGAGGTCGGCCGTTTCACTTGAACAGCGACACCGGCGTTATCGATCGTCATTTTGAGGTTACCGGCTGGCAAACGAGACGCGAGTCCATCCTCACCCAGGGCACTTGCTTGCTTTCGACGGCAGAAAAGTGTCAGCTTTGATACTCTTCTGTATGCGAAGCGATTTCGAGTGCGGCATGATGCATTGGTGCAAATCAAGGACGCGACTAGAGACATCCGCCCCATCGGAAAAGTGCGGCACGAAGCAAATGCCGACGCATTGGCTCGCGCTTTCTTAGTACGCCGTAGCAGAGACATGAAAGGGCAAGGTGGAGAAGGACTTTTGTCGGGCATCGTGCAGATGCCGCGTCTTGGACTCTTCGATTTTATGCGTCGCGGACGCGCGAATCGTCGGCAACGAAAACCGTGGGACTTTTACTTGCCGGCAATTCGACCATTACACATCCCCGGCCTGCCTTAAACTTGACTAGCCCTCCGTGCCGCGCTGCGACGTTCCGCACGATGGCAAGCCCGAGACCTGCGCCGGGAGATGTCGAATTGAGCTTCCTAAAGCGTCCGAAAACCCATTCCTCCTGCCCTGCCGTGACACCGTCGCCTTCGTCGCAAACCTCGATCTGCCAATGCGACTGCGGCGCCTGGGAAGGGGTCATTGTCACGCTGACGATCCCGCGGCCATGGACGATGGCGTTCTCCAGCAAATTGCGAAACATGTCGCGAAGATCGTCATCATGTCCTCTTACGGGGGCGATATCCGGAAGATCGACATTAACGGGGCGGTTCTGAGATTCGGCTAGCGGAACGAGCATCGCGGATGCCTCGCGAATGACGCGTGATAGATTGACGACGGGCAGAAATTCGGGAAGGGCCTCGCGCATGAGCGCTTCCTTTCGTGTCAGGTCAAGCAGCTGGAGGATGATACGGCCCATTTGACCCAGTTCGCGTTCGATCGTCGGCCAGTCTATCCTGCCGCTGGCGCGGGCTCGCTGCAGCCTGAGGTTCAGAACCGCAAGTGGTGTGCGTAGCTCGTGAGCGGCATCCGCAGTCAATCGTCGCTCAGCTGCATAAGCCCGGGCAAGCCGATCGAGCGCTCCGTTTACCGCCTTGACCAGTGGTTGGATCTCCTTCGGCAGCCCTGCCGTCGACAAGCGCATCTCCGGATTAGCCGGGCCGACAAGGGATGCTTCTCTCGACGCGCGCGCCAGCGGACGTAGACTCCAGCCGCTGATGAACCAGATGACGATTAATGCCAGGAGCGCAAACGGCGCGAGAATGAACGCTTGCTCCGCCTGTTCCTGAAACAGGCTATCCGCTAAGGCATCGTGCGAAAAATCCGCGCGTGCGACGACCGCGACGCGGCCATTTCTATCGCGCATGGTAAATACGGCGCGCTGGTTTCGACCTACCCCGACAAATTGAACGGGCGATTTAGATTGAGAGGACCCTGCTAGCGCATTGACCAGCGGAACGGTGAGATTGGGCGAACGCTCCAGAACTTTGCCTGCCGTGTCGTAGATCGTAAACGAGAATTCCTCCCGTTGATCGGAATAGGCTTGTCGCCAGTCTTCGGACAACTGAAGTTCGATTCCGCCGCCGGGGCGAAAGCGGATGGACTCGAGGACATCATTTGCTTGGGCCTGCAACGTGCGCGCATGAATATCCCGGACAATGCCGGACACTTCGAGGCGATAGGATACCAGCGCGGCGAGGACGCCGAGCGCGAAGATCAATGTCATCGCGACGAGTAGCCGCTCGCGAAGGCTATGAAAATGGCTCATTCGTTCTCACTTACAACCAGCCGGTAGCCGATACCCCATTTGGTTTCGATTTGAAGTCCGCAGCGCGCCGAGGAAAGCTTACGGCGCAGCCTAGAAATCGCGGCCTCGAGAGCGTTCATGCTTCCGGCATCGTCGAGGGAATAGAGGCGTTCTTCGAGCGTATCTTTGGTGATGACGCGTCCCGGCGCGCGTAGCAATTCTTCGAGAAGGGCCGCTTCGCGGCGCGTCAAGATTATCGGTGTTCCTTCGACGTGCGCTTCGCGTGACGACGTATCGAAGGTGAGCTTCCCCACCGCATGGATCGTCCCGTGTCGACGTCTCGGCCGGCGCAATACGGCGCGCAGGCGCGCTTCCAACTCACTGAGATCGAAGGGCTTCACGATATAGTCGTCGGCGCCGGCGTTGAGTCCGAGCAGGCGATTATCCACGCTGTCGCGCGCGGAGAGGATAATCGCTGGCAAATCGGGCTGCGAGCGCTGAAGCATGGACAGGACCTCCATACCGTCGATGTCCGGCAAGCCGAGGTCTAGCACCACCGCATCGAAGCGCACAGCCGCAACTGCCGCCAAAGCGTCCTCACCGCAATTTACGGCGTCCACGGCGAAGCGGCATTCTTTGAGATGGTCAGCGATCATCTCGCGCATGGCCACGTTGTCTTCTACAAGCAGAACTCTCATGCGCGGGGCCGACTCAACACTTGTGTACATAAGCTAGTAGATTTGATCCAAAGCTGATGGCAAAGGCAATGGCGTACGCGTCAGGATTTGGTCAGCAACGTCCGGCATCTTCCGAATCGAGTTTTCCGGGCATCTTCAACTGATGATGCTTTGGCCGATTGTTCATTGGCGACCAGCGATAGAGGGGAATCGTCCAGTTTCTCCTATGTGCAGAGAAGCGAAAAATCATGTCCCCGCGATGGATCGGAGAGCTAATGCCCCGCAATTTATTTCACGTTAGCACCCCGGCAATCTCTTTGTCGCTTGCGCTTGCATTTTTGTCACTTGCTTCATGTATGGAAAGTTCGCTCGCCGACATCAAACGAACGAGCGATCTCATCCGACAGGTTGACTTGTTGCGCGTGCCTGGAAGCCCTCTTGAAAGTTTCGACCAAGGTATCGTTGTGGACACGAGCGGGATTTATGCGCTCGCCGATCGTTCCAATGTCAGCGTAGATTTGTTCGATACGAAAAGTGGCCTATTTGTTGGTCGGGTCGCTGGCTTCACCGGCATGGGAACGTCGGGCGGTCCGCTGACGTCGGGACCAAATGGCTTGGTTGCAGTCGGAGCCAATCAAATTTGGGCCGGCGATGGCGATAGCAGCGCCAAGGTCATCGATGTCGCGGGCCGGAAAATCATTGCTACGATCTCGACTGGGGGCAGCGGTCGCGTCGATGAGCTTGCCTACGATGCGCGCGACGGCCTCGTGATCGCAGCGAATAACAGCGACAAGCCACCCTTCGTGTCTTTTATCTCGACCAAAGAGCCCTATACGGTCGTCGGCAGGATGGCGCTCAAGAACGCCAGCGACGGATTGGAGCAGCCCGTATGGGATGGCACCGATG
Organism: Hyphomicrobium sp.; assembly: GCA_030148425.1. Lineage (GTDB taxonomy): Bacteria > Pseudomonadota > Alphaproteobacteria > Rhizobiales > Hyphomicrobiaceae > Hyphomicrobium_B. The sequence goes on along the minus strand of JASBTM010000017.1, from coordinate 131,439 downwards.
ATCTTGTCTATGTCGCGGTTCCCGAGCTCGATGGTCGGGCGGACCGTGGAGGAATTGCCGTCATCGATCCGAATTCACGCCAACTGATTCGCATGTTATTTGTCGACAAGTGTGTTCCGGCGGGTCTCGCCCTCGGGGTCAATCATCAGCTGCTGGTAGGCTGCAGCGATGATGCTGTTGCGGCAGGTTTTGCGGCTAAATCGCTGATACTGGATCTGCCGTCGGGGAAGGTGGTAGCCAAGATCGATAAGGTTGGGGGGGCCGATGAGGTTTGGTTCGACCAGAATGCGGGCCGTTACTATCTGGCGGCTGTCGCCAATACGGACGGTCCTGTCCTCGGCGTCATCGACGCGCGCAAGGATCAGTGGCTCGCTAATATTCCAACTGGCTCACGTGCACACTCCGTCGCGGCGGACCCAGTGAGTGGACGGGTGTTCGTGCCGATTGCGCCCAGCGGCGATAAGAGCCCATGCCCTGCGGGCTGTATCGCGGTATTCGGTGGGCCATGAGGCCAACGTCCCAGTACGTGGTGACGTTGAAGCCCGGTGATTGCCAATGAAACGCCGCTACGCGCTTTTTCCCGCGCTCGCTTCGCTGTCTGCGATCATCGCCTTTTTGTCTGGATGCGCAACGTACGAGCCGTTGGCATTGTCGAGCACGGCGCCTCTTGCGCCAAATGTCGCCTCACTTGCGCGCACCGAATTCTCTCTCGGGCATCCGTTGTCCGTGACGGAGATCGGTATCCTTGCGGTTGAAAACAATCCCGATCTCGTCGCCGTGCGGGCGCAACGACGGGTCGCGCAAGCGCAGCTCTTGCAGGCTGGGCTATTGCCAAATCCTCAAGTCTCGGCCGCTATTCTGCCCCTCGTTGCCGGAATCGGGACGACGAATGCGTGGACGGCCGCCCTCAGCCAGGACATCCGCTCGCTCATCACACTTTCAAGTACGCGCAGCGCAGCACAAGCAAGCGCCGATCAGGTCGACGCGCAAGTCCTTTGGCAAGAATGGCAGATCGTCGGACAGGCTCGATTGCTTGCCATCGATATCATCCAAAACGAACGTCTGATGACGATTTTGCGCGAAAACCACGATTTGCTGGCGAGCCGCTATGAAAAATCGCGCATTGCCGTGCTTGCCGGCAATCAGACGCTGACGTCATCGGCCCCTGACCTCACCGCAATGCAATCGGTGGCGTCACAGCTGCGCGACCTGGAGCGTCAGCAGCTTACAAGGCGCCATCAACTCGCGGCTCTGCTAGGGCTCGCGCCTGACGCGCACCTTATGCTTGCCGCCAAGGTGGATTTGCCACGATGGGATTCCGATGCGGTCTACGAGGGCCTTGCAACGCTCGCCCAACGGCGGCCCGACCTCGTCGCCCTGCAGTTTGGATTCCGGGCGCAGGATGCCAAGGTGCGTGCGGCCATCCTTTCCCAATTTCCCAATTTATCCATCGGCGTTACCGGAGGCAGCGACAATTCCAATGTTCGCAATGTCGGACCGCAGATTACGCTGGAGCTGCCGATCTTTAATCAGAACCAGGGCAACATCGCCATCGAGACGGCGACGCGCCAGCAGCTACACGATGAATACACGGCCCGCTTGACGACAGCGACCGGACAGGTCCGTGCAATGGCGGCCGAGATCAAGCTCATCTCACGACAGCTCAGCGGAGTCCGCAAGGAGATGACTGCCACTCGACAGATCGCAGCCAAGGCCGAGTCCGCCTTCAAAGAAGGCAATATCGATGAGCGCAGCTACGTGGATTTTGTCGTGACGCGGATCAACAAGGAGCAGGAAATCGTGACGATGGAGCAAGCGCTGCTCGATCAGCAGATTGCGATTGCGACTCTCATAGGCGCGGGAATGCCGCAGATCGTCCTTCCGTCCGGAGAAGAATTGTGAAGCATTGCGTTTTGGTTTTTTGTTCTTTGTTCGTAGGCGTTAGTTTCGGAACGGCATTCGCCAACGACGTCGCGAGCGTCGCCGTTCAGACGCAAGAGCCGCGCCGCGGAATGGTGCCTGATATCGTAACTGCCTATGGTATGGTCGGTCCGGCCTTCAACGGGAACATGACGCTAAGTTTTCAACAGGAAGGCCGCGTTCTCGCTATCAACGTTACTCCTGGCGAGAAGGTGAAGGCCGGCGCGCGACTGCTGGAGTTTGGCGCATCGGCTGTCGCAATATCGGCTTATGAACAGGCGGTAAGTGCCGCCAATACTGCGCGCGAGCAACGCGTGCACACAGCAGAGCTCCTGGCCCAGCGATTGGCGACGCACGATCAACTCGCACAAGCGGATAAGGCAGTCGCTGACGCGCAGGCAGCTTTGGAGGCCATGAAGCGCGAAGGGGCTGATCAGCCGCGTCAGACGCTCACTGCGCCTTTCGACGGCATAATCGCAGCAATTCCAGTCTCTCAAGGGGATCGTGTCCAGCCCGGCATCGCTTTGATGACGATCACACGTCAGGATGGTCTCGTTGCGACGGTTGGGATCGAACCCGAAGCGCGTTTTCGCGTTCATGTTGGCGATCCGGTGGAACTAGTGCCTCTTTCGGGAAAGGAACGAGCCAAGGGACGCATCTTGCGCGTTGACAGCGTACTCAACCCGAAAACGCGATTGCTTAATGCGGACATATCAGTGCCGCCCGGATCCGTGGTTTCAGGCGCGGCATTTAAAGCGGAAATCACGGTCGGGAATCTCACAGGCTGGATTATACCCCACGATGCAATTCTCCGAGACGCTCAGGGCGAATACCTCTTTCAAGCGATGGAAACCACTGCCGCGCGTGTCGACGTGAAAGTCGTGGGGAGCACCGGCGCGGACGACGTCGTTGAAGGCGCGCTCGATCCCAAACGCCCCGTTATCGTTGAAGGAAATTATCAGCTCACTGACAAGGCCGCGATCCGTCAAGGTGCTGCTCAATGAGCTTCCCTGCATTTCTTGGGCGGCACAGCCGCTCTATCGTCCTTGCGGCCATCGCTTTAGCCATTGCCGGCTTGGTATCGACTTTCTCGCTGCCGGTAGGGCTTTTTCCTCAGGTATCGTTCCCACGCGTCGTCGTGGACCTCGACGCCGGAGATCGGCCCGCCGATCAGACTGCGTTGCTCGTGACGCTACCGGTCGAGCAAGCAATCCGCACCGTTCCCGGCGTACAGGACGTGCGCTCCACGAGTTCGCGGGGCACTGCCCAGATTTCGATCGATTTCGGCTGGGGCCGGGACATGGTTGCGAGCACGCTACTCGTCGACGCCGCCATTTCGCGAACGCTTCCAAAGCTTCCCACCGGCACGAGCTATGATTTGCGGCGGATGGACCCTACGGTCTTTCCAATCATCTCTTATGCACTCTTGTCCCAAACCCAATCGCAAATCTCGCTCAGGGATCTCGCGCGGTATCAGATTGTGCCGCTCTTATCCTCGATCGAAGGCGTCGCGCGCATCGACGTGCAAGGTGGCGAGACGGCAGAGGCTGAGATTCTAACCGATCCCCAGCGGCTGGCAAACTACGGATTAAGTTTAACGGACGTCTCCGATGCGCTCGCCAAAGCGAATGTGCTTCAGGCGGTCGGCCGGATTCAGGACAATCATAAGCTCTACCTGGTGATCGCCGATCACAGTATTGACAAGACGGCGGCAGTCGGCGATGTCGTGATCCGATCCGATGCCGGCATTATCGTCCGCGTGCGCGATGTTGCGACGGTACGGGACAGTGTCGCGCCACAATGGATTCGCGTCGTAGAAGACGGCAAGCCCGCCGTCCTTTTCAACGTCTATGAGCAACCAGATGGTAATGCGGTGCAGATCGCTGCGGCCGTCCGTGAAAAGCTCGCGACCTTTAATCTACCTCCCGGCGTGGAATTGAAAAACTGGTACGACCAGAGCGAACTCGTCACCCAATCAGCCGCAAGTGTCCGCGACGCAATATTGATCGGATTGGTCCTGGCGGGGCTTGTGCTGATGTTCTTCCTGCGGAGCTGGCGAGTTACGCTTGTTGCTGTGCTCGTGGTCCCAGCGACACTCGCCACCACCGTTCTTGTGCTCCATATTGCGGGGATGAGCTTTAACATCATGACGCTTGGCGGGATCGCTGCCGCCGTGGGTCTATTGATCGACGACGTCATCGTTATGGTCGAGCACATCGCCCGGCGCGCTGGCGCCGCGGCTCAAGGCCACGCCAAAGCTGGCAACGACGCAGTCTTGCCAGCAAGCCAGGAATTTTTGCAGCCGCTCACGGGGTCGTCCATGGCGACCTTGATCGTTTTTCTGCCGTTGAGCTTTTTGAGTGGCGTCACCGGCGCGTTCTCGAAGGCGCTATCGCTGACGATGGCCGCAGCACTCGCTATTTCATATGTCATGACGGCATTCCTCGTGCCAGTGCTCGTCCGAAATTTCGTGGATTTCAATCGTTGGCACGATCCAGGGGCCGCGGAGGCAGGCATCTTCGCACGCAGCCATGCTTGGCTACTTGACGAGTTGATAAAACGGCCGTGGCTGTTCGCGATCGCGCTGCTGCCCATGCTGGCTTTTGGTTGGGTTGCCTTCAATGCCGTCCCGACGGGATTCATGCCTTCCGTAGACGAGGGCGGCTTCGTGCTCGACTACTATACGCCGCCGGGTACTTCGCTCACCGAGACCAGCCGCGAGGTGAGCCAGATCGATATGATTCTCAGTGAAACACCCGAGGTCGCAACTTTTTCCCGCCGGCTCGGCACCGGGCTCGGGGGCGATCTCGGAGAAAGTTACCACGGTGATTATTTTGTTCGCCTCAAATCCGATCATGCGCGTTCGACACCAGATGTCATGGCAGCCGTTCTCGCGGAGGTGGGATCAAAAGTCCCCGGCGTCGAGATTGAACTCGCCGAGCTCATGGAAGATTTGATCGGCGATCTGACAGCCGTCCCCCAGCCGATTGAGATCAAGCTCTATGCGTCGGATCCAAGCGCCTTGATCCCGCAAGCCGGGAAGGTCGCTGCCGCTATTGGCAAAATCGATGGCGTCGTTGAGGTGAAAAGCGGGGTGAAACTTGCCGGCGATGCGCTTAATGTCAAAATTGATCAGGTCCGCGCAGGCATTGAGGGCGTCACGCCGGACGATATTTCACGCTCTGTGGCCGGGGCGTTGGCAGGCACTGTCACCACGCAATTACCCCAGCCGACCAAATCGGTCGGCGTCCGCGTGGATCTCGTCGGCGCACGCTCGCTTCGCGAATCCGAGCTTGCCGATTTGCCAATCCGTGCACCCGACGGTCACGTGTTTCCGTTGCACCGGGTCGCCGATCTGGTTCCATCCAGCGGACAGCCGGAAATCTCCCGCGACAATCTCCAACCCATCATCTCGGTCACGGGCCGAATTGAAGGGCGCGGTATCGGCTCCGCTGTAGACGATGTTCGTCTGATGCTCAACCAGCCCGGCATGTTGTCGCCGGGTGTCCGCTACGAGCTCGGCGGCCTCTACCAGCAGCAGCAGATAGCATTTGCCGGCCTTGCGCAGGTCTTCGCGGCTGCGCTCGTCGCAGAGTTCCTGTTGTTGCTATTTCTCTACGAGCGTCTTTGGCTCCCGATTATCATCATCGGCTGCTCGCTGCTATCGACAACCGCAGTGTTTACGGCTCTGTGGTTGACCGGGGTCGAACTCAACATCACGGCGCTCATGGGCATGACAATGATCATAGGCATCGGCACTGAGATGGCAATTTTCTACGTTTCGGAATATCTTGAACTCAGTCATACAATGAGCCCGCGCCGCGCTCTGCGAGAAGCCAGCCGCAATCGTTTGCGACCCATCACAATGACGACGCTCGCGGCCATCTTGACGTTGACGCCGTTAGCCTTCGCCATCGGTCAGGGATCGGCAATCCAACAGCCGCTCGCGATTTCCATTATCGCGGGGCTCGTCTTGCAATTTCCGCTCGTTCTGCTCGTCATGCCCGCTTTGATCGGATCGACATTGCCGCGGTCGGGCGCGCCTGAAAGAAATCTTGCTGAAACGTGAGAGCATCGGTGGCCACGATATATAGGCAAGGTGTGCTCCTCTTTCTGGCGCTTCTCGGAACGTGGGTGCGCACCGCTCTACCGGGCTCGGTTAACGGGTGGCTACGAGTGTGCAGATGAAAAGAACTGGTTGCTGGCCCGCCACAGACAACCGCGATTGAGGTGGCTATTCTTCGCGCGGAATTTGAGCGAGGCGACAGCCTAAGGGAAACTCGAGACGATGGGATTTAAAGCCATCTTCGAATACGTCGGTTGCTTCATTATTGGCATCGGACTATCCGGCTGCGCCGGTACGAGCCCCCTTGCCCCGTCCCTTCAGCATCTCGGCTCGACTGAGCAGGTTGACGAGGTTCTGCCGGAGCAGGATGACGCGTCAGCAGCCGTCCCAGATCCGAACGAGTCATTTAATCGCGCCGTGTTCGAGCAAAATGAGAAGTTCAATCACGCGGTTCTTTATCCTGTCGCCAAGGCCTACAACGAGAACATTCCGCAACCGGTGCGCGATCGGGTCGATGCGTTCACGGTCAATCTCGGCGAGCCCACCGTATTTGCTAATGACGTTCTGCAGCTGCGTTTCAAGAGTGCAGCGACGACGTTGGGGCGGTTCACGCTCAATTCAACGGTTGGGATCGGTGGATTTTTCGATGTTGCTGCGTCCCAGGGGCTCGCCAAGCAGTCGGGCGATTTCGGGCAGACGATGTACGTATGGGGCTATCGCGATAGTGCTTACCTCGTGCTTCCGGTAGTTGGCCCGACAAATATTAGAGACGCCATCGGAAGCGGCGTTGAATTCGCTGCGCAAATGAACTCTGGCGGGATCATTCCCACGCAACTTGCCTCGGCGAAGACGGCAGCAGATTTCGTGGAGGATATCGAGCCCATTACCAACGTTGTGGATGTGGCGGGAACGGTTACCGGCCCGCTCAGCAATTTGGGCAAGGCCGGGGATATGCAGGATCTCGAGGAAAGCTCGATCGACTTTTATTCGATGCTTCGCAGCGTAACTGTTCAGAAGCGGCAGGCGGCGTTACAGGATGCGCTGGAGACGAGCGCATTAACCGGAACACCGCTCGTTTCCAGTCCGAACGCGATCGAGCCCGTGACCGAAATCGTCTCTTCACCGACGCAGCTCGGGAAGCAGAACGTCACGGAAGTGACTAAGAGGCCTGGGAAGGCGGAGCGGCCTGGAACATTTGTGATCGTCGGTGCGCCGGTTCCGGCATCGGTGCCGTAACATCAAACGATCGAGACGCCGTCGTCACAAGCAATTTATGCCGGAAAGCTCCAGACAGAACTCGCGTTAAAACGCACTTCGGTGACGAGGCGGGTGCATTGTCTCGGAGCGTGATGACTGCGCCATGGAGTTCGGCAATGGCGGCCACAAAACTAAGCCTAGTCCGTTTCCCCGCGTTGTGCGGCTTTTTTCCAATCGGTAAAGGCGTCTAAATACTTTCTCGCGCTCCTCTGCCGGAATGCAGGGGGCGCCATCTTGTACCCGGACAAAAGGCGAGCCTTCTGTCAAGAGCAGCTCCACCGTGATATCCGTTGGCTCGGGGGAATGGACGATGGCGTTTTCGATGAGATTGACACAAAGCCGATTGAGGAGGTGGCGGCCGCCGCTCACCATGAACGGCCGCGAAGTCGCTAACCGGTGCCGCCGTTCTTCTGCAACGGCGTCGAGTGCATCGATGATAATGGTCAGGAGGCCGTTCAACTCGACATCAACGAATTTCAGCTTGCGTGCACAGCTTCTATTTCTGAGATGCGCAGTAGCGCGTCGAAAGTATCGGCTATGCCGTCGATCTCATCAATCGCGTTACCTACAATGCTCTTGTAAGCCGCGTTGCTATCGGGGCCGGCGCGAACATTTTCGAGTTTCTGGCGCATGCGACTGATAGGTGTTCGAAGACCGTGCGCAATATCGACGGTCACCTGTTTCAGATTACCGATCAGTCCTTCAAGGCGATCGAGCGTGAGATTGATCAATCCCGAAACGTGATCAATGTCGTCTCCCATGGCACTTCGCGGCACGCGGCGTCGAAGCTTGCCGCGTGTGACGGCGTTGAGAGCTTGCTCCATGCCAAAAATGCGTTTTTGTGCCTTGAGGCCGATGATATAGCCACCCGTGAGCGCGAAGATTATGGGAAGACCGATTCCCATAGCAGCCCGGTTAGCAGCAGTCTCTGGGCATCCTTGATGTCGCTATTGCCATCGCCCACGAAAAAATATCCGCCCCTAACCTTTGTCCATGTTCCAATAATCTCGTCGCTCGCCCGATAGGGCGACCATGGGCCAATAAAGCCTCAGATTACTTCACGAGATTGTCCGCCAGCCGTGGAAGCGGTCCAAAGAAAGAATATTTCCGGACACATACTTACCGTTTTCATCGGTGAGCAGATAGATGTTTTCATCTGAAAGTGAAGCGAGCACACGGTTCGTAATCATTGTCCCGAGTTCCTGGAAGCCGTCGCTTTCTTCGCCTTTCACCCCGACAAACGTTTTGCGGATTTCATTGACATGGGTCTGCAAATGAGACCCAAGCTCCTGGCTGATGACGACATAGAGAACTGTGAAGATCGTAAAATTGATCAACGTGATGATCGATGCGGCGAGACCGGTGAAGCGAAAGGCGGTTCGCCGCGTCAATCTGGAGCGCATGCCTAATGGTGGAAGTCCTGACGTTTCGGGCGCAGGCTGAGCCTCTCGCTAGTCCCTCAGTTACGATGCGTTTGAATGTTCGGCGTCTGGTCGGGAACAAATGCTGTCACGGTCATACAATCTTGAGTTCTGTGGCTATGCGGATCAGCTCGGTGGCATCGCGTGCATTGAACTTATCGCGCATGCGTTCACAATCCTTCGCTATAGTCCCATAGGACACCGCGATCGTCTTGGCGATTTGATCAATGCTTCGACCTCTCGCTAAGCTCTTTATGATTTTGAGTTCGCGTTCGCTCAGAAGGTTCATCGGAGGCGCAATATGAATCTTCAGGAATGCAAGCTCCTGCGCGAAGTTTTCGGAAAGCCAAAATTCACCCGAAGCCACGGCATGAATAGCTTTTCGCAAATTTGCGACGTCTTCCGATTTGCTGACGTACCCTCGTGCACCCCTCTGGATCGCTTTAAGGGCGAGAATCGGCGCGTCGAACATCGAAAAAAGGATCACGCCCATTTTGTATTGGCGCACTACAGCGTCACGGCACAGATTAAGGCCGGAGCCATCCGATAAATTGATATCGAGCACCATAACATCGGGTGGAAAATTTTTGATGGCGCGCTTTGCCTGCGCTGCTGAACGCGCTTCCCGAATTTCGATTTCGCGGTCCTCAGCCAAGAGGGACCGGATGCCACAGGCGATAATTGGATGATCGTCGACGATTAGCAAGCGCATTGCCGGACACTCGGAGTCGAAGAAAATCGAAGAGTTGAAAGATCGGTATTCTGCCGGACAAGTCGCGTGCCATTATCTCCTCCAGCGACGCAATCGCAGAGGATGTTGAAAGAGAGTTCCGCATTCAAGCCAGGCTCCCGCAAATCGCGCATAGGGTGCTCCGCGAGCCGTAAAGCATTCTACAACGCTAGAAGAGAAGGACGGGGAAGGAACTTGTTAGGGCGGATATCGCACAAAACTGTAAGACTCGCGGATATTCGGCCAACGACATGCCGCATCGATCAATGGCCCGTCATAAGAAAGTATTTTACTGACGTGTGCACACAAACACCGATTGTGCCGACTGTCTCACGCTTCTGTAAGCGTTGCGGGCTCGCTTGGAATGTGCGAGCCAAACGCTAACGAGCCGACAGGACAACCGCACCACCATGACTCCGAAGTTCACTAACGCAGCCTTTGGGCTCGTGATCACTTTGATCGCGAGCGCGGTCTCTGGACTTGTTTATCTTGTCATAGGCGGTGGCCGAAGTTGGGGAGCGTACGTTTTGGGCGGGCTGGGGCTGCTCGGCTGGTTCGCGCTAGTGGTTGTTGCCATCGCGTTGTTGGGATGGATCGCCGACCGCGTATCTACTTGGCTGCAACGATTTTAACAATCATGTGCAACATACCGAAGCAGGTGTGTTGTCATCGGTGCCGAGGGATTTGGTGAAATAGCCGAAGATAATCTTCAACTACGCTTTCCTCGGAGAATTGGAGCCGTAGCGTTTCGTTTCCTCGCGCAGCGATGTGGTCAGCGAGATCGGGATGGTCGATGAGGCGCCTGATGGCACCCGCAAGTCCCACTACGTCCCCGATGTCCACCGTAAGACCATTCTCTCCGTCTCGCATAAACCAGTTCGGACCTTCCGACCGCGTCGATACGACAGGTCGGTGTTGGGCCCACGCCTCGAGGATGACGTTTCCCAAGGGCTCGTGGCTAGATGGCATGACGAAAATATCCGCCGCCGCGAGAAAAGGGCGGACATCCTTTTGCCAACCAAGAAACCGTACGCGGCCGGCAATACCGCAACGAATAGCAGCCTTTTCGATATTCGATCGCTCTTCGCCGTCACCGGCGAGCCAAAGATAAGCTTCAGGGATGGATGCGATCGCTTCCGCCAAAAGCCCGAACTGCTTTCGGGGGACAAAGCGCCCCATGGCCATGACAACGGGAGCGGATTGAGGTGTGTTGAATGCGGCGCGCTCGATCGGTTGAATGCGATTGAGTTCCGCGAAATTCGATATCACCTCAATACCCCGATCCCAACCCAACGCCCGAACATGCGCGGCAATGCCCGGAGAATTGCAAACGAGAACGTCGGTATTTTTGAAATAGTCGAGCTTAGTCGGATAGTCTCCAAGCCGCGAGATTCTGATTGCCTCGAGATGCGCCGGCATAAGCCGACTGGCGCGGGTCGCCCAGGCACAGAGCACCGTTGGCCGTTGCGCTTTGATCATGCGCTTGACCTTAAGCGGCAATAAAAGACGATCTGGCGTCAGATTACGAAAGTGGCTCTCGACAACTCCGACTGAGGCATCAATTTCATCGCACCACAGCCGATCCGGTCGAATGACGACGGTTTGCTCAATCCCCCGGCGGGCAAGCGCGTTGATCAATCGGACAAAAAAACGCTCAGCGCCGCCTTCCTTTCCAAACTGGAAGTGAATGATTCTCATGGTGCGTCGGGATTGTTTGTGGACGGTGTATCAGTAGCGGGCCGACGCTGTATGGCATAGCGCTGATGAATCTTTGCCTGTGTAAGAAAGGCATAGATAGCACCGGTCATGGCCTCGATGAAGCCAGCCGCGCCGCAACGCCAAAGTCCGTTTCTCAAATAGAGACGAAGAAAATAGATCGGCGGATTCAATACGAGCTTCAAGACCCGTCGAGGTTTGCCCTCAGCTACATGTTGGTCGGCCTTGAGTGAGGAATACATATTTTCTTTGAGCACTTGTTTATCCAGCGGAAGTGGTCGGTAATGCAAAAGTGAGCCACTCAGGCAGTTCTCGACCTGCCCATCGGGCACGATCCCTTCGTGCACCGCAGAAGCGAGATTGTAAGCGCCTTTGCCCCTGCGGATAAGCCTCAAGTTCCGACGTTCATGCACATGTTGAGGGGTGTAGCCGAAGCCAACGAGATATGGTCGCCGGGCGATACGCCAGCCAACCGTCGTTACGGACGCATCAAGGATTTGCGGTAGCGAACGTTGCAAGGCCTCATCCATGCGCTCGTCCGCATCGATATTGAAGCACCAGTCCTTTGTGCATTGCTCGAGCGCGTATTGTTTTTGTGCTGCATAGCCGCGCCAAGGCAGATGCAAAAGGCGAATGGGCCAACCCGATGCCGCATACGATTGGATAAGTCCGAGTGTTCCATCGGTGGACCCAGAATCGACGACAATGATTTCACCACACTGACCAAGGGTTTCGATACATCGGCCTATATATTCCTCTTCATCGCGGCAAATGATGAAGGCGGATATCGAAAGGCGGGTCAATGCGAACCTTCAATGAGTTGCGTTCAGCGTTTTTGACGCCAGAACATCGCCAATCCTCTTTCGCCGCTCTACAGCACGAAGTCACGACATTCGCAATGCGCACAGATCTGTATGAAAAGAGGCACAATCTCGCCGTACGGGCGCTGAAAAGGTCACTTCGACGTGCTCGTCTGTTTCGATAGGCTGCATCCTGCGGAGAGTATTGGCGAGGAGAGCGTAGACCATATCTCCGGTTCTTATGCCCGAGACATGCTTAGCTGCTGCACAGGTTCGACGTGCTGCAGCTCGTTCCCTTAAGCTCTGGGTTCGGACGGCGGAGTGATTAGAGATGCTCGCGGTTTGGGAGTTCATCAGAACCACGAGGATCGAGTTGCGCGCGCGTCAAATGATCATCAATGCGCTGTCGATCCGCGGCAAGTTAGGTTTGGGCCGCCTTTTTTTTTCCGACACCGCCAGCGGCGATAAGGTCATCAACGCCCGACAGCACCCATCCACCGACGTTCGCTTTCTTGTGGTGATTGCGCCCAACATCGCCCGTCGCTTATCAGGCGTCAGCGCGACGTTGGAGCGTGTCGTGCCTATTCAGGTCAAGCATATTTCAATTGCCGTGTTCGGTTCAAAGCCTACAAATTCGAGGCTCGCAAAAGAAACGCCCCACATCGGGTTTGCCGATCTTTTAAAGCTGCGCAGCCGGCCACCCTGGGGCGGCTATCGAATTTGGCATGCACGACGCAATATCGAAATGCTATGCGGTGTTCTGCTACGCGACGTATTCCGTTTCCCTTTTCGCCTCGTCTTCACCTCCGCATCTCAGCGCAACCATACTCGGTGGACACGCTTTTTGATCAAGCGCATGGATGGGTTAGTTGCAACCTCGGAGGCGACTGCCGCCTATCTTCATCATCCTGCGACGGTCATAGCGCACGGTATCGATCTTGAGTCGTTTTGGCCTGCGATCGACAAAACCGTAGAGCGACAACAGCTTGGATTACCCGATTTAAGATTGATCGGTTGCTTTGGGCGCTTAAGGTTCGGAAAGGGCGCGGATATTTTTGTCGATGCCGTCCTGCCGATCCTCGCGGCGCGGCCAGACGTCGGCGCCATACTCGTGGGGCGGGTTACTTCGCGTCACGTAGCGTTTACGGAGCTGCTTCGGACCAAAATTCGCTTGGCCGGACTTCAGAAGAGATTGCTCATTTTGCCCGAAGTACCGACCGAAGAGATGCCGCATTGGTATCGCGGGCTGGATGTCTATGTCGCGCCTCAGCGGTGGGAAGGCTTTGGCGTAACCCCACTCGAAGCAATGGCCTCGGGTGTTCCAGTCGTCGCGACCAGAGTCGGCGCATTTCCGCAGCTCTTAACAAAGGAAACGGGCATCCTCGTTGATGCCGCAGACGTTGTAGAAATGACTGACGCCATTTTGGCAGTGCTGGATAATGCCGAACGGGCTGCGGCCATGGGAAGCGCGGGAAGGCATCGGGTAGTCAAGGAGTTTTCGATCGACAAGGAGGCAAAGCAGCTCAACGACCTCTATCGAGGATTGCTCGGCCGGGATCGAGACCGGCGCTAACGAGAGCATCCCAAAAGAATTGGATGCGTGAGAATCGCATTAACAAGCAAATCGATATCGGCCTTCGTGGTCCGATGATTGAACATCGCGCAACGAATGACCGTCTCACCTTGAAGGATCGTCCATGAAGGCGCGGCTAATCCCGACTCCTGCAGATCGATCACCAGCTCGCGAACCGCATCCGCGTTCGCACCACGAATGCCGAAGCAAACAATATTTAGAGCGACGGGAGCCTTCAGGGCAAATAGCGCATTGCTAGTCAATTTTTGCGCGAGATAACGCGCAAGTTCGCATCCGTGTTCGATGGCGCCACCGATGCGCTCGGCTCCCAATGTCTCAATCGTCATCCAGACTTTCAGGGCGCGAAAGCCACGTGACAAATCTGGGCCGAGATCGCATGGCCACGTCGCGCCGGCCGCAAGACCACGGTCCGACCGTTGGAGATAAGCGGTAGTTTGGGCGAAGGCATCTTTATGCACCTTTTCATCGCGCATCAGGAGAAATCCAGCATCATAAGGAACGTGTCCCCACTTGTGGAAGTCGAGCGCGATTGAATCGGACATCTCAATGCCGGTTGACAATGAGCGCAAGGATTTCGATAGGGCCGTCAATGCGCCGATGGCGCCATCGACGTGAAACCATATATTTTCCGCCACCGCTATGGCGGCAATTTCACAAAGCGGATCAATCGCGCCCGTGTTTACGGTGCCGGCCGTCGCGACAACAAGGAACGGTTGTAGGCCGGCTTCACGGTCCACGGCAATCGATGCTCTGAGCGCTTCAAGGTTCATCGCACCGGTCGGTTCGACCTCGATCCGCCTCAAATTTTCCGAACCGATTCCGGAGATCTCCATCGCCTGCGAGATACAACCATGCGCCTCACGCGACGTATAGGCAACCAGTTGGGGAGACGCACGGCGCATGCCGATCTTCCGTGTCTCCGTGCCAAGTGCGCGAGTTTTTGCGATGATGACGGCGAGAAAATTGGCCATCGAAGAGCCGGTGACAAGTATTCCGCTCGCGCTCGCGGGATAATCGAACACCTCACGCATCCAGCCAACGATCTGCTTTTCGACTTCAAGTCCTACATGATCTCGCCCGCCGCAGTTCAAATTCAGGCCCCCGGCGACCATCTCCGCGAGCATGCCTACCGGCGTGCCCGCCCCGTGCGCCCAGCCCATAAAGAGCGGATGTGCGTTTCCGGTGGCGAAGGGCATGACATAGCTTCGCACATCGTCGACGACTTCGCTTAAGGGCCGGGGCCCCAGTGGTAATGGATGAGCAAATCTCGCCCGAGTTGCCGCCGTCGGGCTTTGCCATACCTTTCGGTCGGCAACCGTCTCGATATGTGTGATGATGTCATCGAGCAGAGTGTGCGCGATGCCGCGAAATTCGGCCCAATTTTTCGGATCGAGATGCCGGACATTTTCTGTCCCGCTCGGTTCGGCCGCGAAGGTATTAGGGGACTGCGTTAAAGGGTTTGGAGGTGACGATTGACGGTCGACCATTTCCCGAAGAACCTATCCAGATCGTTTTCAAGTGGCTCAAAGGCTTCTTCCAGAGATTGCCCCTTGGCCATCCTCTCGGAGATGCCGACGACGTCACAAGCGGAGGCGCCGATACGCAAGACTGCGCGCGGACCAACACGAACAGCCTGCCCGACATGACAAACCGGTCCTCCGTGCGAATCACGCATCGCCGCCTGAATTTGATGGGCTCGCGGGAGAGGCGCGAAACTGCCTCTTACGTCGAGGATAGTGAGCGGCACAATGGCCCGAGATGCGATGTCTTCTCCATTATCACCGGGGTGCAGCATCGTGCTGGGAAGATCTTTTGCCTGTTCGCGAACCAAACGCGCAAAATGCTTCTTGATCGTCGATTGCTGTGATTCACAGACCCCTGCGTAGGGCCTAAGGTTTGCCAGGGCCGCGATCCATCGCAAGCTGAGCCCAAGATTCATTTCGGCGGTGAAGGTAAATGCCGTCCGCCGGCGCAGCGGCTCCGACCAATCCTGAGCTGCACAATATTCGGAAAGCCCGCTTGGCATCTGAGCGCCAACGGTGAGTTCGTCGACGAAGGCTTTTGGGACGAGGAGCGCTCCGGCAAAAGGGGGGCCGCCTGCAAACTTTGATCCGGTGACCGCCACGAGAAAGCCGTCCGCGAGATCTTGGCGAATTTGGGAGATGGGGCTACGCAGTTGGCAGGCATCGACGACGATCCGTACCCGGCCAGGCGCCAGCGCAGCCAAATAGCGCGCTGCCCCTCGCGTCACGCCGGATAAACCGGTCTTTGATGTATCGAGGACGTGCACGAGCGCATCGCGGCCCTTCGCGATTTCGGTCTCGACCACTGCAATGATATCCTCGTCGATATCGCGAGGATTGCGCCCCTCGCCCCGCTCATTACGGATGGCGATCGTCTTCACTTCAATGCGATGTAAAGGAAGGCCCTCAAGGCTCACCCCGCGTTGGACGGCATTCCCGAGCGCGGTCAAATCTGAGAAATGGCATCCGGCAGCTGCCGAGGGGACACCATTGCCCGTTTCATCGGGCGCTATAAATATATTTGTTAAAGGCCTTTGCGAGAGGCTCGCCGCGAGACAGAGCGTCACAAGCTCAACGTCCGTCCCTGAAGCAGCCAAGATAATTTCTGCCCCGGCATAGCCGAGCAAGGAACGAATCTCTGCGCGCACGGTCTCGAACCATTGATCGAGGTTCAACGGCGCGAGTGAGTCCTTTCGGAACAATTGGCATAACGCATAATCGGCCTCTTCGAAGCCAGCGATTGATATATTGCTGGCGGTGGTCGACGAAAAAGAGATTTCCTCCGGCGCAGGCGTCGTCCTTACGCCATAGCGATTGCGCCCCGTAGCGACGTCTGCCCAAATGCGCTGATCCCCTCCTGACGCAAGAAGCAGTGCGGTCGACGGGCAAAGAGGATGTTCTCCGTCTCGATTGTTCAAGCTGCGTTCTAAAGCTTGATAGTCGAGGGCGCGAGTTATCGACACAGTCGTTGACCTCCAGCTACACAATTCATTGTGTGGAATGTCCTCAAAGGTCAGAGCGGTTCTAAGGTCGATGTAGCGGGCGCACGATAAGTGATTTGGGCTTCGTGCTGGATAAGCGGGGTCAAATCCATCGCCCGTTGCGTAAATTCGAGTCCCCATCGATCGATGTACGCGCGATCAATTCGTCCGCAGTCCCCTGGATCAATGATCTTCTCGCCGTCCCAAAGCACTGCATGGCCCGCATTCGTGATCGTCGCGGAAACGACGCCTATAATCGCTGGCCGCTCCCAAAGCATATAAATGCTGCTCAACAGGACGAGACCCCAACGATTTGCGACCCCGCGCATGATCGAGTGACTCATCGGGCCGCCCGAGGGATAGGAGGCATCACAGCCACGCGCGACTTCCTCGACTTCCTCATATGTTCTGCCCGCAAACATAGCCAGGACGCAGATCAGGCAATCGTCGTCCGTGCGTTGGTAAATCACGGATTTTCCCGTGTGGGCACATTTGAGCAGCGCGTTTGAGGATCTGCGCTCCACGCGCTTGCGCAAGGCACCTTCAAAGGCCGAGAACAACTTGGCCATCGCCAACTTTTTGTAGGGAAACGTGATCTCTGAGTCCATCGCATGCACAATCATCGCGACATCGGCTTCAAACAAAAGGAGACGGCCATCGGGCAGTTCCGCACAATCGATGGCAAAATAGTCGAGGCCGAGATGGCGGTGGAGGGCATCGAATGCGCGAGCGTGACGTACGGCAAAGTCCCTATCGAAGTTGGCCATCCATGCTGCTTCTTCGGCACGTCGATCCTCATGAATCGACATGCTGGCGCTTAGATAATGGACCATCCAGTGATCGGAAATCGCTAAATGGCTAGGAAAGGCTACACCGTTGATAAATGCAATGCGATGCTTGCGGAACCTTCCGTCCACTCCCCGATAGTCGATGAACGGAGCAATATAATAATGAATCTCGGCGCGTTTTTTGAGGTACTGAGAAAGTTCAGCGGCACCGGCAATTCGTTCCATCCCTATGCCGGCATGCGTCCCGACCGGCCGCACAATGATTGGATATGAGCTCTTGGGAAGCACCGAGCTAATGTTGCTTTCTTCCGAGGCCAGGGTCTTGAGAGTTTCACGAGAGATAGAGATGGTTGTCGGCGACAGAATACAGGATTCATCTTCAAGGAGCTTGGCGACGCCATCACGGGTCAGCCCAAGAATTCGGTCAGGAGCGTTATTCAGAATGGGGCCTACCCAGCCATTCAAAAGTCGCTTTAGATTATTCAATATCGGTGCGTTGGCAGCAGATTCTCCGACTGCGACAAACGCCACGTCATGATGGGGAATGTCTTCTAGGTTTTCAGTGTCGGCATCCACGAAATGCAGCAGCAGGTCAAAATTGGAACTCTCAAGCAAAAACTCGATCGGCGTATTGGCCATAAAATCGCCCGGCGCAACGAAGGCCAGAATGCGAAATCCTGCGCTATTTCTGTTTTTGATGGAATAGTTGCGGCTGATGTCGAGCGCCGCTTTCTGCGCGATGGCCGCTTTGTCCTGTTGGCCAATAGCCTGAAGAATGATCGCCAAGTCCAGAAAGGCGGAAGCATCGCCAAGATCGGCCGACACGCGGGCCATCAACTTATCCCACACGGGGGAAATATCCTTGCCCTCGTACAAGGCGCGCACGATCGCGGCTTTTCCAAGGATTAGATTTTCCATTTCGGCGCCCGCGACGGGTTCCATCGCCTTCTTAAACATGCAAATTCCTGCCGACGAGGTCTAAATGGAATGCCAAGGAAGCTCGCGCTTGCCGGCAGTCGTCGCTATCGTGCTAGCGTTGGCTTGCGTCGCGCTGGCGCTTCGACGTCCCCGCGTATCTCTTTCACGCTTTCGAACTGCCGGCGGGGCCTATTTCACCGACGACAGCAAGCTCTCCAAGTTGAGATGAGTGCGATTTTCCGCTAGATTCGCCATACCGCAAGCGACGCTACAACCACCCACAATAGGCTGCCCAGGAGCGCGGATATATATTGAATGCGGGGGACGTCCCTGATCGGTCGGAAGGACCAATAGACGCTTGCGATAGCCAGCAATGCGGAAGCAATTCGCAAGAATTCATCGTATCCTTCAATCAGCCGGTGCAGCATGTAACCCCCTTGAACGATGATGTGCGGGACGGCGGACAAAAGAAGTGGCGTTGTGCTGCACCAAGCCCACCCATTAAGATGCTGCTTAACAGCGAAACGCGGCCACGCGATGCATCTTGCCGTTTTGTGCGAGCGCTAATTGCGATCCCGGTACGGGCAAAAAGATGTGAAACTCAACACAGAGCTGTATGAATTTGCGAAGCAACTTAATTTGTCGCCAACTCGCGTGAACCTTCCATCAGGTGACGGCGCCAGGCGACGGCCTCTTCACACATCTTAATCTCCAACGACCCGACATCCGTCCCCCTCGCTCTTAGCGATGCACGGACGCGAACGGCGAGGATTAGATCCCAAACTGCGAAGTAGAGGGAGTGGGAAAAATTCCCTTCAAAACGAGGCAATATACTTGGTGATATCGAATTATGCCGTGTCATGGCAGCAACCAAGGATTTCTGCCTCAAACAGCTAAATGCTCCCTCGTTGACGTTGGAGGGCAAATTTCAATTCCCTGAATGCCGTCTTGGGAGCTTCTCGTGCAGGGCACCAAATCACTATTTGCGGGTCGACGAAGGGGAAATTGTTATGCAGAAGCGGCTTTTTCTTACGGGTGTCGCAGCCGTTACCATTTTCGCCATCCCAAATTTCGTGTTCGCTCAGGACGCGGGCAATGCCCAAGTTCAGGGACCTCCAGCCGGGAACTTCGCACCTTCCAGTGAGACACCGGGCGCTGCAAAGCCGCTACCCGAGGTCCAGGTTATTCAGCAGAATCCAAAGCCTCCAACGCCGCGAAAGAAAATTGCTGCTCGGCCAAAACCTAAACCGGTACCCGCCATTGCAACCACGCCGGCGCCTATGCCCGCTGAAGTACCTTTGGTCGGAAAAGATGAGCTTCCGTCAGCTGTCGGCACGGCGACCGCAGTCAAAATGTCACCTATCGGTGGGAGCGAGATTCCCCTCGACAAGGTGCCGGGCGCCGTAAGCACGGTTTCTTCTTCTGAAATAGCCCGACAGCACAGCGACTATGTGGGCGACGCTTTAGCTGCTCAAGTCCCCGGAATCATCCTGAGCGACCTTCAGGGCAACGCTTTTCAAACCAATATCGATTATCGCGGCTTCAACTCCTCTCCCGTCGATGGTGTTCCGCAGGGGCTAGCGGTCTACCAAAACGGTGTACGCATCAACGAAGCATTTGGTGACACCGTCAACTATGATTTTCTACCGACAGTCGCGATAAACAGCATGACGATTATGAGCGGAAACCCCGTTTTCGGGCTAAACGCCATTGGCGGTTCGCTCTCTATCGATATGAAGGACGGCTTCACATACCAGGGCTTTGAGGCCGACGCGCGATTCGGATCTTATGGTCGAGCGCAGGGATCCGTTCAAGACGGCATGCGATTCGGCAATTGGGCGACCTACATCGCACTCGAGGACATTCACGACGACGGATTCCGCCAATTCGGAACCTCGGATATTCGCCGAATGTATGCCGACGTGGGCGTTCGAGACATTGGATCCGAATTTCATCTGAACTTCACTGGTGCCGACAACAAAGTCGGCGTCGCGGCGGCATCGCCGGTCGAGCTGTTGGACCAAGGTTGGGGCGACGTTTTCACGACGCCGCAATCCACGACCAATCAGATGGAGATGGTTGCGCTCAACGGGAGGGTCAAAGCATCTGATACTGTCGATATCTCCGGCGTCGCTTACTATCGCCATTTCAACCAGCAGCACGTCGATGGCAACCTCTCAAACGGAACGCCATGCCCTATCCTTCCCGGCGGCGAACTTGGCGCGTGCTTCGGTAATTTGGATGGCAGCGAGGTTCTGCTTCAGGACACGAATGGTAACAACATCATCCTCCCGCCTGGGACGGGTTCGCTCGCGGAAATCGACCGCACATCCATCAATTCTAACAGCTTCGGCGGGTCTCTTCAGGCTGTCAACAAGGCTAGGCTGTTCGACCATAGAAATCAATTTCTGGTTGGGGGGAGCATTGATCACGGGGAAGTGGAGTTCCGATCGTCGGCCGAGCTTGCCACGACGGGGCCTGGATTTATCGTCAACGGCGGTTTGGGATTTGTCGGCGCTGTGGGCACAGGTTGCGACCTTGCCAATCCGGCAGATGAGGCCGACGGCTGCACGCCGAACGGAACGACTAATACTGCGGATATCGGTCCCGTTAGCGTCAAGACACGGAACACCTATTACGGCCTTTACTTCGCGGATACCTTCGATGCAACGGATCGTCTAACACTTACCGTCGGCGGTCGTTTCAACGTCGCAAACATTCAGATCAGTGATCAGACGGGCCTCGCGTCAGAACTCAATAGCGATAGCACCTATTGGCGCTTCAATCCGATGGTTGGTGGCACATATAAGTTGTTTGACGGGATCTCCATCTACACTAGCTATTCCGAGGCAAACCGTGCGCCCGTCGCAGCCGAACTTGCCTGTGCCGATCCAAATAACCCTTGTCTACTGCCGAGCTTTCTGACGTCCGATCCCCCGCTCAAGCAAGTCGTCTCGCATACCGTCGAGGCAGGATTGAGGGGCGAGAAAACGAACATTCTATCGGCGCAGAAAATCGCATGGAGTGCCGGATATTTCAGGACGTTGAACACCAACGATATTACGAACATCACCTCTGCCATCACTGGGCGGAGCTCTTTCGCAAACGCTGGCGATACGTTGCGGCAAGGCCTCGAAATACAGATCAACTACTGGTCGGGATCGCTATTCGCCTACATGGGGTACAATTTCATTGACGCGACGTTCCAAAATGATCTGACTTTGTCCTCGACGTTTAGCCCATCCGCGGATGCTGATGGAAACATTTTTGTGCATCCTGGCGACAGGCTTCCTGGCGTGCCCGCGCATAAATTCAAGGCGGGTTTCGACTACGGTCTTACTCCAAGATGGCGGTTTGGCGCGGATCTCATCGCCGCGTCTGATCAGATCTTCTTTGGAGACGAATCCAACCAAAATAAGCCGCTGGGCGGATATGCGAAGGTCAATCTGCACACATCGTATGACGTGACTGACCATGTGCAGATCTACGGGCTCGTCGACAATCTGTTTGACGCTCATTACGGAGTCTATGGAACCTATTTTGACGTGGCAGCATCGAATGATACCTTTGGAACGGCCTTTCTCGATCCGCGATCGACTGTTCCGGCCCCTCCCATTACAGCGTATGGTGGCGTCAAAGTGAGATTTTGATACTCGCGGAATAGGGCGGGCCATGTCTTCGCGAGAAGGAAGGCTTTCAAGGGCGGGCGCGGCCGTGTTCGACCGCTAGTCTCCGGGCCGCCAAGCCGTCGTGTTCGATATGATTTTTCCATAGCGGAAAGACAACGCTTGGCGAGCGGTGCAATTCCGTTGTCGGATCTCAGGTCGTCCTGAACATCCAGCGGGCAGCCCAATTTCCGTCCGTCAGAACAAAAGATTTGCGGCAGAATTTTTCGTCAAATCTTACAATTTTGTGTGCCTTTTGCCGCAAAGCAATCTGACCTTTGACGTTCGCTCCCCTGACCCGTGGGGTGGGGAAAATTAAATGCACACAAAAGAACTAGCGCGCGCTTTGCGCGTATTCGCTGGTATTGCTGAATTTGATCGTTCGCGAGAGCTTCATCTACTTGCGGATTTCCTGGAACGCGGCCGAAGCGAGACGATGGCTTCACGAATCAAGCGCTCCACTCCCTCGACGCGGTATCCGTCACGGCTGAAAGAGACGCTTGAGACAATCGCGCTCGGCATGCGGTCGATCGGTGCGATCAAGCCGAGTATCGCGATCGGTGAAGTCTTGAAATTATTCGCCGGGCATCCCGACGGTTCTTCCAAAGTTTTTCTTGAGGAGATATCTATTCCGCGCCGGATGCCCGATGCAAGCAAACGCCGATTCAAATCCGCCAACATAGATCTCGCAAAAAAAATGTGCACTGAGCTCGTAGCGGCGTCCGAAGATGCCAGTCGATTTCATCGCGCCTTGGCAGAGCTTGACTCCTCCCTCGCGGGCACCGCCACATGGACGCTCGTTGCCAATCACTTTATCGGAAATCGTAGATCTTACCGCGATCGCAAATCGGCGACGCGGGCTATTCAGGATTACTTCGACAGTCTCCCGGCCCGGTCGGCATATGGCGCCGCAACCAACATGGTGGCGGAAGATACGCAAAGTTCAAATTCCAACTTCTAGAATGCTGCAAGTTTGTGTTATCCACTCCGCGTTGAAACCCAAAACGCTTCGTAAAAATATTGGCGAGCTAGCTCCGTCCCATCAAACCCAGATTTGAGAGCTTCCATTCTGGCTCGGCAAGAATGGCATTACCGGTTTCTAGAGCTTAGCGTGAACTCCCTTTCGCCGACCGCGGAGCGTCCATCGAAGCTCGTCGAGCTTTCGGAGAGTGACCATCGCTCTCGTCGTATTTTTCGCAATAACACCAAGCAGAATCGCCTCCACACAAACTAGTGTCGCACCATGGAGAGCCATGGATCCAGCTCTGCCACGAGGAATGGGAATAAGGACTTCGGCCTCGCGGGCGAGGCGATCATCGAGAGAGTCAGAAAATAGAACGATTGGTATCGCCAGCCTCCGGGCTTCGGCGATAGTCGCCTCTGCCTCGGGATAGGCGGCCCCATAAGCAAACATTAGCAACGCGGCGACACCATCGAGATCGAGAAGTTGGTCAGCAAGCGCGATACCGCAAGCATCAAGAAGAATCCCACGGCAACCCGCCCGCACAAAATTGAAATGCGCATATTGAGCTAGGGCAGCAGACGGTCCAATGCCGTAGAAGCCTATTCGAAGGGCTCCAGCCAAAATGCTGATCGCTGCTTGCATTTGCCTACATTCGGCATCGCTGATCCCGGCCATTAGCTCTGAATGTGTGGTCAGCACATGCCGAACCGCCATATTATGGTCGGGGAGCGCCGCGAGGGTGCGAACCATATTATCGGCAGGCGTTGATCCGAAGCCGGTAGCCGAGGCAAGCTCCTGTTTCAGCTCCCTGATGCTCGCAAAGCCAAGAGCCTGCACGGCCCGAATAACAGTCGCATCGGACGTGCCGACCGCAATTCCAAGTTCTGCAGCTGTCATTTCCATTACGGCCTGTCGATGCGTATTGATGTATTCCGCAACTTTGCCCAGTGCCGGTGAAAGCTTTGCATGCTGCTTTGCTATGCGCTCGCCAACGCGATCAGCCTCAGGAAAAGATTGCTTCCTCATAGTTCTGCCTTTCGCCTCTCTCGCATTTTTTCAAAACAAAGATTCATTGTAGTAGCAGGTTCGCTCGGAGCCGGTTTTGCTGCGTTTCACACGCGTTCGCTTCACTGTTGTAGCGTGTGAGACACAAATTCGCGTCCGAGGGGCCCCCAAGCGAACCCCGAACAATGTTAAGTAAAGGCTGCATCCTCTGTGGATGCCATCCTAAACTTTACTACTACATTCAACAAACTGATTGTTCCCTTCTTAAATCGGGGCGGCAATGCCGTGACGATAGGAATTCGGGGGAGTAATCACAGTATGAATCGTCGTGCGCGCACTCGGAAGCCGGCCAGTATGATGGCTATTGTTTCCATTTCGGCGGGTGTTGGTTTTGCCGAGCCTTCTGCGGCTCAGGAGCAGTCATCTTCCCAGCAGTTACCTCCGGTTGTTGTGGAGGCACCGCCAGGAAACGCTCCGAAAAAAAAGACGGCTGCCAAACAGAAGACGACGCGCTCAACTTCTCAGCCATCATCTGCACCCTCTACATCGACCGAACTGCCCGCGCCGAATGGCAACGAGCTGATAGGTGATCCGAATCCGGGCGGCGTGACTGGCTACGTCGCGACGCGCACGTCGACGGCCACCAAGACCGACACACCGCTTATCGATATCCCGCAAACGATCAACGTGGTGACAAAGGAACAGGCAAACGACCAAGGCTCGCGGGACATGCGGCAGGCCATGAGCTACATTCCGGGCATTGTCGTGGGCCAGGGAGAAGGCCATCGAGACGCCCCTACGATCCGTGGCGTTAGCACCACTGCCGACTTCTTTACCGACGGCGTACGTGACGACGTTCAGTATTTTCGCGACCTATATAATATCGAACGTGTCGAAGTGCTCAAAGGCGCCAACGCCATGATCTTCGGACGAGGCGGCGGAGGTGGTGTGATCAACCGGGTCACCAAGAAGGCGGAAGGCGAGCGCATTTATGACGTGACGACGACTTATGGCTCCTTCGATACCAAGCGGGTCGAGTTCGACGGGGGGCAAGCTATCACTAACGAATCTGCTTTCCGTATCCTCGGCATGTACGAGAAGTCGGGCAGTTATCGCGATTTTGTGGACCTCGAACGCTTTGGCATCAATCCTAAAGTGGCCTTTAAAACGGATGACAACACTGTTGTGCATCTCGCCTATGAATATTTTAGCGACGACCGCACCGTCGATCGCGGTATTCCGTCGGACTATCTAACCGGCAAACCTGCAAAAACAAGCCCATCGCAGTTCTTCGGCAACCCAGATGAGAGTGTGATGTTCTATCGCGGTCATACCGCCACTGCCGTCGTCGAACATAAATTCGACAATGGCATCAAGATTAAGAACCACACGCAGTATGGCCACTACGATAAGTTTTATCAAAATGTCTACGCGAATTCCGCTCTGAACCAACCTGGCAGCATTGGGGGTTCCACCTTCCCGACCTCAAAATTCATTCAGCTCGGGGCTTATAACCAGCTCACGCAGCGTGAAAGCATCTTCAATCAGACCGACGTGACAGCGAAATTTAATACGACGGACTGGATGCGCCATACGCTCCTCGTCGGTACCGAGGTCGGTTATCAGTCCACCGAAAACCAGCGTTATCCGAACTCGGGCAACTATAGTAGCCCAAGCTTTCCGAACTCAGAACGCAACGTCCCTTTCTCCAATCCCGTCACGTTCGATGGGCCTGATTGGAAACTCGATGCCGGCCCATTTCAGCACTCAGGCCTGACGCTCGCGGGCGTCTATATTCAAGATCAAATCGCAATCGGCCGATACATCGATCTCATCGGCGGCGTCCGCTTCGATCATTTTGACCTGGACTATAAATGCCAAACACCCAATGGCATGTCCAACCGCTGCCCCACCGGCGGCACGCCGTCGAATGCTGGGACAACATCCTTTGATCGCGTTGACGACGTGTGGTCTCCACGGGCGGGTATAGTGTTTAAGCCCGCAGATAATATGTCCCTCTATCTGAGCTATTCGCGCTCATTTTTGCCCTCGTCGGGCGATCAATTTGCTAGCCTTTCGGGCGGCGTCACGGGAAGCGCGAACCTAGTACCCGAGGAGTTCGTCAATAAGGAGGTCGGCTTTAAGTGGGAAGTTGCAAAGGATCTGTTCTTTACGGGGGCGCTCTTCCAGCTTGATCGCATGAATCAGTTGGTCGCAATCGATGCAACAACTTCTGTGCAGGTAGGCAAGACCCGAACACAAGGCGCAGAACTCGCGCTGACAGGCTATATCACCGACAAATGGGAGGTTGTTGCTGGTTACGGCTACCAAGTCTCCGAGGTTATGAGGGGAACGCAAACCTTCACTAATGGTGCGCTGGCTCTCGACACGACGGGCAAGGAAGTCGCACTCGTTCCTCACCATACCTTCTCGCTCTGGAACAAGTATCGCTTTCTACCATCCTGGGCGGCGGGTCTTGGTGTCATCAGCCGCTCCAGCATGTTCGCGAGTGTCGACAACGCGGTCACATTGCCGGGTTATGCCCGTCTCGATGCAGCATTGTTCTGGGACATAAACGAAACCTTGAAGGCGCAGCTAAACGTTGAGAACGTCCTGGACACGGACTATTACTCGACCGCCCACAGCAACAACAACATTACGCCGGGCTCTCCGCAGGCCTTCTATGCCACGGTAACATCGCGCTTCTAAAATCATCATATTGCGGAGGCGTGCTCCGGCGCGCTTCCGCAATGAACTGCAAAAGAGACTGCATCACATAAGGTGTAAGCGTCTTTCCTCAATCGCAGCTCTCTCGCGATCCCACCAGAAAACTGCTCTAAAGTTGACACTAATAGTCAGGTTCACTATGTCCCTGAACGGAAGACTAGGAAGAGATGCCCATAGGCTTCCGCTTTAAACAATGTTGCGCGAGAGATAGCATGAAGTCCCCCCTGTCTATCGTGGTCGCAATCGCAGCCACCGCGATAGCGTCACTTGTTCCGGCGATGGCGCAAAATGCCGATGCGACGATCACGGTCTATAACGCTCAGCATTCGAGCCTGACGAAGGCTTGGATTGCTGCCTTTACAAAAACGACCGGCATCAAGGTAATCCAACGCGACGGCGAAGACGACGAGTTCAGCAACCAGCTCGTCCAGGAAGGTGACAAGTCGCCGGCGGACGTGTTGCTGACCGAGAATTCGCCGGCAATGGTCGTGGTCGATAACGCGAAGCTTTTCATGCCGCTGTCTTCCGATATCCGGTCGCAGCTTCCAGAAGCCATACGCCCGTCATCCGGCCGTTGGGTACCGATCGCGGCGCGGAGCACCGTCTTCGCCTATAACAAGACCAAGCTTGCCGCCGACAAGCTGCCAAAATCCATCATGGATCTCGCTCTGCCGGAATGGAAAGGCCGATGGGGTGCGTCGCCCGCGGGTCCTGACTTCCAAGCGATCGTCAGCGCCATGATCGAGCTGAAGGGTAGCGCCGCGACATCGGATTGGCTAAAGGCGATGAAGGCAAACGCCGTTATCTATCGCGGAAACGGCGCGGTGCTGAAAGCTATCAATGCTGGTCAGATCGATGGTGGGATCATCTATCATTACTATTGGTTCGGCGATCAGGCCAAGACGGGTGAGAACAGTAAAAACACGGAACTCCATTATTTCCGCAATCGGGATCCCGGTGCATTTGTAAGTCTGTCGGGCGGTGGCATCTTGGCCTCGAGCAAGCATAAGAAAGAGGCCGAGACTTTTCTCAAATGGCTAACTGGGAAGGGCGGGCAGGAGATCCTGCGCACCGGAACGTCGTTTGAATACGCAGTCGGCAACGGAGAAACCTCTAATCCCAAGCTTGTCCCGCTCGACGAGCTAGCGGCCCCGACCGTCGATCCCTCCAAGCTCAACAGCAAGGAGGTCATCGACCTGATGACTGAGGCTGGCCTGCTTTAGAGAAAGATATCTCGGCCATGCAAGGCCGCTCGGCGCGACCGGTGATTCAGACTTCATGTCCCTAGACACATCTCTCGTTGCGGTTCGGCGTTCCAGATACGGCTGGATGAGCGCTGCCGCGGTGCTCGTGTCGGCCGCTGCGGCGGTGCCCATCGGCTTCATCCTCTGGATTGCTGCGAAGATCGGGTGGTCAACGACAGTCGGCCTAATCGTGCGGCCTCGTGTAGGCGAGTTGCTGATCAACACAGTGTTGGTGGTCAGTTTAACAGTGCCGCTCAGCGGCGCCCTGGCGCTCACCCTCGCATGGCTAACGGAGAGAACCAATCTCCCCGGCGCTCGTATCTGGTCTTGGCTGGCAGTCGCGCCGCTCACCGTGCCGGCATTCGTGCACGGCTACGCATGGACCACGCTCTTTCCCAGCATGCACGGGCTTGCGGCGGCGGTGCTGATTTCAACGCTCGCCTATTCGCCGTTTCTCTATCTCCCGATTGCTGCGGCGCTCCGCAGGCTCGATCCGGCGCTTGAAGATATTGCCGCCTCCCTTGGGCAGACGCGCTCGGGCATTTTTCGGCGCGTTGTGCTTCCGCAGCTGCGTATCGCGCTTGGTGGAGGCGGATTGCTCGTCGGTCTTCATCTCCTCGCCGAATACGGACTGTTTGTATTCATCCGCTTCGATACATTCACGACCGCGATCATCGACCAATACAAGTCGACCTACAACGGACCGGCAGCGAATATGCTCGGCGGTGTCCTCATCGTGTGCTGTCTCGTTTTGCTCGCGCTCGACAGCCGGATACGCGGAAACCGACGCTTCGCGCGCCTGGGTCCGGGTGCGGCGCGAGGTGCTCCTCGCCACGACCTCGGACGAATGCGTGCAGCAGCGCTCCTCCTCTGTGGCGCGTTGGTCGCGGCTGGCCTTGGCGTGCCGCTTCTGACGCTCGGTCATTGGCTCGTCGCCGGGGGCGTGGCAGCGTGGCGGTTCGAAGAAATCGGCCCCGCCCTTGGTGAGACTTTGCTGCTATCAGCGCTTGGCGCAGTCGCAACGACAATCGCGGCGATTCCTATGGCTTGGTTGTCGGTGCGCGCTCCCAACAAATTTCAACGCGTTCTCGAAGGCTGCAACTACATGGCAGGCGCGTTGCCCGGTGTTGTCATCGCTCTTGCTTTGGTGACCATCACCGTCGGCCTGCCGATTTACCAGTCTCTGATTACCCTCTTGCTTGCTTATGTCCTTCTCTACTTGCCGCGCGCCATGTTGAGCCTGCGCACCAGCATTGCGCAGGCGCCGGTCGAGCTGGAACAGGCGGCGGCGAGCCTTGGGCGGTCGCCAAGAAGAGCGTTGTGGGCGACGACCATCCGCCTGGCAGCACCCGGTGCGGCGTCCGGCATGGCGCTCGTCGCGCTCGGTATCATGACGGAACTGCCCGCAACCCAGATGCTAGCGCCGAACGGCACCCACACTCTGGCGACGGGTTTTTGGTCCTACAGCGGCGAGATTGATTATGCCGCGGCCGCGCCATACGCTCTCTTCATGATCCTGTTCTCGATGCCTCTCACATGCCTGCTCTACGCTCAGTCACGCCGGCTCTCCGGCCGATGACTTTTTTGTCGATTGACGCCCTCAGCAAGCGATATGGATCCGTATCGGCGCTCGATGATGTTTCGCTCTGCATCGGCGCTGGGGGCCGGACCGCGATCGTCGGGCCGTCCGGCTCTGGAAAAACCACCCTGCTGCGCATGCTGGCCGGGTTCGACGTCCCTCAGTCCGGGCGGATTATGTTGGATGGGCGTCTCCTTGTCGACGGGACGTCCGCCGTTCCACCTCACCTGCGTGACGTCGGGCTGGTGATGCAGGACGGCGCGCTATTTCCCCACCTCACTGTCGCGGAGAATATCGGCTTCGGTTTGCCGGGACATACAAGGAGCCAAGTTGAAGCCATTGCGGAGCTGAGCGATATGGTGGGGCTCAACCCTTCCATGCTATCTCGTACGCCCGATGCCCTGTCCGGCGGTCAACAGCAGCGCGTCGCCTTAGCCCGTGCACTCGCCCGGCGTCCAAAACTGATGCTGCTTGATGAGCCGTTTTCTGCCCTCGACACTGGCCTGCGCTCCAGCACGCGAATGGCGATCGCCAACCTCCTCCAATCCGCGGGCGTGACGACTTTGCTCGTGACGCATGATCAGGCGGAGGCACTTTCGTTTGCCGACCATGTCGCGATCATGGACTCAGGCAAGATTTTGCAGGCCGGTCCGCCGCGAGAACTCTATTTTCGCCCGAAGACGGCGATGATCGCAACGTTCCTGGGCGACGCCATAATTTTACCGGCCGTCCTGTCGCATGGACGTGCCAATTGTGCCCTCGGAAGCGTAGAGATTGATGAGCCCCGCTGGAGCGGTTGGGCTGATATTATGTTCCGGCCCGAACAGATCGCACTCACCGGTGATACAAGCGGCGCCCGGGGCAAGGTTCTAGATGTCGAATTCGCGGGCGCCGTCTCCAACGTCACGTTGACAGTGACCGGTCATAGCGGCCCGCCCATCGTGCTGCGTCAGCCAAGCAGCATCAGTGTTGCGCCGGGCGACGAGATTGGCTTCGCTATAGCCGGCAGGGCTCATGCATTCGCTGCCGCCAACGTCGCCGAATCCGCGGCACAGGATTAATTTGCAGGACGTCGTTCAACGCTTAGTCATACTAGGCTATTCAACGACGAGCTCGCTTCAAGGATCAAAGTCACGGCGCATCTCGAAAAGCATCTCCCACCAATTGAGCAAGCCGCCGCTTGAATAACGGACAATGAGGCTCTGAACTTAAGGGCCTCATTTCCGAATCGATTAGGCACTTCACTGCACTTTCCAGCGCAATGTCGAACCTGAGCCATCAGCGTATGAAGGGCTTCGTCGTTTTGCCATAATTATGGACTTGACAGTCCAGTCTAGAAATGTGCGTCTCGCGGCGGGGGTGATTTAAAATGCGTAGGAAGCTGAGAGTTCACGCAAGCAAACGCGACGCGATCGTGGAGGCCGCGGCCGAACTCTTCGTCTCGCGCGGCTACGATGGCGCCAGCATGGACGTTATTGCCGAGGCGGCCAACGTCTCGCGCCAGACGATCTACAACCAGTTTGAGAGTAAGGAAGAGCTGTTTCGGGCCATCATTGACAATCTCGTGGATGAGTTCATGGCGCCGTTGGCAAAAGCGAGCCGGCGTACGGGCATTCGTGAGACGCTCATTGCCTTTGCCGAACACACCCTTGAACTGTTGGTCCGGCCCAAATTCGTTGCCCTCTATCGCTTGGCGCTCACCGAGACCACGCGCTTTCCGGACTTCGGTCCTTCCATTTACGAGGCGGGTGCGTTGCGCGCACAGGAGACAATTGCGGAATACCTTCGCGAGCAAGCTCAAAGCGGCAGCCTGGAATTGGCCGACCCGTTCATCGCAGCTGGGCAGTTTATGGCGCTTACCGGCCGAGATACGGAGCTGAAAGCGCTTTTCGGCGTCGAATCCAGACTCTCCCCCCAAGAGATTCGCCGGCGCGCCAAGGCGGGTGTCGACGTGTTCTTAAAGGCCTACGGGACGAGCGATGTGGCCCTGTCACCCAGAGTTCCAAAGACGGCTCGAAGAGCATTGCGGGGGTGAGCGATGTTTCTGGCAGGCGGGAGCAGAGGAGTTCTGAGCGGGTTCGCAGCGCGCGCCCCGGCGCTTCTGGCTGCGGCGCTCCTTGCTTTTCTCTGCACGGGCTGCGCGGCGACGCTCCCTCGCGACATTGTTCCGGAGACGCTGGTTGACGAAGCGCAGCTGAGCGGAATGGAAGGTGTTCGCATCTGGGGAGACGCCTCTGAGGCTTCGTTGCGGCAACTCGTGCGCGCCGAGGCGCCTAAAATGCAAGCGCTCGTTCAGTCGCGAACGCACCACGGCGAAAGCCCTGTCATTAGTATCGCTGCCATATCGGGCGGTGCCGAAGATGGTGCTTACGGTGCGGGGATTTTGGTCGGTTGGAGCGACGCTGGCACGAGGCCCGATTTCGATCTCGTCACCGGCGTGAGCGCAGGGGCTCTGATCGCACCATTTGTGTTTCTCGGGCGAGAGAAGGACCCAGAGCTCAAAGAGATTTTCACCAAGTACTCGCAGCAGGACATCTTCACGAAGAACGTCGTCTCCGGGCTCAGTGGTGGCCCCGCGTTAGCCGATAGTGCTCCTCTTGCGCGTCTTATCGCCAGATACGTCGACAGGCAGTTTCTGCGCGAGGTTGCTGGTGAGCGGGTTAAAGGGCGCATCCTCCTGGTCGGAACAACGAACCTCGACGCACAGCGTCCGGTGCTTTGGGACATGGGACGTATCGCGATGAGCGATAGCCCGGAAGCACTTAGTTTGTTCCGCAAAGTCTTATTGGCTTCCGCCTCCATTCCCGGCGTCTTTCCCCCTGTGCACATCCAAGTCCATGCAGACGGCAGGACCTACGACGAGATGCATGTCGATGGTGGCGTGACCCAGCAGGTGTTCGTGGTGCCGCCGTCCTTGTCGCTCAAGGGCGCAGGTCTGAGTGCGAAGCCACCGATCAGGCGGGTTTTCATTATTCGAAATGGCAAGATAAGCCCCGAATGGCAACCGGTTGAAGCGAATACGCTGTCGATTACCGGGCGCTCGATCTCCACGCTTATCAAGAACGAAGGTCTAGGAGACCTCTACCGCATCTATGCGACGGCCGAGCGCGATCATATGGACTTCAACCTCGCTGCCATTCCCGCGGACTTCAAGATGAAAAGTCCCGAGCCCTTCGATCAAAAGTACATGCGCGCGCTCTACGATACCGGCTATCGCGCTGGCCACCTTGGCTACAGGTGGATGAAAGCCCCGCCAGGTCTTGAGGGACAAACCAGCTCCCGCCAGACGAAAGCTTCTGATTTGGCTGTGTCAGCAAACAATTGAGGACGATGAATGACGTCAGTGACCGCCTTGCGATTTGCCCGGCAACTTGGAGTGGGAAGCATTGTCCTTCTTCTTGCTTCGCCTGTCCTTGCCCAGGTCCCGGGAGGGCCTCCCGTCGTCGGCTACACGGTTGCGGAAAAAAAGCCCGTCATGCAGGTCCAGGAATTCATCGGGCGTGTCGAAGCCATCAATAAGGTGAACGTTATCGCGCGTGTCTCGGCGCAACTTGAGGAAGCGCCGTTCAAAGAGGGTACTGAGGTCAAGAAGGGTGACGTCCTCTACCAACTCGAGAGGCCGCCTTATGAGGCGGCGGTCGAAAGTGCCAAGGCATCCGTCGATCAATTCCGCGCCCTGCTCCGCAACGCGACCCTGACCACCGAGCGCTATAAAACACTTCTTTCCGGTCCCGCTGGCCAGCAATCAAGCGTCGATAGCGCCCTCGCGCAGCAGCAAGCCTACGAAGCTCAGCTTTTGGGCGCCCAGGCGCAACAAAAAACTGCAGAAATCAACCTGGGCTATACGATCATCACTTCGCCGATCGACGGTAAAGTCGGGCGGATTGCCGTTACCGTTGGCAACATCGTTGGTCCCAACTCGGGAACGCTGACGACGATCGTTAGTCAGGACCCAATGTACGTCACGTTTCCGGTGCCGTCGCCCACTCTTCTGGAACTGGGGCGGATGTACGCGCCGAAGGGAGGCTTCAACGCCGTCGTCCTTCGCGTGCGACTGCCAGATGGAACGCTTTATGCCGAGCGAGGCAAGCTCGACTATGTCGATCCTTCTGTCGCGACCAACACTGATACCGTTGTCGTCAGAGGCACCATCCCTAATCCGCTGAGGAAGGTATCTCAAAATGGAGACGTGGCGGTCCGCCCCCTCATCGACGGAGAGTTCGTCACTGCGCTTGTCGAAGGCGTAGAACCTGTCGTCGCCCTCGCGGTGCCACGGTCGGCCGTCCTCTCGGATCAGCAAGGCGACTACGTCTATGTCGTCGGCTCCGACGACGTCGTGACGCAACGCCGGATTCAACTCGGACAGTCGACGGCGGCGGTCGCGATGGTTTCTGCGGGCTTGAGCGAAGGCGAGAAGATCATCACGGAAGGCATCCAGCGCGTCCGCCCTAACATCAAAGTCGCTCCGCAGCCCGCGGGAGCAGATCCCAGCAAAGCCAACGGTCAATAAGCCATGTTCTCAGCGATTTTCGTCGACCGACCCCGCCTGGCGATCGTCATTGCCATTGTCACAACGATCGCGGGCGCGCTTGCCATCTCGCGCATTCCCGTCGAGCAATTTCCGAACCTCGTACCACCACAGGTCCAGGTCTCGACGACCTATCCCGGCGCGTCGGCAAGTGTCGTTGAAACATCTGTGGCTCAGCCGCTTGAATCGCAGATCGTCGGCGTCGACAAGATGCTCTACATGAAGTCGAACAGCGGCAACGACGGCAGCTATAGCCTGACCGTCTCGTTCGCGCTTGGAACCGATCCGGACATCGATACCGTCAACGTCAACAACCGGGTGCAGGCTGCGCTTTCGCGTTTGCCCCAAGAGGTCCAGAAGCAGGGCATTACCGCCCAGAAGCAATCATCGGCCATTCTTCAGTTTCTCTTCCTTTACTCGGAGAGTGGCAAACAAGATCCGCTGTTTATTACCAACTACGCGACCATCAATGTTCTCGACCGGCTGAAACGCATTCCAGGTGTCGGACAGGCGAACCTGTTCAGCACACAGAATTACTCCATGCGCATCTGGTTTGACACGCAGCGTCTGACAAACCTCGGACTCCAGCCGTCCGACATCGTCGCAGCGATAGACGCGCAAAACGTGCAGGCGCCCGTTGGACGCGTTGGTGCCCAACCGGCATCGAGCGATCAGCAGTTCCAGATAAACGTGCAGACACAGGGCCGTCTCGAGACCGCTGAGCAATTCGGCAATATTGTGGTGCGCGCAAATCCCGATGGCTCCGTTTTGCGCGTGCGCGATGTCGCGCGGACGGAGCTGGGCGCGCAGAACCTCGACGTCGGCGCGCGGTTGAATGGCAAGCCTGCCGTGGCTATCGCGATCTATCTGTCCCCAGGTGCAAATGCTGTCCAAACCGCGTCCCGTGTTACGGCGGCCTTGGCGGATATGCAAAAGAGCTTTCCTGAAGGGCTGAAATCCCGCGTCGTCTACGATACCTCCGAGTTCGTAAGCGATACGATTCAGGAAGTCATACGCACGATCGGCGAAGCTTTCGTGCTCGTTATTCTCGTTGTCTTCCTGTTCCTCGGAAGCGCGCGCGCAACAATCATTCCCGCGATTGCGGTGCCCGTCAGTCTTATCGGTGCGTTCGCCGTCATGTTGGCTCTTGGCTATTCAGCCAATACCGTTTCTCTTCTAGCCATGGTGCTTGCTATCGGCATCGTCGTCGACGATGCCATCGTCGTCGTTGAAAATGTCGAGCGCGTGATGGAGGAGGAGCCCGAGCTCTCGCCGGCGCAGGCCACCAAAAAGGCAATGACCCAGATCACGGCTCCGGTCATCGCGATCACACTCGTTCTTCTGTCGGTATTTGTTCCAATCGCGTTCATCCCAGGTTTGACGGGCGAACTCTTCAGGCAGTTTGCGGTCACGATCTCGGCGGCGATGATCCTGTCCGCACTGAATGCCTTGACGCTTTCGCCAGCGCTTTGCGCAGTTTTTCTGCGCCGATCCGAGAAGCGCGGGCCGATGGCCTACGTGCTTCGCGGCATCGATCATGTTCGCGACGGATACACGGAGATCGTCCGGCGCCTGGTACGTGTTTCAGTTTTGAGCGTTGCCGCCGTCGCTGCTGCGGCTGCCGCAATATTCTTCATGGCGAAAGTGACGCCGACCGGCTTCGTTCCCGAGGAAGACCAGGGCGCATTCTTCATCATGATCCAGCTCCCCGACGGCGCCTCTGTCAATCGGACGACCGAAGTGGTTGAACAGACAGAGGCGATCTTGAAACGCTATCCGCAGATCAAGGACAGTTTAGCGATCGTCGGCTTTTCTCTGCTCGACAGCGGTGCGCAGCCAAATGCCGCTTTCATGGTTGCACGACTGCAACCTTTCGCCGATCGCAAGACGGCTAAAGATTCCGCGCAATCGCTGATTGGCGAAATAACGATGGCAGCGCAGCAGATCAGTACCGCGCAGATCTTCGCCTTCAACGTACCGCCCATTATCGGTCTGTCGACGAGCGGGGGCTTTGAATATCAGCTCGAAAATCTCGAAGGCGCGGATTCAGCAAGCATGAGTAGCGTTATGCAGGGGCTGATTGCGGCGGCGAACCAGAATCCCCGTTTGCAAAGTGTTTTCTCGACGTTCACCGCATCCAATCCTTCGATCTACTTGAACATCGATCGCGACAAGGCACAGGCGTTGGGCTTGGCGATCAGTGATATATTCGCGGCGCTGCAATCGACATTGGGCGGTACCTACGTCAACGACTTTAACCTCTTTGGCCGCGTCTGGCAGGTTAACCTCCAGGGCGAGGCTGCGGATCGCGGCAACATCGGCGCCATCTGGAAGATCTTCGTCCGCAATAAAACCGGTCAAATGGTGCCTCTGCGCTCCGTCGCAAACGTCTCGACGGTTCTTGGACCGCAAACGATCGGTCGTTACAATAACTACCGCTCGACGACCATCAATGGGTCTCCGGCTCCGGGCGTAGCGTCGGGTACGTCACTCGAAGCAATGACAGACGTATCGGCGAAGACGCTTCCGCCGGGGTACAGCTTCGAATGGACTGGCACGGCTTATCAGGAACATGAGGCGCAGGGCCAGACCGGCGTCGTTCTCGCTCTCGCAGTGCTCTTCGCGTTTCTCTTTCTTGTGGCACTTTATGAAAGCTGGATGATTCCAGTTCCTGTACTGCTGTCAGTCACGGTCGGCGTGCTCGGCGCATTTCTCGGCATCAAGATTGCGGGGCTGTCGCTCGATGTCTACGCCCAGATTGGCCTTGTCGTTCTGATCGCGCTTGCTGCGAAAAACGGCATTCTTATTGTCGAGTTCGCCAAGGAACGACGTGAGCATGGCGATTCCATCCAAGACGCGGCCGTGCTCGGCGCCCAGATGCGCTTTCGCGCGGTGATAATGACCTCGATTGCCTTCATTCTGGGACTTTATCCACTCGTCATCGCAACCGGCGCCGCCATGATCAGCCGCCGCGATGTCGGCACGCCGGTGTTTGCAGGCATGCTCGGAGCGAGCCTCATCGGGATCTTTTTAATTCCGATGCTTTATGTGCTCTTCCAATCGATCCGCGAACGCGTCAAGCGAAGCAAAAGCTCTGTCGCAAAATCGGATCAGAGGACATAGCCAGCTATGGTGGGAAGAGTCATTAATGTGTCTATTGCTGATCTGCAGCAATCAAGCGAATCCTGGTCGATCTATTTCGCCCGGGCAATGCGCCCTTTTTCAAGGCCTGTCGGCAATAGTTCGTCCCAGCTTGCTTGCATACCTATTTGCGAACCACATCAATTGCTGCAGCTGGCGTCCAAGTCTCCCTACCGGGTGCCCCGCGAGAGACGTGTACCGTGCTAGCGTATCGTGCGCAGAACGCGCCTTTGCGCGATCTTGCATTCGGGCTCCGCAGGGGATGGAAGACGTTCAAGCGCGAGGCGTTCATCAGGAGAAGTGATGACTCGGATTTTCTAGTCTCGTCCGAATGAAGTTCGAAAAGGAATGGCCTGAGACCGCGTTCCCTGAGACGACTGGCAACCGCGTTTAGCGCAGCTTTTTTTTCGCCATGAAAAGGGCGCGCTTGCTCGCGTCCAGAGCAGCGGCAATTATATTGCTATGGTTTGCTATTTGCCCGCGCCAAGTGGACCCGGGACCATGAAATGACCTTCCGGACATCGCATCTACAAGCGCAGAATGCTGTGATGAATCCGCTTCAAGGATAACGCTTGGAGCAACTGACGAAAACGTTGGGTCATCTGTCCCCCGTCAGGACCCACCGGACAGATGACTGGGAACAAGGCGCAAACCACACAATCCCGAGATAAATGCAAATGGCCGTGAAAAGCTCAAGAGGACGAACCCACGCCGGATGGTCATAAACGCCGGGATCGGCGAGACCAAGCACACCGACCGTGAGATAGGCGAGCGAGATCGCCGGCAGGACGGACCAGGAAACCGGGTTGGGACGCAGGCTCGCCCAAGGCACTGCCCAAAGAAGATACCAAGGATTAATGACCGGCGCGAAAAACAGAAGCGAGATGAGCCAAGTGTCTGCAGGCAGGAAAGTACCGCGTTCGCGAAACAGCCAACGGAGGATAAGTGCGCCGCTGAGCGCCCCGCCGAACGCGAGGCCCAAAACGCGCGCAACAGGATCATCGACCACATACTTCAGGGCCGCAAAACCAATCGAATTGAATTCAAACCACTGCGCGAAATGTTGCAGCCCGTCGCGCTCTGTCGCGCCGTTCAGGAAGAAAGGCGCATAGAGAGCGGCGAGCGCGATTGCGGCGCCGAGGCCAATCAGGCCCCATCGTTCGCGCACAAAACTTGGAGCAACGACAATCGCGAAGGGTTTGCAGGCCAGTGCGAGACCGAAGATCAGACCGCTTCCTATCGATCGTCCCTTTCTGACCAGCGCAAAACTCGTTACTGTAAGAAAGGCGCCAACCACGTCGGCATGTGCGTTGAACGATATCTCGAAGATGACGAGCGGACAAAGAGCGTATCGTAGCCCCGCGCGATAACCGCCGAGCCGTGCAACGAGCGCCCAAACGCCGATATCGAATAGGACGAACAGAATCTTGAGCGCGGTTAAACTCGCCGGGGCAATCCACGACGAAACCGCAAAGACGTACTGAAGCGTCGGCGCATAAATCGTCGGAATCGCGGGGTTGTTGATTTGCTCCAGAATTCCGCGCCAAGCAGCCGGAACGCTCTCTTCGTCGGAGTAGGAGAGCGGAGGGGCTCCGTAGGGAGTACCGTCCTCAAGGAACCTAAAGCCGTCCCAGAGATACCGGGCCCAGTCGTCCTCGTAGACCGGGTGGCTCCAGATCCCGGTAATACGAAGCGCGATGGCGCACACGGTTGCCCATCCCAGAGACGACTGCGAGATGTCTCCATTGGCAAAGAAGAGAGCATAGGCAAGCCACGCTGAACCAAGCGATAGGACGAAAAACGACGCGTGCACGGGAGGTGACTGCGCCAACACCGCGAGCATCGCAAATGCGGTCAGTATAAGTGCTAAGGCGATAGCGTCGCGATAAATGGCAAAAAGCTTCATGGCTTTAAGCCAATCACCGGGCTACATCATTGAGTTTCCAATCGTAGAAAAACCCATCGATGCTTTTGGACCGGCTCAAACGCTTTGCAAGCGGTTCGGACGCATAGGTGCGCAGATGCGTAATGACGCCATTATCATTCCCACCAAAGTCTTCTTTGAACCACCTGTAGATTTCCGAGACGCGCAGGGCTTGCTCCGAAGCGTCGACGCCGTGCGCATCGTTGATGAATTCGCGCGCGGCTGCATCAAGCTGCGCCTCGAGCTTGGCGCCCTCAAATCCTTCCGCTTGAAGATTCGGACATCCGATGGATGCGCAATTGAGCGCATAATGAACGCGCGGATCATGGAAGACGGGCCGTAGAATGCCGTGCTCGATGTCATCGAGACTGAGATCGACCCCACGAAGTTTCGTTACCTTTTTCTTCCAAGGGCCGCCGGTGAACGTCGCCACAAGTCCGCCGCCGAGCGAAATATTTTTGATCGAAGCAACGGGATAGTGATCGAGAATGATATCGACGGTCTTGGAATTATAAAGATTGGCGAGCAGGGCGAATTGCTCCGCGCGATTGAGCGTTGCCGGATCGACGGTTTCCAGTTGAGAGATGTAGCGTTTCAAGCGCTGGCGGTCTTCTGGTAGAACAGCTTTATAGTCGAAGCTGGTCGTGCTTCCGTGCCGTTTGACGTATTTTCCGAGAATATCGTTCCAAGCGCTGTTGTCGACCGCAACGCGCGAACTGTCGGCGGCGCGAGAAAAAAGATCGGCCGGTCCTTCAGCCCTCGCTTGAGGACCAGCCGAAGTGAATGCGATGCACAGCAATCCCCATCGCAAGAACGTCATGAAAAAAGCGCCATTCCGGAGGTCGGTGCTTTTCAACGTGAACATGGCTCCGCCCCGCTATAGTTTCAGTCTTCGAGAAGTGATGTGAATGCGTCGGCCCCGATCGAGCGGCGCGGGGAAGTCCTTCAGTCCGCGCGACACGACGCCTTTCCGAGAACGCAAAAACGTGAGCAATGGGGATGATTGAGGCTGACGGTCGCCGTCGCATCCTCCAGCGTGCCGCCCAATTCGAACTCATTCAAATAAGGTATCAGGGTGCACGCGACGACGGCCGGCTTGTCTGAACCCTTGCGCTTTATGATCATCCGCGATGAGGCGCACATCATATTGCGAGGGCTGAGGTTCAGCTTCTTCCAGCAACCTTCGCTAACTTCGGGCGTGTTGTCATCATCCCGCATTTCGGGAAAAAGAATGAGACGCTTACTGTCCGTCGCATCAATGTCGAAGCCGATTTGGGAAAAGAGCTGCTGGTAACCGTCGCGCATGTCACGCTCTTCGATCGCCCAGAGCAGCCGGCCCGCGATCGACACATCGAATTTGTGCTTTGCCAGCCACGCTAGACCGTCTAGCGCAGGCTGCCAGGTGCGAGCGCCACGAATTTCCTCATGTCCATGCCGCTCGTAGTGATCGAGCGAAACGCGTATCGACAGTCTATTGGGAAAGCGCGATTGGAGATCCAACAATGCCTCGCGATGCCTCTGCATCGGACGCATCGCGTTGGTCAGCACAAGCACCGAATGATCGTGCGACAGGCTATCGTCGAGCATGTCC
Source organism: Hyphomicrobium sp. (assembly GCA_030148425.1). GTDB lineage: Bacteria > Pseudomonadota > Alphaproteobacteria > Rhizobiales > Hyphomicrobiaceae > Hyphomicrobium_B. The sequence continues at coordinate 90,857 of JASBTM010000017.1, read as the reverse complement.
ACGATATCGGGATTCATGAACGGCTCGCCCCCCGTGAAGCCGATCGTGATGGGCCTTGTCGCGATCCTTCGGGCTTGCTCAAGGAATGAAGCGACTTCCGATCTCGTGAGATGAACGAGCTGGTCGTTCTTGGGAGAAGAGTCGATATAGCAGTTCTTGCACGCGATGTTGCAGAGTGTGCCGGTGTTGAACCACACTGTCTCGTAGCCCGAGAACGGCACGTGCGCTCGATGCTCTCCGGATACCGTGACACGCGGATTGGAGAACTTGTGCGGCGCTGCCTGTGGCACAACTTCAGTCGGTTCAAGCGCAAAAATCGTCATCAAATCTCGCTGAGGATGGTCAAGGAGGATTGGACGCTCGCCCTTCGCGGATTGTCCCATTGTCGTGCCGTGCGAAGTCGCCCCATGTTCATATGTAGCGATCGGATGCCGGCTGCCCAACGAAGAAAACAAAATATACTAAGATACGTGATTGATATCGCAGAATCCCTGCGTTCGATAGGGCGTGAGCGGATGATTTTCTAGATCTTTCATGGCCTTATGCCTAATCTGAGAATTCATATACGATAAGATTATTTTCCGCAGACTCTGCGATCCTATAGCGAGCACCGGTGGGAGTTCGTCGCGGTGACGCTTTCGCCAAATGGGGAAAAGAATGCAAGTCAGATTTATGAAAGTGGCGTTCTGCGTTCTCGCAGGGTTTGTGGTGACGGATGCAGCCAATGCATCCGGCAGTTATGGCGGAGCCTCGGGTTTCACGCCGCCTTCGACCAAAAAAGAAGCGAAGCCTTCTCAAGGTTCGTCCAAGAAGGGCACTCAGGAAAAAAAGACGAAGAAGAAGTCCAGCGAGATTGGCGTGCCGGGGGCAATGAGTCGGATCTCGTAGTGGGAAGCAGCGATGCTCGTTCCGTGGGGTGAGGGGCATCAGATGTAACTTGCGTTAAGGGGGTTTAACAAAAACATGACGAAGTTTTTTGGAACCGCGCGCCGTTCGGCGTCGCGGCTGGTGCGGGCTATTGCCTGTGTCACTGCTTTTTTTGCCATTGGTGCGACGGGGGCCATGGCGCAACAGTCAGCGTATACGCCGGATAAGGGGCGACTCGATACATCTTTCGGCACCGTCTATCAGGACTACAATAGCGCTTGGCAGGGCAAGACCTTCGGCGAGAACGCACGAACGGTAACGATCCAGGAATATCTCCTGAGTTTTTCCTACGGCATTACCGATGACTTGTCGCTCGATGCGAGCATCGGTTATGGCACGCTTACCGGTGGTCTTTCCAAAGATCCGAACAGGGCCAATCCGAAAGGCTGTTGGAACCAGCCGGCCAACACGCTGGCAGCACGTCAGTGCCAGGATCCTATTCCGCAGGGAAGCCGCGACGGTCTCATCGACTCAACTGTCGGTCTTCGCTACCGTGCCGTTAAAGAAGACTCCGAGCGCTGGGATAGCTTGCCCACAATCGCGGTTTATGGCGCTGCGATCATCAAGGGCGATTATGAGCCGACGCCGCAGGCGCTCGGAAACGGCGCGAATGGCTTTAAAACCGGCATCGCGCTGGGGCGTTATTTCAAGCAGATCGATTTCGGCATCAACGCCGGTCTCGAATATCAGTATCTCAAAGGCCCCAAAGATGTTGTTCCCAACAACATCAATGGCAGCGTTGGCGTCTACAAGTTCATCAAGTCCTACTTCGCCTCGGCTAGCTATCAGTTCCAGCACAGCCAGAGCGGTTGGGATACGGGCGAAGGTCCATTTCCTTCCAATCCCGATAACCTGCCCGCTAACCTCGTAGGTCCGCCGGACAGCCGCGATTACAACCGTATGCTGAACGCAGTGGGCCGCAAAGAAAACTGGCAGAGCTGGCAGTTGGGCGCAGGTTACGTGACCGATGGAGGTACGGTCATTTATGCGTCCTATACGGACGTGTTTGACGGCCGCAATACCGCCGATCGTTCGACGTGGCAGTTGAACCTGACCGTCCCGACTCAGCTCTTCCACAGAGAGTAGTGTGATGTCCGGCATCGTCGAACCCCAAAGCTTTTCCTTTGGCATCAACGCGCCAATCGGCGATGCCGGACACCAAATTCGTACACTGAACGGACTGGATTGCACGTCAATGACCGGCCACCGATTGAGCGTCGAGGATATCTTTGTTTTGATACCCGCTCTCAATGAAGCCGGGTCGATCGGTTCGGTGCTTGGACGCCTGCAGGCTTTGGGGTGCACCAATATCCGGGTGATCAATAATGGCTCGACGGACGATACGGCGGCAGTTGCACTGGATGCGGGGGCCATCGTCGTCAACGAGCCGGTCGCTGGTTACGGAATGGCGTGTTGGCGTGGGCTGCAAGATCTGCCGGAGCACGCCTGCTGGGTTTTGTTCTGCGACGCGGACGGCTGCGATGAACTGGAAGCGCTGCCACGCTTCATCGCCGCGGCACGGGATGGAGCGGACCTCGTCCTTGCAGATCGCCTGAGCCCGACGAATTCAGCAGAAAAACTGACGTTGCCGCAACGCTTTGGAAATCGCTTGGCAGTGACGCTCATCTGGCTACTCTGGCGCGCACGGTTTAAAGACCTCGGCCCCATGCGTCTTGTCAGTGTGAAGCTGCTCGACGAGATAGATATGAGGGATCGCGGGTTCGGCTGGACCGTCGAAATGCAGATTCGCACAGCGCAGCTCAAGGCGCGCTACGCGGAGGTGCCTGTGGCCTATCAATCGCGGCGTCACGGACGCTCCAAGATTTCCGGAACGGTACGCGGAGTGATCATGGCGGGCACGACCATCCTGTCCACGATCGCCTATCACGCCCTTTGGCCGCGCACCTCGAACCAATCAACCACTTCTCTATGGAGATCCCTATAGTGGCTCGCAAACCGATTATAATCGTCGCGTTAGCGATCATCGGGGCCGCATCGGTTTACGCCGTCAGCTTCGTATCGACGCACGCCAATGGAATGCTCGACCTGAATGAGATGATCGACACCGTTCATCGCAAATTCCCCGACGTCAAACACATCGACACGCAGGCGGTCGAGCAGCTTCTGAAGAGTAACGACGCAGTTCAAGTTATCGATGTCCGCGAACCTGAAGAGTTCAAGGTCAGTCATCTTCCAGGCGCCATTAATATGCCGCCCGCGACATCGGAGGCCGACATCCTGGCGAAGATTAAGTCCGATCGGCCTGTCGTCGTTTACTGTTCGGTGGGATGGCGCTCGTCGGAATTGGCGGAGCGTCTTCAGGCGGCGGGACGCACAAACGTCGTCAACTATGCCGGATCAATCTTTGCCTGGGCAAATGCAGAGCAACCCCTGGAATCGAGCGTAGGCGCAACAAAGGCCGTCCACCCATATGATAGCCATTGGGGCCGCTATTTGAAGCCCGAGCACCGCGCCTTTTGAGCAGCGCCGCGCACCGCGAGACCTGGAACATTTTCTTCGGAGACCTCCAATGCACATCGACCTTGTCAAGGAATACTACGGCAAAATCCTCAAGACGTCGGACGATCTCAAGACCAAGGCGTGCTGTACGCCAGACTCGATGCCCGAGCGGGTCAAGGAGCTTCTGAAAAACGTCCACGAAGAGGTCATCGCGAAATACTACGGCTGCGGCTTGGTCGTGCCGGAACTTCTCGAAGGCAAACGTGTGCTCGATCTCGGATGTGGGTCGGGTCGCGATGTTTACGCCCTGGCGCAGCTCGTCGGCCCGAAGGGCGAAGTCGTGGGCGTGGACATGACGCCGGAGCAGTTGTTTACGGCACGCGAACATATCGACTGGCACATGCAAAAGTTCGGGCATGACAAGCCGAATGTCCGCTTCCTGCAAGGCTTCATCGAAGCGCTCCCGAGTCTCGGGCTCGAGCCCGGAAGCTTCGACGTCATCGTATCCAATTGCGTTGTCAATCTTTCGATCGACAAGCCGGCGGTTCTCAAAGGCGTCTTTGATCTTCTGAAGCCGGGCGGCGAATTCCATTTTGCCGACGTCTACGCCGATCGCCGCTTGCCGTCGGATGTGCGAGACGACTCCGTCGTGTACGGCGAATGCCTGGGTGGTGCGCTGTATTGGGGTGATTTCCTGGCGCTCGCGAAGGAAGCCGGATTCGGCGATCCTCGCCTCGCGACAAGCCGCAAAATCGAAATCGATGATCCCTACGTCCACAAGAAAGTTGGATCCGCACAGTTCTTTTCGGCCACCTACCGGCTATTCAAAATCTCGGGATTGGAGCCGGTCTGCGAGGATTACGGCCAGGCCGTCGTCTACAAAGGTGGAGTGCCCGAGGCGGAACATGCCCTGACATTGGACGGCCACCACATCATCGACAAAGGTCGTTACTTCCCCGTTTGCGGCAACACCTGGAACATTCTGAAGCAAAGCAGATTCGAGCCGTACTTCTCGTTCCACGGAGATTTCTCGACGCACTACGGCGTGTTTGCCGGCTGCGGAACGTCAATCCCGTTCCAAGATGGAAGTGCGGCTGGCTCAACTTCCGGTGCTTGCTGTTGAGCCCTATCGAGCAAAAAGCAACGGTCAAATTCTTCCGTCGCCGGCAAGAGTTTCGGCTCCACCGGCAGAGCGTACCTCGAAGAACCTGAAATGAAGAAGAAGCTACTACTTATCGGCGCGGGACACACCAACGCCCAGGTGCTGCGCGCCTGGCTGGAAGAACCTCAACCCGGAGCCGAAATCGTCGTCGTCGGCCCTTCGACGCGGGCGCCCTATTCAGGCATGGTTCCAGGCTGGCTTTGCGGCGTCTACGCGTTCGAAGAAATCTGCATCGATTTTTTTGCTTTGGCGCGGGCGGCCGGCGCTACGCTGCTCGTCGATGAGCTAACCTCGCTCGATCCAGACCGTCGCGTCGTTCGCTTGGCCAGCGGCAAAGAGCTCGAGTACGATGTATTGAGCATCAACGTCGGGTCGACGCTCAATCCTCCGACCGTCTCCGGAGCTCTCCTGTTACCTCTCCGGCCGCTTGGACGTCTGCGCGCAGAGTGGGAGAGATTGCTCGCCTCTGTCGAACGTGACGCCGCGACGACGCCGTTGACGGTAACAGCCGTCGGGGGAGGCGCGGCGGGCGTCGAAGCTCTGCTGTCGTGTCTTTGGCGGTTGCGCGCGAGCCAGCCCGGGCGCGCAATTCGAGGTCAATTGGTGACCCGTGGCGCAACGCTGTTGCCGGGGCTAGCGCCGCGAGCCATCGCGAGCGCACGTCGCGTCCTCGAGCGCAACGGCGTCGACATTCATCTTGCGACGGAATTCTCTGATGCCTTCGCGAAGTCCAGCGACATCATTTTGTGGGCGACCGGCGCCGAGGCGCATGCTTGGCAGCACAAGAGCGGCCTCGCCGTCAGCGATCGCGGTTTTATCCGCGTGGACTCGTATTTGCGGTCGGCGTCCCATCCGAACGTGTTCGCCGTCGGTGATTGCTCCGAATGGTCGGATCCACTTCCCAAAGCCGGCGTCTACGCGGTGCGAATGGGGCCGACGTTGATCCATAACGTCAGGGCAGCCCTCGCTGGCAATACGGATGCCTTGACGCGCTTCGAACCTCAGAAACATTTTCTCGTTTTGCTGGCCGTGGGCGGCCGGAACGCGATTGCTTCGCGCGGACGCTGGGCGGCTTACGGCAACCTGCTGGGGCACGCGCTTTGGCGTTGGAAGGATTATATCGACCGGAAGTTCATCTCGCTCTTCCGCATCGAGCCCTCCGCGGGAGACGAACAGCGCCCGAACGATCTCGTCTTCACGCCGGCTAATCCGTCGAGACGCGCGGATGGCTGAGCGTATCAAAGCCGATCTGTGCATCATCGGAGCCGGATCGGCCGGGCTCTCCATCGCAGCCGGCGCAGCGCAAATGGGCGCACGGACGGTGATCATCGAAGCCCACCGCATGGGCGGCGACTGCCTCAACACGGGATGCGTTCCGTCCAAGTCTCTGCTGGCCGCAGCGAAAGTTGCGCACGTCATGCGGAACAGCGTGAAAGCCGGAATAGCCTCACAAGAGCCGCGCATCGATTTCGCCCAAACGCAGCGTTACGTACACGGCGTAATCGAAACAATCGCGCCGCACGACTCGGTCGAACGATTTACGGGGCTCGGCTGCAGAGTCATCGAGGCGCCCGCGCGGTTCATTGATCGGGAAACCGTCGTCGCGGGCGATCTGCTCATTCGCGCCCGCCGCTTCGTTATCGCGACCGGTAGCCATCCCTACGTACCACCCATCGAAGGTCTCGCCAACACACCGTACTTCACTAACGAAACCATCTTCGAAAATACCGTGCTGCCCGATCACCTGATCGTCATCGGTGCGGGGCCGATGGGCGCGGAGATGGCGCAGGCGCACCGCAGGCTCGGCGCGCGCGTTACGTTGTTGGATGCGGCTCGTCTCCTTCCGAAAGACGATCCGGAGGCGGTCGAGGTCGTTCGCCAAAGACTTGTGTCTGAGGGCGTGGAGATTATCGAAGCTGTCGAAATCCAGAAGGTCACATCATCCGGTTCGGAGATCATCGTCACCATCCGAGAGGGCGGCCGCGAACGAACGCTTCGCGGATCTCACGTGCTTCTTGCCGCAGGCCGACGCCCGAACGTTGCAAATCTCGGCCTGGAAGCGGCTGGGGTCGCGCATGATGAAAAACGCGTCGAAGTCGATGCGCGGCTTCGCACCACGAACAAGCGAATTTTCGCAGCGGGCGACGTCATCGGCGGCCAGCAGCTCACCCATGTCGCCGGTTATCACGTATCCATCGTTCTGAAAAACGCGCTGTTCCGTCTGCCCGCCAAGCGCACCGAGAGCGATCTCCCGTGGGTTACCTATACCGACCCCGAGCTGGCTCAGGTCGGGCTGACAGAGAGTTCTGCAACAAAGCTGCACGGCGAGTCCATCCGCATTTTGCGGGCGGAGTTCGCGCAGAACGATCGCGCTCAAACCGAGGGAACCGTCACCGGGTTCCTGAAGGCTGTCGTGACCAAGAGAGGCAAAATCCTCGGGGCGACGATCGTCGGTCCGCAGGCAGGCGAGCTGCTTCTGCCATGGGCTATCGCAATTTCTCAAGGACATAAAATCGGTGTCTTGGCTGGACTGACAGTGCCTTATCCGACCTTGAGTGAAATCACCAAGCGTGCGGCGGGTAGTTACTTCACGCCCACGCTGTTTTCGCCTCGGATCCGGCGACTGGTCCGCTTCCTCGGAGTGTTTGGATGAACTTGAAGCGCCTTTTGCCTCTCGTCGTGCTCGTTGCACTGTTGATCGCGGCGTTCGCGCTCAGGCTAGATCGATATGTCACCCTCGATGCCTTGCGCGACAATAGAGCGGCTCTGACCGAGCTGGTTCAAAATCATTCGATTCTATCGAGCCTGTTTTACGTTCTGATCTACACCGTCGCCGTAGCGCTGTCGTTTCCTGGCGCGACCATTCTATCTCTCACAGGCGGCCTGCTTTTCGGCGCGACCTTGGGAGCGTTCTTGACCGTCATCGGCGCAACGGCCGGCGCGACGATCCTGTTTGTGATCGCACGATCTGCCGCCGGAGATGTCTTGCGTGTCCGCGCAGGTCCTTTTCTTGCGCGGTTGTCCGAGGGATTCAGCCGGAATTCATTCAACTATCTGCTTTTCCTTCGTTTGGTGCCCGCGTTTCCGTTTTGGGTCGTCAATCTCGTGCCCGCGATTGTCGGAATGCGCCTTTTGCCGTTCGTCATCGCCACCGCCATCGGGATTATTCCTGGCACGTTCGTGTATTCGGCTTTTGGGGCAAGTCTCGGAACAGTATTTGACGCGGGCCGGGAAGTGCAGTTGAAAGACGTCCTGAGCCCGACACTGCTCGCCGGGTTGGTCGTTCTTGGCTTGTTGTCGTTGCTCCCAATCCTGCTGAAATCGAAGACGAGACAACAGAATTGAAGCTATCGATCGTCATACCGGCACTCGATGCGAGCGCGACCCTGGCGGCCACTTTGCTTTCGCTTGGCGACGCGTGCGATGTTCTGGTCGTCGACGGTGGTTCGCGTGACGACACTATTCCTATAGCGGCGCGCCGCGGCGTTCGCGTGCTTCACGCGCAGAAGGGGCGCGGTAGCCAACTCGCGGCGGGGGCTGCGAATGCGCGTGGCGAATGGCTTCTCTTCCTGCATGCGGATACCTGCCTCGAGCCGAGCTGGAAGACTACGGTTTCTTCGTTTATCGAAAATGCCTCGAACGCTGAGAGAGCCGCGGTCTTTCGCTTCGAGTTGGATCATCAGTCCGCTGAAGCGCGTCGCCTGGAGGCAATGGTCGACTGGCGCGTGCGCCGCCTCGGTCTCCCCTATGGCGATCAAGGTTTGCTGATCCATCGCGATTTCTACCACAGTATCGGAGGCTTTCGCCCGATTCCGATCATGGAGGATGTCGATCTCGTGCTGCGCATTGGACGGCGGCGCTTGGTCGTTTTGCCGATCGCGGCGCGAACCTCATCAAAGCGGTGGCTGGAACGGGGATGGTTGTTGCGCAGCGCACAGAACATTTTTTGCTTGGCGCTTTATTTCGCTGGCGTGCCGGCGCGTCTCATCTCTCGCGTTTATCATTGAAGATGCCGTTGCAACGCCATCTTGTTCTGTTCACGCGATACCCGAGCTTCGGTACCGGGAAGCGCCGCCTTGCCCGAGGCGTCGGAAACACGACTGCGTTACGCTTTCAGCGAGTCAGTCTTTCACACACCCTGCGCCGGCTTGGCGGCGACCGGAGGTGGCGAATTTGGCTTGCCGTCACGCCGGACCGTTCCGGACCTTGGCCGGTCAGTGCGAGCGTCGTTCCGCAGGGCAAGGGTGATTTGGGACAACGCCTGACGCGCATCACCGCCGGACTTCCGCCCGGGCCGGTGCTCATCATCGGCAGCGACGTTCCGGGCATCACCAAGGACCTCGTCGCCGAGGCTTTCCATTTGCTCGGCGGCCGCGAAGCCGTCGTTGGTCCGTCCGCAGACGGCGGATATTGGGCCATTGGACTTCGTCGTCGTCCGCGTCTCATTGATCCGTTTCGATCCGTCAGATGGTCGACGTCGCACGCGCTCGAAGATACCTTGGCGAACTTGAGGGACCACTCGGTCGGGAGGCTCCCACCATTGGACGACATCGATGACGTTGAATCGATGCGGCGGTTTCCGAAATGGGATCTTCTGCTCGCACCGCATCCCGAAAACGGCGCTTAGAGATGATTTCATAGAGCGCGCGGCTAATTCAGAGTTTCTGCCTTGCTTTCCCGATTATCGCTGTTCGCAAGACTGCAGATGTCAGCTAGGCAAAGACAAACAAAAATTGGGGTTAGAGAAAATGGCACAATATTCCGATACGCAGCGTGTAGGAGCCGAGTTTCTCGGTAGCGCATTCTTGCTCGCAACTGTGATCGGCTCCGGCATCATGGGCGCGAAATTGGCAGGCGGCAACGATGCACTCGCCTTGCTCGGAAATACGCTTCCGACCGGAGCGATACTCGTCGTCCTCATCACCATGCTCGGACCGATCTCCGGCGCGCACTTCAATCCCGCGGTGACTGGCGTATTCTGGCTTCGCGGCGAAATCTCCGCACGCCTCGGCCTCCTCTATCTGATCGCGCAAATAGCGGGCGCCGTCATTGGCGTGTTCGCCGCCCACCTGATGTTCGATCTTCCAGTTCTGCAATTGTCTCAGAAGGTGAGAAGCGGAAGCAGCCAATGGTTCGCGGAGTGGCTGGCGACGTTCGGCCTCGTGCTGACGATTCTCGCGACGTTGCGGGCGAAGCCGTCTACAATTCCAGTGTCCGTCGGGCTCTACATCACAGCGGCCTACTGGTTTACGGCATCGACATCCTTCGCAAACCCTGCCGTCACCTTTGCGCGGGCGTTCTCCGATACCTTTGCGGGCATCAGACACGCCGATGTCGCGCCGTTCATAGCTGCGCAGCTTCTTGGCGCTGTTTCCGCCCTGGCCGCGGCCCACTGGCTTCTCGCGCAGAGCCCGGGCGTCGCGGACCCGAGCGTGGCGGAGCCGTCGCCAGCGAAATAGTTGTTAAAGGTGATAGGGCTTTCCGCGTGTGTGGCGCATGCCCTGATCGTCGAGTCAGTCAGCAAGCTCGCTGGCGACGAAATGTTCTCATAGGATCAAAAGCGCCGCTTCGCATCCAGCCGTTTGAAGTCCGCTTGTCGCCCGTAACCGTGCATCCTAATTTTTAACTGAGCGTCCGAATTCACGCATTTGCAGCGAAATCGGGCCTCGACTTCTGCCGCAAAGGACGCATTGGTAGTGTGACAGGCACCGATCTTTGGCTAGTGCTGTTTTTTCTTGGCTCACCTCGCGGAACGCGGGGCTTCGGGTGGTGGGAGCGCCGATGGGGCGCGTCCCTAAACCTAGGAGCCAAACATGATGTCAGTTGAAACCAACTCCCCCACGCAGACTAGGAAAGCCGAATCGCGGAATAAAGCCGCCAAAGCAAAGCCGGCCGCCAAGCAGCCACCAGCAGCACCGACCGCAAATAAAGCCGATGTCGGCGACGGCTCGCACACGGCGCGCGTCACAAAGCATGATCACGTGCTCACGCTTCTGACACGGCGCGAAGGCGCGACTATCCCAGAAATGATGGAAGCAACGGATTGGCAGCAACACAGTGTCCGTGGCTTCCTCGTCGGCACGGTCAAAAAGAAGCTCGGTTTCGTGCTGACGTCGAAGAAGCTTGAGGGCGAGCTTCGCCGCTATCGCATCGAAACGAAGCGCGGTCGCTGACGTGAAGAACATATCACTCGATATCGGGGCCGAGCTGTCGCGGCTCGAAGGCCTCACCAACTTCGAACTGCGTATAGAATGGCGGCGGCTGCATGGAATGCAGCCGCCGAAGAGCCTCTCCCGCGATCTCCTGCTTCGCGGCATCACCTACAAAATCCAGGAGAGGTCGTTTGGCGGCCTCTCCAAATCTATCCTTCGCAAGTTAAGTGGTGCGCCAGAGATGCCCGGGAGCACTATCCGCAAAGCGGCCACCGTGAGGCCGGGCACACGGCTTGTTCGCGAGTGGAATAGACAGACACATACCGTTCTTGTCCACGCGGACGGCGTCGAGTGGCGCGGCAAGCGCTACGGGTCGCTCTCGATCGTCGCGCGGGAAATCACTGGTGCGCACAGGTCCGGCCCGCGCTTCTTCGGTCTGAAAACACGAGAGCCGTCAGCGAACAAGGACGCCCATGCGGACGCCTGATCGCTCTTCGGGCCACAGCAAGGTTCGCTGCGCGATCTACACCCGGAAGTCGTCCGACGAAGGCCTTGAGCAGGAGTTCAATTCTCTTGATGCGCAACGGGAGGCACGCGCCGCGTATATCGCGAGCCAGCGGTATGCCGGCTGGACGGCCGTTGCGGACATGTATGACGATGGTGGACTGTCAGGTGGTACGATGGAGCGGCCTGCCCTTCAACGTCTCCTTGCTTACATCAAAGCCAACAAGGTCCAGATCGTCGTCTATAAAGTCGACCGTCTGACGCGCTCGCTCGCCGATTTTGCCAAGATTGTCGATATTTTTGACGGCCACGGCGCGTCGTTCGTCTCAGTGACCCAACAGTTCAACACGACAACCTCTATGGGGCGACTGACGCTCAACATGCTTCTGTCATTCGCACAGTTCGAACGCGAGATTGCCGGCGAGCGGATTCGAGACAAGATCGCGGCATCTAAGGCCAAAGGCATGTGGATGGGGGGCAACGTTCCACTCGGCTACGATATTCGAGACCGCAAGCTCATCATCAATAGGTTGGAAGCTGATACCGTTCGTCTGATCTTCCAGCGCTATGCCGAGCTGGGATCAGTCACGCTGCTGCGCAAGGAATTGGCGGCGCAGGGCATTGTGAGCAAAAGGCGCGAAGGGGCCGGTGGCAGGCTCTCGGGCGGCCAGAAGCTCTCACGTGGTGCGCTCTACCTGATGCTGCAAAACCGGATCTACTGCGGGGAGATCACGCACAAGGGGAATGCGTATCCCGGCCAGCACGAGGCCATCATTGACCGTGACCTTTGGCAAGTCGTCCAAGACAAGCTCGCGACGAACCGGCAAGAGCGGGCTCTCGGCGTAGGTTCTGAATCGCCAAGCCTCCTGGCCGGCTTGATCGTGGATGCAGAGGGCCAGAGGTTGACGCCGACCCACGCCAACAAGCGGGGTAAGCGCTATCGCTATTACATCTCGACGTCGCTTCTCGACGGAAGGCCCAGAGCCAAGCAGGGCACACTTCGTCTTCCGGCGGGCGAGATCGAAGGTTTGGTGCTGGATCGACTTCGAGCCTTCGTGGCGTCGAGGTGCGTGTTGGCGGAGGCCCTGGCGCCGATCGACCTTTCGGCGGACGCACTTGAGGCCGCGCTGCATCGTGCATCACAATTGGCCGCACGATGGCAAAGCCTTACGTCTGCGGAGGTGATGGAGTTCATTCGATCCAGCGTCGAGAGAGTTTCGGTTGCGGTTGATCGCATTGAGATCTCAGTCGATTGCACGAAGCTCATCAACGCGCTGGGAGGTCAGGCATTGAAGGAAGAGAACATTTCTCCAATCGTACTTTCCATCGCAGCCAACTTGCGCCGCGCTGGCAAAGGGAAGCGACTGGTCATCGCGGGCAATGCGCATCGCGAAATTGATGCGAACCTGATCGCATTGCTGAAACAGGCGTTCGCGACGCGCGCGGCATTCCTTTCCGGCACCGATGATAGCTTCTCGGCGATGACGGAGCGTCTTGGCAAGGGCCACGGTCAGCTAGTCGCGCTCGTTCGCCTTTCATATTTGGCTCCCAACCTCATTCGTGATTGCATCGACGGTCAGCAGCCCCTCGAACTGACGCCGACGCGTCTTCTGAAACTCGGCAAAGACTTGCCGCACAGCTGGATCGAGCAGCATTTTTATCTCGGATTCGCGCGAGTAGAACCCGAGAGGAAGGAAGCCTAAACTATTAAGTGTGATTCGCGGGTCTTATTGGGTTCAACCAGCTGATGGTGATGGCAGAGGTGAGGGCTGAATACAAAGCGCTCTATCTCGCCGAGCTTGCACGCAGAGAAGAGTTAAACAAAGCAATCGATCGGCCAATTGCCATTATTAGCGCGTTTATTGGCATCTTATATTTTGCTTTTGCTGGTCTAGTCGCGCCGGCGACATTTCTACAGTGCGCCGAAATCCTTTTGGCTTTGATAATTGTCGGCCTGCTGATTGTAGCAAGCTTTTTTCTTGTTCGTTCCTATTACGGTCACACATATGGGTTCGTCCCAACGCCCCTGGATCTAGAAGATTATCGTGCGAAGCTTGAGGACTATCACTCAAAGTATGTCGCATGCCCTCCCGAAGAGATCGCCGGAAAGGTGCTGGATCATATTTACTCGGCATATATTCAGGGCGGGCATCAAAACGCGCTGATAAATGATCAGCGCAGCGGATATCTGCACAACGCGAAGGCCATGCTGGTCCGCGTGGTTCCTCTCATTGTTATTCTGGTCATCCTCAAGATCGTGTCAGTTCCAACATTCTCATCCTGGATTTCAAGTCTTCCGCGCCTTTTCACTTAAAGGATTGCAATCATGAGCAATGAACAGAAGCCGCCTCCGCCTCCACCACCCCCGCCGCCTCTCCGCCAAGTGCGCGATGGCTGCACAACTACGCCGAGAAAAACGAAGTGAGGGTCTCGCTGCATGGCTTTCTCGCGTTACGGCCGAGCAGAAGCTCCGCTTCTGCCGACTGAAAAGTGGCCTCGGGAGACGAGGTGGCCTGTTTCGCACCCGACGACGCCATTCTGCGTCTCTGGTCCGCTGCGATCGCACGACCGGTGTGGCAAGCCGCGGATATCACGGCACTTTCCAGGCTCACTGGGAAAGCGATAAAATTTATCTGTTTCAGAGTGTTAGCTGGCTGAGCGATCAGGATTCGAACCTGAGCAGGCAACAGCATCGTCCGCGAAAACCACCTCCGTATGCAAGAGCGGACATTTTTGGCCTCGAGCAGAAGCATTTCTATGGGCCAGCAGCAGACATGGGGCCCGCAGTCAACCATCGCCTGCTTCCACCTTTGCCTCGTACCCCTCCAACGAAATGAAGCCCGCGCTTTCCGCTGCAGCCTGATCGACGGGTGAAAGGCTGTCATGGACAATCTGCAACCTTTTCCACTGTGCGAGTGGCGCCGAGCCGTCCTCGTCTGGCACATATTTTGAGGTCTCGGCGCGCGTGTATTTATGCACGTAGCGCGGACAATTCACGAAGATATGCAGCGGCGCCACGCGAACGAGAAAGAGCGCCCCAGGGATTGCATCGCGTGCTGCACTTTCATCCAAGCGTGCCAATCCCTGCACACGAAGCCTGCGCGGACGCTCGAAGTCCATGAACAGTAGGCCGATCTTGGGATCGGCCGCGATGTTGCCCATCGACAGGAACATGCCATTGCCATCGTAGCACGGAAGCACCAGCTCGCCGTTCTCGACTTTGACGAAGCCCGGCGCCCCGCCCTTATAGGATACGGTCGGATGCCCGTCGGGATCCACGCTTGAAAGGAAGAAGAAATCCCGCTCACCGATGAAGGCGATGTCCTGCTGGGTAAATGCCGAGTGAAGGATTGCCTGGGCCGTGCGCTCAGCTAGCGCCCGCTGACCGTAGCGCTCTTGAATGTCGCGATGGCAGTCGGAATAGATGTCCTCATTGCTCATCGTGTCTTATCTCCACAAAAATTATACCGACTGAGGCGAGGCGTTCAGGGCGTCGAGGCTTGTGGAGCGGCGCGCCTCTATCAGCGCAAACAGCTTCTCGATCCGGGTGCGCTCCTCCCGTGACTGCGGGAGCAGATAGGCAGCCGCGACATAGATCGCGAGATTCACGACAAGCCCAACGGCACCGGATGTCAGGCCGTATGCCCATGGCAGATAACTCGGATAGGCAAGTTCAAGCGTCACGGCCACCGCGAAGCCTGAGACCATGCCGGCAATCGCGCCGTACTTATTGCCCCGTCTCCAGAAGATACCGAGAAACTGCGGTACGGCCAATTGAATGATGCCCTGATAGGCGAGTATGGCTAACTGAAAGAGCGCGGGCAATGAGAGGCACGCCAGCCATGATGAAAGGATTGTGAGCGCTAGCATTCCGAGCTTTGCAATGACGATAAGCTGGCGCTGATCCAGGCTCCAATAGTTGCCTACTAGATCATTGGCGATCTGGGTACCGGTCGCCTGGATGTTTCCATCCGTATGTCCCATCGAGGCCGCGAGCACGATGACGCCAGCCAATCCCAGCAACCACAAGCCGCCGGCTGTTTGGCTGACGATGAACCACACATCATTGGGATGGGCCGCGACGCCTACCACCTGCGAGCCGAGCATGCCGAAGACAAGTAGCACCACACCGAATACGAGTGAGAGCGGGACGGCAAGAGCGGCGGACTTCTTGAGACTATGCACACCATCCGCCGTGAATAACCGTACGAAGATGTAAGGCCAGCACCAACCGCCGAGCGCCCCGGTTAAAATGAGGCTGAAAAGATAAAGTGGGCCTTCCTTCGATCCAATGGCGGGGATGGCGAACATCCGCTGGTCCAGCGATCCAAAGGTAATGCCCTGTGACGTTATCATCCAGACGATTAGCCCGATCAGCACCGCGGTGCCGACGATGTAGGCGACGACGCCCTGCGCCATGTCGGAGATCACGACGCCGCGCATGCCCATACGCACCGTCCAAATCTGACGTAGGGCAATGACGGCGACGCCAACAATCACCGCCTGCGAGAATGACAGTGCGCCAAGTGATATGTGCTGGAACAGCGTGCCAAGCGCTTGCATGCCGAGAACCAGCCACGGGATGCCGGACACGATGCCGATGATGGCGGCGATCGTCTTGATGTGACGCGAATTGAATCGCAGAGCCAGAAGGTCCGGCTGCGTGCGCAAGTCGAACGTCTTACCCCATACCCACACGGGTCGCGCCATCAGGTACATCAGCACGACCGTGAGCAAGCTATAGGAGAGTACGTAGAATGAAATGACGCCGGCACTCGCAGCCATCCCGCCGAAAGCCGTGAACATTGCGCCGGGGTACCATGTGTTGAGGAACGACATTGCCTGATAGCGAGCGCCGAAGGAGCGGCCACCGACGGCATACTCGGTGAAGCTGCGATCGCGAATGCCACTGAGCTGCAGAATGACGATTATGATCGCGAAAAAGAGTGCAATGGCACTGAACGTGATGAGCATCAGCGGGCCTCCGCTGCGCGCGCTTCGGCTATGTAGGCCGCAACGATACTTGCGGTGATGAAGACCGCTACTCCGATAAAGTAGAGGAGCACGACAGGAATGCCGAGGACGGAGGCTCTAAGGCCGTCGACAGCCCAATAGAGCGGAGGCGTGAGGGCTACTGTTGCATCGAGAACAAACCACACGATAATCCACGAGGCGTGTTCGCCAGAACCGGTCGATCCGTCTTCGGACATTGCGAGAAACTCCCATTTTCTAAGTTTCTTGATTTGCGGAAGTCGAGATCGAACCGCTTAAGCATCACGGTTGGTCTTTGGGTGGCAAAATCGGTGGCGGTAATGGTGCGAAATCGATGGATGGTGCACCGCCTCCGAGAAACTTCGTATCGAGAAATCCGCCCGATGGATCTCCACCTATACCGCCCCCTACGCGAGCCGGCGCGCCTCCAGGATTGTTCTGTCCACCGCCGGAGCCGAAGTCCTTCGGCTTAGCCTCAATGTGATGGCCAAGCATGAGCTCGTTTTTGGCCCCTTCAACCTTTTTCGCGAGCTCCGCGGAATAGGGCAAGACATAGGCGCGTGGCACGAGACTCGGTCGGTTGGCGTCGTCCAACGTCTCGACCCAGAGATAGATCGCGCCGGTTTCGTTGTTGACGAAATTGCTTTCGACGACGCGCGCCCATAAAAGCTCAAATCGGGGCGGCAAGGCTTCGTAGGCGGACCATCCGAGCAGTCCCTGCAATCTGAAAAAGACGACAATGTATAAGGCGCTCGTTGCGACGACCGCGCCCGCCTTTGCCATCCAGAGGAGATTGGCACGCGTAATCGCAATCAAAAGCAGGACGCCAAGCGCCGCATACGCGATCGCTAAGGCGAGGATGTCGCTTTGCAAGCTCATTTGCCGATTCCGATGCCGGTCCACGCGGAGCCGTTGAACGTGCTGAGCGTACGCAGCAACGATTTCTGCTCGCGATTGACGTCAGTAACTTTGCCACCCGAATCCATTGTAAAGCGCACGGCTGTCTTCTCTTCGCCGCTCTCGTTGAGCTCGATCGTGTCGTAGTGCACGACCTGCACCGTAGGATTCAGCCTCTCGACTTTGACCGACACCGGTACGGGGCGGCCGCTCGTCGCGGTGAAATGGTAGACATTGACAGTGTATTCGCCCGCAACGATGCCCCGAATGCTGACGATCTCCTGTCGAATTGGAGAGTCGACCTTCGTATCTCCAACGAGGATGAAATCATTCGCGCCGCCGCGGTCGTCACGATCCAGCACCATGAAGCCCGCTTCGCGTCGGCGATAGAAAACGATGTGGCCAAGCGGATCCTGGACGAAGAGATCGATATCATCGGGGTGATTGTCAGGCCAACTCATGGTGATGAGGAATTCGGCCTTGGTGTCGATCTTCCCGCTCTTAGCGTCCGGCGCAACCATCAGCAGAGTGATGAAGAACAGGAAGGCGATGACCTGCAACGCCTTGAACAACATCACGCCGAACGGATCGAATGGCTCGTCACGAGAGGCGAGATCAAACTCTTCGATCATCGGTCCCTCCCGATTTCCGTTCGAGGGCCGAGACGACATGAACCTCGGTGACGCCGACGGCAAAATTGAATAGCCGGCTCGTTGCGTCGTCGAGCATGTAGTATTGAATTTTGACAAGGATCGAGCCGACAAGGCCCGCTAGCGTCGTGTACATGGCAACTGCCATGCCGTCGCTCATCAGCGTCATGGATGATTTGAGCGCGCCGCGATTGTCAGCGTCGAGGCCAGCTATTGGCGCAAGCATCATGATGAAGCCGACGATCGTGCCGAGCAGGCCGAGCTTCATCAGCGTATCGCTCGCGAATGAGCCGAAATGGTTCGATCCTCGAAGCTGCCCGGCAAGCCCTCGCAGTAAGAGCGTCTGGTCGAGGCGCAAGCCTCCGTTTAGCCCAGCCTTTGTCGCCAGATTTCGAATATGCGAAGTGATCAGCCCGGAGGGCAGCTCGCTGCCGACGCTTGTAGCGTCAAAAGCGAGATGGCGGGGGTCGGCCGCAACGAGCTTGGCCGTCTGTCGCGCGGCGTCGTCTTCCCGAGAGATAATGATCGTGCGCCAGAGACAGTGCAGGGACGCTCCGATATAGAGAAGTACGATCAGAGACGAAATATGAGTGCGATCGCTTACGATCATTTGCTGAATGAGACCGTAATACCAGAGCAGCACAAACGCGAATATCGTCACACCGGTAAAGATCAGCCAGTGGAGGAGTGGCCCGCGTCGCGGCCACGCGGTCAATTGATCTCGGGCAGCGCTATGCAGCCAGCGTCCGACCGTGTCGAGCGCGTTTTCGAGTTTCAAGTTCTCCATGAGCTGAGCTTTCCTGAAGTTACAAGCGTGGAAACGTTAGGCGCCGGCGATAGTGCAACCGGTGCAATGTTTTCGAACAGCGCATCGAGGCGCGCCTGCTCGTCCTCCGAACGGCGGATAAGCAAACCTGCGACGACGAACACCCCGAAATTGACGGCGAGGCCAAGGGCGCCCGTCGTTAGGCCGTAGGCCCAGGGCACGCCGATCGGCCACGCAAGTTGCAGCGCGCATACCGTGGCGATGCCGGCGAGCATGCCGCGGACGGCACCCTGTCGGTTGCCGAACTTGCTGAAAATGCCGAAGTAGAGCGGCACTGATAGCTGCACCATAATCTGGAAAGCGAAGAGCGCGATGGTGAACAGCGCCGGAAGTGGCAGGCAGGCGATCGTCGCCGAGAAGAGCGTGATCGCGGCCATCGAGATTTGCGAAGTCAGCATCAGGTTGCGCTCGCTCATCGCCTCGCGCTCCGGGCCGAGTGCGCCGATGACGTCATTCGCAATCTGCGCTCCGATCGATTGCACCGTGGCGTCGATATTCCCCATCGAGGCGGCGAAGACGACGACACCGGCCATCGCGAGCAGCAGCGGTCCTCCGGCGGCCAGCGCCAGGGTGAACCATGCGGCATCGGGATTGGTGGCGACATCGGGGCGGCCGGAGGACAGCAGCGCAAGAAAGCCCAGGCTCGATACGAAGATGAGTGCAATCGGCGCGCAGTAGGCCGACGACCGCTTGACGCTCTCGACCCCGGACCCGGTGTAGAGTCGGACGAAAAGATCGGGCCAGCACAGGCTACAGAGCAGCGGCAGCAGGGTCAGCGATAAAAAGAGGAGCGAGCTATCCGTCTCCGGCCCTGGAATCTGGAAGCGCTCCGCAGGTAGCGCTTCAAGCGACGCGCCACCCGCATAAAGCCAGATGATCAAGCCGATAATGAGCGCGCTGCCGAAAAGATACGCGACGACACCCTGAAACATATCTGAGATGACAATGCCGCGCATGCCCATGCGGATCGTCCAGAACTGCCGGATTGTCATAACCATGACGCCAAGCACAACCGCGGCGGTGAACGAGAGGTACCCGAACGATAGCGCATAGAACACGGCGCCTAGCGACTGCATGCCGAGCACCATCCACGGAAAGAGCCCGAAGATACCGACCAGCGCCGCGACGATCCGCACGCTGCGGCTGTCGTAGCGCAGCGCCATCAGGTCTGGCTGAGTCCTGAGATCGTACTTGGCGCCCCACGTCCACACGCGATCGGCCATCAGATACATGACGACCGGCGCCAGCAGCGTCGATATCCCCATGCCGACGACGCCGGTTTTCGTGATGAAGCCGAACGAGCCGAGGAAGACGAAGCCCGGCTGGTAGGTATTGAAGAACGCCATCGCCTGGAAGAATCCGCCGAATGAGCGGCCCGCGACGGCGAAGTCGGTGAAGTTCCTGTCTGTCACATAGGAGCGCTGTAGGATCAGCACGACGGCGGCGAAGAACAGCGCCAGCGCGCTATAGGTGATCAGAAGCGCCACGCCTAGCGTTCCCCGCTTTGGGCGCCGCCGAGGCTCTTGTCGCAGAAGTAGGCCGCGACCACGCTCGCCGCGATGAACAAGCTCGTTCCGTAAAGATAGAAGAGCGGCTTCGGCACGCCGAATATCGGCTCCGTGCCGCTCGCAGCCCAGTGCAGCGGCGGAAAAAGGGCGAGGAAGAGATCGAGGCTGAACCAGATTTTGATGAAACGAGGAAGTGGCACGCGCATGAATGGCCCTCGGATGGATTTCGGACGGACGTTCGCCAGCGCCGACATTGCCCCCTCTCCGTGCCTTGGCCCAAGGGCACGGGACACGGAATAAATTGGGCAATATGCCCGACGTTGTCCGAAGCCCCTTGCCAGCCCCCCGCATGTCGGTGCCAAGTTCTCGGTGTCGGAACTCAGAGCCGCAATACGGAGCCGAGCTATGCACCTGCTTGTTCACCTCGTCGGACGCCTTCTCGCCGTCGTATCGCTCTGCCTTGCCGGCGCCATCGGCTGGGTGATGATCGACGCACACCGATCCATCGAAGCCGAAACCGCGGCGACCGCCGAGCGCGTCGGCCAGCGTCTCGAGGGCCTTTATTGGCAGAAGCTTCTCTGGCGCGGCGGTATGAGCAAGGACTCGCTGCTGCCAATGCCCGACTGGGAAACGCTAGCGACGGTGAGCGTCGTTTCTCCCGGCGTTTGCGTGACGTTCGCGCCGCCGAACGACGATCCCCGGCAGATGTGCAGCCAGATCGAAGCGCTCGGCAGGCCGGCGCCCGCGTGGTTCGCTGAAATCAACAATTTCCTTTTCGGCATCGGGACGCCCGTCAAACGCTATCTCTCTATCCATGACCGGAGCGCGGGCTTCGTCCTATCGGCGGCCGAGCCCGAGGCAGCGCTGCGGCTCTCGTGGCATCAGGTCTCCATCGTCGTCGGCGTTGCGATGGCCATGGCCGCAGCCATCGCCGTTCTTGCAACGCTGATGATCGGACACGCGCTGATCCCGGCGCGCACGATCATCGATGGGCTGCGCAAGCTGAAGCAGGGCGATCTGGGCCTACGCCTCCCACGCTTCCGCACAGTCGAGTTCAACCTCATCGCCGGAGCCGTCAACGACCTCTCCGAAGAGCTCGCACGCACGAATGCGGCGCGTGCAGCGCTGACCTCGCGGCTATTCCAGGTGCAGGAGGAGGAACGGCGCGCGCTTGCCCGCGACCTACACGATGAGTTCGGTCAATGCCTGACGGCGACCGCGGCACTTGCGGCTAGCATCGAAGCCGGCGCGCCGCCGGACCGAGAGGACCTCGCGGAAGAAGCCCGCGCTATCGGCCGGGCGCAGAAGCGCATGATGGAAAACCTGCGCGGAACCCTCGTCAGGCTTCGCTCGCAGGACATCGATGAGATTGGTCTCGAGGCGAGCCTGCGCCAGCTCGTCTCCGAGCACAATGCGCGGCAAACCTCGCGCGCCGTGGTCCGCTTGAACGTGATAGGCAAGCTCGCCGCCCTGCCGAAGCAGGCCGCGATCGACATCTATCGTATCGCACAGGAATGCCTGACTAATGCCGTGAAGCACGGCACGCCGACGGAGGTGCGCCTCAGCATCGAGCGCCGGTTGAGCGATCGCGAAAGCATTGCCTTGACGGTCGAGGATAATGGCGGCGGCGACGCCCTGCGCATCACGCGCGACCCAGGTCACGGCATTACCGGCATCCGCGAGCGCATCGCGGCACTCGGTGGAAGTCTCTCAATTGGCAAGGCCGCGGGGGGTATACGCGTCGCGGCGACCATTCCGCTGATGGTGTCTAGAAACGCGCCCGCGTCCGGTTATGCGCTCGCATGAGCGTCGTCGAAATCCTGCTGGTCGACGATCATCCGATCGTTCGCGAGGGCTACCATCGCCTCCTCGAACGCCAACCGGAGTTTCATGTCTGTGCCGAAGCCGACGATGCGCAGCAGGCCTATCGTGCGTACAAGGAGCATCGTCCGGACGTCGTCGTGATGGATCTTGCTCTCCCTGGCGCAAGCGGTCTAGAGGCCGTCCGCCATATCCGCCAATGGGACAAGGACGCGAAGATCCTTGTCTTCTCGATGCACCAAGGTGCCGCATTCGCGTTGAAGGCGTTCGAAGCTGGCGCCTCGGGTTACGTCACGAAGAGCAGCGCACCCAAAGAACTGGTCAACGCAGTGAAGGCCATTGCCGCCGGCGGACGCGCCCTGAGCGAGGATATATCGCGGGCGATTGCCACCGACCGCTTAACAGGACCCGAGCGCGCCATCGACCAACTCGGACCTCGGGAAACGGAAATTCTCCGGCTTCTGGCTTCTGGATTGACGAGCGAAGCCATCGCAGAATTGCTCAATCTCAGCACGAAAACAGTTCGCAATCATCACTATACGATCAAAAGCAAAGTCGGCGCACAAACAGACGCACACCTCGTGTGGCTCGCGATCAGTGCCGGCCTCGTCAGCATCGACGACGCGAAATTCGACGTCTATTCCTCGTAATTTTCCCGTCTCCCGATTAGGTCCACCGAGCAGAATTGTATACGATGTTGCTTCCGAAGAGGTGGCCAGAGGTGAGAAATGTACGAGAGCTGACGTCGGCTTGGGGTCAAAAGCGCTGCTTAGTTGCAAGCCCCCTGAAGTCCGCTTGTTGTCTGTAACCGTACTTTCTTAACTGAGGGTCCGAATTCGCGCATTTGCAGCGACAACAGCCCTCGACTTTCGCCGCAAAGGACGCATTGGTGGTGTGACAGGCGCCGACGTTCGCTGGTGCCGATTTTTCCAGGCTCGCCTCGCGGAACGCGGGGCTTTGGGTGGTGGGAACGCCGATCGGGGCGTCTCGCTAAACCCAGGAGCAAACATGACGGCACTTGAAAACATCTCATCCACGCAGACTACGAAAGCCACGTCGCGGAATAAAGCCACCAAAGAAAAACCGGCAGTTAAGCAACCGCCAGCAACACCGATCCGAAGTAAAGCCGATGACGGCGACGGTGCGCACACGGAGCGCATCACAAAGCATGATCGCGTGCTGTCGCTGCTGAACCGACGCGAAGGCGCGACCATTCCGGAAATGATGGAAGCAACGGACTGGCAGCAACACAGCGTCCGCGGCTTCCTCGCCGGTACCGTCAAAAAGAAGCTCGGCTTCACGCTGACCTCGAAGAAGCTCGATGGCGAGCTTCGACGCTATCGCATCGAGACGAAGCGCGGTCGCTGACGTGAAAAGCCCATCACTCGACGTCGCGGCCGAGCTGTCGCGGCTCGAAGGCCTCACCAACTTCGAACTGCGTAGCGAATGGCGGCGGTTGCATTCCATGCAGCCGCCGAAGAGCCTCTCCCGCAATCTCCTGCTTCACGGCATCACCTACAAAATTCAGGAGAGGGCGTTCGGCGGCCTCTCCAAATCCGTCCTTCGCAGGTTAAGTGGAGCGGCGCCGGAGGTGCCCGGGAGCACTACCCGCAAAGCGCTTCCTGCCACCGTGAAGCCGGGCACACGGCTTGTTCGAGAGTGGAACGGGCAGTCCCATACCGTCCTCGTCCACGCGGACGGCGTCGAGTGGCGCGGCAAGCGGTATCGGTCGCTCTCGGTCGTCGCGCGGGAGATTACCGGCGCGCACTGGTCTGGCCCGCGCTTCTTCGGTCTGGACGCGCGTTCCAAATGAAGCGGCTAAATTGCGCCATCTACACCCGCAAATCCTCTGATGAGGGCCTCGAAAAGGAGTTCAACTCGCTCGACGCACAGCGAGAGGCCTGCGCTGCATTCATCCTGAGCCAAAAGCATGCTGGCTGGACGTGCCTTCCCGACCTCTACGACGACGGAGGCCTTTCGGGCGGCACGATGGACCGGCCGGCACTCCAACGCCTGCTCCGCGACATCCAAGCCGGCAACGTTCAAATCGTCGTCGTCTACAAGGTCGACCGGCTGACGCGGTCGCTCGCTGACTTTGCGAAGATCGTAGATGTATTTGACGCGCATGGCGCTTCGTTCGTCTCGGTGACGCAGCAGTTCAACACCACAACATCGATGGGCCGTCTGACGCTCAATATGCTTCTCTCGTTCGCGCAATTCGAGCGCGAGATCGCCGGCGAGCGCATTCGCGACAAGATTGCGGCATCCAAGGCCAAAGGCATGTGGATGGGCGGCAATGTCCCGTTGGGATACGACGTCAAGGATCGCAAGCTCATCGTAAACGAGGTTGAGGCTGACACGGTCCGCATGATCTTCCGGCGCTATGCGGAACTCGGATCGGTGAGGGCCCTCGGGCACGAACTTGATTGGCTTGGTGTCGTCAGCAAGCGCCGCGAAGGTGCCGATGGTGTTTTGGCGGGTGGGAACTGCTTCTCACGGGGTGCCCTCTATACGCTTCTGCAAAACCACCTCTATCGCGGTGAGATCGCCCATCAGGACAAAATCTATCCAGGCCAGCATGAGCCAATCATCGACGCTCAGCTCTGGCAAGTCGTTCAAGAGAAGCTGTCTGGTAACCGACAAGCCCGGGCGCTCGGCGCGACTGCCGACGAGCCCAGCCTGTTGGCCGGACTGATCGTGGACGGCAGCGGTGGGCGCATGACACCGACGCATGCCGTCAAGAAGGGGCGCCGCTATCGATACTATGTCTCAACAGCACTGATTACGGGCGGGCGTTCGGATCATACCAAGGGCTGGCGCATTCCGGCAGGCGACGTTGAGGCTTTGGTTCTTGATCGCCTTCGTGCATTCTTTGCCTCGGAGCCGGATGTCGGAGAGACATTGTCATGCTTTGAGCTTGACGCAGCGACTCTTCGATTTGCGCTCTCGAAGTCAACGCAACTCGCCGAAGAGTGGGCGACCCTGCCGCCGATCAGGATTCGGGAGCTCGTCCGATCCTTGATTGGGACTGTCGAGGTCCACGATGAAAAGGTCATCGTGTCGTTGAAGCGAAAGGAGATGGCATCTGTCCTGCTGGGTGACAATTTCAGTCTGCCAACGATCAAGGGGCCTGAAACATTCGAACTGCACATCGGTGCGAGGCTGCGCCGTGTAGGGAAGGGCATCCGATTGGTGGTCGGCGGCGGGGTTGCCGAGAAGCTGGACGGGAAGATGGCTGCTTTGATGCGCGATGCGCACGCAACACGCGAGGCGCTGATGACGGGCCGGGACGCCACCATTGACGCGATGGCGCAGCGGTTTGGCATCAAACGTGATTATTTGTCGATGCATATGCGTCTGACTTATCTCGCGCCGGACATAGTGCGCGCGTTCATGGCAGGACGATATCCACCCGAGCTGACACCGGCCCGCCTTCTCTCTCTGTGCAAAGACCTGCCACATGACTGGCAGCTCCAGCGCACAGTCCTCGGGTTTGACACGCAGTAGTCCCTATCGTGCTGCCAGATGCGAGACGCTGATCTGATCCTGTGGAAAGTATCTAGATCTCGCTGTCGCC
This sequence comes from Hyphomicrobium sp., assembly GCA_030148425.1. Lineage (GTDB taxonomy): Bacteria > Pseudomonadota > Alphaproteobacteria > Rhizobiales > Hyphomicrobiaceae > Hyphomicrobium_B. The sequence continues at coordinate 65,381 of JASBTM010000017.1, read as the reverse complement.
GTGTTAAGAATCACCCACGATATCGTGCATGGCTAAGATCGGTCGAAATGCGCCCTGCCCGTGTCGCAGCGGCAAGAAATACAAGCGCTGCCATGGTGGCATCAATGCCACGCCAGCCGATTCGGGCGCGCTGCCTCTGGATTTCGACGAGCAGATATCTCGTGCGGAGCGCCGCGCCGAAGCGGAACGACTGCAGCGCGAGAAGCAGCAGGGCCTTGGCAAACCGATCATGTCAACGGAGGTCTCCGGCATCCGTGTCGTTGCCGTCGGCAATACCATCTATTCATCCAAGAACTGGAAAACATTTCATGACTTCCTCCGCCAGTTTCTGATCGGCCAACTTGGAGCCGATTGGTTCAAGGCTGAGCAGGCCAAGATCGTTGAACAGCGTCACCCCATTGTCCGTTGGTACGATCAGGCCATCGCGGACGCACAGCGCAATAGCATCAAGGTCGGCCAGATATATACTAGCCCGATGACCGGCGCTCAGAGAGCGTTCCTCAACCTAGCATACAACATCTACCTGATTGCCCATCACGCCGACCCGAGACAGGTCAAAGAACTGTTACCCACCTTCATCGAGCGCCTGAAGAGCGAGCGCGCTGACGACTTCATTGGCAAACTGTTCGAGACGTATGCCGCCGCGGCATTCCTGAAGTCCGGATATCAGTTGAGCTACGAGAACGAAAGCGACAAACGGACATCTCACGTTGAGTTTGTCGCCACCTATACAAAGACGGGTAGGAAATTCTCCGTAGAAGTGAAGACTCGCAATCGCGCCGCCACCGAAGACGGGCCCATTGACGATATAAAGCGCCTTCGTGTGGCAAGTAAGCTCAATCGAGCACTGGCCAAGAAGGCTGACCACACTCGGATCGTCATGATCGAAGTCAACGTTCCCGACGTCGTTAGGAGCAAGGAAGAAGCATTCAGCGGTTGGCCCAAAGCGGCACTTTCTCAAATACGACAAGCCGAAGCAACGCCGGCGCCGGACGGCAGCGAGAAGCCTAGCGCTTATGTGGTCGTCACCAACCACGCATTTCATAACAACCTTGCGGCTGTTGATGCCGGCTCGCAGGTCATTGCTGCCGGATGCAAGATTTCCGACTTCGGGCCGGATGTCCTATTTAACAGATTGAAGGCAATGTTTGAGAGTGAGCGGCGCCATCTGGAAGTCTTTGCATTAATTGACTCGATGCGTGAGCACTACGAGATCCCTTCAACCTTCGACGGCGACCATCCGGAACTAGCGTTCCGCGACAAGACGGACGCGCCTCCGCGGCTACGGATCGGTCAGTGGTATGCCATTCCTGGTCCAGATGGCACCGAAGTGCCGGGCCGGCTTATGGATGCGATTGTAGACGAAGACAAAAAATCTATGACGGGCGTCTATCAGACCGCGACCGATAACTACTTGATCACCGGTCCATTGACGGACGCCGAGGTGGCCGCCTGGAGGCGCCATCCCGAGACCTTTTTCGGAGAGGTGCGCAAGGGCACGCATAAATCCGAAAACTGGTTGGATATGGCAAAGTTTATGTACGAGACCTATCGGCATACGCCCCGCGAAAAATTGCTGGAGTGGCTGAAGGGGGCTGCGGCGTACGATGAACTTTCGAAGCTTTCACAAGACGATTTGGCCATTAGGTACTGTGAGGGCGTCGCATGGAACGCGACAAACACGAAAGATGTCGCGTAGAGGCACCCAGGACCGTGCCGTATGAGGCTCGATACCGAGGTTCATAGCGATGCGACTCTGACCGGCCGAAAAATGCCGACAGAGATAAATAGGCCCCAGAACCCGAGAACCTCTCCCAGAGACGCGTCGAGCTGGGCGAGATCCCAAAATGTGGGTTGGCAAGCCGCGGATTTTGCGGCGGTATCCCGCCCACGGAAGTCGAATAATATGCAGCTATTTCAATGACTTAGCCGTTGGCTGTGCTGGCAGTCTACGGCGAACTAGTCTCCTGTGTGATTTTCCGTGTTCACCCCCGAAAAACACGGAAAACCCACAAAAATACAGGGAATGGCCGCGATCAATCGCTTCAAACGCCAGATTATCTGAGGTTTTCCCATTTTTTTAGGAATTGAAAAACACGGAAACGCGGACGTGCAACACGGACGCCAATACAAGGATCACCGTTACAGTCCGATGTCGTGGAGGCCATGCTAACCGATGCGAGGATATCCGCCCGCGCTTCGCCGCCGCCTCGCTTCTTGACGGGTTGAACTCACGCTCGCTTTCGGTTCATGTCCTACCAGGAAGCGTCGGTAGAGACGCAGGTGAAGAGCACGTTGGGCTCGGAGTAGGAACGCGTGCGCAAACTCGAGAACGCTGAGAAATTGAAGAGCGACGACTTAATGGACGTCGCGCACCACCTGCGGCAGGTGCTCGACGATAAGCCGGACGAGTTTCTGGCGGTGGCGAGGCAACTCGGCATTGCCAAACGCAAGGCATATTATTTCGTCGAGATCGATCGGGCCTTCGCGGAATTCAAAGTGGACAGCCGTCGCTTGGACCGGATTGGCTGGACCAAACTGCGTCTCGTCTCGCCACATATTAATGCCCGCAACTGCGAGCGGCTTCTGAAGCTCGCCGAGGAAAATTCGACCTACAGTCTTGCTCGCCTCATGAATAATGACAAGGTAGAAGCAGGCACCAAAGTTCACGCAGTGCTCCTTCACTTGTCTGCCGAGCAATACGAAGTGTTCCGGGAGGTCCTCGAGGCCCATGGAGCCAAAGCCACGGGTAGCGGCCTCTCTGAGAAGGAGCAAGCTCTAACTAGGGCGCTCAGGAAACTCAGAAAACGATAGGTCTCGAACCGCAGTTGGCATCAACATCTCGGATGCGCAATTAAAGTGCACAACCGAGGTCGATGCACCTTCTAATATTTGATGATCGGGCCGAAGATCGCCGAATTAGCCCTCGGCGTTGAGAAGATGGCAGGCCGCACTTGCCCCAGCCGATGTTCACCTATCGCATGACTGTCACACTTCAAATTTAAGCTAGATTGAAATGGTGAGCGTCACGGACGCATTTTGAGATGTCCGCCAGCAACAATGATGCTGCTGTGCTCATGGGGGGGCGGACTACCCGCGGATAGATGCGTTGCTACAAGTTTTCGCGATGTCCCACCATAGCGAGTTCTTTTCTCCGGCTCGCTTATTCCGCTCTGTTTGGCATTGCTGTAACTGGCTATCCGCCAGTGGCCGCCCAACAGATTTCTAGCAAAGCAAATCAAATCGAATTTGATATCCCCGCCCAGCCTTTGATAGAGGCGCTTGAGGCATTTAGCGCATCGAGCGGCTATCAGGTCCTCGTGGCTGACCCCGCCGCAGCCGCCTTTCGTTCGTCGTCGATTAAAGGATTGTTGCTACCTCGTGATGCGCTTATCGGGATAGTCGCCGCCACGGGTCTTAAAATTCGATATACTGCAACGACATCGGTCATCCTCGTTCCTGATCGCTCAACGGCGTCCACGCAGTTCACATCCACGGATGGGCTGGCAGCGGTTGAGAAAACGCAGTTTGACGGCGCCCTACAGGGTGCCGTTCTTCGTGCCTTGTGCCGGGATGCCGGTCTGCGTCGAGGAAACTACAGGCTCGCGCTTGATATCTGGGTGCGATCTTCAGGACAGGTGGACCGCGTCGAACTCCTTGGATCAACGGGTAGTGTGTATCTCGATGATCGCATTATCACCACACTGCGAAGCGTTGTGTCATCGCCACCAGTGCGGGGTCTCACACAGCCTACAACGATGCTCATCGGTCTGAGCAGTTCTCGACCGAATGAAGTTTGCGACAACGCCCCTCCTGAGACTTACAAACTCATGCGGGCGGCACATCGATGACCGATTCGACACCTCGCGAAACATTGCGGGCATTGCTTGCTGCCGGTTACGCAGATTTGAGGCGAAGGCTGGCGCGACGGTTAGGTTCAGTCGATGCGGCTAGCGAGGCGCTCCACGATACTTATCTGCGGCTGGAACGCCTAAATTGCTCGGTTCCTATCGCGAATCCACAAGCTTATCTTATGCGGATGGTCCTCAATGTAGCCTTCGATCGCGAGCAAAACGAGCGCAAGCTTTCGAGTCTGGAGATCGCCGATCTGTGGCGTTTCGCGGACGGTGTTTTGGACGCCGAGACGATCACAGCCGCGCGCTCGGAACTCGATCTATTGAAGTCGGCAATGAGCGAGCTGCCGCCTCGCTGCCAGGCCATTATGCTAGCGGCCCGCATCGAAGAACTACCGCACGATGAAATTGCAGCGCGCTTCGGCATATCAACGCGTATGGTGCACTTTGAATTGCGTCGTGCGCTAGAGCATTGCGCCAATCGTCTAGAAAGAAAAGTCATTCAACGCTTCGGTCCACCTAAGAAGCAAAGGGATGAAACTTAGAGAGAAGCCGCCGCCCAAAAACGCGCAGCCGACATCAATTGCCATGAATCGTGATCAATCTGACCAGAAAAGCGCGGGACCGGACGAGGGCCAAGCACGATCTTGGGTCGTCCTCCTATCATCCGGCAACATGACCGTTGCCGACGCCGAGGCGTTTCGCAGGTGGTACGGACAACATCCTGCCCATGCGAAAGCCTTTGCAGAGGCGAAGCTGCATTGGGACCTACTGGGAGAGGCGTCGTCTGAGGAGCGTTTTGGTCGAGAATTGTCGAGTTCGAAAGCATCTTTTCTCACCCGTCGTCGCGTACTCGGCGCGGGTGGCGCGGCGGTAGCCGCGGCGGCAGTCGTGGCGCTCTTCGATCCGCCATTTGAGCTGTGGTCGCCGGCGTTTGATCTCAGCGCCGACTATGCAACCGGCATTGGCGAGCGTCGGACGATCACAATCGGGGATGCAGCCACAGTAGAATTGACCACTCGGTCGCGCCTGTCGCTGGAGAGCGACCTACCGGATCGCGTGAGCCTTGCGCTACTCGGCGGCGAGGCCGCTATAACCTCCGGATCCCGTCCTGTTACCGTTGTCGCAGGCGATGGGCAGACACGGACCACAAACGGCAAAATGAACGTTCGCAACGATGGAACGAGCGTATCGGTGACCTGCCTTGGTGGCTCGCTTGAGGTCATTTGCGGCTCTCGGACGGCTTTACTCAATATCAACCAGCAGGTTCGTTACCAGCGGGATCAACTCGGCGAAGCGCGGCAGATCAATTCCGACGACGTCGCTGCGTGGCGGCGCGGCGTGTTGATCTTCCGCAACCGATCTCTGCGTCAAGTCGTGGATGAAGTGAACCGTTATCGCAAAGGTAAGATCGTCCTCCTCAACCGGGATCTTGGTGACAGTCCCGTCGCGTTAGCTACCTTTCAGCTCAGCCGGCTTGATGACGTCGTGTCGCAGATCGAAGTTCTTTATGGCGCACAAGCGCGCTGGCTGCCCGCCGGAATTGTTCTTTTGAGTTAGACTATGCACCACGTCGCTCGGCGTCGGAAAAAAGTTCGAACCCTTATTTCAGTTGCTTCACCCCTCGGCAGTCATATCGACAGAGGGGATTACGAGCATGATCAGCATTCATACTACAATGGCGCGAAGACTGGCCTGGATCGCGGGCGACGTCGGATTTCCGGCACTTAGGGGCGACCTCATTCCCCAATTGCGCCTCGCCATGCTCTTGCGCCGCTCCGCTCCTGAAAAAGGATCTGGATTGAAGCGTTTGGTGTTCTGCTTATACAAGCGTGCGATATTGCTCGGTTCTGTCTTGATTTTCCGGCAGGCCACCCTTGCGGTCACGCTTCTTATTCCCCTCGCGTTCTCCACGGCCCAGGCAGGCGGCGTGAACATCCTGAGCGGGAAGGGCGGCAGCGGCGGATCGGTGCCTTCGGCGGCAGCGGCCCAGCAAGCGGCACAGCAAGCTGCATCCGATGCAGCTAAGGCGGCGCAACAGTCGATCAATTCCCTGACGAAGGCGACGCAAGCCATCCAGGCGATGCGGGCGGCGCAGTCGGCGGCACGTGGGCTCGCGGTCACAGCGCCGACGACGGTGACGAATGGCTTATCGTCCGGCGGCCTCGTCGTCGATCCGCGTGTCGGCACCGATCCGAGCCTCTGGATCAACGCCAGTCAACCCAAGCAAACTGTCGATGGCAGCAAGATCAACGTGACCATCGAACAGCAGGCGCAGAAGGCGATCCTGACATGGCAGCAGTTCAACGTCGGCAAGAACACGACCGTCTACTTCGACCAGTCGAAAGGCAACACGTCGAGCGGCAACAGCTGGATTGCGCTCAACCGCATCAATGATCCGTCGGGAATACCGAGTCAGATCCTAGGCCAAATCAAAGCCGAAGGTTCTGTCTACTTATTGAACCGCAACGGCATCATGTTCGGCGGCTCGAGCCAGGTGAACGTGAACTCACTCGTCGCATCATCGCTCAATCTCTTCAGTAACGATATCACCGCGAGCAACAGCAGATTTCTGAATGGCGGCATAGGCGATCTCAGCGCAGCCAATGGCACCCTTGCCGTATCGAAAGATGGCCTAGCGCATTCGGTTCTACTCACGACCAATGACCCGAATGTGGGTGATATTGTCGTAGAAAAAGGCGGCCTGCTATCCGGAGGCGCCAATGGATTGATGCTGCTCGCCGCGCCTGATGTCGTCAACCGTGGAGCTATAACCGTCGGGGCAGGCGGCCAGATCGCGCTCGCTGCCGGCATCGGCGTATCCTATGACTACAACGCCACGAGCTTCAACTCCAACGGCTTCTATTCCAACGGCGTCACCACAGCCCAATTCACCAACGACAGTTCGACCAACATTCTGCGCTTTGCGAACTACGGTAAGATCACCGACGGCGCAGGTAACGACATCACGCCGGTCGGCAATTTGATCAATGAGCAAGATGCGCTGATTTATGCCCCGACCGGCAACATAACTCTTTTAGGCGGCAATATTGTTCAGAACGGCGGCGTGCTGACGACGACCAGCGTGTCGCGGGCCGGATCCATCGTAATCACCTCCGCATATGAAGTTGGCGCCAACGGCGCAGCGTCGCCCTCCGACATGCTGAACCAGACCTTCTACACGGGGTCTGTTTCGTTTGGGCGAAGTGCGATGACCGCAATCTTACCGGATAGCAACGGAGCGACTCTCAATAACGTAGCCTCCGCGATCGCACCGTTCGCGGTGTCGAATGTCGCGGCCGAATTTACCAACAAGCTGCCGACATCGGGCGGTGGCATCATTCTCGTGACGGGGCAGGCGATCGATTTTCAGGGCGGTTCGCTTACCTACGCGCCCGGCCAGTATATAGCCGCCAGCGTCAACCGAATCGTTGATCCTCGTACAAGAGTCGCTGCCGTAAATGGTTCGGGACGAGTCTTCATCGAAGATGGCGCTATCGTTGATGTGTCGGGCATGCCGGACGTTCAGATGGCGGCGGATGCTGACATCGTTACAGTCACGCTTTCGGGGAACGAACTGGCCGATTCCCCGCTGCAGCAGTCAGGATTTCTCCAAGGGCTCAAGATTGCCGTCGATCTCGGCCGGAGTGGAACTCGTGATGATGGGCTAGATTGGGTCGGCACGCCACTCGCGACGCTTACAAGCTATTTGCAGCTGCAGAAGAAGTCGATCGGTGAGCTTCTCGTCGATGGCGGCAATATCAATCTCCAGGCAGATGAGGTCGTGACGGGCAGCGGTTCGATCATTAATCTGACCGGTGGCTATCTCCATTACGCGGCGGGCGTCGTTAAAACGACGCCGCTCATCGGCGCTGACGGGCGCCTATATGATATCGCCAGCGCCGATCCTGATATGAGGTATGTTGGTGTCGCTGGACAATTCAAGGTCGACCATTCGCACTGGGGCGTCACCGAGGTTTACACCAATCCTTTGTATAATGGGTCGGTCTATCGTTCCGCGTATGTCCGGGGTGGAAATGCCGGCGGTCTGACGATATCCAGCGGCAATGCCGTCGTCGCGGGCACCATCTTGGCGAATACCATCAGTGGCATCTATCAGATCGCAGACGGCGATTTGGCTACGAACGGCAGCCTGACAGTTGAGACGTCCGGCAGTGTCGAGATCGGAGATCCGACGGTCGCCGGTGCGATGACAGCAGCGTCGATTGCAGCGCTCATGCCCGGCGATGGCTTTTCCATGGCCTCGCCGCTTGGCAAGCCGACGACTGGATCGCAAGCTACCGTTCTTGACGCGAGCAAGTTGAGCAGCTCGGCATTCGCCAGCATTACGGTTTCTGCTCAAAACGGTTCACTTGTCGAGGATCGAGGTGCGACGCTTTCGGTTCAGAATGGTGGGTCGATCTCTCTCTCAGGTACGAACGCGACCATCAAGGGCAGCGTGGTGGCGCACGCCGGAAGTATTACCGTAAGCACCGATCCGCAGACGAATCTCGCGTATGGCGGCGATATCGTGATCGACAGCGGCGCAACACTCGATGTCAGCGGCCTCTTTGTAAACGACTTTGGTCGTTTTGATACTGTCTCACCCGAAGCAGGCTTCATCGACGGCGGAGCAATTACGCTCAAGACGCGCGCAACGGTCGTCGATAACGTCGATTACACCGGCAATATTATTCTGCGCGATGGCAGTCGTCTCGATGCGTCGGGAGGCGGATATGTCGATCAGAGTGGAAAAGTGAAAACCACTTCTTTGGGCCTTGCTGTGGGCGAGGGCGGCGACATCGGTCTTGACGCTTATTCAGACGTTCCCGCTCCGATCCCGAACGTCATCGGGGGCGTTCCCCATGGTCGATTGGAGATCGGTGACGGCGCGGTCATCACCGGCCTCGGTTTCAACGGCGGTGGTACGCTGACCCTGCAGACGTTGTCGGCTCAGATCGGTGGCGACAAGAACTCACTGGCCGACACGGGTTACTATGTCGACCCGAAATACTGGGGAGATCGTGGATTTGCGAGCCTTGCGGTGCGCGCCTTATGGGATATCCAGATTCCAGATGGCACGACGATCGCGCTCACGCACAAGAACCTCGTTCCGAACGCAACGAACCCGCGAGATACAACGGCGCTGACATCTCTCGTGTCTGGAACGAAGATGTCGAATACGTTTGGAGCGGCGACGCTCGACACTTGGTATCGAACGCCGACAAACCTTTCGGCGACAGCCGGGCTTCAGCTCAATAATTATAGCGTTACGACCTTTCCGCCTGTGACCGTGTACGGCTCGCCGGAGATGCGGCTTGGCGAAGGCGCATCGATCATCGCGGATCCCGGCGCCTCGGTGTCTTTGGCCTCGTACGCATCGACCGTGGTGCTGGGCGATATCAAAGCTCCTGGTGGCAATATCTCTCTCTCGGTTCCGTGGGGGAATGGTACTCCGCCGGCTTACGTCGGCGCCCTTTATCTCGGCCCTAACGCCAACATCGATGCGGCTGGGACAGTCGTTCTCAATCCCGAGAGAGATAGGATTGCGACAAGCGCGGGATGGCAGACGCCGCAAACCGGCAGGATTTATGCAGGCGGCAGCGTATCCCTTAAAGGCGATTACGTTCCGATTTTGGCGGCCCCTGGTTCTGTGATCGAAGTCTCCGGCACTGCCGGCGCTTATGACGTGATGCAAACGGCAGCCAACGGTCTCGTGAACTACGCGCGCAAGACCGTTTGGAGCGATGCCGGTTCCGTTGCCATCAACGGCAATGCGGCGCTTCTATTCGAAGGAACGTTGATCGGTCGCGGAGGCGGCGGTGCAGGCGAGGGCGGCACGCTGACATTGACGCAGGATTCCGTGTATCCAGATTACCAGGGCTACAATTATCTGACGCTCGTCCACAATCTCGATAGCGCACTCTCGTCGGCCGGAATCAAATTCTCATTCGGCGGCCTTGAAAGCTACGTGCCGAAAATAGTTGCCAATTCGACCGAGTCGGTGTTCCAGAATCTCGGCGGCGGGTATGCCACCGGCACGATGCTCTTCGGCGTCGATACGCTTAACGGGTCCGGCTTTAGCAGCCTCGCGCTGGTCGCGCCCGCCAGTCAGATCACCTACACGGGGAACGTAGCGTTGTCGCTCGCCCGGTCAGTTATGCTGTCGTCGAATGCCATCACCTCGACGGCGAACGTCGTCATGCGGGGTGGCGATCTTCCGTCTCCGTCGCAATACACAGACGGCGTGACGGCGCCGAGCCTGACGATCAACGCGCCCTACATCAAGCTCAGCGGCGACGGCGTCAATGCGACCAGCGATTCACAAACGCCGTTCGCTTCGCGCGGTCTCAATGGCGCTTTGACACTTTCGGCGAGCAAGTTGCTCGACCTGTCTAACGCAGTAACGATCTACAACACTGCTCGCTCTATTTTCGAGAGTCAGGGAGATATCCGCCTTCTGCCAGCGAGCAACGCAATTGCAACCGACACGATGCTCAACGGATCGATAGTATCTAACGGCGATCTCACCTTTGACGCGGCGCGCATCTATCCAGCGAGCGAGACGGCGTTCATCGTGATGTCGGGCGGCACCGTAGCATTTGGATATCCGAATGGTGTTGCCGCCAATACGGCTGCGCCGTTGTCAGTCGATGGCGCGATCGTCGTCGCAGCGCCGTCGATCGTTCAGAATGGCAATCTGGTTGCACCCTTTGGCACAATCGCGCTCGGCTTTTCCGCCAGCGACCTCACGAACATTAGAAACAATCGTACCAGCGATCTCGACTATGCGCTTGGGAGGTTGCTACCTTATTCGAAGTTTGCGCTCAGGGACTACAACTATCAATCCTACGAAACGACGAACCTCACATTGGGCGCGGGAGGTATCACTTCTGTCTCGGCGAACGGCGCGACGCTTCTCTACGGTGCAACGAACGATTTGACGGACTGGACCTACGGCAGCCGCGTGCTGAGCACGCCGCCAACCGGAGTCGTATCTTTCGGCGGTAGGTCAGTAACGGTGAACGCCGGTGCGAATATCAATCTTTCCGGAGGCGGCGAGTTGCTGGCGCAGGAATGGATTGCTGGCACCGGAGGTACGCGAGATCTGCTTTCTCGGTATAATACGAGTTACGCCGATGGTAACGCCGCAGGCACCAAGGTGCCAATCTACGGCGATGCGCGTCAGATCTATGCGATCGTTCCCGGTTTAGCCGATGTCTCCGCGTATGATGCGTCGCTGATGAACGACACGTCCATTCCGGTCGGTCAGGCTGTTCATCTCGATGGCTCCAACGGCATCCCAGCGGGCACCTATACTCTGCTGCCGGCGAAATACGCCACGATGCCCGGAGCCTATCGCGTCGTCGTTGATACGAACGTGGGCGCCGCCGCTAGCGGGCCGAGCCTGACTCTGCCTGATGGGACCGTGCGTGTTTCCGGCTATTATGTCGATACGCTCACCGGAGCGCAGAGCGCCACTGCGTTGCGCTTCCTGGTACAGTCGCGCGATGTCTGGGGCGCGTATTCGGACTACGAGGTCAGTTCAGCGAACCAGTTCTTCTTCGATCGTGCGGCGACCAACGGTACGAACGCCAGTGTGTTGCCAATCGACGCCGGACGACTGGTCTTGAATGCCGTCAGTGCGATTTCGTTCGCCCCCGGAACGGTCAATGGCGCAGCCGGCACGTTCAAAGCCGCGGATGGCACCAAGCTAACCGGTGCGGGCGTTCAACTCGATGTGGCGGGCAGCTATGTCGAAGTCAACGACACCGGCATCGCGGACGCTACCGGATATGCGGCCATCTCGGCTTCGGCGCTACGTGCTATCGGCGCTGAAAGCATCCTTATCGGCGGAACGCGCACACTAACCGACAATGGCCTTTTGATCAGTCCAACGTCCTATGGCGTGATCATTGCGAACGACGCGTCTTCGCCGCTTCAGGCGGCTGAGGTGATGATTGTTGCCAAGCCGCAGTTGAGTTCAACTGCGACAAGCGTCGCGCTGGACGACTCCGGTGATACCTTGCAGGTCTACATGCCGGATACGAGCACGGGCAGCATTGTGGTGCGCTCCAGCGCCGTCATCCAGGCGAGCGGCGAATCCCGTTCGCGCTATGGGGCCGTGATGCTCGGCGTGGATCTCTCGACGCTTCCCGATATCACCGGCACGTACACTGTTGCCCAACTCCAGGCCGCTCAACAGAAAGGCGTGGATTTCGCTTCCGCGAGCACAGGCCCCAAGAAAGCGTTGGACGCCTATTACACCGCACTGACCCAATCCCTGGGCGGCTTTGTACGCGTATCGAATGGCAACCAGGTTGCGGTGCAGACGCCGAGTTATGCCCAACTCCATCCGTCGATCTCGGTCGTTGACGACACTGCAAGCACCTCGACAGGCGCCGCCACCTATACGCTTGCGTCGGTTTCTCTCGCGGGTTCGATCACCATTCAGAATGGAGCGACGCTTGCGGGAGGGCGCGCCCTGGCTATCGTCTCGCCGCAAGGAACGCATATCGATGCGGGAGCCAATCTCTCGGGCCACAATATACTGCTCGCGGGCGAGGGCGTGACCGTCGGAGGCACGGGTGATGCCGGTCTCGTGGTGGGCGCGAACACGCTGGCGGCCATCCGGGCTGCCGATACGGCAGTTCTAAAAAGCTTCAGCACCCTGTCGTTTGCCGATGGCTCCCTGCTTGCGGCGAACAATGTCGATGCGGCGTTGACACTGGACGCCGCGACGCTCGTGAGCCAAGGCGGAACAGCGAACGTTTCCGGCGCAACGATAACGCTGGCGAACAGCTTCGGCGCTGCTGGCGTCAGCTCGGCAGGAAGCGGCTCGCTGGGGATAGCGGCCGACCAGCTTGTATTCGGCGCAGGTAACAAGACACTGGCCGGATTCGGTTCGCTTTCGCTCGTAGCGAACAAAGCCATGATCGGTGAAGGCAGCGGTTCGATGGACTTCCGCGCGCTGCCGGTCCAACTTGTGACGCCGACTTTTGTTGCGGATGCCGGATCGACGCAGACGTTGACGACGACGGGGGCGTTTTCTCTCGTTGCGCCTGCCGGTGACGCGCCGGTGCGAGCATCGGAAGCGCTTGGGGGCGCGATCACATTCCAGGGCGCATCGATAAATGTCGCTGTGCCCGTGCAGGCGATTTCCGGTGCGATCACGCTCAATGCAACCGATGGCGATGTAACGCTGAGCGGAGCCGGAAAGTTGATTGCTCGCGGTTATGCCAAAGCCTTCTCCGATACGGTCGTCTATGCGACTGGGGGCGCAGTCACACTGAACGCAACCGGCGGCCAAGTGCAGATTGCGAGCGGCGCGCTCGTCGACGTCGCGGCGGCGCCCGAGGCGGGCGATGCCGGCAGTCTGACGATTCTATCGAACGGCTCGAGTGCGGGTGTCGCGCTCGACGGCAGTATTCGAGGCTCGGCAGCCAAGACGTATGCCGGCGGCAGCCTCGGCATCAGCAGCGACAGCGCGCTCGTGCTCGACAGAATTGTCGATGTCGCTTCGAATGGCGGTTTTAGCAGTGAAGTGTCGGTACGCAGCGGCGCGGGCGGTCTGACGCTTTCGGGGGGCCGGACTTTAAAAGCGTTTTCCGTGGGTCTTACCGCAGACGGCGGACGCGTCAGGATCGACGGGACGATCGACGCATCCGGAACCTCCGGTGCCTTCAACTCCGCGCGGAAGGCTGGCGGCACCATTACGTTGTGGGGCAAGACCGGCGTAGATTTGACCGGGAGCCTGTTGGCGCGCGGAACCGCTTCCAACCAGCTCGGAGGAACGGTCAAGATCGGGACGACGGCGACCTTCAACAGCGCCAACGGGTACGATCCGACATACGGTTATGAGCTGATCGACAGTGGCAGTTCCGGCAGCATCTCGATTGGCGAAAATGCGTTGATCGATGTCTCGGGCGGTACCATCGACGGCGTTTCAGGGGGCACCGTTCTGGTGCGCGCACCGCTGCTCGGCGATGGCAACGCCAACATCGCGTTCGGCTCGGGTGCAACGGTACGCGGCGCGCGCGGCGTGACCCTGGAAGAGTACGCTACCTGGAGCACGTCCGACGGCACGACCGGTGGGCAGCACTTCGATGGCATCATCGATCCCGCAGGGTGGTATGATGCAAACGGCAATTTGCTGCCTGGTGTTTTCACCGCTGCCGGAACTGCGGCATCGCCGGTTTCTACAGTCGCCGTCTGGGACGGTAGCAACCTTACAGCGGCTCAGCTTACTGACTATCTCGCCAGGTACTTCTTCACGCCGTCGAGCAACAACAACGATCACCGCACATTCTATGGCTGGACCAACGGCGACGATGCGAGCGCCAATAGTCCCGGCACGCTCATGGGCTTCATTGGCAACGCCAACCTGAAACCGATCGCGGGCGCTAGCGGTATCGGCAATCTCGTGCAGACGACCGGTGTCGAACTGGTCAATCCCCAAGGCTCCGGCAGTAACTCCGGTAACATCACCGTCGCGACGAACTGGAATATTGGAGCCACGGATGCCAACGGCAATCCGGTGTTTCGTCACAACGGTGCGGCGCCGATTCTCACGCTGCGAGCTGGCGGCAATATCGTGGTCAAGGCTTCGATCACCGACGGCTTCAAAACCACCGGCAACACACTTACCGCGCCGCTGCAGCAGGACTATGCCGGTTCGCCGAGCTATTCGAGTATCTATACGACTTATGGCACCGTTGCCGATGTTTGGAATCTTTCATCGATCAAGACGGCGCAGGGCACTCCGCTCGTCTACGATTCGGCGTCCATGGGGCTGCGCGCACCCGCGACCTACGGCCAGCTGCATCTTGCCGATGGCCAGACGGGAGATGATTACTATGCCTATTACGCTGACTATCTGGTGGCCTATTCGAATTATTGGTACAACGCTGTCTCATACAATGATGGATTTTTCGATTTTGTAAGCGGTAGCCCTGCTCCGGCTTCCGTCACTGGCCTGCTGACCGCTGCAGAAGCCATCTATAGTGCAACCGACATAACCAAGTACACGCCCTACCTTGCGGCATACGCCCTGTATGTAACCGCTTATAATGATTATTCGACTTGGGTTAATGCATCCACGTTGCCGGTTGCCCCACAAACCCCGCCGGAGGCCGCGCTCGGCCAGAGCTGGACTCCTGTAACCATTCCGGCCCTCGCAGCGTCAAACTTGAAGAACGCACCGGATCTCGTCGCTGCGGCCAACAACATCGCGCCGATTGCAGCGATGAACGTGGCGGCCGGTATCAGCAGCTCCTATCGCCTAGTTGCCGGCGCTGACGTTGCGAGCGCGAACCCTCTTGCGACGTCCGTTGCGGCTGCCGCAGACTTGATCATCGATGGTCATTCGATAGTAGGCGTACAGCCCGACTCTCAGATAGCCAACAATACGACAGTAAAAATCGCCGTGCCGACCGTGGTGCGGACGGGTGTGGGATCAATCGATGTTGCTGCTTCGGGTGACATTGAGTTCGCCGATCCAGTCGCGCCGGGAGCGATTTACACCGCCGGAACTATCCCGACCGACACGACGTCCGCGACTTCCATCGCGTACAGCGCCGGGGCCTACAACACATCTGCCTCCGGCCTCAGCACGATCGTCACTGCCGCAACCCATTCCTACGGCGGCGGCAACATTACGGTCAACGCAGGCGGCAATATCGTCAGCACGCAGGACTTGCTCGATGCTACCGGTGAGCTGACCAACGTTCGAGATACTTATACCGGAAAATCCTGGGCTTCTTGGCTGTTGACCGATGGCGATAGCGGATGGGCCGTCAATTTCGGCGGCTTCGGTCAGGGCATCCTTTCCATCGGCGGTAACATTGCCGTCACTGCGGGAGGCAACATCCAAGATCTGTCGGTGTCGGCGGCAACGACCGGAGATGTGACGACTGCAACGGATGGCTCCGAGACGCTCGCTGTTACCGGCGGCGGCAATCTGACAGTCACCGCGGCAGGCAACATCTATAGCGGCAGTTATTATGTCGGCCGAGGATCGGGAGCGATCAGCGCGGGCGGCGCTATCGCATCCGATTATACGTACGTGCCCGCCAATGCTGCTGCAACGAGTTACGAAGTTGCGACGTTGCTCGCCGTGCAAGATGGAACGATTTCGACCAATGCGCGTCGCTCGGTCGACATCGGCGGTGTTTTCGATCCGACCTACCTTTGGGACGCAACGGTAACCGGTAATGGAAATTCCACCGTTTCCTGTGCCGCAGTTACGAGTTGCGCACCGCTCACGCCTTACTTCACGAGCATGACTGCAGCCAGCGGAGCTTCGATCATCTCGGTGAGCGGCGACGTACGTTTCAACACGCTACGTCCTCAAGCCGATCTGTTCGGTAACGGAAGTTACCGATCGGGCGGAACGCTGATGGAGTCATTGTTGCTGCCGGCCTCGCTCGGTCTCATTGCGGCTGAAGGCGGGGTAAGCATCGAGCACGGCGGCGGGCTTTATCCGTCCGCGACGGGGACCCTCACGGTTCTCGCACAGAACGATATCCGGCTGTCCAACCCCGCTGAAATCGTGAGCTCCGCCAATCACAGCGGCGTGGTTGGCAATATTTACGCCTGGATGCTCGGCAAGCTCGCCTATCCGACCGGCACGGGCATCCTGCCGACAGCTGTCGCACCCGGCCGTTCCGATGTCACGCAAGTCGAGGCTAAGCTGACGCACGATGCCAGTTTGATCGTCGGTGGGGCAGATCCGGTGCGTTTCATCAGCCTTGCCGGTGATCTCGTCAACGGCTTCATTCTGCCGGCCGATATCACGACCGCATTCGCCGGCTCAAACACGCTGCGTCCAGGCACGATGTTCGGCGGCTTGATCCTGATGCCGAATGCGCCTGCGCGCATCGAAGCGGGAGGCGATATCCTCGATCTCGCCTTCTATGGCACAAACTTTACCGCGTCAGACGTCACGACCATCGTAGCTGGTGGCAACATCGGCTATCGCACCTACGACACCACCTATTCGAGCGGCGGCATCAACTACAGCTACAGCGCGACGCCGAACATCGAATTGGCTGGTCCGGGCAGTCTTATCGTTCAAGCCGGCGGCAATATCGACTTTCCCTCGCAGCGTCTTGCCGGCTTCGATCAAAGCGGCATCCGTACGCTTGGCAACTCGGTTGATCCAAATGCGATCTTGCTGAAATTCGTCAGGCGGCCAGATCCTCTCACCAATGCTGTGCCGACCGAGAGCAGCGGAGAAGTTTTCGGCAATCCCTTGTTGCCTGAAGGCGGCGCCCCGGTCACGGTTCTAGCGGGTGTCGGCAAGGGTGTCGACTATGCCGGGTTCGAGACTGCTTATCTCAACCCGGCGACCGCGGGCACAACCGAGTTCTTCGCAGCTTTCGCCAGTGCAGTGAATGGTTCAACCGGCGGTTCCGGACAAGAGAACCTATCTGCCGATGACGCGTGGCGCTTGTTCGAAATGCTTCCCGCGGTCAAGCAGCAGGCTATCGTCCGAAGCGTGTTTTTCGCGATCCTGAATCAGACCGGCCGAGACTACAATGATGCGTCGAGCGCCAATTATCATCAATATACGCGCGGATATCAGGCGATCGCGGCTCTCTTTCCGGCGAGTTACGGTTATACCGCCAACGGGCTTTCCGGTGGCGCCAACGGCGCGGCGACGCTGGTGAAGACAGGCACGATCGACATGCGCGGCTCGACCGTTCAGACTCAGCAGGGCGGCGACATCGCGATGCTGGCACCGGGCGGGCGCATCCTGGTCGGTTCTTCGGCGGCTTCCCCTGCAACCGATCCGGCAAGCGAAGGCATCATCACATTGGAGAAAGGCAACGTCTCGATCTTCGTCGATCAGGACATTCTTGTTGCTCAGAGTCGCATCTTCACCGAGCAAGGCGGAGACATCGTGATTTGGTCTTCGAATGGCGACATCGATGCTGGCCGTGGCGCGAAGACTTCGGTCTCGTTTCCGCCCCCAATGTTTACATGTAACCTCGATTTCAACTGTAAGGTCGACGTGAAGGGCGCAGTAACAGGCGCCGGTATCGCCACCTTGCAATCCTTGCTCGATACACCCGCAGGCGACATCAACCTGATGGCGCCCCGTGGCACGGTCGACGCGGGCGCAGCCGGCATCCGTGTCGCGGGCAACCTTAACATCGCGGCCCTTCAGGTTCTCAATACCTTCAACATCGACGTCGGCGGCACGGCGGCCGGCATCCCGACAATCCAGGCGCCGAATATCACGGGGCTCACGCAAGCTCAGAACACGGCCGGCGCTGCCGTCAAGGACGCGGCCCCCGGCCAGCCGCAGTCAACACCCGGCGAGCAACCTTCGATCATCATTGTCGAGGTCGTAGGCTATGGTGGAGGTGATGGCACGGAGCCAACGCCCAATGACAAGCGGCGAAAGGATAATGGGAAGCAAAGTTACAATCCGGATGCGCCGGTTCGAATACTCGGCCACGGGACGTTGACCGCAGGTCAAATACAGGCGCTGACTCCTGAGGAGCAAGCACGCAAGAAAGAGTTGGAAGCGCGGGGACGTTAGCTTACAGCGGCCGTCGGCCCGTTTCGCCTTCGGTCTGCAAGCCAACTCATCGGCCTTTCCCGAAAGCGCACATATAGTTTGTCTGCAGGCAGGTGAGCCAAGAACTCTTTTATTCCGGCAGCCTCTCTTTGCCGAAAACTTTCTCGGCGTGCCTCGACGCCACTGGCCAAATAAAGTTTTGACAGCCTTTCGGATGCGACCCCTTCCAGGTAGGGGAGTCTGCGCATGTCAGGGAATGACATGACCGCGAATGATGACACACGCGTGCTCGAACCGTAGCGTCTCATCGCACCCGAAATCCTCGTTGCTGCAGGATGGTCTGGACTCCGCCGAAATGGAGATCGGTGGGCGGAAGACTCTTGAAGCTCCCGTGGTGGCGACGGTGATCGCAGTGCAGGACAAGGTCGCCGATATGGGCCTCGAGATCGTCGGGTAGATAATAGATTTCAAGTAGGATACGGTTCGTCGAGGTCGGATGAGCGCACTCGATCTTACCAGGCGCTGTAGATGACTCGGCGCGCCTACCACGTGATCCATGCCGTTGCTGTCGAGCTATTCTGCAAGTTCTGCCGAAACCTAGTTTAATGCGTTCTCGCTCAGAAATCTGTGTTTATGCGCGACGCGCGCGCTATCGCAACCTGATGCAGCTACCGCCACGATGGAGCGCGAGTGGTCGTCGAGAATGTTCAACAGAAGAACGAGCCCCAACCGACGGCTTTGAGTTAGATGAAGGCGGCCTGCCAGAGCTGATTGATGGTTGTGGTTTTGTCGTAGAACTCGTCCGCCGACGCACTTCAGGATGCTTTGCGCATCAAGCTTTCTCGAAAGGACGCGACAGTTGGGACGCCCGTTAGTGCGCAAAGCGTGCGGCCCACCCAGGAGTCTGCCCATGGCCTCGTGGAGACGTATCGATCCCCCAGCTCGACCACTGTGACATCGAAGCTCAGCTTTCTGACAGAGGAAGTCGTAGCGGAGAGTCCGTTGGAGATCTCTGACCAAGGCGCTCAGGAAACTCAGGCAACGATAGGTTCCGGCTAGCTCTTGACATCGGTAATTTTATAATGCAATTAAAGTGCACAAATGAGATAGAGGCGCCTATTAGTATGCATAGCACTTGAGTCGTTTCGCAGTTGAACTTAAAGTGCCCACTTTTTGGTTCCTTGAACCGCGTATTTGGGTGATCAGCCATTCACACTGCGAGCGTTAAGTATGACGGCTAAAGACACCACTAACTTACGAACTCTAAAAAAGCAGCTTCAGACGGCAACTAAGAATCGCCGCTCGAACAACCATGACGAGACGCGGATCACGGCTGCGCTCCATGGCCACGGTCGCAATGATCCGCAACCGGTGCTCGCAACTGTCTTTAAGCCCGTGAACTCGCTCCGTCCGTCGGCGAATAGGACGCGCGAGACGACAGCGCAGCTTCTCGAAAGCGTGATCCGATCCATCATGAAGTTCGGGATGGTGCTGCCGATCCTGATCGACAAGAACGGCACCATCGTTGCAGGACACGTCCTGTGGGAAGCGGCGGTCCGGCTCGGCCTCGAGACGATCGAATGCCGGGTCGTCGACCATCTCAACCCGGTGGAGCTGGAGGCGCTCAGTCTGGCGCTCAACCGTATCGGCGAAATCGGCAAATACAACCTCGATAAGCTACGCGACCGAATGATCACAATCGAGTCCCACGGGATCGAGTTGATCTCGACTGGTTTCACGCTGCCTGAGATCGATCAGATCAAGTTGAAACCTCTTCCGATCGAAAGCAATTTGGGGGAAGGCGAAGCAGACAACGCGGCGGTTGATCCGACGAGCAGATCTGGCGATTTATTCCGCCTCGGTCGTCACCTGCTGCTCTGTGGCGACGCTCTCCGTGAGGCGTCATACCAGCGCGTTCTCGGCGGAGGCGCGGCACATGCGGCCTTCTCCGATCCGCCCTACAATTGCAAGATCGAAGGTTTCGTCGGAGGTCTTGGCAAGCACAAGCATGAAGACTTCCTCATGTTTGCGGGAAAGGAGAGCGAGGCCGAATTCCACCAGTTCCTAAAAACATACCTCAGTCTTTGCCGGGCCTCCCTATTACCAGGTGCGGTTTTATTTGCCTGCATGGACTGGCGTCAGATCGACCTCCTGCTTGATGCGGGGCGCGATGCCGGCCTGGATCGCATAAATGTAGCCGTCTGGAACAAAGGGTCGGGCGGTATGGGCGGCTTATACCGGTCATGCCACGAGCTTATCGGCGTATTCTGCAACGGAAAGTCGCCGGCCACAAATAATGTGGCGTTGGGTGTTTTCGGTCGAGATCGCACCAACGTCTGGACCTATCCGGGTGCTAACCGGCGGGGATCATCTGCCGCCCAGGCACTCGCCGACCATCCAACACCGAAGCCCGTTGAACTTGTCGTCGATGCGCTCCTTGACGTGACCAATGTCGGCGACGTGGTGCTCGACCCATTCGCAGGGTCGGGCACGACGATCGTCGCCGGCGAGCGTTGTGATCGCGAGGCCCGCGGCATCGAGCTCGATCCCAAGTATGTCGATCGTACCATCCGGCGCTGGGAACGGCTGACCGGCGATCGCGCCGTGCATGTCGATACCGGTTTGACCTTCGCCGAACTCGTCGAGCAGCGTGCTGCCGACTGGGAAGGGCAGCCATGAGTGAGAAGAAGCCCCCGAAGTCCTCGAAGTGGGGCAAGGGCAAAACCGATCCAGAAAGTTGGTGGAAGAAGGGCGGCCAATCACCGAACCCGAAAGGCCGACCTAAAGGGTCGAAGAACCAGAAGACGCTCTACCTGGAAGCATTCGGAGAAAAAGTCACCGTCACCATGGACGGTAAACAGAAGACCATGTCCAAGAAGGAACTGGGTTACCATCAAGTAGCCCAGAAAGCCGCTAACGGCGACCTGAAGGCTTTTCAGATCCAGAAAGAGCTCGACGAGAGATACGATCCGCCGGAAGAGGCTCCGCCATCGCCCGAAGAATCCGCCGCGGATTACGCAACGCTCGAGGCATGGATCGCATTGCGCGAAAAATTTCACGTCTTCAAGAAAAAGGATGAATCCGATGGCTGATCCGTTGGAGCTACGAAGGATCGTCGATGACTTGTGCCGTCGCGAGTTTGGTTCCTTCGCTATTCGTGCCTTTCCGGTGTTGGAAGGTGGGATGCTCGAGATGTCTCGTCACATCAGCATCATCTCCCGGCTGCTCGAGAAGGTGTATGACGGCGAAGTCCGGCGCGCGCTCGTTTGCATCCCACCACGCTATCTGAAGACTTATTTGATTTCGATCGCATACACAGCTTGGCTGCTCGGCAAGAACCCAAAGACACGCATCGTTTGTGCATCTTATGCGGCCTCGCTCGCCGAGAAGTTCAGCGGTGATACCTTACGACTGATGCGGTCGCCTTTTTATCGAAGGTTGTTTCCCCGAACAGTCCTGGATCCCAACTTACAGAATAAGACCGAGATCGGAACGACTGCAGGGGGATACCGGTTGGCAACGTCGGTCGGAGGTACGGTGACTGGGCGCGGCGCGCATTTTTTTATCGTCGACGATTTGCTCAAGGCCAGCGAGGCGCATTCACCGACGGCACGCGAGAGCTGTATCCACTGGTTCAACTCAACGATTCATAGCCGTTTTGATCACCCAAAGAAGGGCAGGGTCATTGTTGTCGGACAGAGATTGCACGCCGAGGATTTGCCAGGCCATCTCATCGCGAAAGGGGGCTGGGAAGAACTGATACTTCCAGCCATATTCCCCAAAAAACAGATTTACGACATTGTCGCTGGAGGGGACAAGATTTGGATAGGGGAGGGATCGATACTTCAGTGGTCACGGCATAATACGGCGGATCTCAAACAGCTAAAAATAGACATGGGCGAACATGATTTCGAAGCTCAGTATAATCAGTGCCCGCTGCCGCCAGGCGGTTATATCTTCAAGAATGCCTGGGTGAAACGCTATCAAAAAGCCCCTGGTGCAGCGAAAGTCGAGGCGGTGATTCAATCGTGGGACACCGCCTATCAAGGCGACGAGACCAACTCCTACACGGTCTGCACGACCTGGGCGAAGTGCCCGGACGGTTATTACCTGCTCGACGTCTGGCGCGACCGCCCCAACTTCGTGGACCTCGTCAATCAAGTCAAAGTTCAGAAAGCGAAATGGAACGCCAAGCTGGTCATCGTCGAGAGAAAGGCCAGTGGCATCAGCCTCATTGAGCATTTCAACATGATGGGCAACCAGCCGTGGCTGCTTTCGCGTGGACCCGAAAAGGGCAAGGTCGAGCGCGCGCAGGAGCAGACAGTGAAGTTCGAGCAGGGCCTCGTCTGGCTACCTGTCGAAGCGCCGTGGCTGGCGGCCTATGAAGCCGAGATCTTCCAGTTCCCCCACTGCAAATTCGACGATCAAGTCGACTCGACCGTGCAATTCCTCGGCTCCACGGATTTCGGGCTCTTTCGTAGCCGACTTCGGTCCCTGGTCTGACAGACATTCTTCGCTTAGTTGCACACCCGCCATTGGTTGAAGACGACCCTCGACTTCTGCCGCGAAGTACGCATTCGTGTCGGAAGTTGGCGGCCCCATCTTCTCGGTGCGCTTATTCAGATACGTGGCAGCAAGTGACGCACCGATCGCAATGTAAAATGGTAGCTGCCCTTCTCCGCCCGGACCAGTTCCTGTTCGGCTGGACAGAGTTGATCGTATCCGGCCATCTTTGTCTCGAATGTCCAACTCAAAAGTGAAGTACCGACGAGCATCCTGAATTTCTTCCGTACTGGCGGACGGATCAGTGAGGAGCTTTTCAATCACGCGCACGGCTCGCGTGATCGCCGTGTCTTCGGGGCTTGCTTCCGAACTTTGAACGAGACAGTTGCGAGCACCGGTTGCGGATCATTGCGACCGTGGCCATGGAGCGCAGCCGTGATCCGCGTCTCGTCATGGTTGTTCGAGCGGCGATTCTCTTATGCACCCCAATTAAAATAAGGCTCGGCTCGCGGAGCTCTAACGAAGTTTTTTTCAAAGATCTCCACCCAAACAGCAGAGCCAGCAATGTCGACGCCCAATTATATGTTCGGCATTCCTCTTTCTTCATCGGCCGCTCAGAAATGCGTCGATATCCGCCGCGACCCGCTCGGGAAACTCCCAATGCGGTGCATGGCCCGCGTCCGGATACTTGATCAGCCGATAATCCGCGATCACGTTTGTAAGCTTTTCCTGGTCGTCAGCGCCGAAGAGCCCGTCATTCTCGCCCCAAAGCACAAGCGTCGGGACCTCGACGGGCTGCACCGCATCGGCCGGCTCGTCAACAAGCCCTGAAAGCGCGCCGCGCCATGCGCTGAGCGCCACTTTGAGACTTTCTTCGATATAGCCCAGAATGACGGACTCAGAAACCGGCGCGTAGACCGTACTGCGCTGGAAAGCCTCGATGAACTCTCGCGGGATGCAATCCTGAAATTGTGCGAGCTCGACGCCAAGCTCCGATAGCCCAGCGTGCTTCGCAGCCGTTGGCGCCGCGCCGATAAGCACGAGCTTCGACACGAGATCCGGACGGAGTGAGGAGACCCTCTGCGCCACAACGCTCCCCATTGAATGGCCGACGATATACGCCGGCTTCGCGATCACACGCGTGGCGAACTCGATCACGTCGGCGACCAAGTCGTTGATGGAATATGTGCGCGCCGGATCGCTGTTCCCATGCCCACGGAAATCCAGACTGAAAATCTGTCCCCCGTGCGCAAGTCCCCCGATCAGAGCTGCAAAACTATACGAGGAATCGACATACCCATGCAGGAAAAGGACCGGCGGTCCTTGCCCCTCACGCTCCCGATAGTGGTAGCGAAGACCGCTGCTCAGCCGAACGAACTTCCCATCCGCTTCCATATCGGTATCGAGTTCTGCGAGTGATGTTGCCATGGCTTGAACCTGCGCGTTGCTGTCAGCGCTTAGTAATTAGGTGGATACTGGTGCGTTTGCCGTGATCCGCGCCGAAGCACGCGCGCGCGCCGGCTCGATGACCGCCGCGCCGAAACGGCTCGGCTCTTCGAGAAAATCCAGAAATCCGCAAAGGATCAAATCGACGCCCGCTGCCTCGAGCGCTCGGACGCGTTCCCGAATTTGCTCCTTGGTGCCAATCAATCCGGTCTTGAATCCATCATTCGGTTGCACGAGATTGGCGAAGCTTGAATTCGCCCACATGCCAATCCGATCCTTCGTCGACGACCCGGCACCTCTAGTGTGCTCGCGGAATGCCTCCACCGCGTCGGAATTGGCGGCAGCGATGATGTCTTCTAAGACGTCGACCGCCTCTTTCTCTGTATCGCGCAGAACGACGAATGCGTTAATCGCGAAGCGAGGCTTGCGGCCAAGTGGCTCGGCCAGCTTCCGAATCTCTGCGATCTGCTGACTGACGCCTTCGACGCTGTCACCATTCATGAAATACCAATCCGTCTGGCGGGCGGCGAGCGCACGTGCAGCGAGCGAACTGCCCCCTTGAAAAATCTCGAGCGATTGCGGCGGCGCCGGCCGGAACGTCAGATCGCGCACCCGATAGAAGTCGCCGGCAAAAGAAAACTTCTCGCCAGAAAGCAGCCCTCGAAGTACCGAAACGAATTCCTCGGACCGACGATAGCGCTCGTCGTGATCGAGCCACGGCTCGCCAAGGCGTGTGAATTCGTCCTTGAACCAGGCGCTGATAATGTTGATGTGGAACCGCCCGCCCGTCGCGGACGACACCGTCGCTGAATACTTCGCAATCATCGCCGGATGCCAGAGACCAGGATGAATCGCAGCAATAACATTCAGTCTGTTGGTCGAAACCGCAATCGCCGTGCTGGACGCAAGCGCATCATAGAGATCCGGCGCCGCGCCTGTCGTCGACAGAAATCTCGCCGCCACCAGCGTGTAATCAAAACCCGCATTTTCCGCCCGGCGCGCAATCTCGATCTGTGTTTGCAAGTCTGGTTCGGCGCTTTGCCGAGCGGAACTGAAGAGAACGCCGCCGAGGTTGGTGCTCCAGTAGGCGAATTTCATCCTGACAAATGCCTCAGCTAAAGAACGTTGGCGAATTCCGCCAGCTCCCAGGGATCGACCCGGTCGCGGAACGATGGGTCGTCAAAACTGTCGACGGCCCGCCTTGCTTTCGCAATCTCGTGGCGCTTGACCGCAGTGAAGACTTGCACAAATTCCACGCCGAGCGATGCGGCGAGAATTTCGTCGGCCTCGAGGGCCGCGAGCGAACTTTCAAGGCTCGTCGGCAACTTCGCAAAACGCGTCGTCTCATCTCCGGCGTCGCGAGGAGACGGTGGGTTGAGTTCGCGGCGAATGCCGTCAAACCCTGCCGCCAGCGTCGCTGCCGCGACCAAATAGGGATTCGCAGCACCGGCGCCGAGCCGATTTTCGACATGGATATTTTCGCCCCCCACGCCTTTGACACGAAGCGCCACCGTTCTGTTGGCAAATGCCCAATCGGCTTCGAACGGCGCAAACGAATGCGGCCGGAAGCGCTTGGCGCAGTTGATTGTCGGCGCGAAGAGGGCGGTTAGGGCTGGCGCATGGTGCAGTTGGCCGGCAATGAAGTGGCGCCCGACCGCCGACAGCCCATCCACGCTTGATCGATCGGCGAAAGCATTCCGGCCGTTGCTCCAGAGCGATAGATTGTAGTGAAGGCCGTTGGCGCTGCGGTCGATGGCGGGCTTGGTTATGAAGCTCGCCAGCCGCCCGGCTTTGGCCGCGATCTCCTTTACCGCTGTCTTGAAGGAGTACGCATGATCCGCCGCTCGAAGCCCCCAACCCGGCGCGAAATTCACCTCGAACTGACTGGGGCCATATTCGAGATTGAATGTTGTGACATCGATCCCGAACGCCGACAGCGCATCGGAGATTTCATAGAGAAGCCCGCGATCCTGCTCGTCGA
Organism: Hyphomicrobium sp.; assembly: GCA_030148425.1. Taxonomy (GTDB): domain Bacteria; phylum Pseudomonadota; class Alphaproteobacteria; order Rhizobiales; family Hyphomicrobiaceae; genus Hyphomicrobium_B. The sequence goes on along the minus strand of JASBTM010000017.1, from coordinate 39,070 downwards.
ATGACGCGAACTGGCGCACCGTGTGGGTGACGGGCGCTAGCGTCGCGGCGTCGAGGAGAGAGAATTCATATTCGAAGCCGCTGAGTACGTCAAAACCTAGAGAGGCGGCTTTGCTGAACGCCTTCGACGCGACCGTCCTGGTGGCCGCCAGTACCGGCTCGCCTGTCTCGGCGTGATAAGGGTCCGAGATTACTCTCGCCGTTCCGGGCGCATATGAGAGCACGGCAAAGGTCGAGAAATCCGGCTGCAGCGTGACGTCCGGATAGCCGCGCTCTTCGATATAGCCCGTGCCCTGCACAGCCTCGCATTGAACATCGAGCGCGACCGGCGGCAGTGGAAAATTGAGACCACTTTCCGCCAACGCTCGAAGACGTTTGATCGGGACGGTCTTTGAGCGCGCGATTCCGTGCAGATCGGGAATCTCTACGCGCAGAAAGTTCACGCCTCTGTCGCGCGCGAAATTCTCCAATTCGTCGAGTGGACGCGCGATCTGACTGTGTTGCGTCACGATCTCAGATCCACGAATGCAGCGGCGGCTTCACGCCATTGAGATAATATTGACCGATCGCGTATGGCTTCCACCGCACAGGATCATGCACAGTATGCGTACGGGCATCGCGCCAGTACCGGTCGAATCCATTTTTCGCCAGCGTGGCGCGCGAACCGCCGAGCTCGATCAACTTGTTCGTTGCCAGAATCGCAATCTGCGTCGTCAGGACTTTCGCCTCGGCGACCGCAACTTTGGCAAGCGCGATGCTGTCCTCGGTCGTATTGGCGAGCGTCTCATCGAGTTGATGGCCAGCTCGTTCTAGCAAAGCATCGGCGGCGTGAAGACGGATCTTGAGATCGCCGATATCGCGCAACGTGAACGGATCATCGCCCGCCTTGTCGAGGCCACTGTCGATCCACGGCCGGGCGCGATGCTTGACGAAATCGATCGTTGCCTCGACCGCACCTTCCGCAATACCGAGGTCGATGGCCGCGTGAATGAGCTGGCTTTGCGGACCCGCCGCGCTTGGTTGCTCATAAACGAGGTGCGCAGGAAGAACGCGCGAGGTCGGGATCGCCACGTTCTCGAGCGTCACGGTACCGCTCGCTGTTGTGCGCTGGCCTATGCCGGACCAGTCGTCAACGACCGTCAGTCCCGGACTATCGCGATCCGCGATCGCAACCACGACATGTCCGTCCTCATCAAGGGCGACGATGGGAACGAGATGAGCGAACAACGCGCCCGTCGAATAAAATTTCTCGCCGTTGACGAGGTACCCGTCACCGTCGCGTGTGAGCCGCGTCGAGAAATCCTCGACGTTCTTGCCACCCGACTCGGAAAATGCGTTGCCGAGCCGATAACCGGCGAGAACCGCGCCCAAAAGCTCGGCCCGTTGCTCGGGGCTCGCCGTCGCGCGAATGACGTCGACCAGCTCGAAATGATTTTGCGAGATCTGCGTCAGCGACGGATCAGCTGCCGCAAGGATCGAGAAAACCTTGGCAACCGTAGCGAGCGAAACTCCTGCTCCTCCGTCGGCCTTCGGAACCGTTATGCCCCAAAGACCGCTCTCGGAAAACAGGTCGAGTTCCTTCAACGGATAATTGCGGAGGCGATCGCGCTCGGCGGCGCCCTCGGCGAAGATCGGCGCCAGGCGTTTGGCAACGTTGATGGCCTTCGCATCATCCTTTATGACCGCCGCCTTGTTGGCGGGGCGCGAAGGGACTGGACTTGCGGGGCGTTCGCTATGCGGGCTCGCGCCGTTCAGCGTGGAGTGGGGTCGGAATAGCGTCATGGCTGTTTCTCATTCTGTATATTGTCATCCGGCGCTCTTCATAAAATTCGCGAGCTGATTGCCGCCACCTATATCCACGAATGCCGAGGCGGACGTACTTGATTGAGGTAGTAATTTCCGACGATCGGATACTTCCAGCGCACCGGATCGTGGACGGTATGGACGCGGGCGTTGCGCCAGTAGCGGTCCAGGCCGTGCTTCAAAAGTGTCGAGCGGGCGCCCCCGAGTTCGAAAATCTTGTTGGTCGCGAGCAGTGCGATCTCGGTCGTCAGCGCTTTCGCCTCCGCGACCGCGATTGAGGCAGCCGCGACCGTATCGTCCGTCGGATTGGCGATCGCCTCGTCGAGTACCCGTCCCGAACGCCAAAGCAGCGCCTCGGCCGCGTGCAAACCGATCTTGAGATCACCAATGTCGGAAATTGTATACGGATCATCGGAAGCGCGGTCCTTCCCGCTATCGATCCACGGCCGCGACTGCGTCTTGACGAACCCGATCGTCTCGTCGATCGCGCCGCGTGCAATTCCAACGTCGACGGCCGCGTGCACGATCTGGCACACCGCGCCGTTCGCGCTTGGGCTATCCTGCGAAGCGTACGTCGGCAATACTTGAGAGGCGGGCAGCACGACATTGTCGATGATGACAGTCCCGCTCGCCGTCGTCTTCTGGCCGAAACTCGACCAATCATTGATGATTGTGATCCCCGGCGTGTCGCGATCGGCAACTGCGATATGCAGGCGGCCCTCGTCATCGACCGTGGTGATCGGAAGGATGTGGGCGAGAAGCGCCCCGCTCGAATAGAATTTCTTACCGTTGACGACATAATCGGCGCCGCGTCTCGTGATCTTCGTCTCGAAATCTGCCGCGGTCCTGCTGCCGAATTCGGAGAAGGCATTGCCACTTCGCGTGCCCGCCAGAATCGCGCAGAAGAATTCAGTCTTTTGCTCTGACGTTCCAGTCGTCCGGATCGTATCGATAAAGTCGATATGGTTTTGCGGAAGCTGCCCGATCGACGGATCGACCGCAGACACAATGGCGATAACTTGGGCGATCGTCGCATACGACAGCTCTGGGCCGCCGAATTCTCTAGGAACGTTCAACGACCAGAGACCGCTCTGCGTAAAGTCGGCGATCTCGGTGACCGGCAGTCGTTGATATCGATCCCTTTCCGCCGCAGTACCGGCTATGCGTGCGGCGAACTCGCGAGCGAGTGCAATCGCCTCGTCACTACTTTTGACGACGCGCGCACCCTCCGGCTTTTCAAGCACGGGCAGCGGCTCTCGGTCGAGAGCCTGAATGTTTAAGGGTTTGGACATGATTGTTTTTCCTATTGATGCCAGCCGGCCCGGACGCGCACGCCCGGACCGCTTCGCGTCGTCTCATGCGCGGGAGTCGACCGTGTCCTTACCGAGAAGGTCGGCTTCGACAGCGACCAGCCGGTCCGGTGCCACAACTCTGAGGAAGAGGAAGTAAGCTACGCCGAGCCCGAGCAGTGCGAGAAACACATAGGGCAGCATATTGTAGGGCCACGCCGGCACCGGATACACCGTACCCAGTAGAACTACGCCGAGGAGCACGATCGCGATGGCGGAAGAAAGAACATGATACCACCGCAGCTCGCCAATTCTACGCAAGTAGAAGGGCGCTCCAAGTGAAACCAGGAAGTAGGATACAAGGAAGCCGTAGGTCGCAATCGAACCGAGGATTCCATAGCCGTCGAGAAGCGCCCAGCCGCTGATCGTTTGCGCCAGCGCCAGACCAAGGGCGATCAACGCGACCAGCGTCACCGCGATGTGCGGCGTGCTGTTCGAAATATGCGTCGAACCCGCCGAACCATGGAACAATCCGTGGTTGGCCAAGGTATAGAGCACGCGCGCGGCGGCGTTGATACTGCCGAGGATGCACGCAAAAAAGCTCAGCGCTACGCCGATTGAAACCAGGAACCCAATGGCACCGCCACCAAACGTATTGGCAAGCGTTGTGAGCGGCGCCTCAGCCGTGCTGAGAGGCGGCTCTACGCCCCGGAAGCCGGCGGTCAGACCGTAGGCGCTGACGATAAAGAGCAAACCCACGCCGATGACACTGACAATGACCGACCGAGGAATAAGACGATGCGGATCTTTTGCCTCGGCACCGAGAACTGCCGCGCTCTCGAATCCGACGAATGAGAAGAATGCCAGCACCAGACCGAGGCGAAGTTTTTCGAAATCGACGCCTTCGAGGTGAATCTGCGCATTGTCGACCACGTTGCCGCGATGCAGGAAGTATACAACTAAGACGGTCAAAATGAGAACGATGGTCGCAAGTTCAATCGCAAGGGTCGTGCGCGTCGAAAGGCGAATGTCGCGGTATGCAAGCCACCATGCGACAATGGCCGCGACGATGGCTATTCCGAACGTCAAAGCTTGATCACTTGCAGTCAAGCCCACAGCGTGGAAAACGCCGAGGGCTGTATAGACCGTACCGTTTACAACCGCTGCCGCCGTGAAGACATAGCCGATCAGGAGCGCCCAACCAGAAATGACGCCAGCAAACGATCCGAGCCCACGGCCGGCGTAAACGTAAAGCGCGCCAGGGGTCGCCACGCGCGTCGCAAAGACGTTGATTTGAAAGGCGACAATCAGAAGCGCGATGGTCGCGAATACATACGACAGCCAAGTGCCATTCCCCGCCGTTGCAAACACCACAGAAATGACAAGTCCCGGTGTTCCCGAGGGAGCGATCGTGCCGATCGATTGAGCCGCTATCTCTGGAAAGGACAGGTAATTTTTCTTGAGCCCGCTTCCGCCGCCGGTCGCTGCGGCCTCGAAGTGAGATGTCTGCGTCGTCGATGCGGTCGTCATGTCTATCTTTCCCCTTTGTCTCGCTTTGCTGATGGCCCGGCCTTACCGAGACGACTTCAAGCGCTGGCAAAAACACTCGTATTGCGCTGAAGGCCGGCTATGGCGGGACAAAGCTTGAAACATCGCACTCCGCGCGTTCGGACGACTGTGCGCAGTATCGCTAAGCTCCGAACGGCCTAATTTCGTTCATGGGGTTCGGCGGCCCAACTAAGAAAAAGTTGGAACGTTATGCGCTCGCGGCTGGGTCAATACATTTCATTGATGTATTAGAGAAGATTCAAACGAAACATCAGGTTATTCGGGAGCATGGCATCGATCCCCCATCCATATCAAAGCAGCCCGGTCCGCTCGCCACATAATTTCGGACGTGGTCGCCTCACCAAATTACGAGCATTTGAGCGATTTGGTCGGTTTCAGTTTTTTCTGCATCGCTTCGCTTTGGCCATCGGTAGTTGTCAACCGAGTAATGTCCGAGCGGCGATGGGTAACAGCGCGTCTCCGGCGGTTGACCGGGCACGCACTAGGCTCACTCCTGCATCTCTTCGAACGGCCACCAACTACCTTCTTTCCTTTGCGGGTTCGATCGCACTTTGATGGTGTATGGTCTTGCCAGGGGCGCGACGTGAGAAATTCACCGTAGGCCCTCGGATGCCCACATCGAACTCAGATCTTGATGCGGATGGGAGCAATTCATATTACGTTGCGCGTCTCAAGAGTGACTATCTGGAATATTCATCCGCTTTCCATGCTGAGAATCCTGATCATTTTAGTTTTGTTGGCTGGGCCGGGATGGCGCGGTGATCTTGCCGGCCCTGTGATAGCTGCCGAGAATCCATCCGCTGACGGCTTCGGCAATTCCCACCTTTTCGATATACCGTCGCAACCGCTCGAAGATGCTCTTTATGCATTCGGAGCTGTCACCGGCATCGAAGTATTCGCCGACGGTTCTATCGTGAGAGGACGTCGCTCCAGCGAAATCAAGGGAACTTTTTCAGCAGAGGATGCGCTCCGCATCCTCTTGACGGGCACGGATCTCAATCCTCGGCGGATCTCTCCCCGAGCGGTCTCACTTTCCGTCGCGCAGAAGGATGAAGCCAAGGGCGACGTTTCTCGAAGTTATTCCGCTCTGCTCCAAAATGCAGTACTTCGCAAGTTGTGTCCCGAGAGCAGCACGCGCCTGGGTACGTACCGTCTCGCGCTCCAGTTATGGCTCGATGATTTTGGCCGCGTCGAGCATCTTGAGTTGCTCAGCTCTACGGGCGATCGTCAGCGCGATCTCCGTGTTAGGAACCTCATACAAGGGCTTTCGATCGAGAGACCGCCTACATCGTTGCCGCAACCGGTGACAATGGTGATTTTGCCGCGTCCGGCTGAGACGAGCGGTGACTGTCGCTCCGAATAGCCTCGCTATTTGCCGCGGAGTCTCGGGCACGTTGGAACGTCATAAAATTTTAGCATTAAGGGGCGAGCACATACTTTGCGATATGCTTTCGTAGTTGCGATGGACTCAGCCCTTTTCGTGGCATCGGGAGATGGCGGTGGGAGCGCTCTTCTCTAAAATGACCTTCCGGCGGTTCTTCGCGTGTTCAAGTCACGGTAATCGGAACGAATGACGAAAACCGGTCTTGCTCTCCTGCTGCGGGTACTGATGGATGACTACAATATCCTGAAGGGACAGCTATCGCGTCGACTTGGATCCCCAGATGTTGCCGATGATGCTTTGCAAGATGCTTACCTCCGTTTGCAGAGGATGGACCTACCCTCGGTAAAGCATCCGCGGAGTTATCTCTTTCGTGTTGCGCTGAACGTCGCCGCCGACCAGAGGCGATCAGATCGACGCCGGTTGGCTCGATCGGAAATCGAACTCTTGCTGCGAGTCGACCACGACGAACTTGACCCAGAGCGCATCGCTGCCGGTCGCTCATCTGTGCGGTCGCTCATGGAAGCCCTCGAGGAACTGCCGCCCCGTCGTCGAGAGATTTTTATCGCGGCGCGCCTCAATGGTTTACCTCAAGCCGAAATAGCCGCGCGGCATGGAATTTCAATGCGTTACGTTGAGCGCGAACTCAAACTTGCTCTTGATCATTGCCGAGAGCGCCTTGAAATGAAGTTATCCGAAAAGTTCGGCCCCGGTCGCTCTGAGACGTCTGATAGTCGGGAGAGATCATGAATATGTGGTCGTTAAAATGATAGATTCACATCGTGGAAATGAAGGGAAGACCACCAAGGACCAAGCGATGGGCTGGGTCTTGAAACTGGCGTCCGGCGAGGCGACGACTGGAGATGTCGAAGCGCTGAACCACTGGCGATCGGAAAGTCCCGAACACAGAGAGGCCTTTGCCGAGGCTAAGCTGCTATGGGAGGTACTTGGTCCGTCGAGTAATGCCGTTGCGCAGCGGATGCTCGGTGCATCCACCGCCCATTCAAGCAAATCGGATCGACTTCTCGGTCGCCGCGCCGTGCTCGGCGGAGCACTTGCGGCATCAACCGCCGCCATCGGGTACGTCGGGTCGGCGCCGCCTTTTCGGCTATGGCCGTCACTCGACGAACTGCGCGCGGATTACAGGACGGGAACTGGGGAGCAACGCCAAGTCGCGCTGGCAGATAATGTTTCGCTGGTCCTGAACACGCAAACGAGCGTCGGTCTCCAGCCGGCTTCACGAGGCAGGCAGGCCATCGAGTTGATATCCGGAGAGGCAGCCGTCACCATCGACGCTTCGAACCGCGGGCCGTTCGATGTTATCGCGGCGAACGGCAAGACCATGACGACCGCAGCGAGATTCAATGTCCGACGAGACGAAACCACGGTTCAGGTCACATGTTTGGACGGCGTGGTCAATGTGCAACAGCACAAAAATGCAGTGACGCTTCCGACCGGCCATCAGGTCACATACGGAGCGGAAGGACTCGGGGAAGTTCTTCAGATCGATGTTGCCGCCGCCACCGCGTGGGAACACGGCCAACTCATTTTTCGCCATGAAACATTGGCGCACGTGATTGAAGAAGTGAACCGATACCGGCCTGGTCGGATCATTCTCCTCAACGAAGAACTGGCCAAGCGAGACGTCGTCGCCACCTTCTACCTCGACCGGATCGACGACACTGTCGAGCATTTGGCTTTAGCGTTCGGCGCCCGCACGCGTGTTTTGCCGGGCGGTGTCGTCTTGCTGTCGTAAAAAAAGTTCTACCGGCGGAGTTCGGGGTCGGCCCTTGGGTGGCGGTCTAATCGGCGAGAGGGGACATCAGACGTTCCCACAGCCAAATCGACTTCCCGAAAGGCGTCCAATGTTCGCCCGCGACTTCGCCGTAACGTGTTTCAAACAGCAAATTGGTTTGCTGGTGACGCTATCCCTCGTGCTTGCGCCAGTTACGCAAGCCCAAGCGGGCGGGGTGAACATCCTAAGCGGGAAGGGTGGTGGCGGGGCGGCTCCGGCGGCGGCGGCATCGCAGGCAGCGGCGCAGCAGGGTGCCGCAGCGGCACAGCAGGCCGCGCAGCAGTCGGTCAATGCCCTGACGAAGGCGAGCCAAGCTATCCAGGCCATGCGCGCGGCGCAGTCGGCGGCGCGGAGCTTGGCGATCCAGGCGCCGACCAACGTCACGAACGGCTTGTCGCCGGGCGGTCTCGTCGTCGATCCGCGCGTCGGCACCGACCCGAGCTTGTGGGTCAACGCGGCGAAGCCGACGCAGCAGGTGACGAACGGACAAGTCACCGTCACCATCGAGCAGCAGGCGCAGAAAGCGTTGCTAACGTGGCAGCAGTTCAACGTCGGCCGCGAGACGACGGTGCACTTCGATCAGTCGAAGGGCAACGCGGCGAGCGGCAACAATTGGGTGGCGTTGAACCGCATCAACGCCACGGGTGCGCCGAGCCAGATCCTCGGTCAGATCAAGGCCGAAGGCACGGTGCTGTTAATCAATCCCAATGGCATCATCTTCAACGGTTCGAGCCAGGTGAATGTCGGTTCGTTGATTGCATCGTCGGCGTCGATCGATCCGGCCGCCTTCATGAGCACCGGCATCTATTCGACGCAAAGCGGCAGCAGCTATCTGCCGAGCTTCACCAATGCCGGCGGCAAGATCAGCGTCGAAGCCGGCGCCGAGATCACGACGGCCGTACCAAAATCGGTCACCAGCGGCGGCGGCTACGTCATGCTGATGGGCACGGAAGTGACCAATAGCGGCACCATCAGCACGCCGAAGGGCCAAGCGCTTCTCTCTGCGGGCGACAGCTTCATCCTGCGGTCGGGCTACAGCACGACGTCCAATCAGTTCTCGACCACGCGCGGCACCGAGATCTCGCCGGTCATCGCCGTCGGCAGCGCCGCGGGTAAAGTCACCAACGCCGGGCTCATCTTCGCGCAGCAGGGCGACATCACGCTGGCCGGCCATGACGTGACGCAAGGCGGCATTCTCGTTGCAACGACGTCGGTCAACCAGCGCGGCACGATTCATCTGTTGAATGCGATGAGCGACGTGAGCGGCAGCGTCACGCTGACGGGCGACGCCATCACCGCCATCCTGCCCGAACTCGACTCCAAGGACACCGCACTCGATTCCCAACGCGACGCGTTGATCGCGGCGTCGACGGCGCAGAACCTTCTTCGCGCACAAGCGACGCTCGGCCAGTTCAACAATCTCTCGACGCTCGCGGATCGTCTCGATCAATCGCGCGTCGAGATCGTGACCGGCGGCAACGCCGTGTTTGAAGGTGGCTCCTATACCGCCGCGCAAGGCGGTCAGATCGCCGTGCAGGCGGGCAAGCGCATCTTCACCGAGACCGGCGCCACGCTCGATGTCTCCGGCGTGCGGAACGTGGCTCTCGCAATGGGGTCGAACAACATCTCCATCAACGTGCAAGGCAACGAACTGCGCGACAGCCCGCAGAACCGCGACAGCGGCTATCTCGCCAACGAAAACGTGTGGATCGATGTCCGCAACTTGACGCTCGTTCCGGCGGGTACGGGCGGCTATGCCTCGGATCGTTATTACACACCCGGCGGCCTGCTCGAGGTCGGCGGCTATCTCGGCAACACCGCGCACAGCATCGGCGAATGGACAGCCGTCGGCGGCACGGTCACGCTGTCGGCGCCCGAGATCGTGGGGCAGAAGGGGTCGATCTTCAACCTCTCGGGCGGCTCGGTCGCGTATCAGGGCGGCTATATTCGGACGACGAACTTCCTTGGCGCCGATGGCCGGCTTTACAACATCGGCGACAACGCGCCCGCCGACATGAAATACTACGGCGTCGGCGAAGGCTTCATCCGCAATCACGAACACTGGGGCCAGATCGAAGTCTGGATGAACCCGTTCGGGCTCAATCGCGACAGCTATCGCTGGGAAGACGGCTACACCGTCGGCCGCGACGCGGGTCGTCTTATTCTCTCGACGCCGACGTCGGTGTTCGAAGGTGACATTCTCGCGAGTGTCATCCAAGGTGAGCGGCAGATCAACTCAAGGCCGACAGGCATCACCGACGGCTACAAGGCGACGCAGAACACAGCCGCGCTGGCGGGCACGCTCGCACTTGGACAGTATACCGCAATTGGCCGGACTGGCGCGTCGGCCGCGGACGTGCAGGTCGGTAATATCGCCAGTATTGCTGCGGGACTTTCAGCTTCGGATGCACTGCCGGGCAGTCGTGCAGGCACTGCGTGGTTCAACGCGGACGCTCTCAACGCGGCTGGGCTAGGCGGGCTCTCCATCGCCAGCAGCAGTGCCATCAATGTCACCGCCGATCTGACGCTCGGTAATGGCGGCCAGGCCGAACTCATTGCGCCCGTCATATCCGTCAATGCTCCCATCACCGCCCGAGCCGGCAGCGTAACGCTCTCCAACGTATTGCCGCGGATTTTGTCCGATGGTTCCTCTCTTCCGACGGCGCTCCCGACCTCTAGCGGGCGGCCATCTATTACTATCAACGCTGTTGCAATCGACACGCGTGGCTTGTGGACCAATCTGCTCACCGATCCCGGCGCGGAACTTGCGCGGCTCGCCTATGTCAATGGCGGCAATGTCGTCATCCGTTCTACCGGAGACGTCGTTTTCAAAGCGGGGTCGGTGATCAACGCGTCTTCGGGTGGAGCTATTCTCGCCACCGGCAAGACCAAAGGCGGACAAGGCGGCAACATCGCGCTCTCCGCGAGCTACAATGAGACCCTCGGCATTGCCACCGGCAACCAGGGCGATTTGACGTTCGACGGGAAGGTGGTCTCCAACGGCATCACTAAGGGTGGAGCGCTGACGCTCGAGACCGGGGGCGCCATCGTTATCGGCGGGATCGGATACGGCCAGGGTGACCGGCTCGCCGCTGGAACCGTGGCGCCGTACGACCTGACGCTGTCGCAGAGCTTCACCATGCCCGCGGGAACTGTCCTCCCGCTCGCGGCGACACTCAAACTTGCCCAGTCATACCCGGGAATGCCGATTTCGAATGCCTTGATCTACCAGAACTTCCTTTTCGGGTTCCAAGCTTTTGATGAAACCGGCTGGCGCAACTTAGCCCAGACCCAGGCCGCTTGGACCGATATTCCGTTCGGCATGTACTACTCCACAGTGCGCAGCACGCTTGGGTCAAAAACCTATGTTCCCCCGGGCGGCACGCTTCCGGCTGGCGTCTATGTTGTCCAGTTTATGACTTCGACCATAAAAAAGGATGAGCAAACCGTCGTGCCGACTAGTGTTTTTCCGAACGGTGTTGCTCTTTTTAACAGCACGATCGTCGTCAATTTCAGCGCTGGCGCACCAGCACCTGTGGACGTCACCTATGCGGTAGGTACTGCTATCCCCAAAGGCACCGTGCTCAATCAGGACACCACGGTCAATCCGGTCCTGTCGTCCAGCCTGTCTACTGATCTCTTCAAGAGCGGCTTCTCGAGTTACAGGGTCAACGGCGCCAGTGGGCTCACCGTAGCATCCGCGGCCTCCGTCACGGCGACCATGCCGGTGTATCAATTCTCCGGAGCGAGCTTTGCCGCACCAACGGGAGTCGACCCGGCCACGGCCCTCGAACTATGGACGCCACCGGCTTACATCGAGAACCCGACGACGGCGACGCTGACGCAGCGTGCCGGGGCGGATATCACTCTGTCGTCATCCGCGTCGGGCTCTTCGACGCTCAACTCCGGCTTTGTGACGATTGCCCCAGGCGCCTCGGTTACTGTCGATCCTGGCCGCTCCATCACCTTGTCGAGCGGTGGTGCGATCGATGTCGAAGGCAACTTGACTGCGCATGGCGGGACGATCTCGCTGGCGCAGACCTATCTGGACGATCTGGAAAGTTCGTCACCCCTGAAAACAGCGGTACGAACGGTTGCAAGCAGCTATGGCGCGCAGGGGCGCACGTTATGGGTAGGCGATACCGGCGTGCTCGACGTGTCGGCCGTCGCTTATACCGCTACCGACGCCCGGGGACGAACCTACGGCGTCGTGCCAGACGGCGGACAAATCAAGTTCGGGCGGGCCGTGCCAGAGTATGCGTCCCTCGGCATTGCCAGCGCTGCGGATGCCTTCATCGTGATACGACCGGGTGCCGTGCTCGACGCGTCCGGCACCCGCGCGGTCATTGATCTCGAGACCGGCGCAAAGCCCGGCACTCAGCCCATATCGGTGGCCAGCGACGGCGGCAGTATCACGCTCAATTCCTTCGCGGGTATCCTCGCAGAAGGTTCGCTGCGCGCGCACGCGGGCGGCGCCAGCGCTTCCGGCGGCGTCCTGAGCGTCATACTGGAAACGCCGAATTACAGTACGGATATCACGGGCAATTATTTACCGACGTTGCCAGAGGCCTATCAGGTTGGACGCGTGCTGACCATCGGACAGTCCGCGGTGCCGGGTGCGCTGCCGGCTGGCTCCGACAGCACGACAGCCGTGCTGGTACCCGGCCAGGGCGGCGTCAGCGCCGACGCCATCGCGGCTGGCGGGTTTTATTCTCTGAATCTCGGAGCAGGAGATGCCGTCGTGTTCGACGGGAACGTGTCCCTAGCGGCCGGGCGCAGCATCACCCTCAAAGCCGGAGCGCTCTACGATACTGACGCTACGGCAGCGGTCTCGTTGAGAGCGCCCTACATCTTTCTTGACGGCATCGGTCGCCGCTTCCTGCCGGACGGCACGGCTATGCCATCGGCTGTGCCATCGTCCGTCACTTCGGTCACGGGCGATCGTTTCGCAGTAGACGCGGATCTCATTGATGTCCGCAACGCGATGACCAGCAATTTCGCCGATACCCGCCTCACCAGCCAAACTGATTTGCGTTTCCTGTCTGGCACCGCGCCGGGCGCTTCCGCCCCAAAACTGACGGCCTTCACAGCACCGACCGGCAATCTGGAACTGACTGCAGAGCAGCTCTATCCGGTATCAGGCGCGCAAGCCACCGTGGCGGCCGGTTACTACAAGAGCGGCACCAACATGGTGATGGCTCCGGGGGCCACGCTTACTATCGCATCGGTGGACGGGGTGACGCCAGCCTTGCCTTATTCCGTGTTTGGCAACCTTTCGTTGCAAGCGCCCATTGTAAAACAAGGCGGTGTGGTGCGCGCGCCTCTGGGGTCCATTACCGTTGGCCTCAATCCCTCCACCGGTGCTGATCCGGACACCTCCGTTTATTTACTGCCCGGTTCTTTGACCTCGGTCAGCGCCAAGGGGTTGACCATGCCCTTTGGCGGCACCATTGACGGCGTCATCTACACGGTGGATGGCGCAGCGGCGATCGCCGCCAATCTCCTCACTAGTCAATATTCAATCGGGGGCGCCATCTATACGCAGGGTGTCACCCTGAACGGCACCAATGTTGTGGCCGACAAGGGTGCCAAGGTCGACCTGTCGGGCGGCGGCACGTTGGCCGGCGCGGCCTTCGTCTCTGGTCGGGGCGGCTCCGTCGATGTTTTGACCACGCCGTTTGCCAACGCCAACCCTTTCTACGGGTACAGCAGCGGCGGCAACGAGGTTTATGCCGTCGTGCCGGGCGTGAGTACGGCTCCGGTGGCCGGCAGCTATTACGCCGCGTGGACCGGCTCGAAGCCGTCCGTCGGTCGACAGATCACCATTCCGTCCGGTGTGGCCGGACTGCCCGCAGGAACATACACGCTGCTTCCCGCCAACTATGCAATGCTTCCAGGCGCGTTCCGCGTCGAGGTGGGCACGACCGGTGTCCTCGCGATGCCGACCGCCGTCCAACCGTCCAACGGCTCTTATCTCACCACCGGCTATCAGGGGATTGCGAACACCGCCATACGTGACAGCCTGTCGACGCAGCTCGTCATCACGCCCGGCTCGGCGGTGAGGAGCTATTCGAAATACAACGAAGAAAGCTACAGTGATTTCCGTCTAGCCCAAGCCGCGACCTTCGGTAGCCTGCGCACGCTAGTGCCTATGGACGGCAAGTCCCTGACAATCAATCTCGGCGCGCTGCAGGCGGGAACCAGCGAGCAACACGCCCTGATCTTCAACGGCAGCGCTAACTTTGAAACAGATCGCAGCCAGAGGAACGGCTACGACGGCAGCTTGACCGTAACTTCCGTGGGACGGCAGAATGCTGCCGATAACACCCTGCAAATCACATCCGACGGAAGCACCACGCTGCGTACCAGCGGGGTGGCGACCGTGAAGGCTTCCACGATCGAAGCGATTGGTGCGCCAAATATCTATCTTGGCGGCAATCTCAATTTCATCGATGGCACCCCCTCTCTTGGCATTTATAACGACAACGGGGGGCAAGCGCTCGTTTTGGAGAGCGGGGCGACGCTGCGTGCGGCCCAGGTGGTCCTGAACGGCACGACCATCGCGCTTCAGACTGGCGCCGTGATCGACACGCTGGGGCGCGGCGTGCACGGCCCGGATTCCAGCACGGGATACATGTTCGCGAGCCGAGGCAGGAGCGATTTGTTTTCGACCAATTCGGCACTTCTCATCCTCTCTAACGGACATTGGGTGCTTGACGCTTCGAACAGCTCCACGTCTGGAGATGTAACGATCGGCGACGGAGTGAGCCTGCTAACCGACAGTACGCTGGGCTTCATCACGAAGACCGGTGCCAGATTCGTCGGCACACCCAAGATCGCCGCAGGCGAATTGAGCCTGGCTCTATCGTCGATCAATATCGGTAGCGCGGACGCCATTGCCGCGGCGCTCCAAGCTGGAGTTCTGCCTACGGGGCTGAACCTCGACCAGTCCCTGCTCGACATGCTGCTGACTGGCAGCGCTGCACCGGGTGCCAAGGGGATCAAAAGCCTGTCGCTCGCGGCCCAAAATTCCATCAACTTCTACGGCACCTCAACGCTCGACTTTACGGCTGCCGGCACGGGCGGCAGGCAGCTTGTGCTCGCCGCACCGGCTATATACGGCGCCGGTGGTTCGAACGATATAGCAGCCATAAAAGTCGATACCCTCGTGTGGAACGGCACTGGAATCCAAACCGATCAATCAAACGGTACAGGGGATGTGACTTGGAGCAGCGTTGCGCCGGGGCCAGTTATCGCGGGCGGCGCCGGCACCGGAGCAGGCTCCTTTGTCGTGGATGCCAAGACTGTCGTGCTCGGATATCCGGCCGGAAGCACTCCGGAGAAGACGGCTACCCTCGACCGATTGATGCTGGGCTTTTCCTCCGTCACCTTCAACGCCAGTGAGAAAATCACCGCCAACAACAAAGGTACGCTGGCGGTTTACCAGAGCGGTCCAAGCCCAACATCCACATATACGGCGGCGAGCTATGCCGGCGCCGGCGGCACGCTCAACCTGCTGACGCCGCTCCTCACCGGCGATCCAGCAGCTATCCTCAAGATCTACAGTGGCGGAGACGTGAATATCGGCTTGCCTGCGGGTGCCTCCGTTTCCAGTACTAAGCCCTCGGCCCTGGGCGCGGAGATCGGCATCACGTCAGGCGGCGCAGTCGGAATCGACACGCTTGTCTGGCTCCCTAGTGGCCGGTTCAGCGTCACGGCGGCGGGAGATATTGCACTTGGCGCAAACAGCCAGCTCAATCTTTCCGGTCAGATCGTTCCGATGTTTGACGTCACCAAATACACCTGGGGCGGGGATGTCGTTCTCGAAAGCACGCACGGCAATATCAATCAGGCTGCGGGCTCTGCTATCGACATTTCCGCGTCCGGCGATGACGCCGGTTCGCTGACTTTGACTGCCACCGATGTGGCCTCGGGCAAAGTCAACCTCACCGGCACGATTAAGGCGGTTGGCGCCAGTAGCCATAAAGGGGGAAGCTTCGATCTGCGGGCGCAACGCATCGGCGATCCGGCAAATCTCTCCGCCGATTTCGCGGCGCTAAATGCCACGCTCGATGCGGTCGGCTTCACCGAAAGCCGCGGCTTCGATCTGAAGCAAGGCAGCCTTACTATTGCCGCGGGCCAAACGGTCAAAGCTCACGAGGTCTCTATCTCAATCGACGGCGGCAGTCTGACCGTGAACGGCACGGTGGATGCGAGTGGAACAAACGTAAGCTCCATCATCTTGGCGGCGCGCGACGACCTAACCGTGAACGGCACACTCGATGCCCATGGCAAAGGGCTGGATGCTGACAGCAAAGGTATCGCCATTGCTGCGAACAACGCAGCCGCCATCGACCTCACGACGAAGAGCGGCACGCTGCGTCTCAATCCGAATGCAGTGTTCGATCTTTCCACCCCCGGAGCCGCATCCTATGGCAAGCTAACGCTCAATGCGCCCCGTTTGGGCTCGACGGGTGGAAGCGCCACTGGCGCAGGGGCTCCGGCCAACGCCACCGGCAACGATATCGCCATCGACGCTGCCGGCTCCATCATCATTAATGGTGCCAAGACCATCACGCTCAACGGCGTTGCCGCCTACACGAACGCGCCCCCTCAGACGGGAAGCACCGACACGCAGATGGTCACGCAAGCCTGGATGGACCTGATAGACCAGGATAGCCAGGCGTTCATGAATGGGGCGCTGGGCAATGCCAGCCTGCGGTCGCGTCTCGCTGGGCTCAAAGCGTACGGCGATGCTTTCCACTTGCGTCCGGGCGTCGAGATCGACAGTGCCACGCCGGGCGGCAACCTCGTCGTCTCCGGGGACGTCGATCTCTCGGGCTACCGTTATGGTCCAAAGGCCGACCGTAATATCCACTCAGCCGATTACGGTGTAGGCGAGCCGATGGCTATGGTTGTCAGAGCTGGCGGCAACCTCACGGTCAATGGAAGCATTGCGGACGGGTTCAAAGGTAAAGACGGAATGCCCGCGGTCTACGGCGGTGTGATTTCCGATCTCACAAACAGTCCAAATTTCGGGTCTTTCGGCGATGAATACTATTATTCGGGCAGCGCGCTCGTTCTATATCTGATCTCCGATTGGATAATTCCGAACACTGAATATTACCAAAATTCTAGTACCTTTTTTGATGATCAGTGGAATGCCTATTCTGGTGGCGATACCATTCCTGCAGGTACGGTGCTTCAGAGTTGGGCCTTGAACTTTCAGAAGGGGTCGTCACTGCCGGTGCTGGCAACGACGCTTGTTTCGGCTGCGACTTCGCCTGAAAAGGGCACTAGCCCCTCAGGTATAGAAATCGTCGCCGGTGGGCTGTCGGCCTCGATCCGTTTGGCGTCCGGCGCCGATCTTGCCGCCGCCGAGACGCGGACGCTGGCCGCACGAAGCGTTCTGGCTGGCTCGGGCAATCTGACGCTCAGCGACGCTCATACGATTTCAGGAATAGCAGCAGACAGCGTGCTGCGTGTTGGTACGGGAGACCTCGATCTGCGTGCTGGCGGCAACTTCGCACAGGACTCGTTCTATAACGTCTCCACCAATGGCGGAGGCGAAAATGCGCCCGCGGATTTGACTGTACACGTCCAGGGCGATCTCACCGGGAAAATTGGGTCTATGCCGGACGCAACCGGCAGAAAAACGAGCTCGTATGTCCGCAATTGGCTGACCGGAACTCAGGGTACGAACATCTATCAGGGATTTAGCGGCTTCGGCGCATTGGGCGGTGGCCGGGTCACGATCCAGGTGGGTGGCGATGTCGGAACGCTTACCGTTCCGGTCTTTGAAACCGATCCCGCGATATATACTGAAAGTACCGGCCTGGTCGTCGCGGCCACCAGCGGTGATGTCTCGCTGAATATCGGCGGTCGCCTCAATCCCAACGGCGGGTCGCTTTACTTCCAATACGGTCCGGACATCAACGGCGTGTTCACCGCCTTGAGGGGCGATCTGACGATCAAGAGTGGCACCATCGGCGTGCTGCCGCTCTACTATGGCCAGAATGAGATCAACGATCCGCGGGGTTTGAACTATGCCTCCGCGTCCATGCTGGGGTCTTCCGGAGGGGCGTCGTACGGTCCGCTGGGTTCCATCACCGTCGTGGCCGGCGACGGCGCCACCTCACTTTCTACCCGCGGCGACCTTGCTCTTGGGCAGGTCGGCGCCAAGACGACGGCCGCGTATTGGACGCCGGCGACCTCGGTGTCGTTGTTCTCGGCCGGCGGCAACCTGACCCCGATCACCGCCTACAGCTATGAATTGTCGCGGGACCCGGGCAGTGCGCCGAACGGCTACGTAGCTGCGGATCTCAACGGACAGAGCGTCGGCGTTCTGCTCCCGCCGAGGGTGTCTGCTGTAGCCGCCAGCGGCAGCATCTACTATAGCGCCAGCACGGTAGATTCCAGAAACAGCAGACCGGCCGCAGCCTCGTTCCAACTCACGGCGTCGCCATCGGGAAGCCTCGAACTGCTGGCGATGGACTCGATCTACGGCGCTGCCGGGACCCAGTATGGCAGGAAATTCGCGCCTGCGCGCTGGGAGATGCTGTCCGACGACACGTTGACATTGCATAACGGTGATGAAAATCCCATTCGCGTCTATGCGGTGAACGGCGATCTCATCAACGTGGTACTGGGAGAGACCTACGCCTATGGCGACCTGAGGAACAACGTGGCCTACGTTGCTGCCAAGGCGGCGCGGTTGATCGCGGGCGGCGACATCGTCAATTTCGGTCGCGCGGGCACCTATTATTCTGACGACATCAATGCTGCAATCGTGCCGAGTCTGATCCTCAACACCAACGCCGACGACGTGTCGATGATTAAGGCGGGCGGCAACATCTACTACGCCAATGTCGACATCGCCGGTCCCGGTACGCTGGAAGTCACAGCGGGCGGTACCATCTACCAGGGCGATAAGGGTGCAATCACGTCTGTTGGTCCGCTTGCCACGGGCGACGCGCGCTTCGGCGCATCGATCAGCGTGTCTGCGGGACTTGGAAGAGCCGGCGCCGAGTACGCCGCACTCTACAAATATCTTGACCCGGTCAATCTGGCCAACGCCAACATGCCGCTTGCTGATCAGCCCGGCAAGGTCGCCCGGACCTATGAGAGCGAGTTGAAGGACTGGCTGAAGACACGCTTCAGATATACAGCAACGAGTACTGCCGATGCCATCGCCCGTTTTGAAACGTTGCCGACGGAGCAGCAGAGGATTTTCCTCAATCAGGTGTACTTCTCTGAGCTCACCGCGGGCGGCCGCGAATACAACGATCCGGTAAGCAGACGCTATCTCTCGTACCTCCGCGGCCGCGATGTCATCGCGACCTTGTTCCCTGAGAGTCGCGCTTACTCTGGCGATCTTGTGATGTTCGGCAATTCCGGTATTCGCACCCTCTATGGCGGCGATATCACGGTGCTGACGCCGGGTGGCCAGCAGGTGATTGGTGTCGAAGGTCAGGTGCCAGGCGGAAGCGCCGGTCTGATCACGCAGGGTTCGGGCAACATCAGTCTCCATTCCAAAGGCAGCATCCTGCTTGGCCTGTCACGCATCATGACCACTTATGGCGGAAACATCGTTGCGTGGTCGGCAGAGGGTGATATCAACGCCGGCCGTGGCGCCAAGACGACCGTGGTCTACACGCCGCCCAAGCGCATCTACGACGCGTACGGTCATGTCACGCTGTCGCCGGTGGCTCCAAGTTCTGGCGCGGGTATCGCGACGCTGAACCCGATTCCCGAGATCGAACCGGGTAACATCGATCTGATCGCGCCTCTAGGCACGATCGACGCGGGCGAGGCCGGCATTCGTGTCTCGGGCAACGTCAATCTTGCCGCACTGCAGATTATCAACGCCGCAAATATTCAGGTTCAAGGCGCCACGAGCGGCATCCCCGTCGTGCAACCGCCCAGTGTTTCGGGCCTCACGCAGGCCACGAATACCGCGAGTGCGTCAACGAAGGAAACTGCGCCAGCCGGCAATCAAGCGCCGACCGAGCAGCCGTCGATCATTATCGTAGAGGTGGTTGGCTACGGCGGCGGAGACGGGCCCGAAAATCCTAAAGCCGATAAAAAGCAGAAGGCGAAAGACAAGCAAAGCTTCAACGATGGAAGGGGAGGACCTGAATATAACAAGCGGAGTGCGGTACTCGTCGCGGGCTATGGAGCTTTGACGGATGCGGAGGCAAGCGTTTTGACCGAGGACGAGAGGAGAAGGATGAAAAAACGATAGGAGCGAATTATTCGTATGCTTGGCGAACCCTGGTCATTCCGCTCCATGAGGTAAGCGCTCATGCAGTCACCGCATGTCGGCGAAAACCGTCGATACAATGGCACAGCGGCTCGCCGTCAAGCGAGATTATCTGTCGGCACACATGCGTGTGACTTATCTCGCTCCAGACATAGAGCGAGCACTCGTGTCAGGCCGATATTCACCTGAGCTGACACCGGCGCGCCTTCTCTCTCTTTGCAAAGATCTGCCACATGACTGGCAGCTTCAGCGCGCAGTTCTCGGGTTCGAGACGCGGTAGCGCGCCGGCAACGCCCTCAAGACGATGCGAGGTCTGATGCTTACGCGGGATCTGAAGAGCGCAGGCATCTCCGGAGTGCGTACTTACTTCGAGATCTTCGATCCGACGGATGAGCCGATGGTATAGTTGATGAGCAAATTAGAATTGAACAGTTCCGCGGATTATCTTTCTGCCCCGCGATACTGCGCTTTTCCGATCTGGAACGCGCGCTTCGTGCCGTAAGCCAGAAGATGTTTATCCAGCAGTTGCGTGAGCTAGAGTGGGACGGGCTCGTCGTGCGAAAGGTTCATCCGCAAGTGCCTCCGAGGCCAGCACGCGCGCACGAAATAGGGAAAGGATCTTTGTCATGCGCTGGATGGAACTCAGTGCCTGGGCAGCACTCAGCCGACCGACAACGAAAGGACGTGAGGAAGAAATCCCTTCTGAGGCGAAACCCAACCGCAGAATAGCCGATAGAAACTGCGTTTCAGAATTCTCTTTTCAGACAACTCGGGAACCGACGCCAGGCCCAAACGCGTGTTACTGTTCGTTACGCTCCAGAAGCATGCAGACTTGCTGGGCGTAGATGATCCAAGCGGTAACGGCTGCCAAGGCCTTGAGCGTGGAAGGGTTGTTCGGCCGAAGGCTGCCGGGATCAGAAAACGCTAGATGCCAGCATCGCAAGTGTCGTCAGACCATTATAATATCGCCTTAGCTATCTTTTGGGGATCTCCGACGCGGCATACTCACCTGAAGTGTCGACAGCTAAGCAGCGGTTCGTTCACAGTATCGTCGAAGGGCATCATTTATCGGTGCTTTGGCACACGCTTTCTGGCGGAAATAATTTTGACGAGGCGACTCTCGACGGAACTCTTCAGGAAAATAATGTCGTTGGCGACCTTCTCCACGGCCGTTTCCAACCACCAGCCGCGTCCTGAATCTGGGTCGTAAATGTTGCGCAAACGCCTACGTATGCCGACTGTCAAATTGGCATCGTGCTCATCGATTCGTGCGAACGTCAAACGTCCGGCGTCGAGGTCCCGTGCGAACTGCTTTTGGGCCGCCTCTCCTAGTCTTGTCATGCGCTCGTCTATGCCCTTGTTACCGCGCAGATCCCTCTCTCCCTCACGGTGCCACACGATCGAAATATCGCATGTATTTGTTTCCGCCCGACGGCGCTCTCGAAACCACAATTCGTAATAAAAAACGGGGTCGCTGGGATCAAAGTTATCGTTAAGTTCGTGAAATCCATTGGCCAGCCAGTAGAAGCGCCCATAAGATTGATCCAGCTTGGCATAGTTATCATTGTGCGAAAATATACCGCCTGGTGCTGTTGCGTTGACAGTGTCTTTGACGGCGCTACAGAAATTTGAAATCGCGTCGTCTTGCACCTTCTTGCCGAGCCACTTTAATCCAATCTGATCGGGAGCACCGGACTCGGGTGCTCCTGATACAGATGCAAATGGTCGGCTCTCTACGATCTCATTTTTGTCAGGCGAGTTCCGCTCTGACCGGGTATTGACCTTCCAGAAGGGGGGCACGCCAGCCACTCCGTCGAGCCGCGCTAGAATGGATTGCAAAGGTATCCCCTGTTTGACGGCTCCTTCTTCGGCTGCCAAGCCAGTAAACGCCTGATGAATTGCGATCAGATCAAAATTCCAGGTGAAGCAAGGGGCGCCGGATGAACCTCCGGAAGTTTTCGCATGATAGCGTAGGCGTGTTGGAAACGCAGGGTCGGTTTGGGACCCGACATAAGGATCTCGGTGCACATTACCGACTTCGATGCTCGAAAGCTGTCCGGCAGGATGCTGAATGATGAGCAGGGGCTGTCTAGGTTCGCAGAAAGGTGCGCCGAAAACCGTGCTGATACTTCCGCGAAGGCGATCGCCGATCGGATCTTGGCCCGCAGGAGAAGCTAACCGCAACAGCGCGAAATCGAGTTCGTTGGAGCGAGGGCGCCGGCGCGCCCTACTGTCTAATTCACCACGAGGGCCCGGCTCATTACAGAGAGCCATCGCTACCTGATGTACCGTTTCCGCAAGGCCCGCGCGCGTGCGGTCGAAAATACAAACGATTGATCCGTTTGGGACGGCATTTGATATGTGTTCGTCGACCACATGATTGGCGGTCAGTACGAGGTCATCCGCTACGAGGAAACCGGTCCCGAGTGCTGTTCGCCTAGGGCCGCGAAACGCAACAACACAGATACGATTGTATATCTCCGAAGCCTTCGCTAGCCACGGCACGGTTTCCGAGAATCCTGCCGATCTCGAATAGCTCTCAACACTGGCGCCCTTGCTCTGCTCTAGCCTAGCGTCTAATTTTCCGGCGATATCGAATGTGCGCAGCCGCTCAAGATCACGGCGGATCTCGCTCCGTCTCTCTCCGTCGGCGTTTGCAATATTCTCGGCAGTCGGCCTTACAAGCGTTTTGAACCCCTTGTAGATCTGCGCGAGCATGTCTCCGGTGTTGTTAGGCAACAGTCCGGCGGTACCCTTGAGCAACGCGCGTGTCAGAGCGTGTTGAAGTTCCATATCGCCGGTTGCGGCGCCCGTCAGCATCTCAAGGTATTTTCGTTGATTGATTGTCAGTTGCGGTAGCTTGCTGCTCATGTGCAGATCCAACGTCAGCTTAGGTATTGTTGAGAACTGCGACGTCGAACGAGCCGACTACAGATGCTTGTGAAGACGTACGACGGATGTCGACATTGCAATGAGCCGCCAAAAAAATTTCAGGAGAGATTCTTACATATCATCACTATACAGATTATATTTCATGTCCGCAAGGGAAAGTGAGTGTCTGCTCGGAGATTTCCGCGGCCTCATCAATACGATTGCGTGTTTCAAATATCGAGCCTCTCGGAATTCCTTACGGTTGCTATCGCATTGCTCTGCCATGGCGCGGTCTAAATTTCCTCATCAGCATGTTTGGCAGATGCGGGAAGACGAATTAGAGTCACGGAAATTATAAAGAAATATGGAATGCTTTGTATTGCTGGATGTTCCCCTACGCCTTTTATTCGCGACCTGGATGAGACTTTCGCATCGACCCGAAAAGACTTTCTGTGGGAGACTGAAGCCGGTGGAATGAAGTCGTAGGTTTTCTCCGGTCAGTGTCTAGATGAGCGTCGCCCGCTTGACAGCTTCGATAAGTGCCAACCGCCAATTTCAACGAAACTCGTTTTCAAATTCAAGGAGTTTTCAAATGTCCCTTTCTGAGGCCGACCAAGTCGAGTTCGTCGACATAGAGATGCCGGCCAAATTTGCCTCAAGATTCACAGAAATCGCCGTGGAGGCGACTGCAGCAGCGGTTCGCGTCGATCCTAAGCGCGGCTACGGAACGGTGAGTTACAAAATCGGCGATGAGTCGGAGCGAGACTATCTAAAAAAAGCAATTCTAGCCTTTACCGATACTCTGCCGGGAAAGTTTGGGAATTCGGAGGGAACCTATACGATAACCATCGTCGTCAAAGACGGCACGGATAAGGAGCTAGCCAAGGAACCAATTCTGACTTTCCAGTGGAAAAATCAGCGAGTCTTCTTCTTTGTCGATAAGATTGTCGAGCAACTACAGTCGACGCAGTGGTCTGGAACACTGGTCGATCAATTGCTCGTGTCGGATATGACGCGCCGCTACAAAATAGGTGTTGAGGTATACTTCTCCGCTGCGCGCGCAATGGATTTCGACTCTTTGAAAAAGACGTCTAAGCTCTTCAGCGAGGGGGCGCTGGCAAGCTTTCTCCCTTTACCCGCGACGGCTGTGGGTGTTATTGGCGCGGTCGCCGATATTGTCGATCTATTCTATTCCGGTTCCCGCAAAGAAACATTGATTGAGTTCGAAGAATTCGAAGTCACGGGCTCCTCCCAGACCTACGCTGTTCCGGTTAAATTCCGCGACGCTGATGAGCGTCCTTGGACACTACCAGTTAAGATCACATTGGATGCGAACCAATCTCGATACATGTCCGGGGCCTTCGACGCAAAAAAGCTAAGCGTCGCTATTCTCGGAGAAAAGAGTTTTACGGTTGTGACGGCGAAGGGAGCGCCCGTCAAAGCGTCGTTAATCGAGCTGCTGCGTTCGTCTGATGAGTACCCCGACGTTCGCTCTTTGTTGGACAGCGTCGCGACTCACAAACAATTCGATGGAAATATCCAGATCGCTAGCGGAGCCCTGTACGGTGCGTTGGGAAACTATCTATCGATCTATGACGCTCGCTCCCTGTTCTGGGCATTTATAAAAAGTTATGAACCGCTGCTCGATCCAAACGCGTGTTTGGCGGGAGGTCGCAAAGAGGAACTTGCGCAGGTGGGCCTAATAGTTTGATTGGCATTTGACGATGCGGAGGGTGCTGATAACGTCAAAGCTCCGCTCCCGGTTTGAGCGAGCAAATACGGCGCTGCCCTCCGCCTGCTGATCCAATCTGAACATCGCGGGCCCGGAGCCGCGTAACGCCCCGGTTTGCATCGAAAGAAACGATTGAGATCGCGGCCTATAACTTTTGGCACCCGCCCAGGATCATCAGCGCTGATGTTTCCGCTCTAAGGGGCGGGATGCGGCTATAGTCAGGAGGAAGACGTGCCTGTTGCGACGCCGATTCCATAAACCGCTGCGTAAATCTGCATCGTATTGATGACGGCAATCACGACACGGACAGGCAGCCGGGAATCTTGAGCGCTGAGTTTCTTCGGATCGGTTTCTTGGACATAAAACAAAAAGATGCCGGCTGCGAGCGAGAGAAGCGCGCCTATCAGAGGACTTGTGATGCCGACATGCCCAGCGATAGCGTTGGCAAGCGCGATGCTCGCGGTCATGCCACTGAACGAGAAAAGCGCTTGTTCCGTCACAAAGGTCCCTTCTCGGCCTGCCGGCAAAGATTGTTCTGTCCCTGGCGTTCCTTCCGTCTTGTTTCCCTGTGGGTATTGAAAAACGGATCGATTAAAGAATTTTCGAAAATCCATCGCCTGTCCCCTCTTTGATCGCTGACTTTCGCCTGAGCCTTGGCCGTCGTCGTTTACGACACCAAGTGCCCGGAATTCTGCAAGAAGCGCTGTAGCATCCCCGCCGCGTGGGCCCAGTTCTGCTGCCGGTTTACGCCAGCAAAGTGCAGCCCGACGACAGTGCACCCATCTCCAGACAGATCGATGATGCACGATCCGGAGTTTCCTCCGAGTGTCGAAGCGTCATGAGAGAAAATCCATTTTTTTTCGTCGCCCGCCACTTGGCCGGGCCCAGCATTGATGACGCCAGGCGCCAAGCGTTTGACACCAAATCTGTTGCTGAAAAGCAAAGAAAGCACCTCTGACGTTTCGGTTTGCGGCGGGGGTGTCGTTCCGAACTGCCAGACGATAGGTTTGCCGGGGAAGCCCATCACGTAGATATCCTGCCCAAAGCCCGGACTTGCGATGCTTGATTCAAAATTCAAGTTTGCGGGAAAGGCGACCGAAGCCGAATTAGAGACGGCGTCCACGTGCAGAACGGCCATGTCGAGGTGAGAAAAATTCACGGTGTTATTGATCATATCAGGACCGGAAATCTTGACTCCCGTCACTGCAAAGTTCGTTGACGCCGCGTTCCCATCCTCTCCAACGAAATCGATGAACGTCTGTTTGGGCCATTTGAAGATCCACCCGCCGTTGGCGTCAGGAGAAGCGATGGCCTCAAGAACGTGACGGTTTGTGAGCACCAGACCTTCATAAATCGCAAAGCATGTTCCGGCGAAATATGGCGCCACCGGAACGTTGATGCGCCCGACGGAGTTCGCCACACTTGTGATCTTTGTTTTGACGCGCCATAGATCTGCGGACCAGTCGCCGATATCGGGAGAAGAAAAGTCTATCGTTCCTTGCCGGACGAATAAGCTGGGCCGCTCGCCACCGGTCAGAATCACGGCCTCAAGACCGATCTGTTCGCCGACGGTGAAGCTCGCTGCAGGTTCGCCTTCGTTGAGTTTAGCAAGCCCCGAGGCTGCCCCTTCCATCACGCGCTTTTTCACTTCTTCTTGCGAGCCGTCATCTTCGGTCGGCGATGCCGACGCTAGGCTCTCGCTCAAGCGCTGTAGTCGCTCTTTTTCCCCGATTGGCTTGCGACCTTCTGATGTCTCTGTGCTTTCGAGGCTCCCTCCGGGATGTCTCGGGGTCAGTAGGACTCTCGCGGCTTCCGAGATGCCAGATTCTGATGCCCTAGCGTTCCAATTGACCTTCATATGATCCCCTCGGAGCTTTCAAAAAAGTTGCTTCTAAGCGATGTCCATTTTGAAAATTTCAATTCCGTCCGGCAGGTGTATGCATTCGGTCAGACGCTCGCCGTCAAACTCCAATGTCAGATAGCCGTGTGGTCCAAACCTCTCCTCTTCGCCGACGACGTAAGGGTTAGGTCCATCGAGAACGAGGCAACCGGGAGCATTGTCATTTGGTTCGATCCTCATCCAGCGAACGCCTGCACTCTCCAAATATTGAAGTGCATTTCGGACTTCGGAGTAGCGCGGTGAGGGTACGCCGCCGTTGCCGATGCAGCGCCCGAGCAGTCCGAAAGTGGGATGCCGGTCGTAGACGACGCAATTGTGCTCGTGTCCCCAATACCAAGCCGTAATCGCGCGCATCTGCAAAAGATCTTTCAACGCCTCCTGAAGTTTCGGCCCTTGCTTATCGAGTCGGGAGTATGGCTGGTGGTGGGAAAACAATACGATCTTGCGCGACCCCGCTTTTCGCAGAACAGCCATGAGCCAACTCACCTGCTCGTTGTCCAAATCATGTTCTGTGTGCGCAGTATCTAGTCCAACAAAAATCCAGTGATCGTTCTGAAATGCGAAATAGCTGGAGGGCTGGCAAAACTCAGGCAGGAGGGTATCGAAGTAAGCATAGCCTCCCGAATACATCTCATGATTGCCGTTTAAAGCACGACTTATCTTTCCCGCTCCCGTCGGCCACAGGTCGAGAAATCGGCTTCTTATTTCTCGCTGCGTCCCCGAGTAATAAACGTCTCCGAGATGCCAGACGATCTCATAGCCACCGGTGCGCTCGATGGAGGCTGCGGAGGCAGGCGCGCCGTAGAGACCGGTTCCCCAATCGCTCAGAATTGCCATGCGACCGCTATTGGGAAGCGCATCGGCCGTGGTGTCAGGCGGCCTTATGATCGGGCGCCAGTTTTTCGCGCCTATGTGATCCATGATGCTAAGCGCCCAGCCGATTAAATCGCCGCCGGTCAGACCTTCGCCAAATTGCGCTTCCAAACCGCCACTTTGAAGGGGGGAGCCCAAATTACCGCCTTCAGCAATCGCGCTTTGGATTCTGGATGCATCCCCATCTTGCACGGAGATAAATATATCGGCGCCGCACTTGGAGGTTTCCTCGGCGACAGCCGATATCACCCGTTCGTATCTGGCCAGATCGGCATTTCCAGTGTTTTCAACGCCGCTCGTTTCCACCGATGGCGCCTTCGAGAACGTCCGCAGTGTGACGACGGGCAAAGACGATTTCGAATCCGCAATGGATTTCTGCAATTTTACTATCCTATGCACCTGGCTGGGTAAAAATTCCAAAACCGAGAAGCGTATCCATATTCCGGCCATACGTTGCGGAGGCCCAGCCAAGAATGCTCTTTTGCGTCTGTACGAGCTTTTCCGCCGTCTGCCAGTCGAACACGCCGTCGGGACTGGGCATCCCGAGCTTAGCCTGCAGAGCCTTTACCTGATCCCCACGGGATCCTTGCCGAATGCATGCCAGAATCCCGTCGAACTCTTGATCCGAGAGCGTGCGCCGCATGACGGCGGTCGCAGCATCAAGGCCTGTCAGTACGACCATATCGTAGCGGGTGCCCATACCGTCCGAGGAGGCGTGCAAGCCGGCGGCGGCGCGAAACTTCTTCCATTCTTCTTGATGCCCATTGCTGTAGGTCCCGTGGACCGTAAGGCAGCCAAGCGACGAAAACTTCGAATTTGCCGGATGAAAGGACGGATGAAGATTATCCTGCGGCACACACGGGTCGAAGATGTCCTGCGTTCCAAAAGTGACGTCATTGCCAGTACGGAGCACGAGATGCTTGGTGGCGTTTTCAGGTCCGCGGCCGTCTCCCAAACGGAAGACACCAGGAACGGTCACATGCCCGTAGTGCGTTCCGACGCACATTTGATAGCAGCCCGTCAGCAATATATTGCCCTGCTTCTCGGGGCTGAAGTGGTTGTAATAATTATAGCAGGCGACTACCGCACCGGCGTTGCAGACCGTCGACCCGGTATAAGCGAAAAGCTTGCGAGATATCTTGTCGTAGATTCCGATAACGCATTGGAAGTTGAAATGGTTCGGTCGGGCGTCAACCAACTGCAGTTCATCAACCCCCTCCTGCGAAAGGCTGTTGCTTGTCAACTTCGCTCCACGTAGCGCGAAGATGATCTTGTGGTGATCTCCTTCATATGGCTGAAAACGATTGCTCGCGATAAGCCGCTCGAGGTCATTAGGTGTAAGATTAAATGACGTACCTTTAGCATCCGGCGGCAGGTGGACATAATCGGGATGGTTCCGATCGTTCAAGACCCAGCGGACGTCCGATTTGTCATAACGTATGGCCGATGCTTCGAGGTCGTCGGGAATTTCTTGGGGGGGGCCATCCGCTATGACACCTTTTCCGTAGATTAGCGCATCGAGCTGATCATCAGTGAGACTATCGAGCCAGCTCAAGTTTGGATCACTACCTGCCAGCGGAGATTCGATTGCTTCAGCCGCGGACCCCGCGCCAATCAACGTTGCCAGATTTTCCGACTGATTTGCGATGACCATCGCATCGAGGCCATCCTGAAATAGTTGCGCTTCTTTATCTCTTCGGATCAACAAACCGCTCTGCCCTGTTCCTTCCCAGAGCCGTTTCATGGCGCGGAACTGCGCTGGCACGCCCTTGAAATCTCCGGTTCGGATAAGACGCGCAATTTCCCGCATCTCACGATACCGGTCGTCTGATAAAGAAAACGAGGCGCCGCGGTTGAAGACAAGGCTGACAAGAGCGCCGACGCAGTGAGGATGTAACTCGATGGCGCGCGGAAGGCTCCGCAGGGTCAGAAGCTCCTCTCGCGGCAGGTCAGTCGCATCGAAAACGGCGAGTGCCACGCCCCATGGAATAATGATGTGGGACACGCGAGGCATAAAGGAACGCGCTGCTTGCCCCTTCTTGCCGATCGCGCCCGCCAGAACGGTAATATCTGCGGGCGAAAGCTTATCCCTCCACGTAGCCCGGAAATCGACTTCGCTATTGTATCCAAGATCGTATCCACATCCGATGGTTACCCCCGAAGCTCCCCCAGGCCAGCACGGTCGGCTATTTATTCCGTGGGGACTTTCATAATATCCACGACCGCCGGTCTCGAACTGCACGATAAGATCATACGCGCGGTCCGAAATTTTGCTGCGTAATTCCGCATTGCTCAGTTCAGGTATTGTTACCTCGGCCGTCGCCTCCAAAGCGGTAGCGTTTTGCACCTCGTAGCGCTCGCGGCTGGATAGAGCAGACCTGATTTCTGATGGAGAAAGAGTCGCAAACGCACCTGAAACGTCCGCCATGAAACATTCCCTCAAAAAATACGGAAACCTCAAAGGGTAAGAAAAACGGGCAAAGCGCGTAAAATGAAGCTGTGCAGATTAATCGGCAATGTTGACAAACATAATGCAAAGCGCGCCCCTGCGCTAGCGTCCACCAAGTGGTGCATCTATCTCTACAAGGATCGATACCCAGACGACAGCCGAGGCGCAGAAGGTGAGCGTTGTTTATTCACCAGCGGAGTTTGTGTCGAAGCAGATGGCCGCTTGTGGACGGTTCTGAGCCGAGCTAGTTTTCTCTCATAGCTCTATATTCTCTTCATTGATTTTCTCGGGATTTTATAGTCAGGCCCTTCTCGCGATTGAAGGTTCGCGATTGGCGCGGGGCAAGGGACAATCACATGACCATAGAGAAGCGTCATGCGTTTTTGATAGGCAATTCAAATTACAAAGTGCAGGCGTTCAAACTAGATAGTCCGAAACTTGATGTTGATGCCTTTTCCAAGGCTCTGCGCGAGTGCGGTTTTGACGTTCTGTCTTTGATCGATGCAAGTTCGCAGCAGATTAGAGATGCGTTCGAGGAATTTAGATCGCAGGCCAAGGGCGCCAACGTTGCTCTCCTCTACTATTCCGGGCACGGGCTGCAGTACGGCGATGGCAATATTCTGGTTCCTATAGACACACCCACTTCTTTGGCAGGCTTGCTTGAGAAGCAACCTGTCCGGATCGAAAGCCTTGTCGAGGAAACTAACGAGCTTCTACGCTCTCATTCAGGCGGTCGCGAGCACACTTGTCTCGTGTTTTTAGATGCGTGCCGGAGTAATCCTGCAAGTCCTGCGCGGGAAAATGCCCAGACGTTGGCCAAACGCGCCAATCTGACAGGGAGCACGACATGTGGAACGTGCGGTCTCCAGGTCTTCGCGCAGGGGCTCTCAGAGATCAGGGTCGACGCGGAAACGGAGACTTTCATAGCGTACGCGACGTCCCCCGGTGCCATCGCCGAAGGGACTGTCAATGGTCTTAGCCGCTTCACGGAGCGCATCGAGAAATATCTCAATACGCCAGGGCTCTCCATTGACGAATTGATGCGGTGGGTAGCCGACGCAGTTGGAGAGGACACGAGGGGACAGCAGCGTCCGTGGAAGCACGACAACCTAACACGAACCTTTCTGTTCAAGCGAGCTGACAGCACACCAATTATCGTAATGGGCATTCTCGGGTTAGTCGTCGGACTTCTGTCGGCCTGCCTCTCATTTAATAAAGGCAAATACATACCATTCGATGTAAGCGATCTCGCCAATACCCAATGGTTAGCAGGCGCGCCATTTTCGGCCGTCATCGCCTATGGCGTCATGAAATGGGGACGGGGAACGTGGTGGTCGGGACTCGCGGCATTTGCCGTCACATATTTATCGTGGATAGTTGCCAACATTACTCTCGCACCTGCGGTCGGTGAAAAATCACTGCCTTGTCATGATGCTTGGCTGGAGGTCGTCAATGATCCGGCCTTCTTGGTTCAACTAAATGCGGTATTCGCATCTGGCATGATCTACTCGGTCGGCATTCTTGCCGCTGGAGCCATCAGCTCGAGTGCACAGCGTCAGGTCAAGCCGTTCGCTCTGGCAATCTCCACAGGCATTGCCGTGGTAATGATCTACGTCGCTGTAACGATGCTTCTGCGCGTATTTCACGTGATCAACTGCGATACCACCGGCAATGGCGAAACATTGGCCATTTATGTTGCGACGGGAGTTTGGGACGGAATGCTCGCGGCCATGTCCGGCTACGCATATTGGAACTACGTTCCCTCATCCTGGAAGGAAGCCGAAGCAGAGGCTCTGCGCCCGGCGGCGGATTTCATCAACGGCGCAGAGGCACGTTTAATGGAGACCACGAATAGGCTGCGGAACCGTTAGTGAGTTGGATACCTGGACATTTCTGTCAATCGATATTGGGGCAATGCAATGTTCGAACTCGATGCTCTTCGCGATCAGGGCTTCTCTTGGAAAGCCGCTTTTTCTCTCGCCGTTGCTTGTAAGCTGGCTTACGAACCAGGAGCAACCGTCAAGAGTACGGCGATAAACTCCTGGCGCTTTTCTTCGGCCAGCTTCTTGGATATTGGAGATACGCAGGGTTTTATCGCCGAGGCAGATGGCGTGCTGCTCATTGCATTTCGTGGCAGCGAAAGCCTGGGCGATTGGATATCAAATATGGACATCGCGCTGACGCCTTTCGGCAACTTCGGGCTCGTCCATTCTGGTTTCTTGCGATCTTATGAAGCGGTTCGCAGCCAGGTTATTACGGCAGCACAAGCCGCACAAACGAAGAATGAGGCAATCTGGCTTACGGGGCATAGCCTCGGAGGTGCGCTTGCCGGTTTGGCGGCCGCCGATCTCAGTCTGCTCGGGCTAACTCCAGGTGTGCACACATTCGGGCAGCCGCGTTTGTGTGATGAAGCTTTCCGAAGTTACATAGAAAACAACTATCGTGACCGATATTTTCGGTTCGTCAACCATCAGGATATCGTCACAAGGATTCCGCCGGGCTTCCAGACATTTGGAACCTGTTTGCATTTCGACGGGAATGGAGCGGTGCAGGCTTCCGAATCGGCGCTTGCGGCGGAGGATCCGCCTCTCTCTGAAGCCGAGTTTGCCAGATTGCAGCACGATATCCGCAGGCTCAATGCTCCATCCGTGGAAGGTGGCATCCCCTACCGCGGCGCACTGGAACCGAGCCTTGAAGGGCTATTCCCCGAGATTTCTGATCATTATCTCGATCGTTACATTGCGGCCGTGCGTCGCTACGCTACCGGAGCAAACACAGACTCCGCTTTACAGTCGGGAGAGGTGGAAGTCGCATTTGATCGCGCTATCCAGCGAAAAGCCATAGCCTTTGACGGAGACGAAATCGTAGATGGCGAACGTCTGCCGGTGCTTGTCCGTCTACGGGACGCCAACTGGGAGCCAAAGCTCAATATCATTGTCAACTCGAAATTCGGAAATTTTGCCTCATTGGAGGTGACAAGCCATCAGCTGAAGTGGTTGGAACAAGATCCTGAGATCCTCGCGATCGAGGCGAGCAGAGAAGCAGGAAACTTGGAGCTCCAGTCGTCGATCCCCTTTATACACGGTGATGTGGTTCATCGTCCGCCGATTTCCGAGAATGGTGACGCCGCTCTGATCGGCATTATCGATACCGGCGTCGATGTCCTGCACGAGGCGTTCCGAGCGCCTGATGGAACCTCTCGCATACTCGCTTACTGGGATCAGACAGCACAGGGTCGCTCACCTTCTTCTGTAGCTCCTGAATACTTTAGGCAGACCTACGGAACGCTTTATCTCAAATCTGAAATCGATCAATTCATTGCGGGGCGTTTGTCGGTGCCGGCGTCACTCCGCGATCCGCTCGGGCACGGGACGCACGTTGCTAGCATTGCCGGTGGGCGCGCGACGGGACGTCTCGCCGACGGAATGGCGCCGGGGGCGTCCTTCATCGTCGTCGCAGGGCGTATCCGCTCGGCGGCAGGAGCACCGCGAAGCCTTGGCTATTCGAATAGTCACGTCGATGCAGTTGCTTTCTTGCGTTCCGCTGCTGGTGGCGACATCCCCGGCGCTCAAGCCAGCAATCCGATCGCTTCTGCCTGGAAACCAATCGCAATCAACATTAGCCAGGGTATGAACGCCGGAGCGCATGACGGCTCATCGACCCTCGAAGCTGCGTTTGATGCGTTGAGTGGTGGGGGAAGGGACGCCGGAGTGGTGATCGTCAAATCAGCTGGCAATGAGAGAGGGTACGCGGGGCACGCACGTATACGCGCCTTTAATGGCGTTGAAACGATCAAATGGAACTCGATCGACACCTTGCCGAAGCGTAAAAAGGATTATTTTGAGCTCTGGTACAGCTCACTCGACGATCTTGAATTCACATTGATAGATCCCGCTGGAAAGTCATCAGGTGCTGTTACCAACGCCAGCCCAAACAGCATCACTGTCCTTGGAGGAAACAACTGCGAGCTGCGGCTCACACGCTACCATCCCGATAATGGTGCTAACAGGCTTGCCATCATCATAAGCGAGGCAGCTTCGTCGATACAAAGTGGCGAATGGGTGCTGAAAGTAACGGGAACGTCTGTCCTAAGTGGTGACGGCGAAGTCGATATTTGGGCGGAACGCGACGATACACGCCCTGTTCGCTTCTTGGTTGAAGAGCCGAGAGGTACGCTGAGCATCCCTGGCACGGCACTTACGGTCATCACAGTTGGCGCATGCAGCCCGCAGCTGCCGCTGCAGCTGACGACTTCCTCATCATACGGTCGAACGCGGGACAACAGGCCGAAGCCTGACATCTGTGCACCTGGAAATCGAATACTTGCCGCGGGCTCCAACGGCGGGCCGCAGGATACCGCAGTTATGACGGGTACGAGTATGGCGGCGCCTCATGTCACCGGAGCGATAGCCCTCGTAATGTCAGCCCGTGAAAAATTGGGACAGACATCGTTGAACGCGCGCCAAATTCAGCCTTTGTTGGTTCGCACAGCAATGTCACGCGCGCCGTTTCATCACGAGGGTTTTGGCTTCGGCATTCTGGACGCTGAGGCCTTTTTCAATAACGCAATCGCCGCAGTGTAACCCACGCAGCAGCGTTAACTTCTCCCCGTGGGCAATAACGCCAATAGCCCTTACAGCAACAAATCCAAAGCACCGGCGACTGGAATGAAGAGCCTGGTCGTCTTGTTTACGAGACTTTCGGCACGCCGGCGTCTTGCAAAGGGATCGGGCTCGATAGCCGCACATCTAAGGACACTTCGCCGAGAAAGCGGACATCAGCTCATCTCCGAGCGGAAACGTTCCTCCACAGCAAGCGATGTCCGTTCACGAGCGCTTTACGCTCCCGCTCGCCGCTAACGCGGGGAACGGGCTTATGTTCGGCCCACGCTGGCATGTTGCGCCATCGGCCGAATCTCGATGGCTCGCTGATTGATCATGGTTGGCCTCTGGCCGGTCTTGCTTTCGGGCAAGAGAAGCAGGCGCCGCACAAGATCGACGTGCCCCACTGCTGCGTGAGCATCTCTCCTAGCCGTGCACCGGTGAAGATGAGAAAGCGGATACACGCCATTGCAGACGGCATGATCGCACCCGTTGCTTCGAAGTCGATCAGTTCCTGTCCGAGCCGCCTCACGGCGGATGTCATACAATTGCATCAAACTGACTGATAATTTATCAAGCACTCGTTTCCCGCCCCGAAGACCTTAGTTCAGGTGCCCACCGGATGCTCCTCGGGGCGACGTCGATTAGGTTGAAACGGCGGCACAGGGAACAGACGGCGAGCAAATTCGCGTCGCTTGGGTGGAACAAGTGCAGACTCATGAAAGAGCAGAGGATAGCCGGACCAAAGGATGACAGTTGGCGTTCTGGTTTCTTTGCGACTGTGCTGTGTTCACTCCTCGCACCTTTCGTGCTTGCGATGAGCATCGCTGAGGCCACTCCGGCAGCCTCGCCGGACGCCCAGCATCAAATCTCCTTCGATATTTCCGCGCAGTCCCTGGTTTCTGCACTCGAAGTTTATGGAGCTATCTCTGGCCGGCAGGTTGTCTACGATGCTTCACTTGCGGAAGGCCGACAATCGACGGGGGTCAAAGGCGTCCTCCCGCCCGACGTCGCGCTGCACAAGCTTCTTGCCGGCACCGGCCTCGCGCCCCGCTACATGGCCGCGGACGGCTTCGTTTTGGTGCCAGACCGGGACGTGGATCAGCCTCGCATGGGCACGCAATCACAGGAGGCTGTCACGCGGTATTACGGAAGGGTCCAGGCCCGTCTGAAACAAATTTTGTGCGCGGATAAACTCACTCGACTAGGCGGATACCGAGCCGTGATCGGCCTCTGGATCGCATCGTCAGGCATCGTGACGCGCGCGGTGCTTCTCGATACGACGGGCAATTCCAATCTGGACTCAGTTCTCGATCGCATGGTTAGCCGCTTGGTGATCGGTGAGCCACCGCCGGCCGGGTTCGCTCAGCCGCTCGTCATGCTCGTCGTACCTGATAGGACAAGGGATTGTCAGAACGTGCTTCACTATGTGGAACGAGCGAAGGCAGACCCATGACGCAGAGGGGATGGGCTGTCCTTCAGCAGCTCCTGTTGGTGAAATACGAGGATTTGAAGAAGCGCCTGACCAGAAAATTGGGATCGGCCGATCTTGCGGGAGACGCTCTTCACGACACATGGTTGCGTCTCGAGCGTGGAGGAGAACTCGCGCAAATAAAGCATCCTGACACCTATCTTTTCCGGATGGCCATCAATATGGCTCGCGATAATCAGCGGGCTGAAAACCGGCTGGTTTCGACTTCTGATGCAAAGATTTTGCTCGGCATCGTCGACGATGCGCCGAGCTCCGAGCGCAGCATAGAAAGCCGTTCGGATCTGCAATTCTTGATGGCGGTCATGGCGGAACTTCCGCCACGTCGCAAAGCGATCCTGCTGGCGGCACGCGTCGAGGGGCTCAGTCGCGGCGAGATTGCAAAGCGGTATGGCGTGTCGGTACGCTATGTTCACTGGGAATTGCGGGCCGCACACGATTATTGTGCTAAGCGTATCGAGAAAATCTCAGAGCAGAACTTCACCTCCGACCCGCGAGAATCGTCCCCCTCTCAGGAGCTTTCCGAATCGGCAATGAAAAAGCCGAGAACTCGGGGGACGAAAGAATGACCGTCGATGACCGCCAGAAGGAGGGCGCGCAGTTGCAACGAGAAGCGCGCCGTCAGATCGAACACCTTCTCTCCGGCGAAGCTAGTCCAGAGGACTTCGAGAAGGCCAGAATTTGGCGCGAGCAGACCCCAGCTCATGCGGCCGCTTTCGCAGAAGCAAAGCGGCTGTGGCAGGATTTTGGTGTGGCCGGTCGCGCCCTGCTCGCACACGAAGGACCTCCGGTCTGGATCCCACCGCCTCCCGCGTTGAGCCGTCGCGCCATACTGGCCGGAGGAGCGGGCGCCGTAGCAGCGGGAGTGGCCTACACGGTCGTCCATCCGCCGCTTGGGCTCTGGCCTTCCCTCGAGGTGCTTCGAGCCGACTACCGCACGGCGACTGGCGAGCAGAAGCGTCTGACGCTTGCGAACCAAGTGACCGTGCAGATGAACACGCAAACGAGCATTGATCTCGCAACATCGAACGGCGATCTCGATCAAGTCAAGTTGGTTGCAGGCCAGGCATCTTTTACGCTGCCCGCAGATCAGACACGGCCATTCGCGGTGGTGGCGGAGGGTGGCCGCACGATCGCGAGCCGCGCTCGGTTTGATGTCTACAATTCCGGCGCGAATGTTTGCGTGACTTGCTTCGAAGGCGACGTCCAGGTCGAGCAAGGCAGCCGCAGGACCACGGTCGCTCCCGGTGGTCAGCTTCGCTATAGCAACAAGGTGTTTGGCGATGTTGCTTCCGTTAACCTTGAGGAAGCATCCGCTTGGCGCGACGGCGTTCTCGTCTTCCGTCAGACTCCCCTGTCCGATGTCATCACGGAACTCAATCGTTACCGGCCCGGCCGCATCATATTGATTAAAGAGGCGATCGCGCAAAAGTCAGTCAACGGCCGCTTCAAAATTGAGCGGATCGACGAAATCTTGGGATGGATTGCGGAAGTCTATGGCGCGACACCAAGGTCCTTGCCGGGCGGGATCGTGCTTTTGGGGTAACGGACATCGTCCTGCGCTGACACGTGAATTCTTTTTTTGCGCGGGCTCTACTACAGAGTTTCACTTCGACAATCGTCTCTGGTGGAAGACATCGGGCGCTACGTGCGTGACCGGTCCTTCGACTTTGTCGATTTCACGGAGAGCGCCTCATGCCCGTAGCGATTTTTTCACCCAAGGTGTTCAACACCCGCAGGGTATTGCTATCGGGATCGGCCGTCGCAGCGTTATGTGCGGCGATACCCGTTGCTTACGCGGGCGGCGTCAACATTTTGAGCGGGAAGGGTGGCGGCGGGGCGGCTCCAGCGGCGGCGGCATCGCAGGCAGCGGCGCAACAGGGTGCCGCAGCGGCACAGCAAGCCGCGCAGCAGTCGGTCAACGCGCTGACGAAGGCGAGCCAAGCCATCCAGGCGATGCGCGCGGCGCAGTCGGCGGCGCGGAGCCTCGCGATTCAAGCGCCGACCAACGTCACGAACGGTTTGTCGGCTGGCGGCCTCGTCGTCGATCCGCGCGTCGGCACGGACCCAAGCTTGTGGGTCAACGCGGCGAAGCCGACGCAGCAGGTGACGAACGGTCAGGTGACGGTCACCATCGAGCAACAGGCACAGAAAGCCTTGCTAACGTGGCAGCAGTTCAACGTCGGCCGCGAGACGACGGTGCGCTTCGATCAGTCGAAGGGCAACGCGGCGAGCGGCAACAATTGGGTGGCGTTGAACCGTATCAACGCTAGCGGCGCCCCGAGCCAGATCCTCGGACAGATCAAGGCCGAAGGCACGGTGATGTTGATTAATCCCAACGGCATCATTTTCAATGGCTCGAGCCAGGTGAACGTCGGCTCGCTGATTGCATCGAGTGCCAGCATCGATCCGGCCGCCTTCATGAGCACCGGCATCTATTCGACGCAAAGCGGCAACAGCTATCTGCCGAGCTTCACCAATGCCGGCGGCAAGATCAGCGTCGAAGCGGGTGCGGAGATCACCACGGCTGCGCCGACGTCGGTGACGAGCGGCGGCGGTTATGTCATGCTGATGGGCACGGAAGTGTCGAACAGCGGCAGCATCAGCACGCCGAAGGGGCAAGCGCTTCTCTCGGCGGGCGACAGCTTCATTCTGCGCTCGGGCTACAGCACGGCCAGCAATCAGTTCTCGACCACGCGCGGCACCGAGATTGCGCCGGTCATCGCCGTCGGCAGCGCCAGCGGCAAGGTCACCAACGCGGGATTGATCTTCGCGCAGCAGGGCGACATCACGCTCGCCGGCCACGACGTGACGCAGGGCGGCATTCTCGTCGCGACGACGTCGGTCAACCAGCGCGGCACGATTCATCTGTTGAATGCGATGAGCGACCTCACGGGCAGCGTCACGCTGACGGGCGACGCCATCACCGCGATCTTGCCAGAGCTCGATTCCAAGGACACCGCACTCGATTCCCAACGCGATGCGCTGATCGCGGCCTCGGTGGCGCAGAACCTTCTTCGTGCGCAAGCAACGCTCGGCCAGTTCAACAATCTCTCG
>JASBTM010000007.1 GCA_030148425.1 Hyphomicrobium sp. | reverse complement strand
GGTGTTGGCGGGGTTGGTCACCGCCTGACGGCGCGCAGGCTGGCCGACGAGGATTTCACCGCCGTCCTGGATCGCGACCACCGACGGGGTGGTGCGGGCGCCTTCGGCGTTTTCGATGACCTTGGGGTTCTTGCCGTCCATAACGGCGACGCACGAGTTGGTCGTGCCGAGGTCAATACCGATTACTTTTGCCATTCGCATCAATCCTTCTCAGTTGCGGCAGACCGGGTGGACCCTCTTTGGCATCCAACGTGCTCCCCAACGAGAGGTTAGAGGCACCGGTCCCCAGGATTTCAATTGTGTGACCGACGGTTATATAGGGGCCTCGTTTGCGCGTGCAACGCTTCTTATCCCCTCTATAGATCAACTTTATCGCCTTTCGATTGCATGGCAGCGGTCTTACCCGCCTTGATCCAACGCATCGATTCGCGAGCCTTTTTCTGTGGTTGAAGCAGTTCCCTCCGGATCGGATCGCGCTTCCAGCGAAATGAGACCTGCAAACTGCCCGCGCCGGGCAATGAGGTCGCAGGCGAAGTTTCAGTAGCAGGCTTAGTCCGTCAGCGGTTCCTGCGGCTCTTCGGGGCTCACCTCGTCCGGTTTGCCGGGTTTCGGGCCGCCGCGCGAGACGACGACCATTGCGGGGCGGAGGTTACGATCATCGATCATGTAGCCGACCTGGTAGACCTGCAGCACCGTCCCGGAGGGGACCGTGGCGTTCTCCTGTTCCATGACGGCCTGGTGGTGATGAGGATTGAAGGGTTGACCGGCTGGGTCGACCACGCGGACGCCATGACGCTCCAGCGCGGTCTTAAAATCGCGCTCCGCGAGCGTCACGCCCTCGACCAGTGTTTTCAGCGCCGGATCAGTCTCGACGGCTTCCTTGGGCACGGCAGCAATGGCGCGCTCGAAGTTGTCGCCAACCGTCAAAATATCCTTTGCGAACTTGGTTATCGCGTATTTCGCGGTCTCTTCCTTTTCCTTTTCCAGGCGGCGGCGGACGTTTTCCGTCTCGGCCACGGCGCGCAGAAATTGGTCCTGCTTGGCGGCGACCTCGGCCGTCTTCTTCTCAAGATCGCCCTGGAGGGCGGCAATCATCGCCTTGAGCTGATCGATGCCAACCTCCCCCGTTTCAGAGGCCGCTGCGGCAGACGTCGCTTGGGCGGTTTCGTCGAAGGGCTTCTTGTCGTCGCTCATTGTTCTCTTCGCTGCAGTCGTTATTGCCAAAAAAATCCGGTGCCGGGATATCGGCCGCTAGGCGGTAAAAATCAAGGCGGTTCAGGGTCCGTGCCCCCGAGGGAACGGGCATCGGGCGTTTATGCATCGCTCAGCCGATCAGATCACCCGATCAGTCGGCTCATGAGCTTCGCGGTATAGTCGACCATGGGAATTATTCGCGCATAATTAAGTCGCGTCGGTCCGATTACGCCCAAGACGCCGACGACATGGCGCGTCTGGTCCCGGAATGGGGCAACAATCAACGATGATCCGGAGAGCGAGAACAGCTTGTTTTCCGAGCCGATGAAGATGCGGACGCCTTCCGCGGTCTCTGACGCGCCAAGCAACTCGACGATATCCTGCTTGGATTCGAAGGCGTCAAAGAGCTGGCGGATGCGCTCCAGGTCTTCGGCGGCGGTCAGGTCCTTCAGGAGATTGCTCTGCCCGCGCACGATCAAGCTCTTGCGGTCGTCGGAGACGCCCGACCACTCCGCCAGCCCGGCATGGATGACTTTCTGGGTCAGCTGATCGAGCTCGGCCTTGGCGGCGCCTAACGATTTCTCGATCTCGGCCTTGGCTTCGGCGAGAGTCAGCCCGCGCAGGTGGGTGTTAAGATAGTTCGATGCTTCCTGCAGCGCCGACGGCGGCAAGCCTTCGGGCAGGTTGATGATGCGGTTTTCGACGTTCTGGTCTTCATCGACCAGGATTACGAGGCCGCGGCCCGGCTCGAGCGGCACGAACTCGATATGGCGAAGGCGGGCGACCTGCTTTTCGGCAAGTACGACGCCGGCGCAGTGGGACAGGCCCGACATCAGCTCCCCGGCCTCGGTCAACAGCTGCTCGATGGACTTCTCGCGCCGGACGGCGATTTGCGCTTCGATCTGGCGGCGTTCTTCCGGAGTGATGTCGCCGACCTCCAGAAGGCCATCGACAAACAGCCTGAGGCCAAGCTGGGTCGGGAGGCGTCCGGCCGACGTATGGGGGGCGATGATGAGCCCAAGCTGCTCGAGATCCGACATGACGTTGCGGATCGAGGCCGGAGACAAGGCAATCGGGAGAGCCCGCGCCAGATTGCGGGAACCGACCGGCTCGCCGGTCGCCAGGTAGCTTTCGACGATACGCCGCAGGATCGTCCGCGAGCGTTCGTTAAGCTTTTGCAGCTGGGTCCGGCCGTCGAGAAGGGGCGCCGCCACGATTTGCTCTTCTGTGTTCACGGCCAAAATCTATGAATGACTGGCCTCTACGTCAAATAGTGCAGGTGGGGCTAGGCTGTTTCGCCCTGGTTTACGGTTGAAGGCCGGGGGACCCTTCATTAGGGTCGCGGCCGAAATACCAACAACCCAGGGAACCCATGCGACCTTCCAAACGCAAGCCAGACGAGTTGCGCCGCGTCTCCATCGAGCGCGCCGTTTCCAAATATGCCGAAGGCTCGTGCCTTATCAAATTCGGCGATACCCATGTTCTTTGCACGGCGAGCTTGGAAGAGCGCCTCCCGCAATGGCTGAAGGGACAAGGCCGCGGCTGGGTTACGGCCGAATATGCGATGCTGCCGCGTTCGACGCATGATCGCAATCGCCGCGAGGTGACGAGCGGTCATCCCTCCGGACGGACACAGGAAATTCAACGGCTGGTCGGACGGGCGCTGCGCGCCGTCGTCGATCTGACGAAACTTGGCGAACGGCAGATCACGGTCGATTGCGACGTCATCCAGGCCGACGGCGGGACGCGTACGGCATCCATCACAGGTGCCTGGGTGGCTCTTCACGATTGCATCCAGTGGATGAAAATGCGCGACATGGTGAAGGACACGGTGCTCCGCGACCATGTCGCTGCCGTCTCTTGTGGTCTCTACAAGGGAGAGCCGGTGCTCGACCTCGACTACGCCGAGGACAGCAATGCGGACGCCGATTCGAATTTCGTCATGACGGGATCGGGCGGTATCGTCGAGATCCAGGGCACGGCCGAGACGACGCCCTTCACCGAAGAGCGTTTCACCGAGTTGATGGGGCTCGCCAAGAAGGGGATCGGCGAACTCGTCCAGCTGCAGAAGCTGACGGTCGCCTGAACCGTTACGAAGGATAGAGGCCATGTTCGGACCTTTCGCCCTTGCAGTCGCCGCGCTTTTCACAGGCGCGGCGATTTACGTCTCATGGGCGGAACAACCGGCGCGGCTTTCACTCGACGACGCGTCGATGCTGGCGGAATGGAAGCCGAGCTATGCGCGCGGCTTCCAGATGCAGGCGTCGCTGGCGGTCATTGGATTTATTCTCGGCGCGCTCGAATGGATGGTGACGGGCCATGTGATCTGGCTTGCTGGCGGCGCTGCGCTACTCGCCAACTGGCCGTTCACTATCTTCGCGATCATGCCGGTGAACAAAAAGCTGGAAGAGACGCCGCTTGAGCGCGCCAACGAAGAGACGCGCGGGCTCGTTGAGCGCTGGGGAATGCTTCACGGCGTTCGCTGTGGGCTTGGGGCATTCAGCCTGGGATTGTTCCTATGGGCGTCGATTTGACTTCGCCGCCGAAGCCGCTCGGCATTCTTGAAACGGTCCTTTACGCCCGCGATCTTAAGGCGACCGAAGAATTTTATCGCCGCGTGCTTGGGCTCGAACCGTTTGCGGCCGTCGCCGGACGGCACATCTTCTATCGTTATGGACCGCAGATGCTTTTGATTTTCAATTCCGATGCAACTCGTATCCCGCCTGCCGAAGGCGCGCTTCCTGTGCCTCCACATGGCGCGACTGGCGAAGGGCATGTCTGCTTTCGGGCGACCGCTGAAGACATCGCGGCATGGCGCGCGCGGCTCGATGCGCTCGATGTTCCAATTGAAGCAGACTTCGAATGGCCACGCGGCGGCCGATCGATCTATTTTCGCGATCCGGCTGGGAATTGCCTTGAGTTCGCCGAGCCGCGCATCTGGGGGATCGCGTAATGCAGCTTTCGAGAGGCATGAAGCTCGTGGTCGCGAGCCACAATCCCGGCAAGGTGTGGGAAATCAACCAGCTCATCCAGCCTTACGGTCTCGACGCGGTTTCCGCTGGCGAATTGGGGCTCGCCGAGCCCGAGGAGACGGAGACGACGTTTGCGGGTAACGCGCAGCTGAAAGCGGTTGCGGCGGCGCACGGCTCGGGGCTTCCCGCGCTCGCGGACGACTCCGGTCTTGAAGTCGCGTGTCTCGACGGGGCACCCGGAATCTACTCGGCGCGCTGGGCGGGGCCGGGCAAGGATTTCGGTTTAGCGATGCACACGGTGGCCGGCGAGATAACCGCTCGCAACGGTTGGATCGAGGGCGGACCGCGAGCGAATTTCATTTCGGTATTGTGCCTCGCCTGGCCCAACGGCGACGTGAAGATTTTCGAAGGCAAGGTGTTCGGCCATCTTGTCTGGCCGCCGCGTGGTGGCAACGGCTTTGGCTACGACCCGATGTTCGTGCCGGATGGCGAAACCCGAACCTATGGGGAGATGGAGCCAGCCGAGAAGTACGCGAATTCACATCGGACGCGGGCGTTCGCGGCGTTCAAGGTTGCGATGCTCGATCATTTGACGACAGAGGCAGTCAATACTGGGCCGGGCCGCGACCTTGCTGCACTTTCCGCTGCGGCGGCGAGCCTTTCGACGCGAGCCGAGGCCGCGACGTTCGTCGATCGTCTCAAAGCCGATCTTGTTGCCCACCGAGGAGAGTGGAAAGCCGAGACGCTCGACACTTTTCTTGAGGCGCTGGGTTGGCAGCTTGCCAATTTGCCGGCGAACGACGAGCCTGCCTGGCGTCTCTTAGCCAAGGCGCTGCTGGCCGCGAGCGATCATGACTGATCCCGACACCACCTTCGGCGTTTATGTGCATTGGCCGTTCTGCGCGCAGAAGTGCCCGTATTGCGACTTCAACAGCCATGTGCGCCACAAGGGCTGGGATGAAGAACGGTTTCTAGCCGCCTACAAGAGTGAGATCGATTGGGTAGCCGACCGCATCGGTTCGCGCACCGCAACCAGCGTGTTCTTCGGAGGCGGGACGCCGTCGCTGATGCAAGCTTCGACGGTGGCGGGTATTCTCGAGCACATCGCGAAACGCTGGGGCATTGCGCGTGATGCCGAGATCACGCTCGAAGCTAATCCGGGAAGCGTGGAAGCGGCGCGGTTTCGCGGTTTTCGCGGCGCCGGCGTCAATCGCGTCTCGATTGGCGTGCAGTCGTTGCGCGACGAAGAGCTGCGCAAGCTCGGGCGCAT
Source organism: Hyphomicrobium sp. (assembly GCA_030148425.1). Classification (GTDB taxonomy): domain Bacteria; phylum Pseudomonadota; class Alphaproteobacteria; order Rhizobiales; family Hyphomicrobiaceae; genus Hyphomicrobium_B. Next base: position 48,899 of record JASBTM010000007.1, on the reverse strand, counting down.
TCACAGCGTCGCGGAAGCCAAGAGCGCGCTCGGCGTTGCGCGCGAGACGTTCGATCGGTTTTCGTTCGATCTCATTTATGCGCGGCCAGGGCAGACGGCCGAAGCGTGGCGGACCGAGCTGGCCGAGGCGCTCGATCTCGCGGGCGATCACCTCTCGCTCTATCAGCTGACCATTGAGCCCGATACGCCGTATGCTGCGCTTCATGCGGCAGGGAAGCTCATCATTCCCGATGATTACGACGCGGGCTCTCTCTACGAAATCACGGAAGAGCTGACGGCTTCGCGCGGGCTCGCGGCATATGAGGTTTCGAATTATGCGCGCCCCAGCCAGGAGAGCCGGCACAATCTTCTTTACTGGCGGTACGGCGAGTACGCGGGCATCGGACCTGGTGCGCATGGGCGCATCGTCGCGGACGGGAAGCGCGAAGCGACAATCGCCGAGCGCAATCCCGAGGCGTGGCTCGCACGGGTCGAAACAGACGGCAACGGCTTCACCGATCTGGCAGCGCTTGGTCGCGAGGAACAGGCCGACGAATTGCTCCTGATGGGTCTACGGCTTGCTGAGGGCGTCGATCTTACGCGTTTGGCTGCGCTTGGCGGTGTTCTTCCCAGCACGGCGGCCATTGCCGAACTTAACGAACTCGGTCTGTTGCGGTCGGGAGCCCCGGCGAGCGAACGTCATTCCGGCGACTGGCGGCGGAACGAATTCGACGAGATCCTCGCTTGCGCCGGGCCAGGGCTTCGTCCGGAAACGACGCACCGGCCGACGGATCGCATCCGCGTGACGCCGAGGGGGCGACTGGTTCTTAACGCTGTTGTCGCAAAGCTATCGAATAGTTTTCAGCAAGTGGACCGCATAGACAATCTAAAAGCGGCCGGGTAATCAGCGCCAATGCTTCGGGGTCTTTACAATTGGACGATGCGAACGGCGGCCAGCAAAGAGGCCCCGTGGGCGCTTGGCGCCGTCTCGTTCGCTGAAAGCTCGTTCTTTCCGATCCCACCCGACATCATGCTCATACCGATGATCCTCAGCGATCGCCGCAAAGCCTGGTGGTACGCGACGATCGCGACCGTGGCATCCGTTATCGGCGGCATTCTCGGGTATGCCATCGGCTATTACCTCTACGATACCGTCGGACTGCCGATCTTGAAATTTTATGGGCGCGAGCACGCGCTCGATAGCTTCATGACGTTCGTGCAGGAGTACGGGGTCGAAGCCGTTATCATCAAGGGCATGACGCCGATCCCCTATAAGGTCGTGACGATCGCGGCGGGCGTCGGGAAGATGAACCTGTTGGCGTTCATCGGGGCGAGCATCATCGCGCGTGCAATGCGCTTCTATCTGGTTGCAGGGCTCTTATATTTCTTCGGCGAGCCGATCCGGGCCTTCATCGAGAAGCGGCTGGGAATGGTGATGACCGCGTTTTTGGTGTTGTTGGTCGGCGGCTTCGTAGCCGTCAAATACATCTTCTGATCGGAACGAAGCCATGGCGTTTGCAGAGCGGCCGACACGCGGATCGGATTACAAGCTCGGGGCGTTAGCACTTTTCATGGCCATCTTCACGATCCTGACGGCGCTCGGATTTCAGTACATCGGCGGATACGTGCCCTGCATGCTCTGCCTGATCGAGCGCTATGCCTACTACGCGGGAATCCCTGTGCTTTTCGCGGCGCTGGTGCTTACGGCGGGTGGCTATCACCGAACCGCGGCGGTGCTGTTTTTTCTGGTTGGCGTGGCGTTCCTCGCAAACACGGGACTTGGAGTTTATCACGCGGGCGCCGAGTGGAAGTTTTGGCCCGGCCCCGCAACGTGCGGCGGCGGAGAGTCGATCACAACGTCGGCTGGCAGCCTCTTGAATGATATTCAGAACATCAAGGTCATCAAGTGCGATGAGGCGGCGTTGCGCTTCCTCGGGATCTCATTCGCGGGATGGAATGTCGTCGCTTCGGCGTTGCTGATGGCGATGGCGTTCGGTGCAGCCTTCGCTGCCGGGACGCGATCGCGGACCGAATAGCAATCTCGATACAATCGAGAGCCGGTCGCGTCCGGAACCTGTCCACAATTATCGCGTTCCACAAAAACGTTGATTTCGTTGCTTGCCTGATACTGTCAAGGCAACAGGGCGGTGAATATCATGGCTCAGCCTGAATCGCGCCTTCGCGTTGCCTGAATGTAACGGCTATTCTTGCTTCGTTCGCGGCACACACACGGTCTGCTGTGAAGAGTGTGGATAACGGTTCAAGCGTTGGGAGCGTTCGCTGTGGTGTACGCGTTGCGTTTTTCGAGTGCGATGCTTCGGACACGTGAAACCGGTCCATTGCCGGCAGGTCGTTCCGCCCCATCTTTGAGTAAGCGTGGCGTTGTTGCGTTTCGTAGGCGTTCGTTGCGTAGCGTTGAGTCTGAGTACGGACGGACACCGAAAGGCGTGCTGTCTGGGACGTTTGAAAAACTTAGGCGAACTGCGTCGACAAGCTCGTCAAAGCGTATGTCCTTGCGGTTCGCCCGCACTCCCCAAGGGGATCGCACGGGCGGTCTGCGGCGGGATGCGAATGTGGGTTCGAATGATTGGGATTGGCGTCCGATCGGTGACGTGGCTGGCGATGTGGTTCGGAATGTCATCGTCGCGGCTGCTCTCGCTAAGGCACGACAAGTTCCAGAGTAGTTGGGTTCCTGTAGCGTTCTCTTGCGTAACGTCAGTCTTGTAACGCGTTGGACAAAAGGATTTCGGAGAGCACCGGCTTTCCAACGAGCTGGCAGACGCACGGAGCGTGATTCGAGTTAGCCCTCAATCGAGACATCATGTGACACGGTCTCGCGTAGTGATGTCACAGCGCTCTGTGTGTCTGCCGCCATCGTTCGAAACTCGGAATGATCGGAAATCGTTCCAAGAATAACGGTTAGCGGAGTGCGATTTAAATGACCCCCTCGGTTCCAGATTACTTGAGCCCCATCCAGTGGCATCAGGCCGTCGCGGTGAGCCGCGAGCAGTGCGCGCGAATTTTCCGCGATGGCGGGACCCCGCGCGACGCGCTCGTTACATTCGGCCTGAAGGCGGAAGACGGCGCCAACTGGGAGCGCGTCGTGGATCTCGTCGCGGCTGAGCTGTGCGCGCATCCGATGAAGCAGGCCGCTTAGCCAAGCCGCTTAAACCGCGCCGTCGAAAGCCATGGCTGGGTGACGCCCGGCCATGTGCAATGAGCTACGGTTCGAGTTCGGTATCCCAATAGAGATAGTCTAGCCAGCTTTCGTGCAGGTAGTTCGGCGGGAAAAGCCGGCCGTTGCGATGCAATTCGAAAACCGTTGGCCGGTAGGGCTCGTGCGCCGGAAACATTCCGGCGGCGCGCGGCATCAATCCGCCCTTCTTCAAGTTGCACGGTGCGCACGCGGTGACGACGTTATCCCATCGCGTTTGGCCGCCGCGCGACCGCGGAATGAGATGATCGAACGTCAGGTCGCTCTTATCGCCGCAATACTGGCAGCTGAAGCGATCACGCAGGAAGACGTTGAAACGGGTGAAGGCCGGATAGAGAGCTGGCTTCACGTATGTCTTGAGTGAGACAACACTCGGCAGCCGCAGCTCGAAGGACGGGCTGCGTACATATCGTTCGTATTCCGAAACGATATTCACGCGGTCAAGGAAGACCGCCTTCACCGTGTCCTGCCAGCTCCACAGAGACAGCGGATAGTAACTGAGCGGCCGGAAGTCGGCGTTCAGCACAAGAGCCGGACAATTGTCCGGTATTGTCACGTGAGCATTCACAGTCGCGCAAACCTCGCGGTTTTTCGATCCGTCGAATCGCGTCTTGGCCCCACTCGGACGCCGGGATACTAGCCGCGCGTATCAGTTCTGTGAAGCATGCGCACTTATCTGTCGCGGAAATCGATTTTCCTTGTGGTTCCAAACCCTTGGCCGATTTCTACGGCGACGCCATTTTTGCTTTCCCCAGAAGAGCACGGCGTGCGAGCGCATAATCGGCCCATAAGAGCTGCGCCGCGACGGCCCGCGCGGGCCGCCAGCGCTCGGCAATTTGAGCCAACTCTTCGGCTGTCGGACGCCGTTCGAGCTTGAAATGATGTTGGACTGCAAGCTGCAGCGCGAGGTCTCCCGGTGCGAACGCATCCCGGCGGGCCAAAGCAAACAACAAATAAATGTCCGCGGTCCAAGGCCCGATGCCATGGATGGCCGTCAGCCGTTCGATAATGACGCCATCTTCCGCAGTCGCGAGAAGCGCGAGGTCGAGGCCGTCTTCGAGGACTGCGCTGGAGAGGGCGCGGAGCGTGCGGATCTTGCCGTTCGAGAGGCCAAGCTGCTTGAGCTCGTCATCGCTCGCCGAGGCTACGGCTTCCGCAGTGAACGGTGCGATGCGTTGCGCCAAGCGGGTCCAGATGGCGGCGGCGCTTTGCGCGGAAAGCTGCTGGCCGACCACGATTTTTGCAAGGCCGGAAAAATCTGCAGGAAAATCTCTTGGTGGCGGCAAGCCCGTGCGTTTCAATATGCGCGACATAACCTTGCATTGCCTGGCGAGCATTTCCGCCGCGGCTTTGAGTTGGCGGTCTGTCGTTACTGTCGCATGTCGCTTAACAGCCAAAGGCATTGCTCCAAAGGGATTTGGCGCACCGATTTCTTATCGGATCTTATCGCGGGATAATGCGAGGGCGAAAGGAGTGCGTAGAAAATGACAAAGATTGCTGGAATTCTGGCGACAGCATATCTCATCATGGTGATGATTTCGGATGTTGTCGCGTTGTGATCGTCGGAAGATCGGTGCCAGTCGATGGCGTCGGGCGTCATGGTTTCGCCATTCGCGAACCGGACAAGATTTCGCGGCGGTCGTCGCGCATCCTCTGCGCGTCTCGATCCGCATCCGTTGGCCATGACAATCATGCGGCGATGAAACACCGGACCGCTGCGCCACGGCGATTGGCTGCAGCTTCCTTTCAATAGTGCCGTATTTCGCGGCAGAAACTCATTCCATAGTTGGGGCCATGTTTCTTCAAATCTATGATTACAACGTCTGTTGGCATGAGCAGGCTATTTCAGCGAAGAGCGGCTTGCCCGCATGCGGGGAAGGTTTGTGCACGTGATATCGTCCGTTACACGTTTTGCGCCGTCGCCTAACGGTCTCTTGCACGTTGGCCATGCGCTTTCCGCCATCATCGCGCACGACACCGCGCGGAGGAATGGCGGCCGCTTTCTTCTGCGCATCGAAGATATCGATCTCGAGCGGCGTCGACCGGAATTCGTGACGGCGATTTTCGAAGATCTCAATTGGCTCGGATTGACGTGGGAAGAGCCGGTACTCATGCAGTCGGAACATTTTTCCGAATATCTTGCCGCTGCAGATCGATTGATCGCGATGGGATTGCTTTATCCGTGCTTCGCGACGCGGAAGGAAATCGCGGCCGCGGCGGATCCGATGAAAACCGATCCTGATGGCGTGCCGCTTTATCCTGGTCTCTGGCGTGGCGCTACGGCGGAAGCGGTCGGCGAGCGGATGGCAGCGGGTGAATCTCCGGCACTACGTCTCAATATGGAAGGCGCGCTGCAAGCCTTGAAGTCCAAGCGCGGGAACAAGCCTCTGACGTTTGTCGAGGTTGCCGAGGACGGAACCGAGAAGACAGTCGTCGCTGATCCGGAGCGGTGGGGCGATGCCGTCATCGTGCGCAAGGAAGTTCCTGCGAGCTATCACCTCTCGGTCGTTGTCGACGACGCGCGGCAAGGCGTGACGCATGTCACGCGTGGGCAAGATCTTCTCTCGGCCACAGACCTGCAACGGCTTCTGCAAGAGCTTCTCGATCTGCCGGAGCCGGTCTATTCGCATCATCGCGTGATCCGATGGGCGGACGGGCGAAAGCTTTCAAAGACGAACCAGGATATGGGCATTCGAGCGCTTCGCGATGAAGGTGCGACGGCGGACGATATCCGCCGCGTGATCTTTGAAGGTGTGCAGTAAAGCGCGAAATTCCGATGGCGCCGATTCCATTTGCTTCGGCGTCTTTGTTTTTTCGGATTCGTCTCGGTCAGGTCTTTTTTTGATTCGCGGCCATTCGTGAGGATGCGGGGCGCCGTATTCTTCATTTCAATTCAAAAATAAATTGCAGCGCCATTGGCGCGTTACTTGTAACTTTGTCCAAATCACGTCAATTTTAATCATTCTCTAATCAATCCCCCGGATTCTCGCATTTATGGCAGATACATTTAAAAATCTGGTCGCCTGGGCTTTTGCGGTCATCGCCGGGGGATATGAAGGCATTCGCCGAATTGTCCTTTTGACTTTTGTCGCCACCGCGACAGAGCCGACGCCCGTAAAACGGGCCGAGCCGCGCCGTCTGACGCTCGCCGATCAGTGGGCCTATCTGACAGATATCGTCATGGGAGCGGCCTCTCGCGCGGAGGAAGCGACCCGGTGCCATGCCTCTGCAACCCAGCAGCTCGATCTGGCGCAGTATGCCCTCTCCTCGATGATCGATGAATTATCCGCCGTCATGGATATGGGCGGCCGCGTTCGCCGCCGCGCGACGGTGCATGTTCTTGGGGTTTCGCCGTCGCCGTCGTTGATGCCCATCGGCGGCGCAATCGCGGCTTGAGGCCGCGAACGCTTTCGGCAACCGTTCCGGGTTGATAAGGGTAGTGCGATCTGCGCTTTCCCGACAATGGGACGATCCCGGTGCCCGACGACACGACATCCGCATCTTCAGAAATATTGCATTCGACGTCGCCGTCTCTCGGTTCGGCGGCGCGTGCCCAAGCGACCGTTGCGGGGCTTTTGTCCGAGCCGCTGGCGCCCGGCCTCTATCTGGTCGCGACGCCGATCGGCAATCTCGCGGATATTACACTCAGGGCGCTTTCGGTGCTGGCGCGTGCCGATGTCATCTATTGTGAAGACACCCGGCATTCCGCGAAGTTACTTCAACATTATGCGATCGGTACGCGGACGCGGCCATTTCACGATCATAATGAGGAACGCGAAAGCGAGCGGATTATCGAGCTGCTGAAATCGGATCGGTGCGTTGCGATTATTTCGGATGCGGGGACGCCGCTGCTCTCCGATCCTGGATTCAAGCTCGTCAGGGCGGCCGCCGCCGAGGGCGTTCCGGTTATCGCCATTCCCGGCCCTTCGGCGCTTTTGTCGGCGCTGACGACCAGTGGCCTGCCGACGGACGCGTTCTTCTTCGCAGGTTTTTTGCCGGCGAAGCAGGCGGCCCGCAGGACCAGGCTCACTGAGCTGTCGCACATTCCGGGCAGCCTGATCTTTTACGAAGCGCCGCACCGGACCGCGGAGACGCTGTCGGATATGGCCGGTCTGCTCGGGGTCAGGCAGGCGGTTATCGCGCGGGAGCTGACGAAGCTTCACGAAGAGATCGTGCGCGGCTCGCTGGCCGATCTTGCTACCGCAACTCCGGTGGACGGCCTCAAGGGCGAGGTTGTCATTGTCGTCGGGCCGGAGCAGGTTCAAGCGATTAGCGACGAGGTCTTGTCGGAGCGCCTCGCTGGGGTCTTGGAGGTCATGAGCCTCAAGGATGCGGCGAAGGCTCTTGCCGACGAGTTCGGCGTTCCCAAATCGCGAGTCTACGGACTTGGAATCAAGGCGAAGGGCGCTCGGGAATGAATTCGAACGTCAACGACGAATACCGGCAGCAGCTCGAACGGCGGCGACGTCATCACAGCGGACTGCGGGCCGAGACAGTCGTTGCTGCGGTCTATTTCATGACCGGACACCGGATACTCGGGCGGCGGTTCAAAACGCCGGTCGGAGAGATCGATCTCATCGCAATCCGGAAAAATCGGGTTGCCTTCATCGAGGTCAAAAGGCGGCAGACGACAGAAGATGCCGAGGACGCCATCACGCTGACCATGCGCCGCCGGGTGCGGCGGGCCGCCGACCTCTGGCTGGCGCGTAACCCGCAATATCAGGACTATGATGTCGGGTTCGATCTCGTTTTCGTCTTGCCCTGGCGCTTCCCCATCATCATGCGCGACGCGCTCTGATAAAAAATAAGCCCGCCGAAGCGGGCCGAAGTGCTGGGACGTGAAGTACAGGGACTAAAACTTGCAGGCGCGGGCATAACGCTCCCGCATCTTGATTGGTGTTTAGCAGGCCCAGGCTGAACGCAGTTTGAACGGATGCCAGCACTTTCGTTCATGATTCGCGGCTCGTCAGAACGAGAAACAACCTGGGAAAGCCGAGATTCTGGGCCTTGGGCAGGTTTTGTTATGCGGCAACGCGCCCTCTTGGCGAAAGGTTGAAGCTGTTAGGAGTGCATGTTAAGGACAGCCCGGCTTTGGAAGGGGGCGGCTGGTGGGTTCCGGCCCCGTGCGCTCTTTTTTTGTCAAAGGCCTTTCCTTGGAGCGGGCGCATTTTCAGGCCTTTATTGTGCCCCGCCCTCTATGCGCCAGAAGGCGCGAGGTGAGAGCGACGTGGCGACGAACGAAACAAGCGTTGACGGAGTGGCTGGGCGTTATGCTTCGGCCTTGTTCGAGCTGGCGAATGAAAGCTCGAATATCGAAGGGGTCGAGGGCGATCTCGTGAATTTCCAGGCTCTTCTGGACGAAAGCCCGGATCTTGTGCGCCTCGTGCGCAGCCCGGTGATCGCAGCCGGCGATCAGGCGAACGCGATTTCGGCCGTGCTCGAAAAGGCTGGCATCAGCGGCCTCACCGCCAACTTCCTGAAACTTGTCGCCGCTAATCGGCGGTTGTTCGTCGTTCAGGACATGATCAAGGTTTATCGCTCGCTCGCGGCCAAAGCGCGTGGGGAAATCACCGCCCAGGTGACGAGCGCATTTGCTCTTAACGATGACCAGATCGCGACGCTGAAAGAGACGCTCAAGGCGTCCGTCGGCAAGGATGTAACCCTTCAGTCGCACGTTGATCCCAGCATTCTCGGCGGTCTGATCGTCAAGGTCGGCAGCCGCATGATTGACTCATCGCTCAAGACCAAGCTTCAAGGCATGAAGACGGCACTCGGTGGTGCCGGCGCATAACGCCAAACGGTTCGTCGCGGTCCGTTAAGCCGGGCTGCGCACGCAAGGTTGAGCTTAAGAAATTGGAATAAGGAGCCGGTCGAGGCTCCGATAATGGAAACGACCAGGGAAGAGATCTCAATGGAAATCCGGGCCGCAGAAATTTCTTCGATCCTCAAGGATCAGATCAAAAACTTCGGCAAGGAAGCCGAGGTTTCCGAGATCGGCCAGGTGCTGTCGGTCGGCGACGGCATCGCGCGCGTCTACGGTCTCGATAACGTCCAGGCCGGCGAAATGGTCGAATTTCCGGGCGGCATCCGCGGCATGGCGCTGAACCTCGAAGCCGACAACGTCGGCGTCGTTATTTTCGGTGACGACCGCACGATCAAGGAAGGCGACACGGTCAAGCGCACGGGCGCCATCGTCGAAGTTCCTGTCGGCAAGGGTCTTCTCGGCCGCGTGGTCGACGGTCTTGGCAATCCGATCGATGGCAAAGGCCCGATCAAGTTCGACAAGAAGATGCGCGTCGACGTCAAGGCGCCGGGCATCTTGCCGCGTAAATCGGTGCACGAGCCGATGGCGACGGGCCTCAAGGCGATCGACGCTCTGATCCCGATTGGCCGTGGCCAGCGCGAGCTCGTGATCGGCGATCGTCAGACGGGCAAGACGGCCGTCATTCTCGACACGTTCCTCAACCAGAAGCCGGCCAACGCCGGAACCGACGAAGGCGCGAAGCTCTATTGCGTGTACGTCGCGGTCGGCCAGAAGCGGTCGACGGTTGCGCAGTTCGTCAAGGTTCTCGAAGAGCGCGGCGCGCTTGAATACTCGATCGTCGTCGCTGCGACCGCTTCGGACCCGGCTCCGATGCAGTACCTCGCACCGTTCACCGGCTGCACGATGGGTGAATACTTCCGCGACAACGGCATGCACGCCGTGATCGCTTATGACGATCTTTCAAAGCAGGCCGTCGCCTATCGCCAGATGTCGCTTCTGCTCCGCCGCCCGCCAGGCCGCGAAGCTTATCCGGGCGACGTTTTCTATCTCCACTCTCGTTTGCTCGAGCGTGCCGCGAAGATGGGCGACGCTGCCGGTAACGGCTCGCTGACGGCCCTTCCGGTCATCGAAACGCAGGCAAACGACGTGTCGGCTTACATCCCGACGAACGTCATCTCGATCACCGACGGCCAGATCTTCCTTGAATCGGATCTCTTCTATCAGGGCATCCGCCCGGCCGTGAACGTCGGTCTCTCAGTGTCGCGCGTCGGTTCGTCGGCGCAGACGAAGGCCATGAAGCAGGTCGCGGGCAAGATCAAAGGCGAGCTTGCTCAGTATCGTGAAATGGCGGCCTTCGCGCAGTTCGGCTCGGATCTCGACGCCGCGACGCAGAAGTTGCTCGCCCGTGGTTCGCGTCTGACGGAACTCCTGAAGCAGCCGCAGTTCTCGCCGCTCAAGATGGAAGAGCAGGTCGCGGTGATCTTCGCCGGTACGCGCGGCTACCTCGACAGCATTCCGGTCGGGTCGGTCGGCAAATTCGAGCAGGGCCTTCTCGCCGGGCTCCGTGCCGAGAAGACGCTGCTTGAGACGATCGGCAAAGAGAAGGCTCTTTCGGGCGATTCCGAGAAGAAGCTCGTCGAGTTCCTCGACAAGTTCGCCAAGGGTTTTGCAGCTTAACACTCGTTGTCACCCGGGACGGCCGTCGGCCGATCCGGGACCCAGTTTTTACTGGGGCAGCAGCTCTGGATCCAGGCTCTCCGCGCTAACGCGCTTTGGGCGGGATGACAGAGAGAGATGAAAGAAGAGCAGGCAAATGGCCAGCCTTAAAGATATGCGCAACCGCATCGCCTCAGTGAAGGCGACGCGGAAAATTACGAAGGCCATGCAGATGGTCGCGGCTGCAAAGCTGCGCCGTTCGCAGGAAGCCGCTACCGCCGCACGGCCCTATGCCGAGCGGATGGCTGCGGTGCTCGGCAGCCTCGCCTCGAAGGTCACGGACAAGGCGGGCGCCTCGCCGCTTCTCGTCGGTACCGGCAAGGATCAGGTTCACCTCCTGATCGTCATGACGGCCGAGCGCGGTCTTTGCGGCGGTTTCAACTCGAATATCGCGAAGCTTGCGCGTTCGGATGCGAACCGCCTGATCGCCGCAGGCAAGACCGTGAAAATTCTGACGGTCGGCCGCAAGGGCGCGGACAACCTGCGCCGCGATCTCGGCAGAAACATCATCGAGCGGAAAGATTTCCAGGGCGTTCGTCAGTTGACGTTCGCTCATGCGGAAGGCGTTGCGAAGCGCGTGCTCGAGATGTTCGAAGCGGGCGAATTCGACATCGCGACGCTCTACTTCTCGGAATTCAAGTCCGTGATTGCGCAGAAGCCGACGGCGCTGCAGCTCATTCCGGCGACGGTCCCTGAGGCGGCGGACGCGAAGGGTGCCGGCGCGCTTCACGAATACGAGCCGAGCGAAGAGGAAGTCTTGGGCTTCCTGCTGTCGCGCAATATCTCGACGCAGATCTTCCGCGGACTTCTCGAAAACTCGGCGTCGTTCTACGGCTCGCAGATGACCGCGATGGACAATGCCACGCGCAACGCCGGCGACATGATCAATAAGTTGACGATTAAGTACAACCGTCAGCGTCAGGCGAACATCACGAAAGAACTGATCGAGATCATTTCAGGCGCTGAAGCGATCTAATTCAGAGGTAGGTCATGGCTTACGTAACGCGTGCGACGACGAAGGGCGGCCGGGATGGCAGGGCTGTTCTCGAAGATGGAAAGCTCGCCCTCGCTATGGCGCTGCCGAAGGATCTCGGCGGATCGGGCGAAGGCCACAACCCCGAGCAGCTTTTCGCGCTCGGCTGGTCGGCGTGCTTCGGTCAGGCCGTTCTGCTGCTCGCCAAGAAGCATGGCCTCGATGGCCAGGCCGCAAAGGTGACGTGCGAAGTGGAGCTCGACAAGGACGCGACGAGCTTCGGCCTCAAGGCGCATTTGACGCTCGCAATTCCCGGCGCCGACAAGGACAAGCTGCAGGCCCTCATCGAAGACGCCCATCAGATCTGCCCCTATTCCAAGGCGACGCGCAACAACATACCGGTGACGCTCTCTGTCGCCTGATCAATTCCGCTGGAGATAAAAATGACGAAAAACGTAGGGAAGATTCACCAGGTGACGGGTGCCGTCGTTGACGTGCATTTCGACGGCACGCTGCCGGAAATTCTGAACGCGCTCGAGACGACGAACAACGGCAACCGCCTCGTTCTCGAAGTCGCGCAGCACCTCGGCGAGAATACCGTGCGCACGATTGCCATGGACTCGACGGAAGGCCTCGTTCGCGGACAGCCGGTCACCGATACCGGCGCGCCGATCTCGGTTCCGGTGGGTGACGAGACGCTTGGGCGGATCATGAACGTCATCGGCGAGCCGGTCGACGAAGCTGGTCCGATCAAGTCGAACGCGATCCGCGCCATCCATCAGCCGGCGCCGACGTTTGAAGACCAGGCAACCGAAGCGCAGATCCTCGTCACGGGCATCAAAGTCGTAGACCTGCTCGCACCGTATGCGAAGGGCGGCAAGATCGGTCTGTTCGGCGGCGCAGGCGTCGGCAAGACGGTTTTGATCATGGAATTGATCAACAACATCGCCAAGGTTCACGGCGGCTACTCGGTGTTCGCCGGCGTCGGCGAGCGTACGCGCGAGGGCAACGACCTCTATCACGAAATGATCGAGTCGAACGTCAATAAGGACCCGAAGAAGAACGGCGGCTCCGCCGAGGGTTCGAAGTGCGCGCTCGTTTACGGGCAGATGAACGAGCCGCCGGGTGCACGCGCTCGCGTCGCTCTTTCGGGCCTGACGGTCGCCGAGCACTTCCGCGATCAGGGCCAGGACGTGCTGTTCTTCGTCGACAACATCTTCCGCTTCACGCAGGCTGGTTCGGAAGTGTCCGCGCTTCTCGGCCGTATTCCTTCGGCGGTCGGTTATCAGCCGACGCTCGCAACCGATATGGGCGCTTTGCAAGAGCGCATCACGACGACGCAGAAGGGCTCGATCACGTCGGTGCAGGCCATTTACGTTCCGGCCGACGACTTGACCGACCCGGCGCCTGCGGCATCGTTCGCTCACCTTGACGCAACGACGGTTCTCTCTCGCTCCATCGCGGAAAAGGGCATCTATCCGGCGGTCGATCCGCTCGACTCGACCTCGCGCATGCTCGATCCGCGCATCGTCGGCGAAGAGCACTACCAGGTCGCTCGTAGGGTTCAGTCGATCCTGCAGAAGTACAAGTCGCTGCAAGACATCATCGCGATTCTCGGCATGGACGAGCTTTCCGAAGAGGACAAGCTGACCGTCGCCCGCGCCCGTAAGATCGAGCGTTTCATGTCGCAGCCGTTCTCGGTCGCGGAAGTGTTCACGGGCTCGCCCGGCAAGCAGGTTCCGCTCGCTGACACCATCAAGGCGTTCAAGGGTCTCTGCGACGGTGAGTACGATCACCTCCCGGAGCCGGCGTTCTATATGGTCGGCACGATCGACGAAGCGATCGCAAAGGCAGAGAAGCTCGCGGAAGCGGCATAACATAGGCTAAGCGGTTTCGGTTCGTCCGAAGGCGCCGCCAGGAGAAGAAGTTCATGGCGGAAGCCGGGAAAACGTTTGGAAGCTGCTGCGAGGAGCTGAAAGAGGCCCTCGAAGGCGGTGATTTCGAGCCTTTGGTCACCGTCGGCCCCGACGAGGTCATTTACATGACTGTCGGGCTCGTCGATCTTGAGGAAGACGAGCCGGGCCTCGTCGATCATCCGCTGTTCTTCTGTCCGTTCTGCGGCACCAAGCTGCAGACGCCGGAAGAGGTGAGAGCCAAGGCCGGCGCAGACGACGACGGCGAAGAAGAACCGCGCCCGGCTTAACGGCTGGGCATACAACACGTCGAACGCCTTAAGGGTCGGAATCTAATTATGGCAGGCACATTCAGGTTTGAACTCGTCTCTCCCGAGCGGGTTTTGATGGCGGTCGATGCCGATCAGGTCGTGGTGCCGGGTACGGACGGGGACTTCACGGTTCTGTCCGGTCACGTGCCGGTCATCTCGACACTTCGTCCGGGCGTTCTTGACGTCACCGTCGGCGGAACCCGCAAGCGGTTGTTCGTGAAGTCGGGCTTCGTGGAAGTCGATCCGTCTCGGCTGACGGTGCTCGCCGAGAAGGCCTACGATGTCGACGAGCTTTCGGCTGCGACGCTCGCAGACGAGCTCAAGACGGCCGAAGCCGAGCTTGCAAGCGCAAAAGACGATACGGCGAAGCGGATGGCCAATACGCTGGTCAGTGAGCTTAAGCAGCTCTCGGCGCGTGCGGCCTAAGCCGTCTGGCTGAAGATTCGGCACGATAATCGATGAAACTTTCGACGCTTCTCGCAGTAGGATTGAGATCCTCTGCGCGGAGCGATTCGTCATGTCAGACATCGATCGGAAGCTTGCGGAATCGGAAAAACAGATCGCCGATATTAAACGTCAGGCGAATAACCTAGAAGACGCTGCGAAGGCTCGGCCGTCGAGCGTCGCCGCTGAAGACCTCGCACTCATGGACCGCCTGCTTGCGGCGTGGCGGACCCATCGGGAGGCCATCTCGCGGCATCCGGAATTTCGCGAAAGAGCCCAGGACCTGGCGCTCAAAAAAGCTACAGGCAGAGACGGCGAGAGCTGAGGTAATCTCCGCACGCCGCTGAGAGCACGCCGCCGGGGGAGTTGGCTCCGGCCGGCGCCCTTCGTTTGCGCCCAAGAACCGTTAGTCCCGCTCCGCCGACCGGTCCACCCGAAACGACCCGACATAGCACGCCGCATGGCGACCGATGCCGTTCGGCAGTGGAGCGGCATTGGTTGGGCGCGTTTCGCAGTCCGGGCAGGGAACGCTGTCGAGCCCTATCGTCCGGGCGGTAAACGATCTCCAGGGCACGACGAGCGTGCGGACCTCCTGCTGCTCGTCCCATGCGAACAGATCGTATTTGCCCGGGGCGAGCCGCTGGCGCATGGCGGCCCGGATCAGTTTCTGGCCCGTTTTCTGATCCATCTTCATTCCTGATCGTTTCCGCTCGCCTTTGCCCCGGAAGAAGACAGAGCGCCCACGCGAGGGGGCTGCCACGGGGAACGCTCACCCGGACTGCGGCGCTGACCTCAGTGCCGGTTTCATCGATGAAATTGTGCGGCAGAGCGACAAACGCAAGCTCGAGCGCTTGCCCAATTGGCCCCGACGTTTTAAGCACAGACGTTGTCCGAAAGGACAAGGAAGACCAGTAATGCGTTCAAATCAGATGCATTTTTAGGAACTTCTGAGTACCAGCTCAGACTGCAATAAAAGCGATTATTGCGCGTGTTAAATGGGCCAGACTTTACTGCGGCCAACTGGCGTTGGGCAAATTGTCCAATGTCGCTGCGTTCTGCGCGCGGGTTAGCGGAAATGGAAACTCTGTCGATGGGACGCGAACTGCCTTGAAACGATTTCGCATTGTCGCACTGCTGCCGCTTCTAGCCCTGCTGGGCGGCTGCAACGCAGTCGTGTTGAACCCCTCGGGCGACATCGCCATTCAACAGCGGGACCTGGTGATTATCTCCACCATCCTGATGCTGTTGATCATCATTCCCGTGATGGCGCTCACGGTCTGGTTCGCCTGGCATTATCGCCAGTCGAATACGTCGGCGCAGTATGAGCCGGAATGGTCCCACTCCACCCATCTCGAGCTGATCATCTGGTCAGCGCCGCTTCTCATCATCATCTGTCTCGGCGCCGTCACCTGGATGGCGACGCACATGCTCGATCCGTACCGCCCGATCTCGCGGACGTCTCCAGGCGTCACCGTGGCCGAAGCCAAAAAGCCGCCGCTCAACGTTCAGGTCGTGGCGCTCGATTGGAAGTGGCTCTTCATTTATCCGGATTACGGGATCGCGACCGTCAATGAGATGGCAGCGCCTGTCGATCAGCCAATCAATTTCAAAATCTCGGCTTCGTCGGTCATGAACGCCTTCTATGTCCCGGCACTCGCGGGCATGGTCTACGCAATGCCGGGCATGCAGACGCAGCTTCACGCCGTCATCAACAAGGCCGGAACCTTCAAGGGCTTCTCCGCGAACTATAGCGGCGCCGGCTTCTCGGAGATGCGCTTCAACTTCCTCGGCGTCGATCAGGCCGGCTTCGACAAGTGGGTCGCAGACGTCAAGGCGTCGGGCGGTGGCAATCTCGGCCGAACGGAATATCTCGATCTTGAGCGTCCGAGCGAGGCTGTGCCGGTCAAGAAGTTCGCGACGGTCGATCCGCAGCTCTTTCATCTCATCCTCAATATGTGCGTTCAGCCCGGCAAGATGTGCACCCACGAGATGGCGGCCATCGATGCGAAAGGCGGTCTTGGCCTCGCCGGGGCCTACAACGTGCAATCGATCGAGTACGATAAATTCGCGCGCCGCGGATCGGACCCGGTCGTGAAGAAGGCCTATGTCGCGAGCGTCTGCACGAAGGCTGCTCCGATGGGAATGGATGTGCAGGCCGCGGCGGTGACGCCTGTCAGCTCGGCACCTTTGACAGGTGCAGGCCTTCCGCGCCCATCGATGTTCCAATCCTTTGCGCCCAAGCCTTCAAACTCCTGAGCCGTCAATCACTTCTGACCGGGACGAATTCCAGAAATGTTCGAGAACTTTGACCTTCAGAAAGCGATCTTCGGACGGCTGACGCTCGAATCGCTGCCTTTCCATGAGCCGATCCTGGTCGTGACCTTCCTCGGCGTCCTCATCGGCGGCGCGGCGGTCGTCGGCGCGATCACTTACTTCAAGCTCTGGGGCTATCTCTGGCACGAGTGGTTCACGAGCGTCGATCACAAGCGCATTGGTGTGATGTACATCGTGCTCGGTCTCGTCATGCTGCTTCGAGGCTTCGCGGACGCCATCATGATGCGCGCGCAGCAGGCCATCGCCTTCAACGGCAGCGAGGGCTATTTGCCCGCGCATCACTTCGATCAGATCTTCACGGCGCACGGCGTGATCATGATCTTCTTCGTGGCGATGCCGCTCGTCACGGGCCTGATGAACTTCGTCGTGCCATTGCAGATCGGAGCGCGCGACGTTGCGTTCCCGTTCCTCAATAACTTCAGCTTCTGGATGACGGTTTCGGGCGCCGTGCTGGTTATGGCTTCGCTGTTTGTCGGCGAGTTCGCGCGTACCGGCTGGCTCGCTTATCCGCCGCTGTCCAACTATGCCTACAGTCCGGATGTCGGGGTCGATTACTACATATGGGCGCTGCAGATCGCCGGTGTCGGAACGCTGCTATCGGGCGTCAACCTGATCGCGACGATCGTCAAGATGCGCGCGCCGGGCATGTCGTTGATGAAGATGCCCATCTTCACCTGGACGTCGCTCTGCACGAACATCCTGATCGTTGCCGCCTTCCCGGTTCTCACGGGCGTGCTGGTGCTGCTGTCGCTCGATCGCTACGTCGGGATGAACTTCTTCACGAACGACTTCGGCGGCAATCCGATGATGTACGTGAACCTCATCTGGATCTGGGGCCATCCCGAGGTTTACATTCTCGTTTTGCCCGCCTTCGGCGTCTTCTCGGAAGTCACGGCGACATTCTCGGGCAAGAGGCTGTTCGGCTACACGTCGATGGTCTACGCGACGGTCGTCATCACGATCCTGTCGTACCTCGTCTGGCTGCACCACTTCTTCACGATGGGTTCCGGCGCGAGCGTCAACTCGTTCTTCGGCATCACGACGATGATCATCTCGATCCCGACGGGCGCCAAACTCTTTAACTGGCTGTTCACGATGTATCGCGGGCGGATCCGTTTCGAAGTGCCGATGATGTGGACGGTCGCGTTCATGCTGACGTTCGTGATCGGCGGCATGACGGGTGTGCTGCTCGCCGTACCTCCGGCCGACTTCGTCCTGCACAACTCGCTTTTCCTGATCGCGCACTTTCATAACGTGATTATCGGCGGCGTCGTGTTCGGCATGTTCGCGGGCATCACCTACTGGTTCCCGAAGGCGATGGGCTTCAAGCTCGATCCGTTCTGGGGCAAGATGTCGTTCTGGTTCTGGGTGGTCGGTTTCTACTTCGCCTTCATGCCGCTGTACGTTCTCGGCCTGATGGGCATAACCCGCCGACTGCGCGTGTTCGACGATCCGTCGCTGCAGATCTGGTTCATCATCGCGGCCTTCGGTGCCTTCCTCATCGCACTCGGCATCGGCTCGTTCCTGGTCCAGATCGTGGTCAGCATCAAGAACCGTGAGAAGCTGCGCGACACCACAGGCGACCCGTGGAACGCACGCACGCTCGAGTGGTCGACGTCGTCGCCGCCGCCGGTCTACAATTTCGCCTTCACGCCTGTCGTCTACGATCACGACGCGTGGTGGGATATGAAGGCGCACGGTTACAAGCGGCCGCTGTCGGGCTTCAAGCCGATCCACATGCCGAAGAATACCGGGGCTGGGATCATTCTGGCGGGGCTCGCTCTCGTCACCGGGTTCGCGTTGATCTGGTACATCTGGTGGCTTGCCGCCGTCGGCTTTATCGCTCTCATCGCTACGGCGATCGGGCATACGTTCAACTACAACCGCAGCTTCAACATTCCGACCCAGCAAATCGCGGAAACGGAACTTGAACGTACGCAGCTCCTTCAATCGGCGGGTGCATAACCAATGACGGCAATAACGGCGGGCGCGTCGGCGGCAAGAGCCGGAGCGGCGAAAGAAGAACCGGTCTTTTACGTGGCCGACGAGCACGAGCACGCGGACGGTGGCAGCACCCTTCTCGGGTTCTGGCTCTACCTGATGAGCGACTGTCTCGTCTTCGCGGTGCTCTTCGCGACGTATGGCGTTTTGGGCGGCAGCTTTGCAGCGGGGCCATCGCCCAAGGATTTGTTCGATCTGCCGCTCGTCGCGCTCAATACGTCGATGCTGCTTTTCTCTTCGATCACCTACGGTTTCGCGGTGCTCGAGATGCAGAAGAACCGGGTGCAGCCGATGCTCATGTGGCTGGTGATCACTGGCCTCTTCGGCGCTGCCTTCCTCGGCATCGAGCTCTACGAATTCACGCACATGATCCTTGAGGGAGCTACGCCGCAGCGGAGCGCCTTCCTCTCGTCCTTCTTCACACTGGTCGGTACGCACGGCTTGCACGTAACGTTTGGCATCATCTGGATGATCACGTTGATCACTCAGGTGCGGATGTTCGGCCTGACTGATGCGAACAAGCGGCGGCTTCTCTGCCTCAGCATGTTCTGGCACTTCCTCGATGTCGTCTGGATCGGTGTTTTCACCTTCGTCTATCTTATGGGAGTGCTGCGATGAGCACGAAAGCGCACACCGGGCACGGCGATGGCGGTCACGACGACCACGGCCATGACAGCGGCCATCCGGAGTCGACGTTCAAAGGATATATGACGGGCTTCGTGCTCTCCGTTATCCTGACGGCGATCCCGTTCTGGCTCGTCATGTCGGGGACACTCGGCAGCAATCAGGCGACGGCGGTGGCCATCCTGATCATCGGCGCCGTTCAGATCGTCGTGCATATGATCTACTTCCTCCACATGACGCCCAGCTCAGAGGGCGGGTGGACGCTGATGGCACTGATCTTCACCGTTGTGATGGTGGTCATTACGCTGACCGGATCGCTTTGGGTCATGTACCACTTAAACACCAACATGATGCCGATGGATCCGAGCCAACTGCCGTGACCTCCGACGCCAGCAGGCGCGGGGGGCAAGCAGCGGACCGATCTACCGAAGAGCCCGGGCGCGTTCCGCGTTCGGGCTTTTTGCTGGCCATTATCATGCTCCTTGCGATTGTCGGCGTCGCAGGTTTCACGTCTCTCGGCATTTGGCAGATCGAGCGGCGGGCCTGGAAACTCGATCTCATCTCACGCATTGACGCGCGCATTCACGCGGCCGCGGTGCCGGCTCCGGGCCCCGGCGCTTGGCCATCCATTGATGCGAAAAGCAATGAGTATGAGCGCGTCGCTGCTTCCGGCCATTTTTTGAACGATCGCGAAACCCTCGTTACGGCGGTGACCGGCGAAGGTGCGGGCTACTGGGTTTTGACGCCGCTCAAGACCCGTGACGGCTTCATCGTCCTCGTCAATCGCGGCTTCGTTCCGCCGGATCGCAGAGACGCATCGTCTCGGGCGGGCGGGAACATCGAGGGCGAGACGACGGTGACGGGGCTGTTGCGGCTCACGGAGCCCAAGGGCGGCTTCCTGCGCGGCAACGACATCTCGGCTGATCGCTGGTTCTCGCGGGATGTCGACGCCATCGCGATCAAGCGCGGACTGGACGATTACGCGCCCTATTTCATCGACGCGGATGCAACTCCGAACGCAGGTGGCTTTCCGGTCGGCGGTCTGACGGTGATCAGCTTTCCGAACAACCACCTTGTCTACGCGTTGACTTGGTTCGCTCTGGCGATGATGGTTGCAGGCGCTTTCATTCGGTTCGCGCAGGAAGAAATCCGCGTTCGGCGCGCTCACGCCGCCTCGGGCCGGTGACCATAGGACGTTGCAGCGGCGCGATGACGAGCCGACCTCAAAGCAATCCCGGTGCGTTGGGCGATCAGGACGTCATACCGGCCAGGGAAACCGCACCGGCAGAGACGGCCGGCGTCAAGAACATGCTGCTGCTCATCCAGCTGCGCTGGATCGCGGTCGCGGGGCAGATCGCGACGATTGTGTTCGTCGAGGAAGTGCTGCGGATCAACTTGCCGCTTGTGCCGATGGGTCTCGTGGCGGCCGGGCTCGTCGTTCTCAACCTTGCGAGTCTTTTATGGCTCCGGAACGGCCGGGGCGTCGGCGATGCCGGGCTGCTCATCGTGCTGCTATTCGACGTCCTCGGTCTGGCGGCGCAGCTTTATCTCAGCGGCGGAGCGACAAACCCGTTCGTGTTCCTTTTCCTGCTGCAGGTTACGCTCGCGGCGGTGCTGCTCGATCTTCGGCTGACGTGGGCCGTTCTCGCCGCGACGTGCGCAAGCTTCGCGCTGCTCACGCAAATCTATCGTCCGCTCGAAATGCCGCCGTATGAGTTGGATTTGTTCTCGCTCCATGTCATCGGGATGTTCGTGTGTTTCGTTCTGGATGCGGCGCTGCTTTTCGTGTTCGTTACGCGCATCACGCGAAACCTTCGCGAGCAGGATGCGCGTCTTGCGGCGTTGAAGCAGCACGCGGTCGAGGAAGATCACATCGTCAGGATGGGGCTTCTTGCTTCAGGTGCTGCGCATGAACTCGGGACACCGCTTGCAT
Source organism: Hyphomicrobium sp. (assembly GCA_030148425.1). Classification (GTDB taxonomy): domain Bacteria; phylum Pseudomonadota; class Alphaproteobacteria; order Rhizobiales; family Hyphomicrobiaceae; genus Hyphomicrobium_B. The sequence continues at coordinate 27,693 of JASBTM010000007.1, read as the reverse complement.
CGCTGTCGGTCATTCTCGGAGACTGGCGGCGCATGCCGAAGATCGCTTCCAATCCTGAGTTGCTGGAAGAGGTTGGCGAGATGCAGGCGGCGGTCAAGCGCTGCAAGTCGATCCTGACGGGCGTGTTGCTGTCGGCTGGAGAAGTACGTGGGGAAGCTCCGCGCGTTACGACGGTGGCGACGTTTCTCGACGGGCTAGTCGCAGAATGGCGCGGCGCGCGCTCGCCGGAGGCGTTCGACTACCGCAACGACTTCGGTTCGGATATGTCGATCGTTTCGGATTCGACGCTGAAACAGATCATCTTCAATGTGCTCGATAACGCTTACGACTCCTCACCGAACTGGGTTGGCGTCTACGTTTCGCGCGATGGCGATACGCTCATCCTACGCGTTTCAGATCGCGGCCCTGGGTTCGCGCCCCAAATGCTTCAGCAGTTCGGCAAGCCTTATCAGTCGAGCAAGGGGCGGCCTGGCGGTGGCCTCGGCTTATTCCTCGTCGTGAATGTGGTACGCAAACTCGGCGGTAGCGTTTCGGCGAACAATCGCCCGGATGGCGGAGCGTCGGTCACGCTCAAGCTGCCGCTCTCGGCGTTAGCACTCGGAGCTTCTTCGCATGGAGGACACTAATCGCACGCTGGTGATCGTCGAGGACGATGCCGCTTTCGCTGCGACCCTCAAACGTTCGTTCGAGAGGCGAGGCTATAACGTCGAGCATGCGCCGGGGCCTGACGAACTCTACGAGATCATGAAGACGACGACGCCTGGATATGCCGTCGTCGATCTGAAGCTCGCTGGCGCGTCCGGGCTCGTCTGCGTCGAAGCCCTGCACGCCCGCAACCCGGAAACAGTGATCGTGGTGCTAACGGGCTTCGCGAGCATCGCGACGGCGGTCGAGGCGATCAAGCTCGGTGCGCGCCATTATCTCGTGAAGCCGTCGAGCTCCGACGATATCGAGGACGCATTCGGCCGAGCGGGCGGGGACAGCGGCGTTCCGCTCACCGAGCGTGCGACGTCGATCAAGACGGTCGAGTGGGAGCACATTCACCAGATGCTTGTAGAGACGAACTTCAATATTTCGGAAGCGGCACGGCGGCTAGGCATGCACCGGCGAACGCTGGCGCGAAAACTCGAGAAGCGGCGCGTGAAATAGGAAGCAGGCTGTCCCATAGCTGGGCTTCTGCTAGATTGTGCCCTAAGATAAAAAGGGTGGGCAGCGTATGCGCAGAGCTATCGTCTCGACAAATCAAGCAAAAATCCTGGTCGGCCTCGCGAGCTTTCCTTTTCTGATCGCCGTTGGCTTTGCGGAAAAGGCGCATCGCATGCCGCCCTGCGATCTCGATTGCGTCACCCGCGACGCCGGGTATGCCTGGGGCAAGGAACTGGGCATCACCGATCCGACTGAGTGCGGGGGAAACTCGCACGAGTTTATCGCCGGCTGCCAAGCCTATGCGACGAAGCATGAAGACCCGATGGCGCTTCCCGCCGAGGACCTGCAAAAAAGCGATCAGGCGTCTGATGAAGAGCAGGATAAGCTCGACGGTTTCACGGTCGACGACAAGGTCAACGTGCTGACGGGACCGAGCGCGGATCCCGATAGCGAACCTCCGCCAGGCTCGTCGTTCCAAATTCCCGACTGAAGGGAGCGTTTTAAGATCAGTTCTGCGGGACCTGCGATCCGGAAGGGCTCGATGCCGTAGGAGCGGGGGGCGCCGGCTTGTCGGGGAAGGGCCAGCCCGGCCAATAGAGCCTCACCAAGATCACCAGCACGAAAATATAGAGGCCGAGAAAAAGCGCCCGGCGCGAGGAGAGGTCGTGCTTGCCCTTAGGGGCGGCATTCGGCTCGGGAGGTTCGTCGGTGGCCATGTCGGGCTTTTCCCTCGTGGTCTAGGGCTTTGGATCAATGTCCGAAGGGCTCGTCGGATAAATGGTACCGCCTCCCAGAGTTGAACCGGGGACCTCTAGATCCACAATCTAGCGCTCTAACCAACTGAGCTAAGGCGGCACAGGCCGTTTGGCCGCCGGATAATCCCGAAACGCCTACGTCGCGCAATGTATGTGCGACGACGATGCTTGGGTCCGTGCGTACGGGTTCCGTGCGGAACCTGCGTTCCATCACAGCCGAGCGCGGGGGTCAAGCGTGACTTATGGTTCCTTTGCGGTCCGCCCCGTGTTTTAAGGCTCCTCCGCCGCCGGAACATTACATCTCTCCGACGATGGAACCTGACTTCCTCGGCAGCGTTTGAATTGCCACGGGGAGGCCAGCCTGTTTTCGGGGGAAAACGGATACCATGACGCTTTGCCATTATAGCTCGGAAGAGCTCGACGACCTGCAGCACCTGCTCGACAGCATTATCGAGGAGGCGCAACAAAGGTCGCTCAATATCCCGGTCGAGGACATTATCGAACGTGTGTTCGACCTCGCGGATCGCGGGGAACGCGATCCTCAAAAGCTTCGCGAGGCGATTCTGAAGGCGGCTTAAGGCGCCAGGAGAAGAGTAGCTTCGCTGAGCAACCATCGGAGATTGTGCTGCTTTGTTGCGCTGCAATCTTCCGGCGGTCGAAGTGAGTGCCCATTTTCGCGCCCGTAGCGAAGGCAGTGGAAAATGTTTCGTTTCCCGTTCTGAGATTTCGCAAATCACGTAAATCATCGTGATGCATTGCGAATAAGCCTTTGGAACGGGCGTGCTTTCACCATGGCGGTCGCCGCTAAACCCGCAATGCCGGACGGCCATGCCGACGAGCCACCGCTTGACCTGACGTCTGAGTCTCGGGCTGCGGTTGCAATCGACGCTGAGGCCGCCGAAATCCTGGCCGCGAATGCGGCGGGTGGCGCCGCACTCGGCCTTTTCCCATACGCATCGTTTCCCATTGCGCTCGATCCCGCGATGCCCGCGATTGCGCGCCTTCGGACCATCGCGAGTACGGGAAGTGCCGGAAAGGGCGACGTCGAAACCCTTTTATTCTGGAGCAGCGGGCGGCTGCGGCGCGTCAAGTGCCGAGTCTCGCGGCAGGCGGGAAAGGGTCCGAAGGTGCTGCTTCTTTTCATCGAAGCGGTTGAAACTCCGGACGGCAGCGTTATGGGGGCGCGGGCAAAACCTGCCCCTGTCGCGGGAATTCAGACCAATCAAACCGCTATCGAGTCAAACGGGCCCGCGCGAGGCGCTGAGGCGTCACTCGGGGGGCTCGATCCCGACTATCTTGCGAAGCTCGCACACGAACTCAAGACGCCGCTGACGGCCATCGCGGCGGCATCGGAAATCATGCGCGATGAGCGGCTCGGCAAGATGAAAAACGCCCGCTATCTGAGCTATGCGGCGGACATCCATGAGAGTGCGACGCACGCTCTCGATGTCATCACCTCGCTTCTTGCGGATCGCGTGAAACCGGCCGTGCCCGCATCGCGGCTCGTTGCGCTCGATCTCAACGCCATTGTCGAGCGCACGGTATCAAGCGTGCAAGCCTTGGCGGAATCGTGCGGACTAAACCTGTCCTTCGAGACAGACGGGAGCAAGCCGCATGTTGCCGCCAATCCGACCGCTCTGCGCCAAGTGCTGCTGAACTTACTCACCAACGCCATCAAGTTCACGCCACGGGGTGGCGACGTTCGCGTCTCGACCCGCCATGTCGAGGAAGGCCGCGTGCTGCTCGTCGTCAGCGATACGGGCTGCGGCATGGACAGCCGAAACGGCGGAAGCCTGCAAGCATCCGCCGCCGAACTCAAGACGCCGTGGACGCGCGGATATGGCATCGGATTACCGCTCGTGGAGTCACTCGTGCGCGACATGGGAGCGGAAATTCACATCGATAGCGCGCCACAGAAAGGCACCGCCGTATCGATCCTTTTCAGTGACTTTGCCCGCCAATTCAAATGATCCGACGCACCCGTCGAATGGCCTGCTTAGTCAGTTGAAAATTATAAAAATTCTAATGTGAGCGATGCGACTTACTAAGTGTTGACCGAGTCGGTGCGGACGCGTTAGCTCAGGTCAGGGCGTCATTGCGACGCCACGCGCCGCATCGTGGCGCTAACCGATACCGAGGCCTTGAACCTCGATTATTGGAGCCGACAATGACCCGTTATTCTCGCGCTTTCGATAGCGCTCAAAATCATCGATCCATCGCTTGCGATTTCAGCCCGTGCGTGTTCCTCCCGTTGGAGGATTCGCGCAATGGCTAATACGGCATCGAATTCCGCTGAACAGTCGGCGCGCTCCGCTAAGATCGTTCCGCTTCCCGCACGTGCGCCGGAACGGCTTGTCGCCGTCGGCTTCCGTTGCTGGCTCGCGGGCCTGTCGACCGGCGATATCAAATGTTGGGAAGATGCTTGGAACACGTTTTCCGGCATGCTCGGACCTGAGAACGCCAAGACGCTGCTTCTGGATCTTTCGAAGTTCGTTCGCGCGGTCAAAGCCAACGCGCAGCGCGATATCGAAATCTCTCCGGCAGGCTGCCGTAGCTTCTGCCGCGACGAGTGTCTCGCGATTTCGATCATTGCGGCATGCCAGCACGACGAGCGGCAAGCATTGACGGCGTCGGCTGCGGCCCTCATCGGATCGGAAGATATCGGCGATACGCTCAACGGCGCGCAGGCGCTGGCGGCGACGCTGCGCAAGACGAACCAACTACTTTGCGCCGATTCCGTTTGCCCGGCGACGTGCGCGCTTCGGGCGTCGCGTCGGCGGCTGATGTAAACGCGACACCCGCCGCGCTCACGATTTGTCGAGACAGGCTTGAATGCGACCGGCGGCTTTGCTGCGGTCGCCAGCTTCGAGATGCAGGCCTGTCTTCGTTCGCCGCCATAGAATGTCTTCGGCGGTTCGCGCCCACTCTTCCGATTTCAGATACCAGATTTCGCGCTCGGTAAGCCCTGCGCCGAAGCTTTCGCCGAGGTCAGCTTCTGAGCGGGCACCGGCGAGAATGTGCGTTGCGCGCGTTCCGTAGCGTCGTGCGAGATTATGGATGAAACCTGGTGCGAAACCGGGATTCTCGCGCGTGAGTTCCGCAGACCAGTTCGCGAATGATTGTCCTCCGAAATCTCCACCCGGAAGCGGCGTCGTTGCCGTCGTTCCGGATTGCATGCGCGGAAAGAACGGCTGCAGCAACGCGAGAGCGGATTCCGCGAGCTTGCGATAGGTCGTGATCTTACCGCCGACGACGTGAAGAATGGGTGGGCAGTTTTCCGTCTGAAGCTCGAGCCGGTAGTCACGGCTGACGGCGGAAGCGCTGCGGCTGCCATCATCGTCTAGAGGGCGAACACCTGCAAAGCTCCAGACGATATCGGTTCGGTGCGGCGGGGCGCGGAAGAAGCGGTGTGCGACTTCGATCAGGTAGTCTTCATCGGCGCGTGTCGCGGTTACGTCGCGAGGATCTGTGGAGATCGTTTCTTCGGTGGTTCCGATCAGCGTGAAGGCATCTTCGAAGGGTATGGCGAAGACGATGCGGCCGTCGGCGTTCTGAAACGTGTAGGCGTCATCGGTGCCGGAAATTCTCGGCACGACGATGTGACTGCCTTTGACGAGGCGAATAGAAATCTTCGGGGCAAGTTCGGACGGTGGTGCGAGGTTTGCCACGTCTGCGACCCATGGGCCTGCAGCATTGACGGCCGCGCGCGCGGCGATGCGGCGTCTGGTATTTCCAAGCGTCGCGATCCAGAGACCGTTATCGATCGCGAGCGCCGTCACAGGCGAGCGCGTTTCGATGCGTGCGCCCGGTTCTCGCGCAGCCAAGGCATTCAAAACAACGAGGCGCGCGTCATCGACGGCACAATCCCAATAGGAAAATGCACGGCGAAGTTCGCCTGAGAGCGGCGCGCCTGCCGGGTCGTTGCGCAGGTCGATCGCGTGCGAGACGCCGAGCGATTTGCGTTTGGCAAGATGGTCGTAAAGGAACAGCCCGGCGCGCATCATCAGCGCCGGACGCATGCCCTGAACTTCCGGCAGAACGAAGCGCAGAGGGCGGATGATGTGGGGCGCTTTCGCCAGCAGCACCTCGCGCTCGGCAAGCGCTTCCCGAACGAGACGGAACTCAAAGTGCTCGAGATAGCGAAGGCCGCCGTGGATCAGCTTCGAGCTCGCGGAGGATGTTGCGCCTGCGAGATCCTCAGCTTCTGAAAGAAAAACGGCAAGACCGCGAGCAGATGCGTCGGCGGCTATCCCGGCGCCGTTGATGCCGCCGCCGATCACGAGCAGGTCGTAGACTTCGTCCGCCATGCCCAGTTGCCCCGCGACGTTCGTCGTTGGGGAACTCTAGGTGACTCGGGCCCGCGCGCGAAGGATCAGCTTTCTGCCGGTCCGGGCGATTTGCGCGTGCGGAACAGCAGGCTGAACAGCAGCCCAGCGATAAAGCCCGCAGGGACCGAGATCAACGTGATGGCGGCGGGTTTCAGGCCGCCCCAGTTGGCGATCGTCGTGACCTGCTTGACGAGCGCATCGCGCGCGGCGGCTTGGGCCTCGGGTGTCGCGGCGGCGGCGAGCGCGGCCTGAAGATCGGCAAAGTGTTTAGCCGCTTGGGGCGGCGCGTCCGATAGAGCGCCGGAAAGCGCGAACAGCTCGACGGGCCAGAAGTGGACGCCGAGAAGATAAGCCCCAGTGATCAGCGTGCCGACGGTCATCGCGGCAACGGCGCCGACCTTGTTCATATGCCGCCAATGGAGGCCCAAGACGAGCGCAGGGAAAAGTCCCGCCGCAAGAATCGCAAAGCCTTCGGCGGCGAGAAGGGCGGTTCCGATGGTGGAGAAAAGCGCGACAAGCGCGCCAGCCACGATCAGGACGCCGCCCGCCGTAGCGGAGCGGAAATCGAGGCTCGGTGATTGGTCCGTGCGGCTCATCCGCACTTCGGTGTCGGCGACGGTGAGGCTCGAAACCAGAGCGTTTCCGGCCAATATCGAGGCGAGGATCACGCCGAGCAACAGCGGATACTGCAGCCACGGATCGAGGCCGGTGATCTTCGGCGCGGCAACGACGAAGCCGTCGGTCGTGAACGCAAGATCCTGCAGCCGAAGGAAACCGCGCTGGCCGGAAGCTTTTTGGCAAGCGGCCGTCAGATCGGCGGCGGCATCCGTGTTGCGGTCGCAGACCTTGACCCAGCCGAGCGCGCTCGCCTCGGCAAAGGATTGTGGGATCGCTGCGATTTCGATGCCTTTCGACATCGTCTGCTCGAAGCCGACGCGGCTATAGACGGCGAGCGGCGGCAGGCTCGCGATGATGATCGCAACGGCAAAGAGCGCGATGGCGGAGCGCTTCACCGCAGCGCCTGGCGTCACTGCCGACTGCGAGATGTGGCGGCCGAGAAGGTGCGGCGCGACGACAATTCCGAGCGCCACGGCGAGGAGAAGGCCAGCGAAGTTACGCATCGACAACTGAAGGAACGGCGAGGCCATCGGCGTCAGCGATTTCACGTCCGAGAGGCGGTTGATGATCAGCGTTTGGTTGAGGTTCGCTTGGCTTTGAACGGCGGCGCCGAGCGACAGATGCGGCATCGGCGAGCCGCCGGCGAAAAGCGAAAGACCGATCAACGTCACGAGCAGGCCCGCGCATACGGCGACGAAACCGAAGCCGCGGGTTTTTGCTGAAGGCAGCAGCGTTCCCGCGAACCAGATGGCCACGATGGCCAAGGTGAGCGCCAACAGCGCCTGAGGGAAGGCGAGCGTCGTCAGGCTTTGCAGAGCGAGAGATCCTGCGCGGAGGTCGGCCGCAAGCAGGAGAGATGTCGCGACGAACGCGATAACCAATGCAAGCCGGCGGGCTAGATCGCCGCCATAGCGCATTGCAAAGAAACCGCTGATCGATTGCACCGGATAAAGAACGAAGCGGGGGGCGACGAGAATAGCCAACAGCGCGATGCCCGCGACCATGCCGAGCGGCAGGGCCAGGCCGTCATAACCCATCGCGGCGATGTAGCCGGTGAAGCCGAGAAGGGCGACTGCGCCGACGCTTTCGCCCGCGAAGGCTAAAGCCGGGCCGATGCCCTCGCGTCCCGGAGTGCCTCCGGCACGCCATGCGTAGAACGCGACGAGCGCCACAAGGCCTATGATGGCGCCCTGCGCGGCGATCCAGAAGCCTAGCCGGGTGCCGTTGAACTGGAAGAAATTGAGCGTCAGCGCCGACAGCGGAAGCACCACGGCCAGGATTAGCCAGATGACCAAGCTCGCCAACAAAAGGCGGCCCGATGGCCGACTAGCCCCCGCTATGTCCCCGAGACCCATTCTCCGATCCTTCCCCGCTTCCAACTTGGCATCGAACGCGCGCTAATGGCGTCAGAAACGCGTTCCGATCAAGGCGGAGAACATTACGGCTGACGGCCAGCGCCCGCACCAGCGGAAAAGGCCCGAGGGCGACGTCGCGCCGGATCGAAGTTTGATGATTTCTGAAGGGCGATAACAGAGCAAATGAGCCAGAAACGGGATGGGGTGGCTCGACTGGCGGGCCACCCCAATGGTTTCGTCCCTAGACTTGGACCTTTATTCGTTTTTTAGCCCCGCGACCGGTCCCAAACCATCGCAAGTGGCGGCACCATGTACCATTGCGTCTTCTGCGTCAAGTCACCGCGCGACATAAATAATTTCGATTTTTGAATGCCTATTTGGTGGTCAATTTGGAGGTCTGCTTCGAAAGCAGGCCGCCCTTTATTTCATCTGCTGCGGCCTTTTTATGCTGACATGCGCGAGGGCGTTTCGTCTGCGTTCAGCGCTGGGCCAGTTGCCGGTAGCGACCGGCCTCGAGAAGGGCATCTTCGCGGCGACTTGCGGCTGCATCGAATGTCTATGCCGGGAGTCGAAAGACTGAGATCAGGCGTTTAACTTCCCGACGGCGCGAGTGTGCTAAAAGGTGCCAGCTTTAGGACAGCATCCCGGACGGATTCCCGTGTCATCGGCCAAACGCATACTTCTGATCATCGGCGGCGGTATCGCGGCCTACAAGTGCCTCGAGTTGATCCGCCGCCTCAAAGATCGCGGCTACAGCGTGCGCGCCGTGATGACGAAAGCCGCGCATCATTTCGTGACGCCGCTTTCCGTCGGCGCGTTGACGAATGAACGCGTGCTGACCGATCTTTTCGATCTCGATGAAGAACGTGAGATTGGTCACATTCGTCTCGCGCGGGATTGCGATCTCATCGTCGTCGCGCCTGCAACTGCCGATTTGATGGCGAAGATGGCGGGCGGACACGCCGGCGACCTCGCAACGGCCGTTCTCCTTGCGACAGACAAGCCCGTGCTTATCGCGCCGGCCATGAACCCGGCCATGTGGCTCAATCCGGCGACCCGGCGCAACGTCGCGCACCTCAAAGCCGATGGCTTTCGCTTCGTGGGACCGGCCATCGGCGAAATGGCGGAGCGCGGCGAAGCGGGGCCCGGACGCCTCGCCGAGGTACCGCAGATCATCGACGCCATCGAGAGTGCGTTTGTGGGCGGAGCGGAGAACAGCGGTGCGCTTGCAGGCCGACATGTCGTCGTGACAAGCGGACCGACGCACGAGCCTATCGATCCGATCCGTTATCTTGCGAACAAGTCGTCGGGGAAGCAGGGCTTCGAGCTGGCTGCTGCGGCGCGCGAACTCGGCGCGCGCGTCACGCTGATCACGGGGCCGGTTTCGCTGCCGGAACCTGAGGGCGTTGCCATCGTCCGCGTCAAGACCGCCGCGGAAATGCTGGAAGCGGTGCGGTCCGCGCTGCCTGCTGACATCGCGGTATTCGCGGCGGCAGTTGCGGATTGGCGTGTCTCGGCTCCGCAGATGGAAAAGATCAAGAAAGCCGAAGGACAGAGTGCGCCGACCCTGACGCTCACGGAGAATGCCGACATTCTCAAAACGATCGCACAGCCTGGGCCTCAGCGGCCGAGCCTCGTCATCGGCTTTGCGGCCGAGACGCAAGAGGTCGTGGCCCATGCGAAAAAGAAACTCAAATCGAAACACGCCGATTGGATCATTGCGAACGACGTTTCGCCATCGTCCGGCGTCATGGGCGGAGAAAACAACACGGTGCATGTGATTTCGTCGAACGGCGTCGAGAGCTGGCCGGAAATGAGCAAAGCCAAGGTCGCGCGAAAGATCATGGAGCGCGCGGCGACTGAACTTGATGGCAAGCGGACGGCTGCGGAATGAAACTCAAGATCAAGCGTCTGCCGCATGCCGAAGGGCTTCCGCTTCCGGCGTATCAGACCGAGGATGCAGCCGGCTTCGATCTCGTGGCGGCTATCGCGTCAGATACGACCGTGACCATTCTTCCTGGAGCGCGCGCGCTTATTCCTACGGGATTCATTTTCGAAATTCCGAGGAAGATGGAAGCGCAAGTGCGGCCACGGTCGGGCCTCGCGATCAAGCACGGCGTCACGGTTCTCAATAGTCCAGGCACGATCGACGCCGACTATCGAGGCGAAGTGGCTGTCATTCTGATCAATCTCGGCAAAGAGCCATTCGTGATCGCGCGCGGCGAACGCGTTGCGCAAATGATTATCGCGCCGGTTGCACGCGTTAAGCTGCGGGAGGTCAAGAAACTCTCGAAGACGGACAGAGGCAAGAACGGTTTCGGCTCGACCGGCGTGGGAGAGGCCCCATCCCAAGCTGTGGCGAAGAAGGAGAAAGCCGTTGCGGGCGAGAAGGGTAAGGCGCAAAGAAAATCTTCTGGCGCGAAGCGCTGAGACGTTCGCGTTAAGCACAAAAACTGCAATGCTTATGGGCCTCAATGCGCCCGTCTCGCCTATTGAGGACAACCCTCGAACCTGCGAGAAACGACCCTATCTTTAGTCGGTGCATACACGCGCCAGCAGAACCCGAGACAGGCCATGACAGAGACGCTTGAGATCAAGACACTCGAAGCCACAAAGAGCTGGGGGCGCGGCCGCGTCTATGACAGCATTACGGAAACGATCGGGCATACGCCGCTCGTCCGTCTGGCGAACATCCAAAAAGCCGCGAACCTTAAAGCCGACATCCTGCTGAAGCTTGAATTCTTCAATCCGCTGTCGTCGGTCAAGGATCGTATCGGCGTCGCGATGATCGACGTGCTGGAAGCGGAAGGCCGCATCAAGCCGGGCAAAACGGTCTTGATCGAGCCGACGTCCGGTAACACGGGCATCGGCCTCGCGTTCGTTGCGGCTGCTCGCGGATATCGCCTCATTCTCGTGATGCCGGAAACGATGTCGATCGAACGCAGAAAGATTCTCGCGCATCTCGGCGCCGAGCTTGAATTGACGCCCGGCCCTGGCGGCATGCCGGCCGCCGTCACGCGCGCGGAAGAAATTGCGAAGTCGCTTCCGGACGCGGTGATCCCGGGGCAGTTCGACAACCCGGCCAATCCGCTCGTTCACGAAAAGACGACGGCCGAAGAAATCTACAACGATACGAAAGGCAAGGTCGATGCGCTCGTGATCGGCGTCGGCACGGGCGGCACGTTGACAGGTGTCGGCCGCGCGCTGAAGAAACGCATTCCCGGTCTCAAGGTCATTGCTGTCGAACCGACGACAAGCGCCGTTCTTTCCGGTCAGCCCCGAGGCCCGCACAAGATCCAGGGCATCGGTGCAGGGTTCATTCCGAGCATTCTCGACAAGGACCTGATCGACGAAGTGGTGACGGTTTCGAGCGACACGGCTTTCGAAGTCTCGCGCACGGTCGCCAAGGTCGAAGGCATTCCGGGCGGTATCTCGACGGGCGCCAATGTCGCTGCGGCGATCACGGTTGCCGAGAGGCCCGAGTACGCTGGTAAAACCATCGTCACGTTTGCGCCGTCGTCGGCCGAGCGGTATTATTCGAGCGAGCTGTTCGTCGATCCGCAGCCGCGGACCTGATCGGTTCGGAGGTTCACATGGCGTCACTCACGGCCGAAGAGGTGCAACGTTACAAGCGCCACCTCGTCTTGCGTGACGTCGGCGCCCCGGGGCAGCAGAAGCTCAAAGCCGCGCGCGTTCTCGTGATCGGTGCCGGCGGACTTGGTTCGCCGGTCATCACCTATCTGGCCGCGGCGGGCATCGGAACGATCGGAATTGTCGACGACGACCGCGTTTCGATCGACAACCTGCAACGCCAGATCGCACATCGCACAGAAGACGCCGACAGGCTGAAAGTGGAAAGTGCGCGCGATGCCGTCCACCGCATCAATCCGCTTGTCACGGTCGAAATTCATGCGGAACGCATCAACGCGTCGAATGCGATTGCGCTGATTTCTCGTTACGACATCGTGGCTGATGGATCAGATAATTTCGCGACACGCTATCTCGTCGCCGACGCGTGCTATTTCGCAAAGCGTCCGCTCGTTTATGCAACGCTTGGATCGTTCGACGGGTACGTCTCGACGTTCAAGCCGCACGAGACGGACGGCGAAGGAAACCCGTATCCGACGCTGCGGTGCATTTTTCCGGAAGCGCCTCCAGCCGGACTCGTCGCCAATTGCGAGGAAGTCGGCGTGCTCGGTCCTGTTGCCGGCGTCATCGGAACGTTGCAGGCGACCGAGATCGTCAAAGAAATTCTCGGGCTCGGAGAAAGCCTGGCGGGACGGCTTCTGATCTACGATGCGCTCGCGGCGCGGTTTGAAGTTGTCGCGATTGCGTGGGACCCGGATAATCCGCTCTCGGGGCAGCATCCGACAATCGTCGATCTATCGTTGCACTGCTCGTCTACAAACCCGGCCTGCGCCGCCGAATAGTTTGTCACAAGCGTGACTGAGCGAAGCGTAGTCGCCGTGCGATACGCCTCATGGCGCATTGCATCCCGCGTACGCCGCAGTCATAGAAGGCTGCTCCAAACGCGAGGTCATCGGGTTGCTGGCGATCCTGGAAAATCTCGTTTTCTTGCTCTTCGAGCTGATGCGCGTGCCGTTCGACATATTGTCGGGCACAAGACGGCGGATCTATCAGCTTTCGCGGCCCGTAGATGCGCCGAAAGCCGTGGCCTGGGCGGTCGTCTCGGCGAACAAAATCAAGCTTGAGGGGCCGCCGCCCATGGAGCTCGATACGGATCCCGATCCATCGCGACCAGGGGTTTTTACGGGCACTTGTCAGTATGGCGACAGGCAGCTCAAGTTTGCCTATCAGATCATCGCGGAAACGCCGGGTGAGGCGCTGACGCTGCGCCTTCTCACAGATGAATGCGATCCGATCTATCAGTTCGGCTCGGATTACATTGGCGCCGTTGCGGTCGCGGGCGATGACAAGCAATCGGTCCTGACGGAAAGCTGCGAGTTGACGCACACGAAGCTCGCAACCCGGCTTCTGATGCCGCTTACCATCCTGCGCAGCTTCTACAGCTTGAAATGGACCGCGGAAGCGCGCGCTGGGCGCGGACGCAATGGGGCGGATCAAGTCCGGACTGCGGTTCTGACCGGCGCGCTGACGTTTGCGAGTTTCGCGGCGATATTCGACATGTCGATAGCGATAATGCTGGTGATTGTCGTGCTGCTGCACGAAATCGGGCATGTCGTCGCGATGCGTTCAGTCGGCATTCCGGTTCGCGGCATCTATTTCATCCCCTTCTTCGGCGGCGTCGCCGTCGGAGACGGATTTGGAAAGAGCGAAGCGGTACGTGGGTTCGTCGCGTTAATGGGCCCTGCAGCCAGCATGCTGACGACAGGACTTTTCGTTTGGCTGTCGTTGCAGGCGGAAGATCCATTTCTTTCCGACCTTGCGCTGATGAGCGCGGCGGTCAACGGGCTCAATCTTCTTCCGATTCTGCCGCTCGATGGCGGACGTGTTCTGCAGGCGTTGACGGCGCGACTGCCGCCGCGCGCGTCTCGAGCGATTCACGGTGCGACGCTGCTTTTCGGATTGGGCATCGCCGTAGTGTTCGGCGATTATCTCTTGATGGCGATCATTCTCGTGATTGCGCCTGGGGTTCTGTTGGCGAAACAGAGCGCCAATCAAAAGGCGGCACCTCTAACTGCGAGTGAAACGCTTTGGCTTGGAAGCGGGTACCTTGCGACGCTGACGTTCTACGTCGCGATAACGGTGCGGCTGCTGAATGAAGCGCTAGCGGCGGGAGGTTCATGATCCCGCCGCTCATTCGGCTAGAGCATTGCCGGGTGCACGCGGTCCGGCGGTGCGTGACCGTCGGCGAACGCCTTGATGTTGATGATGACCTTTTCGCCCATGTCGACGCGGCCTTCGATCGTCGCGGAACTCATGTGCGGCAGAGCGACGACGCGATCGGACGCGAGCAGGCGCGGGTTGACCGCAGGCTCGTGCTCGAAGACGTCGAGGCCAGCGCCTGCGATCGAGCCGGCTTCGAGTAGACGAATCAGCTCGTTTTCATCGACGACCTCGCCGCGCGCGGTGTTCACCAGATAGGCCGACGGCTTCAGGAGCTTCAGTCTGCGTGCCGAAAGCAGGTGGAACGTTGCGGGGGTATGCGGACAGTTGACGGAGACGATGTCCATTCGCGACAGCATCTGGTCAAGGCTTTCCCAGTATGTGGCTTCGAGCTCTTCCTCAATCTCTTCGAGAACGCGGCGACGGTTGTGATAGTGGATCTGCAAGCCGAACGCCTTAGCGCGGCGCGCGACGGCCTGACCGATGCGGCCCATGCCGACGATGCCAAGCCGCTTGCCGAAAATACGATGGCCGAGCATCCAGGTCGGCGACCAGCCAGACCATTTGTTGTCCGGATCCCGCATGTAGGCCGCGCCCTCGGCGAGGCGACGCGGCACCGAAAGAATCAGCGCCATCGTCATATCGGCGGTATCTTCGGTCAGGACGCCCGGCGTGTTCGTGACCAGGATGCCCCGGTTGCGTGCGGTATCGAGATCGACGTTGTCGACGCCGGTGCCGAAATTCGCAATGAGGCGGAGGTTCGGTCCGGCCTGAGTCAACACGGCGCGATCGATGCGGTCCGTGACGGTCGGCACGAGGACGTCGGCAGTTTTGATCGCGTCGACGAGCTGTGCCTGGCTCATCGGCTTATCGTCCATATTGAGACGCGTTTCGAATAGCTCGCACATCCGCGTCTCGACGACGTCGGGAAGTTTGCGGGTGACAACGACAATGGGTTTCTTCTGGGACGTCGGCATTCGCTTCCCGTTGCTTGAAAAACGCGGCTTGCCCATCTCTCGAACCGAGCCGCTTGAGAAAGTGCGGCCCCGTGTCTATCAGATGGCCTTTGCGAAGACAAAGTCCTGAATGAAATAGCTGTTGCCCGGGCTTCGGGAGTCGGCGAGCAGTGCTCGAAGGACGAACTTTCTCAAATGATTGATTTGGCCGCTACAAAATTTGCTCGTTCCTGGCGTGGGGACGTCTTCGGCCGGCGCCTAGCTGCGGGTTTTCTCGCGGTTGTTGCGGCCTGCGCGCTCGCCTTCCCCTGTGTCGCGGACGATTCGCCCGCGATTGTCGGCAGCGGCTTGCCTGTGCCGCGTTTCGTCAGCCTGAAGTCGGATCGCGTGAACCTCAGGAATGGCCCCGGAACGGACTATCCGACCGGTTGGGTTTACCGGCGGGCTGGCCTGCCTGTCGAAGTGATCAAAGAATTCGAAACATGGCGGCAGGTCCGCGATGCCGAGGGCGCGACTGGCTGGGTGCTGCAATCGCTTCTCTCAGGACGAAGAACGGCCCTCGTTCTGCCGTGGGAGCGCAAGCAGGGCTCTCCGCCGCCGCTCGTGCCGATCATGGCCAGCGACAGCGAGCGTTCGGGAGTTGTGGTGAAGGTCGAAGCCGGAGTCATCGCTGATCTTCACTCATGCGACGGGCGCTGGTGCCGCGCGACTGTCGACCAGTACAGCGGCTACATCGAGCAGAAAAAGCTCTGGGGTGTCTACGAAGGCGAGACGTTTAAATAGAACCGCGCACGCTGAGCGCGAGTTGCGCCGCGCCGGATACTTCGCCGATCAGATCTTCGCCAAACGCACCACGACGTCGACGTGCGTAATCTTCATGCCTGCCGGCGGTTCGGGAAGACCTTCCACCGTGATTGCATCGCCGGGGATGTCCATCAACTCGCCGTTCGGTTCCAACAGGAAGTGGTTGTGATTTGACGTGTTGGTATCGAAGTAGGCTTTCGAGCCTTCGATCGCCAGCTCGCGGACAAGTCCCGCGCGCTTGAACTGATGCAGCGTGTTGTAAACCGTAGCGAGCGAGACGTGCTCTCCAAGTCCTGCGACTTCGGCGTGAAGCTGTTCAGCTGTCACGTGACGATCTCCGGCTTCGAACAGCAGGCGGCCAAGCGTCATCCGCTGCCGCGTCGGTCGAAGGCCCGCCTTGCGGAGAAGGTCGGGGGTGTTCATCGGCGATTCTGTAGCCATACCTTGCGGAGATTTCTCGGACATTTCCGTTTGCAGAACAGTGTTGGAATCCCCACGTTGGACCGACGGCACTTCGTCCGATGCAACGCGCTCTCTTGTTATGAGTATAGTCACTTGCTCGAAAACCCGCAACTTACAGCAAAATCGGTCTTTAAGGCCGCGAATTGCCCTGTTACACGCATCGGCTGGCCATGCTAGGCGCGAGGGCGGGGCTGTGTTAGGACCCCGCAGAACTTGGACGGCCGGAGCAAATCGTGAACGAACACAACACTATCGGCCATGAAACGAGGGGATACATGGCGGAACGCCGATCTAGCTTCGAGTTTGAGGATCTGCTTGCCTGCGGCCGCGGCGAGCTGTTCGGGCCGGGGAATGCCCAATTGCCGCTGCCGCCGATGTTGATGGTCGACCGCATTGCGTCGATCTCCGAGACGGGCGGCGCCCACGGAAAAGGGCAGATCGTTGCCGAGCTCAAGGTCGCAGGTAACGAGCGACTCGATTGGGTATTTGCCTGCCATTTCAAGGGCGATCCGGTCATGCCCGGCTGCCTCGGTCTGGACGCTCTGTGGCAATTGACTGGGTTTTTTCTCGGCTGGCTTGGACTTACCGGCCAGGGCCGCGCATCTGGCGTCGGCGATGTGAAGTTTACGCGGGAAGTGACTCCCGACGTGAAGCAGCTTGAATATATCATCGATATCAAGCGGGTCATTGCGCGAAAGCTCAAGCTTGCCGAGGCTGACGGAATCCTTAAAGCCGACGGCGAAGTGATATACACAGCGAAGGACTTGAGGGTGCTACTCAAGTCGAGCGAAGGCCCTTAAGCGTTTTCGCCAGATCCGGCTTGCCAAAGTGAGCGGCGGCAGAAACCGCAGGAGTGAAGGAGCGCATGCGGCGCGTAGTTGTGACTGGAATGGGTGTTGTGTCCTCGATTGGAAACAACACTCAGGAAGTTCTTGCTTCATTGAGAGAAGCGAAGTCCGGTATTTCTCGCGCCGAGAAATACGCCGAGATGGGCTTCAAGTGTCAGGTGCATGGTGCTCCCAATATCGAATGGGAGAGCATGGTACCGCGCAAGCCCAAGCGCTTCATGGGAGCCGGCGTCGGCTGGAACTGGATTGCGATGGATCAGGCGATCCGCGATGCGGGTCTCGAGCCGTCGGATGTCGTGAACGAGCGGACGGGGGTTATCCTCGGCTCTGGCGGCCCGTCGACGCGGGCCATCGTCGATGCTGCCGAGACGACGATCAAATCCGGGGGGCCGAAAAAGATCGGGCCGTTCGAAGTTCCGAAGGCGATGTGCTCTGGCCCGTCAGCGGCGCTCGCGACGGCGTTTCAAATCAAGGGCGTTAATTATTCGATCGCGTCGGCCTGCGCGACCAGCTCTCATTGCATCGGCAACGCTGCCGAGATGATCCAGTGGGGCAAGCAAGACGTGATGTTCGCAGGCGGCTGCGAAGAGCTCGACTGGACGCTGTCCGACCTGTTCGATGCAATGGGCGCCATGTCGACCCATTTCAACGGCACGCCGGCGCGCGCCAGCCGGCCGTTCGACAAGGATCGCGACGGGTTCGTCATTGCGGGCGGGGCTGGCGTCGTGGTGTTGGAAGAGCTCGAGCGGGCGAAGGCGCGCGGCGCCAAGATTTACGGCGAACTGACGGGCTACGCTGCAACCTCGGACGGGTTCGATATGGTCGCACCGTCGGGCGAGGGCGCGGAACGCTGCATGCGCCTGGCGCTCAAGGGTTTCGACGGCAAGGGATTGCCAGGAATTGATTATATCAACCCGCACGGTACGGGAACGCCGGTTGGCGACGCCAAGGAAATTGACGCCATACGCGCGGTTTTCGGTAACAAGATCCCGCCAATCTCGGCTACAAAGTCGTTAACGGGCCATTCCCTCGGCGCCATCGGCGTCCAGGAGGCGATCTTCTCGCTTCTGATGATGAACAATGGCTTCATCGCGGAAAGCGCCAATATCGACGAACTTGACCCGGCGTTCGCTGATGTGCCAATCGCTCGCAGTCGCATCGACAACGCAAACCTTAACTGTGTGATGTCGAACAGCTTCGGATTTGGAGGCACCAATGCCACTCTCATTTTCTGCCGGCATGATGCCTGATTAACCGAAGCTTTCCTGGTCGCCGCTAGGACTGCGCAGCGGCGAACGGTCGAGAGCGATGAGAGTATATAAGCGCGGTGCAGGCTGGTTTGACGTACGCGGGCGTACCTTTGGTGACAAAACGAGGCTTCCTATGACCGACTTCGATATCGCTAAGCCCGGCCCCCTTATGGCTGGCAAGCGAGGCCTTGTGATGGGTGTCGCGAACGACCGCTCGATTGCGTGGGGCATCGCCCGCGCGCTCCAGGGCCAAGGCGCTGAGCTGGCGTTCACCTATCAAGGTGGCGCTTTCGGCCGTCGCGCTGTTCCGCTCGCTCAGTCGATGGGCGCGAAAATCATCGAGGAATGCAACGTCCTCGATCTCGCGAGTGTCGACCGCGTTTTCGATCGCGTCAAAAACGAATGGGGTGGCCTCGATTTCGTGGTGCACGCCCTCGCCTATTCCGATCCGAAAGAACTCGGCGGACGCTACGCCGATACGACGCGCGAGAATTTCATCAACTCGATGGTGATCTCGTGCTTCTCGTTCACCGAAATTTCGAAGCGTGCCGCGGCGCTGATGCCGAATGGCGGCTCGCTGATCACGCTGTCTTACGGCGGCGCGACGCGCTGGGTGCCGTCCTACAACGTGATGGGCGTGGCGAAGGCGGCGCTCGAAGCGTCGGTGCGCTATCTCGCGGCAGATCTCGGGCCTCAGGGCATTCGAGTCAACGCGCTCTCGGCCGGTCCGATGCGGACGCTTTCTGGTGCTGGCGTCTCCGATGCGCGCGTCATCTTCAATTTCCAGCGCGATCACTCGCCGCTGCAGCGCACGCCAACGCTCGATGAAGTTGGGGGGTCGGCGCTTTATCTGCTTTCGCCTCTCTCGGGTGCAGTGACGGGCGAAGTCCACTTCGTCGATTGCGGCTATAACACCGTGTCGATGCCGTCGCTGCAGAGCCTGAAAGAGCAGGACACCGAAGCCAAAGTGAAGGCTCCGAGCGCGTCGCCATCGGCGGCGGCGGAGTAGGAGCGCGGATACGGGACGTCCAATCGAGGTATATCTGTTTAGAACTGACCTCCGAAGTTCCAGGAACGTTGTGGTGTGTGCCGCCTCCAGCGCTGTTGTTTCCTCCGCCTTCGGAAGTATCGAGCTGGATCACGCCGCGGGCTTGAAAGCGGCCTTTGGAGGCGCAGCGGAATTCCGAGATGACGCGTCGCAAACACGGTATTTAGCTGTTTGGGGTGCGCGAAACGCGTCGAAATTCAGGACTATTTTGCGTCGGCTTGGCCCCATTAAAATTCTCCGCGAAAATCCGCCAGGTAGGCTTGCAGCTTTGTGGACTTCTTCTTCGAGGCCACCAAGGCCTACCTGACAAAGAGTCCTTGACGTTCGTGTAGCGGTCGCCGCAAACACTCCGCTCATGATCGGGGTGTTTGATTCAGGGCTTGGCGGGTTGACGGTGCTTCGTGCGCTCGTTGCGCGATTCAATGCCGTCGACTTCGTCTACCTCGCCGATCACGCCCACGTTCCCTATGGCAACAAGCCTTCCGACGAAGTGATCGCCTACACGCGTGATTGCGTCGAAGAGCTATTTTCGCGCGGCGCCAAGCTTGCGCTTCTCGGCTGCAATACGGCAACCGCGGTATCGCTCCGGCGACTGCAGCAGCAATGGCTTCCCGACAGCAAATGGGCTGGCGCGCACAACGTGCTCGGCATCGTTGCGCCGACCGTCGAAGGCGCAACGCAGACGCCCTGGGCTGTTACATCTCCGCAGTATCCGCAGAAGTACAATACCGACACGATTGCCGTTTTCGGAACGACGCGCACGATTACGTCGGACGTCTATCCGGACGAGATCAGAAAGCGCTGCCCGAAGGTGACCGTGGTGCAGCAGATCTGCTCGGAGCTTGCTGGCGCGATCGAGAACAAGCGACCCGAAGCGGAACTCGATGCGCTGGTTCGCGAAGGCGTCGAAGCCATGCTTCGGAGCAACGGCAACATGCCGCCGCATCGCGCCATTCTCGGGTGCACGCATTTTCCGCTCGTCGAACACCTGTTCCGGAAATACTTACCGCCGTTCACGCGCATTCTTTCTCAACCCGAAGTCGTCGCCGACAGCTTCGAGGACTATCTCGCGCGGCGGCCGAATTATCTGAACAGCGATGAGCAAGGAAAGCTGACGCTGCTGACAACCGGCGATCCTGACGATGTCAGCGAAAAGGCCCGCGTTTTCTGGCCGGACGTGCCGCCCTTCGCGAAGGCCTGACGCGCGTCGGCAACGCTTCGGCGTCTTCCTACGCTCTTTTCCATCGATCCGTTGGCGGATGAGAAGCCACGCTGCTAGCCTTGCCCTTGAGAGAGGCGCGCAGCAACGCTCGCCTTAAGGGGAGAGGAGAGATGCGAATGATTGGAAAGTTTTCGGTCGCAGTTGCGGCGATCGCTGCGGGACTGCTGTTGGCGGGTTCGGCCGGCATGGCGACGACGGCCGGATCGCTCGGAGCGCTCAAGGGCGTCGGCGCGGCGCAATCGAGTGTCGAGAAGACGCACGGGTGGCACCGCACCTGCCAGCGCGGGCTCAATGGCTATCATCGTCATGTGCCGGGCGTCGGCCGCATTCAGTGCACGGCGCGGAAGTGCTGGACGAACAGCTGGGGCGTTCGCCGCTGCCGGTGGTTTTAATCCTCGAGCGTTACACCGGCGAAGATCGCGGCCTAGTTAAATCGTGACGTCGAGGTTTGTCTGGATCCCGGCCTGCGCCGGGATGACGGTCGGGAAATAAGATTTCATCGGTCTACGAGGAATAAAAAAGCCGCCGGACTGAGGTCCGGCGGCTTCGTCATTTCAGTGCTGATGCGCAATCTTAGTTGCGCTCACGGCGCGGACCGCGATTGCGATCGCCGCCGCGGCCACCTTCGCGGCGCGGAGGACGGCTCTCGAATACTTCCTCGGGCTCGCCTTCGGCCCGCGGGATTTCCTGGCCCGTTGTCTGATCGACGATCTTCATCGACAGGCGCGTCTTGCCGCGATCATCGAAGCCCAGAAGCTTGACGTAGACTTCCTGGCCTTCCTTCACGACTTCGCCGACCGTCTCGGGGCGGCCCTGCGACAGCTGCGAGATGTGGACCAAGCCGTCCTTCGAACCGAAGAAGTTCACGAACGCGCCGAACTCCATGATCTTGACGACCTTACCTTTGTAGATATGGCCGATCTCGGGTTCCGACGTGATGCCACGGATGCGGCCCAAAGCCTTCTCGATCGACTCGCGGTTGGCAGAGGCGATCTTGACGGTGCCGTCGTCCTCGATGTCGATCTTGGCGCCCGATTCCGCGACGATCTCGCGGATGACCGAACCACCGGAGCCGATGACTTCGCGGATCTTGTCGACCGGGATCTTGATGGTCTCGATGCGCGGCGCGAACTCGCCGAGCTCCGAGCGCGCACCAGTGATCGCCTGGGCCATCTCGCCAAGAATGTGGATGCGGCCCGCATGTGCCTGCTCGAGAGCGACGCGCATGATATCTTCGGTGATGCCGGTGATCTTGATGTCCATCTGCAACGAGGTCACGCCGTTGGCGGTGCCCGCTACCTTGAAGTCCATGTCTCCGAGGTGGTCTTCATCGCCCAGGATGTCGGAAAGAACGACGTAGTCGTCGCCTTCCTTGATGAGACCCATGGCGATGCCTGCGACAGGCGACTTGAGCGGAACGCCGGCGTCCATGAGCGCGAGCGAAGATCCGCACACCGTCGCCATCGACGACGAGCCGTTCGACTCGGTGATTTCCGAGACGACGCGGAGTGTGTAGGGGAACTCTTCCTGCGACGGCAGCATCGGGCGGATAGCGCGCCATGCGAGCTTGCCGTGGCCGATTTCGCGGCGACCCGGCGAACCCATGCGGCCGACTTCACCAACCGAATAGGGAGGGAAGTTGTAATGCAGCAGGAAGCGCTCTTTCTTCGTGCCTTCGAGGCTGTCGATGAACTGCTCATCCTCGCCCGTGCCGAGTGTCGCGACGACGAGCGCCTGCGTTTCGCCACGCGTGAAGAGTGCCGAGCCGTGCGTACGCGGCAGGACGTGAACTTCCGAGACGATCGGGCGGACCGTCGTCAGGTCGCGACCGTCGATACGCCGCTTCGTCTTCAGGACGTCGCCGCGCATGATGTCCATCTCGAGCGACTTGAACGCATCGCCGAGAAGAACTTTTTCGTTCGGGTCGTCAGCCGGAATGGCGATGCCTTCGCCGATAGCCTTCTTGGCCTGAGCGACGAGATCCTGACGCTTGCCCTTTTCTTTCGTCGAAAAGGCTTCCTTGAGCGTCTTCTCAGCGATCTTCTTCACTTCGCCGGCATACTTCGCCTTGTCGGCGATCTTGATGTCCCACGGCTCTTTCGCGGCCTTCTCGGCGAGCTTGATGATCGCTTGGATAACGGGCTGCATGTGCTTGTGGCCGAACATGACGGCCTCGAGCATCTGCGACTCGGGAAGCTCTTTCGCTTCCGATTCGACCATCATCACGGCGTCGGTCGTGCCGGCGACGACGAGGTCGAGAGACGTTTCCGCCATCTCGTCGATCATCGGGTTGAGGACGAACTCGCCGCCGATCAGGCCGACGCGCGCCGCGCCGATCGGTCCGAGGAAGGGGAGGCCCGAAAGCGTCAGCGCAGCCGAAGCGGCGACCATGCCCAGAATGTCGGGATCGTTCTCGAGATCGTGCGACAGCACCGTCACGACGACCTGGGTTTCGTTCTTGAAGCCCTCAACGAAGAGCGGGCGGATCGGACGGTCGATCAGGCGCGATACGAGCGTTTCCTTTTCGCTCGGGCGGCCTTCGCGCTTGAAGTAGCCGCCGGGGATCTTGCCGGCTGCATACGTGCGCTCCTGATAGTTCACGGTCAGGGGGAAGAAGTCGATGCCGGGCTTCGCGGAGCGGGCGCCGACGACGGTTGCCAGCACGGTGGTGTCGCCGTACTGCGCCATGACGGCAGCGTCTGCCTGGCGCGCATAATGGCCCGTTTCGAGCTTCAGCTTGCGGCCACCCCAGTCAATTTCGACGCGATGGATGTCAAACATGTTGGATCTTTCGTTTTCGCTTTTCTGTTCGGTCGGTCAGCTCAAACGGCCTCATGCCGGATGAGCGCATGTCGCGCCGGCACCGATCGAGGCGCCGACGTCTTGCTTGTTCATCAGAGTCGTGTGACTGGCCATTGGGCCCGTCCTGTCTTGAGCGCTGAAATGAGCGCGCGACTAGCGGCGGATGCCGTTCTTTTCGATGATCTTCTGATAGCGGGCGTTGTCCTTCGCCTTGACGTAGTCAAGGAGCTGGCGACGCTGGCTGACCATCTTGAGCAGTCCGCGGCGCGAGTGATTGTCTTTCTTGTGCGCTTTGAAGTGGTCGGTCAGCTCGTTGATGCGATGGGTAAGGACCGCGATCTGGACTTCCGGCGAGCCGGTGTCGTTGGACTTCGTGGCGTTGTCTTTGATGACAGCCGTCTTGGCCTCACGGCGGTGAGGTGCGATCTGCGACATCGAATGCTCCTTTCGAATTTGGAGTTTGAAAAAAGCGGCCACGGCCGGGATGTCGTCCAGCGGGGTCGCAAACGAAAGCCGCGCGGGAACGAAGCCCGCGCGGGTGCGCTACTTATACACGAACTCGCGCCAAAGGCGAGGTGGATTTCAAATCTAAATTCCGCATTTTAATCAATGGTTTGCGATGTTTCACCCTAGGTTGAAGACACGCGTGGGATGTAGCGCGCCTTTTGCCAACTCTCCGAGCGCGATCAGGCGGCCCTTGGACGTCGCGTATGCGGGGCCGGTCAAAATCGGGGCATCACGGCCGCGGATCAGAACGGTTTGGCCGCGCGCCAGAGTTGCCGCGTCGGTTTGTGAGACCAGCAATTCAGGGAGGTCGGCCAGGGCCGATTCCACGGGGAGCAACATTTTCGCGATCTCGCCTGGATCTTCCGACTGCGCGGCGGCGAGGAGTGCTTCCAAGCTGATCGCGCGGGCTTCGTCGAATGGGCCAACTTCGGTGCGCCGGAGCGCAATGACGTGGCCGTAGCAACCCATGAGACGGCCCATGTCGCGCGCGAGTGCGCGCACATAGGTGCCCTTGCCGCAGCGGGCTTCGAACACGCTCGTCGCGTCGTCCGGCATGTCGACGAGCGCGAGGCTCTCGATCACGACGGGGCGGGCATCAAGAACGACCGTTTCGCCATCACGGGCGAGGTCGTAGGCGCGAGCGCCATCGACTTTGATCGCGGAATACGCCGGGGGCACCTGCATGATCTCACCATGGAAACGCGGCAGCAGGGCTTCGATCTCGTCGCGCGAGGGGCGCTTGTCGCTTGAATTCGTGACCGAGCCTTCGGTGTCGTCGGTCTCGGTTTCGGCGCCCCAACGCACGGTGAAGCGATAAGCCTTCTCACCATCGACCGCAAAAGAGACGGTCTTCGTTGCTTCGCCGAGTGCGATCGGCAGGATGCCGGTTGCCAGCGGATCTAACGTGCCTGAGTGTCCGGCCTTTTGCGCGTTGAAGGCACGGCGCACCGCGCCGACGGCTTGCGTCGACGTCATGTTGATCGGCTTGTCGAGAACGAGCCAGCCGTGAACGGCATTGCCTTTTTTGCGTCTTGCCACTTCAATTTCCTGTCGTGCTGTAAGTTATGCCGAGTGCCGGTGCGAAACGCGCGTTGCGGCGTTTGCGGTAAGTATCGTCATTCTTTCTCGACGTCGCGGCGGACGCGCTCACTGTCGAGAAGGCGGTCGATGCGCGTAGCTTCTTCGAAGGTTTCATCCTCGCGGAAGCGAAGATCGGGGGCATAGCGCAGGTTCAGCGTGTGCGCGACTTCGGCGCGGATAAACTTCTTGTTCCGCGTCAGCGCTTCGATGACGGGTTTCACGTCGGAGCCGCCGAGCGGCATGACGTAAACCGTCGCGAGCTTGAGATCCGGCGAGAGCCTTACCTCGGGAATGGTAATGACGTGAGACGCCAGCACGTCGTCGTGTATTTCCCCGCGCGACAGCAGTTCCGAGAGCTTGTGTCTGACGAGCTCGCCGATGCGCAACATGCGTTGCGATGGGGCTTTCGCGGGGGTCGTTTTGGTTTTAGAGCGCACGGCTAGTTTCCTCGTTCACGCGTCGCCATCGGCTCGACGCGACAGCGTTTCTGATAAATCTGCGAATGCCCGCATGGCATCGATGGAATGAAATGCCCGCAGGGGCACGATGACGGCCTTACGCGGCGTCAGACAGAGAAAGACATGGCGCGGTGTTTCGATCACGCGCGCGATGAGGCTCCATTCAAGGATTCGTGACGGCGAGCCGTCCTTCAGTTTCAGATTGGCTTCCGTCGCCTCGATTTCGGTCTCGCTGTGGGGAAGCTGAACGCGGGCGATCCGCCAGTAAGAGAGCAGCGTCAGGGCAAGCGTCATTGCGCCATAAGAAATAACGACTGCGAAAACGATCGCGACGATATTCTGATATTCGGCCAGCGATTCCGGCACGAACCGGCGGACGTGGTCTTCCTGCGTGGCAAGAACCACCACGATCGCAAAAAACGCCAAGAGAAATGCCAGCTTGCCCGGCCCGGAAAGTTCTCGCGGCAGGCGTTCGAACGCTGCTACGTCGTCTCGCGTCAGGCGATAGGATAATTTCAGCGGAAGTTGTGTCGTTACGTCTGTCATGTTCCGTCCGCCGCGGGATGGGACCGCGCCCGGCTCTTCAAGCAATTAAACTATACCTCGGCTCAAACAGCCGAACGGCCAAGTGATCGTTGCAGCGAGGCGAGCCTTGCTGAGCAAGCCCGCGCGAGTACTTCGCGCGGGCTGCTTGCATGAGATTACAGGCTTCTAGCGATGATCTCGACTTGGAAGCACTCGATCTGGTCGTTTTCGCGAATGTCCTGATAGTTGGCAAAGGACATACCGCACTCCTGGCCGGAGATGACTTCCTTCACGTCGTCCTTGAAGCGCTTCAGAATCGAGAGTGTGCCTTCGTGGATGACGACGTTGTCGCGCAGCAGGCGAACCTTGGCGCCGCGCTCCACCTTGCCTTCGGTGACGACGCAACCCGCGACCTTGCCGACCTTCGAAATGTTGAAGACCTGCTTGATCGTGGCGTAGCCGAGGAAGATCTCGCGCTTCGTCGGCGCAAGAAGGCCGGACATCGCCGCTTTCACTTCGTCTACGAGATCGTAGATGATGTTGTAATAGCGAATTTCGATGCCGTTACGCTTGGCGAGCGCCGCCGCTTCCTTGTTGGCGCGAACGCTGAAGCCGATGATGGCGGCGTTGAAGCCTTCCGCCAGCGTCACGTCGGATTCCGAAATGCCGCCTACGCCTGCGTGAAGAATGCGGGCTGCAACTTCGTCGGTGCCGAGCTTTTCGAGCGAGCCGAGGATCGCTTCCAGCGAGCCCTGAACGTCGGCCTTCACGACCAGCGGGAAGTCCTTGCGGCCGGTGGTTTTGAGCTGCGACATCATCTGTTCGAGCGAACCGCGCATGCCGGCGCTGCTGGCCGCGGATTTCTCGCGCTTCTGGTGCGCGCGATAGTCGGTGACCTGACGGGCGCGGGCTTCGTTTTCGACCACGGCAAGGCGGTCGCCGGCTTCCGGCGGACCATTGAAGCCGAGCACTTCGACCGGCACCGAGGGGCCGGCCTCCTGGACGGTCTCGCCCTGATCGTTGATCAGTGCGCGGACGCGGCCCATTTCTGCGCCAGCCACGATGATGTCGCCGACCTTGAGCGTGCCGCGCTGAACCAGCACGGTCGCCACGGGGCCGCGGCCGCGATCGAGCTTGGCTTCGATGACGGTACCTTCGGCCGGACGGTCCGGGTTGGTCTTCAGTTCAAGCAGATCGGCTTGCAGCGCGATCATTTCGAGCAGCTTGTCGAGATTGGTCTTGTTCTTTGCCGACACTTCAACGTCAACGACATCGCCGCCGAAGGATTCGACCTGAACGTCGTGCTGCAGCAGTTCGGTGCGCACGCGCTCCGGCTTCGCATCCGGCTTGTCGATCTTGTTGATCGCGACAATCATCGGAACCTTCGCCGCCTTGGCGTGATTGATCGCTTCGATCGTCTGCGGCATGACGCCGTCATCGGCCGCGACGACGAGAATAACGATGTCGGTGACCTTGGCGCCGCGGGCGCGCATCGCGGTGAATGCGGCGTGGCCCGGCGTGTCGATGAAGGTGATCTTCTTGCCGCTTTCCGGCGAAGTGACCTGATAGGCACCGATGTGCTGGGTGATGCCGCCGGCTTCGCCGCTTACCACGTTGGCGTGGCGCAGCGCGTCGAGCAACGAGGTCTTGCCGTGGTCGACGTGTCCCATCACCGTGACGACCGGTGGACGTGGCTCCATCGCTTCGGGACTCGACGGGGC
>JASBTM010000012.1 GCA_030148425.1 Hyphomicrobium sp. | reverse complement strand
CTGCCAAGCGGTTCGCGAATGAGTATCGCAGCAACCTGCGAACCTTTGAGGAGGAGCACGAGGTTGCGCCAGGAGTTGTCGTCCGCCGCACTGGTGGCCACACGCCAGGGCATAGCGTGGTTCGCGTGGCGTCAGGCGGCGACGCACTGACATTCGCTGGAGATGCGGTGTTCGCGGTCGGGTTCGATCAACCCGACTGGCACAACGGTTTTGAACACGCCCCCGAAGAAGCGGCCCGCGTTCGCGTCCGTCTTTTGCGCGGCTTGGCTGAAACCGGCGAGATGCTCGTGGCCACTCACCTGCCGTTCCCGTCTGTCGGCAGGGTGGCGGTCGATGGCGATGCCTTTCGTTGGGTCCCGGTCTTCTGGGATTACTGACCGCTTGTTGAGGTTAGAAGCAAACTATGGCGCGTGCTCATTAGCGGAATGAGCACGCGCGCTCTAGTTTCCGTGCTGCGGATTGCGGTCCTGACCCGATCTATGTTTCGTTCCGATTTCGGGTCGATAGGTCGGGCATAGCTTCGCGTTCCGGGAGCACACGGGACGGCAGCTTGACCTGCCGGTCTCAAGAGTGCCGACGTAGATCGTCGCGTGCCTCTGTCGGTGTCATTTGCGAAATTCAGTAAATCATTGATTTTGCTGGTGGCCCGCCAGGATACATACGAACTCGAAATATCCTTGGTTTTGTTTGAACTTAGCAGTTCCGCTCCACGCTAATACCAACAAATATGCCAACAGTGCGCTGGGGCCGCCAATTCGATGTGCTGAGTGTGTCAAAGCTTTGGAGATGTGCTGCAATATTCGGCCGCTTCTTTCTGCATTTGGTCCTGTCAGGTCAAAATCGTGCTAGCACTTAGTTTAGAGGGCGCGGAAGGCTGGGGTTCGCAAAAAATATTTAGCCAACCAAATGGCGGGATCAAAGGTTTCAATGCCGCTAGATAAAGTCCTCTTGCTCGGATTTTCTTGGACCTTGCGGCTCGGTCTGCTCTTCATGCCCTTGCTCCCTGGTAACGCTATTGGGGAGACAACACCGGCAGCGCCGGCGACGCGGATTGCCTATGACATTCCAGCTCAAAGTCTCGGCCCTGCGCTCAAGGCCTATGCCGAGGCTACTGGTGTTCAAGTGCTTTTCGAAGCCGCTCTTGCGGCGGGGCGGCGATCGGCTGGCGTGAGAGGAATGCTGGCGCCCGACGACGCCTTGCAGATCTTGCTGACCGGCTCCGGGCTGGTCAATCGCCGAACGGATGTTGATGCATTCACTATTCTTCCGATGTCCGGAGCCGCCGCGGCGATCGAGGCATCAATCCCTGCGGATGCTCATTTCTTCGGTGCCCTGCAAGCCGGCATTCTCGATGCTCTCTGCCGCAGGGAAGACACCCGGCCCGGTACGTATCGCGCGGCGTTACAATTTTGGATCGCGCCAAACGGTAACGTTCAGCGCGCGACGTTGCTGGCCTCCACTGGGAATCCGCGTCGCGATGCAGCCGTCGCCAATGTGCTGGCGACAATGGGCGCTTACACACTCCCGCCCGCGCGAATGCCCCAACCGGTCACCATGATCGTTGCGCCTCAATCACTTGCAGGCGGCGACGAATGCAACAGCCGGAGACGGCCATGATCGACGGCCCCCCCAGATCCGTCGCCGAACTGTAATGATTGAGCGCTAGAAAGAGCCTCATCATTCTTAACAATTGCCGTGGCACGCTGCTCGGTTTGCCTTGCTGCTGGCGGTGACACAACCTCTGCCGCTAAGTGCAGTTTGACGGTAAAGGCAGTGAGTTGCGGGGTCTTTCGTACACGGTGCGCCAATTCTGGCCGGGCGGGAAGTAGTCTGGCCGATGGGAAATATGACCTGGGCTTTCCTGCGCGACTTGCTGGCGGACCGGTATGAAGATTTTAAATCTCGCCTGACGCGGCGTCTCGGGTCTGAGGAATTGGCCAGCGAGAGCCTTCAGGAAACCTGGCTGCGCCTTTACCGCTACGATGAGGTCGGTTCGGTTCAGAGCCCTGTGGCCTTTATCATGCGCGTTGCGCTCAATATCGCGACCGACCAACGACGGGCGCAAGATCGCATGGCGCGCCGCTCAGAAATCCACGCGGCACTAGAAATTGCCGACCCGGCGCCCGGTCCCGCTCGTGAGGCAGAGGCGCGGCTTCAACTTGAGGCCCTGAGGGATGCCATCAAGACGCTGCCGGAACGTTCCCGGCA
The DNA here is from genome assembly GCA_030148425.1 of Hyphomicrobium sp. GTDB lineage: Bacteria > Pseudomonadota > Alphaproteobacteria > Rhizobiales > Hyphomicrobiaceae > Hyphomicrobium_B. The sequence goes on along the minus strand of JASBTM010000012.1, from coordinate 170,360 downwards.
AATCCTGACGGCGGCGCGCGTGCAAGGCTTGTCGCAGCAAGAGATCGCGAGCCGCTTCGGAATTTCCACCCGCATGGTCCGCATCGAATTGCGGCGGGCACTCGATCATTGTGAGGCCCAGCTGGGGGAGGATTTCCTATCCGAGCCTTCTCGGACGTCTATAAAGAAGGCAGACGATTCGAAGCCTACGGCAGCGGCCGACGAAACATGAGTCGCGACCTAATGACGATGGCCACGGACGATCCGAACACTGACGAGCCGAAGGAAATGCCCGAGCTCTTGCGGCGCGAGGCCAAGGACTGGGTCGTACACATTGCGACGGGGGCGGTAACCAGAGAGGAGCTGCAGGCTTTCGCTCGTTGGCGGGCGCAAAGTCCGGCTCACGCAGAAGCCTATGCTCGTGCCGCTGGCCTTTGGAAGGCGCTAAACAGTCCCCTTGCAGATGCCGAGCGGGTCAGACGCCAAAATGTCGGTGCGCAGCCGTTGAGCTTCACGCGCCGCGTCGGACGCCGTGCGTTGCTCGGTGGTGCCGTTGCAGCCTCGGCTGCGGCAGCCGGAATCGCCTTTGTAAATCCTCCCTTTGACCTCTGGCCCTCGCTTGACGAATTTACAGCCCAGTACCGCACTGGGATCGGTCAGTTGCAGCGGATCGCGCTTGGTGACGAGGCGTCGGTGGAGCTCAACACGCGAACCAGCGTCAATCTCAAGCCTTCGCCCAATGCCAACGACGTGGAACTGATCTCCGGCGAAACGGCCTTGGCAGCCAAGCGGAAGCCGATCACCGTCCTGGCCATGGAGGGCAGGACCTCGGCGGCGGAGGCTCAGTTCACCGTGCGATGTGAGGGTGCCGCGGTGCACGTGACCTGCCTTACCGGTACTGTCTCCGTTCTGTATCGGGAAAATACGGCCACGATTATGCCGCGGCAGCAGGTCACGTATGGATCCGGGCGTGGCCTCGGGGCTGTGAGGTCCATCGATCCAGAGGTCGTGGCGGGATGGCGCGACGGAGTGCTTGTCTTCGATAACGAACGGCTCTCCCAGGTGATCGAAGAGGTGAACCGGTATCGTCCCGGGCGCATTTTTCTTGTCAATGCGGCACTTGGCGATCGGCTGGTCACCGGACGGTTTAAGATCGCCCGATTGGATGCGGTCTTGACGCAATTCCAAGCCGTGTTCGACGCCAAAGTAACGTCACTGCCCGGTGGGTTCGTCCTGTTGGGCTGATAGCAGCGCCGGGGCGGGCGGGGACCATCCCGGGCCTTGCGCTTCAGAATTGTTGCTTGGTTCATTTCCTCTCTTCCGAGGCCCGGTCGTCTATAGGCAGTCGGAGCCTCCGACGACGAACAGCCGTGTTGAAGACGGTCGCTAGTCCTGTGACAGCCGAGAGAGACAAATGCCCGCTCGCCTATTTTTATCCTTCCGTGGATCAAACAATCTGAATGCTCGGCCAGCGGCGGTTCTGCTAACGGGCGTTAGCGCGGTTGCGCTGTTGGCTGTGCTCTCAACGGCCCACGCGGGCGGGGTGAACATCCTGAGCGGGAAGGGTGGCGGCGGAGGGGCTCCAGCGGCGGCCGCGTCTCAGGCCGCGGCGCAACAGGGTGCGGCAGCGGCACAGCAAGCGGCACAACAGTCGGTCAACGCCCTGACGAAAGCCTCGCAAGCCATTCAGGCGATGCGCGCGGCGCAGTCGGCGGCGCGAAGCTTGGCGATTCAGGCGCCGACCAACGTCACGAACGGCTTGTCGGCTGGCGGTCTCGTCGTCGATCCGCGGGTCGGCACCGATCCGAGTCTCTGGGTCAATGCCAGCAAGCCGACGCAGCAGGTGACGAACGGTCAGGTGACGGTCACCATCGAGCAGCAGGCGCAGAAAGCCCTGCTGACCTGGCAACAGTTCAACGTCGGCCGCGAGACGACGGTGCGCTTCGATCAGTCGAAAGGCAACGCCGCGAGCGGCAACAACTGGGTGGCGTTGAACCGCATCAACGCTAGCGGAGCGCCCAGCCAGATCCTCGGCCAGATCAAGGCCGAAGGCACGGTGCTGCTGATCAATCCCAACGGCATCGTCTTCAATGGTTCGAGCCAGGTGAACGTCGGCTCGCTGATCGCATCGAGCGCCAGCATCGATCCGGCAGCCTTCATGGCGACCGGCATTTATTCGACGCAGAGCGGTGGCAGCTATCTGCCGAGCTTCACCAACGCGGGCGGCAAGATCAGCGTCGAAGCCGGCGCCGAGATCACGACAGCCGCGCCCAAATCCGTCATCAGCGGCGGCGGCTACGTCATGCTGATGGGCACGGAGGTATCGAACAGCGGCAGCATCAGCACGCCGAAGGGGCAAGCCCTGATGGCCGCGGGCGACAGCTTCATCCTGCGCTCTGGTTACAGCACCGCGTCGAACCAGTTCTCGACCACGCGCGGCACCGAGATTGCGCCCGTCATCGCCGTCGGCAGCGCCAGCGGTAAAGTCACGAACGCCGGTCTGATCTTCTCGCAGCAGGGCGACATCACGCTCGCCGGTCATGACGTGACGCAAGGCGGCATTCTCGTCGCGACGACGTCGGTCAATCAGCGTGGCACCATCCATCTGTTGAACGCGATGAGCGATGCCACGGGCAGCGTCACGCTGACGGGCGATGCCATCACCGCCATCCTGCCAGAGCTGGATTCCAAGGACACCGCACTCGATTCTCAACGCGATGCGCTGATCGCGGCGTCGCTGGCGCAGAACCTTCTTCGTGCACAAGCAACGCTCGGCCAGTTCAACAACTTGTCGACGCTCGCGGATCGTCTCGATCAATCGCGCGTCGAGATCGTGACCGGCGGCAACGCCGTGTTCGAGGGCGGCTCGTATACCGCCGCGCAAGGCGGCCAGATCGCCGTGCAGGCCGGTAAGCGCATCTTCACCGAGACCGGTGCAACGCTCGACGTCTCGGGCGTCCGGAACGTGGCTCTTGCGATGTCTTCGAACAACATTTCCATCAACGTTCAAGGCAACGAGCTGCGCGACAGCCCGCAGAACCGCGACAGCGGTTATCTTGCCAACGAGAACGTCTGGATCGACGTGCGGAATCTCACGCTGCTTCCGGCTGGAACCGGCGGTTACGCGTCGGATCGCTATTACACGCCTGGCGGCTTGCTCGAGGTCGGCGGCTATCTGGGCAACACCGCGCACACGATCGGCGAGTGGACCGCGGTCGGCGGCACGGTCACGCTGTCGGCACCGGAAGTCGTCGCGCAGAAGGGCGCCATCTTCAATCTCTCCGGCGGCTCGGTCGCGTATCAGGGCGGGTACATTCGGACGACGAACTTCCTTGGCGCCGATGGCCGGCTTTACAACATCGGCGACAACGCGCCGGCCGACATGAAGTACTACGGCGTCGGCTCCGGCTTCATCCGCGATCACGAGCACTGGGGCGTGACGGAAGTCTGGATGAATCCGTTCGGGCTCAACCGTGACAGCTACCGCTGGGAAGACGGCTACACTGTCGGCCGCGATGCGGGCCGTCTCATTCTCTCGACGCCGACGTCGGTGTTCGAAGGCGACATCCTCGCATCCGTCATCCAAGGCGAACGCCAGATCAACGCACGGCCCACCGGCCTGACGGATGGCTACAAGGCAACGCAGAACACGGCCGCGCTGGCGGGGCAGTTGGCGGTTGGACGCTACGGCGTGGCGAACGGAGACGGTCTGTTCAACTCCGATGTCAAATTTGGCAACGTGGCATCATTCACCGCCGCGCTGACCGCCGATACCGCGTTGTCTGGCGATCGTGCCAACACTGTCTGGTTCGATGCAACGCATCTCAATGCATTGGGTCTTGGCGGCCTCGACGTCGGCACGAAGGACACGATCACGGTCGAAAGTGCGCTGACATTCGCCAATGGCGGCCAAATCAATTTCAACGCCGCCGTCGTCGACATCAAGGCCGACATCACCGCTCACGGCGGTTCGCTCACCGTGAACAATCTCTTCAATGGCGGCGTTGGACGGGGTGGCGCCACGCAGGCGCTGCTCAAGGACGGAGCGTCGTCGATTGTCGTTCATGAGGGTGTGACGCTGGACCTTCGCGGTCTCTGGGTCAACGCGCTGCTGAATCCGGCCGATGGCGGCAAGCTTGCCTACCTGAACGGCGGGTCTGTGAGTCTGAATTCGACACACGATGTGACGTTGAAAGCCGGCAGTGTGGTCGACGTGTCGTCTGGTGCTGCGATTCTCGCCGGAGGCAAGACCAGGGGCGGCCGTGGCGGTGATGTCACCTTGATCGCCGATCAGGAGTTTATCGACGTCAAGGCGGACGGACTGCTGACACTGAACGGCAAGATCGCCGGGTTCGGAGTGAGCGGCGGCGGCACGTTGAGGATCGAGTCAGGCACCGCGATCTCGATCGGCGGCAAACTGCTTGCAACGGATGGAGTACTTGAGGCGGGAGATAGGTCGACAGTCGATCTCGTGCTGGCCCAGGACTATCAAGTGAGAGCGGGCGAAAAGCTTCCCGTCGATTTCAGTTATTCAGTCAACATCGCCCTTCCCGGAGAGCCCATCGGGCCAAATGGGATCTGGGACTTCGCGACCCTCACGCTTGCTGCGGATTGGTATCCGCCACGATTTGGCAGTTACTACTGGATGAGCGTCTCGGGTTTGGGAGACGTCTACGTATTCCCGGATAGAATGGTATTAAACGATGTTACGCCAATATCATACATACCCGCCGGAAGCAGGGTTTCACTCCACTCCGGTCGGGAGCAATTCGCCGGCTATATTATGCCGACCGATGTGTTCCCGAACGGCGTGCGATTGAATCCTTATACAAGGAAGGCAAAGGTCGGCACTCCGTCACCGGTCGATATGACGGTAACGAGTGGGACTATCATTACCGCGGGCTCGGTTCTTACTCAAACGGTGGCCGTCAAGCCCAATTCGCAGATCGACGCCACGCTCTTTCAATCGGGCTTCTCTAACTATGACGTTACTGCACGGAATGGTGTGGTTGTCGTCGATGGCACAAAGCTCGATGTGACGGTGCCGGTCTACCGCTTGACGGAAGCGGCCTTCTCCACCGCCACGGGCGCTGATCGCGCGTCCGCGTTCGAACTCTGGACGCCGCCGCTCTATCTGGAAGATTCGGTGAACGGCGTACTGAGCCAGCGTGCGGGCGCGAGCCTGACCTTGCGTTCGGTCGGAACCAACAGCAGCACCAATATGCGCGGGGCTTCCGGTCCGATCGTTATCGGCGCGAATGCCTCGGTCACTGTCGATCCAGGCCAGTCCATCGATCTGCTCGGATCGAATATTCGCGTGGGCGGCCGTCTCAACGCGTGGGCTGGCACGATTACTTTGGACGTGCCCAGTATTTTCGCTATCAACGACCTCGGCAATCCCAATCCCGGCCTGATCTGGATTGGTGAGACCGCGGTGCTGGATGTCGCCGCACGTGCGGCCACCGCCAAGGATGTTCATGGCCAGACCTATGGCTCGGTCGCTGATGGCGGCACGATCCGCATCGGCGGCGGTCTCGATTGGGAAGAAACCGGCGAAGCCTTCGGCCCCAACGCCTTCGTGGTGATCCGTCCGGGCGCGGTACTCGACGCCTCGGGCGCAAGCGCAGTGCTGGATATTAGCAAGCCTGGCCTGCCGCAAAGCAGCACGCCGGTGATGGTCGCCAGCGACGGCGGCTCGATCATTGTCAAGTCGAACAACGGCCTCTATCTCGATGGTACGATGCGCGCCGCGTCGGGCGGCGAAGGGGCGGCCGGCGGCACATTGGCGCTGGCCTTGATCTCACCGAACTACGACAGAGATGCCGCGAGCGCAGTGCTCGGCGCTCGTGAGTTCGTGCTCAGCCAGCAACAGGGCGCAAGCTTGCTGCCAGAAGGTCTGGACGCGGCGACGGCATTGGACCTTCTGAAGACCGGAACCGCGCGATTGGGCGCGGACCGGATCGGGGCTGGCGGGTTCGGCAATCTCTCGCTGCTGGTTGACGGTCTGCTGAGTTTCGACGGCAACGTCTCGCTCAATCTCGGCCAGAGCACGCGCCTCTATGCGGCGGCGTTCGCGCTGGCTGAGGGAGCGGCGTCCGACAGCCGGGTTTCGCTTGCCGCGCCTTATGTGCGTCTGGCGGGTGTCACCCGCTACGCGCGCGATCCATACGTCTCTCCGATCATCGGCTGGCCGAACGGCATATCGCAGCAACAAAGCGGCGCGCTGTTTGGCGTTCATGCCGACCTGATCGACGTTCGCGATACGGTCGGCTTCGGCGCGCGCGGAATCGATCTTTCCACCAGGCTGACCGTGGACTGGCGTGGGTTCTCGGCCGTCGATCTCGCCAGCACCGGGAATCTTCGGCTACTTCGCGCACGTGCTACGAACCGGACGGCTCTTGAAACGTCCGGCGATATTGTCCTTACCGCCGCTCAAATATATCCATCGACCGATGTCGATGCGCGGATCGTCGCCGGCTATCAGGGCGCCAGCATGCCGTTCGTCGCGGGCACCGCGCTCACCATCCGCCATTATGGCGCGGGCGATGTGGCCGTGCCGTATTCGGCTTTCGGCAAACTGACCCTTGCTGCCGAAACCGTCAACCAGGGCGGAGTCGTCCGCGCGCCGTTCGGCACCTTGACACTGGGTTCGCTCGATAGCTTTGCTCAGGCAGACAGCGTCAACCTGCTCGCTGGCAGCCTTACTTCGGTCAGTGGCTCGGGCCTTGTCATGCCCTACGGCGGTACGGTTGACGGGATCACCTATAGTTACGACGGCAGCAAAATCGAGCTTTCGGTCGGCGGGGTTTCCGGCAGGATTACAAACGCCATCAATCTGAATGGGGCGCACGTCGCCACCCAAGGTGGCTCGACGCTCGACCTGTCGGGCGGCGGCGAACTGATTGGTGCGGGCTTCATCAGCGGCCGCGGCGGCTCCGTCGATGTTCTGACGACGCCGTTGGCCAGTTCCAATCCCGGTTACAAATTCAGCAGCAAAGGCAACGCGGTCTATGCGATCGTGCCTGGGAGAGGCGGGGCTTACGCGCCGGTTGCGCCGGATGCGGGCAATCCGCTGGTCGGACAACGGATCACCATTCCGGCGGGAGTACCTGGTTTGCCCGCCGGCTCCTATACGCTGATGCCGTCGACCTATGCGCTCCTTCCCGGCGCTTTCCGCGTCGAGGTGGGCGCCGGCGATCAGGTCGGCCTTCGCGGCGTGACTGCGCTCGGCAATAGCTCGTATTTAGCCGCCGGAACGCTGGACATCGCCAATACCGCGATCCGCGAAGCATTGCCCAATTGGGTTATCGTCACACGCGGCGATGCGGTGCGCACGCATTCCTCGTACAATGAGATGAGCTACAACGCCTTCCTGAGCGCGGATGCGGCGCGCATTGGCGTGCCCCGCACGACCATCACGGCTGATGCGGGAACCCTGGGGATCTCGCTGTTCAAAAAAGCGCAAGATGACGCACGCGAGGCGCTCTCGATCGCCGGCAACGTGCGGCTCGATCCCGAGGCGAAGAGCGACGGTTACGGCGGCACGGTTGCTGTCGGCGGAATCGGAGAGGTGCTTGCGATCGGTCAGGCGGCGACGGCGGGCCTCAGCGGCGTCTCCATCCATGACGAGACACTCAATGCGCTAGAAGCCCCTCGTCTTCTCCTGAACGCCAACCTGAGCAGGACATACGGACAAACCGGCCGTTACGCCGAAATCAGCGGAGAGGGCGATCTCATCATTCGTAGCGGCGCGGAGATCGCAGCGGGCGAGGTGATACTCGCAAGCAGCCGCCACTACGTTGACAACGGATCTATCGATGCTTCGATCACGATCGAGGAAGGCGCGTCGATTGTCGCCAAGGCCGGAGGGGCGCGCACATTCGATTCCCGTGACGGCTACGTGTTTACGGCCGAAGGCGCGCTGGTGGTGTCGAATGGCTGGTTCAATCTCATCCTGAGCGATCCCCCCAGCGGATCCGAGGCCAGCACCGGCGTCAACATCAACATCGGCGCCTGCGTGAGCGCCGCCTGCGACCGGCCGACCCGCTTGGTCTCGAATGGCACCATCGCCATCGCCACCAATCGCGCGTTGACCATCGCCGACAATGTTTCCTACGGCACGCGCAATCTCGTCCTCGGCGTGGCTTCCGTCAATCTCGGCGAAAACGCCAGCATCGCGATGGCGAAAGCGGCCGATCAGCTTCCCGACGGACTGGTGCTCAACCAGGCGAAGCTTGCTGAGCTGCTGGCGGGTAATACGGCGACCGGAGTGCCCGCGCTCGAGACCCTCGTCCTCAACGCGCGCGACGCCGTCAATGTCTATGGCTCGGTCGAGCTCGACGCTTCGTCGCTGGAGCGCATCGTGTTCGGCGCACCGGCCATCTACGGCTATGGAGTCGCAAGCGACGTCGCTACGATCCGCGCGGGAGAGTTTATCTGGACCGGCGCAGAGGGTTCGCCAGGCGCGCCGGTCTCGGCATTGCTCGGTCACGGTTCGCTCGATATCGACGCGCGTAACATCCTCTTCGGTTACGGACCGAACACTCAGGCGGCGAGCACGGCGATCGACGATCGCCTGGCGCTCGGCTTCGCGACGGTCCGCCTCAACGCCAGCGAACGCATCGCGGCCAGCGGCAAGAGCATCCTGTCGGTGTATGAAACGCGCGGCGACTACGTCACCGGCGAGGGCTGGAGCTATGCTGGCGGCAATCTGGCAATCACTTCTCTATTGGTGACCGGCGAGGCGGGCTCGAAGCTTACCGTGACCGGCGGCGGCGACATTGCGATCCGCGCGGCCGGAGGTGTTGGGACGAGTGCGACGAGCGATGCCCTTGGCGCGCAGCTTGCCTTCTCGGGGCGCAACGTCACGGTGGATACCGCCGTGGTGCTGCCCTCAGGCCGGCTGACGCTCAATGCAACCGACAATCTGACGCTTGCCGATGGCGCGCGGATCGATCTGTCGGGCCGCGCGGTGCCGATGTTCGACGTCACCAAATATAGCTGGGGCGGCGATCTCGTCCTGACCAGCAACGCGGGCAACATCACGACCGCGGCGGGCTCCATCGTTGACCTCTCCGCGAAGCACAATCGCGGCGGCACGATGACGGCGACGGCGCTCGGCGCAGGCGCAGGCCACGTCGCTCTCGGCGGTACGATCCGTGGTTCGGCGTCCGGTCAATACGACGCCGGCGGCACAATGGTGCCTTACGATGCGGCTGAACTCACCGTGCGCGCGCAAACACTCGCCGACTTCGCAGGACTCAACACCCGACTCAATTCTGGCGCTGTGTTCGGCGCGCGCAAATTCCAGATCAAGCAAGGCAGCCTGACGATCGGCAATGAAGTACGGGCACGCAACGTCGAGATCGCGCTCGATGGCGGCAACCTGACCGTCAACGGCACCATCGATGCCAGCGGATATCAAGTCGGCTCGATCCGTCTGGCCGCCATGGGCGATCTTACTGTCAACGGTACACTCGATGCCCATGGCACCGGCCTGCGCGTCGACAGCTATGGCAAGATCATCGATAGCCCGAACCGCGCGATCGTCGATCTGACGTCACGCAAAGGGACACTGACGATCGGCAGCAACGCCGCATTCGATCTGCGCGCCGGCACAAGCGTGGCGATGGGCGGCGGCCGTGGACAGAACGACGGCGTCGCGCGCGGCACGCTCGACCTCAATGCACGACGCCTCGGCGGTACGGGCGGGCAGGGTGGAATCGATAGCGCGGGCAATGGCGCCAACGATGTGGCTCTCAATGTAATCGGCACGCCCGGAATCCGCGGCGCCAAGACCGTCGCCGTCAATGCCTTCCGTATCTATGACGATGCGCCGGAGGCAAATTCGCCGGATGTTACGGGCCACAAGCCACAAGAGATCACACAGGCTTACCTCGACGCACTCGACATCGATAACGGCGCCTTCATCGATGCGGCCCTGAACAACGCCGGACTTTCCAGTCGCCTTGCGGGGCTTGGCAATTATCATCTGCGTCCGGGCGTCGAGATCATCAGTAAGATCAGCGCCGACAATCCGAATGGCGACCTTACCATCGCGGGCGATCTCGATCTCTCGGGCTATCGCTATGGACCGCAATCGAACCGGCTCGATCTCGCTCTGCGCGGCTATGGCGAACCGGGCGTGCTGCATGTTCGCGCCGCGGGCAATCTCAACATTTACGGCAGCATCAATGACGGCTTTGCGCCGCCGCCGACAACTCCTGACGATGCCGGTTGGGTTCTGACCGAAGGTGCAAACCTTCCGTTTGGAGGCGATATCGTGGTGCCAACCGATGGGGTGGTGCTCGACACAGGCACGACCTTCGAGGCAGGTGCGAAGCTCAACTATGATGTGCCAGTCGCCGCCACGACTCTTCCGGCGGGCACGGTCCTTCCGGTCGATGCGGTCCTGACAGGAGCGGTGAATCTGCCTGCGGGGACGGTGGTCGCGGCCAATATCTACAATGCCGACGGTAGCGTCGCTTATGCCGCCGGAACGGTCCTGCGAAATGCCGTGACGCTCGACGCAGGCATGAAGCTCGGAGCCGGCACGCCGCTGCGAACAGAAACCGCGATCGACGCGCTCGTCTGGCCAAAAGGGATTGCGTTGCCGGTGCAGATGGTGACGACCGGCCCGGTCGCGCTCGCGCGCGGATCGTTGATACCGTCCACGACTAAGGTTGAACTGGTGGGCGATACCCCGGTCGATCTGCGGCCTGCGGACGGAGGTGTTCAGGGACGCAACTGGGCGGTCGCGCCGATGCTGGGCGCGGGCGCAACTTCCTGGGACCTGCAAATGGTTGCGGGCGCGGATCTGTCATCCGCCGACAGGAGGGCCCTCAATCCGGCATCCAAGGGCAGCATCCGGTTCGCGGATACGCATCATGCTGTGGAGCGGATTCCTGGAGGTGTGTGGTACTGGTCGCCCGACAACGCCGACTATGGGGAGCCCGGTACTCCCGTCGCCGATTGGGCGCTCGATCCGTCATACAATATCTGCGAAAGCGAGCCGGGCCAGTGTGTAAAGGTGTCCTGGGTTTGGACTGACGGCAATATGTACGGGGGTGAGCCGGGCAAGCCTGTCGACGATTGGGCGTTGGACCCAGGTTACAGTATTTGCGCAATGGAGCCTGGCCAATGCACCCAACTCAGCGGTGCAGGCGTTACTATCAATGCCACCTCTCCGCTGTTCAGCGTGATCCGCACCGGGGCCGGCAACCTATCGCTGCTCGCGGCCGGAGATATCCGCATGGATTCGCTTTACGGTGTCTATACGGCCGGGACAGCGACGAACGTCGACGCCGCCTATGATCGGGTGCGGGGCGTGCTGACGGACGGTTCAATCCTCGGCGATCCGCCCGTCGATTATTCCGCGGCCTTGGCAAACTATCGTGCCTGGTATCCCGATCACGGCGGCAATCTGCTGATTGCGGCTGGCGGCGATCTCATTGGCGATGTGCGCGATGTGAATCACGTCAATAGCGACACCTCAAGCGCGCTGACGGGTAACTGGCTTTGGCGGCAAGGCTCGGGCAGTGCTGCGGTGAGTGCGGCGATCCCGACCGCCTGGTGGATCAATTTCGGCACCTATGCGCGTGTTCAGTCCGGGACCGATATCGGAGATCCGTTCTTGGTTGGCTTCACTGGCTTTGGCGCCTTGGGAGGCGGCGACGTCACGGTCAGGGTCGGCGGCGATGCTGGCAAGATCGATGCTCGAGGTATAGTGGGGCAACAGGTCGAGGACAGTCGCAGCCAGGGCTTGGTCGTCGCTGTTGGATCGACGGGCCGGGTCGGCGCCGATGGTGCCCTCACACTTACCGGCGGCGGAGACCTTAATATGCGCGTTGCGGGTGCGCTCAACCCTCTTGGAGAAGCCGACGGATTTGCATCTAAAACGGCGCTGAGTGGCAGCATCGTCAACCTTCGTGGGACAACGCAGGTTGAAGCGTCATCAGTTGGCGAGATCCAGACTATCTATCGTACGTCGAGCAGGGTCGACAATCCGATCGATCCGCGTGCGGCCGATCCTTTCGAGGCGTCCAGCGCACAATCGCTTTCGGGGCTGGTGTTGGTGCCCGGCGACTCGGCGGTCTATCTGCAAACCTTGGGCGACATGGTGATTGGCGGTGCGGGAGATGCCACGCGCAGCCATCAGCTCAACACCTCGCCGTTCTTCGCCAATGGAGCGACCTATGCCGGCGGCGGCAACAGTTGGTTCACGCTGTGGACCGACCACACGGCAATCAATCTGACCTCGGCCGCAGGCAACATGGCGCCGAGCAAGGCAGGCATCCCCATGGGCGGCGTTCTCAGCACGGATATCACCGATACCTGGCCGGCGATCCTCCGCGTCGCGGCGTTGGACGGAAACATTTATTATGGTGCATCTGCAGGAAGAACCGAAGCAAGCTACACCAAGGATGTGTTAGCGCCCTCGCTGTCGGGAGAGTTGTCGATCCTGGCTGCAGGTTCGATCTACGGCGGTCAGAGGATTGTCGTACCACCCTATGAGTCGCGGCACGCGCTCATCATGTCGGCGACGGGTACACCGTTGCCAACCCCGTTCAATCCGGCATTCGTCGGGCAAACAGGTCCGGGAGTCGATGCTCAAATCGTGTCTAATCTCTCGGTTGAGGGAGGCGCAGTCAGTTTCCAGGGAACGGGAGCCAACAGGCGCTCCTCTTGGAACGGCAGCTACTCACTATTCGCTTTCGGCCCTAACACGGCCGCGACGGCGCCAAAGCGTGACGTCGATGCCGAACCGATCCGGATTTATGCTGTTGGGGGAGACATTGTCGGTCTCGGAGTCGGTGAGCAATCGAGCTATCAGGACGCTATAGGCACCACGTCGAAGGCCTACCGAAGCGGGGCGCCCCTTCGCATGCAGGCGGGCCGCGATATCGTGGCTAGCGGCAGGCCCGGCGCGACGGCTTCCGCCGACCTGGGCTTTTCCAACCTGATCGTTCACAGCAACGATACGGATGTTTCGATCGTCTCGGCGGGCCGCGATATCATCTACGCCAACTTCGACATCGCCGGTCCCGGGGTGTTGGAAGTCTCGGCGGGCCGCAACCTCTACCAGGCCGACCAAGGATCTATCATGAGCATAGGTCCGATCGCGATCGGCGACACGCGCCCCGGCGCCAGCATTGTGATGCAGGCCGGTGTCGGCCCGACGGGTCCAGACTATGCGGCCCTGATTAAATATCTCGATCCGGCCAATCTTGCCGTTACGGGCGTCCCGCTCGCCGATCAGAAAGGCAAGGTCGCCAAGACTTACGAGAAGGAATTGGTCAGCTGGCTGAAAGAGCGTTACGGCGTTCGCGGCACAGGCGAGGAAGCCCGCGCTTATTTCGACATGCTGGCGCCCGAGCAGCAGCGCATCTTCTTGCGCGATATCTATTTCGCCGAGCTGCGCGATGGCGGTCGTGAATACAACGACGTGAACAGTTCGCGCTTCGGCTCCTATTTACGCGGCCGCAACGCTATCGCCACGCTGTTCCCAGAAACCGATGCCAATGGCAACGCGGTCGCACGCACCGGCGACATCACCATGTTCGGCGGCTCAGGCGTACGCACCATCTCGGGCGGGGACATCCAGATGTTCACACCCGCTGGAAAACTGATTGTCGGGGTGGAGGGGCAGGTGCCTCCGGGCTCGTCAGGCCTGATCACGCAAGGCGACGGCAATATCCAGCTCTATTCGAAGGGCAGTATTCTGCTCGGCCTCTCTCGCGTCATGACAACCTTCGGCGGCGATATCCTTGCATGGTCAGCGGAAGGCGACATCAACGCCGGCCGCGGCGCCAAGACGACGGTGGTCTACACGCCACCGAAGCTTGTCTACGATAGCTACGGTCATGCGACGCTGTCGCCGGTAGCTCCGAGTTCGGGTGCCGGCATCGCGACGCTCAATCCGATCCCCGAAGTTCCGTCGGGCGATATCGATCTCATCGCGCCGCTCGGCACGATCGATGCGGGTGAAGCGGGTATCCGCGTGTCGGGCAACGTCAACCTGGCGGCGCTGCAGATCGTCAATGCAGCCAACATTCAGGTGCAAGGTGCCACGAGCGGCATCCCAGTGGTGCAGCCGCCGAACGTATCGGGTCTGACGCAGGCAACGAACACGGCAAGTGCATCGACGAAAGAAACCGCGCCCACAGGTAATCAAGCACCGACTGATCAGCCCTCGATCATCATCGTTGAGGTCGTGGGATATGGCGGAGGTGATGATGACAGCGCGCCCTCGCAATCCGACAAACGCTGGAAGGATAAAAAGCAGCAAAGCCGCTACAATCCTGATAGTTCCATTCGGTACGTTGGTGTTGGGACATTGACTGATGACCAGAAGCGCATGTTGACGTCCGATGAGCAGCATGCGCTTTCAAGGGAGTGAAATTGTATGTGCGGGCGGCGTGCCTGCATGTGGCTTATACGGCCCGGGCAGTCTGTCGGAAATTTTTCTGAAAGCAATGAGCTTGTCTATCAGGCAATGGACACGAGCTTGTGCTTTTATGAGGGATGTAAGAAACCGAAGAACCGGATTTCCAAGGTCTCGACGGAGTGCCGGCGAGATCACCATCGCCATCCTCTTTTTGGCCGTGCCAAATCTCGATCAGCGTTTTCGTTTCTCTCGCGCTTGAGAGCGATGCTGCGCCGGCCGTTCTCGCGGTTTCGAGTGCGGATTAGAGCATCAGCTTCGGGGATTTCGGTCGCTGGCTGATGCTGGTTCATGGCACTCCTTGGAGACACATCGCAGCCCAACGCTTAGTCGCCTTTTTCGCGATACTGGAGTTTCCTTCGTTAACGGATCAGGGATCGGCGTGACGATCAAGTCCAACGACGCCTTGCGACAATAGGATGTGGCGTCAAAATTTGGTGCGGCTCGATTCAGTGGCTTGTCAGGTGCGGTCAAAACACGAAGCGTCACACGTTTTATTGTGAAACATTCTGAATTCACTTCGGCCTCAGAATGTTAGCAAATTCGCGCCGAAACGGTTTCGGCTTCCATTTTGAATTAAACGCCGCGACATGCGGAATGCCGTTGCCAGTGCCGCACGGCGCATTCACATTGTGCGCATCAGTTTGTGGCAATCTAAGACGGTGCGAATATGTCAAATGTTGTCGACGGAGATCGGATTCTGCGGGCTCGCGAGGTGATTGCAACACTCGGAATTTCGCGATCATCTTTCTATTCACTCATTCGCGATGGCGCATTCCCGAGACCGCTTCAAATTACCCCGCAGCGTGTCGGTTGGATCCAAAACGACGTTGTGGCGTGGATCAAAAATCGACCTGTCTCACCTCGCAAAACGACTACCTAAGGGGCGCAGAACTTCTGAGCAACGATCCACATGGCATCGTGATTTTGCGACGACATTTGACGATGTCGCACAACATTGCTGCCTTGACGGATCGCCAATAAATAAAAACCGCCAGCGAGCGTTTCGCTCAAGCTGGCGGTCCTGTAACGAAGGCCCACGGTTTTACCAGAACAGTGAGCCGGTGCGTATCCGAGACATCTGGGGACCGGACACGCACAAAGAAAGCCACGGCTCAGCCAGGCTTGTCAACTGTTGTCGTCCAGGCTCCTCGTTAATTCAGGAGCCACGGCGATATGACGACCTTTCCTTTCCCTGCAAATGACGCCTTTGAAGCGTTGCCTGAAGAAACCGACCGACGCCCTATGACGGCCGCGGAACACGATGCTGCCAACGTATCCGCCGGGTTTCGTTTTATCCGAGCGTTGGCGGTCGAGAAGGCCGCGCTTGACCAGGGACTGCCGCACTCTTGCGTGCGCGTTCTGGCGGCAATTTCTTATTTCATGAACAGCCAAACACAACGGGCATGGCCTGGCTATGATCGCATTGCGGAGATTACGGGATACTCCAAAGACGTAATCGAACGGTCCATTCGGGAGCTGAAGAAAGCGAATTATCTTCACTCGGAACGCCGTGCCCGCTTTGATGCGCTCGCATCGCCCAACGATCGACGTGCGCTTGTGCACTATGGCTTGTGCGCCGTGGCTCCGACAGATCTAGACGCACTAGTGACCGACGCCGTGATGAAGTTTCGAGCGGCCCGCACGGCAAAAACAGCGCCGTCTCACCCATGCAGAAAATCCGTGGTCAGAACAAATCCCACTACGGTGGAAAGTCATGGGTCAGAAAGCCACCCCTGCAAATCATCCCAAGCTGACCCCGTTAATTTTCCCCGACAGGAACCCTATTGGAATGAACCCCTAAAAAAAGAAAGAGAAGGAGGGGGCGAAAGAAGATGGTCATGCAACATCGAAGATGCGCATCTTGATCGGTTTTCTGAGCTTTATACGACGTGGGGGAGCGAGCGAAGCATCATCCTCGCTCCGATCAACCGCGACCTGACGGACGGACTGTTGGCTAGCGAACTCGCGGTCTACGGCGACACCCAGCCCGATATTATTCGGCAAGCGTTTCTGTTGGCGCTGAATGCGACCTTGGCAAAGTCGCTGGATAACCGGCAGACGGATTCCCCTCACGGATCGCGAGGCTGCGGCATTGCGATGCTGGCCTACTTTCGGAAAGTCTTGCGTTCGGAAATTGGGAACATCGGAATCGCGTCGGTCGCCGTTGCAGCAAAGGCAGCGTCCGAACGCGCCGTCCAAGAGGCTTTGCATAAGAAGCGTATCGACGGGTTGGCCGCGAGTGCCGACAGCACTCCCCCGCGTTCAAGTCGCGGCCGATCGTCGAGGGTGTTCTAACATGGCCAAATTCCGAGAGAATATGCCGGCCGTTGTAGAGCCGAAGCCATTGGCCACCATTTCCCTGTCAACCAGCGAGGGGGCTGCGCTGGTTGTTGCCGATCGCCTTTCGTATCCAGTGCGCAGAGGGCTGACAGGCATTCTCGCCTCCTTTCCCTCGCAGCGGCTTGAGGACGAGGCGCAAGACGTCCTGATGGAGCTTTACCGCGAAGCCGTGGCCGGATTTGAAACCGCGATAGTCATTTGGGCGCTCAAGCACCTCAGCCTTGAAGGCAACCCGCGCCACACCGCAACGTTCTCAACGCCTCCAGTGCCGATGGACGTGCGCCAGTGCTGCAAAAAAACGCAAGCCGATTGGCGGGCATGGGTGATCGGAACCTTTCTGCACGAGAACGACGAGGGGCCGTTGTCGTGGCTTGACTCCTCATGCTTCATGTCGCGGAAATACGGACCGCCCCCCGGCGACGCGGCTTGCATTATTCCAGCCCCGATGGTCCGCAGCATTCTTCAAGAGGAAATCGCACGCCTCATACAGCAAGCCAGGCGGCCAACAGTACGGCAACCCAATGGGGAAGTGCCATTCGCCGATTTCTCGGATGCTTTGTTTTCGCGCATCCCCGTGGACTGTTTTCCAGCCGGCGAGTACGCGCAAATTGCCCAAAATCGTGCCGCTTATCGTGCCGCCAAAAAGGCGCGCGAGAAAAGGCAAGCAGAGGCGGAGGCGGTTTGGCGCACTCTGACGCCAACGCTTCGTGGATACTATGTTCGGGCTAAGGAGACTCACGAAGCGTTGCGGGCCGGCGGGCATGAAGACCACATCGATGAGTGGACGCCTCAACAGCTTGCCGCCAAAGCGCAAGAATTGTTGGACAGCGACGCCAAAGCGTTCGCGAAGAGCCATCGCGCCGAACGGGGATTTTCGTAGCCGGGTCTGTTTGTCGTTCGACGACGCCCCAGATTTGGACGCTGCCAAGCTTTTCTACGATCAGGTAGCATAAACTGCCGCTCGAATGTTTCCGCAATGTGGCTTATCAAAGCCCGTTTAGACAATGATGTCTTCACGAATTGGCCTTTTGGCGATATAATTGCTCAATACATATCGCCAATCAAATCTAGTCAAAATATATTTGGAATTTTCTCCCTTCTTAAAATTCAATCAGATAATGCCATACCGCGTCAAAATGCGCGTTGGCAATCTCCTCGAATTTGGGCATATTTTTTTTATTCTGGCGTAACGACTGCAACCAGCCGAAACCGATGCACCGAAAGGGGTCGCATCGGTTTTTTTGTTTTCAGGCCCTTGATCGCTCACTGCGCCTTTCGACAGGGGCAATTGGTCGGCAAATAAAACTTCCATTCGCGATCGCGTCAATTGTGGCCCTATATCCTTGAATTATTTTTGAAATATACGAAGTTTTGCGGCAAGTTGGGGCGTAACTTTGGGCTTGGAGCAAGCCAGATTGACCAATCAACGGCAAATAATGGCCGGGAAGTCCATAAGAATTACGCCAAACGAACACCAGTAATTTTGCGCCGTAAAGCGCCAGGGAGTCCGGACGCGATCAAGGTCAGCGGGGCGGCCTATTCCGCTTCGCGATGAGGGGCCGCCGTGGCGCGGCCCAAACAGTCTAACTCACTTTCTTTGGGAGCACGTTCATATGAAATCCGCAATTGCTGAAAACGCGCAGTCTGCCTCTG
Organism: Hyphomicrobium sp.; assembly: GCA_030148425.1. Lineage (GTDB taxonomy): Bacteria > Pseudomonadota > Alphaproteobacteria > Rhizobiales > Hyphomicrobiaceae > Hyphomicrobium_B. Next base: position 151,942 of record JASBTM010000012.1, on the reverse strand, counting down.
CAATGGCTGGGTTCATGCATGGCTTGATGGAATCGGAAGCCGTTGAGCGTGCGCTGGGGGTCTCCAGCTCAACGCTGGCCCGCCTGGAAAGAAAATCAAACTTCCCCCCCGCGCTGAAGCTGGGTCGACGCAACTTTTACTCCCGGCGCGCTGTTGAACGTTGGATTGCCGAGCGGACGGGAGAGAAGGGCGGCGAGCCTTGATGAGTTTGATTAATTTGCGCGACTGCGCGCCCACCAAGCTTTGCGGTAGCTGCCAACAGCCCCGACCGCTTCGGCGGTTTCCAACATCGCCGTACAAGTCCGACGGTCATTTAGACACCTGTCTGGACTGCATCGTTAAGCGCTCAGCGAAGGAACGACAGGTGCGTCAGGTGCGGAGGGCTGCCGTCGGCTAAAGATGCGAAAACAATTTGATGCGCCAAACGGGCGGTCTCTTGCGGGGCCGCCCGTTTTGATTTCAGCGGATGAGATCGGCAACAGCGACGGTATTCCGTTGCGTCAATGCCGGGCGTGCTCAGCGACGAAGCCGCTCGACCTTTTTAAAAAGAGCACACGCGACAAGCGCGCCAATATTTGCAAGTCGTGCGATGTGGCACGAGTCCGTGCAGCTCGCGCGGCTAATCCCGAAATTCATCGAGCCCGCGACCGTCGCCGCTACTGGTCGAATGTCCACGAGAGCCGCCGCAGCGGTCGTGCACGAGCGGCAACCGCACGTGGGCGCGCGCTAAACGTCATTGCCGTCACAAAATATAAAGCGGCACATCCGGATCGAGACGATGCACGGCGCATGGTTCGCAACGCTGTCAAGCGCGGCGACCTTGTTCGGCCGAATGTCTGCCAGGCCTGCGGGTGTGCCGAACTGAAAATCGTCGCGCATCACAACGACTATAGCAAGCCGCTCGACGTCGTTTGGCTCTGCGGCGCTCACCATGAATCCTGCCACCATATAGCGCCTGTGCGCCTGAAACGGTCCGCACCTCAGTCATTTGCAACCGCACCAAATTCGGCCGGCGCATTGCAGACCTCGCCGCCGCGATCGCCCCCAAGGCGCGAAAAGCAAGAGACCGCATTTGCGGTGGCTGCGACTTGATCTTGTGATGCATTAAACCAGACGACGGAGATGGAAATATGCGCAAGGTACGACGTCATAATATGGCACCTGCAAAACGCCATAGCAGGCAAGAGGATACCGAATTAGAGGCAGCCAATAGCGTTGTCGCGCATCTTGCAAAACAGAAGAAAAAACCACGGCAAACATTGGGGGCCGCTGACGGCGATCTTGCCAAGCGTCGACTTGATCGGCCGTCCAGGCGACACAAAGCTGATGGCGGACCATTGCCAACGACAGCGTTTCGACGGCGGCAAAATGAGATTTCAGCCCAGGATAAAAACGACGCGGCGTTCAATCGGAATATGGGATCCGTTACGGGTCTCGGAACTATGGCAAACGTCGCGCTTGGCGATTATCCTCTCGCTGCAGGCCTCGCCCTTGGCACTCGCTATTTGCAAAATCGCGCAGATATTTTTGATCGTCAGGCATCGGACCGCGACGCTGCGGCCGCAGCGATTGAAGACTTGATTAATCGAAGTCGGGGAACGGACTTGCGGTCCCGTGTTTACGGTCCAGCCACGCCCGACGATGACTCGGCATCTGGCCTTGCAAGCCGGAAAACGGGCGGAAAAGTTAAAGCGCGTTGCCGCCGCTGACGTCTGATCCCATCGGAGAAATCCAGATGCCCCACGCCCAACCGGCTCTTAATCGATCAGAAGCAATCGCCTCGGCGTTGGCCATCGCAGCGCGTCGCCATGGCCGTCAACGCCGCGCTGATGGCGGGCCAGCGCCGACGTTGCCGACATCCGAAGACGTCGCCGCTTATCTCGATGCGTTCGACAACCCCAACCGCGGCGCTGATGTTATTCGCCGCGGTGTTCCAACGCCGCCCAGCGATGCTTGGCTCCGCTACGGCGATACGGAAATCATCCCGGCGCCGTCGCGCTGGGGCGATGCTGCACTATCGGGTTTGGAAGGCCTCGCAAACGTCGCCACGGCCTTTCCGCCATCGATGGCAGCGGCCGGTCCAGCCGAGTATGCGATCGGCGCCTTGTTGAAAACACCACGCGCTGCGCTGGGTCCCCTTGCAAAATCAGCCGAGACTGTAAGCCCGTCCTTACCGACATCGGGGCCGCTCACTCAGAGCGCGCTTAATGTCGCCCAAAGATACGCTGGCAATTCTACGCGAGCATTGCCGGGATTGCGGCAGGAGGTTGATGCGCTCACGGAGCAAGCCAGAAGCCTCGGCCTGCCGGTTGAGGCGCGGCCGGACGTGTTGCTGTCGCCAGCGGAAGAAGTCAATCACCTCTCCTTCCTGCGCGATACGCTCGGCAATCGAATTGCACGCCATCAGGCTGACCTGGACGCCGTCAATGCGGGACTGCCGGCGTCGTCGGTCCCGAGCATCGACGGCATTACGCCCATCCGGGAACGCAATTCGATTTTCGACACCATCAATGGCAACCCCTACGTTCAATCGATTCCGGGACGCCAGGGCTTCCCAACCAAAGCTGAACAATTGCGTCTGGCCTCGCAATACTTCGACGAGGGCGGCCGTCTCGCGGATCCCGGGCCTTGGGGCCGCGACATGCCGAGCGAGCTGCAGCGCATCCTGCAAGACACCTATGAGGCTAAGAGCGCGCCGCGCGGCCCAGCGGCTAACCTGCCGGACGTGCCCAGCATCATGACGGGCTACAAGAGCGCAGCGGCCGACGCCGAAGCCGCTCGTCGCGAAGCGGATCAGCTGCGCGGCTTTCTGAATTTCCGCGAACGACAATTGAAAAACCTGCGTAGTCGGGGAACGCCCGGCGGCGCCGGCCAATAAGCGAGGGCTAAAACGATGCCATTTTCACCGGCTAAAGGCCTGTCCCTTCAAACGGCGGGATCGAACCCCGGCGTGTGGGGTGTAGGCGCTGCAACAGCACTGAATGAGGGTGTGATTTCCATCCTCGATAACAATCTCGGTGGACTGGTGTCACTGTCATTGTCTTCGTCGAACGTGACCCTGTCTCCGACACAGTCGCAGTGCTGCATCATTCGCTGTGGCGGAACGCTTCTATCCAACGTGACAGTGACGACGTCCTGTATCGGATTTTTCTTCGTTGAGAATTTAACGGCCGGAAATTTCACGCTGACGTTTACGAATGGGGTCGCTGGAACGGCAGTGGCTAAGGGGCGATCATCGTTGATTTCGGACGCGACGAATGGTGTACGCGTCGCTTCGACAGATAGCTTCCCGCCTGGAACTAGAATGCTGTTTCAGCAATTGACCGCTCCGACCGGATGGACAAAAGACACGTCCGTTGCGGAATCGGCAATCATGGTGTCGTCCAATGGCGGCGAAGCAGGCGGCTCTAGCGATTTTACAAGCGTCTTTAGCCCGCGCTTTATTTCGCAAGCCAACATTCCGAACTATAGTTTGCCCGTCAGCGACCCGGGCCACATTCACGTTTACACGCGGACGACCGATTCATCCCCGCGAAATGTCCAAGCGGGCAACAATTTCAACGGCAATAGCTCCGATTTCACGCAAAGATCATTTACCGGAATTTCTGTCGGTTCGGGCGGTTCGGGAGCGCCGCTCGATTTTTACGTGCGCTATCGCGGATGTTGCATCGCCGTGAAAAACTAAGCCACATGAAGGCCACCGCGCCTTTGGGGAAAGGTCCCAAGCGTGTCAAGCGACGCAAGCAATCTGATGTGGGCCGGCGAATGCCCGGTATCTCACGTTCTCGGATACAATCTCACCGATTCATCAGCCGTCCAGATTGGCCTTCGCCAACCGAATGGGATCGAATTTGCGATAAACATTCCGGCCTCTGCCATTGACGACGTCGTGGCAATGCTCATCAAAGCTAAGGGCGAACTCGCCGTTCCGCCTCCGATCACGACCGAAACACAAGAGGCGCGTCTTTGGCCGATCAAGCGCGCAGAGTATGGCGAGACAGACCAAGCTGATGGCCGCGTCATTCGTCTATTTGTTGAGGATGGCGCGCATCTGAACTTCGGCATGTCGCGAACGGCATCGGTTGCCCTTGCAGAGCAAGTTCTGTTCGCTGAGGGACTGGCGACCTACGGCAGTATCAAGTTGCAAAGTTAATCAACGTTCTGGGGGACGATCATTGTGAAACAGACGACGCAACGCGGTGTGGGTGCCACGGATAAGGTGCCAGAGAATGCCATTCTATGGCCGTTCATCGATTTCGCCGAGAAGAGTGACCCTGAGCTTTTTGCGTATTTGGAACACTGCGGCATTGCGCTTGATGCTCTCAGTCCCTTCGACAACCGATCGGCGCGCGATCTTATTTTAGATCATTACCGACTACCGAGCGGCGCGTTTGACGTGGACATGGCCGCACGCGATCTTGTGCGCTGGCCTCCCATTGCCAAGCGGATTTCAGAGCTGAAAGAGGATGCAGAAATTCAATCCGAGCTTCTCGACGTCGTAAAGACAACTCGGAAGATTTCGGGAAAATCGAAGACGAAGGGTAGTTGATGGGTGGTTTTGGAAGTGGATCGTATGTGCGTCTTATGCCACGCCATGCTCGCGTTGAAGAGATGCGCCGCTTCGATCTCACCGATCTTCGGCGACGCGGCTACCTGAGCGGCGATGTGAGGCTTATGAAGTGGACCGCGCGCGCTGGGCGGCCGGCCGTCGCCGTCGGTATTGTTGCGCTTGAATCCGGAGTCCTTTTCCTTTGGCGCACGGCACCGAATGCCTGGCATCGCATTGAGGTTGGCTATTGCTTCTCGCAGACGTCGTTCGGCTTCAAGCGCTGGTTTTGCTGCCCTCGCTGCCATCAAAGAGCAAGGGTCCTGCATTGGCAGGATCATCCCGGGCAGATGGCTTGTCGAAAGTGCTACGACCTCCGCTACAGCTCGCAGAGCGAAGAGCCGCGTTGGCGTGCGGATCGACGAGCATACGAACTGCGCTCTCGTCTCGGGTCGCCGGATCCTGCGAACCAGGAGTTCCCGACAAAGCCGCCGAAGATGCGCCGCTGCACCTATGAGGCGCTTCGGGCCCAGCACGATGAATTCCGGCAGATCTGGGCTCAGGGCATGTGCGATGCGCTCTCCGCCATGAACAGGCGCGCACATTATCTTCGGTAACGACACGATTGTGACCAGCGCAGTCCAATTCTGTCAGTCCATAAAAGCGGATTTCATGACAAAACGCTTGATGAAGGCAAAACATCCAAACGAGATCGTCGACGTCATTCGTGTTGCCCTCAAGAAACCAAGTCGGCGCCCACCGCTCAGTGTTGATGGCGCGATCGCACGTCAGCGGCTTGACCGTCCCTCGCGCCGCTTAGGTCGTGGAGAGGGAGGGGCGGTCGCTCTCCCGGTTCCGTCGCTTGCCGATGCGTCCAAAGGGATCGGCTACGATGATATGCATCGAGAAATCCGAAAGGGTGAGCGGCGCCACGAGCTCGCTGGCGGGGATCCTGACGACATCAAGACAATGGGCGACGCCCAACGCCCTAAATCCCTGATTGCCATCGAGGTCACTCGAAATCGGGGATCGCGCGCTTAATCTTCATCTGGATTCCCGGCCGGCATGCAGACACCGGAAATGGAGCTTCTGTCCTTGACGCAGGTCGCATTGATCCCGCAGTTCAAATCGAAAGAGCAAGTGTTACCCGTCGAATGATTTAGATCGAGGGGATCGTAGACGGGCCGTTGATCATTGCTGTTTCCCGGAGATAAGCCACCCGCACAAACACCGTAAAGGCTGCCTGGCGTTTTCAGGCATCGCGAACCGACAGAGCAATCGATGTCAAACGAGCATGCGAGGCAGGGATAGCTGGCGCAGATGAACGCTACGAAAAATACTGACCTCATGGGAAACCTCCCAAAAAATGGATGCAAAATAGGCGCGCCTTGAGGGAGATTATAGGTCTTTCAGCGTGCTGCGGAGTTGGTCAGCGGTGACTATCCACTACAACTGTCGCCCCGGCCTTCCGCTATCAGGCGCGCCGCGCTCCGTTCTTCCGCGCGGCTGATGGAATCCTGACTATTCCTGATGCTTTGGTTCACTCGACGTGACGCGGCGACCGCTGTCTAAATGCGATGTCACTAACACAAAGTGTCTTCCCCGACGGAGTGCTTCACTGGGGCGTCCAAGAACACGGTCGCCAAGCTGCTGAATGACGTCGGCTTGGTCTGTGCCGAGTATCACGACAAGACGGTTCGCAATCTCCGCTGCAAGCGTGTTCAGGTCGATGAAGTCTGGTCATTCACCTACGCGAAACAGCGTGATGTTGCGGACGCCAAATCCGCCCCTGATGGCGCGGGCGATACCTGGACTTGGACGGCAATCGATGCCGATACGAAGCTCGCTGTGAGCTGGCTCGTTGGCGCTCGAAATTCGCAATGCGCATTCCAATTTTTGAATGACGTAGCCTTGCGAATGGACGGTCGCGTTCGGCTTACCAGTGACGTCCTCAAATCTTACGCAGAGGCAGTGGACGCGGCTTTTGAAGGCCGTGTGGACTATGGGCAGCTTGTGAAAATCTATGGAACACGTATCTAGTGAATCGTGCGTACACGACTCAATGGCGGCGCTCGAAAGTGGGACCGCACGGTTTGTACCTTGCCGCTGACACGGCGTTGGTAACTCCGAACGTACACTGATTTGATTACTACCGATCTACACGACACGAGGGCGAGAATTTTCGCCATAGTCTTCACTCCAGCGGGGAGTGGCCCCCGCGGGCCCGGTCGTCCACTTGACGCCGGGTCATTCAGCGAGTGAACGCTGGGCCTTGGAGATCAAACGTCGTGTCGACTCGCTTCTTAGCAAATTTTGTGGATTTCCGCGATTGCGATGGTCATGGCCGACCGTGCCAGTAACGTGGCCACCGTTCGGTTCCCGCACATTAGTGAAAAATGTAGGCGTTTAGCGGCTCGACTCTGGGCCCCATAGGGCGCAAGCTGAGATATCGGTAGCCATGTATGGGCGTTGCCGACTGAGAGTGCATATTCGTATTGCTCCCGCCCCCGCCGCGCAGGAGCAATCCTATGGCAAAATCACTTCTTTTCCCGGAGGCATCAGACCTTTCGCAAGCCGAGCATGCTCAGCTTGCTGAAGCGTATGAACTGGCGTGCGATAAGCTTGTCGAGGAATACGGATATACACCCGAGCTGCTGGCAGCCGCTCTTGAACCCATGACCGCAGCGCTAATGGCGATGTTCCGGGCGGGACAACGCGGAGAGGCACGCCTGGGCCGCTACGCTGCGACGATGGCTGTTGCTCATAAGATTTTGCATTGAGCCCAGTACAACAACAGAACGATTTGCGGCTTTCTTTTCAAACTGACCCACGACCCGAGTGTCCTGCATAACTTTTCCGCGAAAGCGACCGGCAGCACCACGAACCGGCTTCGCGTGTCACTTCGAATTGAAGACTGATTTGCCATCACGCAAGTAGCCCGTGGAATATCCGCAGCTAATGCGTTCGAGTGGGAATGCGCATTGTCGGCGCGCTATGATCTGATGTCCGTAGTCCAGCTGGCGCTTTCGGGAAATAAGCTGTTGAAGATCGGTGACAACGAAAGCTATTGCTTCATCAATCGTGAGTAGGCGAGCCTCTGTCATACGGCTCGGAGCTCCTTCTGATCACACCGGAGAAGACCTTCGTAATGACGTAGAGTTTTTATCCTACTGAGCCATCGAGCGCAGAATGGGACCGGCCTGAGTCGGCGGAAGTGCGAGGATTTCTTCGTAGAAGGCCAGAAATGCGCCACACAGCTTATCCGGTTCCCCGTAATGTCTTTCCGGCTCCGATAGGAACGGCCCGACGTCCGGATGGGCCTTCGCGATACTAACAACGATGGGTGTCAATTCCGCTTGCGTGGCTACTTTAGCCACCGGCCCCTTCGAGGCGCCCTCGATTAATCGAGCAAGTTTGTCGAGGTCGCGCTTCTGCACGTCTTGCGGCATCAAACGCGTGAGGTCAAAGTTCGGATCGCGCTCGGATGGGAATAAAAATTGGACACAGTATTGCGGCCGTGTGCGTGCCAACGCCCGAAGATCGTCGATTTGTGATGACCAATAATCGATTAACGGGCCATCCGGAGATGTTCTTAAATATTTCGGCAGTATCTGCGTTTCGAAAATGGCATGAATTTCGTTTTGCATTTGAAAGGCCGTTTTTCCATTTTTTATGCTGTCACTGATTTTTGCCAAAATAACGTTGAATGTCGTCGGATCGTACGACTTAAGTGCCGCGTAAGCGGGCAGCTTCAGTAAGGTGTTTTCTGCGCCGCTAACGTTTTGCCAGTCGCGAATTCCTGACATGGCGAACAATTTTGGATCGACAATTTGCGAAACGACGTTCGCCGAGACGAGTTCATCATTGGTCGGATACCACATAGAGTCGGCCGTGGTCGCGAACGCCTTGTTCGAGAACCAGGCGGGGATCCTCATATCTGCAAAGGTCTTTCGCATTCGATCATTGATATCCGGCAAGGATTGCTGATCGAGTCCGCCGAAGCTGCCGCTATGAAAACCAAGTCGCGCTTCCTCGCCGAGCAAACGCAAGTTGCCTCCCAGAAATGCGATTGTGCAGGCACTCATACAGTAGCTCGAAGTGTAAGTAGCCAACCCTTTGTGCCGGATGATCTCCCCAATCTTGTAACCCTCGTCTATTCGGCCGCCGAGGCTATTGAGATGAACCAGCCTGACGGAAGGTGCTGCATCCAGTAGCTTTTGAAAAGCATCAGCAGTTCCAAATGGTATGCCTCCCGAGATCTCGAGCTCTGAGGCATTATTCATCAGGCGCATTTGACTAGCAGGCACATCGTCCACGCCGACGGCCAGCCTCGCGCTTTCGGCCAGCATCGGTCTGACCAATTGATTGAAGTCCACGCCAGCGCGAACGACGGCGATCGTTAGCAAGGTGCGCGCGGCCCATCCCCAGCCCGGCGTCTTCGAAGATTTTATGTACTTGCCCGCCGATCGCCAAAGACCCACGGACTGCCAGATAAGCAACGCGACGAGAATGACGAGGAAGCCTATAAAAGCGGTACCGCACTGCTGAGGGGTGAGCTGCAGCGCCGGAACGAACTCCCCAAACGCGTTCGAAAGCGCCGTAATTGCAATCGACGTCCCGATGCCCACCAACCAGTAGGATGCTGGAAGGCTAATGTCGCCCCGCCAATAGCGAGTAATGAAGTTTTGCTTCTCCGCCTCAGAGACAGCAGACTTCTCGCTGCTCTGCGGATCTTTCTCGGGCGTCCCGTCATGCAGAATTGGAACATCCACGCTAGCGGCGATTTCGCCCCCGGTTGTCGGCGGGGGAGTCCAGATCCCGGGCACGGATGCGGCCGGCACCCACTGGGGCATTCCGGTCGACCAAAGCTGGTCCTGCTTCGTCAGTCTTCCATCGCGCGCGCTGGCGAGCAAATCTTCAAATGAAAACGGTCCAAAGTTCTGAGCATCGCGAGCAACATACCACTCCATCCCAAGCCCCCTTGGATGCGAAATATTTTTCAAACATGGGAGCAAAACTGCCCTGCGCGCGCCGCGGCGACAAGCAGCCACCAACCATTTCTCCACGGCTGCGCTTGATTCACAGCGTTCAACGCATTACTATTTCTCAGGAAAAGGTAATGACTTTTGGCTTTGGGGCCAGTAAATACGGGGCTTAGCAATGGCCATCACAAATAAAAACCGGGTGCCAGCTCTGGCCTATTATCGTACGAGCTCGGCCGCCAATGTCGGCGCCGACAAGGATTCCGAAAAACGCCAGCGCGCCGCTGTTGAGGGCTTTGCCAAGCGGGCAGGATATTCAGTTGTCGACGAATTCCGGGACGAAGCGGTGTCTGGAAAAGACCCGATCGAGGGGCGGCGAGGCTTCAAGGCACTCCTTGAGCGGATCGTCGGCAATCATGTTCGCGTCGTGATTGTCGAGGACGCCAGTCGCTTCGCTCGCCACCTGATGACCCAGGAGGCTGGCATCGCGCTCCTCGTAGGCTTCGGAGTTCGGGTGCTGACGGCCAATGGTGATGACCTAACGGACAGTGACGACGAATTCCGCGTGGCCATGCGGCAGATTATGGGGGTGTTTAGCCAACTCGAGCGGACGCGGCTGGTGAAGAAGTTGAAGGTGGCGAGGGATCGAAAGCGTGCGAAGGGTCACAAGGTCGAGGGTCGAAAGTCTCATGCCGAGGCGCGTCCGGACGTCGTGGCCGAAGCAAAGCGGCTCCGGCGCATCAATCCGCGGACCGGCGAACAATTAAGCTTTCAGAGGATCAGCAAGCATCTGGCGGCGATGGGCTACTTGAACGAGAACGGGCGCCCCTTCAACCCCAAGAGCATCATGATGATGGTCGAGCAACGCTTAGAGAAGGGTGCGGTACCTACCAGCGATTTCTCAAAGTGAAGACCTCGTTCTCGATAGAGGTCTTTTCCGGGACGCACGTGTGAGCCACTCAGCAGCGGCATACCCGATCGCCGACAGAAAGATCGCTGCTGCAAAATTGACGTGACCCTGCTCCTCATTGAGGTGGCCGTCTGGACGAAACGTCGTCACGATGTAGAAGCCGAACGCCAGTGCAGCAGGCTCCATGTCCCAGACGCCTTCTGACCGGTTGGCTTCCGGATACCAAATGTTTCGCAAGCGGATGATAAAGGCGAGCCAAATCGTCCCTGGGATCGCGACTAGGCCGATTGCCGTAGTGACGGCGCTGGGCAGGGGGGCTCCTTGAAACAGGGTGACGATCATCGAAAAACAAAACGCGACGGCCGCGAGGCGCGAGATTCCGACGACTGCATTGAGTCTGCGCTCGCTCAGAGTCGCAGGCGTGGCCGTTGCTGCCACGGGCGAGTCCGCTGGCGGCTGTTTCAGTTCAGGTGGATCTACCCTTTGCCCGTGCTCTTTCTCGCGTAGCTTGGCCAGCTTGGCGTGCGCGATGCGAGCTTCCGCTTCCGAGGCGCCACGCTCCACCGTCATGGCCTCGAACGCGGCGATCATCCGCTTCCTCTTTTCGGCGATATTATCATCCTGCATGGGATTTGACCTTCGGCAGCGTCCCGGAGTTCACCAAGACTAATTTCAAATCCTTGCGGCCAAGTTGCAATATGCCTCTGAAGTGTGGTCTGACTAGGTCATTTGAGCCGCGAGTTCGTCGCGTGCCGCGTTGACGCGCTTGAGCGCTGCTTCCTTCAACCGTCTGACACCATCGCCCGCCGCTACCCATCGATCAGGATGAAGTTCTCGAGCTAGGCGAACCCAAGCTTGGCGTAATTCCGCAGCCGTGAACCGTTCCGGCAAACCCAACATCTCACGGGCAGACGCTTCGAGCGGAAACGCTGGCCCCTGGTGCTTTGGCGCATCATTGACGGTCCGACCGGCCTTGATCGCGCTCGCCAGCCGATCTCCATAAAACTCAGCCCAAGGTACGCCCTTTAAGTCGCTGAGATGTTGACGGGCTGCGAGCCCAATGAGAAATGCGAAAAATCCAATCAACCAAAGCGCGATTGGATGCGACTGAAGATATTGCGCTGTTTCAAGAATGCTTTTCTGCGGTATCTGACCCGGCGCGGTCTGCGAATCGATATTGATGTAAAAGATATAGTGAACGAACCCAGCCGTCGCTGTCGCTGCAATGACGAACCAAGAATATGCGAGTTGGTAGAGGCCACTTTCACCGATGTGCCAATGTTGTTCCCACCGCCGGATCGAACGGAGCAGCCGCCGTGCTTCGGCGATGCGGTCTTGGAACAGCATCTCGCACGCTAAAGCATAGAGGGCGCGAATCCGGTTGAGCGTCTTTTGCTGCCGAAGACGGTGTCGCGTCACGAGTATGGTTGGAAGTGTGAACATGGCGGCGCAGGAAATGAGATAGCCGATCGTGAAGGGAAGTCGTTCAGATTGCCGTTGCCATATATTCAGCCAAAGCAAACCAAGCCCCAAAAAAGCGAACACAAACCATCCGCCGGCATTGGGACGGGCCTCTAGCCAGAGCTTTGAGCGTGTCCACCGGTCATTGATCCAGGAGCGTAATCGCATTTATGACCTTAATTTGTTGGCCAGCGTGCACCTAGTCGACTTGGCATTGAAGGTGGGATGGCGTGGATAAGAAACGTGATACAGTAAGAGATGCGCACAGGAAAATACCTCGCGAGTTTTCGGCCAAGTGCGAAGGAAGTAGGGGAACGAGTAGTAGAAGACCAGAACTGCGCGTTTAACTCTCTGCTTGAAACGCCGCTTGTCGATTATCTTAAAACGAGTGGCTGCCTCGCAACTAAGGCAAAACTACACCGAAGAGGAATGAGCGATCTAGCCGAATGAGAAAGTTGATGGGGATAGTTGTAGCCGGCGCGCTCATCTGGGCAGTGTTTGGCCACATCAAAATACCGGCTATCACTCCTGATCTTCTCTTCTGCCGCCACAAATATGATCTCTCGGACGCCGCGACGGTCCCGTTGAACTTGGAGCGAGCGTTCAGACAATTTCCATGGGCATTAATGAATGAGGCCAGCAATACCTGCAGCACTTACAAGACGTCGACGTTATGCAAGGTAAGTTTCACAGCGCCTCCGGACAGCTGGCGGTTTGCCTACGCAGGATGTGATGTCATGTTCTATGGCGGCATTACTGATAGCGTATTCGAAAGCATCAATTGCTCAGTCGCGGGGCCTTCGGACGGATCGATCACAGTCCAAGAGCAGAATGGAGTAATTGCACTGAACAACGCGATGCTGACCGTTGCTATCGATTTGACCATGCCGAACCTCCCAACCGAGAACCGAATTCAAATCAGGAAGCGGATCATAGAGCAGCGTTCGGTATCGCAGGCCCAATGGACTTACACAATGGGTGCACCAATCATCGCAAACTTGACTGGCTTTACCGCATCGCGAGGTTTCGAAACTGTAACCGCTGAATATCATCGGCGTTTTTGCGAGCCGTAAGGGAATTCGCGTACGCAAGCGGCGGAGCAACAAGACGCCAACCATCGTGCCGGAAACGCGATCGTCAATTCAGTGCAACGCTCTCGGCCACATTGAGGAACGTTCGACATCCGGTCCGCGACCTGACGAACTCCTGACAGTTCCTGAAGGGATTCCGGCGCGCCTCTTTGATGGCAACGCAACCGCGTTGATACCATAAATTAATCGCCATGGCGTCGGATCGCTTTGAACGGAACATCATTGCTCGATGCCCTCGTCAGGAAAAACGAAGCCCCCATTTTAGTTGACCGGACGTAGACAGATTGCCGGCGGCTCAAGCCATTGCGCGCCGACACGAGCGACAGCGTTAGCCCCGTATTTCCTAGACAACTTGAAATGACGTGATGGTCAATCGTCCGTTCACGTCAACGTGAGCCGTCAACATATGTGTGCGGGCGGTCGATCCTTGCTCACAGTAGCGCGGGCAAGGATCGATCCCATTCACGTCAGCTGCACTTCAAGAGCAACATCGAAATCAAACCGATCATCGAAGCCCAAGCTGCGAAGCTCGGTGGCGATCACTTCGCTTCTTACAGTTATCATGCGTAATCCGGTTTCATGAGCCGAGATGTCATCCAGAGCAGTCAAACGAACGCTGCGCCCCCTGTGGCGTTGTCGGAGCAGGCGCGACAATATCTTTCGCAGTCGTTGCGTCCGAACACGCGTCGCGCCTATGCGGCGCAGCTCCGGCTTTGGCTGGCATGGTGCGACGAGGCGGGACTTGATCTCTTCCCCAGCGATCCCAATGCGGTTGCAAACTTTCTGATCTCACGCGCCGATGCTGGCCAAGCCATCTCCACACTGCGAACGGTCGTCGCCGCGATCAAGGGCGGAAACGACGCCAAGGGCTGTCCCTTCGACACAAAGGCCCCCGTGATCCTCAAGGCGCTTCGCAGCATTCAGAACGTGCGCCCCCGGTTGCCGCGGCAGGCCGAAGCTCTGCGCGGCAAGGATGTTCTCAATCTGATGGACGGCGCCAATGTTTCGCTCTGCGATCTGCGCAACAATGCTCTGCTGGCGCTGGGGTATTGCTTCGCTTTGCGTGAATCCGAGCTGATCGGTCTTGACCTCGAGGCCTTGGTAGACGGAACCGCCGTCCTACGCATCACGGCCATGACAATGGAAATCCAGTTTGCCCAATCGAAAACTGATCGAAACGGCAGCGCGCCAACGGTCGCCATTCCCCGCGTTGAAAATGCCGAAGCCGTCAAGGCTGTGGAACGCTGGGTGTCTGCGGCCGGCATCGCAAAAGGCTCCCCCATTCTGCGGCGCGTTCGCAAGGGCGACAAAGTGGGCCCGGATCGCATGCACCCGCTGTCCGTTGCCCGGATTATAAAGAACAAAGTCGGCACCTATTATAGAACGCGCGGCGCATCCGAGGATCAGGCCACAGACGTTGCAAGCCGGTTCTCTGGCCACAGCCTGCGCGTTGGCTTTTGTGTCACCGCGGCAGAAGGCGGTGCCGATCTCAGGGCGATTGCACGCGTTTCCCGTCACCGCTCTCTTGCGATGCCTATGCGCTATACGGAAAAAGCCGAACAGCTCCGGTCGGCGCCGCATATGATCGACCGAGTCGGATTAAAGAGACGATGACCGCCTAGCAAGGCGGATCCGTCGATAGCCGCTGTCAAGCCGGAGCGATCTTTGGCCTGCTTCTCGACGTCGAAGTAATGTGTGCGGGCCGCAGCAAAAACAGTGTCGACCCAGACATCGGAAGACCGAAAAGTCCGTGCTGCAAGATCATCCGCCATGTGCATGGTGATGACGCGACGATCCTGAATCAAGTGCGCGTGTTCTGGCTCATTGAGCATGCGGATTTTCCACGCTCTTGGCGCATTCTTCCACTCTAAGACGGCAGGGGTCGCCGGCCGGCTTTTCACGAACCGACATTCGGCAGCAGCCATTGCTTCGATGGCCGTATTCATCCGCTCGATGGCAAATTGCCAATTTGAAAAGAGCGCGACGATTTCACTGACGGCGGCCCTTGCGGGTTCGTTCGCGCCAGCGCGAGAACCCACGGAAATGGCGGGAAGTCCCACGCCGAGTAACGTCAGCGCACGGCGGCGCGTCGGTTTCGATTTGGCGCTAGACATGGTAGCGAGGCAATTGGCTTGGGACATCAGGTTCTCTCCTGTGTTCTGAGTGAGGTCCTTGTCGGTGTTGGAGCACTGACAAGGGCCGTTCTTGCCGGCGTTTATGTTGGTGTGGCCACAGAGCGAGGCTCCCCGATATTAAGGGTACCCCGCATGATGGTGTCGAAAAGCAAGCCCTCCAATGGCCCGACCTTCTCATCCTTGTGGGCATAGCGAACGACTTCGATTTGCATTTTCGCGTCTGCGAGGCTGCTCGGCGCGATCGAGATAATTTGCAGGACTAGTGCCTCGGTCTCTGCGTGCGCTTCATCCCAATTCCGTTCCGCGTCACGGAAGCGGCAGCGTTCCAGAGCGTCTTCCGTGAGGACGTTGTAAAAGCGATGCGCGATAGCGCTCACTTCCGATGTCCACGCGTCAGGACTTCCGAGGCGCCCAGACTGCAAATCGGCCGCGCACTCAAGGGTGATGCGTTGGTCCTTCCATCCCCGCAGCCACAAATGTGGGCTTTCTTCGAGCTTGCGCACTTGCCAAATCCAGGGCGCATTTTCCCACAGAAGCGCCGTCGGCGTTTCGAGATCCATTTGATCGAAACGGTCGTCGGCGGCCGACCACTCGGCATTGGCTTGCTCGTAACGCTTAACGGCAGCCTTCCAACGCCGAAAAAGCGTTTCAATCTCGCGAGACGACCCGTCGGCGGCTGCCACAGCATCACTCAAGGCCGTCGCTACAATCACGGAAGTGCCCGCAGCGACGGCGCTGATCACAGCTCTGCGGTTCGCAAGTTTGGGAAATTCGCCTTCGTTAGGCATAGTTTCCTCGTCCTTTGAAAAAGGTGAGATGAAAAAGCGTGCAGGGAACGGTTAGGCGCGAAGCCCAAATGCGGAGTCGGCGCTGGCTACGGCCTCAAAGGCATCAAAGAGCGCAATGATGGCGTTCTCGCCCGACGCGATGTCCCACTCACCGTCGCGGTCGCGACGGCTCTCCATGACGGCGAGGTTTAGGAGTTCCGTGATTTTCTCAGGACTTGCGGCGCTTTCGGCGTATTTCTGGAACGCCTCGTGATAAGCGCCCAGGGCCAGATCAGCGCTGACTGGGAACTGATCGGGGTGAATGCTCACCCACGCGGCATAAAGTTTTTTGAGGTTCAGAAATTCGAGCGACGGCGTGCTGTTGACATATTCAGCACCGAGTGCGTTGGAAATGAACGACACGCCGGCCAACAGGCCATGTGCCGCACGTCGAGTCGTATTGATTTCAGTCGTCGGTGTCGGCGTGCTAACGCCATTAGTAGCTTTGGACATGGGCTCTCATCCTTGTCTGGGGTTAGGGCTCGCTTTGTGGTGCAAACACGGGGCGAGCCCAATTGACTTCCTAAAGCTATCTAAGTAGTTTTATGTCGTCAACTTAAAATAACTTAAAATGATGTGGACCGTGAAATGGCAAAAGTCGTACTTTCATATCAAGTGGACGAAAGCCTCAAGGCCGACCTTCAGAAGCTCGCTGACGCTGATAAGCGGAAACTCGGACCATATATTGCAATTGTTCTTGAGCAACACGTCGCCGCCCAGAAGGCAAAGGCAAAGAGAAAGTGATGTCTCAGGTCGAAACTAGGACCGACGCGCTTTCAGCTAGAGTCATAAGCGCTCGAGCGCTTCTCTCAGCCTGAGTTTAAATTTTTCCTCGATATCGTATTTCCAACTGTCTTGAAAATCGAAGCCCGCTTGTCGCAGCCTTCTAGTTTTTTTGACCGGATGTTTGAACACGAAAAAGCGGATCTTCTTTTCGATGCGCACGTCAGCATAGACGATGTATTCATTTTCCTCGATCTTGAGCGTCATCACATTCCCTTCGATGTGACGCGTAAAGCCCAGGGAGACCGCTCGCGCCTCTGCCCAAGATAACTGATCACCCGTCCTGCATTTTCCAAACCAGGAGCTATATCCTTCGTCGACAAGGTGTGGTGGGTCGAAAGGATGGATTTGATATAGGCGATCCGTTTTACGTCGGGCCTCCATCTGGCGCATTTTTTCGGTCTCCTCCGCCTCCTTTGCAGACCTCTCTGCTTCACCGTAACGCCGTTCGACAAAGTCTCGTCCGAGGCCGAAAGCCGCTTCGGTAATGGAGCATTGGCGCGTGTTTCCCCAGCCAATAAGGTGGCGAGAAAGGCCGATCGGAAGCGTAAAACCAGAAGGGAAAGGACCTAGCGTCTTGCTTCCGCAAAGAGGGCAGTTCGCGCGAATGCTGCCGTAGTGTTCGATTACCGAAGACTGCGGCACCCGCTCAATGAGCTTGTCTACGACGTCGTTTTCCCATTTATAGAATGTGCGTGTGGACTCGCATTCGCGATAGGACTCGAGAAGCGCGGCGTACTCTCTAGGCATTAGATGGATGATCGTTCGGCGAGCGTCTCTTAACTGCGCCTCTAAATCTTGAATGCGACCCTCGAGGTAATTGGGGATCGGGTATGCTGGGCGACGCGAACGCATTTCGAAAGCTCACCTTGGATTTCATAATCGGAGCTACCCCGAGGAGTAGCTTTAGCACCGGCCAACGGCGTCATTGCGTCAGTCGTTGATGTTGCAACTTCACTCGGGACGTTCAGAACAGGGCAGGGGACGCGAAAATTGAACCTTTTCGCCAAACCTTTCACGCTGGAGAGCTAGCTCAGGAAGTGAAAAAGTGCTCTCGAGCCGTGGTAATCAGGCTATAGAGATTGCGCACGGGCGCCGAAGACAAGTGGCCGCTGTCAAACACTTCCCGGGTCGCTCGCAAAAATAGGGGCGCTAGGCCGCATCGTTGCGATCATGGGCTGGGACGAGGAACGCCCGTAGGCTGCACGCTGTCGGACTTCTTTTTCGACCGAGCCGGATCAAGCCGCTCTTGCCAGTCTGCTGGCATTGTGGCCGGGATCGAATACACGCGATACTTCCGCAGCTCTTTCGTCTTTGGGTCGACGAGATCGAGATACGGCTTCAGCGGCTTGCCGTCCTGACGCGTAAGGCGATTGAAGCAGGTCGCGACCGAGTTCCAGTTTCTCGGCGCGGTATTCGTCGCGTCGCAAAGATCGACGTATCGTCCTTGGATCTGACCGGTGGTCAGAATTCGATGCTCTGCTGGAACGTCGTCCATGATGTTTATGAGATGCTGCAGAAGCATGAGCGCATGCTGTTTAGCAAGCTCACGAGGCTGTCGAGAAACCAGTGAAATCGCGGCAAGAGTCGGCTTGAGAGTCGGCTCTGAAGCCGACAGGTAGACGACGTTAGAACCGTCGTGCGCCGTCATAGGCTCGGGTGTCGATGAGGGACTCGGCTCTGTTACCGACTTTGGGCCGTTCCAAAAGGCATCCCATCGTTCGGCCAGCTTCATGCTGCGTCGAGCCTCTCCACGATCCACGTGTCGATGTCAGCTCCGCACCAGACAACGATCTGCGTCGTGACCTTTTTTTCCGGCCGGGAATTTTTCGTCACGCACGAGGGCGTAGAAGGTGGAACGGCTGACGCCGAGCCGCTGCCATACATCACGTGCGCGAAACAGCCGTTCGGGCTGCGCAAAAGTCGCCGATTGCATTGAGGTAGCTCATCTGCGATCAAGAAGCCTCTGCGGGGCAACGCCATGGCCATGGCCAATAAGGGGCGCAAGCCGCGCCGTGGGCAAGACGCCCAAATGTGAAATCATGATATACGAGTTTGGACGGTCGGTCCAAGGGCCTGAAGAGTTTTCCCATTGCGTTGCACGCGGAGCATACCTCACGCGGTCACGTCAAAAAGGACAGGAGCGTCATCGCGCCTTTGCCCCGGCTCCTTAAGCGGCATTGGCGGGGCTTGGACGAAACTAGCTCAATCCGCCATCAACACGCGACGCTTTTCGGTGGCCTCGTCGGTACGCAGCTTCGATTTTGTTTTCGATCGTATGCGCCAGCGCCACCTCTACAACTTCGCGCACGTGCGAGGTTTCCTCGCTCGCTCAATCGCGAAAGCTACTTCGGAAACCGTGCGCCGTCGCCTCGATCTTGAGCCGCCGCAGCAGCTGGGTCAGGGCCATGTCGCTCAACGGCTTCTTTGGATTGTCCCGTGACGGGAACAGGAAATCGGCGCCTGGAAAGAGTGCCGCGGCGTCAAACGAGATATTTTTCAAACTGATACACTACCGCTGGATCATCTCGGAGCGCCATTCGTCTATCGATAACGATGCTCCGATTAATGGATGCTCGATGTCCGAGAAAAAGGTTGAGGCACGCAAGGCGTCCGCGCAATCTAGCCCCGATACGTTTGAATTGGTAAGCAAGCGAAGGAACGTGTCGGATGCTGTTCGCAGCTTCGCTGCCTCAGATACGGCATCCTGTGCTCTACTTCTATCGCCGTTGCCCTGCACAACACGTCAGTGATGTCTTCTCTCTGCGATCTTGCGATTTCGTGCTTCTAATAGTTCGAGAAGTCCTGCCCTATGGTTGGCGGAGATTCTCAAACCTGTGTGCCTTTCAAAGCTAGCCATTCGATCAGTGCGGTGATCGAGTGAATGAATGGTGCTCATAGGTTAGCGCCTTGTGCAAAATCCAACCGGGCGATCATCAGCTTCTGATGCCTTTCCCGCCGTCGGCCGCGCCGATAGAAAGCTATTCCTTGATCATCCACACTGGCCCGTTACGCGGCCTCGCGCGCTATCATCATCACCTTGCCACTTGTCTTTATCGCTTCGAGCCAGTCGGCCCACTGCTGCAACATCTGACGCCGACCGGCAAGATATTGTGCCGAATTATAAGCTCCGCGCACCTCGTCACGTTCATCATGTGCAAGTTGTCGCTCGATCCAATCACGATTGAAGCCCATCTCGTTGAGGATTGTTGACGCAACGCCGCGGAAACCGTGGACGGTGGCTCGGCCGTGCCAGCCCATTCGGTATAGCGCATAGAGCATCGTGTTGTTCGACATGCAGCCCTCTCGCGACGGCGACGGAAATAGGAAACCGTTGGCATCAGACCCTGGCAGATCGGCAAGCTCCTTAAGGGCCGCAACGGCCTGACGCGACAAGGGCACCAAGTGCTCGAAACGGGCTTTCATGCGCTCGGCCGGAATGCGCCACAGTGGCTCTCGTCCATCTAGGCAATCGAATTCTTCCCAGCGCGCTGCGCGTAGCTCTGTAGTTCGCACGAATGTCGACACGACAAGGCGCAGGGCAATGGCTGTTCGCTGATCGCCGTCATAGGAGTCGAGGGCCCGCAAAAAGGCGGGGAGCTCGTCTCTCGGCATCGCACGGTGATGCTGCTGCCTACCGTTGGGCTTCAGCGCGCCCCTCAGGCCGCTCGTTGGGTCGTGCTTCGCGCGGCGGGTGATAACGGCATAGCGGAAGACCTGACCGCAGGTCTGTTTGATGCGCTTTGCTTGCTCTAGCGCCCCGCGCTTCTCGACTTTTCGCAAGACCTCGAGCAATTCAAGTGCATCGATATCAGCGATCGGCCGGCGCCCGAGCGACGGAAAGACATCCGTCTCCAGTCGGCGCTGGAGTTGATCGGCATAATATGTACTAAGTGCGTGGCGCTGATTGCTGAGATACTCGAGGGCGAGAGCTTTGAAAGTCGCATCGCCTCCGAGCCGAGCAGCTACCTTGTCCTGTCTCCTCTGCACTGAAGGATCGAGCCCATCGGCCAATAGCTGCCGAGCATCGTCTCGTCCTTTCCGGGCCTTCTGGAGTGTGACGGTCGGATAAGCGCCCAGCGCGAGCGTCTTTTGTTTCCCGGCGAAGCGATAGGCGAGCCGCCAGAGCTTTGTCCCGCTCGTTTGAATCAGCAGGTACAATCCGCCGCCGTCCGAGATCTTGTAGGGCTTTGCTCGCGGCTTTGCGTTGCGAACCGCGGTGTCGGTCAACGGCATAAGTACCTGTTGGTATCTTGGCGAAGCAATACCAACAACAATACCATCAAATTTTGCGGATACCAACGGAGCGGCATGGACAGATCCGCACAATCAACACCCGATTTTATAGGCCAAAATCAACAATCGGTGGACGGTATTGGACTTGCGCGGACGTGGGATTGGTGGGCCCGCCAGGACTCGAACCTGGAACCAGACGGTTATGAGCCGTCAGCTCTAACCATTGAGCTACGGGCCCGCGCGGTGTTCTCTTATCAGATGTTTGGCGGAGGGACAGCCTCGACGACGATTTTGTGGCAGGCATTCTGTCGCCGCGAGATTCGCCCGGTTTTAGGGTGTGCCGCCCGGCGCCCCGCGCTTCTTGTACAACTCATCATAGGTCTTGCCGGTCGTCACTCGGTAGGCCGCATTCCGTACAGCACGGAAAAAACGCTGAAGGCTACGGCGTAATGCCCACGCAGGGCGCGACGGATCGCGAATGCTATCATGGACGATGACCGCATCGGGCGGAGCGTCATGCAACTCGATGCCTGCCAATCGGATCGGCAGCGTTCCGACCGAATAGTTCTCGGGGCTGTCGGACATCGCGTGGATCAACATGAACTCCGCAGACTGACCGCCGCGGGCACGACGGCACGAAGCTTCCCAACCAGCGATGAATGCGTCGGCCCCAGATGTCGGACGAACGAGCAGGACGCGTGTCGTAGGTTTTAACGCTCTTTGCGTTCCCTTTGCGGTTCCCTTGGTGCGCATCGCGACATCGCCACGCGTATTGAGGATTTCGCTGATGTCGCCGCGAACGCGACAATCGACATCCATGAAGATGAGATTTTCATTGGGGTGATCGCGCCGGGCGAGCGCGAGAACGCTCGGCTTCTGTCGCGTCTGCGAATACCAGTCGCCTTCGAGCAGAGGTCGCGCGTAAAGGTGGTGCGAAATGCGCTGCTCGATAAGGCTCTGCGCGAACGCCGAAGCCGCCGCTTCATAGTTCGGCGTGAAAAAACCGACGACGAGAAAATCCGAGCCGAACGATTGGCGAATATCGGAACCCGGGGATTTGATGTCTGTGTCTTCGCGGGGCTTGGTATCGACCATTTTCCGTTCTCGGCGCAGCACTGAAAGCGCCGATGCTCCACGATTGGGCCGAGACGCAGCAAAAGCTATAGCAGGAGAGACGAGCCTCGCAAGCGCGGCCGGCGCGCCGCTCCGCATGCATTCACTCTAACGACAGCATTTCGCCCTTATTTGTCCTCGAACCGACGATAGCGACCAGAAGAAACCGCCGGAGATCCCAATGCTTAGCGCCCTACGTTCCCAGTCTCTTCCGTCCGCACTCAGATTTGGGTGCTTGGCGGTGCTGCTCTTGATTTCGCCAACCCTATCGCACGCCGAGGACAAACCCATGGAACGGACGATCACGGTATCAGCAACCGGCACTGCCGAAGCCGAGCCCGATCGTGCGCGCATCACCTCCGGCGTTTCGACCGAAGCCGAGACGGCCCGCGAGGCCTTGACCAAGAACAGCGAGACGATGAGCACCATCATTTCGGAACTCAAGGCGAAGGGCATCGATCCGAAGGACATCCAGACGGCGTCGTTCAACGTCGAGCCCGTGATGGATTATTCCAAGGATGGCCAGCCGCCGAAGGTGCGCGGCTATCGCGTCAGCAATCAGGTCGTCGTGCTCGTTCGGAAGCTCAATCAGCTTGGTGACGTGCTCGACAACGTCGTAAGCGCTGGAGCCAATCAGATTCAGGGCCTCGCCTTCGAAGTCTCCAAGGAAGACACACTGAAGGACGATGCGCGCAAGGAAGCTGTTGCGAACGCTCTGCGCCGCGCCAAGCTTTTGGCTGCGGCCGCAGGTGCGGAGGTGGGTAACGTCCTGCAGATCTCCGAGGAGACGTCGTCGAACGGTCCGGTAATGTATGCGCCACGCCTTGCGAAGGCGGCGGCATCGTCCGTGCCGATCGAGACGGGCACGAGCACGCTCGAAGCGCGCGTCACCGTCACCTGGGCGCTGAAGTAATATACGACGCGGCCTCCGGCTCCCCGCAGGAGAGCCGGAGGCCGCGACTTAAATCAACCGAATGACTTCGACGTCGACCTTCGGTGTCGGAGCGCCGGGCTGGATAGACCAGTCGCCGAAATTATGCATCTCGCCCATTTCGCGCACGCGCGTGAGGCGGGCGACATCGATTTCAGCGGTGACCCACTCGGCAGCGTTGAGCGTGCCTTCCGCGAGGACGCCCGTGTCCGAAACGCCGTGTTCCGACGGCACGTAAATGCCTGCTGCTCCGGCATTGAAATCGACTGCGGGCGACCATGGCGCATCGCCGACCGTCGGGCTTTGAACGGCCGCGATGGTGTTTTCAAGCGCGCGTGCCATCGAGCCGGTGCGAACGCGGTGATAGCCTGAGACGCGTTCCGTGCACGAGGGTACGAGCAGAACTTCGGCACCGGCTTCCGCCATCGCGCGCACGAGGAGAGGAAATTCGCTGTCGTAGCAGATCGCGATGCCGAACGTGCCGACTGATGTTTCGAACACGCGCACCTTGTCACCGGCTGTGACACCCCACGTGTGCTCGAACGGCGTCATGATCAGCTTTTCTTGCACGCCGACGGAGCCTTTCGGCGTCACGAGTTGCGCCGAGTTGACAAAACGTCCGTCGGATTTCTTCTCAGGACCGGAACCGACGAGAATGTGCACCTTGTGCTTTTTCGCCAGATCGGCGTGAAACGCAACGCGGGCGTCTTTGATTTCGGCCACCTTCGCAAGCGTCGCTTGCAAGTCGCCGTAGACCTCCGGCCCAAAGCAGGCGGCCTGCTCGATGGCTGCATATTCCGGGAAGACCAGAAGATCCGCACCCGTCGCTGCGCCGTTCTTGACCCAAAGCGCAATTTTCTCCTCCCACTCGGCAAGCGTCTTCGGCTGGCCGATCGGATATTGAGAGCTTGCAACCTTCAGGGTCTTTCCGTGCATCAGAGCGTCTTCATCCAGAATTGCATTTGGTGGGTCGTCTCGCCGGGCTGATCGACATCCTGCCAGTCGTACGTGGCGACGAGGCCGTCGACAGGCGCGTAGCCGCGCTTTCTCCAGAAGGGATCAAGTGGGGCATAATCCGCGGGTTTCAACGGGTGGTCGTCGGGACGGACGACGCGGCAGAACGTCGAATGCGTAAAGCCGCCGAGCTTCTTCGCCTGCGCTTCGCGTCCATCGAAGAATGCATGGCCGAGGCCATGCCCGCGATGGCTTTTGAGCAGCACGCTCTCGCCGCAGTAGAAAATCTTCGAGATGTCGTAGCCCGCCTTCTTGAACGGCTCACCGAACTCGTCGGCGTGCTCGATCATCGGAGCCCCGGTTGAGGCGCCGACCATCTGGTCGCCGTCGTAGGCGCAGACGACCACCGCGCCCTTCGATTTGGCGAACTTCTCGAGATACTTCTCTTCGTATTCGAGCGTGCCTTCGTAGAGGTACGGCCAGTCCCGAAAGACGATGATGCGCAGACGGCTGAGATCGGGCAGCACGGACAGAATATCCGCGCCGGTTACCGATTTTACGTCGAGCTTCTTTTTCTCGTCGGCGGCCATTCTCTATCGATCCCTTAGCCCGCGACCTGCGCGATCCAGTCGGTCAGATTGTAGTAGGTAGTGACGCGCGCGATCTTGCCGTCGCGGATGGCGAAGAATGTGCCCGCCGGAAGAACGTACTTCTGACCAACGGCGTCCGGCAGACCTTCTTCCGTGTTCTTGTACGTGCCGTGGACGTTGAATTCGGCGGAAGCGCGCGTTGCGTCCTTCGACACCATCACGACGATGTCTTTCAGCTCTTCCTTGTAGTTGTGCGTCATGCGCGCGTTGAAGGCGCGGAACTTCTCGATACCCTGGCGGCGCTCGCCCTGGTTGACGTCGTGGATCACGTCGTCGCTCAGGAAGGCGAGCATGGCGTCGGTATCGCCACGGTTGAAAGCCGCGTAGTAATCGCGGATGAGAGCGGCGGTCGCGGCGCGGGCCTGCGACTCAGGCGAGGTATCGGACATCGGGATTTTTCTCCGCTAGGCTTTTTCGATTCAATCTATCGGGGGTCTTAGCAGGTCGGATCAGAGCCTTCCATGTGCAAGGATGCTGCGGTAAACGCGACATTTCACCTACCATTAGACAGTCGGGAATAGCCTATGGCACGCGTACAAGAGCTTTTCGTCACCCATGTTTACCGTGAAGAGCTTCAGCGCGGCGGGACGTCGGAGCTGGTTGCCGAGCTTCTCGCGGCCGCACACGAAATCGCCGCCGCCGATCGGGCGGGGCAGGGATGGTCGAAAGCCAATGATTATCCTGGATATACATCTTATGCGTCGCTCAACGACCTACCGGACAGGCACCCCGCCTTTGCCGACCTGGTCGCGGTGCTGGACCGGAATGTCTCGGCCTTTGGTCGAACGCTCGAATTCGATCTCGAAGGCCGCCGCCTCGTGCTTGATAGCCTCTGGATCAACGTTCTGAAGCCCGGCGGCCATCACAGCGCGCACATTCATCCGCATTCCGTCATCAGCGGCACGCTCTATCTCGCGGTCCCAAAGGATGCGAGCGCGATCAAATACGAAGATCCCCGGCTGCCGATGCTGATGGCGGCGCCACCGAAGAAGCCTTCCGCCAAGGACAAGAACAAGACGTTCGTGTCGCTCGCGCCGTCTCCGGGTACGCTGCTGCTCTGGGAAAGCTGGCTTCGGCATGAAGTGCCCTTCAATCACGCCAAAGCCGAACGCGTCTCGGTGAGCTTTAACTATCGCCTGGATTGATTTCAGTCGGCGGTTCCATCCTCGGGCAGGGGAACGTCGAAGCCATTGAGGATGACGGAAACCGAGCAGTAGAGCCCGACGAGGTAGATGAACTCCGCCGCGCCATCCTCTCCGAATGCGCCGACCGCGCGCTTGTACGTCAATGCCGGAAGCGTGCTGCCGGTCACGAGGCTCGACGCGAGATCGTAGGCGATCGCCTCTTCGTTGCTCAAATCGACGGGGCGATTACCGGAGATGATGGTCGTGATCTTGTCGTCCGAGAGGCCGCGCAACTCCGCAACGAGGACATGGGCGTAAAGTTCGTAGGCAGCGTGAAATTTCGTGCCCGTCACGAGAATGGCAATCTCGCGCACCGGCTTCGGCAGTTTCGGCGACGACGACATCGCCTTTGTGTATTCCCAAACCGGTCCGCCGAACCTTGCAAACTTTAGCC
The DNA here is from genome assembly GCA_030148425.1 of Hyphomicrobium sp. Classification (GTDB taxonomy): domain Bacteria; phylum Pseudomonadota; class Alphaproteobacteria; order Rhizobiales; family Hyphomicrobiaceae; genus Hyphomicrobium_B. The sequence goes on along the minus strand of JASBTM010000012.1, from coordinate 125,745 downwards.
AAGGATTCCACGGCCCGATCAATTGACCCTTTTCGTTGATCGCAGTGAAGCCTTTGAAGTTGTTTTCGATGCCAGACTTCATGTCGTCGTAGAGGGATTTCTGCTCCGGCGACAGCGTGTCGAGCGGGATCAGAGGCAAGCGCATGGGGTCACTCCTTTGAGGGCGGGAAGGCGATGAGCGGTCTCTGCGAGGAGGGTAAGCTAGGCGTATTTCAGCGCGATGCCAAACGGCGGCTAGTCGCCCACAACGTGCACAACGACCTGCCGCGAATGGGGCCGTGCACGATGCTCGAAAAGGTAAATGCCCTGCCACGTGCCGAGCATTAGACGGCCGTTGGCGATCGGGATCGTCAACGTCGTCTGCGTCAGAGCAGTTTTGACGTGCGCGGGCATGTCGTCCGGCCCTTCGGCGCGATGGATAAAAAGCGGGTCGCCGTCAGGAACCAGACGTTTGAAAAAGGCAAGCAAATCGCGTTGAACGTCGGCATCGGCATTTTCCTGGATCAGCAGCGACGCCGAGGTGTGCCGGCAGAAAATGTGGGCGAGGCCAATCTCGATGCCCGAGTCGCCAACGATTTCGACCACATCCAAGGTGAATTCGCTGAGGCCTTGACCCTGCGTTTCGATGGTCAGCGTCTGCTGGTGTTGTCGCATTCTGGTGCCAGCCTCGGAAAGTGCTTATATTGACTCGATGAGCAGAGCATTTGTCAGAGAATCCGACGCCGTCGAAGAGCTTCCAGAGAAGCTCGTCTCCGAGCACCGCAACCTCGTCACGCCCGAAGGCTTAACGCTGATCCAGGCTGAGGTCGAACGACTTCAGGACGAACTTGCGGAAGGTCAACGTTCGGGCGACCGCGACGCGATCCAGCGGACGTCTCGCGATCTTCGCTATTGGAATCAACGCTTGACGACGGCAGAAGTTCACGCTGCGCCTGCGAATACGGCGGTCGTGTCCTTCGGCGTGACGGTAACGCTCGAGCGCGACGACGGCCGTGTGCAGAAATTCCGCATCGTTGGCGAAGATGAATCCGATCCTGCCAAGGGCAAGATCTCTTATGTCTCGCCGCTCGCTCAGGCGCTCATGGAAAAGAGCGTCGGCGACACAGTCGTTGCGGGTGCGGGCGAAGCCGAGATCATCAAGATCGAATAGCGGGCGTCAATCGCAGGCGCTCTTCTGCGTCGCTATGAGTTTCTTCATCGCCTCTTCGATCTCTTTTTGGCTCATGTCCCGCTGATGCGTCGCGACGGACCACTTATGTCCGAACGGATCTTCGATGATGCCGTAGCGATCACCCCAGAACATATCCTCGACCGGCATGCGCAACAGCGCGCCAGCTTTCACCGCCCGTGCGACGAAGGCGTCGACGTCGGGCACGTAGAGATGGATCGTCACCGGACTGCCGCCGAGTGTGATGGGCGATAACGAGCCCCATTCGGGAAGTTCGTCGACAAGCATGATGCTGGCGTCCCCGATCTTGATCGCGGCGTGCATCAGTTTGCCCTTGGCACCCGCGAGCCGCATCACCTCAACGGCGCCGAATGCCTTCTTATAGAATTCGATGGCATCGGCTGCTCCAGCGCAGACGAGGTGAGGGGTGACCGCTTGGCAGTTTTCGCTTCGTATGCCGGCTTTCTCCTGGGCTTGGGACATGGGTTCCTCCGGTTTATTTTTGTGGGCCTGCCGCGATTTTTTTAGCGAAGCGCGCAAAACGGCACGGGCCAGCGCGATCCCGACCATCAGTTTTGAGTGCGATAAAGGCCTCTTGAAGAAAATTGTCTTCAAAGATCACTATAGAAATAGTTTCTCTTTCTTCGGAGACCAAGGAAATCTGTTTTTGGGAAATGGTGGGCCTTAACCCGCGAGACGTTTCGCTGGCGCGATCGTTATCTGGTTAAAATCGTAAACCGCGGTGAAATCGGGATTTTCCTGCGTTCCATCTTTGACGACGTGTGCGGTCCGGAGCCCCGCCGAGCGCGCGGCCACGAGCTCCAGCGTATTGTCCGAAAAGAAAATAACGTCATTGGGGTTCTGGCCGATCTGGTCCGAAATCTTGAGATACGACCCTGCGTCTGTCTTCGCGCCGATCTCCGTGTCGAAATATCCGGAAAACAGCGGCCTCAAATCGCCTTCGTCGTTGAATTCAAAGAACAACAACTGTGCCTGAACGGAGCCGGACGAATAAATGTAAAGTGAAAGGCCGTTCGCCTTCCACCTTCTAAGCACGGGCAGCACATCGGCAAACAGAGAGCTTGTGAGCGCTCCGGAGCGATAGCCGCTTTCCCATATCAAGCCTTGTAGCTTTTTAAGGGGAGGGGCTTTGATATCCCGCTCTTGCCAGTCGGCCAGAGCGTCGACAGCATCGCCCCCGTCGGCGAGCGCCGTGGCCTGCGCGAGGATGTCTTGCACGGCCGGGCTATCGCGATTGTCCGCGATATAGTCCTTCAGGCGCTCCTTCGAATACGGGAACAATACATCCCGAACAAAGCTGATCGGGCTGATCGTGCCTTCGATATCGAGCAGCACGGCTTTTGCGGAGATGCGCAACGATGCGCGCGCATAGGCATCATTCGTCAGTGCGTTGCTCACGTTAAGCCGCTTCGTAGGTCGGTACGCTATCGGCAATGGCATCGCCGGTGTAGTGGGCGATCCAGCCGGTGGCATCGGTGAAGAGCCGGATGACGGTGAAGTGGCCTTCCGCGCCGCCGTCGAACCAGTGCTTGGTGCCACGCGGGACCGAGAGCAAATCGTCGGCCGTACCGACGATTTGGTAGACCTTGTCGTCGACATGGAGATAGAAGGCGCCGCTTCCCTCGACGAAGAAGCGAACCTCGTCTTCGTCGTGCGTGTGCTCGCTCAGAAACTTCTGCCGCATCGCGGGCCAATTCGGGTTGCCGGGACGAACGTGAATGACGTCCGCATTGCCGTAACCACGCTCGTCTTTCAGGCGGTCGATCTGCGGCTTGTAGGCGTTCAAGATCTCTTCGGAAGTGGAATCCGATGTCAGCGGCTGTTCGGCTTTCCAACGCTCGATGCTTGCACCCGCTTGCTCCAATTCTTCCTTGATGAGCGCGAAATCGACCGTGTCCAGCAGAACGTCGTCAGCGTTCTTTGCGGAATAGACGATAAGCTGCGTCATGGACGATAACTCCCGAGTAGCATGGTTTGGTTGAAGAGGGCTTCGAACGCCTCGAGATGGCGCGCCGCATCTCGTGGAGTCTTTCCCCACGCGTAGAGGCCGTGGCCTGCAAGCAGATATCCCGGAGCACGAAAGCGCTCCGCCTGCGGCGGCTCTGCAAGTCGTGCTGCGACTCGCTGGGAAAGCGCATCCACATCCTGGTCATTGGCGAAGACAGGAACTTCCACGATGGTCTCGTGCGTCTTCACGCCAGAGAGCGCCTTCTGCAGCTCCCAGCCGCCGATATGGATGGCGTCTTCGGAAGCGTGGGCGCGTCCGATCACGGCGGAGTAGGGACCGTGAATATGGAAGATAGCACCCGTCTCGGGGCTATCGACGTATTGTCGAATATGAAGCGCGGCCTCGGCAGAGGAACCCGGAAGCAGCGGTGCGTCGAGGGATTGGATCAAAATATCCGTTCGCGTCAGCGCGCCCTTGTCGACGCCGCTGCGTGTGATCGCGATACGGTTATCATCGATGCGAACGGAGAAATTGCCGGACGTCGCGGGCACCCAATGCCGCGCCGACGCATTGCGTCCTGCCTCGATCACGGCCTCGATTGCCGCTTCGACGTCGTCCCGTTCAACGATTGCCAGAGCCACTGTCATGATGACAGTGATCCACTGATTTTATGATACTTGAATGACTATTAAGTTATTCCGTTATCACAGTAAAAAGGGCCGCTAGAGCGGCCCTCGTTGATCGCTTGTCGAGTCCGGGGCATTGGATGATCGAGCGGAGATTGCTTACAGTCACTTTCGTTTTGCGGATCAGGCTTCCTTTGAGTGGAGAACGATGGATCGCAGACACGAAGTTGAGAGGCTTTGGTTTACGTTTATGGGCCACTCCATCAGGTATTGGTAAAGCCTACGGGATAAGAATCTCGGACCTGAATGGAAACAAAATACGTAAGACCTACCGTTTTTCGAAAAATGCCCGGGTAACCAAATTTGATTCCGAACGTCAGTTTGCTTCGTCGCTCGATAGTGCTCGCGCCTGGGCCATGGACGAGATCGATAAAGCGAAAGGTCGCCTCCCTCTGTTTACCGAAAGAATGCTTCGGAGAGAGCGGTTCGCCTATCAGGTCCGTAGAATGTCTCTTGAACACGCCGCTCAGATGCTCATTGAGGGAATGAGAATTGAGGGCCTAAGTCAATCCTACCTGGATCGCCTTGATAAGCTATTTATGGCGCATGTTCCTGCAGCTTTGCGACAGCGCCCGCTTGCAAAGGTTTCTCATAAAAAACTGGCTGCTTCGCTCGCAAAGTTGGCGGTCCATGGTGGCAATCTTCGGATCCTTAAATCATTCGTTGGACAAATTTTTACACGAGCGGGCGAATTTGATGGTTCGCTTTCGGCATTTCCAGAAAAGTTATCGGAAGAATTTTGGGAGCGGTGGGAGAGAACGAACAAGCTTCCCTTTCCCGAACTCGGACAACGTCGAAAGGATCGCTATCAGACGGTATTCGCCAAGCTCGAAGCGGGTGAAGATCGCTGGCCGGAAGCCTGCTGTATAAGGCTCTTCTTTATCCTGGGTGCTCCTTTGAGCAAGCTTATGAGTGCTCAATGGTGGCAAATCATTGGGGACGTTTGGTATCCCTATCTGCCTGAGGAGAAAAAATATTGGTTTGAGAGCAGAGAGGTTTTGAATTCTGACGCCTTAGCCATCGTCCAAAAGTTGAGAACTTTAAGCGATCAGTTAAGCGTTGGAGACCGGTATTTGTTTCCATCTTTGACCAACCGCGGAAAGCCAATATCCAGCGTCTATAATTTATGGGTGTCGACGCTGAATGAAATTGGACACCGCAACTATCCCCTTGGGGAATTCGCTCGAAGTTATCGAAGCCCCAACAATCCTAGCTATGCGATGACGACCGTTCGGCAATACGGGAAGATGTTTCGCGAGGTTGGAAATGCGGCGAAGGTGTCCAAGCTGCTTTATGAGGCCCGAGATAACGCAATTAAATCAGCAATTTAGTGGGTAGAGCACTACCTCCCACAAATTCCCAACGCTGGTAGCCGGGCATCCGTCGGCGATAGATGACTGCGAGCGGCCGCTCTCAAGTTGATATCTGACAAAGAGATGGTGGATATGAAGCATTTATCGAAGGCCGAAATAGCAATTATAAAGGCGAGAATTCAAAGGGGCGATAAATATTCGGATATCGCGGCGGATTATCGGATTAATCAGGGAAGGGTCGCGGATTTGAAATTCAGAAGGATTTTTGCAGACGTGCCGCCCGCTGACCTAACAAAATAGACCTTAGGCGCCCACTTCAGTGGGCGCCTAATCAGCGTTCTCTACTTGGGTTCGTTGTCATCAGTTATCCAGGAAGCTCCGAAGCTTCCGAGAGCGGCTCGGGTGTTTCAGCTTTCGCAGGGCCTTGGCTTCGATCTGGCGAATACGTTCGCGCGTGACCGAGAACTGCTGACCAACTTCTTCGAGCGTGTGGTCGGTGTTCATGCCGATGCCGAAGCGCATGCGCAGCACGCGTTCTTCGCGCGGCGTGAGCGACGCCAGCACGCGGGTCGTCGTATCGCGCAGGTTCGACTGGATCGCCGCTTCGATCGGCAGCACGGCGTTGCGGTCCTCGATGAAGTCGCCGAGATGTGAATCTTCCTCGTCGCCGATCGGCGTTTCGAGCGAGATCGGCTCTTTCGCGATCTTGAGAACCTTGCGGACTTTTTCGAGCGGCATCGCGAGCTTTTCAGCCAGCTCTTCCGGCGTCGGCTCGCGGCCGATCTCGTGCAGCATCTGGCGCGACGTGCGGACGATCTTGTTGATCGTCTCGATCATGTGCACCGGAATACGGATCGTGCGCGCCTGATCGGCGATCGAACGCGTAATCGCCTGCCGGATCCACCACGTCGCGTATGTCGAGAACTTGTAGCCGCGGCGGTATTCGAACTTATCGACGGCCTTCATCAGGCCGATGTTGCCTTCCTGGATGAGATCGAGGAACTGCAGGCCGCGGTTCGTGTATTTTTTCGCGATCGAGATGACAAGGCGAAGGTTGGCTTCCACCATTTCCTTCTTCGCCTGACGTGCCTCGCGCTCGCCCTTCTGCACCGCTTTCACGATGCGGCGATATTCGGGAATTTCGAGACCGGTTTCCGTCGCGAGCTGATGGATCTCGGCGCGGATCTGTTCGACTTGGCCGCGTTCGACTTTGACGAACTGGGCCCACTTCTTGCCGTTGTTGGCGACGCGATCGAGCCATGTCTGGTCGAGCTCGTTGCCGTAGTATTCGTCGATGAAATGCTGGCGCGGTACGCCGTAGCTGTCGGCGAGGCGCATCAGGCGGCCTTCAAGCCCGATCAGGCGCTTGTTGATCGCGTAAAGCTGCTCGACGAGGCTTTCGATACGGTTGTTGTTGAGCGAGAGCGATTTGACGTCGACGATGATCTCGTCGCGAAGCTTCTCGTAGGCTTTCTGCTGCTGGCGCGAACCTTGGTCGCCGACAAGCTGCTGTTCGAGCTTCTTGTCCTGCTGTTTGCGGAGTTTTTTGTAGGTTCCGGCGATTTGATCGAAGGTTTCGAGAACCTTCGGCTTCAGCTCGGCTTCCATGGCCGCGAGCGACATGGCGTTTTCGAATTCGTCGTCATCGTCGCTTTCGCCGGACGGACGCTCGGAGCCGCCTACCGTTTCTTCGCCGTCGCCATCGCCCTCGCCGGACAGCGCCGGCGCTTCCTTGGCTTCGGGGCCTTCATACGTCGCTTCGAGATCGATGATGTCACGAAGCAGGATGTTGCCGCCGTTGAGTTCGTCGCGCCAGATGATGATGGCCTGGAAGGTCAGCGGGCTTTCGCAGAGACCGGCGATCATCGCTTCGCGGCCTGCTTCGATGCGCTTCGCGATGGCGATTTCGCCTTCGCGCGACAGCAACTCGACAGAGCCCATCTCGCGAAGATACATGCGGACGGGGTCGTCGGTACGCTCGGCAGGTTCGGACTTGCCTTCGGATTTCGTGAGAGCGGAAGAGCTTTGCGCAACGAGCGAGCGGCCTTCCTCTTCGTCGGAAAGCTCCTCGGTTCCTTCTTCCTTCTCTTCGCCTTCTTCCTGCTCGACGACGGTGATGCCCATGTCGGAGAGGGTGGCGTAGAGATCCTCGATCTGGTCGGACGAAACTTCTTCCGACGGCAGGACGGAGTTCAACTGGTCGAGTGTGACGTAGCCTTTGGCTTTCGCAGTCTTGAGGAGGCGCTTGACCGCTTGATCGGAAAGATCGAGGAGGGGGCTGTCGCGCTCTGGCGTGTCGGCGGCCTGCTCTTTGTCGTCGGTTTTCTGGACTGCCTGCTGGGCGCGTGCCATTTTTGTTCCTTGTCGTCTGTGCCGTCCCTGAAGAAACGGCTCAATCATTATTCAAATTTAAGCACCGAACCGCAGCCTGCTGCGTCCAGAGCCGGAATGCGATACGCGCTTATCCAGCGCGCTTAACGTCAGAAGCGTCGTCGTCGGGTTGGTCGAACTCGTCATCCATCTGGTCCATCGCCGCCTCGCTGGCGATTTGTCGTTTGATGTCGAGAAGGCGGATCTCGGCCTCTTCCGTGCAATCCCGATACCAAGCCTCCTCAGCTGCCTTCAGTGCTAGGCCGAGGGCGACCTGTCGCTGATGCAACGCAAGAATATGGTGCCAGGCGGCTTCGACATCGGTGGCAGAGGCATCTGGCTCGGCAAAACGGTCGCTTATATGCGTAATCGTTTGCGCGACGAGGTCCACCACCTTTGCAACCCCCGATTTGCTCAATTGGGTGCGTAAAGTTGCGCTGTCAAGTGAATTTTGGCGTGCATGCAGTGCTAAAACTTCGTCCCTGAGAACCGAAAGTGATGGAGCCGCGAATGCGATATCCGCGATCGCCTCCGAATGATCATCAATCAACCATGGATGGTTAATAAGAGTTTTCATGATCAAAGCTTCGCGCGGCGATATGCTCTGAAAATGGCTAGCCAGCTCGTGGCTTACCAGAGGCGGGGGTGAAAGTGCGTCACGACGCCCGGAAAATTTGCGCTCCCCCGAGTTGCCGCCGAGACGGTTTCGGTCGCGGGAACGCCAATCTGGCGTTGCCACTGGGCGGGCGTAGGAGGCTTGGCGGCGCACGCCGTCCGGATTACCGCCACTCGATGCCATCCGCATGGCCGAGCGCTCACGCCCAAGTTGATACAACCTGTCGCGAAGCTCCCGCGCGTAATGGTTGCGGACGGCCGCATCCTGGATGGACCCGGTCAGTGCACCGAGCCGGGCCTCGAGCGCCGCCCGCTGTTCCGGTGTGGCGGTCGGCTGGGCTTTGAGCTCCCGGTCCCAAAGGACCTCGATGAGCGGTCGGGTCTTGGCAAGAACGTCCGTCATGGCGGCAGAGCCTTGCTGGCGAATGAGATCGTCCGGATCGAGCCCGGTCGGCAGAAACGCAAAGGCGACGCTGTGGCCCGCCTTGACCCAGGGGAGGGCAACCTCAACGGCACGGTCAGCGGCCTTTTGGCCGGCGCTGTCGCCGTCGAAGCAAAGGATCGGTTCTGGAGCAAAACGCCACAAAAGTTTCAACTGATCTTCGGTCAAGGCCGTTCCCAGGGGGGCCACGGTTTCCTCGAACCCGGCTTCCGCCAGGGTCACGACATCCATGTAGCCTTCGACGACGATGACCCTGTTCTTCTCGTGCCCGGCGGTTCGGGCGCGGGCGGCATTGAACAGGATATGGCCTTTGTGAAAGAGCGGCGTCTCGGGCGAATTCAGGTATTTGGCGGGTGCGTCCTTGTCGAGAGCCCGGCCCCCGAACGCAATCACCCGGCCCTTGAGGTCGAGGATCGGGAACATGACGCGGTTTCGGAAGCGGTCATAGGGCTCGGGAATGTCGTCGCCCGCGATGAGCATGCCCGCCGATGCCATGTCGGCTGCGGAGAACCCCTTGGCTTTCAAATGCGATCCGAGCGCGGTGCGGGAGTTCGGCGCAAAGCCCAGCCGGAAACTCGAAATCGTCTCGGCTGCAAGACCTCGCCCTTCGATGTAGCGGCGCGCTTCCCCGCCGGGACCTGACCGCAGAGCGCCCTCAAAGAACGCCGCAGACGCCTCCAGGAGCCGATAGAGCCGTTCGCGCTGGTCTTCCTGCTCGATGTTGCGCTCGGGCTGCTTGGGCATGGGAACGCCCGCCTCAGCCGCCAGGCGCTCGACCGCTTCGGGGAATTCCAGACCTTCCGTCTTCATCAGAAACGTAAAGATGTCGCCATGCTCGCCCGAGGCGAAGCAATGGTAAAAGCCCTTCTGGTCGTTGACGAAAAACGACGGGCTTTTCTCCACCTTGAAGGGCGAGAGACCGCGATATTCGCGTCCGGCCTTCTTCAACGCAACTTTCCGGCCGACCACCTGGCTGACGGACAGCCGGGAGCGGATCTCATCCAGAAAGTTGGGACTGAAGCGCATTGCCGCGTTTTGCCTCGGATCCAGCGAAAAGTCGTGCCATGGGTCCAGCCAAGGGGGCTCACGGCGGACAAATCAATAGGTGATTCGCTCAGATGCTCGCCCATTCAAGGCTTTGAGCCGCAAATCCGTACCCGCTTTCCACAGTGCCTTCGCAATAGGCAGATCACCCGCTTTGAACATCATTCCGGCGCAGGCCGGGCTTCGGGCAAGTTGAAGCACCGAAAATATCGATTGTCGTCTGGGTACAGGCCTCCGCCCGCATGGCAGCGTTAAGGGAAAAGGTTTGAACCAGGAAACATGTCATCCTTGGGACGACCCCGAGGATGACAGTGCTTATATCGTCAACCGAGAGCAGCTTTCACGGCGGCGCTGGCCTTCTGGAAATCCATCTGTCCGGCATACTTGGCTTTGAGCACGCCCATAACCTTGCCCATGTCCTTCGCGGATGCCGCCCCGGCCTCCTTGATCGCGTCGGCGATGGCGGCCGATACAGCCGCTTCGTCCATCTGCTTCGGTAAATAAGCTTCGATGACGTCGATTTCCGCCTGCTCGGTCGCCGCGAGTTCGGGGCGGCCGCCGCTTGTATATTGAGTGATTGAATCGCGGCGCTGCTTCACCATCTTGGTCATGACCGCGAGAATTCCCGCATCATCGAGCTCTTTCTTCGCTTCGATCTCGGCGGATTGGATGGCTGCATTGATGAGCCGGAGTGTTCCCACTCGTTGCTTGTCGCCGGCCTTCATTGCCGATTTGAGGTCCGCGTTGATCTTCGCGCGCATGGGTAGGTCTCCTTGAGGTCGAAGGACTTGGTTTACGTGTTGCGGGTCGTCCTGAGCAAGCCTTTGCTAGGTACGAACTTTCCGTCGACGACCGTAATTGACGTTGAAAGGGCGTTACCCTAGGTTCCGCGCGACTTGGCGACCCCACGCCTGCTTTTCCATGAACGGATGAAAGATGACCGCACCTGAACCCTGGACAGAAGTGCCTCTGACGGCGCGTCTCGTGCTCGATGACGGGACCGTCATTGCCGGACGCGGTCTCGGTGCAACCGGGACGGCCGTGGGCGAAGTTTGCTTCAATACGGCGATCACCGGTTATCAGGAAATCCTGACGGATCCGAGCTACGCCGGACAGATCATCACGTTCACCTTCCCGCATATCGGTAACGTCGGCGCAAATGCGGAAGACACCGAGACGTCGAACCTCGCATCGCGTTCGGGCGTGCGGGGCTGTATTCTGCGTGCCGACATCACCGATCCTTCGAACTATCGTGCGGCCGAAAATCTCGACGCGTGGCTGAAGACGCGCGGCATCGTCGCCATCGCCGGCATCGATACGCGGGCGCTCACCGCCCGCATCCGCGAGCGGGGCATGCCAAACGGCGTCATCGCGCACGAGCCGTCCGGCAAGTTCGATATCGACGCGTTGAAGGCCGAGGCGAAATCCTGGCACGGACTGCTGGGCCTCGATCTCGTTCCGGAAGTGACCAGCGGCCAGAGCTATTCGTGGGACGAGCAGCGCTGGGTCTGGGACAAAGGTTTTACGCGTAACGAAAACCCTGAATTTCACGTCGTAGCGGTCGACTACGGCCTGAAGCGCAACATTCTGCGCTGCCTCGCATCTGCTGGCTGCAAGGTGACGGTCGTGCCCGCGAAAGAGAAGGCCGAGGATATCCTCGCGCGCAAACCCGACGGCGTTTTTCTGTCGAACGGTCCGGGCGATCCGGCCGCGACCGGCGAATACGCCGTTCCGGAAATCAAGAAGCTCGTCGATAGCGGCAAGCCGGTGTTCGGCATCTGCCTCGGTCATCAGATGCTGGGGCTCGCTCTCGGCGCGGTGACGAAAAAGATGCACCAGGGTCATCACGGCGCCAACCATCCCGTGAAGGATTTCACGACCAACAAGGTCGAGATCGTGTCGATGAACCACGGCTTCGCCGTGGATCGCGATTCCCTGCCGGATGGCGTCGTCGAAACCCACGTCTCGCTGTTCGATGGTTCGAACTGCGGCTTGGCGCTTGAGGGCAAGCCCGTCTTCTCCGTGCAGCATCACCCGGAAGCGTCTCCCGGCCCGCAGGACAGCCACTATCTCTTCACGCGGTTCGTCAACATGATGCGCGAGCAGAAGGGCGTGCCGACGAGCCGCGAGCGCTGAGCGTGCGAGCGCTACGCCATCAAATCTTCGCCGCTGCCTTGGGGTTGATCTGCGGGGCGGCGGACGCGACGGCGTGCTCGCCCAGCAAACCAGGACCTTTTCTGCAGAAGAGCGCGGAGACGTCGGCCTGTGCGCATCCGCTTTGCGGTCGCATCTTTCCGACCGCCGAAACGAGTGGCAACGATTCGGCGAAGCCATGCCCCGACGATGAATGGAAGCAATTGAAAGCGGAGGCGACGGCAGCGCTCGCTTCCGGCGGCGTGCTAATTCTCGGTGAGACGCACGACAACGCAACGCATCATCTCTTGCAGGCGGCGGCGATCAAGGAATTCGCGCTGTCCGTGCCAGGAAACGAAACCGCAATCGTATTCGAGCAATTCCGCGAAGATCAGCAGCCAGCCATCGATGCAACCGTATCGAAGCTGCGGGACGGTAAGACGGTCACGGCCGCCGAATTGAAAGAGGCGGTCGGCTGGCAGAAATCGGGGTGGCCCGACCTTTACGATCCGCTGATCGATTTCGTCATTGCGGCCAAGCGATCATTCTATGCCGGGGACGTTTCGCGTGCCGATATCATGAAGGCCGCCAAGGGCGGCCCGGGCAGCTTGCCTGCTGATGAACAGATGCGCCTCGCGCTCGACGTTCCTCTCGGCGACAAATACGACGAGGCGTCGATCAAGGAAATCGAGGAAGCGCATTGCGGCGCGCTGCCCAAGGAAGCATTCGGCGGCATGGCGTTTGCGCAGCGCTACAGAGATGCACATCTGGCCGACGTCACCCTGAACGCCGCGATGCAAGGCTCCGCCATCCTGATCGCGGGGACGGGACACGCCCGTGCCGATCGCGGCGTGCCGTGGTATCTGCATCGAAGAGCGTCCGAAAAGAAAGTCGTCTCGGTGTTGTTCGTCGAGGTCGAGGATGGCAACTCCGATCCGCAGTCGTATATCCCGCGCGATCCCGATGGCCGACCCGCCGCTGATTTTCTCGTCTTCACGCCGCGCGCCGAACGCAGCGACCCTTGCGAGAAGATGCGCAAAAAATAAGCGGCTCGGGCGTCGGGGGTGTCAGGACGCCATCAAATCAACCTTGCTGAACTTTAAGGTCGCGTCTGCGGCAAATTTGCTTATAACCCAGGGAAAAAATCTGGGAGGAAGTTGATGCGCCTTTTCTTTGTTGCTGCCGCGGCGCTCGCGGTTGCGACTCCGGCGTCTGCTGCGGATTGCTCGGCCGACGTTCTTGACGCCATCAGAAAACAGCTGTCGCTGAAGTCGTTCCGCGTCGAGTTCTCGCAGGCAACCGCCGAGGGCGAGGCTCAAATGCGCATCGATTACATGCCGCCCCTCAGAATGCTTCAGACGGTCACGTCGCCTGCAATGCCGGGCGAGCAGCAGACAATGCTGATCAATAACCGCGCGTATGCAGGTTCAGGCGGAAGCTTCGAGGAGCTGCAGCCGCAATACACACAGTCGATCATTGCTGAGGTCGCTGAAGCCTTGGCGCGGCCGGCCAAGCTCGACGGCTATGATTGTCTCGGCACGGTGAAATTCGAAAACCAGGATCTGCTCGGCTACCGCTTCGTAGATAAATCGCATTCTCAGGCCGACGCGTCGAAGGTGGTTGCGCGGACGATTTACGTCGATCCGAAGAGCGGCTTACCCGCCTTCAACGTGGTGTCGACGCTCGCCGAAGGCTCCAAGCCGCTGCGCGAAGTCAAATATTCCTATCCGACAGACATCGACATCGTTGCGCCGGCGAATGCGCCCGCGCAAAAGCTCCGTTAACTGAGCCTTCGGGCATCCATCGGGATATCTCCTCCATGCGCCGCATCGCCCTAGCCATCATAGCGACCGCCTCCTTGTCGAGCTACGCGTCGGCGCAGATCGCGCCGCCGAGCCCGGCCGACTCCAAGCAGAACGCCAATCCCTGCCGCGAGGAGGTTTCGGCGGCACTGCAGAAGCTCAGGAAGTCATCGTGGTTCCGCATGGATACACAGATGCTCACCGAAAACGGGCCGATGCAGATGCAGGTGGATTACGTGCTGCCGGACCGCATGCACCAGACCATGACCGCCAAACTCAGCAATCAGACGACGGAGTTGATCCTCGTTGGCGATAAGGCATGGGCGAAGCAGGAAACCGGCTGGAAGCCGGTGCCGCAGCAGATCGCCGCTCAGCTTCGCGAGCAGATGGACGATACCGTCGTCAAGCAGCAGACGGACGTCGGGAACTACGCGTGCAAGGGCCGCGCGAAGATCGACGGCCGCGACGTCATCTCCTACAAGCTCGAAACGGAACCGGAAAAAGGCTCGAGCGCGCCGACCAACCAGGCATTCCGGATGTTCTACGTCGATGCGTTGACGGGGCTTCCCGCAAGCAATGTCATTCTGGCGCCGGGGCACGAAGACAAGCCCATCTTCAAGACGACCTATTCTTTCCCGATCGACCTGAAGATCGATGTTCCGGCGGACGCCCTGCCGGATAAATCTCCCGCGCCCGCGCCCGCGACACCGCCGCCGGACGGGAAATAGCCGCCTTCAAGGCCTCTGCGGCGTTGCGTGGCGGGATGGCAGCCATGCCGCCGCGGGCGATGTTTTGCGCGGACTCCAGCGTTAGAAGGTCGCTCGGAGATTCCAATGACCGCCATTGATTCATCACGCGCCGCGCTTCGTGCGCCGGTCGCCAGCGCCTCGCTCGCCGTCCTGTTCGCCGTGAGCTTTTGCCATTTGCTTAACGACGTCATGCAGTCGTTGCTCATGGCGATCTATCCGATGCTCAAAGAGAATTATCATTTGAGCTTCTGGCAGATCGGCGTCTTGACGATGGCCTTTCAGATTACGGCGTCGCTTCTTCAGCCGTTCATCGGACTCTATACCGACAAGCGTCCCGTGCCTTATTCGACGAGCGTCGGCATGGGATCGACGCTTGCCGGTCTTGTGTTGCTCGCTTTTACCGGCAGCTACCTCGGTTTGATCGCGGGCGCGGCGTTCGTCGGCATCGGCTCGGCGATCTTCCATCCGGAATCATCGCGTATTGCGCGGCTGGCGTCCGGCGGGCGGCACGGTTTTGCGCAGTCGTTGTTTCAGCTCGGCGGCAATTTCGGCACGTCGATCGGTCCGTTGCTGGCGGCGTTCATCGTCGTCCCGCGCGGCCAAGCGAGCCTCGCATGGTTCGCCGCGCTCGCGCTTCTGGCGATGGTCATCTTGTGGAAAGTAAGTGAGTGGGCGGTGTCGGCGGGCTCGAAGCGCGCCAAGGGACACGTCGGCGTCGGCCTCATTCATTCCCGTCGGCGCACGGCTATCGCGCTTGTGGTGCTGGCAGCGCTGATGTTCTCGAAGAACATCTACACTGCGAGCTTCATGAGCTTTTACACCTTCTACGCCATCCATGAATTCGGCGTTTCGGTGCAGGCGTCGCAGCTGATGCTATTCGCCTTCCTTGGAGCGTCGGCGGTCGGAACGATCCTCGGGGGCGTCTTCGGAGACCGCTTCGGCCCGAAGATGGTGATTTGGTTCTCGATTGTCGGTAGCCTGCCGTTTTCGTTGGCGCTGCCCTATGCCGATCTGACCTGGACCGTGATCCTGTCGATCATCATCGGCTTGATCCTGTCGTCGGCATTTCCGGCCATCGTGGTCTTTGCCCAAGAGCTCATTCCGGGCCGCGTCGGCATGATCTCGGGAGTCTTCTTCGGCGCGGCATTTGGCATCGCAGGCATTGCCGCCGCCGTGCTCGGCATCGTCGCCGACGAGAAGGGCGTTGGGTACGTGTACGAGATTTGCTCGTATCTGCCATTGCTCGGGTTGCTGACAGTGTTCCTGCCAGGAACCGACGCCGCCAAATATGACAATGTAAAAACAGCTTAAATTGTCTTAGAGGCGAAGAACATCGCAGCGCGGTATTTTCGGGGTTTCCCCCGCGCGATGCTTTGCCTATAAGGCCCCCTTAGCCCGTTGTTCCACCCACCCCTGAGCCGACCGCGCTTCGCGCGAGCTTCGGCCAAATTTTTGCGCCAAATGCCAAAACGCACCGACATCAAGTCCATTCTCATCATCGGCGCAGGCCCGATCGTCATCGGTCAAGCGTGCGAATTCGACTATTCCGGCACGCAGGCGTGCAAGGCGCTGAGGGATGAGGGCTATCGGATCATCCTCGTCAATTCCAATCCGGCGACGATCATGACCGACCCGGATCTTGCGGACGCAACTTATATCGAGCCGATCACGCCCGAAGTCGTGGCGAAGATCATCGCCAAGGAAAAGCCGGACGCCATCCTGCCGACGATGGGCGGACAAACGGCGCTCAACACGGCGCTGGCGCTGCACAAGCAGGGCATTCTGCACCGCCACGGCGTCGAGTTGATTGGTGCTAAAGCCGAAGCCATCGACAAGGCGGAGGACCGCAAGCTCTTCCGCGAGGCCATGGAAGAGATCGGGCTTGAGACGCCGCGCTCGCGTCTGGTGCACAACCGCGACGAAGCGACGTCGGCGCTCGAGCACGTCGGTTTGCCCGCGATCATCCGTCCGTCGTTTACGCTTGGCGGCACGGGGGGCGGCATCGCCTACAACCGCGAAGAATATTTCGAGATCATCGACCGCGGTCTCGATGCGTCTCCGACCGACCAGGTTCTGGTCGAGGAAAGCGTCATCGGTTGGAAAGAGTATGAGATGGAGGTCGTCCGCGACAAGGCGGACAACTGCATCATCATCTGCTCCATCGAAAACATCGATCCGATGGGCGTTCACACTGGCGACAGCATCACCGTCGCGCCGGCGCTGACGCTGACGGACAAAGAATACCAGATCATGCGCGATGCCTCGATTGCGGTTCTGCGCGAGATTGGCGTCGAGACGGGCGGCTCGAATGTTCAGTTCGCGGTCAATCCTGCTGACGGCCGCTTGATCGTCATCGAAATGAACCCGCGCGTGTCGCGCTCCTCCGCGCTGGCGTCGAAGGCTACGGGTTTTCCGATCGCGAAAGTCGCGGCCAAACTCGCCGTTGGCTATACGCTGGACGAAATCCAAAACGAGATCACGGGCGGCGCAACGCCCGCGTCGTTTGAGCCGACGATCGATTACGTCGTCACGAAAATTCCGCGCTTTGCCTTCGAAAAGTTTCCGGGCGCCGACACGACGTTGACCACGTCGATGAAGTCGGTCGGAGAAGCTATGGCCATCGGCCGTACGTTTGCCGAAAGCGTGCAGAAAGCGCTGCGCTCGATGGAAACGGGCCTGACGGGCTTCGATGACATTCAGCTGGAAGGTCTGGGGCAGGGGGACGATAAGAACGTCGTCCGCGCCGCTGTCTCGCGTCCAACATCGGATCGAATTCTGAAGGTCGCCCAGGCGTTCCGTGAGGGTTTCTCGCTCGACGAGATCCATCAATATTGCAAGATCGATCCCTGGTTCCTCGCGCAGATCAAGGCCGTGATCGATACCGAGACGCGCGTCATCGCGCACGGATTGCCGAAGACGGAGTCTCAGCTTCGCGCACTCAAGGCCCAAGGCTTCTCGGATGCGCGGCTGGCGAAGCTCGCAAAGGTCAGCGAAGCCGACGTACGCAAGCTGCGCAAGGATCTGGACGTTGCGCCGGTCTTCAAGCGCATCGATACCTGCGCGGCGGAATTCGCTTCCCCGACCGCATACATGTATTCGACCTATGAATCGGGTCTCAGCGGTGAGGCACCTGCCTGCGAAGCCTTTCCGAGCGATAAGCAAAAGATCATCATTCTCGGCGGTGGTCCGAACCGCATCGGTCAAGGCATCGAGTTCGACTATTGCTGCTGCCATGCCTGCTTTGCACTGACGGCGGCCGGGTACGAGACGATCATGGTCAACTGCAACCCCGAGACCGTCTCGACCGACTACGATACGTCAGACCGGCTGTTCTTCGAGCCGCTGACCGCGGAAGACGTTCTCGAAATCATTCGCGTCGAAAGCGGCAAGGGTTCGCTCAAGGGTGTTATCGTCCAGTTCGGCGGTCAGACGCCGTTGAAGCTCGCAAGCGCGCTCGAGGAAGCGGGCGTTCCGATCCTCGGGACGTCGCCCGACGCCATCGACCTCGCCGAAGACCGCGACCGCTTCAAGGCTCTTATCGACAAGCTACAGCTCAAGCAGCCGAAGAGCGGCATCGCCAAGGCGCCCGAGGCTGCGCGCGGCATCGCGGAAGAGATCGGGTATCCGGTCGTTATCCGGCCGTCCTACGTGCTCGGCGGGCGCGCCATGGAAATCGTCCACGACGGCGCCGAGGTCGATCGCTACGTGGCCCGTCTGTCTGCGACGCTCGATAAGCCATCGGAACTCGTCGTGTCGGATAAGCGCCCGCTGCTGATCGACAGCTATCTGACGAATGCCGTCGAGGTCGACGTCGATTGCCTCTCGGACGGCAAGGATACGTTCATCGCCGGCATCATGGAGCATATCGAGGAAGCCGGCATTCACTCGGGCGACAGCGCTTGCTCCTTGCCGCCGCATTCGCTCTCGCCGGACATCATCGCGGAACTCGAGCGTCAGACACGCGAGCTTGCGCTTGCGCTGCGCGTCGTCGGGCTCATGAACGTCCAGTTTGCGATCAAGGACGATCAGGTCTTCATCCTTGAAGTCAATCCGCGCGCCTCGCGCACCGTTCCGTTCGTCGCCAAGGTCGTCGGGTTGCCAATCGCGGCGATCGCGTCGGAAGTGATGGCGGGCAAGCCGCTGGCGTCGTTCAACTTGAAGAAGCCCGACTTCGAGCATATCGCCGTCAAGGAGGCCGTCTTTCCGTTCGCGCGCTTCCTCGGCGTGGATCCCATTTTGGGACCCGAGATGCGTTCGACGGGCGAAGTCATGGGCATCGACCACGATTTCGCTATGGCCTTCGGCAAGAGCCAGCTCGGCGCCGGCCTGAAACTGCCCACCAAGGGAACGGTTTTCGTGTCGGTCAAGGAAAGCGATAAATCCCGCGTCGTAGCGCCGGTTAAGGAACTCGCGGCAATGGGATTCAAGATCGTCGCCACGCGTGGCACGAAGCGTTTTCTCGAGGCCCACGACATCCCCTGTGAACCTATCAACAAGGTTCTTGAAGGGCGTCCGCACATCGTAGACGCCATCAAAAACGGGGATATTCACCTCGTGTTCAATACAACCGAGGGTTCAAAGGCCCTGAGCGACAGCAAGGACATCCGGCGCACGGCCTTGCTTCACCATGTTCCCTACTATACAACATTAGCGGGGGCGGTGGCGGTTACACGAGCCATTAAAGCATTCGCATCGGACACGCTGGAAGTGGCGCCGTTGCAGGCTTTCTCGCATCGCTAGGCCGTTCAACCAGGTGGCTAGGGCCCGCTGAAAAGCGGGTGCCCTTCGCCGCTTTCCTGTTTGCCAATCTTGTTGTTACCGTGTGTCGGGGGTCTCCCCCGCAATTGATTGAGCCGTTCGAAGACTTGGAGATCATGATGGAACGGGTGCCGATGACGGTCGATGGCTACAAGAACCTCGAAGAGGAGCTACAACGGCTCAAAGCCGTCGAACGCCCGCGGATCATCGCGGCGATCTCCGAGGCTCGTGCCCACGGCGACCTATCGGAGAACGCCGAGTATCACGCCGCCAAGGAGCAGCAGGGCCTCAACGAAGCGCGCGTCGCGGAGATCGAGGACAAGATCAACCGTGCGGAGATCATCGACGTCACGAAGCTCTCTGGCGAGACGATCAAGTTCGGTGCGACGGTGACGCTGGAAGACGAAGATTCCGGCGAGAAAGTCACGTACACGATTGTCGGTGACACCGAGGCAAACTTGCGCGACCGCAAGATTTCGATCTCGTCGCCGATTGCGCGTGCACTGATCGGAAAATCCAAGGGCGAGAGCGTCGATGTCACGACGCCGAAAGGCACGCGGACGCTAGAAGTTCTGCAGGTGAAGTGGGGCTGAGCGATTTTCGCTCTGTAAGCGACTTCGAAGGCGGCTAGTCATTGCCGCCTTCAAAAAAGGCCGCCGCAGATTGGCATTCGGCCTTCGAAGGAACGAGGTCGAAAACGCGGTCGTCTGGCTCTTTGCCGGATAGATCGACCTCCTTGTCTCCGCCATCCAGCGTAATCCCTTCATCTCCCGTTTCGAGGCGAAGTGCGCCGTCTTTTTGTGGCGTCAGGCTGAACATGCCGCCGTCGCCTTCGAGATAGCACTGGAAATTTGCATCCTCGGTCTTGCAGCTCGCCGTCTGCCCGACCCAGTCCGGCGCCGCCGTCAACATCAGCGCGAAGCCCACTTGAAAGCGATCCGGCGAATTGGGCGTGCCGTCGGAATTGGTTTTCGAGAGATTGATTTCGATTTCCCGCACGCGTCGGGCAGGGTGGTCCTTGAGCTGTGTTTCGTCGTAGGTCCGGGCGAAGCAGGGCGGCCCGTCGAGCACGTTCGCGAAGTAGCTGTCGAACAGGTCGTCGGAGGTCGCCGCAATGGCGAGCGATACGTCCGGGATAATCGATAGAAGAGCGGCCTTTACCGTCAGAGCTGCCAATTCAGACAAGGTTTTCATCGACCCTCCAAATTTTGCGTTCGGCGCTTAACTATTGTCTGGACCCGCAACGGTGATTGGCACGCCGGGTTCGCGCTTGGCTCTCCGGATTGTGAGGTAGGTTTTCACGCTCGCCACATTGGGCGCGGCCGTCAATTCCTCAAGTACGAAGCTTTGAAATCGTTGCAGATCGCGGGCGATGCATTTCAATATAAAGTCGCTCTCGCCGGAGAGCATGTAGGCCTCTCGGACGAGGGGCCAGCCGAGGATGCGGTTTTCGAAAGTGCGAAGATCCGATTCCGCTTGATTGTGCAGGCGGACCATGGCGAACGCCGTCAAGGCATAGCCGAGGCGCACTTCATCGACGAGCGCCGTATAGCGCGTAATGAGACCGGCTTCTTCGAGGGCGCGAACGCGGCGCAAGCAGGGTGGCGCCGAAAGGCCGATGCGATTGGCGAGCGCGATATTGGTCATCCGGCCGTCGGCCTGCAGTTCGCGTAAAATCCGCCAATCCGTTTCGTCGAGCTCTATTGCCATGGACCGTGTCGCCGCCGCAGAGTTAGAGTAATATCAGGAATGTCGCTGGGTGCGCAAAGTTTTCGCATGTTTCCTTTAAAGCGAATTTCCCATGTCCTCGATATCGCCGCGAAAAGGGACCACCATTTGCCGGACATGAAACGCGCGAACCCCGCTCCCGGGCTGATCGAAGGACGCTCGGCTTGGATTTTTTCCGATGGCAAGGCGGGGCACGAAGCCCAGTGCTTCGGCGTCGTCGAAGCATTGGGATTGAAGGCCGAGGTCAAGCGGGCCAAGCTTTCCGGCCTATACAAGCTTATGGCGCCGTGGGGCCCGCTGCCGTCGGCAGAGACGCCCACGCCACCCTGGCCTGAGTTCGCCTTCGCGACGGGGCGGACGACGATCCCCTATATCCGTGCGCTGAGGCGGCAAGCGGGATTGAAGACCTACACAGTCATTCTGATGGACCCTAAGACCGCGCCGGGCAGCGCCGATCTCATCTGGGTACCGCAGCACGATCATCGCCGCGGCCCGAACGTCGTCACGACGCTGACGGCGCCGCATCGGTTTTCTGCGCAGCGTCTCGCGGCTCTGAGAGCCGACATTCCACCAGCCATCGCCGCCTTGCCGCAACCGCGCATCGCCTGCCTGATTGGCGGCCCGAACGGCGACTACCGCTATTCGGACGCGGATGAAGAGCGCCTCGTCGCGTCGCTTCGGGCGCTCGCGGACAGCGGTGCAGGGCTCATGATCACGACATCGCGGCGGACGCCCGCGCAACTTGCCTCGCGCCTCAAGAGTGCCGTCGACGGCAAGCCGGCGATCCTTTGGGACGGCGACGGCCAGAATCCTTACGCGGATTTTCTCGCGCACGCGGACGCCTTCGTCATCACCGCTGATAGCGTCAGCATGACGTGCGAAGCTGCTGCAACCGGACGACCGATCTTCCTGTTCGCACCATCCGGCGGCAGCCCGAAGTTCGATCGCTTCCACTCGGCGCTCGCGGACTATGGCGCGACGCGGCCACTGCCGACGCCGGGCGAACCGCTTTCGTCGTGGAGTTACGCGCCGCTCCATTCGGCTGAAACGATCGCCGCGGAAATCCGCAGACGGTGGCTGAAGCGCGCGGAGTTCCTTCCCGGTTTCGTCAACGGTGACAGGGTTTAGTGGGGCAAACGTAGGCCGGAGATCCGATGACGGCATCATTCTCGTCCAAGGACGTCGTGGCTTCGCAGCGAAAATTCGCGGCGGAGGGAACGTGCGATGATGCCCTGGCGGATAGGACGGTCTCCGAAGCGCGCCGTCTGCGGCTTTGGGCAGAATTCGCGCTCGTCTACATCGCGTTGCCGATGGCGATGCGCATCGCAGTTTTCGATTATCGGGTGCCGCTCTTCTACGCTCTGCCGCCCGTGCTTCTGGCCTTCGCAGTATTTCTCTATTTCGATCGCAGCTTCAGCTTGAAAAAAGAGCTGGGGCGCTTGCCCGATAGGGCGACGATGATTTCGATCCTGGGCACTTTCGTAGCGGGCAGTGCGGTGGTCGCGGCGCTTGTCGCGGTCGCGATGCCGGAGCGGCTTTTTGCGCTCGCCGCCGAGCGTCCGGGCCTTTGGCTCAAGATCATGACGCTCTATCCGTTCACGTCGGTGCTGGCGCAGGAGTTCGCGTATCGCGTCTTTTTCTTCCATCGCTACGGCGTTCTATTCGGATCGGCCTGGAGCCTGATCCTCGCCAATGCCTTGGTCTTCGCTTTCGGCCACATTCTTTTTCGGAACTGGATCGCAGTAGGGGGAACGTTCGTCGTCGGACTGCTGCTGGCGTGGCGCTACGAGCGCACGCGGTCGTTCTGGGCGGTCTATGTCGAGCATGTGTTGTGGGGCTGGCTCGTCTTCACGATCGGTCTTGGCGTCTTTTTCTTCACGGGCGTGAAGAACCCGGCATGGTGAAATTTTCGTTGTGCCCGGCAGCCTGCTTCACGATGAGAGGCACCGGGCACAAACGAAAGATCACTTCCTCCGCTCCGCCATCTTGTCGAGCTGCAACGACTGTATTTCAGCCAGCCGTTGCCACTGCTTGTTGATCAGATGGTCCATCTTTTCGTGCAGGTGCCGGATTTCCAGCTCAGCCTTGAGATTGACCCGATAGTCATTGAGCGACCGCATCCGATCTTTCTCTTCTTGTCGCCGCTGGCTCATCATGATGATCGGAGCCTGGACGGCCGCAATGGTTGACAGGATGAGATTGAGCAGAATGTAGGGATAGGGATCGAATGCGGCGCCCGCCTGGTATGAATTGAAAAGCATCCATACGGCTAGGAACGCCCCGAACACGATCAGAAACGTCCAGCTGCCGCCGAACTGCGCCAAACCGTCCGACAAGATCTCTCCCAGCGAGCGCTTGGAAGAAAATTCCTCTTCGACGTTCTCGGCGAGCGTTTCGTGCGTCGCAAGGCTTTCCGCGACTTGCTTCTCGATCTCGCTGACGTCACCGGACTCTTCGCGAAGCAGCTCTGTCACATAGAGCGTGCGATAGCGGTCGAGTTCCTTGCGCGAAACGAAGGCGTCGTCTTTTACGTCCGGATAGTCTTTGCGTATACGCTCGACCAGCGATGGCATGACGGTAGCGAGATTCACCACATTGCCACGTGAGTACTCTTTGCCCGTCAAGGTGCAGAAGAATTTCGGCTTCGGCGCTTTCCCATTCTCGGGGCCGTTGCCATTTTCAGGGGGTTGTCCCGCCATCCCGTTCGTTCCTTAGCAGTTTGTTCCTATATTACGGGGGTACCCCGCCCGCGGCACGTCGCGCATGGGCGCAATGATATAATTGAGCAAGCCGACGCAATCGGCTAGAAGGCCGATCAAATCCCTCGACTTCAAGGCATAGAGGCGCCGCGTATGGCTGCACATCAATACGTTTATCACATGCATAAGCTTTCCAAGGCCTACCCGGGCGGAAAGCAGGTGCTGAAGGACATTTCGCTGTCGTTCCTGCCGGGTGCCAAGATCGGCGTCGTCGGCCTCAACGGCGCCGGTAAATCGACGCTGCTCAAAATCATGGCGGGCGTCGTCGACGACTATATCGGCGAGGCGCGGCCGGCCGAGGGCATCAAGGTCGGCTATCTTCCGCAGGAACCGGAACTCAATCCCGATAAGGATGTGCTCGGCAACGCCATGGAAGGCGTGGCGGAGAAAAAGGCCATCGTCGACCGATACAACGAGATCGCCTCCAATTACTCGGAAGAGACGGCCGACGAGATGACGGCCCTGCAGGACCAGATCGACGCCCAGGACCTCTGGGATCTCGATGCTCAGGTCGAGCAGGCGCTCGATGCATTGCGCTCGCCGCCGGGAGACGCCGACGTCACGAAACTCTCGGGCGGCGAGAAGCGCCGCGTGGCGCTGACGAAGCTTCTGTTGTCGAAGCCGGACATTCTGCTGCTCGACGAGCCGACCAACCATCTCGACGCAGAAAGCGTTGCGTGGCTCGAGCGTTACCTCAAGGAATACACGGGCTGCGTGATCCTCGTCACCCATGACCGCTACTTCCTCGACAACATCACCGAATGGACGCTCGAACTCGATCGCGGGCAGGGCGTGCCGTGGAAGGGCAACTATTCCGATTGGCTCGAACAGAAAGCCAAGCGCGAAGCTACCGAAAAAGCCCAGGAAGAGAGCAAGCAGAAGGCTCTCTCGCGCGAACTCGAATGGATCCGTTCATCGCCGAAGGCACGTCAGGCGAAATCCAAGGCGCGCATCACGGCCTATGAGAAGCTCGCGGACGAAGCAGGCCGCGAGGAGAATGGCCGCGCCTCGATCCAGATCGCGACCGGGCCGCGCCTCGGCGGCGTCGTCATCGAGACCGAGGGTCTGACAAAAGCGTTCGGCGACCGGCTGCTGATCGACGATCTTTCGTTCAAGCTGCCGCCTGGCGGCATCGTCGGCGTGATCGGTCCGAACGGCGCGGGTAAGACGACGCTGTTCAAGATGCTGACTGGGGCGGAAAAGCCGGACAAAGGCAGCATCCGTCTCGGCGAAACCGTCAAGATCGCCTACGTCGATCAGTCCCGCACGCACTTGGACGACAAGAAAACCGTTTGGGAAGAGATCTCCGGCGGTCTCGACCAGATGCTCCTCGGCGGCAAAAAGGAAGTTCCGAGCCGCGCCTATTGCGGCTGGTTCAACTTCAAGGGCGCTGACCAGCAGAAGAAGGTTGGATTGCTGTCAGGCGGTGAGCGCAACCGCGTGCATCTCGCCAAGCTTCTGAAAGAAGGCGGCAACCTGCTGCTTCTCGACGAGCCGACGAACGATCTCGATACCGAAACGCTCGGCGCACTCGAAGCGGCGCTGGAAGATTTCCCCGGCTGCGCCGTGGTGATCTCGCATGATCGCTTCTTCCTCGATCGCCTCGCGACGCACATCCTCGCCTTCGAGGGCGATAGCCACGTCGAATGGTTCGAAGGCAACTTCGCCGACTACGAAGAAGACAAGAAACGCCGCCTAGGCGACCAGGCCGTCGAGCCGCATCGGATCAAGTACAAGCGCTTCGAGCGATAGAAGGCGGACAACGCGGCTTCCGGCCTCCCCGCGAAGGTGGGGATCGGACGAAGGAGAGACGGAAGCCGCAGTCAAAAATGCGCGGCTTCCTGTCAGTACATCTGTATCGGCAGAACGCCGCCCGGCCCAATCATGAGACCCCAGATCTCGTCGGCGGCGACCTCAATGGTATCGTTGGCCATTGGCGCTTTGGAGCCTTTGAGACTGAACGGATACTTGCCGGGAGCGACTTCGAGCATTGGACCGTCGGGACCCTTGCTCCCCGCGCCGCCGGGAATCTTGAAGGTCTTGCCTGCGATGGCAACCGTCGCGGTGGAATCCAGGATATTGCCGAAGAGAAGCTTCGTTTGGCCGGATTTCGGCATCAATCCGGATTTTTTCGCCGCCTCGGTTTCGCGGACAGAGAGTAGAATGCTTGTCTCGCCATTCCCGCGGCCGAGCTTCAGAACCGCTGGGCCGTCAGGCGTCGTATAGAAGAATTCGGCGGCGTCCGGCTTGATGATCGCCTTAGCCGTGTCTTCCTGCCATCCGCGCTTGGCCAGCTCAACGCGATAGAATTCGACGACGTCAGTGAGTTTCGCGGGAACGCTGCCGTTGGCACCGCGTCGGAACATCGACTTCTCACTACCGATCAAGGAGTGGGGCTTTGGGATCGGGAGACCGCCGGCATCGTCGAGTTCGAGGGCCTGTGTGGTTTCGCTGTCGCCGCTGGGCGCGGGTTGCGTACTTTCGGCAGATGCGGCCGTCCGATTTTCGAGCGCTGAGCCGGTGGCTGTCACGTTGACGGACGTTCCCATCTTCATGACCGTGAGAGAGACCTCCTGTTCGCCTTTATGGAACTCGAGGGCGACCATGTTGGGTTGATTGATGACCGTCTTGCGCTCCGTCCAGCCGAGCGGCGGCATTGTCGCCCTGTAGAACGCCACAACGGCGGCGACGTTTGATGAAACGTTGAAATCCAGATTGGCGGCGCCGGCGTCGTAAGCGACATTTTCCGCGTTCGATGGAAGCGGGATAGGAACACTATTGTCAGCAAGCGCGGTGAGCGGCGCTTGCGGTGGCTGATCGGATTGTTCGGACTTCGGCGGCGCGGGCGACCTGCCCGCGAGGGCATCGCTGGTCGCCTTCCTGACCTGGTTCATGATGTCGTTGGTCAGATCGTCGAAGGCGTCCGGCGCCTTATCCGCGGGTTTGGCTTCGGGCGCTGTAGCGGCTTCGGGTTTTGGTTCCTCGATCTTCTTGGCGGCAACGATGAGATCGGGCGGGATGGCCTCGAGATTGACCGTGGTTTTGCCGTCGTCCGACTTTTGCAGGGTCAGGATGAGCGGTTTCTTGTTGTCGCGGACGTAATAGGCATAGAGCCCGTTCGGCGTCTTGCGGTCGGCATACGCGGCTGTAGTGCCGTCTTCCTTCGACCAAGGAGACCAGCCGCGCGAGATCAACTCGCTTCGGAAGAATTCCGAGACAGCTTCGACGCTATCCGTCGTCGTGCACTTGAGGTGAGGGGTCTCAGGATCGAACTTGATGTCAGAAGCAGTGCTTGGAAAAGGCAGATCGTTGGTTAGCGGAACGAGTGAGTAAGTGACGCTCGTCGCGTTGTTTTGCGCAGGGGCCACATTGATGAAAACAGACAGTCCCTGTGCGCCTTTCTTGAGGGACGCGATCACCATGCTGGCGTTCTCCGGGGTGCTGGCGGAGATGCGATCGTATTGCTGCCAGCCTTCGGCGTTCAACGCCTTGAGCGTATTGGCGGCGGTGTCGGCGACGGGCGTTGGCGCGGTGAAGATCGTTGATTGCGGACTCGCGTAGATTTCCTTGGTGCCGGAGACGCGCGGAAGCTTGCTCGTATCGATCGCCGCGTCGGCCCAGCTTCGCGCTGGGGCCAGGAGAAGGGCGATCGCGATGATTGTCGAGACGATCGCTGAATGGCGGATTGCTTTGGGCATCATCAGCTCATGACTCCGGGCGTGTTAACGCGCGTTCGTTTCCAGAGCGGTCTATATGGACCGTTCCGACTTGGGCCAGGATGCTACGTTGCCGGTTCGGTAAAATGGAAATGAAAAGAGCCGCGCTTCGGCAAGCGCGGCTCAAATGAACGCCGTGTGCTGAATATCAGCCGCTGCTCTTGTCTACGATCGGGAGCTGCTTGGCTTCTTCCGAGCTGAGCGACAGCTTCACGCCGTCCCCGACGCTCGTGATTTTGTCGGCCGAGATCTCGAACACTTTGGCATTGATGCCGGCGGGCATGCCGTTGGTGACGAGAATTTCCTGCACCTTGCCACTGTCGTCCGACTTGACGCCGTTGATCTCGCCGATCTTTGCGCCATCAGAACCGAACACCGCCGCGCCGATCTGAATCTGGCTGGCGTTGACCGCGGCGCCGCCTGAGCCTTCCGACGGTGCGGGCTCAGCAGCTGCGGCGGGCGCATCGGAGTGAACGGGGGGTGCTTCAGCCGAACCTTCGCCTGCGGGCGCTCCGCCAGTCTCTTGCGAGGGTTCAGCGCTGGGTGCCATCGCACCATCTTGAGCGGGAGCTTCGGGCGCGGCAGGCTCGCCGGTGCCTTCAGCGGCGGGAGGAGCGGCCTGCTCGCCTTCGGAAGCAGGCGGTTGCTGTTCCTGGCTTGATACCGGAACTGTCTGTGACGCGAACGCCAAGACGATAGCAAAGGCGAACGCCATTCCCGGCGTAGTACGCAGCTTTGAAAAGATCATTTACCCCTCTCCGATCCCCACCCAAAAATCCGGCACGCGTTTTATATAGAACGTGCGCGGCCAATTTGCTCCCCAATGCTCGCAAACGATGCAAGGGTGCGGCGCTTTGTCGATGCAAAGCTGGACGTAATTGGGGCGAGAGGGGCGATCTGGCTATGGCAAGACGTCGCCCACAAAGGGCGACGTCAAAAAAATCACATTTCGAGCGGGACGTTTCGCCCTGGGACTCTCTGGGGCGAGGTTAAAACGGCCTTATCGGCTAAGAGCCAAAACCAGCGCCCGAGGATTATTGCCATTCTCGGTGATGTAGTTCTGGAAGAGGTCGTCGAGGAATGACGTCATCCAGAAGCCGACCACCTGGGCATCGCGCACCTTGTAGCCCTCGCTCGTCTTCATCACGAGCCAGCGGATATCGTAACCCGAGCCATCGGCCAGTGTGATGTGCGTATCGACGTTCGTACCGCCCGCGTCGCCAGCGCCCTGGCCCGTGACGACCGCTTTGGTGACGATGTACTTCGGCCCTTCCTTGGCGGCATATTTGGCAATGAAGTTGATCATGCCGTTGTAATACGCCGGACGATCGGTCTTAGGCAGCGTCCGCGCGTGCGGGCCAAGTGCGGTCAAGCCGATATTCTGGACATCCATGTGCCTGCGCAGCACGTTGGCGTAAGCGGAGATGCCACCCTGACGCTGCGCGTACATCAGCTCGTTTTGCACGCGCTGCATGTAAACCGCGGGCGTTTCCGCGCGTGCGCCGACGCTGCCGATACCGGCGAACGTCGCGATTAAAATCATCAGCCAGCCAGCCGAGCGAAGTCGCGCCGAAATTGCCCACCCCATGTCAAACCCTCGCATTCTTCGTCCCCTAATCGATCTCGAAACGGTAGGTGGCCCAACCCAGATTCTGCTACCGTGTCCAAACTGAAACAAGTCTCTCGTTGCGCTAGAGAGGCAACAATCGCGTCAAAACAATGCCGAATGGCTATGCGGCCACAGCATTTTGACTTTGACGAGGCTTATCGCCCAAATCGTAGAGCAGGCCTGCCGGAACTGCCGGGAGGCTCAACATGCCGCAAAGACTGTCCAATTCCTGCGACCCAATCCGCTCCGCCGCCATCACGATGATGCTGCGGTGACGATTGGGGTGGACCAAAACGGCCTCCTGCCGCACGCCCGACAGCGACGAGCGGTTGTGGAGCGCCACGCCTTCGAAGCTGGCGAGCGGCATTTGCCATAGCGTGGTCGAAAACGGGGTCCGATCGACAACTTTAACTTCCCCGTCCCGGATATCGACGAAACGGTCGGAAATGAGCGCGATCAAGATGTTACGGAGCGGCCAAATGATCAGGCCGATCCAAAAGATGAGCGCGAGCGAAAGCTCGACCGCGATCACGGGGTGTCGAGCAAGGGCATTGCGGACATCGGGTGAGGTCAATGCGTAGATCGCGAAGCCAAGCTGCGGCAGGACGATTGCAGCCGCCAGCACCGTCATCAGGAGGAGGCCGGGTATCTTGGCGAGTTTCGAGTTGGTTTGCCGGATGGTGATTGGAAGGCGGTCCGGATCCCCGGAAACTTCAATGACTTCGAAACTCCGACGCTGCATGACGCCACTCAATCCCCGAGCGATTATGTGGGCAAGACCTTATGGTAAAGTTCGCTAAAAGCCGGTTAACCATCGTGTCGCCGCTAAAGGAATTCCGTCCGCCCCACTTGACATATAAACATATCTTTATATGTTGCGTCGCATGTCCAAGCTCGGAGATATGCGAACCGGAGATCTGGTGGCGGCGCTGAAGGCGGCCGCTGAGCCGACGCGTTTGCGCATCCTCCTGCTGCTTGCTGGGGGCGAATTGAACGTCAAGGATCTGACGTTGATCCTCGGGCAGAGCCAGCCGCGCATCAGCCGGCACATGAAGCTTCTCTGCGAAGCCGGGTTGGTCGAGCGCTTCCGGGATGGCAGCTGGGTCTATTTTCATATCTCGGACCGTCAGGCGGGCGGCCGCTTAGCTTTGCGCCTCGTGTCGGATGTCGATCCCTCCGAGGCTTCGGTTCGCCGTGACCGCGAGCGCGCTGAAACGCTGAAGCGGGAACGTGAGGGCGTTGCTCAGACCTTTTTCGAGGAGCACGCCGCCGACTGGGATCGCATCCGCGCGCTGCACATTGCTGAAAACGATGTCGAAGCCGCGATGCGCCGTGCCATCGGCGAGGGACCATTCGATTTCTTCGTCGACCTCGGCACAGGTACCGGGCGAACGCTGGAGCTTTTCGCAGACCGCTTCGAACGAGGGCTCGGCCTAGACGTCAATCAGACCATGTTGACGTACGCCCGCGCCAATTTGAATGCGAAAGGATGCGGCAAGGCGCAGGTGCGCCATGGCGATCTCTATTCGCTCTCTCTGGCGGACCAGCAGGCCGACGCCGTGGTGATGCATCAGGTCTTGCACTTTCTGTCGGACCCGGCGCTCGCGATCCGCGAAGCCGCGCGCGTCCTGGCGCCAGGTGGAAGACTTTTGATCGTCGATTTCGCGCCGCATGAACTCGAATTCCTGCGTTCGCGCGAAGCACATGAGCGGCTGGGCTTTACGCACGAGCAGGTGGCCGGCTGGCTGAAAGACGCAGGCCTTGTCCCGAAGGCGGTCGAAGATCTGACGCCGAAGGCGGATGGCCGCGAAGATATGTTGACGGTGACGATCTGGCTGGCCGAACGCCCGGTCAGCCAAATGCCGCTTACGAAAATAAGCGTGTCTGCAAACGACGCGCGGGAGGGAGCACGCTGATGGCACAAAACAACGAACGCAAAAGCAAGCTGCTCGGATCGGGAGATATCCTTGTCAGCTTCGAGTTCTTTCCGCCGAAGACGGAAAAGATGGAGGAGACGCTGTGGTCGGCGATCTCGCGTCTCGCGCCGCTGCGCCCCGAGTTCGTTTCCGTGACCTATGGCGCGGGCGGTTCGACGCGCGAGCGTACGCACGCCACCGTCACGCGCCTTCTGACGGAAACGGAATTGAAGCCTGCCGCTCATTTGACGTGCGTCGATGCGACGAAGGACGAGGTGGATGCCGTTGCGCGCCAGTATTGGAATGAAGGCGTCCGCCATATCGTAGCTCTTCGCGGCGATCCTGTTCATGGCGCCGGTGCGAAGTATGAGCCGCATCCCGACGGCTACCAGAACGCCGCCGATCTCGTCGCCGGGCTGAAGCGCATCGGCGATTTCGAAATTTCAGTTGCTGGATATCCGGAGAAGCATCCCGATAGCCCTTCGCTCGAAGCCGATATCGAAAATCTCAAGGCGAAGGTCGATGCCGGAGCCGACCGCATCATCACGCAGTTCGGCTTCGATAATGCATATTTCTTGCGCTATCTCGAACGCGCGCGGGCGGCCGGCATCTGGGTGCCGATCTCTCCCGGCGTCGTTCCGATCCACAACTTCAAGCAGGTTGCGGGTTTTGCAAAGCGGGCGGGTGCGAGCGTGCCGTCATGGCTTGCCCGGCGCTTTGAAGGCCTTGAAGACGACAGCGCGACGACGCATCTCGTGGCTGCCGCCGTCACCACCGAACAGGTGATGGATCTCGTCGACGAGGGCATCAAGAAGTTTCACTTCTACACTCTGAACCGCGCTGATCTCGTGTATGCGATTTGCCATCTGCTCGGGCTGCGCCCGGCACGTGCCGCAAACGCCAACGCAGCGTAACGACATCAAAAAATCGAGGCGTTCATATGAGACGGAAACCGAGTTGGGCCGCGCTGGAAAAGGCCGCAAGCGAGCGCATTCTGATCATCGACGGCGCCATGGGCACGATGATCCAACGCTATAAGCTCGGCGAGGATCATTATCGCGGCGAGCGCTTCGCGGATCATTCCAAGGACATCAAAGGCAACAACGATCTTCTCGTGCTGACCCAGCCCGCGATCATCCAGGAAATTCACGGCCAGTATCTCGAAGCCGGCGCTGACATCATCGAGACGAACACCTTCAACGCGCAGCGCATCTCGCTCGCCGACTATCACATGGAGGAACTCGGCTACGAGATGAACGTCGCTGCGGCGAAGCTCGCACGTAGCGCCGCGGACGAGTGGACCAAGAAGACGCCGGAAAAACCGCGCTTCGTTGCGGGCGCCGTCGGTCCCACCAATCGAACCGCATCGATCTCGCCGGACGTCAACAATCCGGGCTTCCGGAACGTCAATTTCGACGAGCTGCGCGACGCCTATAAAGAGCAGGTGCGCGGACTGATCGACGGCGGCTCGGATATCATTCTGATCGAAACGATCTTCGACACCTTGAACGCGAAAGCCGCTGGCTTCGCGACGCTCGAAGTCTTCGAGGAGAAAGATCTCGAACTGCCGGTCATGATCTCCGGCACGATCACCGACCGCTCCGGCCGTACGCTCTCGGGGCAGACGGCGGAAGCCTTCTGGTATTCGATGCGCCATCTGAGACCGTTCTCGATCGGATTGAATTGCGCGCTCGGGGCTGAACTTATGCGCCCGTACATCGCCGAGCTTTCGCATGTCGCGGATGTTCGGATCTCGGCTTATCCCAACGCCGGGCTTCCGAACGCGATGGGCGAATACGACGAGACCCCGGATGACATGGCATGCAAGATCGAGCCCTGGCTCGCGGACGGACTGATCAATGTCGTCGGCGGCTGCTGCGGCTCGACGCCCGATCACATCGCGCACATCGCAGGTCACGCCAAAGGCTACAAGCCGCGCGCGATCACGAAGGTCGAACCGCGCCTCCGGCTCTCCGGCCTCGAACCGTTCATCCATGGGTGATGCAATGGCGGCGTTGAAATTCGAGGACCAGAAACTTCCCGCTCTGGATGATTACGCGCGGCTGGCCGAGCAATTCATCCCTGGCAGGCAGGCAATTTTCGTCATTGTGGAATCGGCGTTTCTCGAGCTGCTCCCGCAAACTCCGTCCAGGATTCTGGTCGCCGGAGCCGGTGGCGGTGAGGAAATCCTGCGTCTGGGTTTTAACAATCCGAACTGGTCGTTCGTCGGCGTCGACACGTATGAGCCCATGGTGGAATTGGCCCGCAAGCGCCTTGGCGAAACGCCGGTTGGTGCCCGCAGCCAAGTTCACGCGACGACGATCGACAAACTCGACGACAAGGATTTCGACGCCGCCACGTGCATCCTCACTGCTCATTTCGTCCCGGACGACGGCGCCAAGCTCGCTTTCTTCAAGGCCATCCACACGCGCCTGAAGCCGGGCGCGCCGCTCGCGATTGTCGACGGTGTGGGCGTCGCGGGTGAGGATCGGACCGAGCTTCTGCGGCGCATCTGGAAGCGTCACTCTATCCGCAATGGCGTTGCCGCAGAGGTTGCCGAAAGCAACGCGGAAAACTTCAAGAAAGTCGCGGTCGTCTCTGAACAGCGCGAAGAAGCGTTGCTCGCGGAAGCAGGTTTCTCGCGCGTGACGCCCTTTTTTCGCGGATTAGCTATCAAGGGTTGGCTTGCCTTCGCCTGAAGACATGTCGGCCGTCCTGGTTTTCGTAAATTCAGATCGGATTCAGTTGATGACATCCTCTGCAGCACAATCGTTCATCAATGTCGGTGAACGCACGAACGTCACTGGTTCAGCGAAGTTTCGCAAGCTGATCGAACAGAATGATTATGCGGGTGCGCTTGCGGTCGCTCGTCAGCAGGTCGAGTCGGGGGCGCAGGTCATCGACGTCAATATGGACGAAGGCTTGCTCGATTCAGAGAAGGCGATGGAAACCTTCATGAACCTCATCGCCTCCGAGCCCGACATCAGCCGCGTGCCGGTCATGATCGACAGCTCAAAATGGAGCGTCATCGAGGCAGGCCTCAAGTGCGTGCAGGGCAAACCGATCGTCAACTCGATCTCGCTGAAGGAAGGCGAGGGGCCGTTTCTCGAACATGCTCGCAAAGTCTTGCGCTATGGCGCGGCGGTCGTCGTGATGGCCTTCGACGAAGCGGGCCAGGCCGACACCGTCGAACGCAAGGTTTCGATCTGCGAACGCGCATACAAAATCCTGACGGAAAAAGTTGGTTTCCCGCCGGAAGACATCATCTTCGATCCGAATATCTTCGCAGTCGCGACCGGCATCGAAGAGCACAACGGCTACGGCATCGCCTTCATCGAGGCGACGCGGCAAATCAAAGAAAAGATGCCGTTGACGCATATTTCCGGTGGCGTTTCGAACCTGTCGTTCGCATTCCGCGGCAACGAGCCGGTGCGCCAAGCGATGCACTCGGTGTTTCTCTACTATGCCATCCAAGCGGGCATGGACATGGGCATCGTCAACGCCGGGCAGCTGACGGTCTATGACGACATTCCAGCCGAGCTCCGCGAACTGTGCGAAGACGTCATCCTCAATCGTCGTCCAGACGCGACGGATCGCCTGCTCGAAGCCGCACCCAAGTTCAAGGGCGACGGATCGGGTGCGAAGGCAAAAGAAAAAGACCTGTCCTGGCGCGAGGCGCCGGTCGAGGCGCGCCTCACCCACGCGCTGGTGCACGGCATCACCGACTTCATCGAGATCGATACGGAAGAAGCGCGCGCCAAGGCCGCCAAGCCGCTGCACGTCATCGAAGGTCCGCTGATGGCGGGCATGAACGTGGTGGGCGACCTATTCGGTGCTGGCAAGATGTTCCTGCCGCAGGTCGTGAAGTCTGCACGCGTCATGAAGCAGGCGGTCGCCTATCTCCAGCCCTTCCTCGAAGAGGAGAAGAAGGCGTCCGGTCTCGAGGCGATGCCAGCGGCCGGTAAGATCCTGATGGCGACGGTGAAAGGCGACGTCCACGACATCGGTAAGAACATCGTCGGCGTCGTTCTTCAGTGCAACAACTACGAGGTGATCGACCTAGGCGTCATGGTGCCTGCGGCGAAGATCCTCGAGACGGCGAAGCGAGAAAAGGTCGATATGATCGGCCTTTCCGGCCTCATCACGCCATCGCTCGACGAAATGTGCTTCGTCGCGGCCGAAATGGAGCGCGAAGGTTTTTCCGTGCCGCTTCTGATTGGCGGAGCGACGACGAGCAAGGTGCACACGGCGGTCAAGATCAATCCGAACTACCACCGAGGACAGGCCGTCTACGTGCTCGACGCCAGCCGCGCGGTGGGCGTCGTCTCGAACCTGCTGTCGGAGACCGAGAGGACGCCGTTCGTCCAGAATATCAAAACGGAATACGCCAAAGTTCGCGAGGCGCATCTCGCGAATGAAGCGCGCAAGCAGCGCATCACGCTGAAGGCCGCGCGTGACAACCGGTTCAAGATCGATTGGCAGACATACAAGCCCGTGAAGCCGAGCTACCTCGGCGCGCGTACGTTCGCAAATTATCCGCTGGCGTCGCTTGTGCCGTATATCGATTGGACGCCCTTCTTCCAGACGTGGGAACTGGCGGGTCGCTATCCGCAGATTCTAACGGACAACAAGGTCGGCGCGGAAGCTAAGAAGCTATTCGATGATGCGCAGGCGCTGTTGAAACGTATCGTCGCCGAAAAATGGGTATCGGCGTCCGCCGTCGTCGGCTTCTGGCCCGCGAACTGCGTCGGCGACGACATCGCGCTTTATCAGGACGACGCGCGCCAATCTCAAATCGCGACGCTGCATACGCTGCGCCAGCAGATCGCGCGGGATCCGTCGCGCAATCGTGCGCACACGGCGTTGTCCGACTTCATTGCGCCGAAGGAGAGCGGCCTCGCCGACTATATCGGCGGCTTCGCTGTCACCGCGGGTCTCGGCGAAGAAGAGGCAATCGAGCGCCATGTGAAGAAGACCGACGACTATGAGCGCATCATGGCGAAGGCCTTGTGCGACCGCCTTGCAGAAGCGTTTGCGGAAGCGATGCACGCGAAGGTGCGTCGGGAACTCTGGGGCTATGCCAAGAGCGAGACGCTTTCGAACGAGGATCTGATCCTCGAAAAGTATCAAGGCATCCGCCCCGCAGCCGGCTATCCGGCACAACCCGATCACTCAGAGAAGGCAACGCTCTGGACTCTGATGGACGTCGAAAAGGAAACGGGCATTACGCTGACGGAAAGCTATGCCATGTGGCCCGGCGCTTCGGTTTCCGGTCTCTACTTCGCGAACCCGGAAAGTCATTACTTCGGCGTCGGCAAGGTCGAGCGCGATCAGGTCGAGGATTATGCGGCGCGCAAGGGCTGGACGGTCGAAGAGGCGGAGCGCTGGCTGGCGCCGGTGCTGAACTACGAACGTACAGGTTCTGTCGGCGCCGCCGCCTGATTATCATCGCGGACAGGCAAAAAAATCGGCGCGGTCTTCATTGAAGCCGCGCCGCGTGGTCGTTTGGCTCGCGCCAGACATCCCAGAAATAGTCCCTCGTCTCGTTGGCTCCTTGGAGCATCTCGCGTGGGATTACTGTTTCAGGCGTTTCCTCCAGACGGTCGCTCTCAAAAGCTCCCGAGCACGACCAAAGTCACGAATCCAAACGACAATAATACCGCAAGAATGTTAAGCCCGCCTTGCAGACCCCAGCCCTGCAGATCCATGTCACACCTCCGAGGTCGAGAGGTTTCCGAATCCGTCGCTCCTCTCTTGGGAACGCGGAACGGACGCTACGCAGCGACAGTCCGGGCTGACAAGAAAAAAGCATTTTGCGTCGCGGGGCATCCGGCCATCCGCAGCTCGTGAATTCTCCGGCAGTCGCGAAAGAGCTAACTCCGAGAGATCGGCGGCGTTCCTTGGCGCACTGCGTGCACACGATAAAAAAGCGCATGAAATACGCGATTTTTATCACTTGCCGCCGCGTATTGCTCCTGATGTTGAAACATTGATGACGACCGCGCCCCGCCGAAAAAAGCAGATGCAGCGCACAAAAACGATCCAAAGATTTTTCGCCGAAGTGGCTGTCGATCACCGGCCGGAAGCAGGCATGTGAACGGAATAACGACGGTCCATTCATCGAACGTCGCGGCAAGCCTATGCAACGCAAGCGCCCGAGATGGCGTCAATCAATCGTTAGCCGTTTTCGCAAAAGGATTTCGTTGGTGCCTTCTGCAACCAGGGCATCGAGGGTGGCGACGCGGATGAAGCCGAAGCGCTCGTAGAACGCGAGTGCGCCGACGTTAAATTCGGAAGTACTGACCCAGATGTTGCGAGCCTGGGCCCCCCGTCCTTCCGCCTCGAACCGCGAGAGCACGGCATTGCCGATACCCTTCTTTTGGAAGGACGGAAGAATTCCCAGGAATTGGAGGTATGGACCTCGCAACCATGTGCGGCGGATGCTGAAGGCTCCCGCGGACGCGCCTTCGAGCAGAATTTCCACGCGCGGAGCGTCGTCTTCCTCAGCACGCAAAAACGTCGTCAGTGCTTGTGCGGTGTAGCGATAGTGCGCCCAGGGATCGATAGCGGCGAGGGCGACGCCAAGCGCTTCGGCGCTTTTCGCACTCATCGGACGAAAGGAGATGTCTGCGGCGTCGGCCGATGGATCGCCGGCCATGTCAGTTGCCGCTCGCGGCAGTTGGCGTCGCTGCCGCCTTGGGCTTCTTTTTGACGGCTGGCTTTGCTCCCGGTTCGGCCGTCGACACAACGTTCGCGGTGCCCTTGGACGCGGCGTTGAGCGGATGCTTAAGAGCGCCAAGGAAATCATATCGATTGACGTCGCCGGGTTTGCGATCATAGCACTCGGCCGTGATGACCGGCTTGCCCATCGTCATCAGCTCGCTGACGGTCACGAACTTGTAGCCTTTGGCCTTGAGCTTCGGGATCGCGATCAGCAGCGCCTCGGCCGTATGCCAGCCGCGCCCGTTCGCATGATTGACGATGATCGAGCCGGGCTTCGCTTCGTTCACCATCGCGGCTGCGATGCGCTCCGCCGATTCATGGGGATCGGGGTCGCCGGTCGCGACGTCCCACTGGATGGCGAGCATCCCGGCATCGTTGACGGCCTTAAGAGATGCTTCGTTGCACGTTCCGTAGGGAAAACGGAAAACCTTCGGCTGGTCGGGAATTCCGCTCATGCCCTCTGTCGAAGATGCGATGCACTGCTTCGACGCGAGATCGGCGCGGGCATCCTCGAAAGCTTTTTGAGGCGCCAGTACCTGCTGACGGATGGCTTCCGGCGTCAGTAAGCGCAAGTTGGCGTGTGTTTCGGTGTGATTTCCGACTTCGAACAGCGGGTCGGTCATCAGCTGCTCGATGCGCGCGCGGTGCGAAACGATCCACTTGCCGCCTGCGAAAAATGTCGCTTTTGCGCCCTGCTGGCGGAGATAATCGAAGATACGGCCGTCATAGCCCGCGACCTCGCCGCGCTGCTCGCAGAGATCGAACGTCAGCGCGATGACCTTCTCGCCCTTGGGGACGTTGACGCGGCGGATGGAGCCGCGAAGTTCGTCCGGGACGGGAGCAGCGGGCGTAAAGCCGCCGAGCTTGATCGGCGCATCGAACGTCCGGTTGCCGCGCGCGACAGTTTCTTCGCCCTGCACGCCGGCGAGCACCGCTGGCGAATAGCAGGCCTGCAGCGCCGCGCTATTGCCCGCGACGGCGGATACCGTGCTTGCGGCCATGGCAATGCCGCCGAGAAGCAAGCGAAGCTGAATGCGGATCATCGACATCATTTGCCCTTGAATTCCGGTTTGCGCTTTTCGAGAAACGCGCGGCGGCCTTCAGCATAATCTTCGCTTGCGAAGCACGCCATGACGGCCGCATCGAGGGCTGCCATGTCCGGATGTTCCGGGTGGCGCGAAATCTCGTCGATCACCGCCTTCGCGGCGGCAACAGACAATGGAGCGTTCGCGGCGATTTCCAGCGCGAGCGCCCTGACCGTCGCCTCCAGATCCGCCTGGGGCACGAGTTGAGAAACAAGGCCCATAGCTTCCGCGTCGGCTGAACGAAAACGGCGTCCGGTGAACAGCAGCTCCTTGGCCCGCGCAGCCGGAACGGCGGCAAGAATCGGACGCACCCAGCGGGCATTGTAACCGAGTCCGAGCTTCGCCGCCGGGATCGCATATTGGCTGGCGTCGTCGGCTATCCGCATATCGCAGCAGAGCGCAAGGCCTAGGCCGCCGCCGAGGCAGAAGCCGTGGATCATGGCGATGGTCGGTTTCGGACATCCGGTCAAGGCGTTGAAAGCCGCGTCGTTCAGCGCGTCGTAAGTCTTCGCGGCGTCCCCCGTGCGGGCGCTTTCGAACTCGGAGATATCGGCGCCGGCCGAGAACGCCTTTTCTCCCGCGCCCCGCAGAACGATGACGCGGACGTCCGGGTCGGCGACCGCCGCTGCGACGGCCTCGGGGAGCGCTTTCCACATAGCTGCGGTCAGAGCATTCATGCGGGCCGGATTATCGGCCGTAATCCATGCAATCGCCCCATCTTTGGCATATCGCAACGCCGGGTTGGCGACTTCAGCAGCATTTGCCATATACGGGGTGTCCTTTCGCTTCGGATGGCCATTTAATT
Source organism: Hyphomicrobium sp. (assembly GCA_030148425.1). GTDB lineage: Bacteria > Pseudomonadota > Alphaproteobacteria > Rhizobiales > Hyphomicrobiaceae > Hyphomicrobium_B. The sequence goes on along the minus strand of JASBTM010000012.1, from coordinate 86,355 downwards.
GGCAATTGACGATGCAGCAAACCGCCCTCAGGGCGGCAGATGCACGCGGCGGTCAGAAAGTGTATAATCTTGCCGGTAGGGCCGATTGACCGCCCGCGGCGGGACAGTTAATCGCCTGCCATAAACGACAGCCAGCAGATCCGATATCGAGCCAGAGGCAGCCTGTGTCGAATACCAAAACAGCCACGTCGAAGGTCCAAGTCGTCGATCCGATCTGGACGCAGATCCGTTTCGAGGCCGAGGCGGCCATGAAGGCGGAGCCGGCGCTCGGCAGCTTTATTTTCGCGACGATTCTCAGCCATAAGGTGCTTGAAGAAGCCGTCTGCCACCGCCTCGCCCAAAGGCTGAATCATACCGACGTCGATGCCGGTCTTATCTCGCAGACATTCCAAGGCGTGCTGGCTGAACAACCGGAACTCGGAGCCGTTTTCCGCTCCGATCTGCAGGCCGTTTATGACCGCGATCCGGCGTGCACGCGCTATCTCGATCCGTTGCTCTACTACAAGGGCTTTCACGCCCTCGTCACGCATCGCTTTGCGAACGCGCTCTGGAAAAGCAACCGGCGCGATTTTGCCCTTTACCTGCAAAGCCAGTCGTCGCGCATGTTCGCCGTGGACATTCATCCGGCTGCGCGCTTCGGCAAAGGCATCATGCTTGATCACGCAACCGGTTTCGTCGTCGGCGAAACTGCGATGGTCGGCGACAACTGCTCGTTCCTTCATGCCGTTACGCTGGGCGGCAGCGGCAAGGAAACGGGTGACCGCCATCCCAAGATCGGCGATAACGTGCTGATCGGAGCCGGGGCCAAGGTTCTCGGCAATATCAAGGTCGGTAATTGCTCGCGCGTGGCTGCAGGCTCCGTCGTTCTGTCGGAAGTGCCGCCCAACGTCACTGTCGCCGGTGTGCCCGCGAAAATCGTCGGCAGCGCCGGTTGCGCCGAACCCGCCCGCTCGATGGAGCAGGGCTGGGTGGACGACTTCGGCGGCCTATAAGATTCATTCAGGAGAAAGACATTGAAAAAGGAAGAGCTCGCTCGCGTGCAGGCGTATCTGCGCAAAACCCTTGGAGCGGCATCGCTTGAGGTGAGGGCACAGCCCAAGAAAGAGGATATGGCCGAGGTCTTCATCAACGGAGAGTTCGTCGCCACCCTCTATCGCGAGGTTGAAGAAGGCGAGACGTCCTATCAATTCCAGATGGCGATCCTCGACATGGATCTGGAAGGCGTTTGAAGCCGAGCCCCGCAATGCCCCTCTACATGCTCGACGGACAAAGCGTCGATACGCCTCCGAGCGGATCGTTCTGGGTGGCTCCGAATGCCATTCTGCTCGGTAAGGTCAAGCTTGAGGAAGACGCCAGCATTTGGTTCGGCGCCATCCTTCGTGGCGACAACGAGCTTATCACGGTCGGTGCACGCTCGAACGTCCAGGACGGATCGGTGCTTCACACCGACCCGGGCTTTCCGCTCACCATCGGCGAAGACTGTACGATCGGGCATATGGCGATGCTGCATGGCTGCACGATCGGCCGAGGCAGCCTCGTCGGCATCGGCAGCATCATCATGAACGGCGCCAAGATCGGCGAGGAATGCGTCATCGGCGCGGGAGCTTTGGTTCCCGAAGGCAAGGAAATTCCGCCGCGCTCGATGGTACTCGGATCACCCGGGAAGGTTGTCCGCCAATTAAGCGATGAAGACGTCCAGCGCTTCGGGCGGGGCGTGCAGCGGTACGTTGCCAATTGGAAGCGCTACGCCGTGGGTCTTGTGCCGCAAGACTGAGGCGCGACGACCGAAGGCCAATAAACAAACCGATCAAAAAAATGCGGGCCGGCGCCGGGGGAGCGCTCGGCCCGCTTGAACAGGTCCGGTTGAGGTCGGGGGACGGCTTGCGCCGGGCCTGCATTTCCGCGGATCGGATTGCGCGGTTCTATTCTCCTCGGGGGAATGTCGGGAGATCGTCAAAAACAGAGGGATCGACCGACTGCACACCCGAGAGTGCGGATGGCGTCGAGGCATCGTTCGGATCGAGCGAGACCCAGACTTTCGGATCCATGTACGACTGCCGCATCACGTAGTGATAAGGCGTCTGGTTCCAAAGCCGGACGACGTCGACCTTGTTGTCGAGAATGAAATCGCCTTGGGTCGTCCGTGCCGTCAGCACGGCATGACCTTCGTTCTTCTCATCGCGAACCACGGTCATGAGCAGGACGCCCGACGGCCAGCCCCGTGCGATCAGCCGGTGCCGTTTCAGTAGCGCATAATCTTCGCAATCGCCGCGCGTCTTGGGAATGGTCCAGTACTCGGCGACGCCGTACACTTCCATGTCGGTCGCCGGTTCAATCTCGTGATTGGCCGTACGATTGACCTCATCGAGCTCGCTCAAGGCCTGTGGGGTAGCCTGATACCGGGAGTCGTCCGGGGAGGTGACGACGCATTCCTGCGGCATCCGCTCGCAAAATGCGACGAAGCCGTAAGGCGGCTGCGAACTGCCATAAATGCGCATGAATTCCGGCGCTCTCGTCGCCGGACTGATGACGGCAACCTGTTGAGCTGCCGCCGGAAACGCCGCACTACAAAACCACACTGCCACCGAGATGGCTACGCTACCGTACTTCATGAAACGCCCTCGAACACGGTACGATACTGTACGCGACACAGCTGGTTTTAGCATGAATGCCTGCCGCAGCATTCGAGCTAAATTCGTATCAAAATTTAACTTTACGATTTTGGCAACTCGGCGAGCGATTTGAGGCATCACACAACCAACGCAAAAAACGGTCAGGGAAATCTGTCGCGCAACGCCTCAGGCGAAAGCAGCGACAGAAACTGAAGGCCAATTCCATGGGCGTGGTGACGCCGGACGATTGCCCGTGTCTTCCCCACGACCACCAAACTCCCTATTGGCGGCCGCGCAGGCGTCCCGATCGACGCGCCGGATGCCGAAAGATCGAGCAATTCGACGTCGATAATGACACCTTCTTCGACCCTCAACGTCGTGCGCCGGCCGCCGGTTCCGATGCGCTCGTGAGCGCGTCCGGCCTCTGCCGGGAATTCATCTTTGTTGATGAGCCACATAATCTGCGCGGCGAGTTTTTCGCGCTTGTGCTCGGTCACTTTGAAAACGAATGCGAAACCATCCGAGGTAATTCTCGCGACGACGCCTTCGAAGCCGCCCAAATGTTCGAAATAGGCAACGACGCGTTCGCCGACCTCCGGGGCGTTGTCCGTGACAACGGCTGCGCCTCCAACGGAGGCATCCCTCATGCGGCAGGTATATTCGGAGCGATCCGCGCGCATGAACCGGCCGGACAGCGACAAGGGCAGGCGGCGATGCTTGCGCAGATCGCCGGCTTTCAGCGCATCCGCCTGATACCGCATGTCCCGGATGATGCTCGAATGCATGGCCATGGCTGACCCGCGAAATCCCGATTGATCTGGTTCTCCGGGCGGCTCTTCGAGTCGTAAGTGTGAGAAGGACGCCCAAGGACAACTATGCGGGCACCCTCCTTAATGAAGTTCTAATCAACGCTCCAAATTTGGCGGATTGGAAAAAGGGAACGTTATGTATTGAAAGAGATTATCGCTCGTCCCCTGCCGAGCAGAGGCCGCCGTCGTAAACGCGAAATTGCCGGCGCGCCGATTTGACGATGCGGGCCTCTCGGCGCAGCGGGTGGAAGGGAGCCTGACGGGCGGCGTGATCTTCAAGCATGGGAACGCGCCCACCCGGCCAGATGATTTCGTGATCGATCAGCGTGCGGCTGGTCAACTCGGACATCCCGAGCCACGACGGCTTTTCGATCGACGTTATCGAACCGAGAAAACGATCGACCGAGTCTTGGACGTGCGTCAGCGGCAGTATGAGCATTTCAAATGACGTCGATTGCCCCCGCGCGTTGCTTCCCGAAAAGCGAAAGACTCCCGAGGCGCAGTGCGTGGCGATGAGATCCGTCTGTTGCTGAAGAGTGCGGGCGTCTTCGCTGTTGAAGAGGTCCATCAGGTTCTTACCGCGCAGTTCCATGCCGAGCGCCTCGGTGATGCGCGTGCCGGCGAGGCGGAAACGCAACGTCGAGGCGTCGACGCGTTCGAGAATGAACGTGTCGGGAAGGTTGTCGGCGATGCGCGACGGATCGATTTCGAGGCGCCGGGGCGCCGGACGATTTCCCCGCAAGGCATTCCAGTACGAAAAGAGAGACTGACTGACAGCTTCTTGCATGCTCACGTAAACCCAACCCTGCATTGACCGCGGCCGAAGCGCTCCAGGGAACGCCTCCGTACCAATTCGGAGCACGACCTCCTGGCGGCGGCTCTCTGACAGGGATCGGAGCATCGTTCGTGCCATCGCCGTTCGGCGGCCTGATTGCCGTTTCTGCGCGGTGTTGCTCAGGGTTGGTCGAACCGTTAACAACGTCTGTTTACGAGAGAGCGGCCCGTTCGCTTCAAAGTGAGACGACGACGTGACCAAAGAACCGATGTTTAATGTTCCGGCCGCCGTTCTTGGCGTCCTAGCCGTCCTGATCGCGGTGTACGCCGCGATGTCGATGCTGCAGCCGGACGATTATACGTGGTGGGTTCTGGCGCTCGCCTTCATCCCGGCGCGGTACTCGGGATTGGCGGGGGAACTGCCGGGAGGCGGCACGGCGGAAGTCACATCCTTCGTCACGCATATGCTGGTTCACGCCGACCTGGTGCATCTGGCCTTTAACGGGCTTTGGCTGCTTGCGTTCGGTTCGGTTCTGGCCGCGCGCATGGGCGGCGTGCGATTTATCGCGTTCTCGATTTCGGGCGGGATTGCCGGTGCGCTGCTCTTCCTGTTGTTGAATCCCAATCTCGCCGCTCCTGTGATCGGCGCCTCGGGCGCCGTCTCGGCCATGATGGGCGGCGTCATGCGGTTTATCTTTAACGCCATGGATCGCGGGGAAGGCTATCTGCTTCGGCATCGCCCCGCTGCAATCCCGGCGCTCTCCCTCGCCGAAGCCTTGCGTGATCGCCGCATCATCCTCGCGTCGATCGTCTTTGTGGCGATCAATCTGCTCGCGATCGTCGGCTTCGGAAAAATGGGAGAGGCTGGCGCGATTGCTTGGGAGGCGCACATCGGCGGTTATCTGTTCGGGCTCTTCGCTTTCGGTGCTTTCGATCGTTCAGAAGAGAGTGCGCCGCAAAATGACGAACGTCCTGAAGCGGATCTGGATTAAAGACTTGCAATCCGCAGGGAACTGCCTCAGCCTTCATGCATTCCGCCTTAAGAGCGGATCACGTTTGGGTGTGAAACGCAGCGGAATGCCGGCAGAAGACCGGGCAAGCTTGCGGACCTCTGGGTGACCCGCAAGCGTACCGCCACGACTTCAGTTTGGCACGTCGTTCCGGGAACGGAGGCTGAACTATGATCATTGGACAAATACTCAAGACGAAGCCGCGCGGCGTTACGACAGCCGCGCCCGGCGATACCATTCACGAGATCACCTTGCGCCTCACGAGCCGCAAGATCGGCGCCATCGTCATTTTAGAAAACAGCAATGTCGTCGGCATCATTTCCGAACGCGACATCATCAGGCTTATCGCCGAACACGGAGCAAAGGCGCTCGACATGGCCGCGAAAGACGGCATGACGCGCAACGTCATTTCATGCACGCGCGAGTGCACCGTCGATGAGGTCATGGAAACGATGACGAACGGCCGCTTCCGGCATTTGCCTGTGATCGAAGACGGCGTGCTGGTCGGCATCATCTCCATCGGCGACGTCGTCAAGTATCACACCGCCGAAGTAGAACTCGAAGTCACCGCGATGCGCGATTACTTGGCGACGGGCTGAAGCTCGTTGCCGGGAATGCGGTTTGGCTCGCCGCGCCCGCGCTTCGGCTCACAGGTTTCGATCTCGCGCAGGATGTCATCAAGTTGACGCTCGACGGCCTGCACGCCTCTTTCGATCGACTCTTCTGCGCGATGGAAATCAAAAAGACCCACGTCCTGCAGTCGAGGTGAAATCATCGCATCCGGCGGATCGCCCGCGAGGCGCGAACGCGCGATCCGGTCTTGTACGATATTCAGAGCGTCGACCATCACAGTCGAGATTCCGGGCGCTCCATCGCCCTTGCCGAGAATCTGCCGTTGCAGAAGAGCGCGCACGCCGGTCTTGCCCGCCGTCTCCGCTGCCGCCGCAGTGCGTAATTCCTCGTCCGCTTCCGAGAACATCATTTCCGGCGAAGCGATGACGCTGCCACGTCCCAGAATGTCGAAATTCAAGTTGACGGCGATGACGTAGCGCGCGCCGAGCGCACGGCAAACTGAAACCGGAATGGGATTGACGAGCGCGCCGTCGAACAGCCAGCGCCCATTCACCTTCACCGGCTTGAACACGCCCGGCAGCGCATACGAGGCCCGCACCGCTTCAACGAGACGCCCGCGCGACAGCCAATGTTCGTGGCCGGTGCCGATCTCGGTCGCGACCGCTGTGAAGCGCGTGGGCAAATCTTCGATGTTGCGATCGCCTAGGTGCTGCTCGAGACGATCGCAGAGGCGCTGACCGCTGATGAGGCCCGTGCCCGCGAAATTGAAATCGAGGTATCCGAAAATGCGCTTCGGCGTCAGCTCGCGCGCCCAGCGCTCGAGATTGTCGAGATGGTCCGCCGCAAAGCAGCCGCCGACCACCGCGCCTATAGATGTGCCCGCAATGACGTCGGGTCTTATTCCCGCGCGTTCGAGCGCCCGCAAGACACCAATGTGTGCCCAGCCGCGCGCTGCGCCGCCACCAAGTGCTAATCCGATCCTAACGCTGGTCCTGCCAACCACGATGGCACTCCCGCTGGTTCCCTGTCGCCACCTTGGCCCGCGAGGATGGCGCTCGCGGCATCAAGGCTAACGCTGCGCGATTAAGGTCCCACTACCAACAGGTAAGCAAGTTATGAACGCCGGGATGGCAAACGGCCGAATACGGGAGCGGCGGGTTAGCGCACCGTGTCCTTCGGCGAAGGAAGATCGGCGAAGTCGAGCGTGCCTCCGCTCTGAGGTGCGGGGCGAACGATGCGGCGGTAGAAGCACGAGCGCGCCCCTGTATGGCAGGCAACGCCGTCGCCCAGCACCTCGGCGCTGACCCAGACGACGTCCTGGTCGCAATCCGTTCGCATCTCTATGACCTTCAGAAGATTGCCGCTTTCCTCGCCCTTCTTCCAGAGCTTGCCGCGGGAGCGGCTCCAGAAATGGGCGATGCCGCTGGCGATAGTCTCGTCCAGAGCTTGCTTGTTCATGTGGGCGAACATGAGCACATCGCCCGTCTGCGCATCTGTCACGATTGCCGGGAGGAGGCCGTCGGCGGAAAACTTCGGCTCGAAGCTGTGCGTGGTTTCGACCGTCTCGGCCACGGCGGATGAGCCCTCGGTCGTCCTCGTCATAACAAAGCTCCTAAGCAAAAAATGCATACGCTGCCCGGGGGCGGCGCACGGGTTAAATTCGACTTGGCGTGTCGGCGGCCGGGCGTCTCGCATTCGCTGCCGGCTCGGCTTATATACGGCGTCCAAGCCGTCGCGGGGAGGGGGACCGGAATTTCGAGTTCCCGGAACGGACGGCAACGAGATCACCCATCGGACCCCAAAGACTGCTCATGGCCAATCTTGATGAGATCTACAACACGCGGATACTGGAGCTCGCCGGGGCGATTTCGCACACGGACCGGCTGGCCGAGCCGGACGGAACCGCGACAGGTCACTCGAAGCTCTGCGGCTCGACCGTTACGGTAGACCTCAAGCTCGATGATGGCCGGGTGAGTGAGTACGGGCAGTCGGTCAAGGCCTGCCTGCTCGGGCAAGCGTCGGCGTCGGTGATGGCCCGGGAGATCGTCGGCTCGACGCCGGACGAACTACGGCAAGTGGGTCAGCAGATGCGGGCGATGCTCAAGGAGGGTGGCAGCCCTCCGGCCGGGCGCTGGTCGGACCTAGCCACCTTGGAACCCGTCCGCAATTACAAGGCACGCCACGCGTCGACGCTGCTTGTGTTCGATGCGGTTGAAAAAGCGCTCGACGAAGCACTCGCCAAGGACGCCGTATCCCTCCAGGCCGCGCGCTAACCTTTACCGCAAATTTTCATTCAACTTTGTGGCAGGCCACGTCTCCCCAATCGACGGGGGGAGGTCTGTCGTGCTCTATAGGCGGCGAGGCAGCATCCCGTCCGGACGCGGCGAGTCATTTCGACAACTTGGCGGATTTCTTCTCGCCGGGGCGCCGAGAGGACTTCCGGTTTGGGAAAGACTGAGGGTAGAAGTCTGCTTCGACGGCTCAGTATGTCACCTGCAAAAAAGTAAGAAGAACGAACACGAGCCGGACGGCCAAAATTAAACCTGAGAGCACAACGGAGATCGAAATGTCAGCGCAGGATAACGATAGTGGCGCGCGCACGGAGAGTGCTGCCTCATCATCGACCAGCGCGCTCAAATGGATCGTGATTGCGATCCTGGCTTTGGTTGCGATCTACGGTTGGCAACAGAAGACCTCGGCCGATGGCGAGTTGACAGCGATGCGGGGCGAAGTGGCGTCCCTGCGCAAGGCCGTCGATGACGCCGCCGAAGTCAGAAAGTCGTCGCAGGATGAAATCGACCGGCTGAAATCGGCGGTAACCGATGCCCAGCGCCAGGTCGACGAAGGCAAAGCCGACGTCTCGACGGCCATGGCCAAGGTTTCGGAACTCGATAACAAGACGGCGGGGCTGACCAAGGACAACGAGGGCCTCAAGGCGCAGCTCGCCGGTGCGCAGGAAGAGCTGAAAGCCAAGCTCGCGGCCGCTGACGACACGCTTTCCAAGGTCAAGGCCGAACTCGACACGGCCAACAAGGCGAAGGCTGACGCAGAGTCGGCGGTGTCTACGCTGCGCGGTGAAGTCGACAGTCTGAAGACGCAGATCGCAAACGTTCAGAAGGACCTGGAAGCGGCAAAGGCAGCCTCACAGTCAGCTCCCGCACCAGCAGTCCCCGCCGCTCCAGCGCCGACGCCGTAATCCGGGGGGCGCCACAGCGTCTCCTTGCTTCCCGCTGTCGAAAAGCGTTCTGCTTCGGGCATGAGTTCGAGGCTGGCTAAAACACTGCTTAAGGCGCCGATCCACGTCTACCGCTACAGCTTCAAATGGCTGATCGGTAACCAGTGCCGCCATTGGCCGACATGCTCGGAATATGGCCTCCAGGCCATCGAGCTGAACGGCGCGTGGCGTGGCTTCTGGCTGACGCTCTCGCGCTTCGTTCGCTGTGGGCCGGGGGGTACGCATGGCGTCGATCCCGTTCCCGACATCCGCCACGTCAAGCACACGCTTGAGCCCTGGCGCTACGGCCGTTGGCGGTAGGCCGCATCGCCCGCTGCCCGTCGCCGTCTTGACTTGGGCTCCCGGGCACCCCATTACGCCGATCGAAATCGTCTTACGCCGCGCTCGTTTGCGGCGAGTGAGCAACAGGAGGCTACGATGACTGACGTCACTATTACGTTCCCCGATGGCAAGCAGCGCCAAGTCGCAAAGGGGACATCGGGCCTCGAAATCGCCAAGTCGATCTCTCCCTCGCTCGCGAAGCGCACCGTCGCCATGCAGCTCGACGGCGTGCTGGCCGACCTGGCCGATCCCATCGACCGCGACGCCTCGATCAACTTCGTCTCGCGCACCGATCCGGCAGCCTTGGAGCTGATCCGGCACGACGCCGCGCACGTTCTGGCCGAAGCGGTTCAGTCGATCTGGCCCGGCACTCAAGTGACCATCGGCCCGGTCATCGACAACGGCTTCTATTACGACTTCGCGAAGCAGCAGCCTTTCGAGCCGGAAGACATTCCGAAGATCGAAAAGCGCATGGGCGAGATCATCGCCAAGAACGCGCCTTTCACCAAGGAAGTCTGGTCGCGCGATAGGGCGAAGGAATTCTTCAAGGACAAGGGCGAGTACTTCAAGGTCGAACTCGTCGATGCGATCCCCGAGGGCCAGGACCTCAAGATCTACAAGCAGGGCGAATGGCTCGACCTCTGCCGCGGCCCGCACATGACTTCCACGGGGCAGGTCGGCAAGGCGTTCAAGCTGATGAAGTTCGCGGGCGCGTACTGGCGCGGCGATTCAAACAAGCCGCAGCTGCAGCGCATCTACGGCACCGCCTTCGCGACCGAGGATGAGCTGAAGGCCTATCTGCATCAGCTCGAGGAAGCTGAGAAGCGCGATCACCGTAAGCTTGGCCGCGAGATGGATCTCTTCCATTTCCAGGAGGAAGCGCCGGGCTCCGTCTTCTGGCATCCGAAAGGCTGGACTCTGTTCCAGACCTTGATCGCCTATATGCGTCGTCAGCAGGCGCGCGCGGGCTACACCGAGGTCAACACTCCGGACATGATGGAGAAGCACTTCTGGGAGCTTTCGGGCCACTGGGAGAACTACGGTGAGAACATGTTTACGACCGTCCTTCCGGACGAGCGCGTGTTCTGCTGCAAGCCGATGAACTGCCCCGGTCATGTGCAGATCTACAAGAACGGTTTGAAGAGCTACCGCGATCTGCCGCTGCGCATCGCCGAGTTTGGCAAGGTGCATCGCTATGAGCCGTCGGGCGCTCTGCACGGCATGCTGCGCGTGCGCCATTTCACGCAGGATGACGCGCATATCTTCCTGACCGAGCATCAGATCATGGAGGAATGCCTCAAGATCAATGATCTGTTGCTGTCGATCTATAAGGACTTCGGCTTCGAGAACATCGTCATCAAGCTATCGCTGCGCCCCGAAAAGCGTGTCGGCTCGGATGCGCTTTGGGACAAGGCCGAGAAGGCGCTGGGCGATGTGCTCGACGAGGTGAAGCGCCGCTCGAACGATCAGATCAAGACCGAGATCCAGCCGGGCGAGGGCGCGTTCTACGGACCGAAGCTCGAATACGTGCTGCGCGACGCTATCGGCCGCGATTGGCAGTGCGGCACCACGCAGGTCGACTTCAATCTCGCGGGCCGCCTCGGCGCGTTCTACATCGACGAGAAGTCGGAGAAGAAAACGCCGGTGATGATCCACCGCGCGATCTTCGGTTCGCTTGAGCGCTTCACCGGCATTTTGATCGAGAACTTCGCTGGGCATTTCCCGCTGTGGCTCGCGCCGTTGCAGGTCGTCGTCGCGCCGATCGTTTCGGATGCCAACGATTACGCTGTCGAAGTCGCGGAGAAGGCAAAGGCGCTGGGCTTACGCGTCGAGACCGATTTGCGCAACGAGAAGATCAACCTGAAAGTCCGCGAGCATTCGCTGACGAAAGTGCCGGTCATCCTTGTCGTCGGCAAACGAGAGGCGGAAGAGAAGAAAGTCTCGATGCGCCGTCTCGGTTCGCAGGATCAGACCGTGCTTGGGCTCGATGAGGCGCTGGCGGCGCTCGCGAAAGAAGCTGTGCCGCCGGATTTGCGATGACCGAGTTGTTGTCGCTGCCTTGGAAGGAATTTGGCCTCCTGGCGGCGGGGGCGCTTTTGGCTGCAGGCGGTTTCTTCATCAAGAGAATTATTCGACGCGAACACGTTACAGAGCGGTTGGAGCGCCGCTCGAAGACAATAGAGCTGTATAAGCTTTTGCAAAACGAACGTTTGACGATTGCGGATGCCGATCGTCTCGAAGAATCACTGTCGTCTCGGAGGCGCCGAACGTTCGAATTGCAAAATGAAACAGCATCGGCGCTCAACCAACCCTATGACGATAAGCCGCCGCCCGGGATGGCCCAACAAGAGATGAATAGGTCCGCCGCTGCGGACTTAACTGTAGCGGAGGCTGAATTAAAGCGGGCCTGTCTTCAGCTTTCCTTCCATCTTGACGCAAACGAACAAGCTGCGTTCGACGTGGCTCAAAAGGCATGGGGAAGATTTTCAGATGCAGAGGCTCGCTTTGAAGCCGCTCAATTCGAGGGGGGATCGATGCAGGCCGGTATTTTTTCATCTGCGAAGACAGAACTAGTAATCCGGCGAATTGCAGAAATAAAAAGTACGATCGAGGATCGGCAGCGCCAATCTGATAGATGAAAACATAAACATTACTTTTCCGACCGCGGTTCATAACTCCGGCATAAAATTCCATTGAAACCTTCCCCTCTCCGTTCGCGTTGCACCCATGATGTTGCAACAAACGGAGTACCCTAAATGGCCACTTCATCTTCATCTCAGTACGGTTCAGGCACCGTCGAAGACCTTAAAAGCAAGGCCAAGTCGACCTTCGAAGACGCTGCGGACCGTGCTCAGGACATTGCGAGCCAGGCTCGCGATCAAGTCGGCGAAGTTGCCGGCAATGTGAAGGGCGCGATCGACAAGTCGGTCAAGGACCAGCCGATCACGACGTTGCTCGCAGCCGCAGCCGTCGGCTTCGTCATTGGCGCGCTCTGGAAATCGTAAGCATCTAAAAAAGTAAGTTTGTCACGACTTCAATCCGCACAGTGATCGATTGGAAAAATCGATTGCTATGCGGATTTTTTCTGCATTTTGGCAGCTATCGGCTCTCTGCCTTGCGCGCAGCGGCGCTCTTGCGCAGTTCCCCGCTATAGAGATCGATCGCCGCCGTGCCGACCTCGTGAATGTACGCCTGCACGAGACGCCCCGAAATCGTACCCTTCAGCCATTGAAACAGCGATTTCGATAGCCGCTCTCGCATTTCGTAGGTCGCCGCCGTCGCCGGATTTGCCATGCGCGCGACACGCCAGACCGACCACGCGCGACCGGCGACGTCGTAGATGCCTCGCCAGCGGTAGACCTGTGCAAACTGCGCGACCGTCAGTCTGCTGCCGAGCGGGATCGTGCCTTCGAACACTGGCCGAAGCCGCCCGCTGACCTGCTCGACGAGCGTCAATGCCTCAGGCACTGTGAAGTGCAGCATCGGATCTTTGTCGGAGGGGTGATAAACTTTCGCGACGATCTCGACCGTCTCAAGCCCGGTGTTCAGAAGATCGTTCCAGGTCGATATCGCTCGCGAATTGGCATCTTTCGCGAAAACCTCGACCGCGGATTCCGCTTCCGTGCGCACCGGATCATCGTCATCTGTTTGCGCATCGGTTGGTCTGACCGGTTCAAGCACCTCTTGTCCTGACACGTCGGCCGGCCTGTCTTTGGACGGCCGTCCCAGTGTGCGGCGCTCGAACAGGAACGCGAGGGCCGTGCAGACCAACGTCGCAAGCGCCCAATAAACGAGGTAGCCGTGCTGCCAGAGCCAAAGGCTTCCGAGCGGGATGAGCGCCACCGTCGGCAGCAGTAGGCCCATCAGAACGATAGCGAGGCGTAGAGGACTAAGGGCGTCGCGCATTCGGCGCTCCATCGAGGTTCGACCTCGAAAAACGCCATCCGCTACCGCTCAGTTCCCAAAATGGGCGGTCTGAGGTCCGATTGGGGCTATTTCCAGCGGCGGTTCGACCACATCCACTGTTCGGGTAGCTCGCGCACCCATTCCTCGAATTGGCGGGTCATCTCGGCGGTGGCCCATTTGACGTCTTCGCCGTGATTGGCCGTGCGGGGAATACGCAACTCTTTCAGCTCGATCTCGAAGCGGCTGTCGTTGCCGACCCGCATGCAGCGCGACATCCAGATACGCGCTCCGACGCGGCGCGCGATCATCGCCGGAATGGCGACGGTCCGTGCATCCTGGCCGAAGAACGGGACAGGCAGGCCGGTCCTGTCCCAGAGATCGCAGACCACGCCGAGCCGGCCGCCGTTGCGAACATAATCCATGATCACGCGCGCGGTCTTTTGGCTCTCGTCATGCTCGCCTTCGACGCGACCGCGCCCGAATAGGCCGCCCGGATAGAGATCGCGCCGCTGATAGCGGATGTAGCGGTCGATGTAGGGATTGTTGACCGTGCGATAGACGCACGCCGGGCTGGCGCCTGCGACCGTCAACGGCCAGATCGCGAGTTCCCAGTTGCCCATGTGCAGCGATGCGCCGACGATCGGACCGAGTTTGCTGGCATAGCGATTGAAGACTTCGGGATTTTTGATCGTGAGGCGCGACGGTTCCGCGATGATTTGATCGATCCGCATCGTCTCAGCCATCACGCGCCCGAGGTTTTCCCAATGCTGGAGCGCAATGACCTTGCGTTCCTCTTCGGACTTCTCGGGAAATGCGATCCGTAAATTTTCGAGCGCGCGCTGATGGCGCTTCGGATTGATGCGCGGCGCAAGCCGACGCCAGCACCACGCCGACAGATGCGTGGCGGCGTCCAACGGCACAGCCCGCACGACACCGACGATGGCGCGAAGAAGAGCATATTCTAACCTGAACTGCACATCGCGCAGCCGGGAAATTTCAGTCGTGGACAGCGCCCGAATTCCTTGTTCGCGGACAGATTGGGCTGGGTGATGCCTTGCCGCTACCGCCGCAGTCAAGACGGCGCGGTCACATTTCAGTGGTTGCGTTGACTGGCGCCATCAGAGCCGGGCTCGACGCAAACGGTGTGATGCCTTCCCGCATCACGCGTGCCCTGAGGGCCGGGCTCGACGCCAGCGCGAACAATCCAAGCCCTCGCGCCAAGCTAACGCCGGGGATCGTGCTCAGTAACGACCGGTTCAAAACGTCGACAGCAAACACCCGCGTTCCAATGTCGGCGCGGCGCGCTTTGTCGTACCGGTTGAGCGTCGCCTCGCCGCCGATGTCCTCGCCGCCGCGTTTCGCTTCGCTCGCCATTTCAGCGACCGTCGCCGCGTCCCGAAACGACAGGTTCAATCCTTGTGCCCCAATCGGGGGGATGACGTGGGCCGCCTCGCCGACGACGATGACCCGGTTTTTCGCGAATTGCTTCGCGGTTTGCCCTGCAAGTCGGAAGGACTGGCGGGGCGAAATGGCCGAAGGCTTGCCGAGCAGGCCCCTGAGGCCGGTCGTCAGGGCACTGGCGAACTCCGCATCCCCGAGCGCCAGCAAGCGGGCAACCTCTTCATGCGTGTCGATCCAGACCAGATTGGACGATCGATCCGGGCCGGGCACAACGGTGAGTGGGCCGACGTGACGATGCAACTCTGTCGAGATGTTGTGATGCTCGCGCTGATGATCGAACGTCGCCACAATTACTGATTGTGGATAGCTCCAGTCGGCAACGTCTATTCCGGCGGCCCCTCGCGTCGCGGATGCGCGTCCGTCGGCAGCAACCACCAAGGGTGCTTGAATTGTCACACCCGCATCTGTGGTCAGCGCCACTTGATCGAGCTGGATATCGACATGGGATACCCCCGCATCGACGCGCGTCAGGCAGGAGGCGCATGCCGCCTCGAGAGCATCGCTAAGAACGGCGTTTGCAATGTTGTAGCCGAAGGCGTCGAGGCCGGCTTCACGGGCTCTGAAGAGCACCTCCGGGGCGCGGAAGAGGCCCTCACCGCCATCTACGATCCTGATCCCGGCTACGGGGACGGAGCGGGCGGCGAGCTGTCCCCAATCCGTCAATCTTTTCAATAACTCGATCGAGCCGCCGAATAGCGCTGACGTGCGGCGGTCGAGGAATCGCGGCGCTGGTCCGATGACGGCCGTCCTCAGGCCCGATTTCGCACATGCGAGACCAGCTATCAGTCCGGCGGGGCCTGCTCCGATGACAGCAATGTCAAAAATGTCTTGTTTCATCGGACCTTAGGAGCTGAAACTGTGGTTATTGAAGCACAGAAATGAGCTAAAGGGCTAGTTGTGGCTGAGTGGCAACGGTTTTCGCCCGTCGCTGTCACGTATCTGTTAAATTGGCATGGTTAGCAGATACCTAAGTTGTCCACATGGCTAAGACGCCTTGTGTGCATAACGGCGACGACGACCGGCGCGCAGGGGATTACGCGCCGTTCGTTATCTGGGGTCTGTAAAAAACAGAGGGGCACCGATGAAATCGGTTTTCACACTATCGAGCAGCCGTTGGGCGCTGCTGGCGGCTTTCGGGCTTGCCGCCGCGAGCTACACGCCTGCTGCAGCTGCCGATCTGGGCGGCGACTGCTGCGCGGATCTGGAAGAGCGCGTAGCGGAGCTGGAAGCGACGACCGCCCGCAAGGGTAACCGCAAGGTTTCGCTCACGGTTTCGGGCTGGGTCAACGAATCTGTCATGTGGTGGGACGACGGCACCGAAAGCAACGCCTACGTCGGCACCAACAAGCTCGAGCAGAGCCGCGTCCGCTTCGTTGGCGAAGCTCAGATCGCTCCGAACTGGTCGGCTGGTTATACCTTGGAGCTGGGCATCCTCGGCGCCAACTCTTCGGGCTCCACGGGCTGGAACCAGAGCAACCCGGATGGTACGGGCAACAACGCCGTCACCGTTCGTAAGAGCAGCTGGTTCATCAAGAGCAAAGACTTCGGTAAGGTCACTGTCGGTCAGGACGGCACGGCGCTGTACCACTTGCTCGACGATGCCGATGGCACGAACACGCGTAACTTCTCTGACGCGCAGGCAGCTGCCGTTTATCAGGGCAACTTCGGCCTCCGTCATAACGGCGCATTCATCGGCGGTCTGACCTGGGCTGGCTCCAACGCCATCATGCAGGGCATCGACAACGGCACCGTCGGCCAGGATGGCCGTCGTAACGTCGTTCGCTATGACTCGCCGACCTTCGCTGGCTTCACGGTCACCGCTTCTTGGGGTGAGGACGACGATTGGGGCATGTCTTTGAACTACGCCAACAACTGGGGCGACTTCAAAGTGCTTGCTAAAGTCGGTTACGGCGAGAACTCCGATGAAAACATCGGCTGCTCGACGAAGACTGCGCCGACGGATTGCCAGTTGTTCGGCGCCGCTGCAACCATCATGCACGTTCCGACTGGCCTCTTCGTCTACGGCGGCTACGGTCAGAACCGCGACCAGCGCGTAGCTGACCTCGGTGCACCGGGAACCGAAGCTACGAGCAGCATGTACTTCATCCAGGGCGGTATCGAGCAGAAGTTCATTCCGCTCGGCAAGACGACCATTTTCGGCGAATACCGTCATGATGATGGCGGCAGCAAGAACGGCGTTAACATCGCGAACGTCGGCGCCGGTAACGGTACGCTCGGCTCTACCGACCTGAACTTCATCGGTGCAGGCGTGATCCAGAACATCGAACCGGCCGCTATGGATCTCTACATCCAGTATCGTCACGCAGACGGCGATATCGCGAACACGGCAGGTGTCTCGACCAGCCTCGATGCCTTCGACTCGGTCATCGCTGGCGCACTCATGAGATTCTGATCGCTCTCTCCCGTTTGCGACAGATGTCTGGGGCCGCCTTTGGGCGGCCCCTTTTTGTTCTCGCGAGAATGCTTAAATATCCAGGGAGTTTAAGCTCGGCCTGTGGCGCACGGGCGATATGGCGACCTTACAACAGCGCCACAGAGAAACGAGCTGGCCCCCAACAACCCTGGGATATTGCCATTGAGTTTCTGCTATCTACCGCGCAACACTGACTTATGTGCGTGCTTCCAAAGCATGGCGGGGTATTCGTGAGACGGCTAGGATTGGTGCTTTTAATGCTGGCGGCGTTGATCGCCGTTGAGCGGGGCACCGCTGTTATCGCCATGGAGGAGCAGCGGGGCGCGATTCCCGGTGGCATAGCCGTGCCTGATGCCCCGAAGGCGCAAGAGCGGGAGGACGCCGCTCCCGCGAAGGCCGACTCTGGAACTGAGATCCGTATTCCTGGCCTCGGCAAGATCGGAACCCTTCCGAAAATGGATTTCGGCCTGGATCTGCTGTACGGCGCGGCCGAGGACACGAACAAGGTGGCGCCCGGCTTTACCGGTCCGCAAGATCTCGAAGATCAGCGGGATCTGACCATCCACGGTTCGGTCAAGCATCGCTTTTGACCCTTTGCGCCTCGGCTAGGCCCGCGGGCCGCGCGCGGTTTACCCTGCTTTAAGGCGCAGTCTTCTATATCCTGCCTAAGCCTTCATTTGCAGGATACGAAAGCGCGTGCAGTACGCGAGATCGCCCGACCGCCGACGCGGAGCCATGTGGCTTTTAAAGCAGCTGTCGGTGACGCTCGCCTGCCTGAGCCTGACGGCCTATTTCAGCTATCACATCCGATATGGCCGTCACGGGCTCGATGCGCGGAGCGAGTTGCAGGAACGTTCCGCACTGCTCGACTTCGAAATCAAAGGCCTCGAGACCGTAAGGACGAAGCTCCGCCACGACGTGGCGCTTCTTTCGCCCGAAATTCCCAACGCCGATATCGTTGAAGAAACAGCGCGTGATGTCCTCGGATACGTGCGCCCCGACGACAAAATAGTTGTCGCCCGATAAAGACCGTAGTTGACTGTAGACTGCAAGATCGCGCTGGCAGGCGTCGTGCGTCATGAAACTTGCGCCTGCAAACGTGGTTATGTTTGCTTGGTGCTGCGTTTGTTAAGTGAAGGAGCCTGCCGGCGATGTCTGACCATTACGAAACCGAGCCGCTCCTTGAACTCGACGTTCCCGACGGTGTGCCGGAGGCCGAGCAGGCTGTCGAGCTCATCAGGGCGTGGGTGGCCGATGGCGCGTTGGCCGTGACGCTGAATGGCGAAGCATTTGGACCGCAGCTCGAAGAGTGGGGGCGCGTTCTCGCCCAGATCGGGCATCACATTGCCCGCGCTGCTGCGTTGAGCGGCGAGCTCGGCGAGGGACACTCGATCGAGGCCCTGCGGAAAGGCTTCGACGCATCGTTCCCGAAAAGTGAGTTGCAGGCCAACGGCAAGATGAGCAAGCGCGTGACGCACTGAGCGCCGTCACATCCTCGTTTGCTTGTTGCGGGATTGCACCACTTCGCAGGGTGCCCACACTTTCGGATAATGCCGCCCTCTATCGCCCGGGGATGACTAGGCCTCGCCCGCTTGCGCGGCTTGCACCTCCATCGCTAAGCACAATGTTCGTGCGCGTTGAGTTGCGGGCAAGCAACTCGTGGGGGATGGGCGATGACATTAGGTTCTCTAGGCAAGGCAAGTTTGGCCGTCGTCGCGACGGCCCTGATGTGTGGATGCGCGAATTCGGGCTTCGATCTCTCGACTGCGTCGATCTCGCCGCAAACGGCGAGTGCGAAGCCTGATCCGGTGTGCGCATCGCTCGCAAGCCAGATCAACGCTTTGAAGTCGGACGGCACGATTGAGAAGCTCGAGCAGGCATCGGAAGGCAAGACCAGCAAAGTTTCGATCAAGCGGACGGCGCTGCAAAAGCAGGCTGAGCTGAATAAAGCCTACGCGCAGTTCCAGACACGTTGCGGACCGGTGGGATCCAACCAAGTCGCGTCGCAGCCGGCAGCACAGCAGCCTGCAGCGACGGCGGCGAATTGAGAACGAGAGCAGCGGCAGCCGCGTAGGGAGCGTATTTGAACGCCTTCCAGCCCTCGGCCAAAAAATCCGGGGGCCGAATGTTTTGAAAATCGTGAGTGCTGTTGCGTTGCCACAGGAACGCCATGGGGGATTGCGAAGGGGGCGAGGCTGTGATCTCTCCGACCTTTGACTGAGAGTAATCTCCTGAGCGGGCCTATCTTTTCAAGCAAGTGAGACAAATCATGCGGGGTTGTCGAGCGGTTGTTGTGGTTGCCGTCCTCACGGGCGCGCTGCAGGGATGCGGTGGCGCGTCAGGTGGCAATGGCGATCCGGGCGCAAGACCGCTACCGGCCGGGGAATCCTGCGGCTCAATTCGCAACGAGCTGAACCGCCTCGATTCGAAGGGCGTGCCTGCGCAGGTGGAACGCGCCAGCAACGGCGGCAAGTTCTCCGCGGGGCAACGCGCTGACGTTGACAAGTATAATGACCTGCTCAATCAATATTTGGGCGCGCGCTGCCACGTCTAAACCGGCGCGCGGTTCCGTTCCGGCTGACCTTGCGAGATCGGCTGAAGTCCTGGACCATTCCTAACATCGGAGAGCCAGATGGATAGCCAAACCCGCGACCTGGTCGTGTTCGCGCTGATCGGTATCGTCGCCGGTTTCCTAGCGTCGCTGGTCGTCGGCGGAGACGGACTGATCCGCTACCTGATTACCGGCATCATCGGTGCGTTTGTCGGCGGCTATCTCTTCAAGGCGCTGGGCATCAATCTCGGGATTGGGAACGCCCTTGTCTCGGAGGTCGTCACGGCTGCGATCGGCGCCGTTATCGTCGTGCTGCTGGCGCGCTTGATCGCCTGATGGCGAGCCGCCGGCCGTCCTCCAGACCGCGCTGCGATGCGCATTTCGCCCGCCAGAAGGCTGTGGCATAAGTCCCCGCCATGCCGTCTTTCTCCACCCAGCGCCACGTCCGCTTCACCGCCGAGCAAATGTATGCGCTCGTCGCTGACGTCGAAAAATATCCCGAGTTTCTGCCGCTCTGCACCGGTCTCGTCGTGCTCTCGCGCCGTCCGCAGGGCGGGGGAGAGGAGCTGACCGCACGTATGAGCGTCGGCTACAAAACGATCGCAGAGAGTTTCACGACTCGCGTCGTGACCGATCCTTCGCAGCGCCGCATCGACGTCAGCTATCTCGACGGCCCGTTCAAGCGTCTGGACAATCGCTGGCAATTTACCGACGACGCGACGGGGTCCGTCGCCGATTTCTATATCGACTACGAGTTCCGCTCGAAGCTGCTCGGCGTGCTGATGGGCTCGATGTTCGATCAGGCGTTTCGCCGCTTCACGCAGGCATTCGAAGATCGGGCCGCGAAAATTTACGGAGCAGCCGAACCCACAACTGCGCCGGGGGTATAGGGCATTTCGAGCCCGTGCGGCGAGGACATCCAATGCAATTGAACTCGCGCGCTATATACGTCCTGCTTGTTCTGTTCATTTCGGCCGGCGTTCTCATAGATTCTTATATCTGGCCGAAAGGCGTTCCTTCGAATTTCACCGCGAACGACTTCATTCAGCTCGTGGGTATCATCGTGCTGTCGTGGCAGTGGCAGCTGGCCGACGCCAAGGAGCGCGGTATTACCCGCAGCCATTTGAGCGCGGTCGCGACGATCATTTTCGTGCCCATCGGCACGGCGATCTATCTATTCCAGAGCAGGACATGGACGGCGGCTACGCTGACGTTTTGCGCGTACTGGGGCGGCATAGTCCTCGCGATCCTACTGTCGAGTTTTCTCGCCGCGTCGCTGATCGCGGGACGATAGCCTAGCGAATGATCTTGTCGGAGTTCCGGGAGAGCGATAGCCCTTTGAGGGACTCGAGCCCCTTGGCCCCGGAGAGCAGTGTTCCTGTCAGATTGGCGCCAGAAACGTCGGCGTCCGTGAGATCGGCGCCTGACAAGTCTGCGCCTGTGAGATCCGCCCCGCTGAGATCCGCTCCGGAAAGATCGGCCTCGCGCAGCATCGTCGCGCGCATGATGGCCCCCTTCAGCACCGCGAAGCTCAATTGCGCGCGTGCCATGTCGGCGCGGGTCAGGATCGCACCGGAGAGATTGGCGCCGGCAAATGTCGTGCGCCAGATATGTTCGATGAAGCCGGTCCGGTTCATCGGTGAGCAGACGGAATCCGTTAGGTCAGCGCCGGAAAAATCCGAACCGGTGAAATCGCCGAAGAATTTCACGCGTTTCAGCGATGCGCCCTTCAAACTCGGGGCTTCCTGCGGCACTGGCGTAAGCGCGGACGTCGTGGCGGGCCGCATCATCGATGCATCGTCAAGGTTCGCGCCGTCGAGCTTGGCGGCGATGAGCGTTACGCGATCGAGCTGCGCGCCCTTGAGGTCGGCACCCGATAGATCGGCCCCTGTGAGATCCGAGCCGAAGAGGTTGGTTTGCCGGAGGTCGGCTTTCTTGAAATCCAGTCCCGCCAGATCGAGGCGCGCCAAATTGCGATAGCTTAGTGTGGGATGACTTCCTGGGGCGGCGTGGAAAAGAAGAATGGAAACGTCTCGCGCCGTCAGATCGGCAGAGGCGGCGGGTACCGCGAGTGCGGCGGCGAACAACAAAAGAGCGAACGAAACCTTGCTGATAGAAAAAGCGGGTAGGCTCGCGCATTCGCTCATTTGGCCGCCTCTCCGAGCAGTCTCAATGCCGCCCGGAGGCTGGCTAAGCGTACTTCATGGCGACCGGCCTCTCCGAACATGTGCCGCTCGACAGTCGGGGCATCAAATACTGACGCGATCCCGATGTAAACCAGTCCGACGGGCTTCTCCGGGCTTCCTCCACCGGGGCCAGCTATGCCCGTGATCGAAACGGCAAGGTCTGCGCCTGTCGTCCGGAGCGCGCCATCGGCCATGGCATGCGCGACCGCCTCGCTGACGGCGCCATGGTGCGTGATGAGGCCGGGATCGACGCCAATCATTTGAGCTTTGGCGTCGTTCGAATAGGTGACGAACCCGCCGAAAAAAACATCCGACGAACCAGGCACCGCCGTGATGGCAGCGGCCACCAGACCGCCCGTGCAGCTTTCCGCAGCCGTCAGCGTCCGGTTCTTGGCCCGAAGGCTATCGATCAGGCGCTTTGCATCGTCGAGAACGTCGGTCGGGAACACTGGAGACCTCTTAGGCTTGCCCGAAATGAAAATTGGGGCGCTTCAGACGAAGCGCCCCAGAGAAGGCTAGCTAGAGAGAGGTGAATGTGCAAACGGCCTTGCTGATTAGGCCGCTGCCAGAACTTCAGCATGGGAAAGCAGACTGTCGAGCACCGAGCGACTCTCAGTACCCATAGCACCGACGGTGCGCTGCTGGGCATTCTGCCAGATCGGATAGGCATCCTTCAGAACGGCTTGGCCTTTGGGCGTAAGGTGCAAGCCGCGACCCCGCCGACCAGCGGGCGGATCCATGATGATATGGCCAAGGGCCAACAGACGCTTCAAGTTGCGGGACAAGGTGGACTTCTCGATGTCGAGTTCGTGTCCGATCTCGACAGCGGTGATACCGTCACGAGACGCGAGCTGGGCGAGCAGCGTGTATTGACTTGCGGTGATGCCAAGTGGGCGCAAGGCATCATCGTAGACTCTCGTGACGATACGCGAGAGCTGTCGCACACGGGTCGCTAAGCACATCTCGGCTTGTGCCTCGGCAATTGTGCTGATGGCCGCGTCGACGGACTTACGATCAAGGTTTTGGGGCATGATGTTCATGTCGGCTCCCGTATGAGCACTCTCGAGTGGATCGTGGCAATACAACCACGTGTCAATTTGATGCCGCGATTCTGCCTTGAGGGTCAATGGAGAAAGGCGTTGCAAAGCAGCATCTCGTCCTGTCGAGTTGGCGCAACGGCAACTACAACCTGATTTGAATCAGGAGCGGGCGCTCGCGTGCTCTTCGCGAGCGGCTTCATAGACTTCCCGCGCCGCTCCGGCATTGAGCGCGGCAATGCCTAGGCCGACGATGAGATCCGGCCAGTGTGAGTGCGTCGCACTCGTCAGCAGCCCCGCGATCACGATTGCGACATTGGCCGCGACGTCGTTGCGAGCGGAAAGAAAAGCGGCGCGCGTCAGGCTGCCGCCCGCACGGCGGAATGGCGCAAGAAGCCAAGCGCATATGAAATTGACGACGAACGCCCCAGCGCCCGTCACGGTGATGGGCAAGGCTTCGGGTACGAGCCCGCTCGAGAAATTCTGCCAGGCTGTCCAAATCGTTGCGAGACCCGGAACCAGAATGATGACAGCCAGCAGCATTCCGAGTTTGGCGCGGCGCGCGGCTGTGAAGCCAAGGCCCGCCAGGATCAACAGGTTGATCGCGCCGTCTTCGAGAAAATCGACGCTATCGGCAAAGAGCGCGACGGAGCCGATGGCCATCGCCACCGCGAACTCTATGCCGAAGTAGCTAAGGTTCAGGACCGCCACGTTCCGCACCGTCAGGCGCAGCGCCGCGTTTGACGCGATATCGGACTTTGATTCCTCCGGCGTGTCGGTCATGGCTTATTCCGTTGGAATGAACACCATCGCTGTCGCCATGGCGGCAATGCCTTCGCGGCGGCCGGTGAAACCCATCTGCTCGGTCGTCGTCGCTTTGATGCCGACACGATCGGCCGAAAGCCCGAGCGCGCCGCCAATCAATGCCTGCATAGCGTCCCGGTGCGGCCCGACCCGCGGCGCTTCCGCCAGCACGGTGATGTCGACGTTGCCGATCCGGCCGCCGCGCTCGCGCACGCGCCGCACGGCATCTTCGAGAAAGAGAATGGAAGCCGCGCCCTTCCACTTCGGATCGGACGGGGGGAAGTGCTGGCCGATATCGCCGTCGCCGATGGCTCCAAGCAGCGCGTCTGTCAAAGCATGCAGCACCACGTCGGCGTCGGAATGGCCTTCGAGTTTGTGCGTGTGTGGAATTTTGATGCCGCCGAGCCAGACATGATCGCCGTCGCAGAAGCGATGCACGTCGAAACCGCTGCCGATGCGGGGTTCGAGCGTAAGAGAGAGCTGGCGGTCGACCACTTCTAGATCCTCTGCCGTCGTAATCTTGATGTTGCTATTCGAGTCCTCGACGATCGCGACGTCGAGGCCTGCCCACTCGGCAATGCTCGCATCGTCCGTGAAGGTATCGACGCCGTTTTCGGCAGCCTTACGGTGCGCGGCCAGAATAGGCAAGAAATGGAAGCCCTGCGGTGTCTGCGCCCGCCAGAGTCCGGCGCGTGCCACCGTTTCCGTCACGATGCCCTCAGAAGCGCGCTTGAGCGTATCGGTGACGGCGAGGGCGGCGAGCGCTCCCGGTTTGTCGTTGAGCGCCGCGATGACGTTCGAGATCGTCTTTCCGGAAACGAACGGCCGCGCGGCGTCGTGGATCAACACGATGTCGGGAGGGGAGGCAGCAAGGGCCTCGAGCCCTCGAAGGACGGACGCCTGCCGGGTCGGACCGCCGATCGCCGGTTCCGTCAGCTTCGCCGCCCTGCCATCCGCCGCGGACTGTTCGTACAACTCACGGTCGTCGGCATGAATCACGACCTTCACCTCATCGATGCCCGGATGCCCTGCAAACGCCGCCATTGTGCGGGCGAGAACGGATTTGCCGCCGATGATGGCGTATTGCTTCGGACCGCCACCCGGGCTGGCGGCACGTGTCCCTCGTCCGGCCGCGACGATCAAAGCGGCGATGCGCAAGATTTCTGTCTCCCCTGGATCGGATGACCCCAAACTGGGGCTGCAACTCCCTGCCTGCTGCGACGGGCTTTCGCAACACCTCGCAACCCTTGCAGCTCAAAAGACTGCCAATTTCGTAGCCAGAGGTTGTCCGCCCGCGTCAAATGGGCAAATTGTAAATGTATTGTTCGCCCTTGCGAAATCATTCCCCCTTGCCTAGTCTGCCCAAACTCAGAGCAGAAAGCTTTTCTGCTCAATGAATGGGCAGAGAGTTGGCCATTTCCATCAGGACGGGATGCTGGAAAACATCGTAAATGGCGCGCCGCCGGCTGTGCTGGCGCCCATGTCAGGAGTGAGCGATTTACCATTTCGCCGCCTTGCGCACCGCCTCGGAGCGACGCTGGTCGTCTCCGAGATGGTGGCGAGCGAGGAATTGGCAAAGTCGCGCCGCGATGTCCTTCGCCGGGTCGAGGGCCGCGAGCTGACGCCGTTCGTCATACAACTTGCTGGGCGCGAACCGCACTGGATGGCCGAAGGCGCCCGGATCGCGGAAGCGAAGGGCGCAAATGTCATCGACATCAACATGGGCTGTCCGGCCAAGGAAGTAACGGGCAAGCTCTCGGGCTCGGCGCTGATGCGCAACCTCGATCATGCTCAATCGCTGCTTCGCGCCGTCATCGGCGCGGTCGGCGTGCCTGTCACGCTCAAGATGCGGCTCGGCTGGGACGACAACAGCCGCAACGCCGCCGAGCTAGCGAAACGTGCGGAAGCCGAAGGCGTCAAGCTCATCACGGTTCATGGCCGCACGCGCTGCCAATTTTTCACCGGCACGGCCGACTGGCATGCCGTCCGTCCGGTCGTCGAGGCGACATCGCTGCCGGTTCTCGTCAACGGTGACATCCTTTCACCCGATGACGCGCGCTCGGCGCTGGATGCCTCCGGTGCGAAAGGCGTGATGGTCGGGCGCGGCGCGTACGGCGCGCCGTGGATGCCGGGCCGAATCGCTACGTTTCTCGCTTCGGGTCGCGATCCGGGCAATCCGCCGCTCGCGGAGCAATGCGATATCGCAGTCGAGCATGTCGAGGCGATGTACGGCCACTACGGAAAAGATCTCGGAGTGCGCAACGCGCGCAAGCACATCGGTTGGTATCTCGCGTCGAGTGGGGCAAGCGACGCGGTCGTGAAGTCGTGGCGGGGAAAGCTCTGTGTGATGCTCGAACCGCAGCGTGTGATCGGCGGACTCAAAGCCTTTTACTCTGGTACGGAGTCTCTCGCGGCATGACAAGCAAGTCGGTATCGCTACGCAATTCGGAACGTTCGTCCGCGGCTCTCCCGCTCGGGGGCATCGTCGATTGCGAAGATCTCCTGAGTGCGCTTCCGCATCCGATCCTCGTCATTGCGAACGATCACTCCATCGTCTTCGCTAATACCGCCGCCGAAGCGTTCTTTTCCATGGGCGCGACGGCGCTGACGCGCAGCCGCATCTCGGACATCGTTGCGTTCGGTTGTCCTTTGCTCGGCCTCGTCGAGCAAGTGCAGGCGACGGGCGCGACTGTGAACGAATACGCTATCGAAGTCGCGACGCCGCGATTTTCCGGCTCGAAGCTCGTCGATGTCTACGGCGGTCCGCTGCCGGAAGAACCGCGCAACATGTTCCTGATGCTGCAGCAGCGTTCGATGGCGCAAATGATCGAGCGGCAGCTGACGCATCGTGCGGCGGCGCGTTCCGTTTCCGGAATGGCTGCGGTCCTCGCCCACGAAATCAAGAATCCGCTGTCGGGCATTCGCGGCGCCGCGCAGCTTCTCGAACCCGGCCTTTCCGATGAGGACCGGGCGTTGACGCAGCTCATCTGCTCCGAGACGGACCGCATTCGCAATCTCGTTGATCGGATGGAAGTGTTCGGCGACGAGCGGCCACTCACCAAAGACGCCGTCAACATTCACGACGTTCTCAATCATGTTCGCCGGATTGCCGAGCATGGCTTCGGCCGGAATGTCCGGTACGTCGAAGATTACGATCCCTCGCTTCCGCCTGTGCTTGGCAATCGCGACAAGCTGGTTCAGGTGTTTCTCAATCTCCTGAAGAACGCTTCGGAAGCCATCGGCGAGAAATCCGAGAGTGGCCGCATCATCATGCAGACGGCCTTCCGCCCCGGTGTGCGGCTGTCGCTGCCCGGCTCCGACACACGCGTGAGCCTGCCGCTCATGATTCAGATCGAGGACAATGGCTGTGGCATTCCCGAGCATCTGAAGCCGCACCTGTTTGACCCGTTCGTGACGACGAAAGCGTCGGGCAGCGGACTAGGTCTTGCCCTTGTCGCCAAGATCATCGCCGATCACGGCGGCATCATCGAATGTGAAAGCGAACCCAAACGCACGGTGTTCCGCGTGCTGCTTCCGATGCAGCGGACGCGGCCCGCTGCCGTGCCGACGACGAGAGAGACTTGATGGCTAGAGGCACCATACTTATCGCCGACGACGACACCGCCATTCGTACGGTGTTGAATCAGGCTCTGGCCCGCGCGGGCTTCGCCCCACGCGCAACCGGCAACGCGGCGACCCTCTGGCGCTGGGTAAGCCAGGGCGAAGGCGATGTCGTCATCACCGACGTCGTCATGCCTGATGAAAACGCGTTCGATCTTATCCCGCGCATGAAGAAGCTGCGCCCGGATCTCCCTATCATCGTCATGAGCGCACAAAACACGCTGATGACGGCGCTGACGGCCGCGGAAAAGGGCGCGTTCGAATATCTGCCGAAACCGTTCGACCTAAACGAGGTCGTGGCCGTCGTATCGCGTGCTTTGTCGGAACCTGGCCGCAAGCGGCAAACGACGACGCCGGAGCGCGAAACGGACGAGTTGCCTCTGATCGGCCGCTCACTGCCGATGCAGGACATCTATCGTGTCCTCGCGCGCCTGACGCAAAGCGATCTGACCGTCATGATCAACGGCGAAAGCGGCACGGGCAAAGAGCTCGTCGCGCGCGTGCTGCACGATTACGGCAAGCGCCGGCACGGGCCGTTCGTCGCGATCAACATGGCGGCGATCCCGCGCGAGTTGATCGAAAGCGAGCTGTTCGGCCACGAGAAGGGGGCCTTCACCGGCGCGCAGACCCGCACGCCCGGCCGCTTCGAGCAGGCGGAAGGCGGCACGCTGTTCCTCGACGAGATCGGCGACATGCCGCTCGAAGCGCAGACACGACTTTTGCGCGTGCTGCAGCAGGGCGAGTATACGACCGTTGGCGGGCGCACGCCGATCAAGACCAACGTGCGCATCATCGCCGCGACCCACCGCGATCTCAAAACGCAGATTCAGCAGGGCCTCTTCCGCGAAGACCTGTTCTATCGCCTGAACGTCGTGCCGATCCGTTTGCCACCGCTTCGCGAGCGCCTCGAGGACGTCGGCGATCTCGTTCGCCACTTCCTTCGTCAGGCTGCACGCGAGGGGCTCGGCCAGAAATCGATTGAGAGCGCGGCTATCGAGCGCCTTAAGGCGCATCCTTGGCCGGGCAACGTCCGCGAGCTCGAAAACGTCGTGCGCCGCCTTGTGGCGCTCTATACTCAAGACACGCTGACGGCGCAGATCGTCGAGCAGGAACTTGCCGACTCAGCCAGTGCGCCGCCGGTCGGCGGAGTCGCCGAAAGCGGCGATCTCGGTGAAGCGGTGGAGCGTTACCTGTCGCGCTACTTCTCGACCTTCGGCAACGATCTGCCGCCGCCGGGTCTCTATGATCGCGTCATCCGCGACGTCGAGAAGCCGCTGCTTAGCGCCGCACTCGCGGCGACGCGCGGCAATCAGATTCGTGCAGCAGAACTTCTGGGCCTCAACCGGAACACGCTGCGTGCCCGCATCCGGGATCTCAATATCCGGGTCTTCCGCACGGTCGAGGGCTGACGCCCTCCGCCGCAGCTAGCGCACGATTTATCCACAGGGCCTGATTCCAGGCCATTTGGCGCTTGAACTGCGCCACACTAGTCGCGAAAATGTCACAGTTACGGTGTTGGGTTCGCCCACCTGTAGCGCGTCCGCCGCTGCGGGGGTGCGCCAATGACGATGCACAACGTCGTCATCGGCGCTAAAATTATTGCGTGGTGCGAAATTCCATTGCGAATTGAGCGTGTTAGTCGAGCTGATCGGAAACTGATGAACGCCAGCAACAACAATGGCAATCCCGACACGTTCGCGCATGGCGATCGCGGGAGTGCGCCTGTGCTGGAAGGCTCGACGGCGCTCAACCCGTCCGACCGCGCATTCTGGTTTGGATTGGGCGTTGTTCTGCTTTCACTCACGTCGGCGCTCGTCAGCTATCTGATCCTGACCGGGCTGACGGCAATTGCGCCTCGCAACGAGTATGTCTGGGGCGCGCTGGCGATCAACGCGATCCTGATCCTCACGATGTTCGGCACTGTCGCGTGGCAGGCGTTCGGTCTCCGGCGTGCATGGAAGCGGAAGGTGCCAGGCGCGCGCTTGCACACGCGCATCGTAGCGCTCTTCAGTCTCATCGCGGCGCTTCCGGCCGTGCTGCTCGCGGTGGCCGCGACGACCACGTTCTCGCGTTCGCTCGACGGCTGGTTCTCCGGACGCACGCGCGCGATCGTCGAAAATTCCTATGACGTCGCCCGCGCCTACGTCGACGAGCACAGCCAGATCATCCGCACCGACATCGTCAACATGGTGCGCGATATCAACGGCGAAGTCGCGACGTTGAAGGACGATCCCGATGCCTTTCAAAAATTTCTCATCGGACAGGCAGGCCTTCGCGACCTGACGTCCGCGTACATCATCGATGCCGACGGTGTGCCAATCGTGCTGGCGCTCGACGATCCGAAGCTGCCTTATGTCGTGCCGCCGCCATCGTCGATTGCCCAAGCGGAGGCCGGGCAGGTGGCACTGTCGCGCCCATCGAGCGACTACCGGATATCGGCCATCGCCAAAATCGACACGATGCCGGGCCGCTATCTGTACGTCGCCCGCGGCGTCAGCCCGAAGGTGATCAGCCACCTCCAGAGCACCGAGCAGAACGTCTACGAATATACGCGCCTCAGGCAGGCGAAGGGCGGCCTCAAGGTCGCGCACGGCCTCATATATTTCATGATTTCGATGACGTCGCTGCTTGCTGCCATCTGGGTGGGCATGTGGTTCGCGGGCCGCTTTGTTGCGCCGATACGCCGGCTGATCGCGGGTGCGCAGGAAGTCTCGCGCGGCAATCTCGGCATCGAGCTTCCTGAGCGGCGCGGCGAAGGCGATCTCCGCCGCCTTTCGCAAACGTTCAACCTGATGACACGCGAATTGAAGAGCCAGCAGGACGCGCTCGTCACGACCAATGCGCAGCTGACGGAGCGGCGGAATTTCATCCAGGCTGTTTTGTCGGGCGTCTCGGCGGGAGTGATCGGCCTCGACAGCGCCGGCCGGATCACGCTTCTCAGCCGTGCGGCGGAAGGACTGCTCGGATTTCAGAGCGCGGACGTCGTTGGCAAGCACCTGTCCGAGGTGGTCCCAGAATTCGCGCCTGTCCTCGCCACGGCCGAGGAGTCCGGCTTCAAGAGCAAGGGACAGCACGAGATCCAAAAGCAGATCGGCGACGAAGAACGCACGTTCGCCGTCAGGATTACGCACGAGCGGGAAGGGGAGGGCGACGTCGGCTCGGTCGTGACCTTCGACGACATCTCCGAGTTGGTGCAGGCCCAGCGTACGAGCGCTTGGGCGGACGTTGCCCGGCGCATCGCGCACGAGATCAAGAATCCGCTCACGCCGATACAACTTGCGGCCGAGCGTTTGCGCCGCAAGTTCGGAACTCAGATCGGCGACAATCGCGAGCTGTTCGAGACGCTGACGCAGACGATCGAGCGCCAGACCGGGCAGATCAAGAGCATGGTCGACGAGTTCGCGTCGTTCGCGCGCATGCCGCAGCCGGTGATGGCGGACCAGGATCTGCGCCTCGCTGTTCAGGAACCCGCGGTGCTCTTCCGCGAAGGAAACAAGGACGTCGAATTCAAGCTCGAGATCCCGAAAGAGTCCGTGCGCGCGCATTTCGATTTGCGCCTCATCTCGCAGGCCGTCACCAATCTGATCAAGAACGGCGCCGAGGCGATCGAGTCCTATGGCGAGCCCCAGGGCCGGCCCGCGGATTACAAAGGCGAGATAGAAGTGCGATTGGTTCCGCACGCGGATCGTGTCGCCATCGAGGTTATCGATAACGGCATCGGATTGCCGAAGCAAAATCGCGCCAAGCTCCTGGAGCCCTATGTCACGACCCGTGCGAAGGGGACTGGCCTCGGCTTGGCAATCGTGCAAAAGGTCGTCGAACAGCACGGCGGCACGCTAGCACTCGAGGATGCTCCTTTGACCGGCACGCGAACGCGCGGCGCTTTGGTTCGACTAACCTTGCCTCTCAAGACCGGAACATCCCAAGATACCGCCGCCGAACTCGCCCCCCCTGCAGTACGAGCGGTCGGCGGTGCATGATATGAAACGCTTAACCCCCCAGGAGCGCAGCAATGTCAGCTGATATATTGATTGTCGACGACGAGGCCGATATCCGGGATCTGGTCGCCGGCATCCTGCAGGACGAGGGTCATCGGACACGTCTTGCGCGCGACAGCGACGAGGCGCTGAGAGCGATCGAGGACCGCAAGCCGCATCTCGTCATTCTCGACATCTGGCTTCAGGGAAGCCGCCTCGACGGTCTCGAAGTTCTGACCGTGATGAAGCGCACCTATCCGGATCTGCCGGTTGTCATCATTTCGGGCCATGGCAATATCGAAACGGCCGTGACCGCGATCAAGCGCGGTGCCTACGATTACATCGAAAAGCCGTTCAAATCGGATCGTCTCGTGCTGGTCGCCCTGCGCGCGCTCGAAGCCTCGCAGTTGAAACGTGAGGTGAAGGAGCTGAAAGAGCGCTCGGTCGTATCGGCCGACATGATCGGCAAATCGCCAGCGATCAATCAGCTCAAGAACAATATCGACAAGGCCGGGCCGACCAACAGCCGCATCATGCTGCGCGGTGCGTCGGGTACCGGCAAGGAACTCGCCGCGCGTGTCCTGCACCAGAAGTCGCTTCGCGCCGACGGGCCGTTTGTCGTTCTGAACGCGGCTGCGATGGTGCCGGATAGGGTCGAGGACGAGCTGTTCGGCACCGAAGACCGCACCGGGGGACCGCGTAAGGTCGGCGCGCTCGAAGAATCCCACACTGGCACGCTCTATATCGACGAAGTCGCGGATATGCCGATGGAGACGCAAGGCAAGATCCTGCGCGTGCTCGTCGAGCAGAAATTCCTGCGCCTCGGCGGCTCACAGAAGGTGTCGGTCGATGTTCGCATCATTTCCTCGACATCGCGAGATCTGGAACAGGACATCCGCGAAGGCCGCTTCCGCGAAGATCTCTATCATCGCTTGAACGTCGTCACGTTGCGCGTGCCCAGCCTTGCTGAGCGGCGCGAGGATATTCCGGAACTGATCCAGTACTTCATCGGCCAGGTTGCCCAGACGTCGGGCCTCGCGCCGCGGCGGATCGGGGAGGACGCCATCGCCGTGCTTCAGGCCCACGATTGGCCCGGAAACGTCCGCGAGCTTCGCAACAACGTCGAGCGGCTTCTGATCCTCGCCGGAGGGGATTCGAGCGCCGCCATCACCGCCGACATGCTGCCCGAAGAAATCGGATCGAACGTGCCGCTTCCCGTCAACGGCGGCGCGGAGCACCTGATGTCGCTTCCGCTCCGCGAGGCGCGCGAAATCTTCGAGCGCGAATATCTGCTCGCCCAGATCAACCGCTTCGGCGGGAATATTTCCCGCACAGCCGAGTTCGTCGGCATGGAGCGGTCCGCGCTTCATCGCAAACTCCGGGCGCTGGGCGTTTCGTCCGAGCAGCGCAGCGGCGATCTCCGGTCGGCGTCCTAGCCGGAGCGAGCCATCGTGACCCGCATCGTCTACGTCAATGGCGCTTACAAGCGCTATGAGGAAGCCGCAGTCCATGTCGAGGACCGCGGCTTTCAATTTGCAGACGCCATCTATGAGGTCATCGAGGTTCTGGATGGCCGCCTCGTTGACGCGACACGCCATCTCGCGCGACTGGCCCGTTCACTCCGCGAACTCAGAATTCCGGCCCCGATGTCTGACGCAGCGCTCATGCTGATCATCGATCAAGTGATCCGCCGCAATCGCGTCCGCTATGGCATCGTCTACATGCAGGTGACACGTGGCGCAGGGCCGAGGGATTTCGCGCTGCCGCCTGCCGGAACGCCCCCGACGCTCGTCGTGCTTGCTCGATCTCAGCGCAAAGGCTGGTCGGCGGTGCTGGCCGAGACGGGTATCGGTGTTAAAACCATTCCAGAGAACCGCTGGGGGCGCTGCGATATCAAGACCGTGATGCTGCTCCCGGCCGTTCTCGCCAAGGACGAAGCGCGCGAAAACGGGGCGAAAGAGGCCTGGTTCGTCGATGCTCAAGGAAATGTGACAGAGGGGGCGTCGAGCAACGCCTGGATCGTAACGGCGGACGGAACGC
This sequence comes from Hyphomicrobium sp., assembly GCA_030148425.1. GTDB lineage: Bacteria > Pseudomonadota > Alphaproteobacteria > Rhizobiales > Hyphomicrobiaceae > Hyphomicrobium_B. The sequence goes on along the minus strand of JASBTM010000012.1, from coordinate 53,004 downwards.
TCGTTACTCATCCGCTCGATCCGCAGATTCTGCCGGGCGTCACCCGCGCGACGGTCATGGATGCCGCGAAATTAGAAGGCTTAAAAATCGAGGAACGGGCCTTTAGCAAAGCGGAAGCTTTGCGATCACGGGAAGCTTTTGTTACGTCGGCTACGAATATCGTCATGCCGGTGGTCACGATTGACGGCGTCCCGGTTGGGGACGGCAAGCCCGGGCCATTGGCCCACCGCTTGCGCTTGAGATTTCATCATGTTGCTGAAATTTCAGCGGGGTAGTGCGAACGTTGCCGCATTGTGTGAGGCATCAATGGATGTAGAGTGCCGTCGCTTCGATAGACATCGCACCCCCGGTGAAAATCGAAACCGCTGGGGCGCTTCGTTACTTTTCAAACGTGACGGCGCCACGCGTTTCAGATAGGGCGCCTCTCTCAAGACGGCGACATAATAAACGGACAACAAAAATGGCGGCCGAAAAACCACAAAATCTGCAGGACACGTTTCTCAATTACGTCCGCAAGAATAAAACGCCACTTACGATTTTCCTCATCAACGGCGTGAAGCTTCAAGGCATCGTCAGCTGGTTCGATAATTTCTGCGTGCTTCTGCGCCGTGACGGTCATTCGCAGCTTGTCTACAAGCACGCCATCTCGACGATCATGCCCGGCGGACCGGTCAATCTCAACGATCAGGACGAGAGCGGCGCCGGTTGATCGCGCGTCCCACAGATGACGAAGACGAAAAGCGCGAAGGCGAGGGGAAGCGCAAACGTCGGCGGGCCTCCGAAGAGACGCGAGCACCGAGAACGCGGACGCTCGTTGTTGTGCCCGTGATGAAGCGTCAGCCGAAAGGTCGCGCAGCGGCGAAGCCCGACGCTTCCATCCATAGCCCGGAAAATAGATTGGCCGAGGCGGTCGGTCTCGCGGAAGCCATCGATCTCGACATTATCGATGCGATGATCGTTCCGGTCGCCGAGCCACGGCCGTCGACCCTTCTCGGATCGGGCAAGGTCGAGGAACTCAAGGAACGCGTCGCCGAACTCGAGATCGGCCTCGTCGTCGTCGACTACAATATTTCGCCGGTGCAGCAGCGAAATCTCGAGAAGGCGTGGAACGCCAAAGTTCTCGACCGCACCGGTCTCATTCTCGAAATCTTCGGCGAACGCGCGCGGACACGCGAAGGCGTGCTCCAAGTCGAACTCGCACATCTGACGTACCAGAAGGGGCGGCTCGTACGCGCGTGGACGCATTTGGAACGCCAGCGCGGCGGCGGCGGCTTTCTCGGCGGTCCGGGCGAAGCGCAGATCGAACTCGACCGCCGCATGCTTCAGGATCGTATCGACGCGATCAAGAAGGACCTCGCCGACGTCGCTAAAACCCGCGATCTGCATCGCAAGGGGCGGCGCAAGGTGCCGTATCCGATCGTTGCCATCGTCGGCTACACGAACGCCGGGAAATCGACGCTCTTCAACAAGATCACCGGCGCGGGTGTCGTCGCGATGGATCAGGTGTTCGCGACGCTCGACCCGACGATGCGCGAAGTGAAGCTGCCGAGCGCGCGCCGTATCATTCTGTCCGACACGGTCGGATTCATCTCCGACCTGCCGACGATGCTCGTCGCCGCTTTCAGGGCCACGCTCGAAGAGGTCGTCGAGGCCGATCTGATCCTGCACGTTCGCGACATCGCGCATGAAGAGACGGACGCCCAAGCGGAAGACGTCGAGAAGGTTCTGGCCGATCTCGGTATCGACACGCTTCCGGTCGAAAGCAATATCCTGGAAGTCTGGAACAAAATCGATCTGCTGTCGCCTGAGCGCCTGAGTGAGCTACAACACGAGGGATTGCGGAACGCGCGTCCGCCCGTTCTCGTCTCCGCCGGTACGGGCGAGGGGATAACGCCGCTGCTGGAGACGATCGACACCCGGCTCGGCGCAACGGACCAGATCATTGACGTCATAGTACCTGGTAGCGCAGGCGCGCTTCTCAACTGGCTGCATGAGACTGCCGACGTGCTGACCCGCGAGGCGCGCAAGGATGGCTCGATCGAGCTGCGCCTGCGTATTCCGAGCGAAAAGAAAGAACGCGTCATCGGACAGCTTCGCAAGAACGGAATATCCGTCTAAGGTCGATCCTCATGGATCAACAGCGCGTCGCATGTTGCATCACGGGTGGCGGACCGGCGGGCATGATGCTTGGCGTGCTTCTGGCGCGTGCGGGCGTCGAGGTTTGCGTCCTCGAAAAGCATGCCGATTTCTTCCGCGATTTTCGCGGCGACACGATCCATCCCTCGACCTTGCGAATGATGGAAGAACTCGGCTGGCTTGGCGAGTTTCTGAAGCTTCCCCATCAGGAAACGCAGCGTCTGTTCATGCAGTTCGGCGATACGCGGGTCGAGATGGCGGATTTCACCCATCTGCCTATCACGACGAAGTTCATGGCGCTGATGCCGCAATGGGATTTCCTGAACTTCCTCGCCGGGAAAGGCCGAGCGTATCCGAGCTTCGATCTGAAGATGGGCACGGAAGCGACAGGCCTCATCTACGATGGCGACCGCGTAACCGGCGTAACGGCGAATTCTCCCTCCGGACCGATCACGATCAAAGCCGATCTCGTGGTCGCCGCCGACGGCCGCCACAGCACGCTGCGGGAAGCAGCTGGTTTTGCGAGCGAGAGCTTCGGCGCGCCGATGGACGTGATGTGGTTCCGCCTGCCGAGGCTTCCGACCGACACGGCGGAAACTCAAGGCCGCTTCGACGCCGGGCATATCTTCATCATGCTTCAGCGCGGCGACTATTGGCAGTGCGCGTACGTCATTCCGAAGGGCCAGGATGCGGAGATACGAGCAGCCGGGCTTGCGGCATTCCAAAAGTCCGTGGGAGCGCTTCTTCCCTTCGATCCAGCGCGCGCAAAAGACATTCCTGATTGGGATCAGGTCAAGCTGCTGACGGTCGCCGTCGACCGCCTGAAAACGTGGACGAAGCCAGGCTTTCTCTGCATCGGCGATGCCGCGCACGCGATGAGCCCCGTTGGCGGCGTCGGCATCAACCTCGCGGTTCAGGATGCGGTCGCGGCGGCGAACCGGCTCTGGCAGCCTTTGAAAGAGGGCGATCTGCAGATGAGCGATTTGAGAGCCATCCAGTCGCGCCGCACATTTCCAACCGTCGCGACCCAGCGCCTGCAGCTCGCTATTCAGAACAGCGTGATTTCAAAAGCACTCGGCGCGAAAGGGACGCTCACACCGCCGTTGTTCGTGCGGCTGGTGTCGGCGTTTCCTTTCCTGTCACGATTTACGGCGCGCTTGTTGGGACTTGGCTTCCGCCCGGAGCATATCGCGCAACACATCCGTTCGGCGAACGGGCGCTAGCTTTTCTCTCGCGCCTTCGCGTCGTCCCAAAGCGCATCCATCTCGACGAGCGTCGATTGCGATGGTGTCTTGCCACGCTCGGCCAGCGTCGCTTCGATATGCGCGAACCTGCGGACAAACTTCTGATTAGCGCCGCGCAAAGCGGCTTCCGGATCGATATTCAGATGCCGCGCGATGTTCGCCATCACGAACAGGATGTCTCCGAATTCTTCTTTGATTGCGCCTTCCGACTCGCGTTCTGCGAGCTGGCCGGAAGGCGCGTCGTCCGTCGTCCGGCTCCCCTCTCCCCTAGGGTCGAGAGGTAGCGCGACTTCTTCAAACTCCTGGATCTCTTCCTTTAGTTTGTCGAAGACAGGCAGCAGATCCGGCCAATCGAATCCGACCTTCGCGGCTTTGTGCTGCAACTTGATGGCGCGCGTCAGGGCAGGGAGCGTCGTGGGAATGTCGGCCAGGGTGACGGGGCCGGAAGGCGGAGCAGCATTCGTTCCGGAAAGACGGAGCCTCTCGGCTGCCTTCTCGGCGCGCTCTTCCGCCTTGAGCTGGTCCCAGGTCGCCTTCACAGCCGATGGATCGCGCGCGGAACCGTCGCCGAACACATGCGGGTGACGACGGATCATCTTCTTCGTCACGGCTTCCACAACATCGCCGAAAGCGAACGCGCCTTGCTCCTCCGCCATTCGCGAATGATAGACGACTTGCAAAAGCAGATCGCCAAGCTCGTCCTTGAGGTCGGCAAGATCGCGACGCTCGATCGCATCGGCGACCTCATACGCTTCCTCGATGGTGTAGGGCGCGATGGACTCGAATGTCTGCTCCAGGTCCCAGGGGCAGCCCGTCACGGGTGTGCGCAGCGCCACCATGATTTCGATGAGACGCGAGATATCGCGCGAAGGTTTCATCGTATCCGCCATGTCCGTCCTCATTTGCGACGGGGCGGACACTAGCTGACACGGCGAAGATCGACGAGAGCCCTACCTGCGGCTATCTCGCAAGAACGGCCGTAACGAGCCTCGGATTGAAGGTAACGACGGCGAGCGGCAGCATCCAGCCGGCCCAGGCCGCAAAGCCATAGATGGGTTCGAACGGCAGCTCTAGGATTATGGCCGTGCCCGTCATCAGACGGAACCACACGGCGCCGGTCGTCACGGCAGCCATCGCCACCATCAGCTGAGCATGCCGGGAAATGTTTCGCTGCCGGATCGCGAGCAGAGCGGCGCCGAGCAGCGAGATCCACACGACGCCTTGGACGAAAAAGCCTGCCCGCGCCGCAATCGATGAATGGCTCATGACAGCGACGGGGAGTGCCGTCAGCCCACCAATCACCACAAAGACGCCCAACAGCCGGCCGAGCGGTCTGTGAAACTTCGGATGCTTCCGCGCTGCTATCACGATAGGGGCAAGGAGAAGCGCCAGAGCCGACGAGAGCATGTGTGCCGGAAAAAGAACCGGCGCTCTGCTCGCGAGTTCGAACATTTGATAAGGCAGCGCAATGACACCGAGCCCCGATCCGATTGCGACGACGCCGATAGGTATGATGAGGACGAGGGCGAGCGACAGAATTGCGATGCGCAGCGCAAACCGTCCAGGGTTCGGGGCGGCCTTCATCGGCAGGGTTGTGGCGTTTATCGCCGTATCGGTCATGACGGTCAGCATTATCGCGGTTCGATTTGGCGGTTTCGCGGCGGCGGGCGAGGAGAGTGCAACGGCGACGGACGCGGCTCCGCCGTCTCTTGCTGGCCGATGGATCGGAAAAAATTATGGTTTCAGCCGCGCCGACGACGAGAAGGGCTGTGACGACGACGGCTGCCGGTTGGCCTATGACATTGTCGCCTGCAAGGACGGCTGGTGCGGAATAACTCTCAACGCCGACAATTCGTGCGGCGATGTCGGTCTTCATCTCGCGGCCGACACTGAGTCGGATCGGCACGTCTTCAAGGGGCGTGTGGAACTCGCCAAGCGCACGGCGCCGTATTCCGTTCAAGTCTGGCTGAATTCAGATAAGGACGCCAGTCTTCCGGAATTGCATCTGATCGGCGCTACGGATCTGAAATTTTTGCTGATGCGCCGGTCGTTTCCGTTCGAGGCCCGGCTGGCGCGCAGCGGCGACGCGGTGTGCGCCCTGCCGAAGACGACGAGCTGAGCCATCCCGTCCGTTCGTATGAAACGGCCGTTGCCGCGCGCCACGTCTCTGTTACTCTCACGATGGGAGCAGGGGCGGGGATGCACATTCTCTTCAACGGTCTGTTGATGGTGCTGGAGCTCGCGGCGATCTGCGCCGTGGCGTGGGTCGGCTTTACCGCGCCGCTGCTGTTTGCGGGCGGAACAGCGCTTCTAGCGTTGGGCGTCGGCGCAGCGCTGGAAATCGCGCGCCTCAAGTATGAGTTTCCCTTTTATTTCGACCGTGTGCCTGGCCGCTCGATCATCATCATCGTCGCCGCTGGCACCGTCGAAGCGGTTACGAAAGCCGTCCTAGCCGGAGTGGTCGGCCTGCTGACGTTTCTCGGTACCGATCAGGAGCGGTTGAAATTCGTCGCCATCATCTTCGCGGTCGCGCTCTTTCTCGGAGTTCAGGTCGTGCGCGTCCTGATGGAGCGGCTGAAGGCACGGCCGTTGCGCTGGGGTTATTTTCGGCTCGCCGCGCCGCTCGGACTTCTGTTTTCCGCCGGTCTGACGTTTCTGCCTGCGCCTGGCATCACCGAACTCGCCAAGCGCGCGGCGTTCGATCTTCCCACGAAGCCGACCATGGAGCAGGCGAGCGAGTTCTTGTTCCTCTTGAAACAGAGCTTCGACGAGATTGTCGTCAGAATGCTGTCATGGGTGTTCGAGCCGGCATTGGCGCAAGCCATCAGTGCCGTTGTGTCGGTCAACATGCTGTCGGGGTTCGTGCTCGCTCTTTACGCCGTGTTGATTGCAGAAGGCATAAGATCGCTCGAACGCCGCGAACCGTAACAGGCTGCGAGGCAAGCCATGCCGCTTCAGATCGCGCATACCACATTGATGCTGCCGGAGGCTCTCGTCATTGAGAGCCTGCTCAATGCTCACGGTATTCGCTTCGCCGTCGCGGGGAAGGATATCGTTTCGCAAGCGCCGCATTTCGCGATCCTGTACGGCGGCATTTCGTTTCTCGTCAGCGAGCAAGATCTCGCGGAGGTGCAGAGCCTGATCGCCAGCGGCGAGGTCGTCCCAGGCTATGCGTCGATCGAGAGCGCAGGTTTCGAAAGACGTCCGCTGCGGAATGCCATCCTGGCGTTCGTGATCCTGTTGATGGGTGCGCCGTTTCCGTTCTGGTATCGGAAGTCGACGACGCTGAGCGCCGATTGAAATCCAGCCTTAGCCAACATCCAAAAGGCTCCCACCGGCCCCAGATCAAATTCGCATAATATGTATTATGGAAACAAATTATAAGAATAGCATGTGTATCATAATGATACAAACGCCTGAGCTGGGTCGGCTATCCAACCCAGCTCGGGCGTCGCGTTTATTTTTCGCCTTTTTCGTGATGCTCAGCGACGAAGGCGTTGAGCAAGCGGACGCCCCAGCCTGCGCCCCAGCTTGTGTTGATGTCGTTGCGGCTGCCGTCCATCGCCGTGCCCGCGAGGTCGATGTGGCTCCAGGGCGTGTCCTTCTGGATGAAGCGCTGCAGGAACGCGGCGGCCGTTGCCGCGCCAGCCCAGCGCCCGCCGGCGTTCTTCATGTCGGCGTTCTTGGAATCCATCATCTTGTCGAACGCCTTGTCGAGCGGCATCCGCCACAGCTTCTCGCCGGTTGAGCGCGACGCAGCAAGCAGCTCGTCCGCGAGCTTGTCCTCGTTCGAGAAGAGCCCGGCGTATTCCTTGCCGAGCGCAACCATGATGGCGCCCGTTAGCGTCGCGAGATCGATGACGAGCTTCGGCTTGAATTGCTCCTGCGCGTACCAGAGCACATCCGCGAGCACGAGGCGGCCTTCGGCGTCGGTGTTGATGACCTCGATCGTCTGACCCGACATCGACTTGACGATATCGCCCGGACGCGTCGCGGTACCCGACGGCATGTTCTCGACGCAGCCGATGAGACCGACGGCGTTGACGTTGGCCTTGCGCTCGGCCAGCGCGTACATCGTGCCGATGACGGCAGCGGCGCCGCCCATGTCGCCCTTCATGTCTTCCATGCCTGCGGCGGGCTTGATCGAGATGCCGCCGGTGTCGAAGACGACGCCTTTGCCGACGAAGCAGATCGGCTTCTGCTTCTTGGATCCCTTTGCACCGTTCCACACCATGACGGCGAGCCGCGACGGCCGCTCGCTGCCCTGGCCAACGGACAGAAGCGAGCCCATGCCGAGCTTCTCCATATCCTTGATATCGAGGATTTCGACGTCAACACCGAGCTTTTCGAGCACTTTCGTCTTTTCGGCGAGTTCCACCGGACCAAGGATGTTGGCCGGTTCGTTGACGAGATCGCGCGCCAAATTTACGCCGTTGGCGACGGCTTTCAGCGGTGCGAACGCGGCCTTGGCTTTCTCCGGATGCGAAACGTGGATGGTGAGCTTCTTGATGCCATCCTTGTCCTGGCCATCGTCGGCCGATTTCTTCGTCTGGTACTTTTTGAAGTTGTAGTGACGCAGCATGGCGCCTTGTGCGATCAACGCCGCGATCTCGTCGGCCGAGAGCGTCTCCGAGCCTTCGACGTCGACGATGACGCTGGCGGCGCTCGCCTTGCGTGCCTGGATCGCCCCCAGCACCGCACCGCCGAGATCAACGGCCTGCTGCTCGGTGAGCGCGCCGACCTTACCGCTGCCGCTGACGATAAGACGATCGATACCGATCTTCGCGGGGGCCAGGATTTCAATCGACGACTTGTATTTGCCTTTGAAGTCGGCAGCAGCGGCGGCCTTGCTCAGCGCGCTCGCGGATTTCGTGTCGAGTTCGCGCGCCCGTGAGCCGAGCGCCAATCCATCGCCCGCGAATACAACGGTCACCGTCTCGGGATCGGCATTGAGAGGCGCAAATGCAATTTCGAGGCGATCGGACATTTTCAAGTCTGCTCCAAAGTTAAGATGGAATCCCGCTTCAGGGAGAGGAAATTCGGTGCCGGGACGCGGACGCCGATCCGCTTCGCGATCCTATGGCTGCAAATGCGCAGGCGGAACGCGCGGCCGCGCACAACTTAGTCGTTCAGAAAGAGGTGGCAAGCGAGGCATTGCGCCCGGGCGGTGCGTAAAGCTCTCGAATACCCTAAGTATTTGGGTCACAACCATGTTTTTTTAGATATACCCAGGTTGCAAACACCTCTGAACAGCCGAAATTCTGCCACTGTGCTATGGGAGCCGAAAGCGTTATCGCAGGGGCCAGCGGTGACGGAGCTTCCGTCGTGTGACGGGAGCGGGGGCGGCTGAAGCATGCGAATTCTCTCGAACTATGTGTTCCGGCAGGCGACCAGCTCGTTTCTGCTGATCCTTTGCTCTCTGACCGGTGTGGTCTGGATCGCGCTCGCGCTCCGGCAGTTCAACGTCGTTACGAGTCAGGGCCAGGACACCTGGATGCTGATCAAGATGACGTCGCTCGCGGTGCCGAACCTCATGGCGATCATCGCGCCGTTCTCGCTGCTGATCGGCGCATTGCAAACGCTCAATCGCTTAAATACGGACAGCGAGCTAATCGTGCTTTCGGCCGCGGGTTCGACAGTCTGGACGGTGGCCCGCCCCCTCCTCCTGCTCGCCCTGCTTGTCAGTATTTTCCTGGCGCTCGTGTCACACTTCGCGCAGCCCTGGAGCATGCGGACGCTGCGCGATTACCTGGTTCAGGTCAGAAGCGATCTGCTGACGCAAGTCATCCAACCCGGCCGCTTCTCGAGTCCCGAGCAGGATCTGATGTTCCACATCCGCGACCGTTCGGCGGACGGTCAGCTGCTCGGCCTCGTCATGCACGACACCCGCGACAAGCAGCAATCGCAGACTTATCTCGCCGAGCACGGCGACATCGTAAAGCAGGATGAGACCGCCTATCTCCTCATGTCGACCGGCCACATCATCCGCCGCTCCGACGCCGACGGCCCGCCGCAGATCATCGCCTTCGACAAGTACGTGGTCGACCTCGACCGGTTCGAGCCGCAGGATTCGGGCTCGGGCGAACTGAAGCCACGCGAGCGCTTTTGGAATGAACTTGTTCACCCGGCAGCCGACAGCGTGCTTTTCAAGAGCAACCCCGGCAGTTTCCGGGCGGAAATCCATGAGCGGCTCGTCAGCCCGCTCTATCCGCTCGCCTTCGCGTTCCTGATCGTCGCGTTTGTCGGCCAAGCGCGTTCGACCCGCTCGAGCCGGATGCAAAGTCTCGTTCTGACGTTTCTCATCGGCGCCGGCTGCCGCATGGCTGGATTGGCGCTGAATAGCGCGGTTTCGCGCAATCCCGCGATGCTGGCGGCCCTTTACGGCGTTCCCCTCGGGGCGATCGTGGTGTCCCTGATCATGATCAAGAGGATGGATCGTCAGCGCTCTGGAATCTCGATCTTCACGCGGTTGTACGACGGTATCGCCGCGGCTGCTTCGGCCGCTTTCCGACTTGTCATGCCTCGCCGTAAGGTTGCGCCATGATGAATTCCTTTACGCTTTGGCGGTATATAGCAAAGCTATTCCTGGTCGCCATCGTTGCGACGCTCGCCGTCTGCGCACTGCTGATCTTCATGATCGATTTCGTCGAGCTCCTGCGCCAATCGAGTAAGTTCGGCAACGTCCCCGTTCCGACGCTTGTCTTCATTGCGAGCCTACGTCTCGGCGCCTACGTTGAATTTCTGCTCGGCTTTGCCGTGCTCGTCGGCGCACTCAGCGCTTTGTTGTATCTCAACCGCCGAAGCGAGCTTGCCGTGATGCGAGCCGGCGGCATGTCCGTCTGGCAGTTTCTCGCGCCGGGAATAATGGTCGGCCTCGTCGTCGGCGTGCTGGGCGTAACGGTCTACAACCCCCTCGCCGCCCGCGGCCGCGCGATATCCGAGCAGGTTTTTGCCAAGGCATTCGGCAACGACACCAACCTCCTTCGCGCGCAGGGCGGCGGATCCTGGATTCGCCAGGACGGGGTCGACGGAGAATCCATTCTCGGCGCCGCGGCGGCCTCCAACCGCGGCCTGACCCTGACCGGTGTCATGATCATCGCTTATGACCGGACCGGGCATTTCTCCGAGCGGGTCGATGCGGGCCAAGCCGAACTCAAAGACGGGTATTGGGAGCTCAAGGACGCCTGGGTTTCGCGCCTCGGCCAGCAGTCGGAAAAGTTCGATTCCTACCTGGTATCGACCTATCTGACGCCGGACCGCGTGCAGGAGGCTCTCGGTACCGTTTTCTCGGTCTCCTTTTGGGATCTTCCCGATCTCATAGAGGCTGCTGATAAAGCTGGACTTTCAACCGAGAGGTTGCGCGTTCAATATCAAGCCCTTCTGGTTCGGCCCCTGCTCTGTCTGGCGATGGTCCTTTTGGCCGCTACTGTGTCATTGCGGTCATTCCGCTCCGGTGGCATCCAGACTATGGTTACGACTGGGATGATCGGTGGGGTGAGTTTCTTCTTGTTCTCGGAAATCGCGAGACAAATTGGGATCGCAGGGCTTGCGCCGGCGTGGGTCGCCGCGTGGGTCCCTGTTGCCTTGGTTTTGATCGTCTCAACCACGGTGCTTCTGCACCAGGAGGACGGCTGAGTCATGCGTGAAGCGCAGACACCGCATGAGGGTTGCGGACTGTCTTGCGAGGATTCTCGCCACCGGAAGGTGGGCGGGATTGCTCGTGCGCTTCTCTGCGTCCTGATTTCGGTCAGTTTTGCAGTCTTTTCAGCGAATTATGCCGCCGCCCAAAACTACGGCGCGACCACCACTGATCCCGGCGGCTCCATCGGCGGCGGAGGCGGATCCTCAGGGTCGACCACGCTCAGCAAGAAAACGAAGAATAATTCGTCGTTCGGAGCGGCCAACTCGCCGAGCGCAATCTTCGGAAAGATCAACACGAATCTCGACCGCGCGCAGCCGATGCGCCTGCAGGGCGATCAGCTGATTTACGACAAGTCGGGCGATCGCGTGATTTCTCGCGGCAACGTCGAGATTTTCTACAACAACTACATCCTGACCGCTGACGAAGTGGTCTACGATCAGAGCGCGGGCACGCTGACGGCCGTTGGCAACGTCACGCTGAAGGAGCCGCAGGGCAACATCGTCCATGCCGATCGCTACACGCTGACGGACGACTTCCGCGACGGCTTTGTTTCGGCGCTATCGGTCACCTCGAAAGATCAGTCCCACATCTCCGCTGACCGCGCGACCCGGCGTGAAGGCAATGTCACCGAGTTCCAAAACGGTCGCTTCACGCCGTGCCAAAGCGACGGCGGCACGCCGCCGCTCTGGTGTATCAGCGCGACGCGCATCATCCATGATCAGGAGCAGGCGACCCTGACCTACCAGGACGCCTATTTCCAGATTTATGGCCAGCCGATCTTCTATCTGCCCTACTTCCAGAGCCCCGATCCGACCGTGAAGCGTCGGTCGGGTTTCCTGACGCCCGACTACGGTCACTCATCGACGCTCGGCTACATCACCGGCATCCCCTACTTCTTCAATCTGGCGCCGAACTACGACGCCACGCTTGAGCCGATCTATTTCAGTGACCAGGGCCTGATGATGAAGGCTGAGTGGCGTCACCGCCTTGCCAACGGCGAGTACAACGTCAAGCTTGCTGGTATCGATCAGAACTATCGCGATTTGCCGGGCGATCCATCTAGCAATAAGGACCTGGATGGCCCGCGCGGCAGCCTCGAAACGCATGGCCGCTTCTCGTTGTCGAGCTGGTGGCAGTTCGGCTGGGATGCGATCGTCGAGAGCGACGATCAGTTCCGCCGCTTCTACAAGCTCGACAGCATTCTCGTTACGGATCGCGTCAACCAAGTCTATTTGACGGGCCAGTCGGATCGTAATTATTTCAGCGCCAAGCTTTATCAGTTCGGCGGCTTGCTGACTAACGACACGCCGCAGACCGAAAGCTACACGCATCCGATTATCGACTATAACTACGTGTTCAAGGATCCCGTCCTCGGCGGGGAACTCAAATGGAACACGAACGTCCTGAGCTTCACGCGTGCGGACGGATCGGTCATCGATCCGCAGACGGGGCGCGATGCCGACCAGAACGTCAATCGTATCGTCACCGAGCTGAAGTGGCGCCGTCGCCTGACGGATGCCATCGGCATCAGTTACACGCCTTTCGCGGACGTTCGCGGCGATATCTACCAGTATGACAACGCCACCAATCCGCAGAGTGTCGTGCTGAATTCGGAAGGGACCGGTGTGGCGTCGTCACAGGTCTTCTCCGACACCGTCACACGCGGCGTTGTCGATGGCGGCATGACCGTATCGTATCCGTGGGCCGCGTCGTCCGGCGGCAACACGCACATCATCGAGCCTATCGGCCAAGTCGTGGCGCACCAGGAGACCATCCCACAGCGTCGCCTGCCTGACGAAGACGCGCAGAGCCTCGTGTTTGACGATACGAACCTGTTCTCGACGTCGAAGTTCTCGGGCTATGACCGCATCGAAACAGGCACTCGCGTGAACGCGGGTTTGCAGTACACGTTCCAGGCTAAGGACGGCGGTTACGCACGCTTCCTTGCAGGTCAGAGCTATCATCTCTCGGGCGACAACATTTATCTGAACCCTGGCCGCAACGCCGACGGCAACTACGTCTTCAACCCTTACAACGGCCTGCAGACCGATCGTTCGGACTACGTGATCGGCGTCTACCTCGCGCCGCTCAGCAACTTCCGCATCATCTCGCAGAGCCGCTTCGACGAATCGACATTCGCTCTGAAGCGTACCGACTCCTCGATGATCACGACGTGGGGGCCGCTCAGCATTCAGGCCGGCTATTCCTACGATGCCGACGCGCTCTTTTCGGACCCCGATGCGTTCAATCCAAATGGGACACCGGTCATCGCCACGCTCTCGCGCGAGGAAGAAGTGTTGGCTGCGGCAACCCTCCAGCTCACCAACCGGTGGAGCATCGGTGGTTCGTCTCGCTACAACCTGCAGGAAGGCAACTTCCGTTACGACAGCATCAATCTGAAGTACGTCGACGAGTGTTTCGCGTTGACGGCGTCGTACATCCAGTCGAACTACTCTGATCTATCGATTGAGCCCGATCAGACCATCATGCTGCGCTTCGAGTTCAAGCATCTTGGCGATTTCGCGACCTCGACCGGAACCGATTTCAATCTCGGCGGCGACCAGCGCACGAACTGACGGTGTTAAGGCTGTGCGGCCTTTCCCGGCGGGGTCCCCTTGCTAAATCCGCGCAGAAACCGGATTTTGGCCACTCTTGGTGTGGATAAGGCGATTTCGTCTGGAACGGCTGCGGTATTCTTTGCCCACGCCGAATCGGAGCAATGGATAACGTCAGGGCATGCCGTCTGTAAGTCGTATGATCAGCCGATTTTCGCGCGCCGCCGGGTATTGCGCGCTGACAGCGACGGCGTGTGCGGCCTTTTCTTTCGCAGTCTACGCACAAGGCGGCACGGTCGCCGTCACCGGCGATGGCTCGACGTCGGCGCTGAAGCCTGCCGTAGGCGACACCATCCCCGACGACGACGCGCCCGGCAAAGGCAAGAAGCGTAAAAAGTCGCCCGGCGCCGCGGCCGCCAAAGCCGAGTCTGAAAGTCATGACCTCGGGCCTGCCCCGACGAGCGATCAGCGCGCCATCGCCGCCCTCGTCAACGACGAGCCCATCACCGGCTATGAGATCGATCAACGCGCCACGATGTTGAGCGGCAGCGAAGTCCAGACAAAGGCCAAGTCGAACTTTGAAGCCATCATCAAAAATCCGAAGACGTCGGAACGCCTAAAGCAGATCCTTCAAGAAACCGCGCGCTCGAACGAGGGGAAATCCCGCGAGGAAATCATCGCGATCTTCGAGCGCCGGAAAAAAGAGTTCGGCATAAGCCTGCAGCGCCAAGCCTTCGAGTCGGCGCGCGCGCAATCTCTGCCCGCCATGAAAAAGCAGGCGCTGGAAGAGCTGATCGACGACCGCCTCAAGACGCAGGAAGCGAAACGGCAGAGTGTCACGATCGATGACTCCCAGATCGACGTCATCGTCAAGAGCATCGCCGATCGCAATAAGATGACGATTGAGCAATTCCAAAAGCAGATCGGCGGCAGCCTCGATCCGATCAAGAGCCGCATCCGTGCGACGCTGTCTTGGAACGAAGTCGTGCGCCGCAAGTTCGGCCCGCTGATCAACGTCACCAACAAGGACGTCGATAAGCTCGTCGCCAGTACGTCGACGGCCGGAAACGACGATCTCGAGTTGCAGCTCCAGCGCGTTCGCATCTCGATGCCTGCAAAGATCGAAGAGCACGGCGTCGCTTCCCGCATCCAGGAAGCTGACAAGATCCGGCAGAAATTCACCGGCTGCCCGTCGACTGCGGCAGCCGCGATGGGCGTTCCCGGCGCCCGCTTCGAGGATCTTGGAAAGCAGCGCCCCTCAAGCATCCCGGAGCCGACCCGCACTTTGCTCGTCAATGCGTCCGACGGCGAGATGCTGCCCCCAACCGTCAACGACGGCTCAATCGAGTTGTGGGTCGTCTGCGGCCGCACCGTTGTCAAAGCGGCCGACGACAAGCGCAACCAGGCCGAAGGCGAGCTCAAGCAGCGCGAGTTCGAGCTTATGGCGAAGCGCTATCTGAAAGACCTGCGCGAAGATGCGCACATCGAGTATCGGATAAATGTCGGCTCCAAATAGGGAGCCCAGCGCTCCGCTGGCTCTGACGATGGGCGACCCGGCCGGTATCGGACCGGAGCTTGCCCTGCAGGCCTGGAAAGAACGATCCGCTGACGGGATTCCACCGTTCGCCCTTTACGCGGACATCGAATTGATGCGCTCGCTGGCGCGCGCCTCCGGCCTCGACGCCGATGCGGACATCCAGCCGGTCGCCAATGCCCTCGCCGCCGCCGAAGTCTTCGAAAACGCGTTGCCGGTCGTTCCGGTACCGCTGACTGCTTCGCGAGTTGCTGGAGCACCCGACGTCGCTAACGGCGCGGCGACGATCCTGGCGATCAAGCGGGCGGTCGCGGACATCGCGGCGGGCCAAGCGTCGGCGCTGGTGACAAATCCGATCGCCAAATCGGTCTTATACGAAGCTGGCTTTGAGCATCCCGGTCATACCGAATATCTCGGCGCGCTTTCCGAGGAATTCTGGCCGTCCGATCCTGCCGAACCGGTGATGATGATCGCCGCACCGCTGCTCTGCGTCGTCCCGGTGACGATCCATGTTCCGCTGAAGGATGTCCCTCACCTCCTCACGACGGAGAAGATCGTGCGCTGCGGCCGCATCCTTCATGCCGCGCTGAAGCGCGATTTCGGCATTGAGCGGCCGCGGATCGTCGTCGCCGGACTCAATCCGCATGCGGGCGAAAACGGATCGATCGGATCGGAAGACGAAAACATCGTCCGACCCGCCATTGCGGAATTGCGCGCGGAAGGCATCGACGCGACAGGGCCTTTCTCCGCCGACACGTTGTTTCACGCGGCAGCCCGAAAGACCTACGATGCGGCGCTCGCCATGTATCACGACCAAGGACTCATCCCGATCAAGACATTGGCGTTCGACGAAGGCGTGAACGTCACGCTCGGCCTACCGTTCGTGCGCACGTCGCCCGATCATGGCACTGCTTTCGACATCGCGGGGAAAGGCATCGCTTCCGCATCGAGCCTCAAGGCGGCGCTGAAGCTTGCGGCCGAAATGGTATCGCGACGACGCTCGGCACTTTCCTCATGAGCACTGCGACCGCTTCCGACGGCCTGCCGCCGCTGCGTGAGGTCATTGAGCGCTACGGCCTCAACGCCAAGAAATCGCTCGGCCAGAATTTCCTGCTCGATCTCAATCTGACGCGCAAAATCGCTCGTCTCGCGGGCGATCTCGACGAACGGACAGTTGTAGAGATTGGTCCAGGTCCTGGCGGATTGACGCGCGCGCTGCTGATCGAAGGCGCAAAGCGCGTTATCGCCATCGAACGTGACGACCGCTGCCTGCCTGCGCTCGCGGACGTCGCGGCCGGCTATCCGGGACGGCTCGAGGTGCATCCGGCCGACGCGCTTGAGGTCGACTGGCGGCAACTGCTGGGTGATGCGCCGTCGGCGTCGATCGTCGCCAACCTGCCTTACGGCGTCGCATCGCTGCTGCTCGTCAACTGGCTCGAAACCGAACCCTGGCCGCCCTGGTTCGACCGTATGGTGCTGATGTTCCAGCGCGAGGTCGCAGAGCGGATTGTCGCTCAGCCGAAGTCGAAAGCCTACGGACGGCTCTCCGTTCTCGCGCAATGGCGGACGGAGGCGAAAATCGTGATGAACCTTCCGCCGGAAGCCTTCACGCCGCCACCCAAGGTTTCCTCAGCAATCGTCGAATTTCGCCCCAGAGCAGAGCCTATGCCGGCTTGTCGTGTGAAGACACTCGCACGCGTGACGGCAGCCGCGTTCGGCCAGCGCCGCAAAATGCTGCGCTCGAGCCTGAAACAACTCACTGCATTTCCGGAGCTTCTATTGAAGCGCGCCGACCTCGCGCCGGAGCGGCGCGCCGAAGAGCTTTCCGTGTCCGACTTCGCCCGCCTGGCGCTGGTACTCGACGAAAGCGAAGCCTCCGCCAGCTCCTAAAGCGCCGACTGCAATGTGCGCACGAAGTCCGACATTCCGAGAAGCCGCGCCCGTTTCAGACGTTCAGCCGAGAGGATCGCCAGCGCCGACGCAACGCTCTGTTCAATGTTGGCGTTGACGATCACGTAGTCGTACTCGGGCCAGTGGCTGATTTCGGATGATGCTGCGGCCATACGTTTCGCCACGATCTCTGGCGGATCCTGCGCGCGCGTTTTCAGCCTGTCTTCGAGAACTTCCCCCGATGGCGGCAGCACAAACACGCGGACGACGTCGCCCGGCATTTTTTCCGAAAGCTGCTGCGCGCCTTGCCAGTCGATATCGAACAGCACGTCTTTGCCGCTGCGGATGGCGGCTTCCACCGGCGCGCGGGGCGTCCCGTAGTGATTATCGAAAACGCGCGCCCATTCGAGAAGGTCGCCCTGATCCTTCATGCTCTCAAATTTCGCACGGTCCGCGAAATGATAATCGACGCCGTCACGCTCGCCCGGACGCGCCGCGCGGGTCGTGACCGATACAGACATCTCGATATTGGAATCGGCGGCGAGGACACGGCGCGCGAGCGTCGTCTTGCCTGCGCCAGAAGGCGACGAGACGATGTAAAGCAATCCCCGGCGCGCGATATGCGGTTCCGTGGCCGTGCCGGGATTTCGCTGGTCGTCTGCGTTCTTGCTCATGCTATTCGACGTTTTGTACCTGTTCGCGCAATTGGTCGATGATCGTCTTGAGCTGCAGGCCGAGCCGCGTGATGTCGACGGCGTTGGCCTTCGAGCACAGCGTGTTGGCTTCGCGATTGAATTCCTGCGCGAGAAAATCAAGCTTACGGCCGACAGCGCCCGGTTCGCTCAGGATGTCGCGTGCACCGGAGACGTGTGCGGTGAGCCGCTGTAGTTCCTCCTCCACGTCGGCGCGCGTTGCGATCAGCATGGCCTCCTGATGCAGACGCTCGGCATCGAGCGGAGCCGCCGTCTCGAAAAGTCGCGCGATGCCATCCTTGAGCCGCGCCACGATCGCCTCCGGCGTCCGTGAGGGCGATGCGCGCACCTCTCCCGTCAATCGTTCGATCTGGACGAGTTGGTCCGCGACGATGTCGGCGAGGCGGGTCCCTTCGGCCCGGCGCGCTTCTGCGAGTTTGTCTAGCGTCGCCTCGAGGCTTTTGAGGATCGCCTTCTCCCGCACGGCGCGATCATCGCTGCTTTCGGGCAGCTGATCGGAAGTTTCAAGAACGCCCTTGATCATCAGCAGCTGCGCCGCATCGGGCTTCGACGCACCGGATAGCACCGAGACGCGCTCTGCCGCCTTGATCACATCGGCCAGCACGGCCTCGTTCAAGCGCACGGAGCCGTTCGCCTGTTGCTTTTCGAGGCTCAGCGATATCGAGATGTTGCCCCGTGCGAAACGCTTCGCCACCGCTTCACGCGCCGGCACTTCCACCGCTTCGTAGCCGGGAGGCAGCCTGAGGCGGACATCCAGTCCGCGCCCGTTCACGCTGCGCGCTTCCCAGGTCCACGTCAGGCCGTCGGTCGTTCCGTCGAGCCGGGAAAATCCGGTCATGCTGGATATGGTCATCTGGGAAGAACTCGCGGACCGGGCTGCTTATGCGGCGCGCAACTTAACGGGTCGTCCGGCGTCCGCCAACAGCTTGTTCCGGCAAAGGACCGGCAGGCCTATTGTTTTTTAGGTTTCCGGACCGGCAAGGGCATCTCGGCCCCCGTTCCGGCGACTTCCGCAGAGGCCGAAGGAGAGGCATCGTCGCCATCTCCGTCGCTGGCGCCCGCCGACGGCGCCGCTGTTTTCGTGGCTTTCTGCCCCTTGGACACCGCTGCGGATTTAGCGGGCTTCGTCGTCGGGATCGGCGCCGCGCTATCGTCCTGGTCGTCCGCGCCTTGCTTCGACTTCGCCTGTTTTTCAACGGCACGCCATTTCTGAACGGCGCTGTTGTGCTCCTTTAAAGTCTCGGAGAACGCGTGTCCGCCGGTACCGTCCGCTACGAAATAGAGGTCGCTGGTTTTCGCCGGATGCAGCGCTGCAAGGATCGCGGACTTACCCGGATTGCAAATCGGCCCGGGCGGAAGTCCGTTGATCTGATACGTGTTGTAGGGCGACTTCGTCTCGATGTCCGCCTTCGTGATGCTGCGGCCGAGAACGCCCTGGCCGCCGACGATGCCGTATATGATGGTCGGATCCGACTGCAGGCGCATGCCCTTCCGGAGACGATTGTAGAAAACGGCGGCGACGCGTTCCCGCTCGTCCGGCCGCCCGGTTTCCCTTTCGACGATGGAGGCGAACGTCACGAGTTCATCGATCGAGCGAACGGGAATGTCAGGATCGCGCTGCTCCCAAAGGCCCGCGACCATCTTCTCCATGTCGTTGCGCATGCGATCGAGAATTTCATTTCGCGAAGTTCCCTTCGAAAAATAGTAAGTATCGGGCAGCAGTGCGCCTTCCGGCGGGACGCTCGCGATTTCACCGCTGAGGCTCGGCTCAGCCTTGAGGCGCTCAACAATCTGCTCGCTCGTCAGGCCTTCCGGCAGCGTCGCCTTGTAGAGGATCGATTTGCCTTCGGAGAGCGTGTCGATGACGTCGCGCATCGAGGCGTGGTCTTTGATTTCATATTCGCCGGCGCGCAATTCGCCGGTCTTGCGGCCGCCGAGGAAACCCTGAAGCAAATATCCGCCGACGAACGTCCAGCGGTTAGTGATGATGCCTTCGCGCTCCAGGCGCTCAGCGATGGCGATCCGTCCCTCACCCTTTGGGATGATTACGGTGCGTGGAGCGTCAAGCGGGCCCGCGCTTTCGAACTGATGGAAAACGATGAACGATGCGCCGCCGACGAACAGCATCAGGACGAGAGCAACAGTGAAAACGCTGCTGATGACGCGCACGAATCCGGCAACAGCGCGCGATGGCTCGCGAGCCTGGATCCCACGCGGCCTGCTCGGCGCGCGACCCGGTTCGAGCCGCTCGGCGGGACTTCGAGCTCCGGCTGTTCGCGACGTTCTTACCCCGTCCGAACGCTTCCTGTTTTGACTCATGATAGCGCGAGCACCGTCATTGAAGGAGCGCCGCACACGAGGTCTCGTTGCCTCAATTTGTGGCTCTCCATCCCCACCCGCAACGGACGCTCACCGTAAAATGTGGCAAAAACCCGTATCTAAGCGTGGTTTCACGCCACCCGGCGAAGAACCAGCGATGCGTTCGTACCACCGAAGCCGAAGGAATTCGACAGCGAGATATTGATGTCACGCTTTTGTGCCTTGTGGGGCACAAGGTCGATTGCCGTCTCGACCGACGGATTGTCGAGATTGAGCGTCGGCGGGACGATGTTGTCGCGAATGGCGAGCGCCGAGAAGATCGCCTCGATAGCTCCCGCGGCGCCAAGCAGATGGCCCGTCGCGGATTTTGTCGAGGACATTGCGAGGCGGCCGCTGCTATTCCCGAACAGCCGCTCCACAGCCTTGAGCTCGATCTCGTCGCCCATCGGCGTGGAAGTGCCATGCGCGTTCACGTAGTCGATTTCGCTTGGCGTAACCCCGGCACGCTTCAGTGCGGCCTTCATGCAGCGATAAGCGCCGTCGCCGTCTTCGGCCGGAGCGGTGATGTGATAAGCGTCGGCCGACATGCCGTAGCCGATGATTTCGGCATAGATCGTCGCGCCGCGGGCTTTCGCATGCTCGTAGCTTTCGAGCACGACGACGCCAGCGCCCTCGCCCATCACGAAGCCGTCGCGATCCTTGTCATAGGGGCGCGAAGCCTTGGTCGGATTGTCGTTGAAGCCGGTCGAGAGCGCGCGGCATGCCGCGAAGCCAGCGAGCGAAATACGGCAGATCGGACTTTCGCTACCACCCGCCACCATGACATCGGCATCGTCGAGCGCGATGATGCGCGCGGCATCGCCAATGGCGTGCGTGCCTGTGGCGCAAGCCGTGACGACGGCGTTGTTCGGTCCCTTCAGCTGGTGCTTGATCGAGACATAGCCGCCAGCAAGATTGATGAGGCGTCCAGGAATGAAGAACGGCGATACACGCCGCGGGCCTTTTTCCTTCAGCAGGATCGACGTGTCAGCGATGCCAGAGAGGCCGCCAATGCCGGATCCGATCAGAACGCCAGCGCGTTCCTGCGCCTCGGCGGTATCAAGTTTCAGGCCCGCGTCCGCGATCGCCTGATCGGCAGCAGCAACGGCGTAGATGATAAAATCGTCGACCTTGCGCTGTTCCTTGGGCTCCATCCAATCGTCAGGATTGAACTTGCCATCAGCGAGGGCGCCGCGCGGAACGAAATTCGCGATCTGGCAACTGATGTCCGAGACTTCGAATTCTTCGACGCGTCGCGCCCCACTTTGGCCGGTGAGAAGGTTCGACCACGATGCCTCGACCCCACAGCCCACGGGTGTGACAAGGCCCATTCCAGTAATAACGACACGGCGCATCGATATTTTCTTGTTCTCTGTTGGTGTTCGAGATCAACGCTGGGCGCGTGAAAGGGGCCGGTTGCCCAGCCCCTTTAAATCTCACCCTCAAGGTGCAATTGCACCGAAGGCAAAACACGCGAATGAGATGCGGGCTGTTTAGGCCGCGCTTGCGTTCTTCTCGAGAAACTTGACGGCATCGCCAACCGTCAGGATGTGCTCTGCGGCGTCGTCGGGAATTTCGCAGCCAAATTCCTCTTCGAAGGCCATCACGAGTTCAACAGTATCCAAGCTATCCGCGCCAAGGTCGTCGATGAAGCTCGCGTTGTCGGTGACCTTGTCGGCCTCGACCCCAAGATGTTCAACGACAATTTTCTTCACGCGCTCTGCGACATCGCTCATCGTCAATCCTCGTGTCTTTCTAATTTTTGGCGACCTTTAATGGCTCGCCTGTTCGCCCTGCAGAACCCGCTTAGCCGCACACCAGGATATCAACTTACGAGAAGTATAGCCTGTTCGGATAGGGGTTCGCCCCGTTTCTGAAGTCTTTTTTCCTTAGTCGCCGTAGCGTGAGTCTTCCGCTTAGGCACCGTCCCCAGATTGCGCGTAGCCGAGTTTTCCCCAGCTTCGCACCGTCCCGACGACGTGATGTTCACGTCTCAAAACCGTGGTGTCGTTAACACACTTCATCCGCAATGCAAAGCACGTGGTGACGCAGTCAACGACGCACGAAACGATGGTAAGCAGAGGGCCAATAAATCAGGCATTCCCGGCGTTTACCATCATATCGTAAAGTCGATCATACCATCGCCATGCCGCCGTTGATGTGCAGCGTCTGGCCAGTGATATAACCGCCTTCGTTGGAAGCGAGATAGAGGCAGCCCGCCGCAATGTCGACCGGGTCGCCGAAGCGCTGGGCGGGGATCATCTGAGCGATCTCGCCCTTCTGTTTATCCGTCAGCACATCCGTCATGTTCGTCTTGATGAATCCCGGAGCGACGCAGTTCGCGGTGATGCCGCGCGACGCGACCTCACGGGCGAGTGATTTGGTCATGCCGATCATGCCGGCCTTCGAAGCGGCGTAGTTACCCTGCCCCGGATTGCCGAAAACGCCCGAAACCGACGCGATGTTGATGATGCGGCCATAGCCCGTCTTCGAACGCATCATGTGACGCGAGGCGGCGCGGCAGAGCATAAACGTCGAGGTCAGGTTGACGGCGATGACGTCGTCCCACTGATCGTCCTTCATCACCATGAACAGGTTGTCTTTGGTCAGGCCGGCGTTGTTGACGAGGATGTCGAGCCGGCCGCCCAGCGCTTTCACGGCGTCATCGATCAGCTTCGCGACGGCCGCGCGATCTGCGAGATCGCAGGGCAGAACGTGCACCCGGTCCCCAAGCTCCTTCGCCAGCGCTTCGAGCGCTTCGACTTTGCGGCCCGAGATTGCGACGGTGGCGCCCGCCTTGTGGAACACGCGTGCGATTTCAGCGCCAAGGCCGCCGGTCGCGCCCGTGACGAGGGCGGTCTTGCCGGTCAAATCAAACATTCAAGTCTCCTTATGAAGTGAGGGCGGCGAGCGCCGCATCGATATCGGAAGGGGTGCCCAGGCTTGAAGCGTTGACGCTCGGGGCGGTGCGTTTGACGAGGCCTGCCAGCACTTTTCCGGCGCCGATCTCGTAGAAATCCGTGACTCCGTCGGCCGCCATGAACGCGACGCATTCGCGCCAGCGGACGGTGCCTGTCACCTGCTCTACGAGGCGCTTTTTGATTTCTTCGGGGTCTGAAATCGGCTGTGCGAGAACGTTGGCGACCACCGGTACGACAGGCCGGTTCACCGTAACATTCGCAAGCGCTTCCGCCATCGCATCGGCGGCAGGCTGCATCAGTTTGCAATGGAAGGGGGCGGATACAGGCAGCGGCACCGCGCGGCGAACGCCGAAAGTCTTGCCGATCTCGAGAACGCGATCGATCGCTGATTTATGCCCCGAGAGGACGACCTGCGTCGGCTCGTTGTCGTTCGCGACCTGACAAACGTCGCCCTGGGCTGCTTCCGCGGCGACCTTCTCAGCAATGTCGACACCAACGCCGAGAAGCGCGGCCATCGCGCCAACACCAACAGGAACGGCTTTCTGCATGGCCTGCCCGCGAAGCCGCAGCAGCCGGGCAGCGTCAGCGAGCGAAAACGCGCCAGCGGCCGCCAGAGCCGAATATTCTCCGAGCGAATGACCGGCGACGAATTTGGCCGTCCCCGCGAGCGATATGCCCTTCTCTTTTTCGAGAACGCGCATGACCGCGACCGAAACCGCCATCAGTGCGGGCTGGGCGTTTTCCGTCAGCGTCAGCGTTTCCTTCGGGCCTTCCCAAATCAGCGTGGAAAGCTTCTCGCCCAGCGCCTCATCGACCTCTTCGAATACGGCGCGGGCGGACGGGAACGCTTCGGCGAGCGCCTTGCCCATGCCAACGTCCTGGCTGCCTTGACCTGGAAAAACGAAAGCGCGTGCCATCGTGTGAAGGGCTACCTTGTGCTGGAATGATTGACCCGGACGGGAGGCCAGAGTTTTGGCGGCCTTAGTCCACTTCCGTCATCGCGGTGTCAAGAGATGCGGGGCATAGCCAACCGCCGCGCCCCGGGCGTTCGCGGCGGCTGCTGCCATGGCGGAGGCCGGACAAAAAGAAAGCGCCGCGAGACCGCGACGCTCAGATATCGGGAATCATTGCCGTTCCCGGCCGGCGAACTCCCGTAGGATAAAGGCCCTTTTTTAATCAGCTTTCGACGGTCTCGACTTCGCACAGCTCGCCGTCGATCAGGTCGAACAGCACGTCGCCGCCGTTTTCTTCGGCATTTGCAAGCGCTTCGACGAGGTTGTCGTCGATCGGTGCGACCTTCAGGGCAGACGTATCCTCGACCCCATTTTCGGCCATCGCCTCTTCGCCCTCGCTGCGGGCCGTTTCTTCATCGTCTGCGACCGCCCAGATCGTTTCTTCGGTATAAGAAGCGTACTTCATGTGGTTTGGTCTCCATCCACGCGCCAGGTCATGCCCGGCCAGCCTCCCTTAGGGCATGATTCCCCTGGTTTCGGCGTGGCGGTCGCAGGGTTGTCGACGGGAAATTCTGCGATTTTGCGGTACCCGGACGCCTTGCTCTTCCCCGGAATTCCTGTATAAGCCCGCCTTTCCGTTCGGCAGGAGGCTGAACGGGGGCTTGGGTTGCATCGGCTGCATTGGCTGTTGCCAGCTTTGAGAGGC
Source organism: Hyphomicrobium sp. (assembly GCA_030148425.1). Taxonomy (GTDB): domain Bacteria; phylum Pseudomonadota; class Alphaproteobacteria; order Rhizobiales; family Hyphomicrobiaceae; genus Hyphomicrobium_B. The sequence goes on along the minus strand of JASBTM010000012.1, from coordinate 28,352 downwards.
GCTTTCCGGCGTCGTCCCCCAGTGTCTTCTCCTATTTGGTGCCAGATCGGCCTTTCTCGGGTCTTTTGGGGCTTTGCGCCGGCGGAAAGCAACTGACGTCGAAAGACGGCATAACTCGAACCGAAAGGCCAACCCGTATGCCACTTTACGAGCATACGTTCCTGGCGCGCCAGGACGTTACCCAGGCCCAAGTCGAAGCTCTGATGAAGGAATTCCAGGGCGTCGTCGAAGAAGGCCAGGGCAAGATCACCAAGCAGGAATACTGGGGTCTCAAGAACCTCGCGTTCAAGATCAAGAAGAACCGCAAGGCACACTACGCCTTCTTCAACATCGAAGCGCCGCCGGCTGCCGTCACCGAGATGGAGCGCCGGATGGGCATCAACTCGGACGTCATCCGCTTCATGACCGTTCGCGTCGAAGAGCTCGAAACCGAACCGAGCATCCAGATGCGCAAGCAGGACCGCGATGAGCGCGGCGATCGTGGTGATCGCGGCTTCGGCGGCGGCCCAGGCCGTGGCGGCCCGCCGCGTGGCGGCTTCGGTGGCGGCCGTGACCGTGACGGTGGTTCGACGTTCCGCTCGCGTCCTCCGCGTGAGGGCGACTCGCGCCCGCCGCGTGACGGTGATCGCGGCCCTCGCCCGCCGCGTGATGGTGAAGCGCCCCGCGCGCCCCGTCCGCCGCGTGACAGCAACACTGGTTCGGAGGAATAATTCATGGCTGAGATCGCTTCCTCTGGCGGCGGCGCCCGCCGTCCCTTCCAGCGTCGCCGCAAGACCTGCCCGTTCTCGGGCGCCGGCGCTCCGAAGATCGACTACAAGGATGTGCGGACGCTTGGCCGTTACATCTCCGAGCGCGGCAAGATCGTGCCGAGCCGCATCACGGCCGTTTCCGCGAAAAAGCAGCGTGAGCTTGCACGAGCCATCAAGCGCTCGCGCTTCCTCGGTCTGCTGCCGTACGTGATTAAGTAGTTCGCTTTCCTTGCGGGTCGGCGCGATGCGCCGCTCGCTTGGAGCAAGATCTAACGCGCCTCCCGGCCGGCTCTAAGAAGTGGAGTCGGGAGGCGCAAATAAAGAGTTGGGTCAGGACGGGAAACCGGATCTGACTCTAACCGCTCGAAACGCGGGACAGCGAGAGAGATGCCGACGAACGTTTTCATACTTGCCCTCGCCGCGGGCTTGATCTCGGCAGTCGTCTTCGCTTCGGCGACGACAGGAGCGTTCCTGCTCCGTATCGTTCTCTTCTTGCTGACTCCTCTGTCGCTGTACCTCACCGGCCTTGGGCTCGGTCCGATCGCGGCCGGAATCGCGGCGATCACTGCGACCGTGGGTGTCCTGCTCATCGCTAATCCGCTCGCCGCAGAAGTCTACGCCGTCAGCACGGCGCTTCCCGCGATCATCTGCACACGCCTCGCACTCTTGAGCCGCGAGGTTGAAGGCGAACGCGAATGGTATCCGCTCGGCCGCATTGCCGTCGCCGCGGCGATCTTTTCCGGTGGCTTCGCGGCGCTCGCGCTCATGCTGATGGGCGGCGATATCGACACGCTGACGAAGCTGCTCAAAACCGTCGTCGAGACCTTCGTCAAAACCGAACTCTCGCAAATTCCGGGTGCGCCTGAGATCGGCCCTGCCGAGATCGATCAGATCACGCGATCGACTCTGTACTCGCTCCCGTGGGCGCTCGGGCTGCTGGCGATGGGCACAATTCTTCTCAATCTCTGGCTTGCGGGCCGCATCACATTGGCTTCGGGCCGATTGCAGCGGCCGTGGCCCGATCTTGCAGCATTCGCGATGCCCGGTGGCGCGACATTCGCGTTGCTGATTGCGATCGCCCTCTCGTTCATCGGCGGTCTCGCGGGACTTGTCGCTGCGGGCGTCGCAGCGCCGTTCACGCTCGCATTCGCGCTCGTGGGCCTGGCCGTCATTCACTCGCTGACGCGCGGATCGCAGTGGAGATCGTTCATCCTCACCGCTCTCTACGTCGGTGTCCTGTTCGTTCCGTATATCGGCCTTTTGCTCGCACTGACGGGCTTGGCCGAAACCGTCTTTCGCTACCGGTCGGCTGGTAAGCCGCCCGAAGCGCCGAACTGAAAATTCGCAATTCCCCCTTTCAAACTAGGAGTTAAGCACATGCAAGTTATTCTTCTTCAGCGAATTGGCCGCCTGGGTCAGATGGGCGACATCGTCAACGTCAAGGACGGCTACGCGCGCAACTACCTTCTTCCTCAGAAGAAGGCGCTCCGCGCCACCGAAGACAACAAGAAGGTCTTCGACGGCCGCCGCGCGCAGCTCGAGGCCGACAACCTCGCGAACAAGAGTGAAGCTGAAGCCATCGCCGCGAAGCTCAACGGCAAGGCGTTCGTTCTCATCCGCGCCGCCGGCGACACGGGTCAGCTCTACGGCTCGGTCTCGACCCGCGACATCGCTACGGTCGTCACCGAAGGCGGTTTCACTGTCGACCGCAACCAGATCGTGCTCGTCAAGCCGATCAAGACACTCGGCCTGACGGACGCAACGGTTCAGCTGCATCCGGAAGTTTCTTGCGGCATCACGCTCAACATCGCCCGCTCTCAGGACGAAGCCGACAAGCAGGCTCGCGGCGAAGACGTCGCCGTCATCAAGGAAGAAGCGCTCGAGCTCGAGACGTTCAATCCGGACTCGGCCTTCGAGGAAGGCGCTGCCCCTGAGGAAGAGGAAGGCGAATCGGCCTGAGACTTCGCTTAAAATGCACGGAAATCTGGCCGTGGCTTAATTCCCACGGCCAAACGTTTCCGAGAGAGCATGTTGATAGCGGGGAAGGCTCGCGGGTTGCATGAGCATAATCTCCCGGACGCGACTTGAATCGGTTAGCGTCCGGGCATGGCAGATCCCGCAGTCCTCCCCACCGAGAAGCTCAAGCAAGTCGTCTCGGCCAATCAGCCGCTGACCTTTCGTCAGCCGCCGCATAACCTCGAAGCCGAGCAGGCGCTTCTCGGTGCGATCCTCGTCAACAACGAGGCGCTAGATCGCGTTTCGACTTTCTTGTCTCCCGATCATTTCTTCGATCCGCTGCACGCGCGAATCTACGAGACGCTCGGCACGCTTATTCACGCGGGCAAGACGGCGACGCCGATCACGGTGAAGACGTTCTTCGAGAACGTCGAGCCGATCGATGCCAATTTGACGGTTCCGCAGTATCTCGGCCGCCTCGCCGCCAACGCGACGACGATCATCAACGCTGCCGAGTACGGCCGCACGGTCTACGATCTCGCCACGCGCCGCTCGTTGATCATCATCGGCGAGGACATGGTCAACACGGCCTACGACAGCGCCGTCGATCACATACCGCGCGCTCAGATCGAAGAGGCCGAGGGCCGACTCTATTCGCTTGCCGAGCAGAACAAATACGGCAAGGGCTTCGAGACATTCAAATCGGCGCTGACGACCGCCATCGAGATGGCGAACAGCGCGTTCCAGCGCGCCGGACATCTCTCTGGCGCTTCGACGGGACTTTCCGATCTCGATAACAAGCTCGGCGGTTTGCAGCGCTCGGACTTGATCATCCTTGCCGGACGCCCCTCGATGGGCAAGACCGCGCTCGTGACGAATATCGCCTATAACGTCGCGAAAGCCTATCGCGGCGAACGCCAGTCCGACGGCTCGATGCAAACGGTCGACGGCGGCATCGTCGGGTTCTTCTCGCTCGAAATGTCGTCCGAGCAGCTTGCGACGCGTATTCTCGCCGAGCAGGCGGAAGTTTCGTCGGAGAAAATTCGGCGCGGCATGATCGATGAGAACGAATTCCGCAAACTGTCCGAAGTTGCGGCCGAGATGGGCCGCATTCCGCTCTTCATCGACCAGACGGGCGGTATCACCATCGCGCAGCTCTCGGCGCGCGCACGAAAGCTGAAGCGCCAGCACGGCCTCGATCTTCTCATCGTCGACTACCTTCAGCTGCTCGCCGGGTCGAAAGCGAGCAGCAGCGCCAACCGCGTGCAGGAAATCACCGAGATCACCACGGGCCTCAAGGCGCTCGCCAAGGAGCTGGCGGTTCCGATTATCGCGCTCTCTCAGCTTTCGCGTCAGGTCGAGCAGCGCGAAGATAAGCGTCCGCAGCTCTCCGACCTTCGTGAATCGGGCTCGATCGAGCAGGACGCCGACGTCGTCATGTTCGTGTTCCGCGAAGAATATTACATCGAGCGCACGAAGCCTGCCGAAGGAACGCCGGAATTTGCCGATTGGATGACGAAGATGAGCGCGGCCTCCGGAAAGGCCGAGGTCATCATCGGCAAGCAGCGTCACGGTCCGGTCGGAACGGTCGAGCTGTCCTTCGAAGGACAATTCACGCGCTTTGGCAATTTGGCCCGGGACTATATGATGCCCTCACATTAGGGACGCGGGTGGGACGATGACATGACGGTCAATGCGCGCATGCCCGAGAGCCTAGCAAGCTCGACGGGAACGATCACGGTCGATCTCGGGCGTGTCGCAGCCAATTGGCGAGCGCTGGCTGCAAAGGTCGGCCCTGCGCGGTGCGCCGCCGTCGTGAAAGCCGATGCCTACGGCCTCGGCGCCGAACGCGTGATCGCGGCGCTCGCGCGCGCCAAATGCTCGGCATTCTTCATCGCAACTCCAGGCGAAGCAGAAACCGCCCGCCGGATCGCGCCCAGCGCCGATATCTATGCTCTCGACGGCCTCGTTGGAAACGCCGCCGCGCCCTTCGCGCATCTCGGCGTCAAGCCGGTGCTATCGACGCTCGACGATATCGTGGCGTGGTCGGCGCTATGCCGCGCGCGTGGCGAGAGGCTTCCGGCCGCTATCCATATCGATACGGGGTTGCATCGACTCGGGCTTCCGCTGCGCGATGTGCGCCGCCTTTCGGCCGAGCCGTCGATGATGGCCGGGATCGATCTCGATCTCGTGATGAGCCACCTCGCCTCTGCCGACAATCCGCGCGATCCGAAAAATCGCGAACAGCTTCTGACATTCGAAACGCTCTCCGCGCTTTTCCCTGGCGTGCAGCGAAGCCTAGCCGCCTCCGATGGCTTGATGCTCGGACCGGCTTATCATTTCGACCTCGTCCGGCCCGGTTACGCGATTTACGGCGGCCAGGCATCGCAGATCGCTCCAGCGCCGGTGAAGGCTGCCGTATCGGTTTCCGCGCGCATTCTTGCTCTGGCCGACGTCGCGCCGGGCGAAACCGTCGGCTATTCCGCGACGTGGCGCGCCAAACGTTCGAGCCGCATTGCGACGATTGCAGCGGGTTATGCCGACGGCGTGCCGCGCAATGCCAGCGCACCGGATGGCAGGCCCGGCGGCCACGTGTTGATCAGTGGGCATCTCGCACCCATTATTGGACGCATCTCGATGGACCTCATGACGGTCGACGTGACTGATCTTCCCGATGGCGCTGCCATGCCCGGCGAATTCGCGAAGCTGATCGCCGACGAGTTGACGATCGAAGACGCGGGCTTCGCGGCGGGCACCATCGGCTACGAAATCCTGACGCGCCTCGGCCATCGCTTCACGCGGCTGTACCTCGACGACGAGGTGCGATGATGAATCACTCAGCAACTGTCATCCCGGCCGGAGCGAAGCGAGGAGCCGGGACCCAGGGCAACGGCTCAGTGAAAGATCGCTGGGTCCCGGGTCTCGCAAGAAGGCTCGCCCGGGATGACAAGCTTGGGCGCTTCGGCAGGGCTCACACCTGATGGCCAAGCCCTCCCGCTCCCTCTACGTCTGCCAGGCTTGCGGGGCGACCTCATCGCGCTGGGCGGGCAAGTGCACCACGTGCGGAGAGTGGAACACGCTTGTCGAAGAAACCGACGCCGGTCCGCCTCCCGGATCGGGCGTAACGCGCCAGAGCAAGGGCCGCGTCATCAAGCTCGAGACTCTTAAAGGTGAAGCTCAGGAAGCGCCGCGCTTCACGACGGGCATCATGGAACTCGATCGCGTGACGGGCGGCGGCGTCGTTCCGGGCTCCGCGATTTTGATCGGCGGCGAACCGGGTATCGGGAAGTCGACGCTTCTCCTTCAGGTCGCAGCCCACGTTGCCCAAAGCGGCGGCCGCGCGCTTTACTTCTCGGGCGAGGAAGCCGTCGCGCAGGTACGCCTTCGCGCAGCCCGCCTCGGCTTGGCCGATGCGCAGGTCGGGCTCGCATCTGAAACGAACCTGACGAACATTCTCGCGACTCTCGGCGACGGCAAGCCGCCGGATCTGATCATCATCGATTCCATTCAGACGCTTTGGGCCGATACGCTCGACGCGGCGCCCGGAACCGTCAGTCAGGTGCGTGCCGCCGCTCAATCGCTCATCCGCTACGGCAAGATGGCGGGCTCCGCCATGCTGCTCGTCGGCCACGTGACAAAAGACGGCCAGATCGCCGGACCGAAGGTGATCGAGCACATGGTCGACACCGTGTTGTATTTCGAAGGAGACCGCGGTCTTCCCTATCGCATCCTGCGCGCGGTCAAGAACCGCTTCGGTCCGTCGGACGAGATCGGCGTTTTCGAAATGGTCAGCGGCGGCTTAAAGGAAGTCGCCAATCCGTCCGAGCTGTTCCTGGGCGACCGCGACAGCCGGAGCCCCGGCGCGGCCATCTTCGCGGGCGTGGAGGGTACGCGTCCGCTGCTCGTCGAGATCCAGGCTCTCGTAGCGCCGTCGGGCCTCGGCACCCCGCGCCGCGCCGTCGTCGGCTGGGACTCGAACCGCCTCGCCATGCTGCTGGCCGTGCTCGATGCCCGTTGCGGCATCTCGTTTGCGAGCCACGACGTTTACCTGAACGTTGCAGGCGGACTGAAGATAACCGAGCCTGCGGCCGATCTTGCGGTCGCGGCGGCGCTTTTGTCATCGATGTCGGGCATTGCATTGCCGCGAGACGCTATCTATTTCGGCGAAGTCTCACTGTCGGGAGCCGTAAGGGCTGCCGCGATGATGACAGCGCGTCTGAAGGAAGCGTCGAAGCTCGGTTTTGGACAGGCGGTTCTGCCCGAAAGCGGCGAAGTCGATATCCAGGGCATGAAGGTGTCGCTATCGCGCATCGCACATCTCAAGTCGCTTGCAGAGGCTACAACGCCATGCAACTGAATTTCCCAGCGAGTCTCGGGCTCGGGGGACACTCGATGGGAGAGGGAATCCGGCCATGGTCGGTCCGTTTACATACCTAGACCTAGCGCTGATCGCTGTCTCGTTCATCTCCGGACTTCTGGCGATGTACCGGGGCTTTGCGCGCGAGCTGCTGTCGATCGTCTCCTGGATCTCGGCCGCGGGCGTCGGCTACTGGATCTTCGCGACCAAGAAAGAAATGACGGCCGACATCGCAGCGCAGACTGGATTGCCGCCTCAGATCGCCACCGTCGGCGTCGCGGTCGTGGTCGGTCTGCTCGTCCTCATCATCGTGCACCTGATTACGGCGCGCATCTCCGATGCGATTCTCGATAGTCAGGTTGGCATGATCGACCGTGTTCTCGGCTTCATATTCGGCGTGCTGCGCGGGTTCCTTCTTTTCGTCATCCCGTACATGGCTTACGCGGCCTTCATCTCGCCCGAGCAAGATAAGCAGCATCCCCTTGTTCGGGATGCGTTTTTCCGGCCCTATGTGGCGGCTACCGGCGAGTCGATCAAAAACGTGCTGTTGCAGGTCATACCGCAGCCGTCAGCAACGCCGCCGCCGGCTTCGCCGAACGAACAACCCGGCCAGCAGGGTCGCATCGAGCAAAAGGGTCGTTCAGTCGCGCTGGCTATCGGCAACGACTGGTACTATATGACGCTCGCGTGACGCAGGCGGTGTCATGAACGACGGTACGTTCGGGATTTGGTTACCGGCGTATCGGGCAGAGCAAGGGCGGCTCAATCGCGGGAGGTGCCTCATGGCACAGCAAGGCGGCGCGACGACAATCGACGGCCTGACATTCACGCGTTATGGCGACGATCGCCTACGCGAAGAATGCGGCGTCTTCGGCATCTTCGACCATCCTGATGCAGCGGCGATTACCGCGCTGGGCCTTCACGCCCTTCAGCATCGCGGACAGGAAGCCGCCGGCATCGTCTCCTACGACGGCCACAACTTCCATTCCGAGCGCCGCATGGGCCTCGTCGGCGACAACTTCTCGAAACCTGACGTGCTCGCCCGCCTCAAAGGCCGCATGGCCATCGGCCACGATCGCTACTCGACCACCGGCGATCCGCTCATCCGCAACGTTCAGCCTCTCTTCGCAGATATCGATACCGGCGGCTTCGCGGTCGCCCACAACGGCAACCTTACGAATGCCCTGACGCTCCGCCGTGAGCTCATCTCGTCCGGCGCGATCTGCCAGTCGACGTCCGACACGGAAGTCATCCTTCATCTTCTGTCACGCTCCAAGAAGCGCCGCATCGTCGAGCGCCTTGTCGATGCTGTCCGCCAGGTCGAAGGCTCCTACGCCCTCGTCTGCCTGACCAATGATATGATGATTGGTGTCCGCGATCCGGTTGGCATCCGTCCGCTCGTCATCGGCCGCCTCGGAACCTCTTACGTTCTGGCTTCCGAAACCTGCGCGCTCGATATGGTCGGCGCCGAATTTCTGCGTGAGGTCGATAACGGCGAAGTCGTCGTCATCACCGACGAAGGGCTCGAAAGCCATCGCCCGTTTCCGATGCGCCCTGCCCGCCCCTGCATCTTCGAATACATCTATTTCGCGCGTCCGGATTCAATCGTCGCCGGTCAGACGGTTTACGATATCCGCAAGCGCATGGGCATCGAGCTTGCTCGCGAATCCGCGCCGGCCGCCGACGTGATCGTGCCGATCCCCGACTCAGGCGTTCCGGCGGCAATCGGCTTCAGCCAGCAGAGCGGCATTCCGTTCGAGCTTGGCATCATCCGCAATCACTACATCGGCCGCACCTTCATCGAGCCCGAGCAGCGCATTCGCCAGCTTGGTGTGAAGCTGAAGCATTCGGCGAACTCCGGCGTCATTCGCGGCAATCGCGTCGTTCTCATCGACGACAGCGTCGTTCGCGGCACGACATCGAAGAAGATCGTGCAGCTCATCCGCGACGCGGGCGCTGCGGAAGTTCACATGCGGATTTCGTCGCCGCCAATCACGCATCCCGATTTCTACGGCATCGATACGCCGAGCAAGAAAGACCTGCTCGCCGCCAACATGTCGTTGGATGAAATGCGCGACTTCATGGAAGCCGACAGCCTCGCCTTCCTGTCGGTCGACGGCATCTATCGCGCCATCGGTCTCGACGCCCGCGACAACCGTGCGCCGCAGTTCACCGACCATTGCTTCACCGGCGATTACCCGACCAGCCTGACCGATTACGGCGGCGAAGCGGTGCCGAGGCAGCTTTCTCTTCTGGCCGAAGTCGGCTGACGGCGGATTGCTTCACGGCCTGCGAGTGACACATGACGAATACGTCTCTCTCCGGCCGGATCGCCCTTGTCACCGGAGCATCGCGCGGCATTGGCCGTGCCGTTGCGCTCGGCCTTGCTGGCGCTGGCGCACACGTCATTCTTGCCGCCCGGTCCCTCAGCGCACTTGAAGCCGTTGACGACGAAATCCGTTCGACTGGCGGCGCGGCGACGCTCCTGCAGCTCGACCTCAAACGCGGCGACAGGGTCGATCAACTCGGCCCGACGATCTTTCAGCGCTGGGACCGGCTCGATATCCTCGTATCCAACGCCGGCGTACTCGGGCCGCTCTCGCCTATCGGTCACACGACCGAAGAGGGATTTTTGTCTGCTATCGACGTTAACCTCACAGCCAACTGGCGGCTGATCCGCACGCTCGATCCGCTTCTCAAGCGTTCGGACGCAGGGCGCGCGATTTTCGTGACATCCGGCGCCGCAAGCGGAAAATATGCGTACTGGGGCGCCTACTCGGCGTCGAAGGCCGGCCTCGAAGCTCTCGTCAAGACTTGGGCGGCCGAGCTTGTGAGCACCCCCGTCAGAGCGAACCTCATCAATCCCGGCGCAACGCGCACGCAGATGCGTGCCAAGGCCTTCCCGGGAGAAGATCCAGCCACCCTGCCCTCGCCTGAAGACCTCGTTCCGTTGTTCCTCGAGCTTGCATCGCCTGAGTGCGAGAGAAACGGCGAAGTCATCAATTTTCGACAGTGGCGTGAACCGCTGGCGTAAGGCGCACGGGTGCGACAGCACCTCTCCGGCAGTTTTACATTTATGAAATATCTGCCGGGCGAAGTCTGGAAACACAGCCGTTTTCATCGCGCGCATTGCAGCAAAGCGCGCCGGTGCCGGATCTCGCCTCATTACGGTCACATCATCGCGCGTTTTGGCGCTCGCGGTCGGGGGGCCGTTTGCGTCCGGTCTTCATGGCCGAGGAAATTGAGATGGGGAAGCCAGGGGAATGCTCTCGATTAGAAGTTTCGTCGTGCTGCTTACGCTCGTAGGCAGTGCTCAGATGGCGCTGGCCGACGCATCGATGGATCGCGTGCTCAAGGAGCTGGAGCCCGAAGAGCGTGCGCATCAGGTCTGCAACTTGCGCGGCATCGACGCTGTTCGCAAAGGCAGTCACCTCAAGGGCGTCGATCGCGTCACGACCACGATTCAAAAGCCCGCGGTGTTCAAGGACAATATCGTCGTCGCGAAGGGCGGCGCGGTGCGCGCGAAGAACCGCTGGTATTTCCTCGATTTCACCTGCGCCGTCACCGACGATCAGATGAAGGCCAAGACCTTCGATTACAAACTCGGCGGCGAGATTCCAGAAGCGAAATGGGAAGACTACGGCCTCTGGAAGTAAGCAAGCGGTGGCGCATTCGCCGCCACCCTCACGTAAACGAAATCATCATTCCGTCGTACGCCGGTTCGACACCGGCAGGCAGCTCGCGCGCGAGAGTTTCGTAATCGAGTTCGCTCGTCATGTGCGTGAGGATCGTGCGCTTGGGCTTGAGACGCTCGGCCCACGCCAGCGCCTGCTTCACGCTGAAATGGCTTTCATGCACGCCGTTGCGCAACGCATCGACGATCCAGACGTCGAGGCCTTCGAGCAGCGGAATGGACGCCGCCGGGATGTCGTTGATGTCGGGCGAGTACGCCAGATTTGAAAAACGATAGCCCAGCGAGTGGATCGAGCCGTGCCACTGCTGGATCGGCCGCGCCGTGATCATTCCACCGCCGCCGGAGATTTCGACCGGCGTGACGCTGTCGATCTCATGACCGTTCAGCATCGGCATATAAGGCGAACCGGGCGGCGTCTCGAAGCAATACGCGAAGCGCGACTTCAGGCTGTCGCCCGTCTCCTTGTTGAAATAGACGTCGACGCGCTTCTTCATCGCGAACGCGACCATGCGCAGGTCATCGATGCCGTGCGTATGGTCGGCGTGATCGTGCGTGTAGAGCACGCCGTCGAGCGCCGTCAGCCGCGTCGAAAGAATCTGCTCACGGAAATCCGGCGACGTATCGATCAAAACCGAAGTGCGTCCGCCCGAGCCGGTCCGCTCCACGAGGGCCGAGCATCGCAGCCGCCGGTTCTTCTTATTCTCAGGATCGCACGCGCCCCAGTTCATGCCGATGCGCGGCACGCCTCCGGATGATCCGCAGCCCAAGATCGTGCATCTGTAGCTCATGCTGCGGCAGACCCGCCTGATGATGGAGAGGACATAGACTTCGGCCGCTTTGCTTTGCTGTAGAGTCTGAAGAAATTCTCGGTTGTCGCGCGAGCGATGTCGTCCGGCGAAACGTCCTTCACTGCCGCGAGCGTCGCTGCCGTTCGCACGACGAACGACGGTTCGTTCCGCTTGCCGCGAAACGGCATCGGCGCAAGGAACGGCGCGTCGGTCTCGACCAGAAGACGATCGAGCGGCACATCGCGCGCAATCTCGCGCAGATTTTCAGAGTTCTTGAACGTAATCACGCCAGTGAAAGAGACATAGAGGCCAAGCTCGACGGCACGCATCGCCAGCTTTCGCCCGCCCGTGAAGCAATGGAGCACGGCCGGAAAGGCGCCCTTGGCCGTCTCTTCCTCAAGAATGGCGAGCGTATCCTCGTCTGCGTCGCGCGTGTGGATCTCGAGCGGCAATCCCGTTTCGCGCGCCGCCGCGATGTGACGGCGAAAGCCTTCGGCCTGCGCCGCTGGCGTCGACGTGTCGTAGTGATAGTCGAGGCCCGCTTCTCCGATCGCAACGACCTTCGGATGCTTCGAAAGCTCGATGATCCGTTCGAGCGGGATATCGAGTTCTTCGTGGGCGTTGTTCGGATGCGTTCCGACCGAGCAATAGACGTCCTCGAAGCGCTCTGCGATGGCCTTCAGCTTGTCGAACTCGCGGATGCGCGTCGATATCGTGACGAGCGTCGCTACGCCGGCGGCCCGCGCCCGCGCTACGACGTCGTCAAGCTCCGATGCGAACTCGGGAAAGTCGAGATGGCAATGGTGATCGACAAGCATCGGGTCTTTTTACTCTCCGGAGGCGCGCCTGCGACGTGCGGCGCGTTGTCCGTCACGCCTTGCCGTCTTCCGGCGCGACATAACGCGGGAAAACGCCTTGCGGTTCAGGGGTTTTCGTCCCCGGCGTCAGGCGTCCTGGCTCGCCAAGGCTTGCGAACGTGCGGGCTTCGGGGGCAATCGCGAGGAGATCGAGCAGCTTTGTCGCGCTTTCGGGCATCACCGGCTGGATCAGCAGCGCGAACTGCCGCACACATTCCGCCGTGACGTAAAGGATCGTCGCCATGCGCGCGGGGTCGGTTTTCTTCTTCGCCCAAGGCTCTTCCGCCGCGAAGTAGCGGTTCGCATCGGCGATGACGGCCCACAGCGCGTCGAGATATTTCGTGACGCCCTGGCGGTCCATCTCGGCGCGCACCGTCACATACAGTCCGTCCGTCGCCGCGAGGATCGCCTGATCGGCTTCGCTCAGCGCGCCGGGCTGCGGAATGGCGCCGTCGCAATTCTTGAAGATCATCGACAACGAGCGCTGCGCCAGGTTGCCGAGATTGTTCGCGAGGTCGGCGTTGATGCGGTTGACGATCACGTCCGCCGAATAGCTGCCGTCCTGCCCGAACATGACTTCGCGCAAGAAGAAATAGCGCACGGCATCGCGACCGAACGTTTCAACCAACTCGAACGGATCGACGACGTTGCCGACCGACTTCGACATCTTCTCGCCGCGGTTGAACAGAAACCCATGTGCGAAGACGCGCTTGGGTAGCTCAACGCCGGCCGACATCAAGAACGCGGGCCAGTAGACGGCGTGGAAACGGACGATGTCCTTGCCGATCACGTGGACGTCAGCGGGCCAGTATTTCCACTTTTCGGCATTGGTATCGGGATAGCCCGCGGCCGTGATGTAGTTCGTCAAGGCATCGACCCAGACGTACATCACGTGCTTTTCGTCACCCGGAACCGGCACGCCCCAATTGAACGTCGAGCGCGAAACGGAAAGGTCCCTGAGCCCCGATTTAACGAAGCTCGCGACCTCGTTGCGCCGCTCCGGCGGTCCGACGAATTCCGGATTGCTTTCGTAGAGAGCGAGCAGCTTGTCTTCGTAGGCGGAAAGCCGGAAGAAATAGCTTTCCTCTTCGTTCCATTCGACAGGCGAGCCGAGCGGCTCGCGGCGCACGCCGTCTTCGCCGAGGGTCGTTTCCTTCTCGTCGAAATAGGCTTCCTGGCGAACAGAGTACCAGCCGCCATAACGGTCGAGATAGATATCGCCGTTGGCCGCCATCTTTTTCCAGATCGCCTGACACGCCGCGTAATGGCGCGGCTCCGTTGTGCGGATGAAATCGTCGTTCGAAGCGCCGAGCACTTCGTAGAGATCGCGGAAGATCGCGGAGTTGCGGTCGGCCAGTTCGAGAGGCGTGATGCCTTCCTTCTCCGCGGTCTGCTGCATCTTGAGACCGTGCTCGTCTGTTCCCGACAGGAAGAATACATCCTTGCCGTCGAGGCGCGCGAAGCGGGCGAGCGTATCGCTTGCAATGACCGTATAGGCGTGGCCGATATGCGGCTTGCCGTTCGGGTAGAAGATCGGCGTCGTGATGTAATACTTTTCCGCCACTCTCAGATTCTTTCTGCACTGCCTGACGCGGGCGCAAAAGCACGCCCTGCTCAGCCGCGGCTCGCTGCCTCGAGGCGGGCGAAACTTCCGAGGATGAGCGATTTTCGGTCAAGGTTGAGCGTAACGGTGTCAGCCTTGTCGCGGGCCAGTGTTTCCCATAGCTCGGCAAAAGTGGCAAGGCGCTCAGGCTTGATAAGCCGGCGGGAAAGCTCGACGTCGCGGGAAACCCCCTCGCCCGTCGCGGCGGCCGAAATCAGCCGTCCGAGGCTCGTCTGGAACAGGTCCATGAACAACTGGAACTTGCGGTCCTGCGCCATTGGCTGCAGTTCGTCCGACAAAGCGTGAACGGCCCTCAGATCGAGCTTCGGCAGGCCGCCGAGGATCTGGTCGATCCGGGCCTGAAGGGCGAGCCCACCGCCGCCAAGCAGGATGAGCGCCCGGCCCACGCTGCCGCCCGCGAGAGGAATGAGGTTTTCCCACTCGTGCGCCTCTGGAATGCTCTTTTCCGCCGTGGTCAGCGCCTGCGAGGCGGCGCGCCGCAAATCGCTGTCGGAAAGCGCCGGCATCGAGATCACGCGGCACCGCGACCGAATGGTCGAGAGCAGCCTGCCGGGCGATGAGGTTACCAGCAGAAAAACCGTCCGCCCCGGAGGCTCTTCCAGAGATTTCAGAAGCGCGTTGGCCGCGTTTTGATTGAGTTCGTCCGCACTATCGACGATGACGATGCGGCGGCCTCCTTCGCCGGCGCTCAGCGCCAGAAAGCCCTTGAGCTTGCGTACTTCGTCGACCGGGATGAATTGCGAAAAGCGCTTCGTCTTCGGATCATACGTGCGGCGGATGACGCACAGAGACGGATGCGACAATGCGCGGATCGTGCGGTCCGTCCGGCAATTGGGCTCGATGGCGAGCCCCTGCCCGAACATATCGCGCTCATCGGCTTCCGCCAGCGCAGCGCGCGCGATCTGATAGGCCAGCGTCGCCTTGCCGATCCCGGACGGTCCCGCAAGCAGCCACGCGTGATGCATGCGCCCGCTAGCGAGCGATTCCGCGAAAACCGATTGCGCTCCTTCCTGGCCGTAAAGAGCGCGCGTCTCACGCGGATGCGGAAAGTCGTCGAGACGATCCGCTTCCGGCAGCGCCTCGATCTCGGCGGCCAGAGGCGCGCGCGCCATCAATCCGCCTCGGCGAGGAGATGCGCGCTCACCGCCTGCCAAACCGCCGTTTCGACGCTCGCCAGCGGCAGATGGCCGTCGATCAGCACGCAGCGCTGCGGCTCGGCTTCGGCGATTTCGAGAAAACCTTCGCGCAAGGCTTCATGCGTCTCGATGCGTTCCGCGTCGTAGCGGGACAGAGTTCCGCGAAGCTGCGCCCTTTCCATCCCAGCGCTCGCCGGTAGATCGAGGATCAGCGTCAGGTCGGGATAATCCGGAGCAACTGTGAAACGCTCGAGCTCTTCGATGAAGGTGCGTTCCAGGCCGTAGAGTTTGCCCTGATAGACGCGCGTTGAATCGATGAAGCGGTCGGAGATGACCCACGTTCCATCGTCGAGCGCCGGACGGATCACCGACGTCACATGCTCGGCGCGAGCAGCTGCGAACAGCAGCAGCTCGGTAACGGGGTCCGTCGGGCGATCCTTGAGGATCAGCTGTCGAACGTCTTCGCCAACCGGAGTGCCGCCGGGCTCACGCGTGACGACGACCGGAATTCCGGCGCGCTCGAGCCGTTCGGCCAGACGCTTCGCCTGGGTCGACTTCCCCGTAGCTTCGCCACCTTCGAATGTGATGAATTTTCCGCGCTTCATGGGCTCGCCTCTGCTTCAGGCGGGCGTAATCTAGAGCGCCAGCCGGCGCAAGGCCATTAGCACAAGCGAATCGACGCCCTGACGGACGATTCCGCCCTTCGATACGTCTTCCGTCGCATAGAGCGGAACTTCGGCTGAGGCGCTGCTGGAGCTCGAGATGCGCAGCGTGGCCACCTGATCGCCCTTCTTCACGGGCGGCTTGAGCGGAGCCTTGTAGACGATCTCGGCCGAAAGCCGCTGGTTTGCCGGATATTTGGGCATCGTAAACATCACGTCGTCCTTGGCGGCAAGCGGCACGTACCAGATCTTCCCGCCCCAAACCCGCGCCTGGCCGATAACCTCGCCGCCATCGAACAGCTTCACCTCGCTGAAGGACTTGAAGCCCCAGTCGAACAGGCGCGCCGCCTCGTCCTTGCGCTGATCGGGCTTCTGCAAGCCGCTGACGACGACGATCAGCCGTTTGCCGTCCTGCACGGCCGAGCCGACAAGACCATATCCCGCCGCCGCGATATGTCCCGTCTTCAGTCCGTCGGCGCCGATGTTCAGGAACAGCAGCGGGTTGCGATTGATGAATCGATGCTTGCGATAGAGGAACTCTTTTTGCCCGAAGACGGGATAAAGTTCCGGATATTCGGTGATGAGGTAGCGCGCGAGAATGGCGAGTTCGCGGACCGTCATCAGATGGCTCGGATTGCCGAGGCCTGTCGCGTTGGCGAAGGTCGATTTGACGAGCCCGATGCGGCGCGCCTCGTCGGTCATCATCTTCGCGAAAGCCGTCTCGCTTCCCGCCATGCCCTCGGCGATGCACATCGCGGCATCGTTGCCCGACTGGATCGCGATGCCTTGGATCAGTTCGTCCACCGTCGCCTTGGTGTTGACCGGCACCATCATCGCCGACGTGCCCGACGGCGCGCCGCCGTTGCGCCACGCGTTGACGCTCATCGTGAATTCGTCGGTCTTGTGGATGCGCCCTTCCTTGATGGCGCGGAAGAGTACAGCGAGCGTCATGAGCTTGCTCATGCTCGCGGGCTGGATCAGCTCGTCGGCGTTCTGCTGGAAGAGCACGGCTCCCGTCGCCGCATCCATGAGGACCGCGTTCGGCGCCTTGGTTGTGAAGACGGGTTCTGCAGCCTCGGCGCTGCGAAGGACCGAGGCCAGCAGTACGGCCACCAGCATGATGGCGAGGCAGATGCTTCGCTTATTCCACATCGCTCGAATCGCGTTCGCTTTGCACTGTCGCCAGAGGCGACCCGACTGGGAACCGGAGTATCCGATCCCATCGTGACATGGTCAACGCCGGGTTAACGGCGACGACGTTATCGTCGTTTAATCGGCCACAATTGCGGTGTTCGCGACGCCATACGCGGCTACGCGGCTTTGTGTGCGCGTAGCATCGCCTTGCGAAAATGGTCCGAGACGGACGCGATAGACCTGCGTTCCGTTATTGACTTGTATCGGCGCAACTTCGACGGGGCCAAGTGAACCGAGTTCCCGCCGGAGCCGCTCAGCATTGGAGCGGTCCCGGAATAGGCCGACTTGCACATAAGCCCGACCAGAGGAACCTGCCCCCGAATATCCCGAATATGACGGCGCGGAATCGTACGACTGATCTCCGCCATAGGACTGGGCTTGCGCTGGAGCGAAGGGCTGCGCTTCGAAGGGCTGTGGCTCAGGCGGCGGAGCGGCAAGCGACATGCGGCCTTCGCCGCTGGAATCCGGCGGCGGAGACAAGCTCGCGGTTTGGACAAGAGCACGTGACCGGCGCGCGGCAGCGGGCGGTTGCGGCGTGGGTTTGCCCGCGAGCGATGCCCGGTATGAATTTGCGTCCCACTGATCGGATGCATCCGGCGGCATGCCGGAGGCCTGTTCCTCGGCCGAGGCGTAGTCGCGCGACGGCGCGGGAGCTGGACGCGAAGACCAGCCGCGCTCCTGCGGACGATCCTGTTGCGACGCCAGGAATTGCCGTTCGCGGCGGTCGTCGCCATTGAGCGGCGCTAAACCCGCAAATCGGACGCGAACGCGCGCCCGGCCCTTTGCAAGGTAGCCGAGTTGCTTCGCCGCCGCATACGACATGTCGATCAAGCGGTCATTGACGTAGGGACCCCGGTCGTTGACCCGGACGAGTACTGTCCGGCCGTTGTCCACGTTGGTCACGTAGACGAAACAGGGAAGCGGCAGTGTCGGATGGGCAGCGGTCAGCGCGTTGGCGTCGAAGACTTCGCCGTTTGCCGTTCGCCGTCCGTGAAAATCAGCTCCATACCAGGAAGCTACGCCGTATTCGTCATAGTTTGGATTATCGCGCGGGACATACCAGCGGCCCGCCACCTTGTAGGGCGAACCAAGCTTGAAGTTGCCGCCGCCCTTGGGAACGTCACGCGAAGCGACGCGCGGACTGGTGCTGACGCCATATTCGCTTTCGGAAAATTTCGATCGGGAGACGCCCGTGAGGGATTGCGGCGAAGGGTCGCCCGAGCACGCAGTCAAAAGCACCGCAGCGCTCGCCGCAAACGACAGGCGGCAGGCCAGCCGGGCTGAAAGGCCCCTTTCCATGTACGCAAACCCAACTCGATACTCTACGCCCGCCCAAGCGCACCCTCCCCTTCATCAGATATGAAAAGGGTGGCCGAAGCTTGCCTGAATGATGACAAACGCTGCTTAGGATCAGGTTAAGCGCCGGGCTTGAGGCGAGCGCCGGAACCCGCTAGGAGGAGCGATCCGATTGCGAACTCTCTCGTTTCCCGCGCTGGGATGAGGGCCGCAGCCGCGATCTTAGGAAGGGTGGCCGAGTGGTTTAAGGCACCGGTCTTGAAAACCGGCGTGGGCGCAAGTCCACCGTGGGTTCGAATCCCACCCCTTCCGCCACTGATCGCCATCGCGCTTAAAAACATCTTCCAACCGGGCCCTCATCCAGATGGCGCTGGGTTGTATTTGAAAGTGCACGTGACGAGTTCAGCCTGACAGTTGAACCTGCGGCCTCATTTCTTGCTGCAAGCCAGATCTCGGCCCGCGGCGTGAAAACTAACCGTCCGGGTCATGGGGCTGACCGGACTGAGCAAGGAACAGGCGCTATCGGACATCATTGAGATCGTGCCGACTCCGGTACGGACTGGACAATATAGGGCGACGGCCGCGGGATTGTTTTCACTGAACCCGATAAAAACTCAGCACACGTCGGAAATAGGTACGTCTTTTAACATAAGCCACACGATTATTTCGCTTTGCCGGGACTAGCGACGCGATGGAATACGCGCCCGATAAGAACGATGGCTACTGCCCCGAACAACACCGGTAAAAGCAAAAAAGTGGGATCAGGTTTTAAGATCGCCACAACGACCGGATTGGCCCCTGCGGGTGGGTGGGTCGTATCAGAGAGCATCATTGCGCAAATGGCCATGCCTACTCCTAATGCAGCCCCGGTGGTGCCATATCCAGCGACTGCACATGCAAGAAGCCCGATGGCGGCAGACAAGAAATGACCTCCGATAATATTCTTCGGATGTGCGAAGGGGCTCGCAGGATAGCCGAACGCCAAGACGCAGGACGCGCCGAATGGCGGAATCAGCAATGGGAAATCCGTTAGATCGCGCGCGTAGCCCAATGCAAAGATCGCGAGAAACCCGCCGAACCCGGCGAGAGCCGCGACCCTAAACGGTGCTGCGGATAACCGAGCACGATGCCTGACTATATTGTCCATGCTGCCCTTGCGCGCCGATCACAAAGAAGGCGGCAGAAAAGTACTGCGCGCCTCCCTGTGTCGATCTCTAGCGTTTAAACTTCGCGGCTTCTTCCGAGCCGGAAGTTGCGTTGCCTGCGCTATACGAGTGCGCGCCGACACCGGCGAGCTTGCCGCCTTGAACAATCAAGTACTCGTTGCGGATGGGCTTCTTGTCGAAATAACATTCAAGAATTTCCCGCGTTCCGGCTGCGTACCTTGCTTGTGCCGAAAGCGACGTGCCGGAAATGTGCGGTGTCATGCCGTGATGCGGCATCTTCCGCCAAGGATGGTCTTGCGGCGCCGGCTGCGGAAACCAAACGTCACCCGCATAACCTGCAAGCTGCCCGCTTTCGAGCGCGCGCACGATGGCGTCCCGATCGCAGAGTTTGCCGCGAGCTGTGTTCACAAGGTATGCGCCGCGCTTGAAATTTTTCAGCGTCTTATCGTTGATCATATGCTCGGTTTCGGGATGAAGCGGGCAGTTCAACGTTACGACGTCGCAAGCCTTGGTGAGGCTTTCCAGGCTCGTGTGATGCGTGAGGTTGAGTTCCTTTTCAACTGCATCGGGCAGCTTGTAGCGATCCATATAGTGAAGATGCACATCGAAGGGTTTCAGCAGACGCAACACGCGCAAGCCGATGCGGCCTGCCGCAACTGTACCGACGTGCATACCCTCGATGTCGTAAGATCGCTCAACGCAATCGGCGATGTTCCACCCACCCTTGATTACCCAATTATACGAGGGGATGTAGTTGCGGACGAGCGACAGCATCTGCATGACGACATGCTCGGCGACGCTGTTGGAGTTGCAGTACGTGACTTCTGCGACGGTAATGCCGCGATCCATGGCCGCCTGCAGGTCGGTGTGATCGGAGCCGATGCCAGCAGTAACAATCATTTTCAGTTTCGGCGCTTTCGCAATTCGCTCCGCCGTCATGTAGGCTGGCCAGAACGGCTGCGAGATGACGATCTCAGCGTCCGGTAGTTCTTGGTCCAGTCTGGAATTGGCACCATCCTTGTCGGAGGTGACAACCAGCGTATGGCCATTGCTCTCTAGGTATTTGCGAAGTCCAAGTTCGCCCGATACGCTGCCGAGAAGATGCCCTGGAACGAAATCGATCGCCTGCGGCGTCGGGGTCGTTTGTCCATCGGGGTATTTCGTAATTTTGGGGATGTCGTCCCGCGCGTAGGATTTCGGATATCCGTTGACGGGGTCGTCGTAGAGCACACATACGATCTTAGCCATCTCATATTCCTCGATGAATTCAACATGAGGAGACGCTCCGTGCGGCGAGCCGAACGGCTGATGAGCTCAATAAGGATGCTGGCAACGCCCTTCGAGCGCAACCTTTATTCCTATTGCGTTTCCTCGCTTGGCAGCCGGCCTTTTTGAAAGCTCTGTGATCGACCAAGCGCTCAAGTTTTCATGCCCACGCTAGCCAGCGTCAAACGGAGGGGATTTCTCGACTGATCGATCCCGTCGATTGCTGTCGGGCTTTCGTGCCGGAATGAGCGAAGAAGGAAGTGGATATGGCTTGCGCAGCATCTCGACCTTTATTATAGCCGTATGGCTATATCGTGGGAGATGGCGATGTTCGTCCGCCAGATGAGCTATCTGCTGGCTCTTGCTCGTGAGAAACATTTTACGCGCGCGGCGGAAAGCTGCTGTGTCACTCAATCCACCCTATCGTCCGGCCTCAAGGCACTGGAACGAGAGCTGGACATGCCCCTTGTGCTTCGGGGACCCAGATTCATCGGGCTCACTCCTGAGGGCGAACGCGTAGCGGCATGGGCCGCTCATATCGTATCGGACTACGAGAACTTAAAGCAGGATGTTGCAGGACTGCGCTCGGGTTTAACGGGCACTCTGCGCCTCGGTGTCATACCGGCAGCGATGCCTGCAGTCGCAAAATTGACGGCGCCGTTTTGCGCTCAGTATCCAGGCCTCTCGGTGAATGTACTTTCACTGACTTCGGCGGAGATTCAGGTCGGCATCGATAAGTTCGAGTTGGATGCTGGGATCACATATCTCGAAAACGAACCACTTACAAAAGTGCGAAAGATCCCGCTCTACGATGAGAGGTATCTTTTGGTCACGCATATCGATAGCCCGCTCGCTCAGAGGTCTTCTGTATCCTGGCACGACGCAGCGGCAGAAAATCTATGTCTTCTCAACGAGAGCATGCAGAACAGGCGTATCCTCAATAACTTTGCCCAATCTCTTGGGATTAAGCTCACGCCATCCGTTACATCCAACTCGTATCTCGCCGTCTGCTCGCACGTCTGCACCGGTGAGTGGGCAAGTATAATTCCGCACAGCTTCTCCTACATCTTCCGAGGCTGCCGAGAACTTGCGCTAGTCGAGCTCGTCGGCCCAGAACACAGTCAATCGATCGGCATCGTAGTTTCGGAGCGAGATCCGTTATCTCCAATCGCCCACGCGCTTCTTCGATGCGCGGGACGTATGGTTACGACCGATCCTCTCGTTCCAGCTCTAACCTCATAATTTTTGCCGATTTCGAGAGACCTGTCTCACAACGGCAGAAGCACACAGCCTGTTTAGCGGTGTCCGCCCGCAATCAGAACTGCAGGCGGAGGCCGACGTTGCCCTTGAGGATATAGCTGTTGCCGAAGTCACTGAACGGACTGTCGCCAGAGACCTCGCTATAAAGAGTAAGGTTCTCGCGCCAGTTCAAGCTCGCACCCAGACCGAGTTCACCCCACAGCCGATCGTTGGCATTGATGATGGGCGTGCCCGAAACGAGGGTATGCATGCCATCCAGCCATTCATAGCTGACATTGGCAATTCCGTAGACGTGGCTGCGACCGCCTTCCCATACGTTCCGATGATCGAGCGCGACACCCCAGCGTGTCTTCAGGCTGTCGTTCCCGTCGGCCGAAACGACAGCCTCGGACGGATCGGTGAAACGATCAAAGTGGACGTTGGAATAGACCATCTGGAATTGCGGCGTGATGCCAAGGTTATTGCCGACCGACAACCTTTTGCCAGTCTCGATACTGAACGCCTGGCCGTAGCCACCATTGTCGTGCGAGAGCCTGCCGAGATAGTCGGAAGTGAGGTCACTGTCATAGCGGATGACCTGCGCCTGACTATCGACATAGAAGCCGTCGTTGCCATACCAGGTCAGTGTCGCGCCAAGGCCGTAGCCGTCGGAATTCACCGTACCGTCGCCAAAAACTGAGCGGATCTGGCTGTTGGCCTCGCCGTAGAAGACGTTGACGCCCGCAACCAAACGGCCAACTCTGTTGGGATCGACAAATACCCTATCCGCGCCCACCTGCATCTTCCAGGTATCGATGCTCTGGCTCAGGCCCGTCGTCGAGGCCGCAGCATCGTCGAAGTGACTGTGCGCGCCTTCAATACGACCCCACATTCCGTTGCCGTCCGCATCGGCGCCCGGCGCCCATGTGCGGTTGCCGACACGTTGTTGAAGCGTTGGCAAGGTGTTGAGCGATTGCAGATTGGCAGTATAGGCTTCGTACACCGGCACGCCGGGCTGATAGAGCGGCGTCGGCGCTGGTTCGCCTGGTCCACTTGGCGTGCCCGGATCGAGCAAAGCTGAACGCAGATACCAGTCTCCGTCGGTGGGAGTGGAGACGCCGCCTTGGTAGAGACGATAGGCATACGCACCGGCGGTCACCGCCTGTGCGCCGTGAAAAACATAGTTGCCGTTGAGCAGGAAGCTGCCATTCGACGCCCCGTCGACCTCGACGATCCTGATGCCCTCCACCGTCTGTCCGCCAAGGCCGCCGCGATTGACGACCCCGACCTGGGTGATGCCTGAGGTCGTGCCGTTGACCACCAGGCGGCTGGTCTGCGAACTGTCGTCGCCCAGAACGGTCGCGATTTCGAGGCGGCCTCCATTGCTGACATAGTTGCCCTGGACGGTGAGTGTGCCCATGGCGCCCCCATAGCCCGGCGCGACGATGCCAGTATTGAGGACGTTGCCGACGCGGCCCGTCCCCACGAGCCGACCAGCCGTATCCACCAACATGCTGCCGCCCAGCACGCCATTCACGGCGAGAGTGCCGGCCGAGACGGTCGATGCGCCAGTGAAGCCGGAGCTGTCGCCTGTCAGCGTCAGCTGACCAAGACCGAGCTTGTTGAAGTTCGATGAACCGGAAAAATTTGTGCCGATACCGATGTCGTGTGCGTTGGTATCGAACCAGGCGCCTCCGGATGCCACAGTCAGTGTCGTGAAGCCGTTCAGGAAATTGGCCTCATCTCGGTTCGCGCGCAGAATGCCGCCATTGAGGTCGAGGATAGCGGTGGTGCCAATTCCCTTGATCACCGAGCCGGTTTCGGCAATGCCGCGCCCGGTCGCGTCGCCGTTGAGATGGAGGGTTCCACTGCTCGCAGGGCCGTAAGCGATGTGAATATCGCTACCCGCGCTGACGAAGCCGCCTTTTTCAACGGTCATCGTGCCGGTGCCATTGTAACCAACATCAATGCGGTCGGTCGCAGTCAAGCTTGAGGCATTGCCCGTGCTGCTCGAGACATTGACCGTGCCCGTGCCGCCGTTCATGTAGCCGATAAAGACCGATGCAGCGCCGCCGCCGTTCGCACTGGTTGCCACCGCGGCGCCGTCCGAGACCGTGAGTGTGCCGTTGCCCGAAAATCCCACGTAGATGTTGTTCGCAGCGTTCCAGGTCGAGGCATTGCCGTTAACGTCACGGCCCGAGACGGTGACCGCGTTGGCGCCGAGGCTGCTGCCGATAACGCCCTGCCCACTATTCACCAACCCGCCATCTTCGATGAGGAGCGTGCCGGTGCCGCTCGCTCCAACATAGATCTGATTGGTATTATTCCAGGTCGAAGCATGGCCGTTGCTGTCGTGGCCGGAGACGGTGACCGACCCCACGCCGCCGCTGCTGTTGCCGATGCTGGCCAATGCACTGTTGACCACACCACCATCATTGATGTTGAGCGCTCCGATGCCGCTGTCGCCAATGTAGACCTGCCCGGTGCTTGTCCAGGTCGAGGCATTGCCGTTGACGTCCCGGCCCGAGACGGTGACGGTGCCCTGGACACCCGTATCGGCGCCGATATAGGCGTCAGCATTGCTGACCACCCCGCCATTTTCGATGAGAAGCGTACCCGTTCCAGACTGCCCAACGACGAGGTCACCGTTATTGGTCCAGGTCGACGCGTTACCGCTACCATCATGGCCAGAGACAGTGACCTCCCCCTGCTCGGAGGAACCATTGCCGATGAAGCCCGTATTATTGGAGACCGTGCCGCCATCCTGGATGACAAGCGTGCCGTTGCCTCCGCTGCCAATGAAGAGGTCACTGCCGACTGACCAGTTCGGCGTCTGAACAGGGCCCGGAGACACGTTGTTGCCCGTCACCGATTGCGCGCACACCGGTCGCGAGCCGGCGTCTGCGCAGGCAAGCGCGACAATTGCCGTCGTTAGAAACAAGTATCGGCGATATCTCACAGCAACGGCGTCGCCCACTGCACCTGGTTTCGTCATTGGCGCTTCCCCCACCAAGCTCACTTTGACTGGAGAAAGGCAATTGTCGGCCTACTCCGCCACGCGCGTGCAACGCGCGTCCAGCAAGGCCAAGTCCAAGGCGACTCGAATTATTGCTGTTACCGCAGACTATCGCGATCCATGATTAAGTTTCAGTATGAGTACGCTGCAGGCGATCAATCGCGGCACATCTTGATGTCGGCCGAGACGGCCGACGTTTTGAACGGCGCTCCGATTACAGGAAACGGATGCTGGGCGAGCAGCACTGCATGCTTGGATATTAGTGCGAATTTGCTCTCCGCACTTTCTTCTCTTCTGCAAGTCCGTCGACTTGGTTTTCGGTCAATGCTCCGACGCCGAGAACTTGATAGGGGCTATTAACATCGTAGGTCTCTTTCTGTTTCTTCTTGTCGTTTGGCGCGGGCTGATTGCTCCCCTCACCACCATATCCCACCACCTCGACGATAATAATCGACGGCTGATCGGTGGCCGCGCCTTGGCCGACGGGCGCTGTGTCCTTCGCCGTCGCGCTCGCAACATTTGTCGCCTGCGTCAGACCCGAGATGTTCGGTGGCTGCACAACGGGGATGCCGCTCGTCGCGCCTTGCACTTGGATGTTCGCAGCGTTGACGATCTGCAGTGCTGCGAGGTTGACGTTGCCCGCTACGCGGATACCGGCCTCGCCCGCATCGATCGTGCCGAGAGGCGCGATCAAGTCGACATCACCAGGAGCGACGTCCGGGAACGGAAGCGTGGCGATACCGGCGCCTGCAGACGGCGCATTCGGTGACAACGTCACATGACCATAATTGTCGTAGATCCGCTTCGGCGGCGTATAGAGGACCGTCGTTTTGGAGCCGCGACCGGCGTTGATATCGCCTTCGGCCGACCAGCCAAGAATGCTGCCGCCGAAGGTCGTCATGACGCGCGACAGGCCTAGCAGGATCGAACCTTTCGAGTAGAGCTGGATGTTGCCCGATCCCTGCGTGACGATGCCAGCGCTTGGCGGCGGCACGAGACCTTCGACGCCGATGACGATCTGGCCTCCCGGAGCGAGCATCTGGATATCGCCGCCGAAATTGGTGCGTACGCCCGATCCGCCGAACATCGTGATGTTGCCCGCGTAAGTGAGCGGATTGCCGTTCGTGTCTGTTGCCGGGAACAACGCCTCGGTGACGCTGCGGCCGCGCAAGTAAGAGCCGTAACGGCTGCTCTTCGGATCGTTGTACTCGCGACCGCCTTCACGCAATTCCGCAAAATACACGCTACGGAGGAACACCTGCTGGCGGTCTGGTTTCAAGCTATTGAAATAGGCGCGTGCTTCCTCGATCGACCCGCTGAAGCCGTAGCTCTCGTTGAGCCATGCCACGAGTTCTTTCTCGTAGGTCTTGGCGACCTTGCCTTTTTGGTCAGCGAGCGGCACGCCTGTCGCTGCGAGATTGGCGGGATCAAGATAGAGCGCGGCCAATTTCGCATAGTCTGGTCCCTGCGTGCCGGCTCCGGCCTGCAGGAAGATGCTCGCACCAAGACGATTATCGCCAGGTGCGACCGCGCCGATCGACGTAATCGAACCCTTGTCGGCCTGATAGATGTTGCGGCCGGCCAATACATTCAGCCCGCCGGGGCCCGCGATATCGACATTGGCATAGATGATGTCGCGTCCCGCCGAGACGAGCGAGAAATCGTCAGCGTTGTCGTGCAGGAAGAACCCGCCGGCATTGACGATATCGCGGCCGGCCTGCATCCACACCGGCTTTGCGGCGTAATACCGGGTCGGAGAAGTCGACGTTGCGGGATTGAGCTGCCCGCTCGTCAGTCCGATGAGATCGCCGTTGACCGCGTAAAAACGCAAAGGATCGTGGTCGTTTCCAAGCAGGCCATCGATAAGGCCATTACTGGGCCGGATGTAAGCAAGATCTTCACCTTCATTCTTCCAGCCCGCATAGAAATAAGGCTTTTGCGGACTGGTCATTTCATCCGGACTAGATGTGCTCGGATGGAAACCGGTGCCATCGCCAAAGATCGATTGTCCGGCAAGGAATTCGACCTGCACCGTCTTGGCCGGAACCAGATAGCTGTCGCGTTTGCTTTCACTGTCTTGACCATTAATATAGATGCTTCCCGAGGCTGCTACGACATGCAGCCGTGCCGGAAGCAGCGCGCTAGCGCCCTGATCGTTCGAGTAGGCGTTCCCTGTCGCGGTTCTGCGCGCGAAGGGTGTCAGATTTCCGCCTGCGGAGAAGAGATCGATTGCGGTCGCAGGCGTCCAGAGCGAGAAGGCGCTATAGCCACCGCCGGCATAGTCTTCGCCATCCTTGGTGTACGGCGTGCTCATGACCGTTGGTCCCAGCCCGCCATCGACCACGCCGCCGAGCACAAGGTCGCCACGCGCTGAGAAGCGGGTGGCTGCATCGCCCAGCACCAGCACCATGCCGCCGCTCGCCACACCTTTGTTGGCGGCGAATGCATCCGGTGCGCGCGGATCTGAGGCGTTGGCTGCGCCATATGTGAGGTCGATCCGTCCCATCGATCCCGCGCGGACATCCACCGCGCCACGCAGGTTAATCAGAGCGCCGTTGAGATCGTTCTGAAGCCCAGCAGGGCCGCTCGCATTCTCCCTTGGATGCATAGGGTTGATCGCTCCGCCCACGTCGACGGAGATGTCGCCGCCGCCGGTGCGAACGATGCTGCCATCGGCCAACACGCGACCGGTCGAGCCGACTGCGATATTCAATCCCTGGCTGCTTTGGAACGTGGCTTCCCCGCGGCTCGACTGGACACCGGCATTTCCTCCGACCCTGACTGCTACATTGCCACCACCCAATGCTCCAAAGCCCGAGAACGCCGGCATCTGGGGGATGAAGTCATAGGTCGTAATGTTGTAGGGCGAGGCATAGGTGCCGAAGTTGATCCACCACGCCGTCTTCTGTCCGCCCTCCGCGCCGCCCTGGCGCCACAGCCAGTTGCCGACAAGATTGCTGAGATTTGGGCCTGGATGGTACCCAGTTAAGCTTGTGCCGTTCTGGATGACGCCAGCCATGTTACCCTGAGCGGCGACGAGAAGATTGCCGCCGTGCTCGGGATACCAGGCTTGATAATTGTCGCCCGTGACCAGCGCTTCATAGTCCGGCGAATAGCTACCGAAATACGGACCCAGCACTGGACTGACGCCCGACCAGTCGAGATCCGGGTCCCATTGTCCGCGCGGTAGATTGTAACGGTTGGCGCCGTTCTCATCGCGGATCGCCGCGGATTGCGTGCCTGCCGTGTAGATGCCGTAGAGTGAGTTCTGATTGTAGTTGCCGCCAGCGAGAAGGCTGAGATCGCCGGTGCCGGTGCGGATCACGCTGGTGATCATCGGCGACAGATAAGA
>JASBTM010000011.1 GCA_030148425.1 Hyphomicrobium sp. | reverse complement strand
ACGCGCTCGGCATGAATCTAGTGCACGCATATGTGTGCCTGAAAACCTTCAAAGGTCTCGATGAATATTATCAGAAATGTTATTCGACGGCTGTCTTCATGCTCTGCGACATATGCGTGCGCGCGCCTGAGCGAATGATTGTGACCTGACCCCCCTTTTCTCCACCAGTTGAAGCTAGAGTCCGACCTGAAGAAGGGACGGACAGATGAAGCGGAAGCAGTTTTCGGAAGAACAGATTATCGGTATCCTGAAGGAGGCCGAAGCGGGCGCGGTGGTCACGGATCTGTGCCGTCGTCACGGCATGTCGAGCGCAACCTATTATGCGTGGAAGGCCAAGTTCGGCGGATTGGAGGTTTCGGACGCCAGACGGCTTCGGGCGCTCGAGGAAGAGAACGCGCGCCTGAAGCGGCTGCTCGCCGACACGA
Source organism: Hyphomicrobium sp. (assembly GCA_030148425.1). Taxonomy (GTDB): domain Bacteria; phylum Pseudomonadota; class Alphaproteobacteria; order Rhizobiales; family Hyphomicrobiaceae; genus Hyphomicrobium_B. Next base: position 1,233 of record JASBTM010000011.1, on the reverse strand, counting down.
TGCTCGACAATGCGGGTCTGAAGGACCTGCTTTCAAAAAAATGGTGACGCCCGCCGCGAAGCGGGAAGCTGTCGCGCATCTTCAGACGACGCTGGGGATGAGCGAGCGGCGGGCGTGTGCTGTCGTCGGAGCGGATCGCATGAGCATGCGATACCGCTCGTGTCGAGCCGATGATGGCGACCTGCGGTCGCGGTTGCGTGAGCTGGCGCAGCAGCGTCGGCGGTTCGGCTATCGCCGCCTGCATATCCTGCTTCGCCGGGACGGCATCACCATCAACCGCAAGAAGACCCAGCGGCTCTATCGCGAAGAAGGGCTGACGGTGCGCCGCCGGAAGGGACGAAGGCGAGCCGTCGGCGCGCGGGCCCCTGCGCCGGTGCTGGCGCTTCCCAACCAGCGCTGGAGCCTGGACTTCGTCCATGATCAGCTCGTCACCGGGCGACGCTTCCGGGTGCTCAACATCGTCGATGACGTGACGCGCGAGTGCCTGGCCGCGGTGATCGATACATCGATCTCGGGTCGGCGGGTCGTGCGCGAGCTGGGCGATCTGATCGCGAGGCGGGGTGCGCCGAAGATGATCGTCAGCGACAACGGCACGGAGCTGACGTCGAACGCGGTGCTGGCCTGGTGCGGTGATGTCGGGATCGAGTGGCATTATATTGCACCCGGCAGACCAACGCAGAACGGGTTCGTCGAGAGCTTTAATGGTCGCATGCGCGACGAGCTGCTCAATGAGACGCTGTTCTTCACGATCGGTCAGGCGCGCACGATCCTCGCCCGCTGGGTCGACGATTATAACACCGAGCGGCCGCACTCCTCGCTTGGCTACGCCACCCCGGCGGCGTTCGCCGCCGAACTCGAAAAGCAACGGGCGGGGTTAACCCCGCCCGTTGCTTCGCCTGCGCTTATGCGCGACAACACCCCTCGGCCTCTAGTTGCAGCTGGATGAAAGATGGGTCAGGTCAGCGCCCGCTAGCGAGCCGGTCCCAAGCGGTCGCATCGCGGACGAAAGGCTTTTCGATCAGGTAGTTGATATCGCCGATTGGCGTTTGATCCATCTCTCGGCCCACCCGATGACCTGAGTGGACGGCATCGGCAATCGTGCCCGGGGCGAAGCAGTCACCGATCGCGTGGACAGAAAACTTTGGAGGCGTGTCCGCAGTAACTGTACGCAAATCGTGAAGCAAGCCGTCGTTCGGTGAGCGCAGACAGACCATAACCACCGTCACAGCGGGC
>JASBTM010000013.1 GCA_030148425.1 Hyphomicrobium sp. | reverse complement strand
CGCGTCAGACTCCGGCGCACGCTCTTGGGAATGAGTCAGGAAAAATTGGGCGAGGCCATCGGACTAACTTTCCAGCAGGTGCAAAAGTACGAACGTGGCGCAAACCGCATCGGATCGAGCCGCCTGTTCGATCTTTCCCGGGTGCTCGAGGTCCCCGTCAGTTTTTTCTTTGAGGACATGCCGTCCATGGTGGCAGCCAGCTCCCCGGCTCAACGGCAGGGCATGGCGGAGGAAATGGACAGCTTCGAGCATGATTCCGATCCGATGGCGCGCCGGGAGACCCTCGAGCTCGTGCGCGCCTACTACAAGATCCGGGATCAGCGCGTCCGCAAGCGGCTCTTCGAGCTCACCAAGGCGCTCGGCAACGCCGCCGTCGCGGGCGAGTGAGCGCCTCGGCATAGCCCGTCACGCGGCCGGGGCGGCCGCTGGCGGGAATTTTCTTGACGCTGTCTTCGCCGCCGCTAAAAGATGCGCGCCACGGCGCTGACGCGTCGCGCCGTCCATCGAGGGGCAGAAACATTCGGCATAGCCGCGAAACGGCCACCGTCCTTGAGCGGTGGCGCCAGCGCCCGCCGCCGCTCAAAACCCATCTCACGTTCAAGCCATCGGAGACCGTCGTGCGCAAAGGCCAGTATCTTTTCACCAGTGAGTCCGTTTCAGAAGGTCACCCCGACAAGGTTTGCGACCGCGTCTCGGACGCCGTCGTCGATGCGTTCCTGACGCAGGATCCTTATTCGCGGGTCGCGGTGGAGACCATGGCGACGACCAATCGCATCGTCCTGGCGGGTGAGGTGCGCGGCCCGGCGGAGGTCGATCGCGCCGCGATGGAAACGATCGCGCGGGCGGCGGTAAAGGAGATCGGCTACGAGCAGTCGGGCTTTCACTGGGCCAACCTGGCGTTTGAAAGTTACGTACACGAGCAGTCCGTCGATATCGCGCTCGGTGTCGATGCGTCCGGCAACAAGGACGAAGGGGCGGGCGATCAGGGCATCATGTTCGGCTATGCCTGCAACGAAACGCCGGAACTCATGCCGGCGCCGATCTATTACGCTCACAAAATTCTCTACGATCTCGCGACCGCTCGCAAAGCCAAGGTGGGCGAGGCCGCCAAGCTCGGCCCCGATGCAAAGAGCCAGGTCACCGTCCGTTATGAAAACGGCAAGCCGATCGGCGTCACGCAGATCGTCGTTTCCCACCAGCACATCGTCGAAGATCTGACGTCGCGCCAGGTCCGCGAAATCATCGAGCCTTACGTCCGCAAGGCACTCCCTGAGGGTTGGATCGGCAGCGATTGCATCTGGCACATCAATCCGACCGGCAAATTCTTCATCGGCGGACCGGACGGCGATACGGGCCTCACGGGCCGCAAGATTATCGTCGACACGTACGGCGGGGCTGCGCCTCACGGCGGCGGCGCCTTCTCGGGCAAAGACCCGACCAAAGTTGATCGCTCGGCCGCTTATGCTGCGCGCTATTTGGCAAAGAACGTCGTGGCGTCCGGCATCGCCGATCGCTGCACGATCCAGCTTTCCTACGCCATCGGCGTCGCGAAGCCGTTGTCGATTTACGTCGATACGTATGGCACCGGCAAAGTCGATGAAGCCGTCATCGAAAAGGCTCTCGCCGAGGTTATGGATCTCACTCCGCGCGGCATTCGCAATCAGCTGGATCTCAATAAGCCGATCTATGCGCGCACCTCGGCGTATGGCCACTTCGGCCGTCAAGCCGACAAGGACGGTGGCTTCTCCTGGGAGAAGACCGACCTCGCCGACAAGATCGCGAAGGCTGTCTCCTGACGCGACGAACGATTTGAGGTTTATAAAGCGGCTGCGAAAGCGGCCGTTTTCTTTTGCTGAAGCTAATCGATGCCCGACAGCGAACATGAACTGAGGTCCTACGGCCGGCGACGAGGCAGAAAGCCGAGCCCTCGCCAATCCGGTTTGCTTCAGGATGATCTTCCGCGCCTCACCTTCGATCCCGCCAGCCCACCGCAAGGCTTTAAACAGACGTGGCTCGAAATTGGCTTCGGCGGCGGCGAGCATCTCCTATGGCAGGCCCGGCACAACCCGGACGTCGCGCTGATCGGTTGCGAGCCGTTCGAAGACGGCGTCATTAAAGTCCTGACCGCCATCACGACGGACGATCTGAAAAATATTCGCCTGCACATGGGCGACGCGCGCGACGTTGTGCGATCGATCCCGGCTGCCAGCATCGACCGTGCTTTTATCCTTTTCCCGGACCCATGGCCGAAGCGAAAGCATCGCAAGCGCCGCCTGGTTAACTCTTCCTTACTCGCCCTGTTGGCGAACGTCATGCGGACCGGCGCTGAGCTGCGCATCGGCACCGACATCGGCGACTATGCCCGCACAATGCTTGAAGCTTTTGCGATCGAGCCGCGTTTTGTCTGGCAGGCGGACAGCCCCGAAGATTGGCGCATTCGCCCCTCCGACTGGCCTGAAACCCGCTATGAAGCGAAGGCAGTCCGCGAGGGTCGAAATCGCTATTATTTGCGTTTTCTGCGCGCCTGATCTTATCGAAGCCTTGCGCAATCGACGAAACTCGCCTATTTAGCTGCTATTCCAATAACACGACGGACGGATTGGAGAGTGGACCGCAGGGCCCGCTCCGGACGGACTTTAAGCTTAGGAACGCCATTGCAAGACACGGTCGACAACGATCAGGCTTCGCCCGCAACTGAGAGCGCCGACACCGCGCGCTTTTTGCGTGAGACTGGCATTGCGGCCGAAGTCGCTGCCGTCGTGGAGCCCGTTCTCGGCGACCTCGGCTTCCGCTTGGTCCGCGTGAAAATCCAGGGTGACGGCCGCGATCGCATCGTACAGCTGATGGCCGAGCGTCCGGACGGCTCGATTACGGTCGACGACTGCGAAGCCATCTCCAAGGGTATCTCGCCCGTGCTCGATGTCGCCGATCCGATTTCCGGTGCTTACCGGCTCGAGGTCTCATCGCCTGGGATCGATCGTCCGCTGGTCCGTCCGAGCGATTTCGAAGACTGGTCAGGCCACGAAGCCAAAATCGAACTGAAAGAGCCGATCGACGGCCGCAAGCGCTTTAAGGGCGTTCTCGAAGGCTTCGAAGACGGTGAAGTCCGCATAAAAGCCGACCTGGGTGGCGAGCACGGCACGCAGCACTTGGGCCTGCCCGTGCATTTGATTTCCGACGCCAAGCTCGTGCTGACGGACGAGCTTATTCGCGAAGCACTACAACGCGCCAAAGAGCGCCATTCCACGCGGCCCGGCGACGGCGCCGAACTTGACGAAGACGATCTGGAGGATTGACCCATGGCCATGGCAGGCATCAGTGCCAACCGGCTTGAGCTTCTGCAAATCGCAGATGCCGTCGCGCGCGAAAAGACGATCGACAAGAAGATCGTCATCGAAGCGATGGAAGACGCCATCCAGAAAGCCGCCAAGTCGCGCTACGGCGCCGAAAACGATATCCGCTGCGAGATCGACCCGAAGACGGGCGAAGCCAAGCTGACGCGCGTCCTCGCTGTCGTCGAGGAAGTTGAGAACGACGCGACGCAGATCAACGTCGAAGACGCCAAGAAGCGCAACCCGGATGCGAAAGCCGGCGACATGATCGCCGAAACGCTGCCACCGCTGGAATTCGGCCGCGTCGCCGCGCAGAACGCCAAGCAAGTCATCGTGCAGAAGGTGCGCGAGGCCGAGCGCGATCGCCAGTATTCCGAATTCAAGGACCGCACGAGCGACGTCATCAACGGCACGGTAAAGCGCGTCGAATACGGCAACGTCATCGTCGATCTCGGCCGCGCCGAGGGCATCATCCGCCGCGATGAAATGATCCCGCGCGAGAACGTGCGTCTTGGCGATCGCATCCGCGCATATATCTACGAAGTTCGCCGTGAGCAGCGCGGTCCGCAGATTTTCCTGACGCGCGCCCGCCCTGAGTTCATGTCGATGCTTTTCCGCTCGGAGGTTCCCGAAATCTACGACGGCGTCGTCGAGATCAAGTCGGTCGCCCGCGATCCGGGTAGCCGCGCCAAAATCGCCGTCATCTCGAAGGATTCCTCGATCGATCCGGTCGGCGCTTGCGTCGGCATGCGCGGCGCTCGCGTTCAGGCCGTCGTCAACGAGCTGCAGGGCGAGAAGGTCGACATCATCCAATGGAACCCCGACGCCGCGAGCTTCATCGTCAACGCTCTTGCGCCCGCTGAAGTCACCAAGGTGGTCCTTGACGAAGATTCAAACCGCATCGAAGTCGTCGTTCCTGAAGCCCAGCTTTCGCTCGCCATCGGCCGCCGCGGCCAGAACGTGCGTCTCGCTTCGCAGCTCACCGGCTGGGATATCGATATCCTGACCGAGCAGGAGGAAAGCGAGCGCCGCCAGAAGGAATTCGCCGAGCGCACGCAGCTTCTTATGGACTCGCTCGATGTCGATGAGGTCATCGCTCAGCTTCTCGTCACCGAGGGCTTCGCGACGATTGAAGAAGTCGCCTTCGTCGATCTCGCCGAAATCGCCCACATCGAAGGCTTCGACGAGAACACGGCCGAGCAGATCCAGAGCCGCGCCCGCGAATATCTCGAGCAGCAAGAAGCCGAGCGTGACGCGAAGCGCCGTGAGCTTGGCGTCGCCGACGACATGACCGAGATTCCCGGCATGACGACAGCGATGATGGTCGCGCTCGGAGAGAACGGCGTCAAAACCGTCGAAGACTTCGCCGACTGCGCCACCGACGAGCTCGTCGGCTGGACGGAGCGTAAGAAGGAGAAGGATGCCGACGCCGTCCGTCATAAGGGCTTCCTCGACGGCTTCGAGCTTTCGCGCACCGACGTTGAGAACATGATCATGGCCGCTCGCGTTCATGCGGGTTGGATCAAGGCCGAAGACGTCGAAAAGCCCGCCGAGGGCGAATCCGAAGCAGTCGACGCGGACGCCGATGGCGTCAGCGCCGAAGGCTAACGGAAATGACCGGGAAGGCGACAAACGCGCGTGATGGTAAAGCGGCAAGATCGGCTGACACAGGACGACGCGGAACAAGCTTCCGCGGCCGGCCCGGAACGCCTGTGCGCCGTCACGCGGGAAAGCCATGATGCCCGGGACCTGATCCGCTTTGTCCTGTCGCCTGATGGGATCGTCGTGCCCGATCTCGACCGGCGACTGCCCGGACGAGGCGTTTGGATCGGCTGCGACAGAAATTTGGTGGAAAAGGCCATTCGGACGCAGGCCTTTTCCAAAAGCCTGAAAACGCGTGCCGAGGCGCCCGCAGACCTTGCGGAACGCGTCGATGGTCTTATCCTTAAGCGTGCGGCCGGAGCATTATCGCTCGCCAACAAGGCAGGGCTCGCAATCGCCGGTTTCGAGAAGGTTTTCGCGGCTCTGGAGAAAGGGCCGGTCAGGGCAGTCCTGCACGGCGCCGATGCGGCAGTCGACGGGCGCTCGAAAATTGATCGAAAATACAAAGCAATTCAGGCAGACCGGGGTCGAGTTGCCGCAATCGTCAATGTTCTGACGATCGAGCAAATGAGCTTGGCCATGGGGCGCGGAAGTGTGGTACATGCTGCGCTCACACCCGGAGGACTGTCGGATCGGTTTCTGGAGGAAGCGGGGCGTCTTGCGCGCTACCGGCACTCCACGATTGAAGCCGCCCCCGAAGCCGACCCCAGGGCGGCAGACGATTTTTCTGAATTTTCTAGCTGAAGGCTGAACGGATAACGCATGACGGATTCGAACGACCAGACCGATAAGACCATCCGGGTCGGAACGCGAAAGCCGCTATCGCTGCAGCGAACGGTCGAGTCTGGCCACGTACGGCAGAACTTCAGCCATGGACGCTCCAAGTCCGTCGTCGTCGAGAAGAAGAAAACACGCAAGCTCGGCAACGAAGGCGAAGCCGTGGCGCCCGTCGCAAACACGGTGACGATCGAGAAGTCGCCGCAGGCGACGCGCGTACCGCCGCCGCCTCCCAGCCAGCAATCGACTGCGGACCGTTCCACTGGCCGCGTTCTTTCGAACGAAGAGCGCGCCGCGCGAGAGCGTGCGCTTGCCGCCGCGCGCGCCGGCGAAGCGACGCGCGCTCCCGAGGTCGAGCCGGTTCGCTTTGAGACAGTGCCGCGTCCGCCCGAGCCGCAACGGCGCGTCGAGGAACAGCCGCAGCCCGCAAGCAATGAACCTGCTGTGGCCGCCTCTGCTCCGGCCCCGCAAGCCGCTGCGCCCGCTGCTCAAGCTTCCGCACCGTCGCCTGCTCCAACATCTGCGGCCCCGCAACCGGCTTCCGCGCCGTCGCGACCGCACTCTTCACCGCGCGATCACAACGCGCCCCGCGAAGCCCGCCGCGATGGTGGTCGTGATGGGGGTGGGCGCGAGTCTGGCCATGGCGGCCCGTCTCCGCGTGGCGACGGTGGACGTCCGCAGTTCCAGCGCGGCCCACGTCCTTCGGGCAACACGGCCTTCATGCCGCGCGAAGCAGGACGCCCGCGCGAAATCGAGCTGCCGATCCCCGCTCGCCGTGGCGCCTCGCCGACCGCTCCCGACTCGACCACGATCGAGAAGCCGTCGCGTCCGGCACGTCCCATCGTTGCGCGTGTGCAGGTCGAAGAAGACGATGCACGCAAACGCGGCCCCGGCGGCGTCAAAGTTCCGCGCCCGGCCGTCAAGACCAACGACGACGGCCGCCAGCGTCAGAAGCTCACCATCACGAACTTCGACCGCGAAGCTCAGGTCCGCTCACTCGCGTCTCTGAAGCGCAAGCGCGAGAAGGAAAAGCTGAAAGCCATGGGCATTCAGCAGACGCGCGAAAAGATCTCGCGCGAAGTTATCATTCCGGAAGCCATCACGATTCAGGAACTCTCGAATCGTATGGCCGAGCGCGCCGTCGACCTCATCAAATTCCTGATGCAGCAAGGAGCGATGCATAAGATCACCGACGTCCTCGATGCGGACACGGCGGAGCTTATCGTCCAGGAATTCGGCCACACGCCGAAGCGCGTTTCCGAAGCCGACGTCGAAATTGGCTTTGTCGGCGACAAGGATGCCGACGATTCTTCGCTCGAGATGCGGGCGCCAGTCGTCACCATCATGGGCCACGTCGACCACGGCAAGACATCGCTGCTCGATGCCATCCGTTCGGCGAACGTCGTCTCTGGCGAAGCCGGCGGCATCACGCAGCATATCGGCGCCTACCAGGTGACCGCGCCCGACGGCAGCAAGATCACGTTCATCGACACGCCTGGCCATGAAGCGTTCACGGCCATGCGCGCACGCGGCGCCAAAGTGACGGACATCGTCATTCTCGTCGTCGCGGCTGATGACGGCGTCATGCCGCAAACGGTCGAAGCCATCAACCATGCCAAAGCGGCGGGCGTGCCGATCATCGTTGCGATCAACAAGATCGACAAATCGCAGGCTGATCCGAACCGCGTCCGCACCGAGCTTCTCTCGCACGAGATCGTGGTCGAGAGCATGGGCGGCGAAACGCTCGAAGTGCCCGTCTCGGCGCTGAAGCACACCAACCTCGACAAGCTTCTGGAGGCGATCCACCTTCAAGCCGAAATTCTCGACCTCAGGGCCAACCCGAACCGCACCGCCGAGGGCGTCGTCATCGAAGCGAAGCTCGAACGCGGCCGTGGTCCGGTCGGCACGGTCCTTGTCCAGCGCGGCACGGTCCATGTCGGAGATATCATCGTCGCCGGCACGGCCTGGGGACGCGTGCGCGCCCTGCTCGATGACCGCGGCGCCAACATTCAAGCCGCTGGCCCCTCGGTCCCGGCCGAGGTTCTGGGCTTCGACTCTGCGCCCGAAGCCGGCGATCAATTCGCCGTCGTCGAAAACGAGGCGCGCGCTCGCGAGCTGACCGATTATCGCGTCAGGAAGCGCCGCGAGACGTTGGGCTCCGCGGGCACGAAGAGTTCGCTTGAGCAGATGATGCAGCAGCTCAAGGACGCTGGCCGCAAGGAATTCCCGCTTGTCGTCAAGGGCGACGTGCAGGGTTCTGTCGAAGCCATCGCCGGCTCTTTGAAGAAGGTTGGCAACGACGAAGTCGAGGCGCGCATCGTACACTCTGGCGTCGGTGGCATCACCGAGTCCGATATTGCGCTCGCGGCTGCGGCCAAGGCTGTCGTTATCGGCTTCAACGTCCGCGCCAATGCGCAGGCGAAGCAGGCCGCCGACGCACAGGGCGTCGAGATCCGCTATTACAACATCATCTACAATCTCGTGGATGACGTGAAGGCGGCGATGTCCGGCCTGCTCACGCCGGAGCGGCGCGAGACCATGCTGGGCAATGCCCGCATCCAGGAAGTGTTCAACGTGTCGAAGGTCGGCAAGGTCGCAGGCTGTATCGTCACCGACGGCACCGTGGAGCGCGGCGCCGATGTCCGCCTGATCCGCGACAATGTCGTGGTCCACGAAGGCAAGCTCGCGCAACTCAAGCGTTTCAAGGAAGACGCAAAGGAAGTGAAAGCCGGCCAGGAATGCGGCATGGCGTTCGAAAACTACCAGGACATGCGCGCAGGCGACGTGATCGAGTGTTACCGGGTGGAGCAGATTCAGCGCAGCCTGTGAGTCCAAGTCTCAC
>JASBTM010000002.1 GCA_030148425.1 Hyphomicrobium sp. | reverse complement strand
TCAGCGCATTGACCGACTGCTGCGCGGCCTGCTGTGCCGCCGCCGCACCCTGTTGCGCCGCTGCCTGAGACGCCGCCGCCGCTGGAGCCGCCCCGCCGCCACCCTTCCCGCTCAGGATGTTCACCCCGCCCGCGTGGGCGGCCGAGAGCAGCGTCGAGACTTCAAGAGCAATCACAGCAGTAAGCGAAACAGCCGCCCGCCAGACATTCCGGCTTTTCGGATCAGGAATAGACGACGGCAGGCGGGCGGGCATCAGGCGGCTCCCTTGAAACGACAGCGTGTATCCTGAGGCCACAATGGGATGTGACGTCAGGATTCGGAGATCTCACCGCTAAGACGGAATCTGGAGGGGGCGTTGAATACGCTTTCAGAAGATTTTCTGAAAAGATCTGCTGACCGCGTTGTTCTCAGATCAGCTCAGGAGGACAATTCCGCCCGGCAATTGCTTGAGCTTGGCGCCGAATGCGCGCTCTAATCCCAGCAGGGCGTCATTTAACTGGTCGATGCGAAAACGGCCGTTGAGCTGTTTCTGAGCCAAAGCCGTATTCATGAGGATTACGCGGCCCGGCCGATAGCGATTGATTTCTTCCACCGCTTCGACGACCGGTGTCCCACGAAACTCGATGATGCCTCGCTGCCACTCCGAGGCAACTTGAGGATCGACCGCGGCAATCTGTCCGAGGCCAGCATGATCGTAGTGCACGCGTTGCCCGGGCAGCAGATCCGTTAAGTCGGCGCCGCATTCGATCCGCACGGTGCCCTCAAAACAGGTCACGCTGATCGGAGAGCGCGCGCCACTTGCCGTGTAACGAATATCAAACCGACCAGATTCAGCGATCGTCTTACCATCCGCTGCCAGCACAATGAGCGGTCGCTTCGCGCGCGCCGGGGTCGCGAATGACGCTTCTCCGGCAATCAACTCGATGCGGTCCTCTGCACCCTCGGCGGCTCGGACGGCTAGGCTTGTCTGCGTGTTGAGATTGATGGCCACATCGCCGGCGAAGGTGACGTTGCGCTGCTCGCCTGTGGCAGTCCGGTAATCCGCTGTCAGTTCCGATAAGGATGGCCAGAGCCCGAGCGGCGGGTTGAGAACGCCGTATACGGATGCCGCGCTAATGGCCGCGATACCGCCGCCCAACACTGCGCGACGGTTCATCGTTTTTCGATGCCGCCGCCCCAATGCATCGAGCCGGGCTGCGAAGTTCTCCCCCCGATCAAACAGGACATATCCTGCTTCGCCCGCATCCTGCCAGAGACGCTTCGCCTCGACGAAGGCGGCTTCATGTTGCGGACTGCCCATGCGCCAACGCTGAAGCGCCGCCACATCCTCCGGCGTCATCTCTCCGGATGTGAGCTTCTGCAGCCACCCGATGGCTTCCCGGTCGATCTGGGCCAGATCAGGACGGCCCTTGGTCGTCTCGTTTGCAGGGGTCATTGAATGGTTGAGCCCTTCGCCGCTGCCTTCCTGGAGCGGCACGAAGTGATGGTTACAGGAATTCTCACTTCTAAGACGTTTTTCGACGGCGCGAAGTGCACGCTCATTCCTTCAATTGTCTCCGGCGCGCGAGGCAATGCTCAAGGGCCAGTCTCAGCTCCTTCGTCACGAGCGCCCTGGAGACGCCGAGCCGTCCTGCAATTTCCTGGTGTGGAACATTGCCGATACGCGCCGCCAGGAAGATTTCACGCCGGCGTTCCGGCATCTCGGCCATGATCTCCTGGAACGCTTTGAGATCGGAGCGTGCAAGCACCACAGCTTCGGGCGTTGGAGAATGATCGGGCAGTTCGAGCAGGCTTTCAATCTCGATGGCCGATATGCGCTGTCGCCGCTCCGTCCGCGAGCGATCCTCCGCTACATTCAAAGCAACCCGGAAAAGATAGCTCCACGGACTGCGAACGATACCGATGGACTCCGTGCGTTCCAAGCGCAGCCACGTATCCTGCATAGCGTCGTCGGCAAGATCCGCCGAGCCGAGACGTTGGCTCAAGCGCAATTTGAGATCGTCGTATCGATCAAGAAAAAGGCGGCGGATGCCCGCCAAGGCGTTCTCGTTCATCGGGACCCGCAGTCCCGTGTCACTCCGGGTCCTTGAGGTACAATCAAGATCAAGACCGGCTGCTGGAAGGCGAGCGGCGGCGAGGTGAAACGCACGTTGCTGAGGGTCGCATCAATCTGTCGATCCGCGTCAGGTCCGCCGACGGAGCCGATGCGCACGGACCGCCTGACAGTGCCGTCCGGCGCAATCCAGAGCACGGCAGTGAAGCGATAGTGTCCTGGACGGGGTCTGTCCAAACCGCAAAGGGCGTTCGTAATACCAGCTTGGATCTCTCCATAATAACGGCGATCCTCCGATGATCGCGTTGGCAGCGCACCCCGCTGATCGACCATCACCGGCAGCAGAACAAAGGTCGTGTCGGCGACAAATTCGGGACTGAGGCCGGTACCGGACAAGAGTTTTTTGAGCGCCTCGTCAGGCGAAAACACGCCGCGGATTTCGCGGGAGATCCGGCCCGATGCGAGCGCTGTGTCGTAAAGTGCGTTGCGTCCGGTCACCTCGCTATAGCGCTCGAGCGCGGATACCAACGGCTGAGCGGGAAAATCGAATGCGAGAGAACGGCTTCTGGGAGCGGCGAGGCTCACTCCGTCTGCGGCCTTCACGTCATACACAGGAAGCGCATAAATAAGAGCAATGGCGACTGTCCGATGCAACACCCCCCGAGCCCCGCGACGTGATCGTCGAACTATTTGACGAGAAATAATGACGAACATCGCCCCGGCGGATGCGCCCCCTCATGCGAGCATCCTACGTAAGGCCGCACTTTTGCAGTCTTGTGTCAGTGACGGATACCAAACGTCTCGGGTGATAAGGGACAAGCTGGTGCTTTTGGTCGACGAAGACGTCGGGCATCAACCAACGCGCTTGGAATCGAAGATCCAACCCAATCGGCCGTCGTATCCAGTCATGGATCAAGCGTTATTGAAATGACTTGGTGGGTGATGAAGGATTCGAACCTTCGACCCGCTGATTAAGAGTCAGCTGCTCTACCAACTGAGCTAATCACCCGTACCAACGCCGACCTGAAGATGGGCTTTGCCCAAGGACGGCGAAAGGGCCCGAACGGGCCCCGAGACCGGAGCGCATAGCATCGCCCGAAGGCGCTGTCCACCCCCCTCCTCCATATCCGTCAGCCAATTGAGCAAATTGGGTTATTTCGCCACGAAAAACGGTTGCGGATCGGCTCTAACGGCGGCCACTGCGGCCATGAACATAGGCCGACATGGCAATCCCGAGCCCGAGCATCAGCGTCGTCATCGAAGTGCCCCCATAGGACACGAGCGGCAGCGGAATGCCGACCACGGGCACCAAGCCCGTCACCATGGCAAGATTTATGAAAACGTAGACGAAAAAGGTCATGGCCGAACCAGCGATGACAAGCCGCGCGAACCTGTTCTCGCAGCGCTGCGCCATCAGCATCATCATCAAAATGAGGGCGGCATAAATCGCGAGCAGCAGGATCATGCCGCTAAACCCCCACTCCTCTCCGATAATGCTGGCGATGAAGTCCGTATGCTTCTCCGGAACGAAATCGAGCTGGCTCTGCGTTCCTTGCATAAAGCCCTTGCCGGCGACCCCGCCTGCTCCGAGCGCGATTTTCGATTGCGTAATGTGATAACCGGCGCCAAGCGGATCCATGCCGGGATTGAGAAAGACCTCGACGCGCCGCTTCTGATAATCGTGCATGCCGGACCAAATCGCCGGCATCGCGGCAATCGCGGCCAGCGCTCCGAGCGCGAAATAGCGCATCGGCACTCCGGCAAGAAACATCAGCGACAGTCCGAGGACGATGAACAGCGCCGCCGATCCAAGATCGGGCTGTTGAAGCGTGAGCAGAACCGGCACGCCGATCATGCCTAGAGGAACGAGGACATTCGCGACCTTGCGAACCTGGTCGGCGGGGAGCCGCAGATAGTAGCGCGCAAGCGCCGCGACAAGCGCGAGCTTCATCAGTTCAGATGGCTGAAACGAGATCGCGCCGACGCCGATCCATCGCTTTGCACCCAGCGCTTCGACGCCTACGAAGGGCACAAGCGCCAGCGTCAACAGCGCAACGGCGTATGCGGGATAGGCGAGCGCCACCCAGATATCGAGCCGCACCGTCGCCATGAAGACGACGATGACGAGAAGGACGAGAAACCGCAGCGTGTGCCGTTCGGCCCATGGCAGGAACGACCCGCCGGAAACGGAATAGAGAGTCGCCGCGCCAATACCTGCCAGCAGACAAACCGTCACGATGACAGGCCAGTGAATACGCCAGAGCTTGGCTCCAAGATGTAATGGCTGTCCCGTATTCCAGGTGGAATGCATGCTTCCCATCATCCCTCCTTTTGACCGCTTCCACCCGCGTCCGACCTGCCTCGATCGGCGGCGTCCCGCGCGAGCGTCAAAGCGACGACATCGCGCGCCAGTAGGGCCGCCGCTTCGCTGTCGCCGCCGCGCTCGATGATCGTCGCAATCGCATAGCGCGGCGCATCGGCGGGCTCATAGCCCACGAAAAGCGCGCTGTTTCGCTTCGAGCTTTCCGCAGCGTCCGCGCCGCCAGATTTGCGGGTTGCGATCTCGTCGACCCCGCTTTTGCCCGCGATGATCGCCTTGCCGTCGCCGAACCGCGCTTTCGCAGCGGAGCCATCGACGTCATTGACGGCAGCGATCATTCCTCCGCGTACGAGGTCGCAATGAGAAGCCTTGAACGCGAGAGTCGCGAAGGCTGGTGACGACGGAAGCGGCAACGCGCCGTCGGGCGCCCGCAAGCGTGGCGCGACTACCCGTCCGCTCGCGACACGGGCAGCCATAATCGCGAGCTGCAAAGGTGTCGTCTGGATATAGCCGCGGCCGATACCCGTCAGCAGCGTTTCGCCTCCGAGCCATTGGGCGCTGAGGTTCCCGCGTTTCCAATCGGGATCGGGTACGATTCCCGGTTTTTCCTCCGTCAGTCCGATGCCGCTCGTCGCCCCAAAGCCCATCGTCCGCGCTGCGTCTGCAATCCGCGCGATCCCGATCCGCGCCGACATCTCGCAGAAAAACACCTCGCACGAGGAGCGCAGCGCATCGTGCAGCGTGACGGCGCCGTGACCGGCGGGGTTCGAACAGCGAAACACGCCGCCGCCGTAATCATACTTGCCGTTGCACACGATGCGTTCGTCAGGCGAGACGACGCTTGCCTCGAGCGCGGCCAATGCTGTGACGACGAGAAACGTCGAGCCGGGAGCGTAGCGTCCGGCAATCGCACGGTTGAGCAGCGGCTTGTCTTCAGAGTTCGAAAGCTTCGCCCAATCGGCGTCGGATATGCCACCCGCGATATCGCGGGCATCGTAGCCCGGAGTGGACGCCATAACCGCGACGTTGCCCGTCTCGATTTCGAGCACAACGCACGCCGAACAACCTTCACTCTCCATGCGCGTGACGACGCGCCGCTGTAGCTCGGCATCGATCGTCAGCGCGATGTCCCGGCCCGACACTGGCTCGACCGTGTCGAGATTGCGCACGACGCGTCCCCGCGCATCAACCTCGGATTTCTGCGTACCGCCCGTGCCGCGAAGCTCGGCATCGAAGGCCAGCTCGGCACCGCTCTTGCCAACCCGCATATCGGGAAGCCTGACGATCGCATCATCGTCGATGCTAAATCGATTGACGCTGCCGACGACGCCGACGACATGACTGAGCGCTGCACCATCATGATAGCGCCGCCGCCAAGCGAACTCTGTCTTGATGCCGGGAAGGCTCGGTGCGTAGAGGTTGAGTTTCGCGACCTGCTCGAAAGTTAGAGCCGACGCAATGGTCGTCGCGGCATTCCGGCCTTGCTTTCGCGCACGCGTCGCGAGCTGCGCGATTGCATCGTCCGTCAACGGCACGATCCGACTGACACGGCGAAGAATGCCCGGAACGTCCTTCGCCAGCGACGGCGTGATCGTCACGCGAAACGTTTCTTCGTTATCCGCGAGGAGACGCCCAAACGCATCGACGATGCGTCCTCTCTTCGGCGCGAGCGCCTGCAGGTTGATGCGGTTCTCTTCCGCCAACGGCGCATAGCGCCGGGCGCCAAGAACCTGGAGATCGAACAAGCGCCATCCGACGACCGCCAACCCAAGAGCCTGCATGCCGCCGAGCAGAAGACTCCGCCGCGAAAACTGATTTTGAGGCGGCCGATGCTCGTCGCCGATGTCCGCCATCAGCCTCTCCGGGTCAAGCGGAGGGAAGCGCTAACTCGCCCCGGTGTTCGCGCCATGCCGAATGCAAGCTGAATCAGAATGGTCAGCAGAAGCGCAAAAACGGCTCCGCGGGCGTATGGCGTCCAGTCGAGAAACTCGAGAAAGTAGGCCGAGGCCGCGAGCCAGGCGAAGACTGTCACCACAACGATTGCCGCCGCCAGGACTGCGATTTTCCCGACTGCCGCGTCTACGTTTACGCGCGAAACATACACTCCGACGACATAGGCAACGAGATAGACGAGCGCCCAATAGCCAAGCGGCCCTTGCGTCAGGATATCGAGCATCAGACCGGCAAAGAATACGATCCATTCTGGCAGCCAACCGTCGCGGTCGAGCGTCCAATAATAAATCGCGACGATCGGCAGGAGCGGCAGTACGAACCGATAATTGGACGAAAGTCCCCACGGCAGAACCGCTGCGAAAGTGAGACCAATGATCGACAGCGTCGGCAGGACGCCCGCGCGCCAAGTCATGGCCCGCTCCTTTGGTCGTTGCCGGTGTTTGAACCTGTGCCCGCCGCGGGGCCATTCTCAGGCTTGCGATTGACGAGATCGTCACCGAGCCCGGCCGAAAGATCGTCGTAGAAAAGCACGCTGACGTAGTCGAGCCGATCGAGATTAGCGCGCAGCTTCACCGATCGCGATTGGCGCGCATTGTCGGCGACGGCTCCAAGGCGAAGCCCTGATGGAAAGAGGCCGCCGCTACCGGAAGTCGACACCTCATCACCCGGACCGATCTTGGCTCCGTCCGGAACATAGACGAGACGCGGCTCGGCGCTGTTGTCGCCCGCGAGAATAGCGCGGACGGCATTCGGCCCGACGACGACTGGAATACGGCTATTCAAGTCCGTGGCGAGAAGGACGCGCGCCGAATGCGGGCCTGTTTCGACGATGCGGCCGACGAGACCATCGCCATTGACGACGGGATAGCCGCTTTTCACCTTGTTCTCGCTGCCCGCGTCGATGATGACGTTGTGCACGAACGCGCCGCTTGAGTCGGCAATGACGCGGCTGGTGACGAAATCGAGCTTCTGCGCCGGAATAGTGCGCGCGATCGCTTCGAGATTGGCGACCTTGGCTTCGAGCTGCCGCGCGCGCCACTCCCAACTGCCGAGCCGCTGATTTTCCTTTTTGAGATGCGCGAGCTCGTCCTGAACTCCAACTTGCGTGCCGATTGTGCGTCCAGCCTCGCGGATCGGCGTCAGGGGCACCATCGCCGTTTGAAAGACGGGCGTCATCCAGGACGCCACCTGCCATCGCAGGTCGCCCAGCATGCTATGATCGAGCTTACTCAACAACATGAGCGCGGCCGAGACGAACATCAACAATAGGATCAGCGGACGCAAACGCCTTCCCCGCGCACGCTGATCGCCGCGCATAAAGATACGATGATCATCGTTGAGGCGCGTCATTATACGTTATCCGCTGAACTCGAAATGGCCGTCGGCCTAAGCCTATGGCCTGATCAGAAGATGCTCGCGTTCCTTAAGCGTCTCGAGGATCGCCGCCGATCCCGCAATGACGCACTGTTCCGGCCGTTCAGGTAAATGAATTTTGATGCCTATCCGCCGCTCGAGTTCCTGATCGAGCTTCGCGAGCTTCGATCCGCCCCCCGAAAGATGAATACCTCGCTCGCAAATGTCGGTTGAAAGCTCCGGAGGAAGATCTTCAATCGTATGCTGTATAAATTCTGCAATCTTCTCGATCGGAACCTCAAGTGCTTCCGCGATATTATGCGGACCGAGGACGGCCGTCTTCGGTTTGCCCTCGCGAATCTCGCGGCCGCGGATAACGATCTCGGTCGCCGCGCCGTTCACCTCGCGCGAAGCAGATCCTGCCTCGATTTTGATGCGTTCCGCGTTCGCTTCCCCGATGAGAAGTTGGTGGTTTCGCCGGACGTAGCGGATAATCGCTTCGTCCATGGCATTGCCGCCGCAGCGAATAGAACTCGCCTGCACCACCCCGCCCAGCGAAAGCACGGCGATATCCGTCGTGCCGCCGCCGATATCGACGATCATCGATCCCTTGGGCTCGTCGATTGGCAAGCCCGCGCCGATTGCCGCTGCCACCGGCTCCTCGACGAGATAGACCTTCCTCGCCCCTGCCGTCATCGCGGTCTCGTAAACGGCGCGGCGCTCGACGGGCGTCGCACCGGCGGGCACGCAGATCAGGATGCGCGGTCGAATGAAGTCGACGATGGACTTGGTTCGGCCGATGAACTGGCGAAGCATCTCCTCCGTCGCCACGAAATCGGCGATCACGCCGTCGCGCAGCGGCCGGATGGTCTCGATACTTTCGGGTGTGCGCCCGAGCATCTGCTTCGCCTTCTCCCCGACGGCCAGAACGTCGCGCACGCCGCCTTTGGAGCGGACGGCGACGACCGAAGGTTCATTCAGAATGACGCCTCGTCCGGCGACGTACACGAGAGTATTAGCCGTCCCCAGATCGATGGCGATATCGTCCGAGAGAACGCCTTTGACTTTAAAACCAAACATCCCGTGTATTCCGGCCCACACATTGTCGCCCAGCTAGGAGGCGTCCAGAGTTTATCAGATCGCCGCGCCGAAAAGCGAAGCGAGTTCCCGATTTAACCGACAGAGGCGGGCACGTACATACATAGATCAACCTACGGGGCAGCATGCAAAGATTGTGTCACGCTGCCCCGCACGAGTTTCAGGAAATAAGGCCGAAACCGGCTAGAAAGCCTGTTGCGCCTGGGCCGTCTTTTGTCGTTTCACGACAAGCTTATTGAGGGCGGCAACATAAGCCCTGGCCGAGGCGACAAGGGTATCGGGATCCGCCGAACGGCCTGTCACCGCGCGGCCGTCTTCCTCGAGCCGGACAGACACTTCCGCCTGCGCGTCCGTGCCTTCCGTCACCGCATGCACCTGATAGAGCGCGAGACGCGCATTGTTCGGCAACAGCTGCTTGATGGCATTGAAGGTTGCATCGACCGGCCCGTTGCCGACGCTTTGCACCGTCTTGGACTGGCCATCGATATCCAGCGTGAGCGTCGCAGTCTGCGGCCCCATGGTTCCCGCGATGACCGTCAACGCCGTAACCTTGACGCTGTCGTTCATGTGCGCGACGCCATCGTCGACCAGCGCCTCGATGTCCTCGTCGTAGATGTGCTTCTTGCGGTCGGCGAGCGCCTTGAAGCGATTGAAGGCATCTTCCATCGCGTTGTCGCCGAGGTCGTAGCCGAGATCTTTCAGCTTCGACTTGAACGCCGCCCGGCCCGAATGCTTGCCCATGACCAGCGACGATTTACCGACGCCGACGGACTCCGGCGTCATGATTTCGTAGGTCTCGGTATTCTTCAGGACGCCGTCCTGATGAATGCCGCTCTCATGCGCGAACGCGTTCCGGCCGACGATGGCCTTGTTGTACTGCACCGGGAAATTCGTAACCGCCGAGACGAGCTTCGATGCCCGCGACAGCATCTCCGTCTTGATGCCGGTGTGATACGGCAGCAGATCGTGGCGCGTGCGGATGGCCATGACGATCTCTTCGAGCGCCGCATTGCCCGCGCGTTCGCCGAGGCCGTTGATCGTGCATTCGATCTGTCGCGCGCCCGCGCGTACACCTGCCAGCGAGTTCGCAACCGCGAGCCCGAGGTCGTCGTGGCAATGGGTCGAGATGACGACCTTGTCCATGCCGGGCACACGCGTCCTCAGCATGGTGATGAGGTCGAAGTACTCCTCCGGCGTGGCGTAGCCGACGGTATCGGGAATGTTGATCGTCGTTGCGCCCGCCTTGATGGCGGCCTCGACCACGCGGCACAGATAGTCGTGCTCGGTGCGTGTCGCGTCCATCGCACTCCACTCGACGTCGTCGGTGAAGCCACGTGCCCGCGTCACCGACGCGACGACCCGCTCATAGACCTGATCCTGGTTGAGCTGCAGCTGATGCTGGCGGTGCAGCGGCGACGTACCGATGAAGGTATGGATGCGGCCGCGCTTCGCCAGCTTGATGGCTTCGCCGGCCCGGTCGATATCGCTGAAGGTCGCCCGCGCGAGCCCGCAGATGACCGACTGCTTCGCAAGCTTCGCGATTTCCGTCACCGCCTCGAAATCGCCTTCCGACGCGATCGGAAAGCCCGCTTCGATGACATCGACGCCCATCGAATCGAGCAGCTCGGCGACCTGCAGCTTTTCCTCGAACGTCATGGTCGCGCCGGGGCACTGCTCGCCGTCGCGCAGAGTTGTATCAAAAATAATGATTTTGTCGTTTTCGCGCTTCGGCTGTGCCGATGCGTCTGAGGTTTGGGACGTCATATGCTTCTCATCCTTTGCCGGGCGACCTCTGCGGTCCGCCACTCGTCGCTTTCGAGCTTTATGCAGGCCGTCCAATCCCCTGGGCACCAACCCGGCGGACAGCCGGGCGTCATGCGGCCCAGGGGCCGCTAAGGAGAAGCGAAAGCGGAAGCTGGGACGCGATCATGCCGCCATGCGCGCTAGAATGAGGCGCAATAAATACGGCAATGTCGGTCGCGCTGGCCATAACGGCATCTGATCCAAGAAAACCGGCCAAAGGTCCGGTTTGCGCTCAATACCCGATGTCGCCCACCAAAATCAAGCCGTCCTACCGTCGCGCGGCTTGCACCCGTAGAAAATCCGACACCGAGACGGATTTTCCCGGGCTTTCGCGTTCCTTAACAACAAACCATTCGTTTTTGAAACAAAGCCAACATTGATCAACCTCAATCTGGCCCGAGCGTTCATAACCTAATTAAGTGAAAAGGTTCGCCGAGAGGATACCCGTGACCGCTGCCACAGATTCTATGACAAAAGCCTCCAGCTACCCACCAGCATCCATCGCCATGCACTGGATCACGGCGCTCGTCATTGCCGCCGTATTCGCCACCATCGAGATCCGGGGCTACTATCCGCGCGGCAGCGAGATGCGTGACTTTCTGACCGCCTCGCACAAGTCTCTTGGAATGCTCGTGCTGCTTCTGGTGCTCATCCGCATCAACCTCATCGCCGGCAAATCGGCGCCACCCATCGTCCCTGCTCCGCCCGCCTGGCAAAACACGCTGGCGCGCTTCATCCATCTCACACTCTACGCCGCGATGATCGCGATGCCGATTCTCGGTTGGCTGATGACCAGCGCCAAGGGCCGCCCCATTCCGTTCTTTGGCCTGACGGTCGCGCCGATCATCAGCCCCGATAAGGAACTCGCCCATACCCTCGAAGAAGTGCACGAGTTCATCGGCAATGCACTTTATTATGTCATCGGGCTGCACGCCGCCGGCGCGTTGGTCCATCACTATCTGCTGAAGGACAACACGCTTTTGCGCATGGTGCGGCCAAGCCGCTGACACGACTTCTTGTCATCCTCGGGCTCGTCCCGAGGATCCATCGGGCAGCAATCAATGCGGTGAACTAGATCCTCGGCCTAAAGCCGAGGACGATAATTGCCTCACCATCATTTCCGCCGCTTAAATCTTGAGGATGCCCTCGGCGACCCGCACCGCGTAGCCGCCAATGCGGACGCTTTCGAGCTTGCCGCGTGCGACGGACATCGTCAGCGAGATCGCACTCGGCCGGCCCATCTCGAAGCCCTGTTCGATAGCGCGCTTGTGCACTCCGTCTGGCAACCCATCGAACTCCTGGACGACATGCGCGAAACTCGCGGCTGCGGAGCCGGTCGCTGGATCTTCCGGCACGCCGATATCCGGCGCGAACATGCGGGTGTGAAACGCCGATTGCGTGCGAACGCATTGGCGCGTGTAGAGATACACGCCCATGACGCCGCGATCACGGAACGCCCGCGCCCAGTGTTGCGGCGCGACCTTGACCTTCGCCATCGCCTCCAGATTGGCGACCGGAACATAGGCGAAAGATGGCGTGCCGCGGATCATCGTCGGCTTATGATTTTCAAATACGATCTCCGCCGGAACGAGCCCGAACGAAGCGGCAATCTGTTCAGGTTCCGACAGCGTCTCGATAGGAACCGTCATTTTCGGCGCATCGAACTCACCAAACGACGCCCCGCCGTTGCGCGTCCGCACACCGACGCGAATGCTTCCGACTTCCTCTTCGAGCGCGATGATCGCGTCGCCCTGGCCATTGCCGAGCGGAGCGCGGAGCTCAGCCAGCAGCACGGCGGTCCCGAGCGTCGGATGTCCGGCGAACGGCAATTCGCGGCTCGGCGTAAAGATCCGGATGCGCGCCGTATGCCCCGGGGTTGACGTCGCCAGCACGAAGACCGTTTCGGAGAGATTGAACTCCCGCGCGATCGTCTGCATTTCGGCCGGGCTCAGATGATCCGCACCCAGCACGACAGCAAGCGGGTTGCCGCCGAAAGGGCGCTCAGTGAAAACATCGAGGATATGATAGGTAAGCGCCATCGCGCGCTGATCTCCCGCTTTCAGCCCGCGCAGCCAATTTCGGCACGAGCGCGCGGCACCATGAGGCAACCAACCGCTTGCGCCAAGCCCTTTTTCTAGAGCGACCGCGCCTCAATGCGCGACGAAAAGTGCTTCGAGCAACGCACGCGCATGAGGAAGCACCTTCAGCCCATCGAGATCGTTGAGATTGGCAACCGGAATGATCGCATCGATCTCGGGATCGTCTGTAACGGCGTTATGCTCGGCGACCCTGGCGGCAAGCTCTTCCGATGTCATCGGCAGATAGAACGGAACTGCGAAGCACAGGTGCACGCCCTCGCGCACGAGGATAAAGCCCTCCTCACGTTCGAGCATGCTTGCCGCTTCGCCGATCTCTTCATCGACTTCGCGCGCCACGCTCGCACCGATGTCGACCGCCCCGTCCGCCAGAACGTCCTGATGATCGATGAAGCCCGACGGCAGGTAGGCGAAGCCGTGATTGACGTTCCCTTCCCGCTGCGTGATCAGGATGAAGCGACCATCCGATGAGCGAATGAGCGCGGACCCAAACCCGTCGATGACGCCCGCTTCCGGAAAGCCGAGTTCCCGCCAATAGAGATAGCTTTTGAAATCGGTCGGTATGAGCGTCGCGTGTATTTCGTTTCCGGCGGAGCGGATGTCTTTCATGAGATGCACGACGCCGTTGAAGTAGTTTGGATTTAGGGCTTTCGCCTTTTGCCAATTGGCTTCGATTTGTGCGGCGTTTTCTTCCGCGAATTGCCAATTCCCCTCGACCACTTTCAGTGTGCAACTCGAGATGGCCTTCACGCCGTTTTCGTGCGGAAAGCCGCCCGTGGACATGTCCTGCATTCTCACCTTCGCGATTGTCCGGAGCGACGACGCCGCGAGCCGGTAGCCACAATTAAGTCTCGGTCTGATTAGAACCGCCAGATGACATCGAGATGGAAATTCAAATGCTCAACGCGCCGATATTCGGCTCGAATTTGGCATTGGCTGCTTCTCACACAAATTCACTTCAGCCTTTTGTTGAGCCAAGTTTCGTCATGACGTGGCCAAGATTCGACAGCCATATGGCGTTAACGACAGCGTCGCTGGGGGGCGACAGTCAAGATCTCCCAGCACCTCTCAGCCGGTTTCAAGTCCTGGTGTTGTATCAGGGTTCGATGCGGCGAGGTGCGATCATGGGATCATCTGCCGCCCGATGGAAACACCATCGGGCTCTCGCAGCGGTCGCGCTGCGTGAGAGCCCCTTCAAATCCGAAGATGCCATGCAAATGGCAATATTCGGAAACGGGCGGCAGAGGTCCCCGCTCCTCTGCCGCCCGCGTTAGTCCCAGCCAGCGTCCGCAAGGGCGACGGCTGGAAATGACGTGGACCGCCCGCGCTGCCGCACGTAAACCCTCCCCAAGAGCGCGGCAGTGCGGGTTGGTTCCCGATACCATTTCCCACCACGCTTCTCCCCTTCTCGTTTTTTTTCCGTCATCCCTGTGCAGGCCGGGATCCGGTCGAATCGCACATCACGCATGTTGATCGCTGTCGTGGATGGCCGCCTGTGCGGCCATCCATGACAAGCTGGTTTCTGAAAAAAAAACGCGGCGCACCCGAAGGCCGCCGCGTTTTGGAAATTCAAAATTCGCGCGTTCGCGGGCGAGAATTAGTTCTTGCCCTTGTCCACAAGCTTGTTCTTGGAGATCCAAGGCATCATCGCGCGCAGCTTCGCGCCGACTTCCTCGATCTGGTGCGCGTCGTTCAAGCGGCGCGTCGCCTTGAAGTTCGGCTGACCGGCCTTGCACTCGAGCATCCAGTCACGAACGAAACGGCCCGTCTGGATGTCGGTGAGCACGCGCTTCATCTCAGCCTTCGTTTCCGGCGTGACGATCCGCGGACCAGTCTTATACTCGCCGTACTCGGCCGTGTTGGAGATCGAGTAGTTCATGTTGGCAATGCCGCCCTCGTAGATGAGGTCTACGATCAGCTTCACTTCGTGCAAGCACTCGAAATACGCCATCTCCGGCGCATAGCCTGCTTCCACCAGTGTCTCGAAGCCGGCGCGGATCATCTCGACGAGACCGCCGCAGAGCACGGCCTGCTCGCCGAAGAGGTCCGTTTCGCACTCTTCGCGGAACGTCGTCTCGATCACACCCGAACGGCCGCCGCCGATTGCCGACGCGTACGACAGGAAGAGATCATGCGCGTTGCCGCTCTTGTCCTGATGGACGGCGATGAGGCACGGCACGCCGCCGCCCTTCTGATATTCGCCACGCACCGTATGGCCCGGACCCTTCGGCGCAACCATGCCGACGTCGAGATCTTCGCGCGGCTCGATCAGGTTGAAGTGGACGTTGAGGCCGTGCGCAAAAAGAAGCGCCGCGCCCTTCTTCATGTTCGGCTCGAGATGCTCTTTGTAGATGTCGGCCTGCAGCTCGTCCGGCGTCAGCATCATGATGACGTCGGCCCACTTCGCGGCTTCCGCAACGTCCATTACCTTGAGGCCTGCCTGCTCGGCCTTCTTGGCCGAGGGCGAACCTTTGCGCAGCGCGATGGCGATATCCTTGACGCCGGAGTCCTTGAGGTTCAGCGCGTGCGCATGGCCCTGGCTGCCATAGCCGACGACGGCGACTTTCTTGCCCTTGATGAGATCCTGGTCGGCGTCGCGATCGTAATAGACTTGCATTGGATGATACCCCTTCGTGTATTTGCTTGATCGTCATTCCCGCGAAAACGGGGACCCAGAGCGTGCGTCGGCTTACCCCGCGCTGGGTTCCCGCTTTCGCGGGAATGACGAAGGTTGGTGGTAAAGCTAGAGCGCCTCCGACCCGCGGGCGATGGCGACGACGCCGGTGCGGCCGACCTCGACCAGCCCGCATTCGCGCATCAGCGCGATGAAGCGGTCGACCTTGTCGCT
>JASBTM010000014.1 GCA_030148425.1 Hyphomicrobium sp. | reverse complement strand
CGATGAGCGCGGGCATGGCCTATGAGGCGATCAACAATGCGGGCGCTCGCAACGAGCGCCTGATTGTCGTGCTGAACGACAACGACATGTCGATTGCGCCGCCGACCGGCGCGCTCTCGGCCTATCTGGCGCGCGTGACGTCGAGCGGCGCGTATGTGCATCTGCGCGACTACGCCAAGCAGCTCGCGAAGCTTCTGCCGAAGGAGTGGGAGCGTCGGGCTGCGCGTGTCGAGGAATACACCCGTCATCTGTGGCAGGGCGGCGCGTGGTTCGAGGAACTCGGCTTCTATTACGTCGGACCCATCGATGGGCACAATTTCGAGCAGCTTCTGCCGGTACTGAAGAACGTCCGCGATCTTCAGCAAGGCCCGATCCTCGTTCACGTCGTAACGCAGAAGGGCAAAGGCTACGCGCCTGCGGAAGCGGCCGACGACAAGTATCACGGCGTCAACAAGTTCAACGTCGTGACCGGCGCGCAGGTCAAGCCAAAGCCCAATGCGCCGAACTACACCAAGGTGTTCGCCGACAGCCTCATCGCCGAGGCGCGCAAAGACAAGCGGATCGTCGCCATCACGGCCGCTATGCCGTCAGGCACCGGCCTCGATTATTTCGGCAAGGAATTCCCTGACCGGACGTTCGACGTCGGCATCGCCGAGCAGCACGCCGTGACGTTCGCCGCCGGCCTCGCGACGGAAGGCTATAAGCCGTTCACCGCGATCTATTCGACCTTCCTGCAGCGCGCCTACGATCAGGTCGTGCATGATGTCGCGATCCAGAAGCTGCCGGTGCGCTTTGCAATTGATCGCGCGGGCCTTGTCGGCGCCGACGGTGCGACGCATGCCGGTTCATTCGACGTCGCCTATCTCGCTTGTCTGCCGGACTTTGTGATCATGGCCGCGGCCGATGAAGCTGAACTCGTCCATATGGTCGCCACCCAAGCGCAGATCGACGACCGGCCGAGCGCGCTGCGCTATCCGCGCGGCGAGGGCGTCGGCATAGAATTGCCGGAAGTCGGCATTCCGCTAGAGATCGGCAAGGGCCGGATTGTGCGCGAAGGCTCGAAGATCGCGCTGCTCTCGCTCGGCACCCGTCTCGCCGAATGTCTGAAAGCAGCCGACCAGCTTGCGAGCTTCGGCCTCTCGACGACCGTCGCCGATGCGCGCTTTGCCAAGCCCCTCGATGAGGCGCTCATTCGTCAACTCGCGTCCAGCCATGAAGTTTTGGTGACGGTCGAGGAAGGCTCGATCGGCGGTTTCGGCAGCCACGTGCTGCAATTCCTCTCCGACGAGGGGCTGCTGGATCGCGGTCTGCGGGTCAGGGCCAAGGTGCTGCCGGATCTGTTCATCGACCACGGCAAACCTGAGGTCATGTACGAAGAAGCGAAGCTTAATGCCTCAGGCATCGTACAGACGGTCTTTGCTGCCCTCGGGCGTGCGGACGTGCTAAGCGAACGGGCCTGACGCCCCGCCAATGGGCGTCCGCCAATATCGACGTTCGGGAGAATAAATATGCACGCGCTCGTCAGTCTGGTCGCACGGATCCTTCTGTCCGCGATTTTCGTCACTGCGGGAATTAATAAGGTCTCAGGGTACGTCCAGACCCAGGCCTATATGGAATCCCATGGCCTTCCAGGCACGCTTCTTCCGCTCGTTATTGGGCTTGAAGTGATTGGTGGTCTCGCCGTTCTTCTCGGTGTCTTCTCGCGTTACGCCGGCCTCGCGCTCGCGGCCTTCTGCCTGGCTGCCGCCGCAGTCTTTCACAGCAATTTCGCCGATCAGGCTCAGATGACGAACTTCATGAAAAACGTCTGCATGGCGGGCGGCTTTCTTCTTCTCTTCGCGAACGGCTCCGGCCGCTACGCCATCCGGCCCGATTGAGGCCGCGCGGCTGACGGCACGATCATGCGTCTCGACCAGATGCTCGTGACACGCGGATTGGCGCCGTCGCGCGCCCGCGCGCAGGATCTGATCAAGCGAGGGTTCGTTTCCGTTGGTGGCGTCGTTTGCGACAAGCCCGCATTCGACGTGAAGGAAGATTTCGCCGTTTCGCTTGCAGCCGAAGCGCCTGGCTACGTGTCACGTGGAGCGGAAAAGCTCGTGGCGGCGCTCGAGCGCTTCGGCTTGGATGCTTCGGGTCGCGTCGCGCTCGACATCGGCGCTTCGACAGGCGGTTTCACGGAAGTTCTGCTGCAACGTGGAGCCGCCCGTGTTTATGCGGTCGACGTCGGTACGGCTCAACTTCACGACAGCCTGAAAAGCGATTCACGCGTCGTGTCCCTTGAAAACGTCGATGCCCGATCTCTGACTCCCGCCGAGATTCCAGAACCCATCGAAGCGGTCGTCGTCGATGTCAGTTTCATTTCGGTGACGAAAGTGCTGAGCACCGTCCTGTCGTTTGCCAAGGCAGGCGCTTGGATGATCGTCCTGGTGAAGCCGCAGTTCGAGGTCGGTCGCGACAATATCGGGAGCGGCGGCATCGTGCGTGACGCAGCGGTTCGACAAAGCGCGCTCGAAGGCGTCCGCAATTGGATAAGCGCGCGACCCGGATGGTCGGTAATCGGCGATATGTCATCGCCTATTCTCGGCGGCTCCGGCAACACTGAATTTCTTCTTGGAGCGCGTTACGGTGACTGAGCAAGACCTCCGGATCAGCCGCCTCGGCGCTCAGGGCGACGGCATCGCCGACGTCGATGGTAAAAGCATTTTCGTGCCGTTCTCGCTGCCGGGAGAACTTGTGGCCGCTGACGTCGAGGCTGATCGTACGCGCCTGCTGCGGGTCATCGAGCCGAGCGCCGAGCGTATCGCACCCGTCTGCCGCCATTTCGGAACGTGCGGCGGTTGCAGCATGCAGCATCTCGCGCCGGAGGCGTACGACGCGTGGAAACGCGAGTTGGTCATCGACGCCTTCGCCGCGCGCGGACTGAACCCGGACGTCGGTGCCTTGCAGTGTCCGGCAGGAAAACGCCGCCGCGCCGTGCTTACGGCAGTCAGATCTGAAGCCGGCATCGACCTGGGCTTTCACGAAGCTGCCTCGCACAACCTCGTCGCGATCGAGGAGTGTGCCGTTCTCGAATCGAAAATTGTTGCCGCGTTGCCGTCTGTCGGAAGACTGATATCGCCGCTGCTATCGAAGCGTGGCGAAGCACGCGTCACGATTACACTGACGCGCGCGGGTCTGGACGTCGACGTCGATGGAACCGAGCGAAAGCTGACGCCCGAGGTTCGAAGCGGTTTGGCGTCGGCGGCAAGCGCGCTCGGGCTCGCGCGCCTCGTCGTCGGCGGTGATATCGTCGTCGAAACGTTGAAGCCGTTCATCACCTTTGGGAGTGCCGATGTGCTCCTGCCGCCCGCGGTGTTCATCCAAGCCGTCGGAGCAGCCGAAACCGAAATTGCGCAGCGCATCGTCGCCGCGCTCGGCAAAGCCAAGAAGGTCGCCGATCTCTTTTGTGGCATGGGAGCATTCACATTCCCCATAGCGGTGAAGGCTCGTGTTTCGGCATTCGACGGCAGTAAAGCCGCCGTAACCGCCCTCGCGGACGCCGAGAAAAAAACATCCGGTCTGAAGCCGATTATTGCGGTCGCGCGCGACTTGTTTCGCGACCCGCTATCGCCGCTCGAACTCAACAAGCATGACGGCGTCGTTTTCGATCCGCCGCGCGCAGGTGCGGAAGCGCAGTCGCAGCGCTTGGCGCGCTCGAAGGTGAAGACGGTCGTCGCCGTGTCTTGCAATCCGGCGACGCTGGCACGCGATGCGCGTCACCTCGTCGATGGCGGCTATAAGATCGAATCCGTCACTCCCGTCGATCAGTTCGTCTATTCGGCGCACGTCGAGGTCGTTGCTGTATTCCGACGCTAGCGCTCTGAGAGAATGCGCTCGACGAAGGCTGGCACGATCTCAGTCGCGGGCCCGTAAACCGCCTCTTGGAAAAGGCTTGCGCCCTCCGACGGCTCGAGATTGAGCTCGACCGTACGGGCGCCATGCTCAGCAGCCTCCGTGACGAATCCGGCGGCCGGATAGACATGCCCGCTCGTGCCGATGGAGATGAAGAGATCAGCTTCTCCGAGAAGAGCGGTGACCCTTCCCATCTGATACGGCATCTCGCCGAACCACACGACGTCAGGCCGCATACCGCCCGGCAATCCGCAGAACGGACAGGAGGTGTCGACGTAGAGATCGTCGCGCCACGGAAAGCGATGCTTGCAGAAGGTGCAGAGCGCCTTGAAGAGCTCGCCGTGCATGTGAATCAGCGACGTCGATCCGGCAGCTTCATGCAGAGCGTCGATATTCTGGGTGACGATGGTTACATCGCCGTATTCTGCTTCGAGCCGGGCGAGCGCAATGTGCGCGGCGTTAGGCTCAATGCCCCGATGAGCGCGTCGTCGCGAATTATAGAAGTCGAGCACACGCACTGGATCGCGCTGGAAACCTTCCGGTGTCGCGACCTCGCGCCAATCGTATTTGGCCCAAATGCCATCTGGATCGCGGAACGTCGCCACGCCGCTTTCGGCCGATAAGCCCGCGCCCGTGAGAACGACGATCTTTCCAAGCTCAGCGATTGCCGGTCCTCGAAGGTTATGACCCGATTTGCGCCCGGTGCCGCAGGAAGTGATCTGCGAGGACGATGGCCATCATCGCTTCCCCGACCGGCACCGCTCGAATGCCAACGCACGGGTCGTGCCGGCCCTTGGTGATGATCTCAGTCTCGTGGCCCTGGCGGTCGATCGTCCGGCGCGGCGCGAGGATTGACGACGTTGGCTTCACCGCGAAGCGGCAGACCACGGGCTGTCCCGTTGAGATGCCGCCGAGAATGCCGCCCGCGTGGTTCGAGAGGAAATCTGGCGCGCCGTCGTTGCCGATGCGAATTTCGTCGGCGTTCTGTTCGCCGGTCAGTTCTGCCGACGCCATGCCCTCGCCAATCTCGACGCCCTCGACGGCGTTGATCGACATCATCGCACTGGCGATGTCCTGGTCGAGCTTGCCATAGAGTGGCGCGCCCCATCCTGCCGGTACGCCTTCCGCAACGACTTCGATGATCGCCCCGACGGAAGAGCCCGCCTTGCGCACTTTGTCGAGATAATCGGCCCAATGCTCAGCGGCCTGCTTATCGGGCGAGAAAAACGGATTATTTCCGGTTTCTTCCCAGTCCCAGTTGCCGCGATCGATCTTGATCTGGCCGATTTGGACAAGCGCGCCGCGAATGGTGACGCCCGGTATGACTTTCCGCGCAACGGCTCCAGCCGCCACGCGTGATGCTGTCTCGCGTGCCGACGAGCGGCCGCCACCGCGATAGTCGCGGATGCCGTATTTCGCGTCGTAGGTGAAATCGGCGTGGCCAGGCCGAAACTTGTCTTTGATGTCGCCGTAATCCTTCGAACGCTGATCGGTGTTCTCGATCTCCAGCGCGATCGGCGTTCCCGTCGTCACCTGCTTGCCCGACGCGTCCGGAAAGACGCCGGAGAGAATCTTGACCGCGTCGGCCTCTTGCCGCTGCGTCGTGAAACGCGACTGGCCCGGCTTGCGCTTGTCGAGATAGGACTGGATCTCGGTCGCTTCGAGCGCGATGCCCGGCGGACAGCCGTCGACGACGGCGCCAATGGCCGGGCCATGGCTTTCGCCCCAGGTTGTTACGCGAAAAAGATGGCCGAAGGTGTTGTGAGACATTGCCTGAATATGCGGAATAAGGCCCGTCCAGCGCCTCGATGGCTCTGCAACGATTGTTGCCGGGCTGCTTCACCGTTCTTATTAGGTGGCGGACGGGAAGGCGGCAAGTGCGCATCGCAGGGAATGCCGCGTGACAACCTCGGGCGACGCAGATTAACTCGCTTTAGTACTGCGTTCGTCGGCAACTTTTTGCTCTGCCGATGGGACGAAGCAGGCACATGTTCCGTATTCGATCGGCAACTCGGCCGAGCCCGCATTTCGCTGCCCGAAAGCAGCCTGCGGTGCATCGAAGGATCGCATGTTGCGAGGTATACGGATCGGCCGCCCCACCCGGGCGGTCGTGTCGTAAGCTAAGTCTCCATTGACATAGGCGGTAAAGCGCCGGCCACCGTAAAAGACCGTTCCTCCCGGAATGAGCCCTGGGTCGAAGGGTCTTTCAGCATGCACTCCAAACCGAGTGCCGAAGAGCCGGAGAGCCGCATCTCCGGCTCTTTGTGCTTCTGGCTCTTTGCATTCTCAAAATCCGGTTTGCCGTTCGCCGATCTCAGATCCAGCACATTTTGCCGTCCTTGAATCGCAAGATCTTGTCCTGCGGAACCTCCAGGAATGGCACCAGGCGCCTGTCGACGCCGAGAAGAGCGCCACGGGCGACGCGGCTGACGCCGCCGTGGCTGACGGCGACGGTGTTGTTCGTGAGGCCCGAGAGCCAAGCCGAAACGCGCTCTTCGAGATCCTGGTAGCTTTCACCGCCGCGCGGACGCCAACCGTACGGGTCAGCAGTCTTGCCGGCCACGCCCTCCGGATCTCCCGACACTAGCTCGGCGGCGAGTTTCCCCTCCCAATGGCCGTAGCTGAGTTCGGCAATGTCCGGTACCCGACTGAAATCGTCGGGATCGATATCGAGCGTGCTCCGGATGAGCTGCATCGTTTCGACAGCGCGCCCTAAGTGGCTCGACACGAAATCGAACCCCTTAATAGGCGGCATCAGCGCTTTGAGAACGTCGCCGTGTCGGCGAGCTTGCTGGCGTCCGGTTTCGTTTAACGGAATGTCCCGCTGCCCCTGGTAGCGGGATTCCCGGTTCCAATCTGTTTCGCCGTGACGAATGAGATAAAGCGTGAGGCCAGGCTTCAACGAGACAGGCGCCATCGCCTTTCGCTCACGCGTCTTCGCTTTTGACGACGGAAATGTCGGGCGCTTCTTCGTTCTTCATGCCCTGGACATGGTAACCGCTGTCGACATGATGGATTTCGCCGGTAACGCCGCGTGACATGTCGGACAGGAGATAGAGACCCGCATTGCCCACGTCGTCGATCGTGACATTCCGCCGGAGCGCCGAATTGTACTCGTTCCACTTCAGGATATAGCGGAAGTCGGCGATGCCGGATGCGGCCAGCGTCTTGATCGGACCAGCCGATATCGCATTGACGCGAATGCCATTGCGGCCGAGATCGGAGGCCAGATAGCGGACGCTTGCTTCCAACGCGGCTTTCGCAACGCCCATCACGTTATAGTGCGGCATCACCTTTTCGGCGCCGTAATAGCTGAGCGTCACGAGCGACCCGCCGTTCGGCATGAGTTTTTCAGCGCGCTTGGCAAGGGCCGTGAACGAATAACAGGAAATCAGCAGGCTCTGCGTGAAGTTCTTCTCGGTCGTGTCGACGTATCGTCCGTCGAGCTCGTTCTTGTCGGCATAGGCGATGGCGTGGACCAGGAAGTCCAGGTTGCCCCATGTTTTTGCGAGTGCATCGAACACGGTGTCCATCGACGCGGCATCGGTGACATCGCAGTGCAGGACTGACTTTGCGCCTAGCTCGGCAGCCAGCGGCTCAACCCGCTTCTTGAGGGCATCGCCTTGATAGGTCAGCGCGATCTCGGCGCCCTGAGCAGCGCAAGCTTTCGCGATGCCCCACGCAATCGATCGGTTATTCGCGACCCCCATAATCAGGCCTCGCTTGCCGGCCATCAAGGAACCTGAGGGGATGGACGTGTTCGATGGTTGCCCCGCCATGGGCGCTATTTTCCTTAATTATTCCAATTTGGGATTGGTGAGTTCGGGCGCATCCTACACAAATGGTCCTTCTGGTCCAGATGCCCGGCTGAGAGGCCTGCGCGGCCATTGGCCCCGAGCCACAGTCCCTGAGCCTTTTTCGCCACGCGGAAACCTGCCTCCGAGGCTCAGTGGGCAGCAATTTCTACTGTTTTTCCAGTGAGTTTAGGCCGCTCCGAACCCGCGATTCGCCCATCATCGATGGTTATGATTCGGTCCGCATAGGGCAACGTCCGGTGATCGTGGGTCACGGCCAGAACGGCCCGTCGCGTGTCCTGGGCGACCTGGGCGAGCAGCTCCATCACTGCCATGCCGTTCTTGGCATCGAGTGCCGCCGTCGGCTCATCCGCCAGGATGACCGACGGTGATCCGGCAAGCGCGCGCGCAATCGAGACGCGCTGTTTTTCGCCGCCGGACATTTTCGACGGCATCGCTTTGATACGATGGCTGAGGCCGACCGCTTCGAGCGCATCGATGGCCTGGTCGTAGGCTTCCGGTCCATTGAGGTCGCGAAGATCGAGCGCCAACATGACATTCTCGACCGCCGAGAGCGTCGGCACAAGATTGTAGGACTGGAACACGAACCCGACATGCTTGCGGCGAAGCTTGGCGAGCTGCTCCTTGTTCATGTGCTCCGTCGGCATTCCCGAGATCGAGAGACTTCCCTGCGTCGGCGACAGGATGCAGCCGAGGATCGATAGCAGCGTCGTCTTTCCGGAGCCCGACGGCCCCATCAACAGCGTGAGCTCGCCTGTATGAAGCTGAAGATCGACGCCCTTCAGAACTTTGTTCTCGGTCGCGCCGGAGCCTAGCACCTTCACGATGCCTTTCGCTTCGACAATGACTTTTCCGTTGCTCGGCTCGGTCATGTTAGGTCTCCTAAATTCGATTAGCGGCTGAACACGACGGCCGGGTCGATGCGAACAACTTTGATGATGGCGCTGATGGCGGCGAAAATGCACATGCCGATTGTTATCGCGAAGAGCTGCGCAGCCAGCGGTGCAGTCATGATGATCGTGAGCTTTGTATCTTGTGCGAGATGAATGGCAGCTAACGCGAGGCACATGCCAAGGACATAGCCAATTAGTCCGGAAAGCACGGCCTGAATGAGGATTACCTTGACGATGTAGCCCGCTCCGGCGCCGAGGGCGCGCAATGTCGCGAACTCGTTGATATGGTCTTTTGTGCTCGAATAGAGCGTCTGGGCGACGATGACAATGCCGACAATCAGGCCCAGGAGTTTTCCGGCGTCGAGTGCGGCGCCTGCGCCAGTCTGCTTCAGCCAATAGTCCTGGCTGCGCGTGCGGAATTCGGCTTGCGTCAGGACTTCCGTATCTGGCAGGCGCGCTTCGATTTCCTTGCGAACGGTATCGATATTGGCGCCGGGCAGCAGGCTGACACGCTGATAACTCGCTTGCTGCTGAGTGGCACCGGAAAGCCTCCGCGCTTCGTCGATCGAGGTGAAGACGAAAGGCAGCGTGGTGAAAGAGCGGACCCGCTTCGTGATCGCGACGAGCTTGACGGCCGTGCCATTCAGTTCGGCGTTCTCGCCAAGACGGTCGACACCGAGATCGTTGAAGTAGCTGCGATCGATCGCGACAGTATTCGGGGCTTCGAGCGCCTCGCGGCTACCTTCAATGATGTTGGCGGGAAGCGCTTTCGGACTGTCGCCCGCCGTGCCGATCAGCAAAACGGTCGTCTCGCCGCCGAGCGGCTTCCGCCAACGGGCAAATGAAACAATCATGTCTTCGGAGTCCGCGACGCCCGGTGCGGAAAGTGTCGTGTAGCGCTCGCGGCCCGAGAGAAACGAGGGATCGTCATAGCTTTTCGTCCCGAGCGGGACGACCCACAAGTCTGCAGGCGCCGCATCGATGATCGTCGCAATCTTGTTCGCCGAGCCCAGGTAAATGCCCGACTGAATGGCAACCAGGACGACAGAAAAGAGAATGCCGACCACCGTGACGCAGAAGCTCAATCGATCGTGGAAAAGATTGCGGTAAGCGAGCTTCACGACCATCGGCAGGTGATACCCGTTCGAGCGCGGCCGCTGTGACGGCCTCGTCCGCTGACTGACGAATGCCGGAGCTGCTGCTGCTGAGACTTCCATGACCTGATCCTTCCTTGAGGCGTTGGCCGGATATTGAACGATAACGTCAGGTTTGAATGTTTCCCAGGGCACAGAGCAGCGCGGCTCAGGGCGCCCTGCTTATTCGCAAGGAACGT
The DNA here is from genome assembly GCA_030148425.1 of Hyphomicrobium sp. Classification (GTDB taxonomy): domain Bacteria; phylum Pseudomonadota; class Alphaproteobacteria; order Rhizobiales; family Hyphomicrobiaceae; genus Hyphomicrobium_B. The sequence continues at coordinate 302,114 of JASBTM010000014.1, read as the reverse complement.
CGACGAGCGCGGCGATAGCGGGCGAGTAGCGGCGGCAGATGTGCTTCGTTTCCACAGCAGCCGCCGTCGTTTCCGCGTCGGCCTTTGCCATCGACGGAGTATCGGCAGCAGGCTTTTCCGCTTTCGGAACGTCGTTTGTGCTCGCAGTAACGACCGGGGCCGCATCGCTTTTTCTGATCGGTGTTTTTTCAACGACAGTCGTCGTTGCAGGATCAGATGCGAGCTTGTCGTCCCGCTTGGGAGCGGGAGCAGGCTTCATGGAAGCCTCCGCGACTTCCGTTACCGGCTTCCTGACTTTTGCAGTCACTTTGCGAGCCGGCGCCTCGTCCCGAACTTCCCGGCGGACATATTGCGGGCGCTCGGCGCGACGGTAGTCGCGGCGGCTATAGTTTTCATTCGAATGCGCGACAAACGATCCAAGAGGAAATCCGAAACCAAGGCGAACCGCGTCGGCTTTGGCGGCGGTCGTCATCGTCATGCCGGCGAGCAGGGCAGCGAGAGCGAAAGCGGTCTTGGTCATTGTAGCCTCCAGCGGCAGATCCTGATGCGGTTGCCGGACTTTGCCGGCCATGACGCAATCATGCTCCGCGACGGCGCACGCCGCTGTTCCAGCAGGAACACGCCAAAACGGCCGAAAATTCAGATAATTGTGATGAAAACCAATAACTTATGCGGCAATTCGGAAGTCGGGCTCGGCATGTCGGGCAGGACGCGACGTATCGGTCATCGCATCGAGGGACAACAATAGCCGTTGCGCGTTGAATCCGAACCGGACGTTGAGTGGCTGCGATGCGGCTTGATCTGCAAGTGCGCTGAAAAGCCGGTATCCGCGTTCGAGAAATAGCGCCTTGAAACGACGGCTTTCAAAGACGCCGAGGACAGCGCGGAAACGCAGAGCGATGGCGAGGCGGCCGTCGCGGTTGTCCGGAAACTTCGTCCAGATCCAATCTTCGATCTCCCGGATCTCATGGTCCTTCAAGCCACGCAGGAGCGCCAATCCGCGGCTGCTGTCGACCAGAAGCCGCAGGATAGCGCCAATGTCCGACGCGTCCACGGCGGGGACGTCGGCCAAATTGAAAACGTTGTGCATCGCGCGATCTCCTGAGCGCCGGTCAAATTTGGATGCCGCCGAAAGCCGCCCACGGCGACCCGGCAAGCACGACGATGTCGCGCGCTTTGAAGCTACTGGCGACGAAATCGACCTCACGACCTTCGAGGTCGGCGCGATGATTGCGGATCTCGCCGAATTCGAACCGGTAGCTCCGTCCGTCCTCGGCGCGAATGACGCCGACGCCGAGATCGGATCTGAACTTTCTGATTTCTCCGTACATCTGTCTCTCCCGCGTAAGCTGTGGTTACGATGGCTGCAGGATGCAGAAAGCACTGGCTTTTCGCTGTTCCGGGCGAGACAGGACGTTGGCGGATTAATTTGCGAATTGGACGAGCGAAGCAAAAAAATTGGCGGGAGAAGCGCGGCGGAGCAGGTCCGCATCCCTGCTTCGCACTTGCCTCTCCCGCCCTCGGGGCTGGCAGCGGCTTCGCTAAGGAGGAAGCGAGCCGCCGCTGGCCTTTCAAAACGATTTCCTGATCTGCGATGCCAGCTTGGTACGCCGTGGCATTTCTGGGGGAGCGGTGCGCCGCACCGCTACCTGAAAAAAGCGTCTGCTCTCATGCCTGGGAGAAGCGAAGGATTTCCGCCGAGGTCGACCGTGACTTCGAGCACTTCGACGTCGGTCGGCCGGCGGGCTCCGCGCAGAGAAAATTGCGGTGAGGTCAACGTCGGTGCAAGCTCGGCTACTGTGCCGTTAAATTCCTTGCCGGGATACGCGTTGCTCTTCACCGTGACCTTGCCGCCGACCTTGATCTTCGACACGTCGATCTCGTCGACCTCGGCCTTGAGGCGGACCACCGACATATCGCCGAGGACGACGAGCGACTGGTCGGGGGAAGGCGAAACCATCTCTCCAGCCTTGGCGGGAAGCTGCAGAACGGTCCCGGCCACAGGTGCGCGAACGCGCGTCTTTTCAAGCAGCGCTTCGGCAACCGCAACATCGGAACGGGCCGCCTGCAGCGCGGATTCGAGGCGGTTTGGTGCCGGAACATCGGCCTTCGACTGCGCCGTCGCGTAAGCGGCGCGCTCCTTCTGGAGCTTCGATTTTGTTTTCGCCAGATAGTTGCGCGCATCCGTAACGCGAGCCGCGGTGCCGGAGCCCTGCCGTTCGGCCTGCAACTCATATTCGAGTCCAAACCGTGCATTCGTCAGCGCCCGCTCAGCCGAGAAAACATTGTCTTCTGCGGTGCGTAAGTCGTCGCGTGCCTTATCCAGAGGCTGCGCGTCGCGCTCACGCTTGCGGGATGCGGCCTCGGTCTCGGCGGCCTGAAGACGGGCGCGCGCCTCGTCGTCATCAAGGCGGATCAGAAGCTCGCCTTCTTCGACCTTATCGTTGAGCTTGACGTTGACCTCGGCGATGCGACCGAGAAGCTGTGCCCCAACACGGACAAGGCCCGACTTCGGTTCGATGCGGCCGGGCGCTGCGGCAACCCAGTCGATCTTCGGTGCGGATGCTTCCGTTTTGATCGTATCGTCGCTGCCGGTTTTGGCATCGAGAAAATCACTATGCGTAACGGCTATCGCGCCAAACGCGCCGACACCGACGGCGGCGAGAAGAAAGAAAGTTTTTGCGAGAAAGCCACGCTTTCGCGGGCGATAATTTTCCTCGGAGCTCATGGTGCTATCCTCCTTAAAGATGCATGCGTTGGCGAAACGGAACGCTCGAACCAACTTCACGAGCAACGATAGAGATCATACGCCGGCTTCGCTGTTTCGGCCGGAACAGGTTAGAAATGTGATGAAGAATGATGATCACACGACAGACGAAGTTGCGACGAAAAACGAGCCGTTACGCCGGAAAAAGCAAAAAGCTCCGGATGTCTCCGGAGCTTTTGATCGTCATGCCTTGTCTCGCTACTGAACGGCGTATCCCGCGAGCTCACTGGCACATTTCGCGGAGCGTCCAGCCGACAATCCGGCAACTTTCGGTGCCATTGGAATTGGTAACGCACTTGCGAGTCGGCAGTCGCTGGTAATCGCAATAGTAATTATTCGAATAACCGGAAAAGCCGTGCATCGGCTTGGCGAACTTGTAGTCCTGCACGAAAAATTCCTTGGCGCCGCCCGCGGCATTTGCGGCGACGCTTCCAATCGAGATCGTGCTAGCTAGGGCGGCGATAGCTGCTGCAATAGATAATGTGCTGCTGAACTTCGTCATTTCAGATTCCTCCTTGAGAAGAGCGTTTGCGCTCGTGTCGTTCGATGGAGGCAATGTAGCGTTTGCGTCTGAAGGCGGATGTTCCGGCCGGAACAAGTTTTTAAGCCCGCGCGGCCTTGATGCTACGCGTTCAAGAACTAGTATAAGGGCTGTAGCCGTGCCGTGAATGCCAAGAGGTAACAAGTTGCGAAAGCTCTGGAATACAGGCGTCAATCTCTTCTCGATGTTGACCGCGAATGCAAGCAAGCCGCCGGTCAATGCCGTAACTGGCAGCGCTTACGATTTCGAGTTTGCCGGTATCGACGGAGAGCCGTTGAAACTCTCGGATTGGCGCGGCCAGCCGCTGTTGATTGTCAACACGGCGTCGCTCTGCGGCTTCACCAAGCAATACGGAGCGCTTCAGGATTTGTGGCGACGTTACGAGACAGCTGGTCTGGTCGTCATCGCAGTGCCTTCAAACGATTTCGGCGAGCAGGAGCCGGACGCCGACGGCGAGATCCGCACGTTCTGCCAGGGCGTTTTCGGCGTGACGTTTCCAATCGCATCGAAGCACCCGGTTGTGGGTCCTGATGCGCACCCATTCTACAAGTGGGCCGCGGAAGCCATGGGGCCGGGCGGAGCGCCGACCTGGAACTTCCATAAATATCTAGTCGGGCGCGACGGACAGCTCCTAAGGTCGTTCTCGTCGCGATTGTCGCCAGCTTCGAACGAGATCGTTTCGTGGCTCGAGAAGGCAATCGAACAGCCAACGCCCGCCGCCGCCTAAGTCCGGCTCATCGGCAAACGAATACGAAAAAGGCGCGCCCGGGTGCGGGCGCGCCTTTTTCGAAGAGATTGACGTCGGTTGGTTCTAGGCGGCCGGTCCGGTCTCGATAGGCAGGCCGTTTTCCTGTCCCCACTCAGCCCAGCTTCCGTCGTAGACGGCAGCGTTCGTCTGGCCGACAACGGCCAGCGCCAAAGCGAGCATCGAGGCTGTGACACCCGATCCGCACGTCGTCACCACCGGCTTCGTCACGTTGATGCCGATATCGGAAAACAGCTTGTTGATCTCTTCCGGCGATTTATACGTGCCGTCGGGATTAAGAAGCTTTTGCGACGGCAGATTCTTCGATCCCGGAATATGACCCTTCCTGAGGCCTGGGCGCGGCTCAGCGGCTTTGCCCTCGAAACGGGTGGCGGGGCGGGCATCGACGATCTGCACGCCGTTCTTCTTGAGAAGCGCCTTCATATCTTCGAGGTCGCGAAGGATTTCGGTGTTCTGAAGCGGCGAATAGTGCCGCTCCGAGCGCTTCGCCGGAGGGCCGTCCTCGATCGGCCGTCCTTCCGCTTTCCATTTGCGCAGGCCGCCGTTCAGGACGGCGACATCGCGATGGCCCATCGCCCGGAATGTCCACCAGACGCGCGCCGCCGAGAAAATGCCCGACGTATCGTAGACGACAATCCGCGCGCCGTCGCCGATGCCCATCTTCTTCATGCGTGACGCGAATTTCACCGTCGACGGCAGCATGTGCGGGAGCGCAGACTTTTCGTCCGACAAATCGTCGATATCGAAGAACAGCGCGCCGGGAATATGCTCGGCAAGATATTCTTTCTTTGCATCCCGGTTCTCGGTCGGCAGATGCCAGCTGCCGTCGAGAATGATCAGATCCGGCGACGAAAGGTGATCGGCGAGCCAATCTGTCTCGACGATCCAGTTCTTTGCGGTGTCAGGCAAGGAATGTCCTACGGGTTCGAATATGACTTTCGTTGGGGTTGAGTGCACATAGGCAAAACTTGCCGGGGCTGCAAGTTGAAGCAAGGAATTTCGCGCCTTAAAGCGATTGTTGGGGCTCGCGGCGCCGCACCTCGCGCCAGCTGTCGTTTCTGCGTTGTTTTCAGACGCACTTTTCAGTATGACACGCGCTCCGCGGCGGGAGGCCTCTCGATGATGCCACACCCAGCGGGCGATAAAAGAAATCGGCGGAAACCCCGTCATTTCGATGAATGCGGGCGTGGCGGAACTGGTAGACGCACTGGATTTAGGTTCCAGCGGCGCAAGTCGTGGGGGTTCAAATCCCTCCGCCCGCACCACATCGTAAACCGTAAGAAGCTGAAATCTCGGTGCGATCCAAGACCGCTGAGCCGAAGACGGCAGCGCTTGCGAATTCGTTAATGCGCATCTAAAGGAAGCCGGTTTGGTCGGCCCTGTGACAGTGCGCGAGATGTCCTCTCACGCGTCCGGGGACGTCGCGACGCCGAATTCGGCGCGGCAGGCTCGGAATGGACGGTAATGTCTCGAAAATGGCTCGTCGCCGGGGGCGGAATATCGGGATTGGCGGCAGCGCAGTGTTTGCAGGCGAACGGCCGCGATTACGTACTGCTTGAACGCTGCCCGGCTGTGGGCGGCCTGACCAGAACGACGCAGGTCGAAGATTTCTGCTTCGACTACACGGGCCACTTCCTGCATCTCAGGCGCTACCCATCCCCCGCGCAGGTACCGTTTGCGCATCTGAACGACAACGACTGGGAGACGGTCGAGCGGAAGTCCTATTTTTTCGCGGGCGGGCGCCTCATCGACGCGCCAATCCAATATCACCTAGGCGAATTGCCTGACGATCTTCGCAATGCCTGCGAGAAATCTTACAACGAGCGCCCGAAAGCTGAGGGCGAAGTCACAGGATTTCGTGAGTTCATCGTCTCGGGCTTCGGCCAAGTCGTGGCCGACAGTTTTCTCATTCCGCAAAACGAAAAGACGATGGCGACGTCGCTCAGCCGGCTTTCGATCGGCGCGGTAAAACGCTTTTTCCCGCTGCCCGATGAAACCCGCATCCGTGCCGGATTTGCGAACACTGGAGAAAACTACGCCGAATACAATTCGACATTCTGGTATCCGAAACGCGGCGGTATCGACGTCCTGACGCGCGGCCTCGCGCACGAGCTGACAAACGTCGCGACAACGGAAGACATAACCGGCATCGATCTCGAAGACCGCGTTGCGACCACGAGTTCCGGACTGACGGTCGCCTGGGAGAAGATGTTCCCAAGCATTCCCTTGAAAATGCTGTGCAACCTGACAAGCGATCCACAGCTTACTGCCGCAGCCGCGAAGCTCAGTCACAGCTCGACGATTAGCTTCAATTTCGGCGTGCGCGGAAAGCTGCCGGGCGCGCTTAAGGATGCGCACTGGGTGTACGTGCCCGATCGCGACATCCCATTTTATCGCTTCGGCTGCTACTCGAACATCAGCCCGGCAATGTCCTCGCATGGCCTCAACGCCGTCTATGTCGAGGTCGGCGTTCCGGGTGAAGACATCGATGGCGTCGATATCGTCGGCAAGACTCAGAAGTCGGTCATCGACGCGCTCGAGGCGCTGGGATGGGTGAAAAGCGAAGACATCGTCTGCGCCGTGACGCACGTCATCCGCTGCGCTTACGTTCACCACACGCCTGAGCGCGACAGCCTTGTGGAAGAAATTCTTTCACGGCTGAATGCATTCGGAATTCATCCCATCGGTCGCTATGGGCTATGGGATTACGTGGGCATGGAAGATTCGATCAGCTCGGCACTGACGACGGTTGAGGCCCAGCTCTGAGGGAGATCAGCGTTTGAAATCTCTGATCGTTACTGCCGACGATTTCGGGATGTCCTTGCCCGTAAACGAAGGCATCGAAGCGTCGCACGAGGACGGCATTCTCTCGGCCACGAGCCTGATGACCGGAGGCGAAGCCTTCGAGGATGCGGTGGAGCGGGCTCGGCGTTTGCCGGCGCTTGGCGTCGGCCTGCACATTCATCTGGTCGACAGCCGCCCGGTATTGCCGCCCGAAGAGGTGCCCGATCTCGTCGGCGCTGACGGAAATTTTTCGAACAATCCCGAGGCATTCGGCTTTAAGCTATTCTTCTCGCCGGAAATGCGCCGCCAGGCAGAAGCCGAGATCGCCGCACAATTCGAGCGTTTCGCGCATACCGGCTTGGTGATGGACCACGTCAATGGCCATCATCATTTCCACATGCACCCGGTCGTTACCGACGCCATCGCGAAATTCGCGCCGAGATTCGGTTCCCCGCCGGTGCGTTTCCCCGTCGAGCCGTTCGGGCCGTCGTGGCGCGCAGGCGCCGACAAACCGGTCCAACGGTTCTTCAACTGGGCGTTCTACGCCGGATTGACGCAGCGCATGCGGCGCAAGCTGGAATCGGTGGGCCTCGCCCTGAACGACCACGTCTTTGGCGTGACCGATACCGGCGGCATGACGGAAGCCCGCATTCTCGCCTATCTCGATCACCTGCCCGACGGAATCACCGAGCTTTATGCCCATCCGGCCATGGCCGATGCCAATTCAAAGACTTATCCCTCGTTTGAGGAATACCGCGGTCTCGTTAGTCCGGCCGTTAAGGCAAAAGTTGCGGCACTTGGGCTGCACCCTCTGACCTTCAAGGCAGCCTTTGCAACGTAACCTGTAGAAAGCCGCCACATTTGTGCTAGGCCCGTCAGCTGTAGTCGCGCTACGGCGTGACTGCTCGTTTTTTCTGGAGACGCCTGACGAATGCCTCTGCCGATTGTCGTTCTCAATCCGCTTGTTATCGCCGGCATCGTTTTCGGTCTCGCGGCGCTCGCCTATCTGGTTCTCGCGCTTTACTTCACTTGGCGGTTTCGCGAGGCGCCTGTCGCACCTCCCGCAAGTTTTCGGCCGCCGGTCTCAGTGCTGAAGCCCGTGCATGGCGCGCAGCCGTTTCTTTATGAGTGCCTTCGCACCTTCTGCGATCAGGATTGGCCGGAATACGAGATCATCTTCGGCGCACATTCCGAAAGCGACCCGGCCGTCGCCGTCGTCAAGCGCTTGATAGCAGAGTTCCCGGATCGGAACCTGCGCCTCGTCGTTGATGCAAATCTCGTCGGACCCAATCCGAGAGCATCCAATCTCGCCAACATTTACCGGGCGGCTCGCTACGACATCCTGATCGTTGCGGACGCCGACCTGAAGGTTGACCGCAATTGCATCGCCTCGCTGGCGGCGCCTCTCGTGGATCCGAAAGTCGGCGCAGTCGCATCAATCTACAAAGGGCTTCCCTACGGCGGCGCTGCCGCCGCCGATTTCGGTACGATGAACATCAGCGACTGGTTCGCGCCGTCTGTTTTAGTGGATGTCGGGCTGCGCGGCATCGATTTCGTTTTCGCGATGTGCAGCGTCCGGCGCGAGGCGCTCGAATCCTTTGGCGGCTTCGATCATCTCGCCAACTTCTTCCCGGATGATTTCGCACTCGGAAATCTCACCGCGCAGCGCGGCTACAAGGTCGTGCTGTCGTCGTACTGCTGCGACACCATCGTTTTCGAGAAGAGTTTCGCCGAACTCTTTCGTCACGAAATCCTATGGCAGCGGATGGAAAGGTTCTGCCGTCCCAGCGATCACTTCATGTCTGTGATCACGTGGCCTTTGCCGCTCCTTCTCGTTCTATTGCTGCCTTGGCCGACGGTGATCGGACTATCGATCATAGCAGCGGAAATCGTCCTTAGAATTGCGCTCCACTATCAGGTTCGCCGAAGCTTCAGGATGAATACGCCTGCTCAGCCTTGGCTCGTTCCGATCCGCGAGTGCGTGTGCTTTTTCGCTTGGGCTTTCGGCCTCTTTGGCAACAAGGTGAAGTGGGGCAAGAACACCTTCACCTACGAAACCTTCCGCAAGCTCATCGCTGATGGTCGTAACGTCGCCCCGCTTGGTGCCGAACGCATCGCCGCATCGCTCGGAGATAAGTGATGAGTTCCGACGTCGAGACAAAATCGGCTGTCTCGTCCAGGACAGCCTTCTTTATCGCCGCTTCGTGCGGAATATTGCTCGCAGTCTGCCTCGTCGCATATTTCGGGATCTCCGAAATTTGGGACGCCGTCGCGACGGCAGGCTGGAGTGGCATGGCCGCCGTTCTCTGCGCCTATTTTCTTTCGCTGCTGTTCTGCGCCTGGAGCTGGCGCGTGCTCCTCGTTGAGAAGTACCCGCAGAATCGCGGCCTGACATTCCTATGGGCGCGCTGGATCCGCGATAGCGTCGGCAATCTGCTTGCCATCGTTCCGGGAGCGGGCGAAGCCGCAGGTGCTCGTGAGCTGACGAAGCACGGTCTGAAAATGAATGTCGCGGCCGCGACGACGATCGTCGATATGACGACGGAGATGCTGAGCCAGCTCATCTATACGTTCATGGGCCTCGCGTTTCTCTTTGCCTACCATCCGAGCGAGCCGGTTGCTTGGTGGGCCGCGGGCGGCCTTGTTATCGCGACGATCGCGGTCATCGGATTTCTCGTCGCCCAACGCCACGGCCTCATCCTCTTTCTTGAGGCTTTGCCCGCGAAGCTCGGGTTTACGCGCGCCTGGGAAGGTCTTTCCGATACCGGAAGCATCCATTCCGCCATTCAGTCGATCTATCGCGATCGGCGGGCGGTCGCGGAGTCGGTCGGTCTGCACGTCGTCGGGTGGCTAGCAGGTGCGCTCGAAACTTGGCTCGCCTTGTGGTTCATGAACCACAGTCTGTCGGCTGGCGATGTATTGTCGCTCGAAAGCCTCGTGTTCGCGCTCCGGACGGCGGCCTTTGTCGTTCCTTGGGCTGCAGGCGTGCAGGAGGGCGGATACGTCGTCGTCGGTGCTTTGTTCGGGCTCGGACCGGACGTCGCTTTGGCTCTGTCGCTGCTGAAGCGCGCCAAGGAGATCGCGATCGGCGTTCCGGGACTTATTGCGTGGCACATCTCCGAAGGAAAGCGCTTTTGGCAGGGGCGGCTCGCCGACTCCCGAAAGTAACAGTCAAAGCGTTTGATGCCGCCGCGGCAACATCAAGCCTTCATACGATTGTCCTATCCGGGTTACTCTTGCACAAAGCGCAATTCCGGATGCCGCCAATGATACGCCTTGCTACTGCCTGCGTGCTTGCCCTCGCTTTCGGCGTATGGGGCTCATCGGCTGAAGCCAGACGTGCCGCACCGCGCTGCGACGGAAATTTCCAATATGTGCAAGGCGGATGGACCTCGACGCCCTACTGCCGCGCCGACCAGATCGCCCGCGTGGCTCGAGAGTCGGGCGTGCGCACCTCCGCCGAGGCTCTGCTGGCCCATCCTGCGACGGCCGAAGAACTCTGCCGCTTCCTCGACGCAGACTTCCGCGTTCACCCGGCCTGCGAAGAGCTTTATTCCATCTTCCAGGTCGACGTCGGTACGGGCGGCATCTCGCTCCACTTTTAAGCCTCCGCAGCGAATCGTTAAGGCCGCGCGCGGAATTTCGCGGCGCGGCCCCTTTCGATCATGGTGAAAGTCGCTAGCATGACGGCATTAGGCGTTTAGCTAGCCCGAGGACCGATTGGAACTTTCAAAGGCCGCTCTTTTCCGCGATCTGCCGTCGGTTGACGCCGTTCTCAAAAGCGGCGTCGCGGCGGCATTGTTGGAGCGCTTCGGCCGCGTCGCCGCCACCGACGCGATCCGCGCGGTTCTCGCTGAGACGCGCGCCACCCTCAAAGCTGGGGGGGCGGCAATCCCGACGACGGAACGCCTCGTCACTTCGGCCTTCGCGCGCCTCGCTGGACACGACCGTTCGACGTTGCGCCCGCTGTTCAATCTCACCGGCACGGTGCTCCATACCAATCTTGGCCGGGCGCTCGTCGCGGAGGCAGCCATCGAGGCCGCAATCGAAGCGATGCGCGATCCTGTATCGCTTGAATTCGATCTTTCGAATGGCAAACGCGGCGAACGCGACGATCACATCCGCGATCTTCTTTGCGAACTGACCGGCGCGGAAGACGCGACCGTCGTCAATAACAACGCCGCCGCGGTGCTTCTTGCCCTCAACACGCTCGCGGGCGGCCGCGAAGCAATCGTCTCTCGCGGCGAGCTGATCGAGATTGGCGGAGCATTTCGTATGCCGGACATCATGTCCCGCGCCGGCGCGAAGCTCGTCGAGGTCGGAACGACGAACCGCACGCACGCAAAGGATTATCGCGGTGCGCTCAACAGCGAGACCGGCGTGATCTTGAAAGTCCACACTTCGAACTATCGCATCATGGGGTTCACCAAGGACGTTTCAGCTTCCGAGCTTGCGGAAATCGCGAATGTGGCTCAGGTCCCGCTGATGAACGACCTTGGATCAGGCTCGCTGATCGATCTGTCGCCGTTCGGACTGCAGCGCGAACCGACAGTGCGCGAGGCTGTGGCGGAAGGCGCTGGGATCGTGACCTTTTCGGGCGACAAACTGCTCGGTGGCCCGCAAGCGGGTTTCATCGTTGGGAAAAGCGAGTTGATCGCCGCAATCAACCGCAATCCGATGAAACGCGCACTGCGCGTCGACAAGATCCGGCTCGCCGCAATAGAGGCGACGCTGAAGCTCTATCGCGATCCCGACCGTCTCCCGGAGCGCCTGCCGACATTGCGTCTGCTGGCGCGGAAGCGCACCGAAATAGAGACACAAGCGCAGCGTATCTTGCCGAGCGTCCAGTCCGCTGTTGGATCCGGCTTCACAGTCAGTGTTTGCGAATGCCGCAGTCAGATCGGATCGGGCGCGCTTCCGCTCGACACGATCGAAAGCGCGGGTCTCGCCATCCGCTCGACATCGGGCGGCCTCGCCCTGGAACGTCTTGCCGCAGCATTCCGCGATCTTGCGCGTCCGGTGATTGGCCGCCTGGAAGATGGCGCCCTAATTCTCGATCTCAGATGCTTGACCGACGAAACTGCGTTTCTATCTGTCCTTGCAAACTTAAATCTCGACACTCCGGCTTGATGTAAGGCCGGACAACCTAAGCCCACAAAATACGATGATCATCGGCACCGCTGGCCACATCGATCATGGCAAGACGTCTCTGGTCAAAGCGCTGACCGGGGTCGATGGCGATCGCCTGAAGGAAGAGAAAGCGCGCGGGATCACGATCGATCTCGGCTTCGCATATATGCCCGCACCGGACGGCCGCATCATCGGGTTTATCGACGTGCCGGGGCACGAGCGCTTCGTGCACACCATGTTCGCGGGCGCAAGCGGCATAGACTTCGCCCTGCTGGTCGTCGCGGCGGATGACGGCATCAAGCCGCAGACGATAGAACACTTGGCTATTCTCGATCTTCTCGGGATAAGACGAGGACTGATTGTCGTCACGAAGGCTGACCTCGTAAGCAGCGAACGATTGGCCGAAGTCAAAGTGCAGGTCGAGTCCGCCATTGCCGGAACCGCGCTTGAGGGCTCCAGCATCGTTTCGGTGTCGGCATCGACAGGGCAGGGCATCGATGAACTCCGCTCGCGATTGATTGCAGTAGCGGAGGAGATGCCGTCGCGCGCCCCGGATGGCCGCTTCCGTCTCGCCGTCGATCGCGTTTTCACATTGTCCGGCGTCGGCGTCGTTGTCACAGGCACCGTCCTCTCGGGCTTCGTCGGCATCGGCGCGAACGTTATGATCAGTCCGTCTGGATTGACGGCGCGCGTGCGTTCAATTCACGCTCAGAACCGTCCCGCGGAGGTTGGCTGGGCAGGTGACAGGTGCGCGCTCAATCTCGCAGGTCCGGGCGTCTCGAAGGATGCCATTCATCGCGGTGACGTCGTTCTCGATCCGGCGCTGCACGCCCCCTCCGACCGGATCGACGCGGTTCTGCGCGTCTTGCCTTCCGAGGAAAAGGCCATAGGCCAATGGTTTCCTGTGCGCTTGCATCATGCATCGGCAGAGGTTGGAGCGCGTATCGTTCTCCTCGACGACAAGACCATTCAACCCGGCGCGACGGCCGAGGTGCAGCTTGTGCTTGATGCGCCGCTCGCAGCTGCGGCGGCGGACCGCTTCGTCATTCGTGACGTCTCGGCGCAACGCACCATAGGCGGCGGAAAATTCATTGATCTGAGAGGGCCTGCTCGCAAGCGGCGAACGCCCGAGCGTCGTGCTCAACGCGCGGCGTTGGCAATCGATGATCCGCAAGCGGCGTTTGCTGCGCTACTCGATGCGCCGCCTTTCACCGCCGATCTCGCGACGTTTGCCCGTGACCGCGCTCTGTCGTCAACGCAAACGGAACGCATCGCGTCTGAATTGAATCTCGTCGTTCTCGCCGCAAGCGAAACGGCTGCGGCCATCGCACCCGACAGATGGCGCACATTCACCGTGAGCCTTGTCGAGCGCGTCGCGCAGTTCCACGCCGACAATCCCGATCTTCAAGGCATCGGCCGCGAACAGCTTCGCCTCGCGCTCGAACCCCGTCTCGGCAAAACCGCGTTTGTCGCAGCGCTTCAGAGGCTGGGAGAGGGCGGTGAAATTGCGCTCGATGGCGCCTTTGTTCGCTTAGCATCCCATCAGGTGCGTCTGTCGCCAAGCGATGAAGACGCCTGGAAGATCGTCGCGCGTCAGCTCGGCGGTGACGAGCGCTTTCGTCCGCCGCGTGTTCGCGAGCTGGCGGGCTCGACAAAGAATTCAGAGCGCGACGTGCGCAGGCTCATGAAGCTCGCGAGCCGCCTCGGCCGCACCGACGAAATCGCTCACGACCATTTCTTTCTCAGGCAAACCGTTCGCGAGATGGTGGCCATCGCCGTTGAGGTCGCGGCGAAGTCCGCCAATGGCTCGTTCAACGCTGCCGAATTTCGTGATCGCCTCGACAACGGCCGCAAGGTTGCCATCCAAATTCTTGAATTCTTCGACCGCAACGGCGTGACACTTCGTAAAGGCGATCTACGCCGCATGAACGAACATCGTCTGGACTTGTTCGGCAGCCTCGTGCATTCGTCGGCAACGGTCGATGGAGGAGAATCGTCCCCGGTGGGGCGTTCGGACTTCAAATCCGAGTGGGGCAGCGAGCCTGCCCTTGGTGGGTTCGACTCCCATTCTCCTCCGCCATCTCTCGCGAAAAAGCGCTCATCCTAGCTTTGGATCAATTCAGATGATGCGAACCTGCGGCGCACCCGGCTTTACGGTGCCGATGATGCGAGCCCTCGGATAGCCCGCAGCCTCGATCTCGGCGCGAAGTTGCTCAGCACTGTCCGCCGCGCATGCGACGAGCAAGCCACCGGACGTCTGCGGATCAGTGAGCAGCGCTTTCTGCCATTCTGGAAAATTGTTCGGCAGAACGACATCATGCCCATAGCTCGCCCAATTGCGACCCGATGCACCGGTGACGAAACCGCCTCTAGCCAGGGCTTCCGCGCGAGCTAACAGCGGAATGTCATCGAAGGCAATGTCGATGCTTGCGCCGCTACCGCGCGCGACTTCCAGCGCATGGCCAAGAATTCCGAAGCCGGTGACGTCCGTTACGGCGTGCACGCTTTCATTCTCGCCAAGCGTCTGGCCGATGCGATTGAGCAGCGTCGTTGACGCCAGCATCTCCGCGTACCCATCGCTCGGTAACTCCTGCTTCTTGAAAGCGGCGGAATAGACGCCGATTCCGATGCCTTTCGTAAGGATCAACGCGTCGCCCGGCTTGGCGCCAGCGTTGCGACGAACGTTTTCAGGCCTCGCGAGGCCGATGACGGCAAGTCCGTAGATCGGTTCGGGCGAGTCGATCGAATGACCACCCGCGATGGGAATACCGGCTTCCGCGCAAACGGAAGCGCCGCCCGCAAGAATTTCGCGAACGGATTCGACCGGCAGCTTTCCGAGCGGCATGCCGAGGATCGCCAAGGCCAACACAGGCTTCCCGCCCATGGCGTACACGTCGGAGATGGCGTTCGCGGCGGCGATACGCCCGAAATCGCGCGGATCATCGACCATCGGCATGAAGAAGTCCGTCGTCGCGACGATGCAGTGATCGCTATCGATCTGCCAAACCGCGGCGTCGTCCCCCGTCTCGGTGCCGACGAGGAGCTGAGAGAAAGGCCCGGCGGCCGGTTGTTTCGAGAGAAGTTCCTGAAGCACTGAGGGCGCGAGCTTGCAGCCGCAGCCACCGCCGTGCGCGAGATCGGTCAACCGGATTGTCTGGTCCGACATGTTTCCTGCCTTGTGTAGAGAAGCGTGATCTAGCTCGATATAGCGGCGTCTGCGCCCAAGTCGCATCGTATACGTCCATATAGGTGGACATGACCGCGGTGGCCACGGCAGCAGCGCAGCCGATGCGAACGGCCATCAAGGCAAGCAGACTCTCGCGATCACCGAAGGTCGTCGATGTCAGGCTCTGAATTAGCCGACGAGAAGGAGTGGATTGGGCGCGTGCCGTGCCCATCCCGCTTCCGAGACCATGATGTCTAGGCCGAGGGAAGCGAGGTCGTCGGCGAAGGGATCGACCTTCGTGTCTTTGCTCTGGTAGAGCATCTTCGCGTACGTCTGGCAGTCGTCGCAGGTTTCGGCCTGTACGGCGCTCGAGCCACCTTCCACGCCCTTGAGCGAGAGCTTGCCCGAGCTTTCGCACGTGATGCACACGGCGCGCACATGGTTCCAAGCCGTCGAGCACAGCGAGCAATAAAGATACCGTGTCCCCGGCGTCGCGCCGGAGGCGGTGATCAAGCCGGAAACAGGTGTCGATCCGCAGCAGGGGCAAAGCCCGCGCTGGGGCAGCAAACGGAGCGAATCCGCCTTGAGGCTGCCTGCCAGGCGCGTGAAATAAACCTGAAGCGCTGCCGCAACGTAGAGCGCAGCCCCGGCTTCGTTGACGCTCAGCGTCCCGCGCAGGAAGCCATCCGCAAGATCCTCGATGTCGTTCGTCGAGCGCGTCCGCATGTGGGCGCCGAGGGCGACGGCAGGCTCGGGAAGGTCGTGCGCTTCGAGCGTATCGAGGAGCATCGCGAGGCCGTCTCGCCAAGCCGAATTTCGATGATGCCCATCAGCTGCAAGCGGCGGAATGCGAGCAGCGACTGATTGATCGACGAGCGACAGATCGATTGCGGCCATCGGCGGCAGCGTCGTCGCGGCCCTGTGCTGGGCTTCCGACAGCTGCCCCATAAACGCTAACCAGGTGGCCATGGGATGCTGCTTATCGGCAAGAACCCTCAAACGGGCTGCCGTCGCCGCAAATCGCGTCGCAGGATCTGGCAAAAGAACGGGATCAGGGGCCGTGACACCCCCCTGCGGACTGCCAACCCACTTGCCTGTCGGTGGAGCGCCACCTTGTTTCACGACACTATTCCTACTTTTCCGAGCGGCCGTTTGCGTTGGGCTTCGGACCGGTCGAGCCCGTCGTCGCCAAGGCGCGGAACCACTTCCGATGATGCCGCCAAGCCCAGCCGGGCGTGACGTAGCCCTGAGTCATCGCGCGCATCGACCCTCGTACCCAGATCGCGGCGTAGACGTGAACGATCCAGATGATGATTGCAGCGATAGCTCCGAGCGAATGGATGAGAAGCGCGGCCCGCTGCGTCGGGATCGAGGTATAGGTTCCGAAGTAATATTCCCAGATGACCAGCCCGGTGAAGAACAACGTAGGAACCAGCAGCGTCATAGACCAGAACACAAACTTCTGGCCTGCGTTGAAGCGCGCGACCTCGGGAACGCCTTCCTCCTTGTTGACGAGCACTTTGTCGATAGCCATCAGCCAAGCGAGATCGTTCCGGGTCCAGAGGTTGTCGCGCCAGAACTGAATGATCAGTCCACTGTAGCTGATGAGGAGCACGACGCCGATCCAGGGGTGGATCATCCGAGTCCAAGCGCCGCCGCCGAACAGGTTCGAGAGCCAGAACAGCACCGGGTCGAACATCGACAATCCCGAAAGCATCAGGAGGATGAAACAGGCCGCGGTGATCCAGTGATTGATGCGGGTGACTGTCGCGTTGCGCGTGAGGGTTCCATACGGGCGCGTCATGCTTGATGCTCCGTTCGATGGTCGCGGCCTTCGGCTTCAGGAAAGCCATTGGCCTGGAGAACGTGCTTCGCTTCTTCTTCGTCTTCCGGCTGCACCTCGTTGGGTCCAGCGATGATCCAGTGCAGAAAGCCCGAAACCGCGGCGGCAGCGATGCCGGCAAGCGCAACCGGCTTGATGAGACCCTTCCAGAATTCGACGGTCGAGCTGATTTTCGGATTTTCCGGGAGCCCAGCGTAGATTCCCGGCGTGTCCGCGTGATGCAGAACATACATCACATGCGTGCCCTGGACGCCTGGCGGATCATAAAGCCCTGCGTTCTCGAAGCCGCGCGATTTGAGATCGACGATGCGTTCTCCGGCCCAGTCGGTCATGTCTTTCTTCGAGCCAAACATGATCGCGCCGGTTGGGCAGGCTTTGACGCATGCGGGCTCAAGGCCAACGGCAACGCGGTCGGAACAGAGCGTGCACTTATAAGACTTGTGATCGACCTCACTGATGCGCGGAATGTCGAACGGACAACCCTTCACGCAATAGCCGCAGCCGATGCAATTCTCGCTGATGAAATCGACGATGCCGTTGGCGTACTGCACGATCGCGCCGGGAGCGGGGCATGCCTTGAGACAACCCGGATCCTCGCAGTGCATGCAGCCGTCCTTGCGGATCAGCCACTCGAGATCGCCTTTCGGATTTTCGTGTTCGGTGAACTTCATCACCGTCCACGTGTGTGGATCGAGGTCGAGAGGATTGTCGTAAGTCCCATGGAACTCGCCGACTTCGTCCCGAAGATTATTCCACTCCATGCACGCTGCCTGGCAGGCCTTGCAGCCGATGCAACGCGTAACGTCGATGAGCTTCGAAACCTGGTCTTCCCAGTTGCGTGCTGACGGCGGCGTCGTCGTCGTCGCCGATATGCGGATGTAATCTTGTGACTGAAGGTTTGACATCAGCTGCTCCGTCAGACCAACGGTCCGTTGACACTTTCAACATTGACCAGGAACGCCTTGAACTCCGGCGTCTGGGTATTGGCGTCGCCAACCGATGGCGTCAGCGTGTTGGCGCCGTAGCCTTTCTTTGCTTGGCCGGTGAAGCCCCAATGCAGCGGCACGCCGATAACGTGCGTCGGCTTGCCGTCGACGATCAGCGGCTTGATCCGCTTGGTCACGTAGGCCTTGCAGACGACGAAGCCGCGCTTGGACGCGACGCGCACCCAACTGCCTTGAGCAATTCCCTTTTCGTGCGCCAGCACTTCGCCGATCTCGACGAACTCCTGCGGCTGCAGGATCGAGTTGATGCGGGCGTGCTTGGTCCAGAAGTGGAAGTGCTCGGTCAGGCGGTAGGTGGTCGCCACGTACGGGAACTCGGACGGAGAGCCGAAATCGGCTCTGTCATCGGCGAACACGCGCACCGCCGGGTTCGACTGAACCTTGGGATGCAGCACGTTGATCGCGGGCGACTCGAGCGGCTCGTAATGCTCCGGGAACGGCCCTTCGGCCATCTGATCGCGAGCGAACAGCCGGCCGACGCCCTCGGCGTTCATGATGAAGGGGCCGACGGAGTCGGACGGCTTCACGGTCGGGCCGTAATCGGGAACGTCGACGCCCACCCACTTCGCGCCGTCCCACTGGATGATGGGCTTCGCCGGGTTCCACGGATTGCCCGCGACGTCGGCGCTGGCGCGATTGTAGAGAATGCGCCGGTTGGCCGGCCACGCCCACGCCCAGTCTGGCGCAATGCCGGCTTCGCGCGGATCGGACGCGTCTCGCCGCGCCATCTGGTTGCCCTTCTCGGTCCAGCAACCTGAGAAGATCCAGCAACCCGATTCCGTGGTGCCGTCGTCGCGCAGCTGCGCGAAGGCATCGAGCAACTGTCCGGCCTTCTTCGTAACGGCCCCGGAGGCGTCTTTCAGATCGACACGCGCCCGGCCGTTCATGTCCTTCGCCAATTCGTCGGGACTTGGCGCGACCGGGTCGGTGTAATTCCACGTGAGGTTCAGAATCGGATCCGGGAAGGCGCCGCCTTCCTTACGATAAAGCTCGCGCATCCTATGGAAGATGCCGGACATGATCCAGATATCGGACATCGCCTTCGCCGGAGCGTCAGCCGCTTTCCAATGCCATTGCAGCCAACGCGCGGAGTTGACGAGAGAGCCATCCTCTTCCGCGAAGCACGTGGTCGGAAGCTGGAACACTTCGGTCTGAATCGCGGCGGAATCAGCAGGGTTCTGCGGCCCGAAGTTTTCCCAGAAGCGCGACGTCTCCGTGTCGAGCGGATCCATCGTGACGAGGAACTTGAGCTTCGAAAGGCCGCGCCGGATCTTGCCGCGATCCGGGAACGCCTGCTGCGGATTGAAGCCCTGGCAGATGTAGCCGTTGATCTGCCCGTGGTTCATCATCTCGAATGCTTTGATGATGTCGTAGAGCGGCACATCGAGCTTCGGCAGCCAGTCGTAGGCCCAGTTGTTCTCGGCCGTCGCAGCGTCGCCGTAGATCGACTTCTGGAAGCTTACGAAGAACTTCTTGTAGTTCTGCCAGTAGCTGGTCTGACCCGGCCTGAGCGGTTTGAACTGCCGCGTCTTCATGTAGTCGTCGAAGGTGACTTCGCTGTCCTTCGGCAACGTCATGTAGCCGGGCATCTGGTTCGACAGAAGTCCGACGTCGGTCAGCCCCTGAATGTTCGAGTGGCCGCGCAACGCGTTCATGCCGCCGCCGGCCACGCCGATGTTGCCAAGCAGGAGTTGCACCATGGCCATCGTGCGAATGTTCTGCGAGCCGATGGAGTGTTGCGTCCAGCCGAGCGCGAAGAGGCTCGTCATCGCCTTGTCGGGCGCCGACGTCTCAGCCATCATCTCGCAGATGTGCAGGAATTTGTCCTGCGGCGTGCCGCAGATGCGCGACACCATCTCGGGCGTGTAGCGGTCGACGTGCTTGCGCAGCAGGGCCATGACGGAACGCGGGTGCTCCCACGTATCGTCGACCTTCGCGAAGCCTTGCTCGTCGAGCTCATAGTCCCAGGTGGACTTGTCGTATTGGCCCTTCTCGTGATCGTAGCCGCTGAAGAGACCGTCTTCGAAACCGAAGCCGTCCTTCACGATCAGACTGGCGTTCGTGTAGGCGCGCACGTACTCGTGCTGGATCTTGTCGTTCGCGAGCAGATAGCGGATCACGCCCGACAGGAACGCGATGTCCGATCCTGGCCGGATAGGCGCGTAGTAGTCGGCGACGGATGCCGTGCGCGTAAAGCGCGGATCCACGACGACCAGCTTGGCGCCGTTCTCGATCTTCGCTTCGATGACCCACTTGAAGCCGCACGGATGCGCTTCGGCGGCGTTTCCGCCCATAACCACGACCAAATTGGCATTCTTGATATCCTGCCAAGTGTTGGTCATTGCACCGCGACCGAATGTTGGAGCCAGACTGGCCACCGTCGGTCCGTGTCAGACACGTGCTTGGTTATCGAAGACCAACATTCCGAATGAACGGGCGACTTTCCAAGTGAGGTACGACGTTTCGCTCGATGAGGCAGAGGCCGCCAGCATGCCGGTAGAGATCCACCGGTTGACGGTCGTGCCTTTCGCATCCTTGGCGATGAAGTTCTTGTCGCGATCGTCCTTCATCAGGCGGGCGATGCGATCGAGCGCCCAATCCCACGACACTTCTTCGAATTCGGTGCCGCCCGGCTTGCGGTACTTCGGCACCTGCAGCCGTGTCGGCGCATGGACGATGTCGAGCAGCGCCGAGCCTTTCGGGCAGAGCGTGCCGCGGTTGACCGGATGGTCCGGGTCGCCCTCGATGTGAATGATATCGGAACGCGCGTTCTTCGCGCCGTCGCCGAGAGTGTAGATCAGGATGCCGCAGGCCACCGAGCAGTAGGTGCAAGTATTCCGCGTTTCCTTGGCATGCGTCAGTTTGAAGGGACGCACCGCCGCCGCGACGGCCTCGCCGCAGCCACCGAATCCCAAGGCGCCCAAGCTCGATGTCGCGAGGGTCGCGCCCGAGAGCTTTATGAAGCCTCTGCGTGTCAGATCCATTCCGGCTGCTCCATCTTCCGCATCCTAGACTTTTAACAGTTCTAGGTAGCGATCGTATAGGCCTCTCGTACCTGATCCGGGAAATTGGCCGCAGTCTTTTCAAGAACTTAGCGATAGTCGCGCGGAAATAATCATGCGTTTTTGAAAGACAGCACTGAACGAGCCAAGCGGTTCGGTATGAGCGGCACGCCCACCCTATTTTAAAGGCGGTGCGACAGCGTATTGCCAATCACCTTGAAAGGCTGTTTAAGCCTCGCCATAGGCTTCCAGGCGCGAGATGCTGGCACTCCTTTCGGGGAGCGGCTGGGCGTCCGCGACGCACGGCGGTTTAAAAACGTAGAAAATTCAGAGCAATATCTGTGGGGGCTCACTTCTGTCCGCACGAAAATTGCGGCAGCCGGTGCTGTCCACGCTTTGTGGAGGCGTCGGGGGCTCCCTAAATAGTTGGTTGGCGACGTCTCAAGGCCCGCCTCGACCTCCAATCAGGACACGGACGATGCAAGTCACGGAAACGGCACGAGAAGGTTTGAAGCGCACGTTGCAGGTTGTGGTCGGGCAGGCGGAGCTGAACGAGCGGTTCACCACGCGCCTCGATGAGCTCAAGGACCGCGTGCAAATCAAGGGATTCCGCCGCGGCAAGGTTCCGATGGCGCACCTCAAGAAGATCTACGGCAAGTCGCTGATGCAGGAAGTGATGGAGCAGACGCTCAACGATACGAGCGCGCAGGCCATCAAGGACCGCAACGAGCGCCCGGCGCAACAGCCGAAGGTAGAGCTTGTCGACTTCAACGAGGAGACGTTCGAGAAGATCGCGAGCGGACAGGGCGACCTTGCCTATAACATGTCGTTCGAAGTCCTCCCTCCGATTCCGCTCGCCGATCTCAAGTCGCTGAAGCTCGAAAAGCTCGTGGCTGACGTTGACGACGCGGCCCTCGATAAGGCGCTCGCGAACCTCGCCGAACGCAACACCGCTTACGACGTCGAAGAAGGCCGGGTTGCGGGTGAAGGTGATCTCGTAACGCTCGATTTCGTCGGCAAGATCGACGGCGAGCCCTTCGAGGGCGGCGCTGCCGAGGGCCAGAACCTGGTCATCGGCAAGAAGCAGTTCATTCCGGGCTTCGAGGAAGGCGTGACGGGCATGAAGGCGGGCGACGAAAAGATCGTCAGCGCCACGTTCCCGGCCGAATATCCCGTGGCGGCGCTCGCCGGCAAGACGGCCGAATTCGACGTGAAGGTGACGGGCGTTTCGAAGGCCCGTACGCCTGCAGTCGACGAAGACTTCGCAAAGGGCATCGGCGCGGAAAGCCTTGAACAGCTGCGCGGCTTCATTTCGGAGCAGATTAAGCGCGAATACGAACAGGCTTCGCGGACGAAGCTGAAGCGCGAGCTTCTCGATGCGCTCGATGCGGCGCACACGTTCGACCTGCCACCGTCCCTTGTCGATTTCGAATTCGACAATATATGGACGCAGCTTGAGAACAATCTCAAAGCCACGAACAAGACGTTCGCCGACGAAGGCAAGACAGAGGAAGAGGCTCGCGCCGAATATCGCAAGCTTGCCGAGCGCCGCGTCCGCCTTGGGCTCGTGATCGGCGAGATCGGCGAGAAGAACAATCTGCAGGTCTCACAGGATGAGCTGCGCCAGGCTCTCGTCGAGCAGGCGCGTCGCTACGCCGGCCGGGAAAAGCAGGTCTACGAATACTACGAGAAAACGCCTGGCGCGCTTGCCGAGCTTCGCGCTCCGATCTTCGAGGACAAGGTGATCGACTTCGTCATCGACGAAGCGAAGCCGACCGAGAAGAAGGTGACGCGCGACGAGCTTCAGAAGGCCGTCGAAGAGGCGACCGAACAGTAAGCCGCACTGGCAGCTTCGGTGAGAAGTGAGCAAGTTACTGCGTGCGAGTCTGGCGGGTTGGTCTGACGGCTGCCCGCCGAAATGAGGAAAGACGAAGGCGATGCGCGATCCAGTTAATACCCTGACGAACACCTTCTGGCCGATGGTTGTCGAGCAGACGACGCGCGGCGAGCGCGGCTACGATCTCCCCTCGCGCCTTCTCAAAGAACGTATCATCTTCGTGACCGGCCCGGTCGAGGATCACATGGCGGCATCGATTTGCATGCAGCTTTTGTTCCTCGAGTCGGAGAACCCGAAGAAAGAAATCTCCATGTACATCAACTCGCCGGGCGGTGTCGTCACGGCGGGCATGGCGATCTACGACACGATGCAGTTCGTGAAGCCTGCAGTCGCAACGCTCTGCATTGGACAGGCCGCGTCGATGGGTTCGTTGCTGCTTTGTGCCGGGGCCAAGGGCCTGCGCTACGCGCTCCCGAATGCGCGCGTGATGGTGCACCAGCCGTCGGGTGGATTTTCGGGGCAGGCGTCTGATATCGAACGCCATGCCGAAGACATCATCAAGATGAAACGCCGTCTCAACGAGACCTATGTGAAGCACACGGGTCAGACGTACGAGATGATTGATAAGACGCTTGACCGCGACTACTTCATGACCGCCGACCAGGCTTGCGATTTCGGACTTATCGATAAGGTTCTGGAAAATCGCGACGAAGTCGAAGCCGGTGTCTTCGAGACGGGCAAACCCATCGAATAAGGCCGACAGCGGCGGTAACTTTTAAGGTCCTGGCGGGACGTGGAACGGAGCGGGCGAATTGACGCCCGCTCAAGAGAACAAACGCTGTACAACAGCGGACGAGTTTAGGTAAATGCTTGCATTGAATCGCCTGTGTTGCCAGCTCGTTTATCAACTGTGGCAATAGCGCCGCTTGCGAGCAGTGGCCGGGTAGGCTCCATTAATCCAATCTTGATCCGCTGAACGATAGCGTGCTCAGATTGGATATGAAGTTCACGCCGCCGCAGAATCGGCTCAGCGCCGGGCGTGAGAAGCGGGCCAAAGCAAGAACATCGTCTTGATGGGGCTTGCACGGAAGGTGAGAACACATGGCTCAAGAGAAGAACACTCTGTACTGCTCTTTCTGCGGCAAGAGTCAGCATGAGGTTCGCAAACTGATTGCTGGCCCGACGGTATTCATCTGTGATGAATGCGTCGAACTCTGCATGGACATCATCCGCGAGGAGAACAAGAACACCCTCGTCAAATCCCGTGACGGCGTGCCGACGCCGCAGGAGATTTGCGGCGTGCTCGATAGCTACGTGATTGGCCAGTACCATGCCAAGCGCGTTCTCTCCGTCGCAGTCCACAATCATTATAAGCGCCTGAACCACGCCTCGAAGAACAACGACGTGGAACTCGCGAAGTCGAACATCCTGCTCGTCGGCCCCACGGGCTCGGGCAAGACGCTGCTTGCCCAGACGCTGGCGCGTATCCTCGATGTTCCGTTCACGATGGCGGACGCTACCACCCTTACGGAAGCGGGCTACGTCGGCGAGGACGTCGAGAACATCATCCTGAAGCTTCTGCAGGCTGCCGACTACAACGTCGAGCGGGCGCAGCGCGGCATCGTCTATATTGACGAAGTCGACAAGATCAGCCGGAAATCCGACAACCCGTCGATCACACGGGATGTCTCGGGCGAGGGCGTGCAGCAGGCCCTTCTGAAGATCATGGAAGGAACGGTTGCGTCTGTTCCTCCTCAGGGTGGCCGCAAGCATCCCCAGCAGGAATTTCTGCAGGTCGACACGACGAACATTCTCTTCATCTGCGGCGGCGCCTTCGCTGGCCTCGAGAAGATCATCTCGCGTCGTGGCAAGGGTTCGTCCATCGGCTTCCAGGCGCGCGTCAGCGGCCCGGATGAGCGCCGCACGGGCGAGATCCTGCGCAACGTCGAGCCAGAAGATCTGCTGAAGTTCGGCTTGATTCCGGAGTTCATCGGTCGTCTGCCCGTCATCGCGACGCTCGAAGACCTCGACGAGGCGGCTCTCGTCCAGATTCTGACCGAGCCGAAGAACGCGATCGTCAAGCAGTACCAGCGTCTCTTCGAGATGGAGGACGTGAAGCTGGCGATCACGCTCGACGCTCTCCGCGCGATCTCACGCAAAGCTATCGAGCGCAAGACGGGCGCTCGTGGTCTGCGGTCGATCATGGAAGGCATTTTGCTCGACACGATGTACGATCTGCCGACGCTCAAGGGCGTCGAAGAGGTCGTAATCGGGCCGGAAGTCGTGGAAGGGTCTGCAAAACCGCTTCGTATCTACTCGGATCGAGCGGAGGAAAAAGGCTCCACCGCCTAAAGCTCAATCGCGACAATTAAGGCCGTCCGGGGGCTTGGTCCCGGGACTTGTTTGCGGGACGCCGGTCCCTATTTGTTCGGAGGGAGTGGCATCAAGCAGCCAGCCGAGAATTCCTCAGACAACCGGTGTCTAGGGCTTGGGTCCAACCCCGCGCTCGCGCTCACGAGCATGCGAACCGTCGCCACAAAAAGGGACGGGATGCGTGGCTCAAAAAGTGGAACGAGTGTGGAATGTGCCGGTACGTTGTGAAAGACTTCCGGCACACGGCGAATAAGGTAGTGAAATGAGCGAAGATAAAAAGACCAAGGAAAAAGCCGGCGGAAAAGAGCTGTTCCCGGTTCTCCCGCTCCGTGACATCGTCGTTTTTCCCTACATGGTTGTGCCGCTGTTCGTCGGCCGCGAGAAGTCGATCGCGGCGCTCGAAGAGGTGATGCGCGCGGACAAGCAGATCCTGCTCGCCGCGCAGAAGAACGCCAGCGATGACGATCCCGCGCCCGACGCGATCTACGAGATCGGCACGCTTGCGTCCGTGCTTCAGCTTCTGAAGCTTCCCGACGGGACGGTAAAGGTCCTGGTCGAAGGCAACGCGCGCGCAAAAATCACGCGTTACACATCGAATGCGAATTACTTCGAATCTGAGGTCGAACGGGTCGTCGAAGTCCCGGGCGCCAAGGAAGAGCTCGAAGCGCTGGCGCGTTCCGTCGTGACCCAATTCGAGAGCTACGTGAAGCTCAACAAGAAGGTCTCGCCCGAGGTTCTGAGCAACGTCGGCCAGATCGAAGATTATGCGAAGCTCGCCGACACGATCGCTTCGCACCTCGCCGTCAAGATTTCCGACAAGCAGGATGTTCTCGAGACCGCCAGTATCTCCGAGCGGTTGGAGCGCGTCTACACGCTGATGGAAAGCGAGATCTCCGTTCTCCAGGTCGAGCGTAAGATCCGTTCGCGCGTCAAGCGCCAGATGGAGAAGACGCAGCGCGAGTACTATCTGAATGAGCAGATGAAGGCCATTCAGAAGGAGCTTGGCGATTCCGACGAGCGCGACGACATCGCCGAGTTCGAGGAAAAGATCGAGAACACGAAGCTTTCGAAGGAAGCCAAGGACAAGGCGCTCGCTGAGCTGAAGAAGCTCAAGCAGATGTCGCCGATGTCGGCTGAAGCGACGGTCGTTCGCAATTATCTCGATTGGCTGCTGTCGATCCCGTGGGGGATCAAGGGCAAGGTCAAAAAGGATATCGCCGAGGCTCAGCAGATCCTCGACCTGGAGCACTATGGCCTCGAGAAGGTCAAAGAACGCATCCTCGAGTATCTCGCCGTGCAGGCGCGGACGAACAAGCTCAAGGGGCCGATTCTTTGCCTCGTCGGGCCTCCGGGCGTCGGCAAGACCTCGCTTGGCAAGTCGATCGCTAACGCGACCGGCCGAGAGTTCGTGCGCATGTCGCTCGGCGGCGTTCGCGACGAAGCGGAAATCCGCGGCCATCGCCGGACCTACATTGGCTCGATGCCCGGCAAGGTCATCCAGTCCATGAAGAAGGCGAAGCGGACCAACCCGCTCTTCCTCTTGGACGAGATCGACAAGATGGGTCAGGACTTCCGCGGCGACCCCGCGGCGGCTTTGCTCGAGGTGCTCGATCCGGAACAGAACCAGTCGTTCAACGATCACTATCTTGAGGTCGATTACGATCTCTCGAACGTGATGTTCGTCACGACGGCCAACACGCTGAACATCCCCCCGGCCCTGATGGACCGTATGGAGATCATTCGGCTCGCGGGCTACACGGAAGACGAGAAACTCGAAATCGCCAAGCGCCACTTGATTCCGGAGCAGTATTCGGCTCACGGCCTCGAGGCGGGCGAGTGGACGGTCGAAGACGATGCTGTGAAGGAAGTCATTCGCCGCTACACGCGCGAAGCTGGTGTGCGTTCTCTCGAACGCGAAATCGCCAAGCTGGCGCGTAAGGCCGTGAAGGAAATCCTGACGACGTCGAAGACTTCGATCGTCGTCACGGGAGAGAACGTTCACGATTTCCTTGGCGTGCCGAAGTACCGCTTCGGCGAAGCAGAGCTCGAGGACCAGGTCGGTATCGTTACCGGTCTGGCCTGGACGGAAGTCGGTGGCGAGCTGCTCACGATCGAAGGCGTGATGATGCCGGGTAAGGGCAGGATGACCGTTACGGGCAACTTGCGCGACGTGATGAAGGAATCGATCCAGGCCGCGAACGCTTATGTGCGCTCGCACTCTGTTGATTTCGGCATCCATCCGTCGCTGTTCGAGAAGCGCGACATCCACGTGCACGTGCCGGAAGGCGCGACGCCGAAGGATGGACCGTCTGCGGGCATTGCGATGACGACGGCGATCATCTCGGTGTTGACCGGCATCCCTGTTCGCAAGGACGTGGCGATGACGGGCGAGATCACGCTGCGCGGTCGCGTGCTGCCCATCGGCGGTCTGAAGGAAAAGCTCTTGGCGGCGCTGCGCGGTGGCATCAAGACGGTCGTCATTCCGGAGGAAAACCGCAAGGATTTGGCGGAAATTCCGAACGAAGTTTTGACCAAGATGGACGTCATCCCGGTTGCACGTCTCGATGAGGTCCTGAAGGTCGCGCTCGTTCGCGTTCCGGAGCCGATCACGTGGGACGAAGCTGCCGAGGCCGAGGCTCTCGAAGCCAAAGACTCGGGCAAAGGAGGTGCGCGGATCACCGCGCACTGATCGTCGCAGTCGGTTAAGTTTACTCAAATATGTGCCCCCGCACTTTTTCCGTGCGGGGGCATTTTGCTTTTGCACACGCTGAGCATTTTGATGCGCTTTTGTCCGGAAACACGGGCTTTTTCCGCTTGACGGGCGGGGCGATTGGGCGCTTCTAACCCGTCATGCGCGGCCCTTCTTCCCCCGATGCGGCCGCCGCGGGCTTTGCGCCCATGAGCCGAAGCCCACCTCCCACATTTAGAGGAACGACGAGATGAGCAAGAAAGATTTGATTGATGCCGTTGCCCGTGATTGCGAGCTGACGAAGGAGAAGGCGAGTGGGGTCGTTGACGCCGTTCTCGCCCATATCCGTGCCGCGATGAAGGACGGCCATGAAGTACGCATCCCCGATTTCGGCACGTTCAAAGTCGCTGCCCGTAAGGCGCGCGAAGGCCGCAATCCGGCGACCGGCAAGACGATCCAGATTCCGGCCTCGCGCGTGCCGAAGTTCACGCCGGCGAAGGGCTTGAAGGACGCGCTGAACATCAACTAAGCCGCACGCCGTAACACACTTTCTCACGCGCGCCGCCAAAGTGGCGCGCGTGTTTGTTTTGACAGTCTTTTGCGGAAAGATTAGCAAAGGCGCGTCGGGCGGTTAGCTCAGTGGTAGAGCGCCTCGTTTACACCGAGGATGTCGGGAGTTCGACCCTCTCACCGCCCACCATCTCAATTGCGCCAGCCGAGTGCCTTCGGCGAACCGGCCGTAGAGCTGGTCTTATTGAAACACCTGTTCTCTTAGCCCATCTGTGTGCCGTCCGTTCTCAACCAGCGAAGAAAGCACAACCATGTCCGTCTCGATGTACGACATCGCAATTCCGACGTTCCAGAAGCAGCTGACCGCACTTGAGACCGTCCTCGACAAGGCGGCTGGCCAGGCCGCTGCAAAGAAGATCGACTTCGCCGTGCTTCTAGGATCGCGCCTGTATCCGGACATGCTGAACCTGACGCGGCAGGTTCAGCTCGCGACCGACTTCGCGAAAGCCGCACCCGCGCGCCTGGCAGGCGTCGAAGTCCCGGGCTTTCCCGATGTCGAGACAACCCTCCCAGAGCTCAAGGAGCGCATCGCGAAGATCCAAGCGCTCCTCGCTGGCTATAAGCCGGAGCAGCTCGAAGGCTCCGGGACGCGCGATTTGACGCTCAAGGTTAGCGGCCAAGAGGTGACGATGAGCGGTCGGGAATATCTTCTCCACGTCGCGTTCCCGAACTTCTATTTCCATTGCACCACCGCCTACGACATCCTGCGTCACAACGGCATCGAGATCGGCAAACGCGACTTTCTCGGCCGGGCCTGAGTCTTTTTCCGGCGTGCGGAAATGGGGGCCGCCTTGCCGTCATCGCTGGCGGGCCTCTGCTCCGAAAAGAGCACGTTGAAGGCAGAAGAACTTTCAAGCCAGGCGGAGAACCTATCCGGGCTCGGTCGCAAAATCGGTCACCTTGCCGCGCCCGCCGGTCGCCAACTGCGTGGCGTCCGTTTTTTGCCACTTGCTCCTGAATTTCAATTGTTTGGAGGCGCTAAGCGCCCTCAAATTCCGTGAATCCGCCGCTTGACTTGAACGTCGCGAACACGTATCTCGACCGCTCGCATCGATGCGCTGAGCATCTGGATTGCGGGAGTAGCTCAGTTGGTTAGAGCGCCGCCCTGTCACGGCGGAGGCCGCGGGTTCAAGTCCCGTCTCTCGCGCCATTCCTCGAATGGCCAATAATCCGATCACCTTCCTAGGTCGATTTGAAACGATATCGGGCGTTCGCCGTAACGGGCGGACCCGCCGGTGAGAATTTCGTCTCCCGAGCTTTGCGTTTTTCTTCTGCAGCACCTTCCATCGTTCGCGACGGAGAAACGGCGTGCCATCTCAAAAGCCAGCAGCTTATATCGCCGCTGGCTCTTGAGGGTCGGTTCAAATGAAGCTCAGTAGTCGACCACGCCATCGAGAGCGTAGTGCTTGATGGTCTTTCTATTCTTGATCAGCTCGCCGATAGAGGGCTCCGATTTCAACGCCCGGGCGATTGCCAGTTTCATCGCCTCGTAATTGGTCCGGTAAAGATCCTTCTTGTCGAGTTCCGCATGCGTGGAGCAGCGCGGATCGAGCCAAACAGTCACGACAATACATATCTCGTCGACGATCTCTTTCGGGATAACGCCGTCCGATACGCTATCAACGACCGCATCGGCGATTGCGCCCTGCACCACGCCGCCGAACAGTTCGATGTAACCGTCCGAGGAAATGGTAACCTTCGATGTCATCATCGTCGCTGGGCGCGCCATCTGGTTGAGATCGCGAATGGCAAAAAAGCGCGTATGGCCTGCTGATTGCCCCATCATGCTGGCGAAGGCGTGCCCCACTGGCCCTGCCACCGAGCCGATCAGAACTTCCGGCATGGCATCGGTATATTGTCCTTCAGCGGCGAGCACGGTCGCTTCGCCCGCCTTGAAGATAATGTCCGTCATCGCAAGTCTCTCCATAGTAAATTTTCATTACCCTGACGCACTTCTTTAAACCGCCGGCCGGCAAACGGCAATTGCGGACCAATCTGAACCGCAGAACATGAAACGCGAATATTTATAGCGAAGACGGCGCCTCGTTCTCGGCATCGGAAATTCGCAACGCACGCCGCGCGAATCCCTCGTGGAACCCACCATCATCCGTTCCGTTGATCGAACGAAGAGTTCCAAGGCGTCAGCGTGCGCCTCCGCAGGAGATAGATATGGCAGCACAATCCAGCACGCGAGATGCGGCAGAACAGGGCCGCGATATTCAGATGGAGGTAGATCGCATCGACGCGCACCATAAAAATGAGACACGGGAATCGAAGAAGCCGATGCAGGCCGGTGTGCGCGAATACCCCTCCGAGTTTCCGGCTCAGCATCAGAAAAAATCGGGGAACGAAGCTGAGCTTCAACTGGCCCCCATGTATGACGCGCCGGACTATGAGGGCTCGCATAAATTGCAGGATAAGGTCGCTTTGATTACGGGCGGAGATTCTGGCATCGGTCGCGCCGTCGCGGTTCTTTTCGCCAGAGAAGGTGCGGACGTCGCCATCTGCTTTTTGGAATCGCGAGACGATGCTCTCACGACAAAGGCTGCGGTAGAAAAGGAAGGCCGCCAATGCATCTTGATTGAAGGCGATGTCTCGAAATCCGCTTTTTGCGAAGCTTCGGTGCGCACTACTGTCGACAAGCTTGGTAAGTTGGACATTCTCGTCAATAACGCCGCGTTCCAGGAGCACACGTCCGATATCGTCGACCTGACGGACGAGCATTTCGACCGAACGCTGAAGACCAATCTTTACGGCTATTTCTTCATGGCGCGCGCCGCCATTCCCCACATGAAACCCGGTTCCTCTATCATCATGACTGGATCGGTTACGGGTATTGAGGGAAGCAAGGAACTTCTAGATTACTCGATGACCAAGGGCGGCATTCACGCTTTCACCCGGTCTTTGTCTTCGCAGCTGATCGAGCGGGGAATACGGGTCAACGCAATCGCGCCCGGCCCAGTATGGACGCCCCTCAACCCGGCGGATCGCCCCGCGGAGGATGTTGTGAAATTTGGTTCGACCTCGGCAATGGGTCGCGCTGCGCAGCCGGAAGAAATCGCGCCGGCCTTCGTTTTCATGGCCGCACCCTGCTGCTCGAGCTACATCACCGGCGAAATACTTCCTGTCATTGGCGGATACAGCGCATAAATCGGTGCTTCGCCGACTGCGCGAATACCCCGTGGAAAAACTAAGCTTGTCGGCGAGCGCGACCTCGGCAATCATCGCCCCGATAGCAGGTCACTCATTCCTGGCGCAACTCATCTACTTGGAGAATATATACTTTTACGGTAGAACCATGTGCGAAGCCGCAACTCGCGGCAATTGCTCTTTCAATGATTGTAATTCGTATTTTGTGCGTGCCGACGGGATGAATTTCTCATTCCCGCCTTGCTCCATTTCCCGATCGCGGATTGGCTGAAAAGGCGCGTGTGCCGCGACGGGGAGGATAAATGAATTGGGATTTGACGACGCCGGATTATCTCCGGCTCGTCGCATCGTTGGACGATCTGGATCGCAGAATCGTCTCGCTGCTTCAGACCGACGGGCGAATGCCCTTCTCGCATATTG
The DNA here is from genome assembly GCA_030148425.1 of Hyphomicrobium sp. GTDB lineage: Bacteria > Pseudomonadota > Alphaproteobacteria > Rhizobiales > Hyphomicrobiaceae > Hyphomicrobium_B. The sequence continues at coordinate 270,072 of JASBTM010000014.1, read as the reverse complement.
CGCGAGAGATCGGCGTCACCGAGAAAACCGCCCGCTCTCGCGTGCTCGACCTCATCGAGCGGGACGTGATGCACATCACCGCGGTGACCGACCCGACGGTTCTCGGTTACGGCGCTTCTGCACTTTTGGGAATCAAGACGAGGCCCGACCGTCCGGCCACCGAGATCGCGCAGGAATTGCAGAAGGTGTCGGCGATCGACTATGTCGTGGTGTCGGCGTCCCGTTACTCCCTATTCGCGGAGTTGCTTTGCCGGGATCGCGATGAGTTACAAGCGACGATCGAGCGTGACGTAGGCAAAATAGACGGCGTCGAATCCATCGAGACGATGCCTTACCTAAGTTTGCACTATCAGTTGGCGCATTTCGCCGCCGCGCAGAACAAAGTCGGACAGGGAAACGGTATCCAACCGCGCGAGATCGATGCCGTAGACGTTCGCATCATTCGCTCGCTGAGCAAAGAGGGTCGTAAACCGTTTTTGCAGATTGCCGAAGAGCTAGGCATCTCCGAAGGGCAAGTGCGGCTGCGCTTCAAGTATTTGAGCGATACCGGCACCGTTAGTGTGGTTGCGTTGATCAACCCGATGAGCCTCGAATTTCACTCCATGGCGTGGGTCGCGATCAACGTCGCAGCGGGATATCGCGCGATGGATGTCGCCGACCGGCTGGCGGCCCTCTCGAATACGACCTATATCGCGCTCTGCGCCGGCCGCTTCGATATCCTAACCGAGTTCATCTGCCGGACGGATCGCGAACTGCTCGATGTCATCGATCAAAACGTTCGCTCGCTTCCCGGCGTGGGTCGTCTCGAAATCTCGATCTATAGCAAGCTCTTTTACAAGCGTCTGACGCCAATCCGTGACGAAGACGTAGCCGTCACTAGGAAGGTGTGACGCGAAGCGCTAAAGCGGCTGGAATCAGCGCTTTTGCGATCGGTCATTCGGCGGCGCGTCGATCTGAACAGTCGCCGTCATCCCCGCAACCAGCTCGATGCCCTCCGGCACATGCTCGACGTCGATCCGAACCGGTACCCGCTGGGCGAGGCGCACCCACGTGAAGATGGGATTGACCGTCGCTAGCCCTTGCGACCCTGGCTGAGCGTTAGAAACGTTGATGCCGCGCGCAATGCTTCCAACGCGGCCTGTGATGATATCGCTGCGTCCCATCAGCTTGACCTTGGCTGGATCGCCCTGCCGGATGGACCCGAGCGCCGTCTCGGTGAAGTAAGCGTCGATCCAGAAGGAATCGGCGTCGATCATCGTGATTTCGCTTTGGCCCGTTGTCGCGAAATCGCCGAGCTGTGCGAGGAGATTGGTTATCCAGCCATTGACCGGCGCATGAATTTCGACGCGCTTGAAGTTGGCGCGCGCTTGATCGAGCGCGGCGTTAGCCTGCGCCAAAGCCGCCACTGCGCTGCCTCGTTGCGCCTTGAGAGAATCGATCTGGCGCTGAGCAACCGTTCGTGTCGCTTCGGAAGTCTTAAGGGTCGCTTGGGCCTGCCGAAGAGCCGCCGCAGTTTGTTCTGCCATCTGAACGCTTCCGACCTGCTGGGTCGCGAGATCGGCATATCGGGCGGCTTGCTGTTTCGCGAACGCCAGCGCGGCTTGAGCATCCTCCACCTGCGCGGCGCTTGCTGCAATTTGCGCTTCTTGAACCGCCACTCCGCTATCGACGTTCTGAATGTTCGCCTGTGCTTGTTCGACGGCAGCTTTGGCCATATCGACCGCGATCTGATAGTTGGTCGGATCTATGACCATGAGCAGGTCGCCTTTGTGGACGAACTGGTTGTCGGTAATGGGAAGCTTGACGATCCTGCCGGAGACTTCCGGGGCGACCGATACCACATAGGCGCGCACCGTTCCGTCGCGCGTCCACGGAGTGTCCATGTAGGCGTTCCACATCGCCCAGCTTAGCGGCAACGCAACGACTACGGCAATCAATGTGACCAACAGCGGCACGAGGTGGAATTGCCAGTTGCGTGCGACAGCTGTCTGAGGCTTTGCACGCGGAAACGGAGCGGGTTCATTCCTGTCCGCGACGTCGCCTTTCAATTCCGGGTTCATGTTTGCCATTTGAATTTTACCGAGCCGTGATTAGTACCATGGACGACAGGACGATCATGTAGATTGCAAATACGAAAAGAGCGGGATGCCAAGCATAGCGGAGAAGTTTGTATTTGACCGCGAGCCTTCGGATAAAAATGGTCACGAACCACGCTGCGACCATCATGATGGAAATCGGCGCCACGTAGACCCCGAGAATGTCGATCTCAGTGAATTTCATGGCGTCGAACCAAAATAAGAAGCGTGTCGGGTCAGCGCTTCGGATATGGCGAGAATGTTGCTTCGGGCGCGCAGAATGGTCTCGTCGCTCCCGCCCTCGCTCGGCATCGAAGCAAGCCGCTCATCGAGCGCGGAGAGTTGTTGCTGTGTCGTTGCCAAGTCTCCCCGCAACAAGCCTTCGAGCGCCTGATCGACATCTTCGTTTGCCTCGAATTCGTGCGCAAACCAGCGAAGCTGAATGATCTCCTCTCCGACCGAAAGGGCGGCGAGAAGCTGCGCCCGTTCTAACGGTTCGGCCGAGGGCGGCATGACGACGAGACGAGCGTAAAGGTGAGCATCCCAATCCTCCAGGTTGATAGCGTGCGGAATTTGCGCCAGGCGCCGGAGATCGCGAAGTGTCAACGTCAGCAATCTTCGGGTGCGCGTAGCGGGTGATAGAGGAGGCAGGACCCGGAAGAAGAATGCGGCGGTTCCGGTGCCCACCAAGATCGCAAGCGCATTATTGTAGAATTGCACGGTATCGTACGTCATCTCATTGGCGGGGGCGAGGAGGGGCAAGAAGTTCGCGACGAGCGCGATGACGAAGACCGATTGCCACCGCACCATGAGAGCGCCGGCAGGAACGAGATAGAGCCCGAGAACTGCGCAAAAGGCGGGGAACGTCACGACTTGGGGCAGTATCGCAAATGCAAAGACCGACGCGATCACCGCGCTGACCACACATCCCATCATGAATAGGAGCGCAAACGAATAAGCTTCGTCGGCCCTCGGAGCGAACAGAATGACCGAGATCGCAACCCAGGTTATGGCCGCGCTCCCGCTCGGCCAGGCCGTCACGATCCAGAAGATCTCGACCGCAACAATGGCGACGAATGCACGTGCGGCATTGATGATGCCCGGTAGCCAATCGGGAACCGCGACGTGCAGCCGGCGCGTGTCCGCCTTGGGGCGGAGCGGATCGGCCAAAAGCAGCGCCAATCCATCGAGAGATCGGGCTATGCCGGAGAACGCTTTGGCAGTCTGATCCGTGATCAATCTCGTCGACGGCGAGGTGACCTTTTCCTCCGCCAGCGTTTGGGCCATCGATTCATAGCTATTCCGCAATCGGACGGGATCGGACATCCAGCGCCCAGGCTCGTCTTGCTGCTGCGGTTCGCGAAGCACGGCGGGGATCTTGGCAAGGATCGCGTCGGCTTCATTACGAGCAGAGGCGCGATCCATGCTCGTGAGCCGGGTTGCGAGTCCGCGCCATGAGGCCAGCGCCGAGAACAAGCCGTCGACGGTCGCGCGCAATATCGAGGAATGATACCGAATGCCCGCGGATTCTCCGATGGCTTCGTCGATAACGGGATCCAGCGCGATGACGCGGCGAGTAAGGTCGCGGCGAATGGGCTGTGAAGAAAAATTGTCCGGCCCAGCTTGCAATGTCGCAGTCAGGCCATTCGCAATATCGGTCGTCAGATCAGCCAGCAACGCGGCGAGACGTCTCCGTGCTCCTCCGAAATCCGTTGCGGCTAGGACGACGCCGGCACACACGATGCCGATGATGATCTCGCTTGTCCGGAATATCGCGAGCATGAAGGCATCGCCGTTCAATCCTCCGACTGAGCCGAGCTGGTCTGTTGCGATGATCGCCGCCGTGAAACCTGCCAGCGCGGCCGAGTACGATGCAAAGTTCCGCAACAACGTCGCGACCAGCGCGCATGCAGAACACCACAGTGCAAGCGACAGAAGAAATGCCGCTCGATCCTGGGGGAATAAGGCCGTGAGCGCGACGATCATGACTGCGCCGATAATGGTTCCGAGCATGCGAAACCATCCCTTGCGCAGCGATGCACCGAGATGAGGCTGACACATGAGCGCGGCAGTGGTGCCGGCCCAATACGCGTTGTTAAGTTCGAGCTTGAATGCCACGTAGAGAGCGAGGCAAACGGACACCCACATCCGAAGTCCGAAAAGCAATGCGGGAAGAGAAGCGCGTGCAGAAATACCGGCGTTTGCGCCTAGCCGCGTCAGGAATTGCAGCATCTCGGTTCGTGTCGCCTCAGCGAATACCCTGTTCACGGAACCCATCCGAGCGGAAGATGCTTCGTTGCCATTGATCGTTGATGATTTGTAGTCTGACGGTAGAATTAGTCGGCGCAAGACGTTTTTTCGCGCAACGCGAAAGTCGCAATTCGGATCACATTGGTAAACATCCCGACGCTGCTCGAAGCATCCGAGCGATTAAAGACGTCCGAATATGGACATCGAAAGACGAACGATCTTTCGAAATCGCATCGCAATAGACGCGCAAAGGAAAACGATCGAACGGCCAGCGCTCGATTGGAGTGATCCCGGCAGCACCGAGTTCGCGGAAGGCTCCTTCAAGAGCCTGCTGCGTGCATGCAACTCGGACGTGAGAAATGAATTTAAGCGGCGCTAACTTGATGCTGGGTGAGGAACGCGGAGCAGAGTGAACCGGCCTTCGACGGGTTCTTTGCCAAAGCGTGGATTTCGCTGCTCAGATACTCGGCGTCGCGCGCGATGCCGGAAAAGCGCCCCGATCCCCACGTGTGCAGCCAGGGAAGCCCGAGGAAATAGAGTCCTGGAACATCCGTGATGCCGCGATCGTGCACGGGCGAGCCGCGATTATCTAAAACAGGAAGCTTGATCCAACTGAAGTCCGCGCGGAAGCCAATGCACCAGATGATCGACGTGATACCCGCCGCGCGATAGTCGAGTTCGCTGCGTTCCGCTTTCGGCGCCCAGAGCGCGTTGTATCGTGGCTCGATCGGCGCTTGAATTGCGTTCTTGGTGATGAATGCATCGATGCTATCCTTGATCGATTCCGACGTTTTGTCGGCGTTGTCAAGGTAGCGTTCGAGGTCTGGGGCGAGCAGAAGTTTGCCATTCTGCAGGCCCGTAAGCTTGCCATAAAGCTCCATACCTTCGCGCGCGAACTTGCGGAGGTCGATGTCGCGGCCGCCGTCGCGACCCGTAACGTAATGATTGGTGTTGTCGCGCACGCCCTGCCTCAACGGGTGCTCTTTCACCGACATTTCATAGTAGTTCATATCGTCGAGCCATTTCACGACATCCTTGCCGCGATAGCGGCGAGCGACGCGAGGGGCGTCCCCGACGCATAGGTGCACCTTACGTCCGGCGAGATGAAGATCTTCAGCGATCTGCGCACCCGATTGCCCGCTGCCGACGACGAGTACCGCACCCTCGGGCAACGATTGCGCATTGCGATAGAGCGAAGAGTGAAGTTGCAACACGCTTGCGTCGATCGCCTTCGCGTAGGCCGGAACAATCGGGATCTGATACCCGCCCGTCGCGATCACCACCTGATCTGCCGTATATGTCCCGTAGCTTGTTTCGACGACGAAGCCGCCGTCCGGGGTTCCTGTTACGCGATTGACCGTCACGCCCTCCCTGATCGGCGGATCAAGGTCTTTGACGAAACCCTGCACATAATCGATGATTTCATCACGGACCATGAAACCATCGGGATCAGCCCCTTTATACGGATGGCCGGGAAGCTGGCACTGCCAGTTCGGCGTGACGAGGCAGAACGTATCCCAGCGTTCGCTGCTCCACGTGTGAACCGCCTTATGTTTTTCGAACACGATGTGGCTTATGCCGCGCTGCTTCAGATACCAGCTCAGCGACAGGCCGGCCTGGCCGCCGCCGATGATCGCGACGGGATAATGATTTCCTTGGTATGAGGTGCTCATGGCGTTGCCTTCAGAAATGGATGACGTGTCGGCGGCTATTCGCTAAACGAGATGACGGTAACAAGCGCATCGGATTTGCCGATAAAATCTGCCGACCTTTGTTCGATGTCGACGATCTGGGAGAGGGCGTGCCCACAGGCCATGCCGTATTTTTCCCCGACGCGTTCGCTGCCGATATTGAGGGCGGTTCGTGCGCGGTCTACGAAGTCAGCGAGCGGATAGCTCTCGCCCGGTGCGAAATAATCTTTGATGATAAGAGACGGCGAATAGCAGGTCTCGGTCGTATCGTCCGGCCAGCGGATGACGAAATTCATTTCAGGCATGGCAACCTTCTTTCATGGCTTCATAAATGGGGAGATGAGCGAGCGCGATGGTCGTCCAGTTATGCCTCTTCGCAACGCCTAATCGCCGATCGATCAGCTCGGAGCGAGATCGGCTTTTCGCGGCTGACAACATGGCCTCTGCGATCGAGGTGCTGTCTTTAGGATTGCACCAGTGCACATCGTCTTCGGACAGGAAATCCGTGAAGGGACGAATGCGCGATGTAACAACCGGGACATCGCAGGCAAGCGCCTCGAGAACGACCAGGCCGAAGCCTTCGTTAAGCGAAGGAAAGACGAGCGCCGAGGCGCGGCGATAAAGGGACGGCATCAAATGATGCGGGGTGGGGCCCGTGACGACGACAGCGCCTTCCGGCAAACAAGCAAGCTTTAAAATATGCTCGAACTCTTGCCGATAGGACGCGTGGTCGAGAAGGCTGGCGCCCCCGGCGATGATCAGCCGCGCGTCCGGATTTTGCGCGCGACATTGAACGAAGGCCGCCAGAATGCCGATCGTATTCTTGCGTGCCTCGATTCCGCCGATCGCGAGATAAACGGGTCCATCCCCGCGTACGAAAGTGTCGCGCAACTCGGCGTCGTGATGCTCGTTTGGCGTAGGATTGAAATGAAAGACGTCAACACCGTTTCCCGTGAGATTGGCAAAACGCTGGAAGCGCTTCTCGATTTCCTCCTGCCAGACTTTGCTAACGGCGAAAAGATGGTCCGCCTGCTCGATGCTTTCTTTCTCGAGTTCGGCAACGCGAGGATCGGCAAAGGTATCGATATGATGAACCGTTCTCGCAAACGCGGGAATGCGACCGCGACGCTTCAGGAAAAGCAGCGCGTTCGCCGAAATCCCGTCTTGGCCGTGCCAGACGTCGAAGTCGAAATGCGGGCCATCTGCAAAGTGGTTCACGTAGTCGCCAATCTTCGCGAGTACGACATCGTGCAATGTACCCGCAGTTGGCGTGGAGGGAACAACGACCGTCGGACAGAGCGTTTGACGGAAAAAGCCGCGTTCGCGTGCGCCAGGTGCAAAGACGACCGCGAGATGCCCAAGTCTGGTCAATGCGTCGGCAAGTTCCAATGTATGAATGACGCCGCCGCGCGGGTTCGTGGAGTGCGTGAGCAGCGCGATCTTCAGCGGAGAGCTTTTCATGGCGTCATCCCACTGCGGCCCAATCCGAGAAGAGGGGACGTCGCGAGATCCCAGACGATTTCGCGACTGTCGCCACTGGATATCTTCACGTCGTGTTCGGCTGTGATAAGTCCCGCGTCTGCCGCTGAGACGCCCTGCGCCGCAAACAGCGCGACAACTTTTTCAACATTTTGCGGCGCGACTGAAACGATGAAGCCGAAGCTCGGAAATGTTTGCAACCAACGCTCGAGCGGCACGCCGGGTGGTCTCGGAATTTTGTCCAGCTCGATGGCGACGCCGACGCCGGAACATTCCGCAAGCATGATGGCGGTGCCGACGATTCCCGCTTGGCTGATGTCTTTGGCGGCTTTTGAAAGGCCGAGTTCTGCAATCGTCGGCAAAAGCTCGAAACAAGCGCGGAGCTGCTCCGGCGGCGCATCCGTAGCAGCTTCCCAATTGGAATGCCGTTCGCGATAGCGCCCGCGCAAGTCAATGGCGACGACCAGATGATCGCCGGGGACCGCATCGAAGGACGTGAGAAGTTTCTTCGCGCGGCCCAGGATCGCAACGCTCAGTTGACCATCGCTGCCGCTCGTGCAGGTGTGGCCGCCGACAATCGGAACGCCGAATGTCTCGGACGCGGCTTTCATTCCGGCAAGAATGGGATCGACTTCGTCCGCGTTCGAAGCCAGAACGCAATTGACGACGGCGATGGGTCGTCCGCCCATGGCCGCGACATCGGCGAGATTGACCATGATCCCGCACCAGCCGGCGAACCACGGATCGCTCGCGACGAACTCGCTCAAAAAGCCTTCGATTGCGAAAAGTAAATGCCCGTCGCCGTCCGGAATAGCGGCGCAATCGTCGCCCACCGCGGCCACGGCTACTTGATTGAGGTTGAGTTGCCCGGCAATCGTTGCAACAGCGCGCTTCGCGGCGAACGCGCGACTACTTCGTAACTGATCAGCCAGAGCGGCTATGCCGGGCGCGAGCGTCATGCCGCGACCTTTCGTGGGCGGACGAGAAAGCCCGTCGCGGCATCTTCGAGAGGAGGGTAAAAATCGAGATCGGCCTGCATCCGATAATGCGCAACGCCGTGAAGTTCGATTTCCGATAAGGATCGCCAGTGCATGCGCTCGAACAACTTCACGTTTTGATATTGGACGTTTGCCAGAAACGTCTGGCAGCCGCGTGCGTGGGCGGATGAAACGGCAAGGCGGATGAGCGCCGATCCCAACGCTCCGACCTTGCGATACTTCTGGGTGACTGCGAGACGCGATCCCCACCAAACGCCGGGCGCGGCCTCGTGAATGCGCACTGTGCCGACGACTTCGTCCGTGACGATGCCGAGTGAAGTGAGCGCCACGATAGGAATGGCGTGCCGGTCGATGTCGTCGCGATCGTGGTCCGCGAATATTTTCTGCTCTCCGCAGAAGACCTGACGGCGAAGATCCTCGGCGCCCTGCAGCTCGAAGCGATTTGTCGCGAACTTCACGCGGTATTCGCTGGCAAAGAACGGCGGCACAGGTTCGAGGATCATGCCATCGCCCTCCGCTCGTAGCTCGAGAGTGCGGAACACGCCCCGCACTTTCCACATCCGGCCTTGATGTCGCCCGACAGTAATTGCGCTTTCCGAAGCATCATCGAAAGCGGCTCGAGAATCCCGCGCATGAAGTCGGCTGTCGGTGTCGGATGGCTTTCGAGCGGCGTTCCCGCGATAGGCACGAAGGGCACAACAAAGGGATAGACGCCGAGCGTGATAAGCTTCTCGCTGGTTTCGAGAATGGCTTCGCGTGTGTCGCCGAGTCCGGCGAGAATGTACGTTGAGACCTGGCCCCGTCCGAATACAGGCACGGCGGCGGCAAAGGCTTGATAATATTTTTCCAGAGAGACCTGCGCTTTGCCCGGCATGATCTCGGCGCGAATTTCCGGCGTCACGGCTTCGAGATGAAGCCCCAGGGCATCGACGCCGCTGTCCTTCAGCCGCTGATACCAACTATCGTCGTCGGGCGGCTCGCATTGCGCCTGAATGGGAAGATCGACGGCGGCTTTCACGGCGGCTGCGCTTTCCGCGAGGATTGCCGCGCCTCGGTCGCTGCTCGGCGGCGTGCCCGTCGTCATAACCATATGCTTCACGCCATCCAGCTCGACGGCCGCTTTGGCAACTTCCGCAAGTTGTGCGGGCGTTTTACGCTCGATGGTGCGCTTTGCCGCGAGAGATTGGCCGATTGAGCAGAACTGACACGTCTTCGTCCGGCTCTGATAGCGAATGCACGTCTGCAGCACCGTTGTCGCCAGCACGTCACGGCCGTGCAGCACCGCGATCTTGGAATAGGGAATGCCGTCTGCTGTCGCGAGATCATAGAAGCGCGGCCGTAGCGGAAAGCTGATTTCGCCAATATCGACGCCGTCGCGTTTGATACGGCTTTTTCCGTTCGTGCCAGGGCGCTCGATCAGATACGGGCTTTCGAATGCCGGTGCGTTATGGACTGGCACCATCACGGTCGCATCGCCGATCGTCATCGCCTTGTGATCGGACGGCCCCGCACCTCCGCGACGGCTTTCCGCGCCGGCCTTCGGCTCGACGAGGCGCGCACCGAACGTTTGAAGCTCGTTGATGAGTTCCTGCTCAGCGATCTGCGGGACCTTGGAGGCGGCCTTCGGTGTAATAGCGGCAGAGATCGCGGCCGGGCGCTCTGTCGGCAACGTCGACGTTTGCGTTCGGGGCATAGGTTTCATGGCTCGATCCTCCACCGATGGCGGTTGCGTCATCCGAAGCCATGCGCAGAGGCACGGCGGGTCTATCGTCGAGAAAGAGTTTCAGAAGCTCCGGCCGGGCATAGTGGCCGACGGAGTCCATCATGCGCTTGCGCTTAAGGACGAGGTTCATGTCGAGATCGGCGATGAGAATGCCTTCGCCCGAAGTCAACGGCGGCACGACGTGATTGCCTTCCGGTGAAATAATCGCCGTCATACAGCCACCGCGAAGCGCCTTTTCCAATCCTTCGTTTTTCGCAATTGCCGAGATCTGCGCATCTGTCAGCCAGCCGGTAGCGTTGACGACAAAGCAGGCCGATTCCAGCGCGTGATGGCGGATCGTAACTTCGATCTGATCGGCGAAGATCGGCCCGACCATCGACCCCGGGAACTGCGCGGCATGGATCTCTTCATGCTGTGCCATCAGCGCGTAGCGGGCGAGGGGATTGTAGTGCTCCCAGCAGGCAAGCGCGCCGAGACGCCCGGCGGCGGTCTCGACAACCTTCAGGCCGGAGCCATCTCCTTGACCCCAGATCATGCGCTCATGATAGGTCGGCGTGATCTTTCTACGCTTCAGCAGCAACGAGCCGTCGGCGTCGAATACAAGTTGCGTATTGTAGAGCGAGCCATGGTCGCGCTCGTTGATGCCGAGCACGACCACGCAGTTGCTTCTCCGGGCAGAGGCTGCAACGGCGTCCGTTACAGGACCGGGCACGACGACGGAGTCTTCGTAAAGCCGAAGATGTTCGCGTCCCGTGAGTACCGGTGGGTGGACGAACGAGAAGTACGGGTACCAAGGCACGAACGTCTCGGGAAACACCACGAGGTTCGCGCCCTTGCCGCTGGCTTCGTCCAACGCATTGAGAACGCGCTGAACGGTGCCCTCCGGCGTCTCGATGTCGGGAGCAATTTGGACGGCTGCGGCGCGGACGACGTTTTTCTCAGCCATTGACAGCTTCTCCGGTGAGGACGGCGTCAGAGAGTCCAGGTGTCGAGGATGAAGGCGTTGGCCTTGCGGTGAAGCAGCACGAGATCAAGAACGTCGAGAGGGCTGATCGGCCGGATGCCCGGAATGAGCGAGGGTTCGCCGTGGCCGTAGAGCGCCTGCAGCGCGAAGCGGCAGGCATAGACCTTGCCGCCCTCGGACATGAACTTGACGATCTGGTTGTTGAAGTTCTGATGGCCGGGGAATGCTTCGTCGCCGAGCGTCGGGAAGCCGCGTTGTACGCCGAGAGTGACGCCGGGGCCATAAAGCAGAACGGACGTTTCGAAGCCCTTACGCAAGAGGCGCGTCGCCTGCAGCAGGTTCACGAAGCCAATCGAGCCCTCGAACGCTACGGTGTGAAAAGTCACTAGCGCCTTTTCGCCGGGGTCCGCCTTGACGTCTTCGAACACCTTCTCCTCGTAATCGACGAGGTAATCACCCTTCTGATTGGCGGGCTTCGTTACGGCTGGCATGGGCCACTCCTATTTCCTCGGTTGATGGGGATGCCTCCCAGCGGGCGAACATCTGAAGGCCATGGTTAGCAACCGCCGTGCCAGATTGACTGCATCACGAAAATGCAGGCGATTGCATAAAATATGCAATCAATGATACATTCAATTTGTCTGGCTGATGCACAACCTAGGAGCGCAATGCTGACCGTTTGGGCGATGTGGTCGGTTGTTGCCTAAGGGATCTACGTTCCGCGTAATTTGCTTGCTGCCGAGGCTCGGCCTTGCGAAATCTCCTTGCGGGAAACAGAATTGATTGACGCGCAAAACGGGTGATTGTCTTGGACGTGACGAACTGGCTTCCCGATCTCTCGACACGCGAGAAAGCACGGTACCTGGCCATTGCCGATGCGATCGAGGCAGACGTGCGTTCCGGCCGTCTGAACTCGGGTGATCGTTTGCCGCCTCAGCGCGAGCTGGCCCGCCGGTTGAACTTCGATTTCACGACTGTCGCTCGCGGTTATGTCGAGGCGCAGAAGCGCGGGTTCATCGAGTCGCGTGTCGGTCAGGGCACATTCGTGATGGCGCAAGGACAGCGCAGCAGGGCGCCCTCGCAGCCGCGCGAAGATTTCGTCGATTTGACGATGAATTTGCCGCCCGAACCTGACGATCCAGCGCTTCTCGATCGTATGCAGGCCGGTCTTGAATGGATCGGCCAGGATATCGTGGCGCTGCTTCGCTATCAGAACTTCGGCGGCTCGCGGATCGCGAAGGAGGCGGCGTCGAACTGGCTTGGGCGGCGGGCACTCGTCCCCTCGAACGACCGCCTCTTCATCACGCCCGGCGCCCATCCAGCGATGCTCGGCATTTTCAGCACGATGGCGCAGCCCGGAGACGTGGTGCTGTGTGAGGCCATCACTTATCCGGGCATGAAGACCATAGGCGCGCAGCTCGGTCTACGGCTTGTCGGCATTCCGATGGACCAGGAAGGCATCGATGCAACGGCACTCGAGGAGGCCTGCTCGAAGCACAAGCCTAAGGCGCTCTATCTCAATCCGACGCTGCAAAATCCGACGACGCGGACGATCTCCGCAGAACGCCGGACAGAGATCGCGGCCGTCGCGCGCCGCTATGGACTGCCAATCGTCGAAGACGATGCATACGGCTTTGTTGCTCCTAATCCGCCGCCTCCGTTCGCGGCATTAGCGCCGGAGCTGACTTGGCACATCGCTGGGCTGGCAAAATGTCTCGGCGCGGGCCTTCGGATGGCCTACGTGATCGCGCCGGATACGAAAGCCGGCTGGTCCGTCGGCGCGGCTATCAGGGCCGCGACGGTGATGGCATCGCCGCTGACGGTCGCGCTCGCGACGCGTTGGATCGAAGACGGCACGGCGGATGCTATTCTGAAGTCGATCCGTATTGCGACGCAGGCGCGTCAGCAACTCGCCTCCGAAATTCTGCGGCCTGGAAGCTTCGAGGCGGACCCGTCGAGCTTCAATATTTGGGTCAATCTACCGAAGCCCTGGACCCGATCGGCTTTCATCGGGCAGACGGCGCGGTCGGCATCCATTGGAATTGTCGCCAGCGACGCTTTTTGCGTTGGCATCGAGCCGCCTGAAGCGGTCCGTATCTGTCTCGGCGGTCCACTTGATTTCGAACAGGTGCGGGCGGCTCTGGAATATATCGGCCACGCGCTCGATCAATCACCCGCAATGGCTTCGAATTTTCTTTGAGTGCTTTCGCCTCTAGCGAGGATGAGACCAGGCGTCCAACGCAGCGCCTGGCCCCCTCGATTAAACGTTATTTCGATTTCTTGTCGCGGGCGTCGAGGCACTTGCCGCCCTTGAGATATTTGTAGGTGCCCTTGCAGGCCTTCCAACCCTTGATGTGGTGAGCCTTGTGGTGGCCCTTGTGCTTGTGGGCTTTGGCCTTGCCGGCATAAGCCGCAGGCGTTGCGCTCATGGCGATCATCACCGCTGCGGCGGCGAGCAGATATTTCGACTTCATCAGGTAGTCCCCCCAGTAAGAATAGAAGCGCGCCCCGTATGTCCGTGATCGGATGATAAGGGGCTGCTCGGAGGCTCAATTATCCCGGATATGTGACAAGCGGGTGTAATATTGGTGGCGGAGTTGATCGGTTAGCGTCGTTGATATTTGCGAAATTTGGCGAGCGAAAACCGGCACTAGCGCCTCGAGCAGTCGAAGACCCTGAGGCTTGCGAGCCCCACGATCCACAACGTATTCCGCGGGCCTAAGCGGTCGTGCACGCCCAGACGACGAGTTCGCCAACGACTTTGTCGAAGGCTTTGTTTAGCGCCGCCGCAACGCTGGCCTCGTCTGCGATAACAGCAGGAACGCTGGCGCTGAAGAGCTTGGCGCCAAGGATCTGTCCGCTATCGCTGACGATCTTCGCGGAGAATGATATTTCGGCGGTTGGAGAGTCCGACGCTATGATCTGAAAGCTGCGCAGATCGATCATCAGCTGATAGTCCACTTTGAGCGAGTCAGGCTGATGTCCCATGACCTTCATATAACCCGCGTTCTCGAAGCTCTGCACCACGCGGGATTGAAAGACGCGGCTGAGTGTATCCGGCCATTTGGCATCGATGGCGGTGGAGCGATTTCCGGACGGCGTCATAACGGCAACCTGGTCGTTGAAGACGCTGCCCACGACGTCAGGTTCCGGGACTGCAAGCTGGCCTTCCGGAATTTTCGTCAGTCCTGGAAATTTCTGCACTGGCAGGAGATCGACGATGGGAACATTCGCCTTCTTGCCGCCGCCGGTCATGCGTTCGAGACCTGCAAGGATGCCATCGACCTTGTCCGAATTCTTCGCAAGTGCAGCGGAGAACGTGTTGATGTTCGCTATCAGCGCTTTCAGTGGTTCGCGGTTTTCGTCGATCACGTCGTCGATCCTGCGCACCAAGCTCCGCGCGGATTGAGTAATGTTTTGCGTAGCGTCCGGATCGATCGCGAGCATGGCCGGTTGATTGTCGGTCGAAACCACGGGCGGCGAGTTCGCGACGCCGCCGCGGAGCGATAGAACAGGCGAGCCGGTGAGGCCTTGGAATTCAATTCCGACCTTCGTATCGGAGCGGACCGGCGTCGTGTTGTCGACCGACATCATGGCCGTGACCTGTTTTGGATCGTCGGCCGCGAGGTCGAGTGCGACCACTTCGCCAACTCGAATCCCGTTGAACAGTACGGCCGAACCTTTCAGCAGCCCCGACACGGAATTGTCGAAGCGAGCGCGATAGAGCGTCTGCTGCGTCAGGCCGCCCGCATGGTTCAGCCAATAGACGAACGCAAACGCAGCCGCGACAGTCGCCAGCGTGAATAGGCCAATCAGTGTGTAACGAGCGCGGATTTCCATTGTAGTGCCTCAAGCCGGTGTCTGTTGGCGTGAACGTTCGAGAAGCTGTCCCCGCTGGCCGCGGAAATAGGATTTGACCCACGGGTGCTCGCTCGCGAGCATGGTCGAGATAGGTCCATCGGCGACGATCTTCCCGTCCGCAAGAACCGAAATACGATCGCAAACGGTGTGGAGACTGTTCAGATCGTGCGTGATCATGAAGACCGTCAGGCCGAGCGTCTGTTGCAGCGTGCGGATGAGAGTATCGAAGTCGCCCGCTGAAATCGGATCGAGACCCGACGTCGGCTCGTCGAGGAAGACGACCTCCGGATCAAGCGCAAGCGCGCGGGCCATCGCGACGCGTTTCGTCATGCCGCCCGAAAGCTCGGAGGGAAGTTTGTTCGCGTCGCGCCGGGAAAGACCGACCATCGCCAGCTTCGTCGCCGCAATCTCATCGAGCAGGTGTTCCGGCAGCCGCAGGAATTCCCGCATCGGAAACTGTACATTTTGCATCACCGTCAATGACGAATAAAGCGCACCGTTCTGAAAGAGAACACCCCACCGCCGCTGAAGCTTTCGCTTCGTCTCGTCGTCGACCCGGTCAAGATCTTCGCCAAACACCTCGATAGTGCCAGAGCGCTTCGGCAGTAGTCCGAGGATCGTGCGAAGAAGCACGGACTTGCCGCTGCCCGAGCCGCCGACCAGACCTAGGATTTCTCCGGGGCGGACATCCATAGAAAGGTGGTCGAGCACGTTACGTTCGCGAAACGCGACAACAAGATCGCGGACGCTGAGAACAGGTTCGTTCTTTGAGACCGCCATCCGTTACATTCCGATCGAAGCGAAGAAGATCGCGAAAAGTCCGTCGAGCACGATCACGAGGAAGATGGCGGTGACGACCGATGAGGTCGTCCGCAACCCAAGGGACTCAGCACTTCCCCCGACTTTCAGACCCTCGGTGCACGCGACGATGCCGATAACGAAAGCCATGAACGGCGCTTTTATGATTCCAACTTTGAAATGCGTGAGCGAGATCGCCTCCTTGAGACGGGCGATATAGATCTCGGGGCTCATGCCGCCGTAGAGCCACGCGACGAGTTCGCTGCCGTAGAGTGCCGACATCGATCCGAGGAAAGTGAGGAGGGGAAGGCCGATGACGAGTGCGACAATGCGCGGAAGGATCAGCACGTCGACCGGATCGAACCCCATGGTGCGCAACGCATCGATCTCTTCGCGCATCTTCATCGAACCGAGCTCGGCCGTGTAAGAGCTTCCCGACCGGCCCGCGACCATGATCGCGACGATCAGAACGCCGATTTCACGCAAGACGAGAATACCGACCATATCGACGACGTAGTCGTCGGCGCCGAATTTTCTGAAATGAAAGAAGCCCTGTTGGGCGATGATTGCGCCGATCAGAAAGGTAATCAGCAAAATGATCGGGATGGCTTGCCAAGCCACGCGGTCGAGCTGGTTGATGGCTGAGGTCAAACGGAAGCTCGATGGCTTCAGCAGCGCCCTGAAGGCGGCGGCACATACGGCGCCCGCCATGTCGAGCAACAGGAGAAAGCCTTTTCCCCAACCGGTCACCGCCTCGCCGATGGCCGCGAGGCCAAAAAATTCATTTCGTGGCTTGGAGGCGATGCTGTCTGCGCGCGCACTCGCCTCCCGAACAGCGTCAAACAGAACATCGTATCGCTTTTCGAGGCCGATAATCGTGAGCGCCTGCCCGCGCGTCTTCAATTCCTTGGTGAGGCGGGCTAGCTGCCACGCCCCGAATGTATCGAAGGAGTCGATGTCGTGCATGTCGAGTGTGAGCGCCGTTTGTCCGCCAGTTCGGGCTAACAATTCCCCAATCGTGCGGTCTAAGGTTTTCGCGTTTTGCGACGTCCAGCTGCTGCTCGCCACCATCGTTGTCGCGTCGGCCGTCGAGATCGTCAGAAGGGCCGTCGGAGATGCGTCGCTGTCCACTTTTATTCCGTCCCGATTCAGCCGTGGAGGACGCAAGCCGATGGCCCGGCCTCCCGAGTGCCCAATCCCGATACCACGGGCGACGGAGCGGATGCTGATCTAGGTCAAAGCCCTTAGGGAGCGGCGGCCGCGGAATTCGCTGCGGAGAGGCCGGCTGAACGCAATCCAGCAACATTCGGACAACGCAAAAGCAAACGTTGGCCGTCTCGACGCAATCTGGCGGCCATAATCGGGCGTTATGGGAACGCCGTAAACTACCAAACGAGGTGAATTCAATGCGCTTTTTTGTGATGGGTTTGGCGGCGGCCGGGGTTCTTCTGTCGGCTGCGTCCGCACAGTCTCAAACCCTCCGCCTGGACGACCGTGGTTTTTCGTTCAAGTTCGGTCCCAATGATCGACGCGGGGATGTCGAGGGCAAGCGCGCAAGCTGCGAAGTCTACGCTCGCATCGCTCAGGTCCAGGCAGACGCGAATAATCGCTTCAGGTGCGGATTCCGCGGACCGCGTTGGGACGGCGATTTGCGTGGGCATTTTCAGTGGTGCCGCTGGGCGCCCCGCCGTGCGGTGTTCGATGAGCAACGGGGACGCGCCGAGCAACTGCAGGATTGCTTCAACCGTCTTGGCGATTTCGACGACCGCCGGTAACGCTTGAACGTTCAACTTGAAATGAAGGCCCCGGAGACTGGACTGTCTCCGGGGCCTTTTCTTTTTCGTCTGAGCTGTGGTCGGCTTTAGCGCCGGTGTCCTCCGCGCCGGCCGCCGCCTCCTCCGCGATGGTGGGCTGCGGGACGCCTGAAGTGTGCCGGCCGGGCCGCGTGGCCTCCGCCTCTCCGCACGAAATTCCGGGCGTTTCCACCGCCGTTGCCGCGGCGGCGAACCGCTTGCGGGTTCCGCGCGCGAGCCTTCTCGAAGTTTCGCCCATTCCGCCGAAGTTGGGCGCCGTGATCGAATTTCCGGTTCAGCGCGGAATGATCGGTGCCTTGCAGGCGGCGCTCAATATCGGCTCGGTTGAAGTCCTTCGAGCCATGTTGTCCGCGCCAGCGATGATTGCCATCGTGCTTCCAGACGTTGTTCGTGACGCGGGTTCGGTTGCCATTGATCGAATTCCAGCGATTCACGTTGATATCGATGTGGCGGTCGCGCCAGTTCCAGTGGTTCCAGCCCCAGATGCCGCCGGCAATCGCAACGCCTGCCGCACCCCAAAAGTAGCCGTCGACAAACGAGGCGCCGGGGTATCCCCAATAATCCGGCGGATAATCTGGATACCACCAGGAGCCATAGACGACGGAAGGCTCATAGACCGGCACATAGACGGTCTCCGGATCGGCAGGCCGAATGACGTATGAACCGTCGTCCTGCGTGACGGTCTGTTGGGAGTTGCTGCGAAGATGTCCGCTTGCGTCGGCTTTTGCCCGCAGGACCTGGACTTCATTCATCACATCGTTTTGCTGAGCGAGGAAGGCGTCGCCGACTTTCTGTGTCCAGTCGAGCTGGTCGCTCATCATCTTGAGAACGTCGGGAAATTGCACAAGCGCTTTGATGCTCGGGTCCCAGGTCTTGGATTTGAGCGCGGCGACAAGTGCATCTCCCTGCAGAGAGGCGTTGGCCGGATCGCTGCGCCAGCGCTCCGCTTCTACGACGTCGAGCGGATAGGTCGCCGCCATAAGAACATTCGAAAGAAGATCATCGGGATAGAGGGCGATTGGCGCCAGCATCTGATCGAGTTGCTGCTTCGTAAATTTCTGATCGTCCGCCATCGCCGGTGCAGCCGCGATCAACGCGAAAAGTGCAAACGACAGCCAAGATCGAAGGAATACACTCATTCGCCCCTCCGCCGTTCGAGCACGGCTTTATACGCGTCCTATGCGGGTCCTTTAACGGCACGGACTTTCTTTCGGGGGGCTTGGATAGTCAATCGAATACGTCGCTGCGATGCGCTATGCGGACTCGTGGCGAATGATGAGTATAGATGGAAAATTCAATTTTACCGGATCTGTCGAGACGAAATCGATTGTCCCCGCCGTGTTCAGTCGGTCACGTCTCGAACCGATGATCGGTCCGAGACGCGTCAGAGTTCAGACCGGTTGTTCGCTGGAGAGAGGCGGAGCACTCCGCTCCGGCGCGCTCGCGAAGCGGCCCAGTCCGATGAGGGCCAGGAAGGTGATTAGCGCGGCCCCCGCAAGATAAAGGCCGACAGCTTCGATGCCGTAGTCTTTCGCCAGCGTGGTCGCGATATAGGGGGCGAGCGACGCTCCAAAAATTCCGGCGAGATTGAAGGCCAGTGAAACGCCCGTGTAGCGAACGCCGACGGGAAACGGCTCCGACAGCGCGGTCCCGAGCGGGCCATACGTCAGGCCCATGAGCGCAAGGCCGAGGATCATGAACGTAATCACGCTCATCGTATCTCCAGATCCAAACAGCGGCTGGAACATCAGTCCAAAAATTCCGATCAGCGCTGTTGCGGAGAGTAGGACCGCTTTCCGACCAAAACGATCCGCGAGCCACGCCGAGAGCGGGATCGTCAAACCGAAGAAGACGACGCCGAGCATCTGAATGGGCAGGAACTGTTGCCGCGTGTAACCGAGCGAGCTTATGCCCCAGCTCAGCGCGAAGACTGTCATCAAGTAGAACAACACGAACGTCGCGAGCGCCGCGAAGGTCCCTAGGAGGAGAAGCAACGCGTGGCGAGAGAAGACGCTAAGCAAGGGTACTGCCACGCGTTCGTCGTTCTCCATCGCGCGTTTGAAGGCCGGCGTTTCAGAGATGCGAAGGCGGACATATAGCCCGACGACAACGAGAAGAGCACTCGCGAGGAACGGAATGCGCCAGCCGAACGACATGAACTGCGCGTCCGTCATCGTCTCGGTAATCAAGAGAAAGATGCCACTCGAGCAAAGGAAGCCGATCGGCGCGCCGAGCTGGGGAAACATCCCGAACCAAGCCTTGCGCGACCCCGGTGCGTTCTCGGTCGCCAGCAGAACGGCGCCGCCCCATTCGCCGCCGAGCCCCAGACCTTGAAAAAAGCGGCACATAGCCAGAAGAAACGGCGCCCAAACTCCAACCGACGCATAAGTCGGCAAAAGCCCTATCGCAATAGTCGACAGCCCCATCGTTAGAAGCGCGGCAACGAGCGTCGCCTTGCGCCCGATCCTGTCGCCGAAGTGTCCGAACAGCACCGCGCCTACCGGCCTCGCGAAAAACGCGATCGAAAACGTAGCGAACGACTGGAGCGTCGCCGTCGTGGCGTCGGCGTTGGGAAAGAACAGGGCGGGAAACACAAGCACCGCAGCCGTGGCATAAATATAGAAATCGAAGAACTCGATGGCAGTGCCCGCGAGGCTTGCGAGCAGCACACGGCGCGTCGAAGCGGTGTTTGTTTCAGTCAAATGTCACCTAACGATTTTGACAAAGGCGATTCGGTCGCGGGAATATTTCAGTGGACGGCCGGATCCGCAAGGATTGTGCGATGGAGAGGTCGCGTATCTCGCGCTCTGCGTGTGGGCGGAGTAAACGCCCCGGCGACCCAAGCGGAGCAATGGCCCCGCATTTTCCTAGGAAATTTTGCCTCGGGAGATTTCAGGCAGTGCTTTCGCCGCATGACAGCTAAGACACCGAGGCGTGAGTCTTTTCGGTTGGGTTTCAAATCCGAATTGCTCGAAATGCCCGGCGTGAGGTACCAGATTTCCCTACCCTGCCCCATCGTTTCCGCGCTGCTTTGCCCAAGGGACGCCAAGGAGAGAGATCGTTGATCGTCAGACCGAAAGCTTCGCTCTTTGACATTCTTTTCGCAATTCGAGGATCAATCGCGGGGAGGGTCGCATGGCGCTGTCTGTTTATAACGGTGCTGGCGTGCGTCGTCGTTCTGACCGGCGACTTTCACCTGGAGCCGATGTCCCATCTCGGCACGGCGCCGTTTGGCTTGATCGGCATCGCCATCTCGATCTTCATGAGCTTTCGCAACAGCGCCGCCTACGACCGTTGGTGGGAGGGTCGCAAGCAGTGGGGCGACCTATTGGTGCAGGTCCGTTCGCTTGCACGGGAGTTGTCGGACCTCGACGACGAGACCAAGAAGCGCCTATTCGTCCCCCTCATCGCCTATGTGAATGCGCTGTCGGCGAGATTGCGAGACGAAGACGAAAGCGCGGCGATCCGGCAGTGGAAGATCGAGGTCCCGGCCGGTCCGAATATCTGTGACGTTCTACTCAGGCGGATCGGCACGGATTTGATCGCGCTTAACAAGTCGGGCGTGCTGTCGGATTGGCGCTATTCCTCAATCGCCATTCGGATGAATGCCATCGCAAGCGTCCAGGCCGCGTGTGAGCGGATCAAGTCGACCCCTTTGCCCTTCGCCTATACGCTCCTTATTCACCGTTCCGTTTATCTTTTCTGCGTCCTGCTGCCGTTCGCACTCGCGCCGCAACTCGGGTGGGGAACGCCCGTCATCGTGGCTTTCATCAGCTACACCTTCTTCGGTCTCGACGCGATTGGCGACGATCTGGCTGAACCGTTCGCTCCGGCCGACAACAGCCTGCCGATCAAGGCGCTGACCAGAGTCGTGGAGCGAGAATTGATGGATTTCGTCGGCATGAAGCCACTGCCCGACGAATTGCAGCCAGTGGCTTACGTTCTATCGTAAGGCTCAGCCGGCCGATGCTCACTTGAACAGCGAGGTGAGCGAGAAGCTCGACGCGACAACGATCGGCGGGTTCTCCGCGACCTGCGGGTACGGCTCGTCGACGTAGGCGTTGACGCCTGTTGCCCGGCCGCTCTTGATGAGGGCCGCGACATAGGCCCAGCCTTTCGCTTCCAAGCCTAGGCAAGCCTCGGACATTTCACCCTTAAGGCGCTCGTGAATGGCAATGTTCCCGCGCGAGAGAATGGCTGCGGTCTGCCGCGCGGTGAATTTGTCTTTGTTCCAAAGCTTCGTCAGATAGATGCCGGCGACATTCCGCTTCGTCTTCGGTCCGAAGGTGATGCGTTGATCGCCAATAGGAGAGTTGAAGGCATATTCCCCCGGAGGCAGCGGGCCCACGGCTCGGGTCGCGAGACAGTCGGGATCGGGATTGTTGCGGCACATCTCGCGTCCCGAGATTGCCCACGCGATTGTCTGGCCACGCAACTGCGGATCGTCCGAAACGATGAACAGCCGACCCGTCCGGATCGTATATCCGAGGCGGAAACTCCTGGCGGCTGGCGATACCTCGTGGACGACGTCCTCGAACGGATTACAAATTTCGCCGCCCGTGAGCTTCCGCGCATAGCCGTTGAGCTGGATGGTCACGAAGTCCACGCCGGGAGCGCAGTCCCATTGCGGCAGCGTTTTCTTGTTCGCGACGCTGATGGCGGGGCCTGTCGGTTTCGCTGGGATCTTCGGAATGGCAGCTATAACGGGCTTTTCAGCCGGGAGAGCAGGAGAAGGGGCCTCCTCAATCGTCGGCGCCGCTTGCTTCGGCATGCGCCGGATCTGCTCGCATTTAGCAGACAGCTTCGGCGGATGGATTTGCTTGACCGCAAGCTTCCGTGCGACGGAGCTGCTCGCCCCCGCTTTGACATAGGCCACGATCAGCGCCTGCTGGATTTCGATCTGCTCCTGCGAGAGCTCGAAAATACAGTCCTCATAGATCTGATCGCCGACCTGGCTGAAAAAATCCGCGATTTGTCCAGCCGCCTCGGCGGCGGAGGAAGAGCCGGGCGCCTGATCCTGTGCGAGGCCAACTCCCGCCGTAAAAAACTGGAGATAGGCCAGAAGAACGGCAAGCGCCGCACGGCACGCCGCCAAGTCGGTGCGCATCGGCCGCAGCACGCGGCCTCGCGGTTCCGCTGTTTTTCCTTCGCAGAGATAACGGCTCATTTTCATGAGCCATCCCTAACTCAAGAGTCGGGGCAACAGCGAGGCTATCTGCAAATTTGCGCGCATTCGCCCTCTAGGGAAACGACTTGGCGCGGTCTGTCGCAGGAGCATCACCGCCAGCCGCGGTGGCCTCCCCAATGTCCGCCATATCCGCCGCGACCCCAATATCCTCGGCCGCCCCAATAGCCGCGGCCATACCAAGGGCGCGGGCCGTAACGATAGGGGTAATAACCGGCATAGTACGGATAAGGCCGGTAATAACGCGGGCCGTATGCGACGACCGGAGCGTCATAATAATCGTAATAGCCGCGTTCGACCGGCGGCCCTTCGACAACCGGACCGCGCTCGACGTAGCCTTCCTCATATCCGCCAAGATCTGCTGCGTGCGCGGTCAAAGGCGTGATGCCGACAACGGCAAGAGTAGAAAGCGCGAGAACCAAGGGTTTCATGAGGGTCGCTCCCTGAAGAACTGACCGAAGTAAATACCCTTGTGCGTGAATGCGGGCTGAACAGTGCTTATTCTTTTCTCGAAAGTGCAATATCAGGCAAATAATGCTCGGATGAATTCTATCCTGAATTGAGTTGTTCTCGATGAAATCTGGATGTTGAATACTGATATCTATTTAGCGGTTCCCGTCGAGCTTGAATGCGGACTCGACCCGCTTCCTCCCGCAATGTTCGGAGGAGGCAACCGCTCCAACGGCTGATGCAACTTGCTGCTTCGTCCGTTTGAAAACCCTGCTTCGGCCTTGGCGGTCGCGACCGCCTCGAAACATTGCTGCGGTCAGGACTGGGGTGTTGCACCGCGGGACGTCGTGGGTTAACACCGGATCGCGACAAAAGTGCTGGGTATCTTTCCCGTGTTAGCGGACGCACTGCGATGATTGATCTGACTTCGCAATACCTGCCGATCGCGATTTTCATCGGCGTTGCGCTTTTCATTGGCGCCGCCTTGATGATCGCGCCCTTCCTCGTCGCCGTGCGAAATCCCGACCCTGAGAAGGTCTCGGCATACGAGTGCGGTTTCAACGCTTTCGACGATGCCCGCATGAAGTTCGACGTGCGGTTCTATCTCGTTTCGATCCTCTTCATCATCTTCGACCTCGAGATCGCTTTTCTCTTTCCCTGGGCTGTTGCCCTTAAGGACATTGGCATCTTCGGCTTCTGGTCGATGATCGTATTTCTCGGCGTGTTGACCATCGGTTTCATTTACGAATGGAAGAAGGGCGCGCTGGAATGGGAGTGATCGTTCATAACGAGGGATCGAGCGGCCTGATCTTCGATCGCACATTCGACCGTTTGCGCGAGGGCGCTTCGGCCACCGCCACGGCCGCGGCTGTTTCAGATCCGTTCTTCACAGATGTTTCCAACGAGCTGGCAGATAAGGGCTTTCTCGTCACCACGGTCGATGATCTCATCACCTGGGCGCGCACCGGCTCGCTGATGTGGATGACGTTCGGATTGGCGTGCTGCGCCGTCGAGATGATGCAAGCCTCGATGCCCCGCTACGATGTCGAGCGGTTCGGATTCGCGCCGCGCGCGTCGCCCCGGCAGTCGGACGTAATGATCGTCGCCGGCACGCTGACGAACAAAATGGCGCCCGCGCTTCGGAAGGTCTACGATCAGATGCCGGAGCCGAGATACGTCATTTCGATGGGCAGCTGCGCCAACGGCGGCGGTTACTACCATTATTCCTATGCTGTCGTCCGCGGCTGCGATCGTATCGTGCCGGTCGATGTCTACGTGCCGGGATGCCCGCCGACCGCCGAGGCGCTCCTTTACGGAATTTTGTTGCTGCAGCGGAAGATACGCCGCACCGGCACGATTGAGCGCTAGCAGCGTTGAAGTCGCCAAAGCCGGCTCGCCGGCTTTCTCTGGAGATCGTTGCGCATGACGGAAACGACGGCGATTGAGGAAGCCGCGAAATCGGCCGCTGGTGACGCGCTGAGACACGCGGCCATCGCGCACGACGAAGTGACCATTGTCGTGGCCCGCGACCAGATCGTCGACGTTTTGACCAAGCTTCGCGACGATCCGAAGTGTCAGTTCGAGGTTCTGATCGACATCTGCGGCGTCGATTACCCCGAGCGCGCAGAACGGTTCGACGTCGTTTATCACCTGCTGTCCCCGCGCCTTAATCAACGCCTCCGCGTGAAGATCTCGACGGCCGAGGCGACACCCGTCGCGAGCGTCAACGACGTTTTTCCGGCCGCCAACTGGTACGAGCGCGAAGCCTACGATCTTTATGGCATTCGCTTCACCGGCCATCCGGATTTGCGCCGCCTCCTGACGGACTACGGGTTCCAAGGGCATCCCTTGCGAAAGGATTTCCCCCTCACCGGCTATGTCGAGGTGCGGTACGACGACGAAAAGAAACGCGTCGTCTACGAGCCGGTGAAGCTCACGCAGGAGTTTCGCGATTTCGATTTCGAGAGCCCGTGGGAAGGTCCGAGCCACGTTCTTCCTGGGGACGAGAAAGTGAACCCCAAGTCTTGAAGCCTGGAATGCTTCGCATGCTCTAGCCGGTATTAAACGTTCATTGGTCTCGTTTTGTCATCACCTCGGTCCGTAGCTCTTTCTGAAGCCTTTCGCCCAAGACCGGATCTTGAGTTTGGTGGCATTTGGCGCGACGTTCGCTTCTCACCCGCTGCCGGTTGCAATCTGTCGGAGGTGTGAAATGGCGGTGATGCACAGAGCCAGTGTTCCAATGCAGTTTGAACTTAGCGTTGCCTTAGCCGCCATGATGTCGCTTCTCGCGTTCATGATCGACTGGCCTCGCGCGGTCGCTGGATTGGTGCTCGGCGCCGTCTGCCGCTTTCTGCCTTATGGCACCATTCTCGTGCCGGTCGGCGTGCTGCTCGTCTCGGCGTTGGCGGAGTTGCTCTATCCATTGTTCGGACGAACGGCCGAACCGCATTTCTGGAGCTTTTTTGCGGGGCTTTTCGCCGTCGCCGGCACCGCTTCGAGCCTTTTCATCACCATTCGCAACTTGAAAGACCGGCTGTGAGGCGGAAGTCATGAAAGACACGCTTCATGCCGGGGCCAAGGCGCAGTTCTCTTATCGAATCCCTGCGACCAAGACCGTGCCGCACCTCTATCCGGAGGCGCTTGAGTTCCAGCTTATGCCGACCGTCTTCGCGACGGGCTTTATGGTTGGGCTCATGGAGTGGACCTGCCTGCACGTCATAGCGCCCCATCTCGATGAGGGTGAAGGGTCGCTCGGCATCCACATAGACGTTTCACATGTGGCGGCCACAGTCCCCGGACAAACGGTAACCGTCGAGGCGGAATGCACGAAAGTCGCTGGCCGCCGGCTGCACTTTCATGTCAAAGCCCATGACGGCGTCGACCTGATTGGCGAAGGCGAGCATCAGCGTATGGTGGTCGACTGGATAAAGTTCGAGCGGCGAGTTAACGAGAAGGCGAAGATCGCCAGGCTGGCACCGATAACGCGCGGGACCGTTTGATCATGGCTGAGACCGAGATCCGCAATTTCAATATCAACTTCGGGCCGCAGCACCCTGCTGCCCACGGCGTTCTGCGTCTGGTGCTTGAGCTTGACGGCGAGGTCGTCGAGCGCGTCGATCCGCACGTCGGCCTTCTGCATCGCGGAACCGAGAAGCTGATCGAGCACAAGACCTACATGCAGGCGATCGGCTATTTCGACCGCCTCGATTACGTCGCGCCGATGAATCAGGAACACGCTTTCTGCTTGGCCGCGGAAAAGCTGCTCGAAATCGAGGTTCCGCGCCGAGCCCAGCTCATCCGCGTTCTTTATTCCGAGATCGGCCGTCTGCTCTCTCACCTATTGAACGTGACGACGCAGGCCATGGATGTCGGCGCGCTGACGCCGCCGCTCTGGGGCTTCGAAGAGCGTGAAAAGCTCATGGTCTTCTACGAGCGCGCCTCGGGATCGCGCATGCACGCGAAATACTTCCGCGTTGGCGGCGTGCATCAGGATCTCCCAGAGAAGCTGATCGACGATATCTATGCGTTTTGCGATCCGTTCCTGAAGGTAGCCGACGACATCGACGGCCTACTCACGGAAAACCGTATCTTCAAACAGCGCAACGTCGACATCGGCGTTGTCTCGCTCGATGAAGCGTTTGCCTGGGGTTTTTCGGGCGTGATGGTACGCGGCTCCGGCGCCGCCTGGGACCTGCGCAAGGCACAACCTTACGAGTGCTACGCCGAACTCGATTTCGATATCCCGATCGGCAAGAACGGCGATTGCTACGACCGCTATCTCATCCGCATGCAGGAAATGCGGGAATCGATCAAGATCATGAAGCAGTGCTGCGAGCTTCTGAAATCCGCGAGCGGACAGGGGCCGCACGTCGCGCAAAACAAAAAGGTCGTGCCGCCCACGCGCGCCGAGATGAAGCGCTCGATGGAAGCGCTCATTCATCATTTCAAGCTGTATACCGAGGGCGTTCATGTGCCGCCCGGCGAAGTCTACGCCGCGGTCGAAGCGCCGAAGGGCGAGTTCGGCGTCTATCTCGTCGCCGACGGCTCCAACAAGCCGTATCGCTGCAAGATCCGCGCTCCGGGCTTTCCGCATCTCGCCGCGATGGACCACATCAATCGCGGTCACATGCTGGCCGACGTCTCGGCGATCCTCGGTTCACTCGATATCGTGTTTGGCGAAATCGATCGCTGAGAACGCATCATGCGGACCATCGAGACATCTATACGGATCGCGGCCTCCCCGGCGCGCGTCTGGTCCGTGTTGATGGATTTCGAGGCTTATCCGTCCTGGAACCCATTCATCGTCGCGCTGAAAGGCGAGAAGCGGGTGGGCGGCCATCTTGAAACAGTCATTGCTCTACCCGGCGGCAAACCTCAGACGTTCAGGCCCGTCGTCATCGAATTGATGCCAGAACGTGTGTTCTGCTGGCGAGGATCGCTGCCGGTGCCGGGTCTCTTCTCGGGTGACCACCGCTTCACGATCCTGGAAGATGGCGTTGGTTCCAGCTTCACGCAGGCGGAGAAATTCTCCGGCCTGCTGGTCCCCTTCGTTGGCAGCATTCTCACTGCGACCGAACGGGGCTTTCAGGCCATGAACGAAGCCCTCAAGGCCAAAGCCGAAAGCCAATAAATTCAACGCTGCAAAGGTACGGCTGGAGTCTGTCACAAAGCCCTGGCACATTGCCATCACTTTCCAGCAATGAAGAAGGAGTGGCGTATGCTTCCCGGTGCAGCCCCGATGGTCGACAATCTCTTCCTGCTCGCTGTTGCGGCGCTCGGGTGGGGCCTGAGCCTCTCGACCTACCGCCTGTTTGCCCGCACGCGTGGCTGGCCCATGGGAGCCCTGCAGGCCGATATTCCATTCGTGCCGGTTCTTATCGGTCTCGTTGGCCTGTTCGCGGGACTGCTCTTCGCGACGGCGCGTGGCGCCGATGACGGAGGCTGGGTGATCATCGCTCTCGGCATTCTCTTCGCCGGACTTTGGACTGGCGTGCTCCGCGTCGGTTCGCAGATCGCGCTCTTCCTCGCGCCGATCGCGACGTTCCTTCTGCTGCTGGGTTGGCTGGCTGTGCCGCTAGGCTTCTCCGAACGGCGCTGGGCGACGGAACGCCCGGCCGAGACATTGCAGCGGCGTGGAATCTTGCCGTCGGAATCGATCACGCCGCCGCCGTCCGCCACGCCCTGAGAAGACGGCGCTTATCGTCGCACCTAGTGGTTGATCGCTATCAATACTTGTCGCATGCGACAGATCGACAAAAGCTTGCTTTGCTCGCGCGATCCTCGTACTGGACCGCGTGAGTGCCTGAGAGTTAATGTCGCTGTATGAATCGACGCGGAACGCGGGGGCAAATCGTCCTGGCTGACGTCGGTCCGTTACAATTCGGCGGCATAGGATTGACGTTCGAGGGAGCCGTTAATGGCCGTTCGCCGACTGAATCCTGAGCAACCTGCGCAGTTTGCTTTCACAGCTGATAATCTCGCCTGGGCTCAGGATACGATCGCCAAATATCCGCAGGGTAAGCAGGCCTCCGCGATCATTCCGCTGATGTGGCGCGCCCAGGAACAGGCTGGCGGTTGGTTGCCGGAACCGGCGATCAGATACACCTGCGATATGTTGGGCATGGCCCACATCCGCGGCATGGAAATCGCGACTTTTTACACCATGTTCCAGTTGTCGCCCGTTGGCAGCAAGGCGCATGTCCAGGTTTGCGGTACGACGCCCTGCATGCTGCGCGGCTCCGGCGATCTCATCTCCGTCTGCAAGAACCGCATCGCCGGGCATGCTCACGAGACGAACGCCGACGGTACGCTGTCGTGGGAGGAGGTCGAGTGCATCGGCGTTTGCGCCAACGCTCCCGTCGTTCAGGTCAATAAAGACACCTACGAAGACCTGACGGCCGACCAGCTGAATAAGATCCTCGATGGCTTTCTGGCTGGAAGGCCGCCGAAGCCGGGATCGCAAACCGGGCGCACCGCGTCCTGTCCGAGCGGCGGCCCGACGACGTTGGCCGATCCAGCGCTGTATGACGGATCGACCATCGGTGCTTGGAAGAAGCGCTTCGATGAGACCGCAACCGCTCCGACAGAGGCGGCGCAAGAGAGCGCGCCTCCATCGGCGCTGGCCTCACCGGCTCACAAGGAGCAGGTGGCAGCAGGCACATCGCCCGCGTCACCCGCCGCTGGCGCCCCACCGCCGCTTCACCCCGCGGCGCTAACCGCGATGGCGAATGCCGGCCTCGTCAAAGAGCTTGAAGAGCGGGGCGGCGGCAAGGCCCTGAGCGCGGGCGAGCTCGATCGGATCAAGGCCGACATGATCCGCGATAGAGCGATCGCCGGTGCGGCTGCCGCAGCCGCCGCTTCAACCGTAGTCGAGCCCGAGTTACTGAAAGAGCCGCGCGGCGGCACTGCCGACGACTTCTCTCTCATCTGGGGTGTCGCCGATAAACTGGTCGACAAGCTGCACGCTATCGGCATCTGGCATTTCGACCAGATCGCAAAGTGGACGCCGGAAAACGTTGCGTGGTTCGAAAGTCAGCTTGATGGGTTCAAGGGCCGCGTGATGCGCGACAAGTGGATCGAGCAGGCCGGGAAGCTTGCCTCGGGGTGGCGTCCCGACAACAAAGCCGGCGAAAGGCCGAAGGAGTAACGCGCATGTTGCAGGACCGCGACCGGATATTCCGCAACATCTATGGCTTTCACGACGTGAGCCTCAAGGGCGCGCAAAGCCGTGGCGTGTGGGACGGCACGAAATTTTTCATCGACAAGGGCCACGATTACATCATCGACGAGGTGAAGAAGTCGGGCCTTCGCGGACGCGGCGGCGCGGGCTTTCCGACCGGCCTCAAGTGGTCATTCATGCCTAAGGCCGATGCGCGGCCGAGCTTTCTCGTCATCAACGCCGACGAGTCCGAGCCTGGTTCTTGCAAGGATCGCGAGATCCTTCGCCACGACGCGCATTTGCTTGTCGAAGGCGCTCTTCTCGCGTCCTTCGCGATGCGCGCGCATACGAGTTACATTTACGTGCGCGGCGAATACATCCGCGAGCGCGAAGCGCTTCAGCGCGCCATCGACGAAGCCTATGCGGCGAGGTTCATCGGCAAGAACAACATCCATGGCTGGGACTTCGATCTCTACGTCCATCACGGCGCCGGCGCTTACATCTGCGGCGAAGAAACGGCCATGCTGGAAAGTCTCGAGGGCAAGAAGGGCCAGCCGCGACTGAAGCCGCCTTTTCCGGCGAACGTCGGCCTCTACGGCGCGCCGACGACGATCAACAACGTCGAAAGCATCGCGGTTACGGGTGAAATCCTACGTCGGGGCGGTGCGTGGTTTGCGGCGCTCGGCAAGCCGAACAACACCGGCACCAAGCTCTTCCAGATCTCGGGGCACGTCGAACGGCCCTGTGTCGTCGAAGAAGAAATGGGCATCCCGCTGAAGGAGCTCATCGACAAGCATTGCGGCGGCATCCGCGGCGGATGGGATAATCTGCTTGCTGTCATTCCCGGTGGCTCGTCCGTTCGCTGCATCACGGCAGAGCAGGCCGAGGCCGTGACGATGGATTTCGACGCTCTCGGCAAGCTCGGCTCCGGCCTCGGTACCGCGGCCGTGATCGTCATGGACAAATCGACGGACATCATCGCGGCCATCCGGCGCCTTGCATATTTTTACAAGCACGAGAGTTGCGGCCAGTGCACGCCCTGCCGCGAAGGCACCGGCTGGATGTGGCGCGTCTTGGAGCGGATGGAACGCGGCGAAGCCGAGAAGCGCGAGATCGATCTTCTTTTCGAGGTCACGAAGCAAGTCGAAGGCCACACCATTTGCGCGCTGGGCGACGCGGCGGCTTGGCCTATTCAGGGCCTCATCAAGAATTTCCGCCCGGTCATCGAACAGCGGATCGACGACTATCAAGCAAAGCACGCGCGAATGGCGGCAGAGTGAGCAGAATGATAATCGAAAACGAGAAACACCGGCTTGAAGTCCGACGCGCCGTCATCTCGGGTTCGGTGTTTGACGACGTGAATCTGTCCGGCGCCACGTTCGAGAACGTGAACCTATCCGGCGGGCGGTATCACAACGTCAATCTTTCTGGATGTTCCTTCGACGATCTCAACATGTCTGGCTGGAAAGTGCACGACGTCAACTTGTCGGGAATGCGCATAGAGAAGGCCAATCTTGCGGGCGCCTCTATCAAGGAGAGCTGCATGGAAGGCATGACCATCGAAGGAATTCCCGTTACCGAACTGCTCGCCTATTGGCGTGCCGGCCACGAAGCGATTTGAACGCAAGGGCTCGCTGATCAATGTCAAAGCAACTCATTGTCGACGGCACACCCATCGAGGTCGAGGACGGCACGACCCTGATGCATGCCTGCGAAATGGCGGGCTCCGTCATTCCGCGCTTCTGCTATCACGAGCGCCTGTCGATCGCCGGTAACTGCCGCATGTGCCTCGTCGAGGTGCAGGGCTCGCCGAAGCCGGTCGCCTCGTGCGCCATGCTCGTCAACGATCTGCCGCCGAACAAGGACGGCTCGCCGAAGATCGTCAACACATCCTCCCCGATGGTCAAGAAAGCGCGGGAAGGGGTGATGGAATTCCTTCTCATCAATCATCCGCTCGATTGCCCGATTTGCGATCAGGGCGGTGAGTGCGACCTGCAAGACCAGGCCATGGCCTTCGGCATGGGTCGCTCGCGCTATCACGAGAACAAGCGAGCCGTCGAAGAAAAGCACATTGGTCCGCTGATCAAGACGATGATGACGCGCTGCATCCACTGCACGCGCTGTGTTCGTTACATGACCGAAGTGGCGGGCGTCGAAGAGCTCGGTCTTATCGGCCGTGGCGAGGATGCCGAGATCACCACCTATCTCGAACACGGTATCATGTCCGAGATGAGTGCGAACGCCGTCGATCTCTGCCCGGTCGGCGCGCTCACGCATCGTCCGTGGGCTTTCAGCGCGCGGCCCTGGGAAATGGAAGCTGTCGAGACGATCGACGTGA
Source organism: Hyphomicrobium sp. (assembly GCA_030148425.1). GTDB lineage: Bacteria > Pseudomonadota > Alphaproteobacteria > Rhizobiales > Hyphomicrobiaceae > Hyphomicrobium_B. The sequence goes on along the minus strand of JASBTM010000014.1, from coordinate 237,788 downwards.
TGGACGCCGTCGGCTCCGCCATCGCGGCCGACGTGCGCGGCGCGGCGGTCATGCGCATCCTTCCGCGCAACAACGATGCCGTGAACGAGGAATGGATTTCCGACAAGACGCGGCACGTCTCCGACGGTCTCAAGACGCAGCGGCTCGACCAGCCGTATATAAAGAAGAATGGCCGTTTCGAACCCGCGAGCTGGGACGAAGCGCTGAACCTCGTCGCTGAAAAGCTGAAAACCGCTTCGGCCGACAAGATCGGCGCCATCGCGGGCGACCTCGCAGGCGCGGAGGAAATGTTCGCGCTGAAAGATCTGCTGACGCGCTTCGGAGCGACGTCGCTCGATTGTCGGCAGGCGGGCGACAAGTTCGATCCCAAGCTCGGCCGGGCCAGCTATCTCTTTAATTCCTCGATCGAAGGCATCGAGCAGGCGGACGCCATCTTGCTTGTCGGCGCCAATCCTCGCATTGAAGCAACGGTTCTCAATGCCCGTATTCGCAAACGGTGGCGTTCGTCGCCGACGAAGATCGCGCTCATCGGCCCGAAAGTCGATCTGGCTTATCCTTATGAGTATCTGGGTGCTGGCCCCGACACCCTGGCGGAAATCGCCAGCGGCAAGCATTCTTTCGCCGATGTTCTGAAGTCGGCCGCAAAACCGTTGGTCATCGTTGGGCAAGGCGCATTTGCTCGCCCCGACGGTCTCGCCGTGCTCTCGCTTGCCGCTCGCATCGCGATCTCGGCGTCCGAAGGCAAGGACGCAGGCTGGAACGGCTTCAACGTTCTCCACACGGCCGCAGCCCGCGTTGGCGGTCTCGATCTCGGTTTCGTACCGGGCAAGGGCGGCAAGGACGTCAACGGCATCCTCGGGGCCGATACTGAATTCCTCTATCTGCTCGGCGCCGACGAGTGCGATTTCTCGCGCCTCAATCCGTCGTCCTTCGTCGTCTACCAGGGAACGCACGGCGACAAGGGTGCCGAACGCGCCGACGTCATTGTTCCGGGCGCTGCATACACGGAAAAGAGCGCGACGTTCGTAAACACCGAAGGCCGCACGCAGCAAACCGTGAGAGCAGTATTTCCGCCCGGCAATGCCAAGGAGGATTGGACGATCCTCCGCGCGCTGTCGCAGCGTGCCGGTGCAACGCTTCCCTATGACACCCTGAAAGAACTGCGCGCTGCGATGTACCGCGCCAGCCCGCAGCTTGCTGCTCTGGATACAATCGAGACGCGCGTGGTCTCAGGGCTGGAAACCCTGGCTAAGCTTTCAGGTCAACCTTCATCGGAGCCGTTCATGCCTGCGGTTGCCGACTTTTATCTGACCAACGCTGTTGCCCGCGCTTCCGCCGTGATGGCCGGAATGAGTGCGCTCAAGGCGTCCCACAATCAAAAGCTCAACGCGGCGGAGTAGGGAACCATGCTCGAAGCGCTGCAGACATTCATGACCGACTACGGCTGGAACTTGCTGGCGATCATCGGCTTTTCCTTGCTCACGCTGGTCGTGCTGTTGATCATCATCGCGTTCCTGCTGCTGATGGACCGCAAGGTCTGGGCAGCCGTGCAAATGCGGCGCGGCCCGAACGTCGTCGGTCCGTTTGGCCTGCTGCAGTCTTTCGCCGACCTCCTGAAGTTCGTGCTGAAAGAGCCGATCATTCCCGCAGGCTCCGACAAGGTCGTGTTTTTGCTCGCGCCGCTCGCGACGGCCGTCTTCGCGCTGTCGTCTTGGGCGGTGATACCCGTGAACGAGAACAGCTGGGGTAAGTGGGTCATTTCCGACATGAACGTCGGAATACTTTATCTCACTGCCATTTCATCGCTCGGCGTCTACGGCATCATCATGGGCGGCTGGGCATCGAACTCGAAATACCCCTTCATGGGCAGCCTGCGCTCGGCGGCCCAGATGGTTTCCTACGAAGTCTCGATCGGCTTCGTGATCGTCTGCGTTATCCTTTGCGTGGGTTCGCTCAACGTCACCGATATCGTCAACGCACAGAAGGCAGGCATAGGCACGCGCCTCGGCCTCACGAACTCGTTCCTCGATTGGCATTGGCTCCCGCTCTTTCCAATGTTCGTCGTCTTCTTCATCTCGGCGCTTGCCGAGACGAACCGGCCGCCGTTTGATCTCGTCGAAGCGGAGTCCGAGCTCGTCGCTGGTTTCATGGTCGAGTATTCCTCGACGCCCTATCTGCTCTACATGCTCGGCGAGTACGTCGCGATCGTCACAATGTGCGCGCTGACCACCATTCTGTTTCTCGGAGGCTGGCTGCCGCCGCTCGATATCTGGCCGCTAAATGCCATCCCGGGAATTCTTTGGTTCCTGATCAAAGTCGTGATGGTTTTCTTCATGTTCGCCATGGTCAAGGCGATGGTGCCGCGGTACCGCTACGACCAGCTGATGCGACTTGGCTGGAAGGTGTTCCTGCCGCTGTCGCTCGTCATGGTGATCGTCACAGCCGCCGTGCTGCAATTCGGAGGCTTCCTGTCATGAACGTTGCGCAAGGCGTTAAGTCGCTTTTCCTCACCGAGTTCGTCTCGGCCTTCTTCTTGACGATGCGCTACTTCTTCTCCCCGAAGAAGACGCTGAACTATCCCTATGAGAAAGGCCCGCTGTCGCCTCGCTTTCGCGGCGAACACGCGCTGCGCCGCTATCCCAATGGGGAAGAGCGCTGCATCGCCTGCAAGCTCTGCGAGGCCATCTGTCCGGCGCAGGCGATCACCATCGAAGCAGGCCCGCGTCGCAACGACGGCACGCGCCGCACGACGCGTTACGACATCGACATGACGAAATGCATTTACTGCGGGCTTTGCCAGGAAGCCTGCCCCGTCGATGCCATCGTCGAAGGCCCGAATTTCGAGTTCGCAACGGAGACCCGCGAGGAGCTTTTCTACGACAAGGAAAAGCTCCTTACGAACGGCGACCGTTGGGAGCGCGAGATCGCGCGGAACATCGCGCTCGACGCGAAATATCGGTGAGGGCAGAGCAATAATGGCATCGGCTCTTTTCTTTTATCTCTTTGCGGTGCTCGCGGTGGCGTCCGGCGCCACGGTGATCCTGACCCGAAATCCCGTGCACGCCGTCCTGTTCTTGATTTTGGCGTTCTTCAACGCCGCCGGGCTCTTCGTTCTTCTGAACGCTGAGTTCCTGGCGATGCTTCTCGTCATCGTCTACGTCGGCGCGGTCGCGGTGCTCTTCCTCTTCGTCGTCATGATGCTCGACGTCGACTTCGCGGAATTGAAAGCGGGATTCATCAAGAATGCCGGTGTCGGCGCCATCGTCGGCGGCATCGTCCTCATGGAAATCCTGGCGCTCGTCGGCTATCGCGGTTTGACGACCGCAGCCTCTTTGAATGTCGCCGCTCCAATCCCCGCCGCTGGATCTGGCATCACCAATACGCAGGCGCTCGGCGAGATTCTTTACACGAAATACGTCTACTTCTTCGAAGCGTCCGGGCTAATCCTCTTCGTCGCGATGATCGGCGCAATCGTCCTGACTCTGAAGCACCGCGAAGGCGTGAAGAGACAATCGATTTCCGCGCAGGTCGCGCGAGGACCTAAAACGGGCCTCGAAATCGCGAAGGTTCCGAGTGGCGGCTTCAACATCCCGCCGGCAGTCAAGCACCCGGAGGCAGCCGAATGACAATTGGTCTTGGACACTATCTCGTCGTCGCCGCGTGTCTCTTCACGCTCGGCATCTTCGGCATCTTCCTGAACCGAAAGAACGTCATCGTCATTCTGCTCTCTATTGAGCTGATGCTGCTCGCGGTGAACATCAACCTCGTCGCCTTCTCCCATTTCAACGGCGACCTTGTCGGTCAGGTCTTTGCGCTTTTCGTGCTGACGGTCGCCGCCGCTGAATCCGCCATCGGTCTAGCGATCATGGTCGTCTACTTCCGCAACCGCGGTTCGATCGCGGTGGAAGACATCAACATGATGAAGGGGTGAGGCGGGATGATCTACGCCGCCATCGTTTTCCTGCCGCTCGCGGGCGCTCTGATCGCCGGGCTGTTTGGACGAGTTATCGGACCTCGGCCCTGCGAAGTCATCACGACGTCGTTCATGATGCTCGCGGCGGTGCTCTCCTGGATCGTTTTCTTCCAGGTCGGGTTCGGCCACGAAACGCACGACATCACGCTGCTGCGCTGGATCACCTCCGGCGAGCTCGACATCTCATGGGCGCTGAAGATTGACACCCTGACGTCCGTGATGCTGATCGTGGTGACGACGGTGTCGTCGCTCGTGCATCTCTATTCCATGGGCTACATGCACGAGGACGACTCTCGTCCGAGGTTCTTCGCCTACCTCTCGCTCTTCACCTTCGCGATGTTGATGCTGGTGACGAGCAACAACCTCGTGCAGATGTTCTTTGGCTGGGAAGGCGTCGGACTCGCGTCTTATCTGCTCATCGGATTCTGGTACACGAAGCCTTCCGCCTGCGCCGCGGCGATCAAGGCATTCGTCGTCAACCGCGTAGGCGATTTCGGCTTCTCGCTTGGCATCTTCGGGCTGTTCTTCATCTTTCACACGGTGAACTTCGACACGCTGTTTGCCGCCGTCCCGACCGCAGTAGGCAAGACGTTCAACTTCGCCGGCTATGACGTCGACATCCTGACGACGCTGTCGCTGCTCCTGTTCATGGGTGCGATGGGTAAGTCGGCGCAGTTCCTGCTCCACACGTGGTTGCCGGACGCGATGGAAGGCCCGACGCCGGTATCGGCGTTGATCCACGCGGCGACGATGGTCACCGCTGGCGTCTTTATGGTGGCGCGTCTGTCGCCGATCTTCGAATATGCGCCCGATGCCCTGGCTGTCGTGACCTTGATCGGATCGATTACCGCCTTCTTTGCCGCGACCGTCGGCCTCGTACAAAACGACATCAAGCGCGTCATCGCCTATTCGACGTGCTCGCAGCTCGGTTACATGTTCGTGGCTTGCGGCATCGGCGCTTACGGCGCCGGCATCTTCCATCTTTTCACGCACGCGTTCTTCAAGGCGCTGTTGTTCCTTGGTGCTGGCTCCGTCATTCACGCCATGCACCACGAGCAGGACATGCGCCAGATGGGCGGTCTCCGCTCGAAAATACCGTGGACGTTCGCCGCGATGCTCGTTGGAACCTTCGCGCTGACCGGCGTCGGCATTCCGCATCTGACGGGGTTCGCGGGCTTCTATTCGAAAGATGCGATCATCGAAGCTTCTTACGCTGCCGACACGCCGCATCAATACGCATTCTGGATGCTCGTCATCGCCGCGCTTATGACGTCGTTTTATTCGTGGCGGCTGATCTTCCTGACGTTCTACGGCAAGACGCGCGCTGACCATCACACCTACGACCACGCGCACGAAAGCCCGTCGACGATGATGATCCCACTTGCCGTCCTCTCGATTGGCGCGGCATTCGCGGGCGTCATCTTTGCCTCGTACTTCATCGGTCACGACGAGAAAGCATTCTGGGGTGCGGCGCTGTTCACCGGCGAGCACAATCACATCTTGCACGAAATGCACGGTGTGCCCGAGTGGGTCAGCTACTCGTCGTTTGTAGCGATGCTTCTCGGCTTCGCCATTGCCTGGGTCTATTACATTGGCGCGCCGTGGCTGCCGGAAGCGACCGCCCGCGCGTTCAGGCCTCTCTACCTGTTCCTGTTGAACAAGTGGTACTTCGACGAACTCTATAACTTTATCTTCGTGCGTCCCGCATTCGCCATCGGCCGTTTGTTGTGGAAGGGCGGTGACGGAGTCATCATCGACGGCGCCATCGACGGAACTGCCGAAGGCGTTGTCCGTGTCACGGATCGCGTGGTGAAGCTGCAGACCGGCTACATGTACCACTACGCCTTCGCCATGCTGATCGGCGTTGCCGCGATCCTGACGTGGCTCACCTACAACGGGCTCTTTGGCGGGGTGCTCAAATGAGCAACATTCTCTCGGTCACGATCTTTCTGCCCCTCGTCGGCGCGCTGCTGATCGCAGGACTGAATTCGGAAGCGAAGGGGAATGCGCGCTGGATCGCACTCTGGACGACGCTTGTCACGTTCGCCGTCTCCCTTCTCATCTGGATTAACTTCGACTCGTCGTCTTCCAGTTTTCAGTTCGTCGAGGAATACGCCTGGCTCGGACCGCTGAAATACAAGATGGGCGTCGACGGTATTTCGATGCTCTTCGTCATCCTGACGACGTTCCTGATGCCGCTCTGCATTCTGGCGAGCTGGCAGTCCATCCAACTGCGCGTCAAAGAATACATGATCGCGTTTCTCATCCTCGAGACGATGATGCTCGGGGTGTTCTGCGCGCTCGATATGGTGTTGTTCTACCTGTTTTTCGAAGGCGGCCTCATTCCGATGTTCGTCATCATCGGCGTCTGGGGCGGCAAGCGGCGCGTCTACGCAAGCTTCAAGTTCTTTCTCTATACGCTGCTCGGCTCCGTGCTGATGCTGCTCGCCATGATGGCTATGTACTGGCACGCCGGGACGACGGACATTCCGACGCTTCTGCAGACGAAGTTCCCGCCCGAGATGCAATGGTGGCTATGGCTCGCCTTCTTCGCATCGTTCGCCGTCAAGATGCCGATGTGGCCGGTTCACACGTGGCTGCCTGATGCGCACGTCGAGGCTCCGACCGCGGGCTCGGTCATTTTGGCCGGTATCTTGCTGAAGATGGGCGGTTACGGCTTCCTGCGTTTTTCGCTGCCGATGTTCCCGAATGCTTCGGCCGATCTCGCGCCGTTCGTGTTCACTCTCTCCATTGTCGCGATCGTCTACACCTCGCTCGTCGCCCTTGTTCAGGAGGACATGAAGAAGCTCATCGCTTATTCGTCCGTCGCGCATATGGGCTACGTGACGATGGGCATCTTCTCGGCAACTCAGCAGGGCGTTGACGGCGCAATCTTCCAAATGCTGTCGCACGGCCTCGTGTCGTCCGCGCTGTTCCTCTGCGTCGGCGTCATCTACGACCGCATGCACACGCGCGAGATCGCGGCATACGGCGGCCTCGTCGAACGCATGCCCAAATACGCCGTAGCTTTCATGATCTTCACGATGGCCAACATCGGACTACCGGGGACAAGCGGCTTCATCGGCGAATTTCTGACGCTGCTTGCCGCGTTCCGGGCGAATACGTTGGTCGCGATCATCGCGACCTCCGGCGTCATCCTGTCATCGGCTTACGCTTTGTATCTCTACCGCCGCGTCATCTTCGGCGCGCTTGAGAAAGCCAATCTCAAGAACATTCTAGATCTTTCCCCGCGGGAGGTCGCCATTCTGACGCCTCTCATCCTGCTGACGATCTTCTACGGCATCTATCCGTCGCCTGTACTCGACGTGACGGCAACGTCCGTGAAAAATCTCGTCCAGAATTATCAATCGGCACAAGGTACAGCCGCCGCATCGCTGGCGACGCGAGGATACCAATGATCAATAGCGCGGTCCTGTCCGTCCTCCTTCCCGAGCTTATTCTTGCGCTCGGCGCCATCGTTCTTCTTATGATTGGCGTCTTCACCAAGAACGGCGAGGCGGCAGGGCGTAGCGTATCCTGGCTCGCGATCATGGTGCTCGTCTTGGCTGGCGTCGCGGCGTTCGAGCAAAGCGGCTCCACGACGGTGTTTGGCGGCGCGTTCATTTCCGACAGTTTTACGCGGTTCTTGAAGATCGTCATTCTCATCGGCGGCACGCTGACATTGCTGATGACATTCGATAACTTCGGCCGCGCCAAGCTATTGGTCTTTGAATATCCGGTGCTCGTTCTGCTCGCGACGCTCGGCATGCTGATGATGGTCTCCGCGAATGACCTCATCGCGCTCTATATCGGCCTCGAACTGCAATCTCTGGCGCTGTATGTCATTGCTGCGTTCAATCGAGACGATGTGCGCTCGAGCGAAGCAGGCCTGAAGTATTTCGTCCTCGGCGCGCTGTCGTCGGGCATGCTGCTCTATGGTGCGTCGATCCTCTATGGCGTCACTGGCTCGACGAGCTATGCGAACATCGCGTCGGCAGCGAGCCTGCCTGAGATGACGACCAATATCGGGCTGACGTTCGGCCTCGTCTTCGTGCTCGTCGGACTCGCCTTCAAGATTGCCGCCGTGCCATTTCATATGTGGACGCCGGACGTCTACCAGGGCGCGCCGACGCCTGTGACGGCCTTCTTCGCAGGCGCTCCGAAAATTGCGGCAATGGCTCTTCTGCTCCGGTTTACCCAGGCAGCGTTGCCGGCTGTTGCGCCCCAATGGCAGCAGATCGTTATCTTCATTTCGATTGCTTCTATGGTTCTCGGCGCCTTCGCGGCGATTGGCCAGAACAACATCAAGCGTCTTTTAGCGTATTCCTCCATCGGGCATGTCGGCTTTGCACTTGTCGGCCTCGCAGCCAATAGCGCTGAGGGTACAGCTGGCGTCCTCATCTATCTCGCGATCTACGTGGCAATGACGCTCGGCGCTTTCGCTTGCGTGCTCTCCATGCGCCGCGGCGACCGCTATGTCGAAAACATCTCAGATCTCGCGGGCCTCGCAAGGTCGGATCTGACGTTCGCGACGATCCTCGCACTGCTGATGTTTTCGTTTGCGGGCATTCCTCCGCTCGCGGGTTTCTGGGCGAAGTGGTACGTCTTTTTGCCGGCCATCAAGGCGGGGCTCTACCCGCTGTCTGTCATCGGCATGGTGTCGAGCGTGATCAGCGCCTATTACTACCTGCGCATCGTCAAGATCATGTTCTTCGATGAACCGGCGGAAGCGTTCGCACCTCGTGAGGGCCGGACGTTCGCAGTCATGGCGTTATCGGCGGCCTTCACAGTCATCTTTGTGCTGCCGTTTGTCGGCGGAGCGGTCGTCGATGCGGCGAGCGCCGCCGCAACTGCTCTCGTACCAGGGCGATAGCCCTAGCCATTGATGGACGGACGCTCGCCACCCCGAATTCTTCACGTGTCCGAAACCGGCTCGACGAACGCCGACGCCATGCGTCTCGGCCTCGCTGGAGAAGGTTTGCCCCTATGGGTCGTCGCTGATCTGCAGACCGGCGGCCGGGGGCGCGCGGGAAGAAAGTGGGTCTCCCAGAAAGGAAATCTTCACGCCAGCTTGGCCATTTGTAGTAAGGCGCCTATGGAAAAGGCGGGACAATTGTCACTCCTCGCAGGAATTTCCATCGTAGACGCAATTAGGACAACAATGGAGCTTGCGCCGGATGCTGAACTTCGCCTCAAATGGCCGAACGATATTTTGATTGGCTTTGCTAAAGCAGGTGGAATTTTGGTCGAGAGCACGACGTTACGAGAAGGCTCCGGCTTCCTGGCAGTTTTAGGTTTCGGATTGAATCTCGTCGCCTTTCCGGATGCGGTCGGGCGTGAAGTCACGGCACTTGCCCGGTATGGCACGCCGCCGGAGCCCCGCGCTCTGCTGACTGTCCTGTCCGAGCGAATCATCTACTGGCTCGATCGCTGGAACGCCGGGGCGAACTTTGGCGCGCTCCGCCAAGCCTGGATGGATCGGGCTGGTCCTATTGGCGAGCCGCTTGTTATCAACACGACGACTGGCGCCCTTTCGGCGACCTATCGCGGATTGGCCGAGAACGGCGCGCTGCTTGCAGACGTCGACGGCTCCATCCGCGAGATTAACTATGGTGACGTCGCCCTTGTCGGCGAAGTCGCACGCGACGGGGATTCATGAGCGAACGCGCGGCCCCTTCTTCTCCTGGAAAGTTCAATTCGGACGAACTCGTATTTGCGGCGCTCGGCGGTCTCGGTGAGATCGGCATGAACGTCTATCTTTACGGGTTCGGACCACCTCGGTCGCGCTCGTGGCTGATGGTCGATCTCGGCGTCACGTTTCCGCATGAAGCAGAGCCGGGCGCCGACGTCGTGCTACCTGATCTCCGTTTTATCGTCGCCGAGAGGAAAAACCTCGTCGGACTGGTCCTGACGCATGCGCATGAAGATCATATCGGTGCGGTGATCGATCTATGGCCGTCGCTCGAATGTCCGATTTTCGCGACGCCATTCACGGCCGGAATGCTCAAGACGAAGGCGGGCGAGTTTGGCGGCTCGGTCTCACTTCCGATCAAGGAGGTGCCGCTCGGCGGCCGCTTCAAGGCCGGTCCGTTCGACATCGAACTCGTGAGCCTTACGCATTCCATTCCAGAGCCGAACGGACTTGCGATCCGCACGCCGGGAGGGACCGTCTTCCACACGGGCGACTGGAAATTTGATCCGACGCCTGTCGTCGGCCGCCCGTATGACGCTCCGAAGCTTCAAGCGCTCGGTGACGAAGGAGTTCTTGCACTCGTCGGCGATTCCACGAACGCGATGCGGGAAGGGCGTTCGGCCTCGGAAGAGGACGTAGCCAAGACGCTCCGAAAAATTATCGCCGACGCCCCGCGCTGTGTTGCCGTCACGTTGTTCGCATCGAACGTCGCGCGCGTCGCATCGATCGCCGCTGCAACCCAAGCCGCGGGCCGGTCACTCGTTGTCGCCGGTCGCGCTCTTCATCGGATCATCGAAGTCGCAATCGAGACGGGGTATCTCCCACGTAGCTTCACGTATCTCGATCAACAGCGCTTCTCCGAGCTGTCGCGCGACAAGGTCGTTCTCCTCTGTACGGGCAGCCAGGGCGAGCCGCGTGCTGCAATCGCGCGCATCGCAGAAGACGAGCATCCGGACATCTCACTCGATAGAGGCGACCTCGTTATTTTCTCGTCGCGCACAATTCCAGGAAATGAACGCGCGGTCTCGCGGGTGCAGAACGCGCTTGCCCGCCTCGGCACCGAAATCATCACGGACGCCGAAGCTCTGATCCACGTTACCGGTCATCCTCGCCGCGACGAGTTGAAAGATATGTATGCTTGGCTCCGCCCGAAGATCGCGGTCCCGATGCATGGAGAGGCGCGTCATCTCAAGGAACACGCAAAGCTTGCCCGGGCGTGCGGCGCGAGCGAAGCCTTCACTATTGTCGACGGCGAACTTTTGAAGCTTTGGCCGGGGCCGGCCTCGGTCATCGACGAAATCCCCGTTGGTCGCCTCTTCCGTGACGGCAATCTGATCGTGCCTGACGCGGAAGGACCGGTTAAGGCCCGGCGCAAATTGTCGTTCGTCGGCATCGCTGTAATCGCCATGTCGCTGTCACGGCGGGGCGATGTCGTCGGCGAACCGGGCGTTGTGCTCGAAGGAATTCCTTTGGCCGACCGGGACGGCGATTCCATGCGGGAAATCGTTCTCGATGCCATCGATGGCACGATCCGGTCCATTCCGCCGAAGCGGCGCGGCGACCACCTGATGGTGCAGGATGCCGTCCAGCGCGCGGTCCGCTCGGCCATTAACGAAGCCTGGGGCAAGAAGCCGGTTGTCAAAGTGCTGCTCTCCGTGGTGGATGGCAGGAGCTGAAGCCCCCTGGGCTCGCTCATACCAATCCCCAATGGAGCACGGAGCATGATAGGTCGCCTGAACCACGTTGCCATCGCGGTTAAGGATCTCGAAAAGGCTTCGAGCGTCTACCGGAATGCGCTTGGCGCCAAGGTGGGCGAGCCGACAGTCCAGCCCGAACACGGCGTGACCGTTGTGTTTATCGAGCTTCCCAATACGAAGATCGAGCTTCTGGAGCCGCTCGGCGAGGCGTCTCCGATCGCGAAGTTTCTTGAAAAATCTCCCGACGGCGGCATCCATCATGTATGCTATGAAGTCGATGACATCATTGCCGCGCGCGACCAGTTGAAGGCCCAGGGCGCGCGCGTGCTCGGCGACGGTAATCCGAAGATCGGCGCGCACGGTAAGCCCGTGCTGTTTCTGCATCCGAAGGACTTTTGCGGTACTCTCGTCGAGCTGGAGCAAGTCTGAGCCAAGCCTTCGCGGCTTAACGAGTTAGGAACCGTCAGATGCGCACGTCAGTCGCCGTCGCAACGTTCTTTTGCATGTGGTTCATCACGCTGTTCGCGGTCCTCCCTTTCTTTGCGCGGACGCAGGGTGAGGTCGGAGAGGTCGTTCCAGGAACGCCCGAAAGCGCACCGCACAAGTTTAGTTTCTTCAGGGTGTTCTGGGTCAACACCATCGTTGCGGCCGTAGCCTTTGCTGGCGTTTACGCGGTCATCGCTAATCTCTGATCCCGCGGCGGTCCTCCTGCCTCAATGCTCCCAAGGGGGTCGTTCGGCGTCGCTGGGGTGTGCTGCCGCGCGTGTGGGAATTGTCTCTGCGCGCCATTGCCAGTCCCCTGGTTACCGGCTATTCGGCTTGGGCTCGAATTCGGGCGCCCAGGATGACAAGGCGCGGTTCGCCCGCGCGAACTTAACGAGCAACCTCGCAATGCACCTTTCCACCATTGTTTCTCGAATCCATTCCTGTGCGCTGGGAGGCGCCCGATGAGCAAGCGCGCGCTCTCCGTCCTCCGCGACGAGAATTTTCCGGAGTGGTATCAGGCGGTCGTCCGTGATGGCGATATGGCTGAGACGAGCCCCGTCCGCGGCTGCATGATCATCAAGCCGTGGGGATGGGGCGTCTGGGAGCGCATCCAGGCCGATCTCGATGCGCGCATCAAGGATACGGGCCACGAGAATTGCTATTTTCCGCTCTTTATCCCGATGAGCTTCATCGCCAAGGAAGCAGAGCACGTCGAAGGCTTCGCCAAGGAAATGGCGGTCGTCACCCATCATCGGCTGAAGAATGATGGCGGCAAGCTCGTCGTCGATCCGGAAGCCAAGCTTGAAGAGCCGCTGATCGTCCGTCCGACGTCCGAAACGATCATCGGCGATGCTTTCCAGCGCTGGGTAAAGAGCTATCGCGATCTGCCGCTGCTCATCAATCAGTGGGCGAACGTCGTGCGCTGGGAGATGCGGACGAGGCTTTTCCTGCGCACTGCCGAGTTCCTTTGGCAGGAAGGCCATACCGCGCATGCGGATCGCGACGACGCCGTTGCCGAAACGCTGAAGATGCTCGAAGTTTATCGGACGTTCGCGGAAGATATTCTGGCGATGCCCGTCATTGCTGGCGAAAAGCCGCCGAATGAACGTTTCCCCGGTGCCGACAATACCTATTCGATCGAGGCCATGATGCAGGATGGCAAGGCCCTTCAGGCTGGCACCTCGCATTACCTCGGCACGCATTTCGCCGAAGCCCAGAACATTCAATTCCAGAACCAGCAGGGCCAGCTTACCCATTGCCACACGACGAGCTGGGGCGTCTCGACGCGTCTCATCGGCGGTGTGATCATGACGCACGGCGACGACGACGGACTGCGCCTGCCGCCGATGATCGCACCGCGCCAGATCATCATCGTGCCGATGCTGCGCGAGAAGCCCGAGGACGCGGCTCTCATCGAGTATTGTGTCGAGATCGAAAAGGAACTCAAGGCGGCAGGCATCCGCACCTTGGTCGATCTGAAACCGGTGAAGTCGGCGGAGAAGCGCTGGAACTGGGTTCGCCGTGGAACGCCTGTCATTGTCGAGGTCGGTGGTCGCGATGCAAGCGGCGGCAACGTCACGTTCATGCGCCGCGACCGGCTGCGTGACGGCGACAAAGTCATCTCCAGCACGATGCCGCGCACAGAGTTCGTCGCGAGCGCGGCCGCGCTTCTCAAAGATATCCAAGAGTCGCTTTTTGCTGAAGCAAAGAAGCGGCTCGACGAAAACATCATTACGAATTTCACGTCGTTCGAACAGCTTTCCGAATACTTCGGACCGGGCGAAGCGGACGACGAGGGCGGCGCATTCAAAGGTTGGGTCCGTGTCCCGTGGTCGCGGCCCGATGGGGCGCCTCTTGAAGAAATTGCCGATCGGCTGAAGGCTCTTAAGCTGACGATTCGCAACGCGCCGCTGGTCCAAGAGGCACCGACCGGAAAATGTTTCTTCACGGGAGAGCCGGCGAAAGAGCACGTCCTGATTGCACGGGCGTATTAAATCGGCCGCAATCCGGTGAAATGGCCTTAACAGCGACACAGGGAGCTGCGATGCGGCGCGCAACCGGGGAAACGTCAGCGAGGCTACGATGACAGTTACGGCACAGGGCGGGGGGACCGCTGCAGTGACTGCGGATCACGCTCCAGCGGGCGGAACTGCGCCGTTTTCGCCGTTCGAATGGATGATCGCAGGCCGATACTTGCGGGCACGCCGCAAGGAAGGCTTTATCTCCGTGATCGCGGGGTTCTCTTTTCTCGGCATCATGCTTGGCGTCGCGACGCTGATTATCGTGATGGCCGTGATGAATGGCTTCCGCCACGACCTCTTTGCCAAGATCATGGGCCTCAACGGGCACGTCATCGTGCAGGAAGTCGGCGACCGCTTCACCAATTACGACGAGATCGCCAATTCGATTCGCAAGGTGCCGGGCGTCAAAGTCGCGATGCCGGTCATCGAAGGGCAGGTCATGGTGTCGTCCAGCACGCAAGCGTTGGGCGGCCTTGTCCGCGGACTTCGCGAAAGCGATGTGAAATCCTTGAAGCTCGTCTCCGACAATATGCGCGCGGGCACGCTTGACGGCTTCGACAAACAGAGCGGCATCGCGATGGGCGTGCGGCTTGCCAATCAGTTGCGCGTTGGCCTCGGCGATACGGTGACGCTCGTTTCGCCTCGTGGCGCCTCCACACCCTTCGGCACGGCGCCCCGTTCGAAAGCCTATCAGATCACATCGATCTTCGAGCTTGGTATGTCGGAATACGATCGCATGATGATCTTCATGCCGCTCGCCGAAGCTCAGAAATATTTCTCGAAAGCCGGAGAAGTCGACGTCGTCGAGGTCGTGGTCGACAATCCCGAGGATGTCGATCACTACGACGGCTTGATCAAGGCCGCGGGCGGCCCGACGGTTGCCGTCAACGACTGGCGTCAGCGTAACGAGACGTTCTTCAATGTGCTGGCCGTCGAGCGCAACGTGATGTTCATTATTCTGTCGCTGATCGTGCTCGTCGCGGCATTGAACATCATCTCCGGACTGATGATGCTCGTAAAAGACAAAGGTCGCGACATCGCAATTCTTCGGACGATGGGCGCGACGAAGGGCGCCGTGATGCGCATCTTCCTCATCACCGGCGCTTCGATCGGCATCGTCGGCACCCTTGCCGGTCTTGTGATCGGGGTGCTGTTTTGCTGGAATATCGAGAACATCAAGAACTTCGTGTCTTGGGTGTCCGGCACGACGGTCTTTGATCCGAGCGTCTATTATCTGACGAAGCTTCCCGCCGAAATCGACATTCACGAAACGGGCGGTATCGTCATCATGGCGCTGCTCCTGTCGGTCATCGCGACGCTCTACCCGTCGTGGAAGGCCTCGAAGCTCGATCCTGTCGAAGCCCTGCGGTACGAGTGATGATCATGGACTCAACACCGATAGCTCCGATCTTGCAGCTCGAGGGCGTGACCCGGTCGTTTCGGCAGGGCGAGAAAGAAATCGTCGTTCTTCGCGGCGTGGACGCGGTGCTTTGGCCGGGACAGGCTGTTGCGCTCGTGGGTCCATCCGGCGCCGGCAAGTCGACGCTTCTCCACATCACCGGGCTTCTCGAATCTCCGACGAGCGGGCGGGTCATGGTCAACGGCCGCGATTGTGCGACGCTCTCGGAAGCGGACCGCACGCGCCTGCGCCGCAAGGAGATCGGCTTCGTCTATCAGTTTCACCAATTGCTGCCCGAGTTCAGCGCGCTCGAAAACGTTGTCATTCCGCAGCTGATCCTCGGCAAAAGCCGCAAGGCCGCTGAAGCGCATGCGAAGGATCTTCTGGCCGGTGTTGGACTTGCCAAACGGGCCGAACATCGCCCTGCCGAGCTTTCTGGCGGCGAGCAGCAGCGGACCGCTATTTGCCGCGGCCTCGCAAACAACCCGAGGCTTCTGCTGGCCGATGAGCCGACCGGCAATCTCGATCCACATACGGCCGACCACGTCTTTGTCCAGCTGGTCGACGTTATTCGTCGCCAAGGTGTTGCGGCATTGATCGCCACGCACAATATGGAACTTGCTGCCCGGATGGACCGTGTGCTGCAGGTGCAGGAAGGACAGCTCGTCGAAATTTCGCTCTCGAAGGCGCGCTGACCGACGGATTTGGCCAATACAAGCCGATAGTCCTGTTTTTGCCCGCATTTTTTGCGTCGAGACAGCGGTTTCTGAAGCGCGCAAAATAGGCTCATGAACGCTCCGATTCGCACCGCGCCGCGCGCACCGAAATTCATTCACCTGAAGGTCCACTCGGCCTATTCGCTGCTCGAAGGCGCGTTGCCGATCACGAAGCTCGCCAAGCTCGCGACGGCGATGAATCTGCCCGCCCTTGGGCTGACCGATACGAACAATCTGTTCGGCGCGCTCGAATTCTCCGACAAGCTCTGGAGCGCAGGCGTACAGCCGATTGCGGGCACCACGCTCGATATCGACTTTGGGGATAATCGCGACACGGGTCCCGCTGCGGCGCTCCGAGCCATGAGCAACGAGCCGCGCGTGAAGCCCGCGGGCAAGCTCGCGCTCTTCGCCATGAACGCCGACGGCTTCTCCAATCTTATGCGGCTGTCGAAAGCCTTGAACTTCGAGGCGTCCCCGGATGAGCCCGCGCACGTCAAGATCGGCAGGCTCGAAGAATTATCTGAGGGCCTGATCGTGCTTTCGGGCGGACCGCAAGGTCCGATCGACACGGCGCTGCGCAACGGCCAGCCGGATCATGCGCTGGAAAGGCTCAAGACACTCGAGAAGATTTTCGGTGATCGGCTCTATATCGAGCTTCAGCGGCACGGGCTTCCTGAAGAAGCCGAGGTCGAGCCGCAGCTTCTCGAACTCGCGTACGCGCGCCGACTGCCGATCGTCGCGACCAACGAATGCTATTTCGCCGTGCGCGCAGATTACGAAGCACACGATGCGCTTTTGTGCATCGCCGACGGCCGCTACGTCGTCGAGGATAATCGCCGCCGGGCCAGCCCCGAGCATTACCTCAAGACCGAAGATGAAATGGCGTCGCTCTTCGCGGATCTGCCTGAAGCTTTGGCGAACACCGTAGAAATCGCAATCCGCTGTGCGTTCCGTCCTGAAGGCAAGAAGCCCATTCTGCCGCGCTTCGTCGCCGGCGACGACAGCCAGAGCGAGATCGAGAATTTTCGTCTCGAAGCCGCCGAGCTGAAAGCGCAGGCAATCGAAGGTTTGAAGCGTCGCCTCGAAGCGCACGGGCCCGCGGCGGGTTTCACGGTCGATGACTACGACAAGCGTCTCGTCTACGAGATCGACGTCATCACCCAAATGAAGTTTCCCGGCTACTTTCTGATCGTTGCTGACTTCATCAAATGGTCGAAAGCCAATGGCGTGCCTGTTGGACCGGGCCGCGGTTCTGGCGCGGGCTCGCTCGTCGCCTACGCATTGACGATCACCGATCTCGATCCGCTCCAATTCGGTCTTCTATTCGAGCGCTTCCTGAATCCGGAACGTATCTCGATGCCGGACTTCGACATCGACTTCTGCCAGGAGAAGCGCGACCGCGTCATCGATTACGTTCAGAAGAAGTACGGCAGCGACCGCGTCGCGCAGATCATCACGCATGGTAAGCTGCAAGCCCGCGCTGTGCTCCGTGACGTCGGCCGCGTGCTGCAGATGCCCTATGGCCAGGTCGACCGGCTCTGCAAGCTCGTGCCGAACAATCCGGCCAATCCGGTGACGCTCCGCGAAGCCATCGATGGCGAGCCGAAGCTACAGGAGGAACGGGACCGCGAACCCATCGTGGCGCGGTTGCTCGAAATCGCCGAGAAGCTTGAAGGTCTCTATCGCCACGCCTCGACCCACGCCGCCGGTATGGTGATCGGCGACCGTCCGCTCGAAGAGCTTGTGCCGCTCTATCGCGATCCGAAATCGAATTTTCCCATCACCCAGTACAACTGGAAAATGGTCGAGGCCGCCGGTCTCGTGAAGTTCGACTTTCTCGGCCTCAAAACGTTGACGGTCCTCGAAAAGGCGGTTCAGCTCATCAAGAAAGTCCGTGGCATCACGGTCGATCTTCCGAGCCTGCCGCTTGATGACAAACCCGCCTACGAAATGCTGGCGAAAGCCGATACGGCGGGCGTGTTCCAGCTCGAAAGTACGGGCATGCGCGAAAGCTTGAAGCGGCTGAAGCCTGACCGCTTCGAGGACATCATCGCGATGGTGGCGCTCTATCGCCCCGGCCCGATGGACAACATCCCCACGTACATCAACCGCAAGCACGGCGAAGAGCCTGTCGATTACTTGCATCCGATGCTCGAAGGCATCCTCAAGGAAACCTACGGCGTCATCATCTACCAGGAGCAGGTCATTCAGATCGCCCAGGTGATGGGCGGCTACACGCTCGGCCAGGCCGATATGCTCCGCCGCGCGATGGGTAAGAAAGACAAAGCCGAAATGGCGAAGCAGCAAGCGCGCTTCGTTGAGGGCGCCCTCGGAAAGGGCGTGAAGAAAGATGAGGCGATCTACATCTTCGAGCTTGTCGACAAGTTCGCGGGCTATGGCTTCAACAAATCGCATGCCGCCGCCTATGCGCTCGTCAGCTATCACACGGCCTACCTGAAGGCGAACTTCCGCGAGGAATTCTTCGCCGCCTCGATGACGCTCGACATGGGCAACACCGACAAGCTCGCGATGTTCGCATCGGAAGCGCGGAAATCCGGCATTCGCATGCTGCCGCCGTGCGTCAATAACTCGGGCGTCGATTTCGGCGTCGAGCCGCCCATGGGTGAATCGAAGCTAGGCTCTATTCGCTATTCGCTCGCGGCTCTGAAGAATATCGGCGCAGGCGCAGTCGAGACGATCGTCAGCGAACGAAATTCGGCCGGCCCTTATGAATCCCTCGCTGACTTCGCCGCGCGGGTCGATGCCAAAGCTTTGAATAAGCGAGCCGTCGAAACGCTGGCCAAGGGCGGAGCGTTCGACACCCTGAACTCGAACCGCGCTCTCGTCGCCGCCAACGCCGACACAATCCTCGCATCCGCGCAGCGACGCACGGCCGATGAAGCTCAAGGCACGACAGATCTTTTCGGCTCGGCTGGAAAGCCCGCGGATCTCGTCTTGCGCGCTACTTCCGCGTGGACCGCAATGGAGAAGCTGTCGGAGGAATTCCAAGCCATCGGCTTCTATCTCTCGGGCCACCCGCTCGACCAGTACGACCGCGTTCTCAAAAAGCTTGGCATCAAGAAGTTCAGTGAATTCGAAATGTTGGTCCAACGCGGTGCCACTGCCGGACGGTTGGCTGGAATAGTCATCGCCGCGCGCGAACGTCGGTCGCAGAAGGGCAACAAGTTCGCATTCGCAACATTTTCCGACGCGACCGGTCAGTTCGAAGCCGTCATCTTTTCCGATACGTTGGCGGCCAGCCGCGATCTCTTGCAGGCCGGAACGCCGGTGATCGTCTCGGTCGAGGCTGAGCGCGACGGCGAAACGATGAAGATGCGGGTGCAGGCGATTGAAGAACTCGACAAGGCTGCGTCGGCAGTGCCACGCAATTTAAAGTTGGTTCTTGATCGAAAGTCGGTGGTCGCGAAATCGACGCCGGTATCGGAAGTTAGCAAGTACTTGAAACCGAGTGCGCGAGGCGGCGAAATTCGCATCGTGCTGCCGCTTGAAGATCGCAATCGCGAATTGGAATTCGTCCTTGCGGGCCGCTACGATGTCTCTCCGCGCGAGTCCATTCGCATCGAAGCGCTGCCGATTGTGGCGGAAATTATCGAAAGCTGAAACCGCTGGTTGCGGGCGCGTATGTTACACTCATTTCGCCGAATATTTATCGTCATCAACGACGGCTTTTCTCTCGGCTAAGCGTTAGGGGTTCAAGACGTGAGAGACCGCGTCTTTTTTCGTAGATAGGAGCCCCTAATGAAAAAGAGCTTGATTGCAGCGGCTGTGCTTGCTGCCGTCGCCTTCGGTGCTGCCGGCTCGGCCAGCGCCGGTGTTGCCGGCGCCAGCTTGAATGGCATCGGCGCGCATGCTGACAAATCCGTCGCTGAGCACGTCTATTACAAGAAACGCTATTACAATACGCGCCATTACAAGTCGCGTAATTGGCGGCACCACCGCAAGTGGGTTTGCCGTTATCGTCACGGCCACCGCCAGTGCGCGTGGCGCTAAGCGTCTCGTTTCGATGGAAGGCAGCGCCATTCGTGCTGCCTTCTTCTGACACAGTTCGCGTGCATAGCTCCGCACCCCTGAGCTAGCGAAAAACGAGGGAAGACATGTCAAAATTCTATGCTGTTTTGGTCGCAGCCTTGCTTCTGGCTCCTGCAGCCCACGCCGCCGATGACGAGAAAGCGCCGCCCAAGTTGAGCGCGGCAGACATTACGAAAAACCTCGAAGCCGCTGTCTCCGACCCAGCGAAGGTGAAAGCCTATTGCGCAATGTCGAAGAAGATGGACGAGGTCGGTGACGACGAGAAGAAAGCCGAAGCCGCTGGCGATGAAATCGACGGATATTTCAAGACGCTCGGCGACGATTTCGAGAACGCGTGGGATTCCGGTCAGGATGCTGCTGATGGCACGCCCGAAGCGAACGCGATGGACGCTGCCATCTCCAAGCTCGACGCCAAGTGCAAATAACTGGTTGCCTGCGTAAGAAGGTAGCCAGCGGATTTCCTGAAACAGCCACGCATCGTAAAGAGCCGCTAGGCTTTTGCGGTGCGTTTCTGCGTTTTTGGGGGAGGAACTAAGCTGTGGCCAGCGCCTCAGCTGATACAAGTCTCGAGCGGACTGCCCCTGACTTGCGCTCGGCCGCAATCCCCAGTATATAGCCGCCCATCTCACACGCGAGACATTTGCGCCATGCGGATAAAAAGCCCCGCATCGTGCTCCGGTGGAGAAATGTAGGCCTTTGAAAAGGCTCGCTATTCTCTTCTCAAGTCTCGCGGAGGTCTAACCGGAAAAGGAAACTACGGATGGCACTTCCTGCCTTCAACATGCGTCAGCTATTGGAAGCTGGCGTACACTTCGGCCACCAGGCTCACCGCTGGAACCCCAAGATGGCGCCGTTCATCTATGGGTCGCGCAACAAAATCCACATTCTCGACCTGACGCAGACGGTGCCGTTGCTGCACCAGGCGCTTCTCAAGGTCTCCGACACGGTTGCCGGCGGCGGTCGCGTGCTCTTCGTCGCCACGAAGCGCCAGGCTTCCGATGGCATCGCTGAAGCCGCGAAGCGCAGCGCCCAGTATTTCATCAACCACCGTTGGCTCGGTGGCACGCTGACCAACTGGAAGACTGTTTCGCAGTCGATCCGCCGCCTTCGTCAGCTCGACGACATTCTGGCCGATCCGCAGGGCCGCACGAAAAAGGAAATTCTGACCCTCACGCGCGAGCGCGAAAAGCTCAATCAGTCGCTTGGCGGCATCAAGGATATGGGCGGCACGCCCGACCTGCTCGTGGTCATCGATACGAATAAGGAATCGATCGCCATCCAGGAGGCACGGAAGCTCAACATTCCGATCGTGGCCATCGTCGATACGAACTGCGATCCGGACGGCATCGACTATCCGGTTCCGGGCAACGACGACGCCGGTCGCGCCATCACGCTTTATTGCGATCTGATGGCTCGCGCGGCCCTTGACGGTCTTGAGCGTTCTCAGGGTTCCTCCGGCGTAGACGTCGGTGCCTCCGAGACGCCTCCGGCCGAAGAGCTGCCGAAGGTCACCTTCAAGGGCATCGAAGCACCGCGCGGCGAAGCCGACGACCTCAAGCGCATCACCGGCGTTTCGCCGAAGATCGAACAGCGCCTCAACGACGCTGGCGTCTATCACTTCTGGCAGCTCGCCGATCTCGACGCCGATTACACCGAGGCGCTCGATCGTCAGCTCAAGCTCAAAGGCCAGATCGCCAAGGAAGAGTGGGTCGCTCAGGCCAAGAAACTCGTCGAGGCGGCCAGCGTCTAATCAACGTTGGCATTTCGACACAAAACTGACGTGCTTTTGAAGCGCGAACGTGAATGAACATTGATGAGGCGCCCAACAGGGCGCCTCGAACCTCATAGGTGACAGGAATGACGACGATCACCGCCGCTGATGTGAAAAAGCTGCGCGACATGACCGGCGCCGGCATGATGGATTGCAAGACCGCACTGACCGAAACGAACGGCGATATCGAAGCAGCCGTCGATTGGCTCCGTAAAAAGGGCTTGTCGAAAGCCGCGAAGAAGTCTGGCCGCATTGCCGCCGATGGCCTCATCGGCATCGTCGCCAAAGGCCGCGAGGGCGCGGTGGTCGAAGTCAATTCGGAAACGGATTTCGTCGCTCGCAACGAGCAGTTCCAGACGCTCGTCCGTGACATCGCGAGCTTGGCTCCCGCCGCGAAGGGTGATCTCAACGCGCTTCTCGCTGCGACCTATCCCGGCGCGAAGAACACCGTCGAAGTGCAGCTGCAGGAAGCCGTCGCGACGATCGGCGAGAACATGACGCTGCGGCGCACGGCGGCCCTTGCCGTCAAGGAAGGCGTCGTTGCCGACTACATCCACAACCGCGTCGCCGATGGCCTCGGCAAGATCGGCGTGCTCGTCGCGCTCGAAAGCGCGGGCGATGAGCCGACGCTCTTCGATTTTGCCCGCAAAATCGCGATGCATGTGGCAGCTTCGCCGACCACGCTCGTTGTCAACGAGAGTGACCTTTCCCAAGAGGCGATTGACCGCGAAAGGGCGGTCTACGTCGAGCAGGCGAAGGCCGAGCCGCGCAACGCCGGCAAGTCGGATGACATTCTGGCCAAAGCCAGCGAGGGCCGGCTGCGCAAGGAATTCATCGGTACGGTTGTGCTCATGAACCAGGCGTTCCTGATCGGCGACGGCAAGGCGACGGTCGCGCAGGCTATTAAAGAAGCCGAGAAGGCCTCCGGTGCCGCGATCAAGGTCGCCGGCTTCATCCGCTATGCGCTCGGTGAAGGTATCGACAAGAAAGAAGAAGATTTCGGCGAAGAAGTCCGCAAACTCGCAAGCGGCGGTCGCTGAGAGATCAGCATCTTGCGACGCTTGGGCCGGGCGAGGGGTATCCCGCTGGCCGGAATCGACTAAGCAGGTTAGGTATCGACCGGCCGATCAACTGATCGGCCGGTTTTTCGTATCGTGTATCGCGTGCCGATGGGGAGAGACGGGATGAGTGGCGTGCAGGGTCTCAAATATAAGCGGCTGCTGCTGAAGCTTTCCGGTGAAGCCCTGATGGGCCAGCAGGCCTACGGCATCGATATGACGGTCGCCGACCGCCTGTCGAAAGACATTGCCGCCGCAGTAGCAGCCGGCGCCGAGATTGCCGTGGTGGTTGGTGGCGGCAATATTTTCAGGGGTCTTTCCGGCGCAGCGAAGGGCATGGACCGCGCAACTGCCGACTATATGGGAATGTTGGCGACGGTCATGAACGCGCTGGCTTTTCAGAATTCTCTCGATCGGATTGGGGTACCCGCGCGCGTGCTCTCTGCCATCCCGATGCAAACGGTTTGCGAGAGCTACGTCCGGCCGAAGGCCCTGTCATACCTCTCGCGGGGGCAGGTCGTCGTCTTTGCGGCGGGCACAGGCAATCCGTTCTTCACGACGGACACGGCCGCGGTTCTCCGCGGCATCGAGATGAATTGTGACGCGGTCCTGAAAGCGACCCAGGTGGACGGCGTTTATTCTGCTGACCCCAAAAAGCACAAAGATGCCGTGCGTTACGATAGGCTCAACTATTCTCAGGTTTTAGCTAACGATCTCAAAGTGATGGATGGGGCCGCCATTGCCCTTGCCCGCGATAACGGACTTCCGCTAATTGTGGTTTCGATCGAAGAGCCGGGAAATCTCTTGAAAGTTCTGCGCGGCGAAGCTCGCCAGACCGTTATCGAGGAAACCGGCTGAAGACGCCCAGCCTTCGTGGCGCCCCGTGTGTTTTCACGACACGGCGCATTGGGTTTCGGGTGTGCGAGAAGGAATAGGAAATGTCTGCCGCTGATCACGATATCAAAGAAATCGAAAAGCGCATGCGCGCGTCGCTCGAAGCTCTAAAGCGCGAGTTTTCAGGTCTGCGCACGGGACGTGCGAGCGCCAATTTGCTCGATCCCGTTCAGGTGATGGTTTACGGCTCGCGCATGCCGCTCAACCAGCTGGCAACCGTGTCAGTACCCGAGCCGCGCATGATTACGGTTCAGGTGTGGGACCGCAGCAATGTCATTGCTGTCGAGAAGGGGATCCGTGAAGCCAATATCGGCCTGAACCCGATTACGGACGGTCAGACCCTCCGCTTGCCAATTCCGGCGCTGACGACGGATCGCCGTCAGGAACTTGCCAAGCTGGCCCACAAGTACGCCGAACAGGCGAAGGTTTCCGTCCGCAACGTTCGCCGCGAGGCCATGGACCTTCTCAAGAAACTTGAGAAAGACGGCAAAATGAGCCAGGACGAACAGAGGGGCAATTCCGATAAGGTGCAGGAGCTCACCGACCGCCTGATCAAGGAGGTTGACGCAACGCTCGCCACGAAAGAGGCTGAAATCCAAAAAGTTTGATGGATGGAGCCGTTTTGCGGGCTTCATGCTGTGCGACAGTACTTGAGATCTTAAATTCCAGAGGGCCATGCGATAGTGGCGCCACCAGCAAAGCCAAGCGGCGATCGGCCGGGTTCATCACTGTCGCCGAGGCACGTTGCCATCATTATGGATGGTAACGGCCGGTGGGCGCGTGAACGCGGGCTGCCTAGAACGCTTGGCCATCGCCAGGGCGTCGAAGCCGTGAGAAGAGCCGTCCGCGCTGCAATCGAACTCGACATCACGTATCTCACGATATTCAGTTTCTCGTCCGAGAACTGGAAACGGCCGATCGACGAGATCGACGACCTGATGGGCTTGATGAAGCGCTTCATTCGCCGCGATCTCGCAGAACTCCACAAAGCCGGCGTCCGCATCCGCGTTATTGGTCAGCGATCGCATGTCGACAGTGAGTTGATGACGCTGATCGACGAGGCGGTCGAGTTGACACAGAGCAACGACAAGCTGACACTCGTAATCGCATTCAACTACGGCTCACGCGGAGAGATCGCCGGCGCCGCGCGCAAGCTTGCTGAGCAGGTTGCGGCAGGCAAGCTCCATCCGTCCGAAATTACGGTCGAGCGCATTGCCAACGCCCTCGACACATCCGGAATTCCCGACCCCGACCTTCTGATCCGCACGTCCGGCGAGATGCGTCTGTCGAACTTTCTTCTTTGGCAGACGGCGTATTCTGAAATCGTATTTCTCAATTGCTATTGGCCCGATTTCGATAAGGCGGCATTCGAAGGCGCGATCGCAGAATTCCGCTCGCGCGAGCGCCGCTTCGGCGGCTTGAACAAAGTCTCGACGGCTTGAGGATCTCCGATGCCGTCAGATAACCCAGAAAATTGGCGGCGCAGACTTAGCGGCGTAGTGGATTTCATCCCGCCGGAGTTGAGATTGCGCGTCGTCTCCGGCGCCGCGATTGGTCTCATCGCGCTAGCCATGCTTTATTGGAGCCCTGGCGCATTCGCGGTGCTGACGCTTTTGGTTGCCGCGGCCATGAGCTGGGAATGGAGCCGGATCGTAAGAGGTCCGATGCCTGACACTGGGCTTGTCATCCATATTCTAACCGTCCTCGCCGCTGCTATTCTGACCGCGCGCGACATGGCGGGGATGGGCATCGTTGCATCGATTATCGGCGCGCTCGCAGTCGCGGTCCTGGTGACGGGATCGGGGCGCTCGCGGCTCTCAGGTGCAGGCGTGCTTTACACGGCGCTGCCTGTCATCGCGCTCGGTTGGTTGCGAAGTGACGAGACTCTCGGATTTCTCGCGACGCTTTTCGTCGTCATCTCTGTTGCGGTGACCGACGTAGCGGCCTATGCCGCTGGGCGGACGGTCGGCGGTCCGAAACTCTGGCCGGAAGTTTCGCCCAACAAGACATGGTCCGGACTATTCGGCGGCATTGGCATGGCCGCAGTCGCCGGAGCGCTTTTTTCGATCATCTCCGGCACAGGCGGTACGCTTTGGTTGGCGAGCCTAGGCCTTGCGCTTGGGCTTGTCGCGCAGTGGGGTGATTTGGCGGAATCGGCATTGAAGAGGCATTTTGGCCTCAAGGATTCCGGTGACTTGATACCCGGTCACGGCGGCTTCATGGACCGCATGGATGGTCTCGTGACCGCGAGCATCGCAGCCGCGCTGATCGGCTTCTTCATCGACGCTTTTGCGCCCGCGCGCGCGCTTTTATACGGATCATAACGGAATGGCAGTCACCGCAAGCGTCCCCTATCGTTTGCCCGAGCGTTCTTCGGAGACGCGGCCGCGGATCGACGCGACCCGGCCCATGCGCCTCAGCGTGCTCGGCGCCACAGGATCCGTCGGCACGAGCACGTTGGATCTCGTCTCGCGAACTCCCGAACGCTTTGAAATCGTAGCGTTGACGGCGCAGTCCAACGCTAAGGAGCTGGCCGCTCTGGCGCGCAGGCACCACGCCAAGCTTGCCGTCATCGGCGACGAGACGCGCCTTGATGAGCTTCGCGAAGCGCTTGCGGGGACAGGCATCAGGACGGCGGCGGGCGCCTCTGCATTGGTCGACGCCGCCCTCGAGCCCGCCGACTGCATCATGGCCGCGATTGTCGGCGCGGCCGGCCTCAAACCAACCTTTGCCGCGGCGTCGCAGGGCGCGCGCGTGGCCCTCGCGAATAAGGAATGTCTGGTTTCGGCCGGGAATGTCTTCACTTCTGCCGTTCAGCGCTTCGGTGCCGAGCTGTTGCCCGTCGATAGCGAGCACTCGGCCGCGTTCCAGGTTTTGGCCGGAGCCGATCCGGAATCGATCGACCAGATTGTGCTGACCGCATCGGGCGGCCCGTTTCGCACCTGGACCCGTGACGCTATCGCCGCCGCGACGCCCGAGCAGGCGCTAAAGCATCCCAATTGGTCGATGGGAGCAAAAATCACGATCGACAGCGCGACCCTCATGAACAAGGGCCTCGAACTGATCGAAGCGTTCCACCTTTTTCCGGTCTCGGTCGAAAAGCTCGACTGCATCGTCCATCCGCAATCGATCGTGCACTGTCTGGTGAGCTATGTGGATGGGTCTGTGCTGGCGCAGATGGCCTCGCCCGATATGCGCACGCCGATCGCCGTCGCTCTGGCCTGGCCGGATCGCATGGCCGCCCCGACCGAAAAACTCGATCTCGCACGCCTCGCCACCCTGACATTCGAAGCGCCCGACGAAGAGCGTTTTCCGGCGCTTCGAGTCGCCAAGGCAGCTCTCCGCCGTGGCGACACGGCCCCGGCCGTCTTGAACGCGGCGAACGAGATCGCCGTGAAGGCCTTTCTCGAGCGCCGGATCAAGTTTCTCGATATCGCCGCCCTGGTCGAGGACACGCTGGGGGCCGCCGAGCGGCAGGGGGCAATTTGTCCCCCTGGCAGCCTTGATGATATTCTGGCTGTCGATGAGCTCGCGCGCTTCTTATCTAACGAGAAACTTAGTGGCTATTAAGCGCCTCCCCGCCTAAACTCCGCTACTTACGCTCGAACGAATCAGTACCAGGGATTGCGCATCTATGGATTTCTTGGCGACGCTCGCCGGCTGGATCTGGCAGTACGGAATTATGTTTCTGCTGGTTCTGACCCTCGTCGTGTTTGTCCACGAGTTGGGGCACTTTTTGGTCGCGCGTTGGTGCGGAGTAACGGTCAAGACCTTCTCGATTGGCTTCGGCCCTGAAATCTTTGGATTTTACGACAAGTACGGCACGCGCTGGCGCTTCGCCTGGATCCCGCTTGGCGGCTACGTAAAATTCATCGACGACGAAAATGCGTCGTCGTTCGGCGGAGAAAAAAAACTCTCGCCGGCTGAACGGGCGGGTTCTTTTCACGGCAAGTCAGTCGGCGCACGCGCGGCTGTTGTTGCGGCCGGTCCGATCGCCAACTTCATCCTCGCAATCGTCCTCTATTCCGGGCTTAACGCCACGGTGGGGCTGCACATTTTACCGCCGCTGGTCGATGCCGTGGTCCCGAATTCCCCGGCTGAGCGCGGCGGCTTCAAAGCCGGCGACATGATCGTCGCGATCAACGGCACTAAGATCGAACGGTTCGACGACCTGCAGCGGATTGTTGGCTCGAGCGCAGGGGACGAACTTTCGTTTACGGTCGAGCGAGACGGCAAAGATCTAGTGCTCAAGGCGACGCCGAGCATCGACGAGCAACGTGACGCCATGGGCCGGACGTTCCGGCGCGGCCTCATCGGCATTCAACGCGCGGTCGCCCCGGACAAGGTCCGCACCCAGCACGTGAGCCTGCCCGAAGCGGTAATGCTCGGCTTCAGCGAAACCTATGGCAATATTACGCAGACGCTCGCTGGGCTTCGCGATATCGTCACACGGCGCCAGTCCGCCGAGCAGATGGGCGGCCCAATCATGATGGCGGAAGTGACCGCCAAGGTGGCTGAACTCGGACTCGAGCCCATGCTGAGGTGGATAGCCTTTATCTCGGCCAATATCGGCTTCCTCAACCTTCTGCCGATCCCGGTTCTGGATGGCGGTCACCTTATGTTCTACGCCTTCGAGGCGATCAGGCGAAAGCCGGCAAGCGAACGCCTTCAGCAGATGGGCTTCCAGGTGGGGCTTGCACTGCTGATGATGTTGATGGTTTTCGTGAATTTCAACGACATTATGAACGTTTGGCGTCGTCTAACCGGTACCGGCTGACGTTCGGAAGAATCATGTGGAGGTGACGTAAACTTACAACTTTGCGGGTGCTTTCTGAATCGTTAAAAGCATTATCCTGCGCAGTAAGTTACGATTTCGACTCGGGGGGCCGAGTTGAAGCCGACGGGAGACTTCTGCAGGGCCGGGGACTTCACGACGCGTAAGACCAATAAGAAACGACCAATAAGAACGTCAAAAAGACGACTAAGAACAAGACGCATGAGTGTGTCGCTGCCGCCGACAGCGCGCATGTGAAATTGGGGGTCGGCGGCACACGGGGGCACTTCCGCGTATGCAGAAATTCAAGGTCATCGTGGCGGGGTTACGCCTACTACTGGCGTTTCTTGCCCTCTCGCCGATGATCGCGATGGGGGATGCAACCTGGACATCGGGTGCAGCGTTCGCTCAAAGCGTGATCAAGTCTATCGAAGTCGTTGGCAACCGGCGCGTGGAGCCGGAGACGGTACGCTCGTACCTTCAGTTCAACGCTGGCGATTCCTATAGCGCCTCGAAGGTTGACGCCTCGATCAAAGCCCTCTTCGCAACGGGCCTGTTTGCGGACGTGTCGATTGACTACAAGGGCGCGACCGTTGTCGTGACCGTCAAGGAAAACCCCGTCATCAATCAGGTTGCCTTCGAAGGTAACAGCGAAGTTGATACGGCGACCTTGATCGGCGAAGTGCAGCTGAAGCCTCGTTCGGTATTCACGCGCGCCAAGGCCCAAGCCGACGTGCAGCGCATTCTCGACGTCTACCGCCGCCAGGGTCTCTTCGCCGCGAGCGTCGAGCCGAAGATCATCGAGCTTGAGCAAGACCGCGTGAACCTCGTCTTCGAAATCAACGAAGGCGCCGCGACCAAGGTCAAAGGCATCAACTTCGTCGGCAACCACGCTTTCACCGATAGCCAGCTGCGCGACATCATTTCGACGACGCAGGTCGGCTGGTTCGACTTCCTCAAGGGAACGTCGATCTACGACCCTGATCGTATGAACCTCGACCGCGAACTTATCCGCCAGTTCTACTTGAAGAACGGCTATCCTGACGCCTCGGTCACAGCGGCCAACGCCGAAATTGACCCGAACAGCTCTGGATTCATCATCACTTTCGCCATCGACGAAGGCCAGCCTTACACGTTTGGAGCGATCAACATCGAAAGCTCGCTTCCGGGCATCGATACAAACACGCTCAACGGCGATCTGCTGACGCAGAGAGGCGCGGTCTACGATGCCTCGCAGATCGACAAGACCTCTGAAAAGTTGACGCTCGATATCGCTGACCAGGGCTACGCCTTCGCGCGTGTCCGTCCGCGTCCGATCCCCGATGCGTCTACCCACACGATCGCGATCACCTACGTTATCGACGAAGGCCCGCGGATCTACATCGAGCGTATCAATGTCGTCGGCAACTCGCGCACGAAAGACTTTGTCATTCGCCGTGAATTCCGATTGGCTGAAGGCGACGCGTTCAACTCTTTGATGGTCGACCGTGCCAAGAAGCGCCTTCAGGCCCTGGGTCTCTTCAAAACCGTCGATATCAAACGACGTCCCGGCTCGGCGCCTGACCGCGTCATTCTCGACGTCGTCGTTGAAGAGCAGTCAACAGGCGAACTCTCGTTCGGTGCGGGCTACTCGACCAGTGAAGGCGTGATCGGCGACATCTCGATCTCCGAGCGCAACCTGTTCGGTAACGGCCAGTACGTTCGCTTGAAACTCGCGGGCTCGTTCCAGCGTGCGCAGGTGGACCTCTCCTTCACGGAGCCGCGCTTTCTCGACCGTAACCTGTCGGCCGGCTTCGACCTCTTCTTCAAGCAGCTCGACTACACCGATTACTCGGGCTTCGAGCAGCGCAAAGTCGGCGGCGACGTCCGTCTCGGCTTCCCGATTGCTGAGAAGCTCTGGATGCAGACGAGCTACGCAATCTCCCGTGACGAAATCTTCGACGTCCAGGACAACGCCTCGCTCGCCATCAAGGAAGCTTGCGGCGACACCGCTCCGACGCGGACCGGAAGCCCGAATTGTAAGGACAGCGGTTATTGGACGTCGCTTATCGGCACGACGATCAGCTACGACCAGCGTAATATCCCGGCTAACCCGACCCGCGGCTATTATATCGAAGTCGCCAACGACTTTGCGGGTCTCGGTGGTGACGCTCAGTACTGGCGCGTCAACGCGGAAGGCCGCTTCTACTACCCGATCACGGAAAAGATCACGTTCGTCGGCCGTGCCGTCGGCGGCATGATCCAGGGCTGGGGCGGCGAAGATGTTCGCCTCCTGGATTCCTACTTCAAAGGCGGCGAAACCGTCCGCGGCTTCGACACCTCGGGCATTGGTCCTCGCGACATCGGTTCGGCCAACAAGGACGCTCTAGGCGGTCAGAAATACTGGGCTGCCACGGCGGAAGTTCGCTTCCCGCTGCCCTGGATCCCAGAAGACATCGGCCTGAGCGGCGCGGTCTTCGCAGATGCAGGTTCGCTTTGGGATGCAACGGCCGGTGCCAAGCGAGCGCTTGCAGGCGATCCGGGTTCTCTTCAAGACAGCGACGGCATCCGTTCGTCGGTTGGCGGCAGCATCATGTGGAACTCGCCAGTCGGACCGCTGCGCATGGACTTCGCAAAAGTCTTGACGAAAGAGAGCTACGATCAGACCCAGTTCTTCCGGTTCGGTGCGCAGTCTAAGTTCTAGAGCTTCGGCCCTGGAGCCTGCTATGTCCGCTACAGGCTAAAGCCATCATTTTCAGAGCGGCGCTCGACGAGGGCGCCGCTCTTAGTTTGCGCGGATAGGAACTGCGCGTTGGGCAAGTCCGTTCAGGCACTTGCCAATATCCTCTGGGTCGTCCATTCAACGTCTTTAAACATCCATCATCGTATCAACACGTGCCGGAGGCGGCGCCATGGAGCATCCCGGTTTTTTCGAGCGCACCGGGCCACATACGCTGTCGGAAGTGGCGACCGCAGCAAGCGCGCAGGTATCGGGCGGAGCAAATCCCGACGCCCTTATTGATGACGTGCGCCCGCTACATGAGGCGGGCCCGACGCATGTCTCGTTCATCGACAACAAGAAGTATTTGCCGCAGCTCGATCTGACGAAAGCCGGCGCGTGCCTCGTCATTCCTTCGCTGGCAGAGCGCGTTCCTGCTGGAACGGTCGCTTTGGTCACACCCAAGCCGTATCATGGCTTTGCCCTTGCTTTGGCTCTCTTTTATCCGTCGGCGATGCGCCCCATGGTTGCCGCGCCGGGCGCTCCGGCCGTTGATCCGACGGCGCGTCTTGAACAGGGCGTGTTGATAGAGCCAGGCGCCATAATCGGGCCTGACGTTCAGATCGGCAGCGGCACCCGCGTCGCCGCAGGCGCCGTGATTGGCGCGCGCGTAACCATCGGGCGAGACTGCTATATCGGCGCCTTGTCGACGGTGACCCACGCCCTTGTTGGAGACCGCGTCACAATTCATTCCGGTGTGAGGATCGGCCAGGACGGCTTCGGTTTTGCCATGGGGCGCACCGGACATCTCAAGGTGCCCCAGATTGGCCGCGTCATTATTCAGGATGATGTTGAGATTGGTGCTAATGCAACCGTAGATCGTGGGGCCCTTAAGGATACGATCATCGGCGAAGGCACCAAAATTGATAATCTCGTTCAGATCGGGCACAACGCGGTCGTCGGCCGGCACTGTGTGCTTGTTTCGATGAGCGGCGTAGCAGGTTCGACTGTGCTTGGCGACTTTGTCGTCATGGGTGGTCAATCCGGGACTGTCGGCCATATCTCGATTGGCAGTGGCGCGCAGATCGGCGGAGCTTCGCATCCAACGCACGACGTTCCGCCGGGCGCTCGATATTTCGGTACCCCGGCAAAGCCGCTACGCGAATCCGCGCGTGAACAAGCCCTGATCAAGCGGCTCGTCGCGCGCGACAAAGAAAGCTATGACGACGGGTCGCCGGAGTCCGGCGAGAGCTGACGATGGGTCGTTGGCAGGCGCACCCGATCGAACGCAATTTTTTGGAGCAGACGACTATGGAAGGCAAGGCAGCAGCGGCCAAGGTGCTTGGAACCGCGGATATCAATCGCGTGCTCAAGTTATTGCCGCATCGCTATCCGTTTCTGCTCGTTGATCGCATCTACGATATGGACGCGGACGAAAGCTGCGTCGGCGTCAAGAACGTCACGATGAACGAGCCGTTCTTCCAGGGACACTTTCCGCACTTCCCCGTGATGCCGGGCGTATTGATCATTGAAGGCCTTGCTCAGACGGCAGGCGCACTCTGCGTCTCCAACGTCGGCGAGGACTACAAGGCCGAGCTCGTTTATTTCATGGGCATCGACAACGCGAAATTTCGCAAGCCGGTTCTCCCCGGCGATCAGCTTCACTACCATGTGAAGAAGGTTCGCAACCGTGGCCGCGTCTGGCGCTTCAGGTGCGAAGCGAGGGTCGAGGGCAAGGTCGTCGCCGAAGCCGATATCAGCGCCATGCTCGCCGACACCGCCGACGCGCGCGCATTTGCGAGTGCAAATGCCTGAGGTCGACGTTCATCCGACGGCTGTCGTCGAGGACGGCGCCGAACTTGCCCCCGGTGTAAAGATCGGACCCTTCTGCGTCGTCGGGCGCGAGGTGAAGCTCGGAGAGCGTGTCGAGCTCGTCAGCCACGTCGTCGTGGCGGGCACGACCGACGTCGGAGCGGGCACTCGCATCTTTCCGTTCGCTTCGATCGGTCACCAGCCCCAGGATCTGAAGTACCAGGGCGAACCGTGCTCGCTGTCGATCGGGTCGGATTGCATCATCCGCGAAGGCGTGACGATGAATCCCGGTACCGCAGGCGGCGGATCCGTGACGACGGTCGGCAATGGCTGCGCGTTTCTCGCCAATAGCCACGTCGGCCACGATTGCCGCGTCGGCAATGGCGTCATCTTCTCGAACAACGTCATGCTGGCGGGACACTGCACCGTCGGAGACTTTGCGATCATCGGCGGCGGCGCGGCCGTCATCCAGTTCGCGCGTGTAGGTCACCATGCGTTTGTCGGCGGAATGTCGGGCCTCGAGAACGATCTCATTCCCTACGGCATGGCAATCGGCAACCGCGCCTATCTGTCCGGTCTCAATATCGTCGGCCTGCAGCGCCGTGGCTTCTCGCGAGGCGACATCCACGATCTTCGCCGAGCCTACCGGCTGCTCTTTGCCGCTGAAGGCACGCTCATCGAGCGCATGGACGACGTCGCCGAGGAATTTTCCGGGCACGCATCGGTGCAGGAAATCCTCGCCTTCATTCGCGAGGGCGGGAAGCGTTCGCTGTGCACGCCGAAAAACGGCGCCGAAGTCTGAACCGGAAGATGGGCGACGAGATCCAGCGCATCGGTATTCTCGCTGGCGCCGGATCGCTCCCGCTAGAAGTGGCGAATAGCGTCACGCGGCGGGGCGGCGAAGTTCACGTCATCATGGTCGATGGCGCTGGTTCGTCGCTCGACGGATTTCCGCACACGCACGTGAACTGGGCTCAGCTCGGTCGCACGACGAGCGCGCTGAGGCGTGCCGGCGTTCGCCATATGCTCGTGCTTGGCGGAGGCGCGAGGCCGAGCTTTCGCAATGCAAGGCCGGATTTCGCGTTCTTTCGCGAACTGCCACATGTATTGCGCCTTTTGAATGCGGGCGGCGACGACGCAGTTCTGCGCGGACTGATCGGCGTGCTGGAGAGGCACGGTTTCGCCGTCGTCGGCGTCGGCGATGTCGCCCCTGAATTGGTGATCCAGGAAGGCCGGCTGACGGCCACCGATCTGTCGCCTCGCGATGCCGCCGATATCGCCCACGGTTTCTCGCTCATTGGCGCGCTCGGAAGGTTCGATATTGGCCAAGCGGCCATCGTGACCGATGGCCATATCGAAGCCATCGAAGGCGCGGAGGGCACCGATCGCATGCTGAAGCGCGTAACCGAGGCTCGGCACGCGCGCGGCGAGAGTGAACGGCGCGGCGTCCTCGTCAAGCGTCCGAAGCCGGGTCAGGATTTGCGCGTCGACCTGCCGGCGATAGGGCCGAATACCGTCAAGAACGCCGAGGCGGCCGGACTTGCTGGCATCGCCGTTATGGCCGGCCACGTGCTCGCAGCCGAGCGAAACGAAATGGTGAAGCTTGCCGACGAGCGAAACGTTTTCATCGTCGGAGTTCGAGACGAAGCGGAACGCGGCGGTTCGCACGATCCCGCGGTCAAACACGGCAAAATCGTCAGCTTTGGGTCGGTTCCCTTTGCAAGCGCCAACGAACGCGATGCGGCGCGCGCAGCGGGAATCCTAACAGCACTCTCGGCTTTCGGCACCGGCTCCGCGGTCGTGATCGACGGCGGACGCGTGATCTCCGTCGGCGCGGGAGAAGCAGCAAGCGAGGTGATAGCCCGCGTCGCTAGCCTGCGTGGCAGCAACCGGCGGCGGAAGGGCATAGTCGCGATCGGATCGGGCCAGCCGCTCGACGAAACTTTGGTGCAGACGGTGAACGACACGAATCTCGTCGGCATCGTCGTCACCGACTCATCTCCCACGATGAATGAGAGTGTCATACGCTTGGCGGACAAGCTGAGCGTATCTGTCGCCGCGCCGGCAGACGGCGACAAGGATTCGGCTCGGAGAACGGCATTGGAACCCGGATCGCAACCCCTGAAGATCTTCGTCGTGGCCGGAGAACACTCGGGCGACGCGCTCGGCGGCAAGCTGATTGGTGCTTTGAAGCAGAGATATTCGGGACAGATCGCGTTCGCGGGCGTCGGCGGCGAGGAGATGGCGCATCAAGGCTTCACGTCGATCTTTCCGATGGAAGATGTCGCCGTTATGGGCCCGCTGTCGATCCTGCCGAAGCTGCCGCGCATTGTGCGCCGGGTCTACCAAGCGGTCGACGCCGCTATCGCCTTCGCGCCCGATCTCGTGATCATCATCGACAGCCCCGAGTTCACGCACCCGATCGCGAAGCGCATTCGAAAGCGTGCGCCGCATATTCCGATTATCGATTACGTCAGCCCGAGCGTTTGGGCCTGGCGTCCCGGGCGCGCGAAAAAAATGCGCCCGTACGTCGATCATATTCTCGCGCTGCTGCCGTTCGAGCCTGAGGCGCACGTTCGTCTCGGCGGCCCGGCATGCACATACGTTGGCCATCCGCTGATCGAAAAGCTCGACGAGATCCAGAATGCCGACGCTTCCGAGCTGGCGTTGCGCCTGAAGTTGGATCCAGCACGCCCTGTCCTGCTCGTGCTTCCCGGCAGCCGCACGTCGGAAATCGAGCACATGATCGATGTCTTCGGCGAAGCGGCCGCGCGCCTCTCGGAATTGATCGGGCCGATCGAAATCGTCATCCCCGCGGTGCGCCACCTTCGCAACCGCATCGTTGAGAAAACCGCGACCTGGAAGGTGCGGCCGCACATCGTCGACAGCGAAGACAAGTACGCCGGCATGAGGTTGGCACGCGCCGCTCTCGCCGCGTCGGGAACCGTCACGCTCGAGTTGGCACTGGCGCAAACGCCGTCCGTCGTTGCTTATAAAGTCGATAAGCTGATCGCGAACATTCGGTTCATGGTGAAAGTGTCTAGCGTCGTTCTGGCCAATCTCGTCGCGGGCCGGAACGTCTACCCCGAATATTTGCAGGAAGAGTGCACCAGCGAAAATCTCGCCCGCGCGTTACAGCCGCTGTTCGGTGAAACGCCGGAGCGCGCCGTGCAGATCGAAGGCTTGGCGCTGGTGCCGCGGAACATGCTGCTCGCCGCCTCGAGTCCAAGCGAGGCGGCGGCCAATGTCGTATTGTCGATCGCGGAAGATCAGGCGGCGGGAAAATCCCGGCGCGGCTGACCGATATAAAGCTGGCGCGGGCGACCGATACGCTGCTCCGGATCTTCGATCATTTCCTTCCACTGCGCGATCCAGCCCACGGTCCGCGCAACGGCGAAGAGCACCGTGAACATGTCGACCGGGAAGCCCATCGCGCGCAGCGTGATGCCCGAGTAGAAGTCGATATTCGGATAAAGCTTCTTCTCGATGAAATAATCGTCCTGCAGCGCAATCCGCTCGAGCTCAATCGCAACTTTAAGCAGCGGATCGTCCTTATGCCCCAAGGCGTCAAGCACCTCGTGGCAGGTCTTCTGCATCACCTTCGCCCGAGGATCGTAGTTTTTGTAGACGCGATGGCCAAAGCCCATCAGACGGAAGCCCGAGCTCTTGTCCTTCGCCCTCGCGACGTACTCCGGCACGCGATCGACGGTGCCGATCTCTTTCAGCATGTTGAGCGCTGCTTCGTTAGCGCCGCCGTGTGCCGGACCCCAGAGGCACGCGATACCTGCTGAGATGCACGCGAACGGATTGGCGCCCGACGAGCCTGCGAGGCGCACCGTCGAGGTCGAAGCATTCTGCTCGTGGTCGGCGTGCAGGATGAAGATGCGGTCGAGGGCGCGAGAGATGATCGGATTGACGATGTAAGGCTCGCACGGAACCGCGAAGCACATCTGCAGGAAATTCGACGTGTAATCGAGATCGTTGCGCGGATAGATGAAGGGCTGCCCGATCGAATACTTGTACGCCATTGCCGCGATGGTCGGCATCTTGGCGATCATGCGCTGGCTCGCGATCTCGCGCTGGCCCGGATCGTTGATGTCCGTTGAGTCGTGATAGAACGACGAGAGCGCGCCGACCGTGCCGACCATCACCGCCATTGGATGCGCGTCTCGGCGGTAGCCGGTGAAGAACCGCGTCATCTGCTCATGAACCATTGTGTGGTTCGTGATCGTCTTGCGGAAATTGATGAAGTCAGCATTCGTCGGCAGCTCGCCGTAGAGCAGCAGATAGCAGACGGCGAGGAAGTTCGTATTTTCCGCAAGCTGATCGATCGGATAACCACGATAGAGCAGCTCGCCCTTATCGCCGTCGATATAGGTAATCGAGCTCTTGCAATTCGCCGTCGATGTGAAGCCCGGATCGTAGGTGAAGCAGCCCGTCTCTTTGTAGAGATTGCCGACGTCGATCACGTCAGGACCGACCGTGCCGGAACGCACCGAAAGCTGCACCTGCTTGTTGTCGACCGTCAATGTCGCGGCCGGCTTCGCAGTTTCCTTTGACGCCTTGTCGTGGATGTTCATGATCGCCACCTCGCCCCGGAAGACCTCACCGACGCCTGAAGTAACTATCGCATTCCCCGACGGGTGGGCCCAGATGCTTAAGGACCCTGGAGAACGTTCGGTGGCCTTCACAGAAGCAATCGGCAATTGCAGGATTTAACGGATTTTTTGCAGTGCGGCAAGAGATCGTTAGGCGAAGAAACCAATAGCTTATGCGGCCGCATCGGCAATTCGGCCCAGACTTTCGTCGCGACCGAGCACCTCGAGCACGTCGAAAACCGGCGGCGAGACAGAGCGTCCCGTAAGTGCGGCCCGAAGTGGCTGGGCGACATTGCCGAGCTTCAGGGCTTTTTCCTCGACGTAAGCCTTAACCTTCGCTTCGAGTAACGCCGACGACCACTCGCTGGCGGGAACGTCCGAGAGCAGCTTCAGCACCTCCGCGTTTGACGCGCGGCCTTCAGGTCCGAGAAGTTTCGCCGCCTTCTCTTCGAGCTTCAGCGGTCGCTGGGCGACGATGAAGAGGGCGCCTCCGACGAGTTCGGTGAGCGTCTTCGAGCGCTCCTTGAGCGATGGGATTGCCCGCGTGAACGTCTCCCAGCCCTTGGCGGCGAAGAGATCGCCAAGCTCTTTCCCGGATTGCACCGCCGGAAGCTGGCGCTGCACCTCGCGGACAAGCGCGACGTCCGATCGCGGCGGCGCTTTCGGATCCGGCGCAATTTCGACAAGGGCTGCGAAATTCAGATGCGGCAGCAATCCGCGCACATGCGCCGCGAGTTCCTCGTCCGGCGTCTGGCGGATATAGTGTCCGTTGAGATCGTCGAGCTTCTTGAAGTCGAGCCGCGCCGCGCTCTTATTGATATCGTCGATATCGAACCAGCGCACGAGATCTTCCGTCGAAATGATCTCGTCGTCGCCGTGGCTCCAGCCGAGCCGCACGAGATAATTCCGGAGAGCGACGGGAAGATAGCCCATGTCGCGGTATTCTTCGACGCCCTGCGCGCCATGCCGCTTCGAAAGCTTCGCTCCGTCCGCGCCGTGGATCAGCGGAACGTGCGCGAATTCCGGCACGGTCCAGCCCATGCCGTTATAAATCTGCGTTTGCCGAGCCGAGTTCGTCAGATGGTCGGCGCCGCGAATGACATGCGTGATCTCCATGTCGTGATCGTCGACGACGACGGCGAGATTATAGGTCGGATTGCCGTCGGATCTCAGGATGATCAGATCGTCGAGGTCCTTGTTGGGGAACGCGACGCGGCCTTGGACGTGATCGTTGACGATCGTCTCGCCCTCGCGCGGCGCTTTGAGGCGGACGGCAGGCTTCACGTCCTTTGGCGCATCGTTCGGATCGCGGTCGCGCCAGGGCGACAGGAAAATCTGCGGCCGTCCCTCGGCTTTCGCTTTTTCGCGCGCGGCTTCGATCTCGGCGGGTGAAGAATAGCAGTAATAGGCGGCGCCACGCGCCAGCAACTCGTTCGCGACCTCGCGATGCCGCTCGGCGCGTGAAAACTGCGAGACGACATCGCCGTCCCAGTCGAGGCCGAGCCACTTGACGCCGTCGAGGATCGCCGTGACTGCCGCCTCGTTGTTGCGTTCGCGGTCCGTGTCTTCGATGCGCAGCAAGAACCGCCCGCCGCGTCCCCGCGCGTAAAGCCAGTTGAACAAAGCGGTGCGCGCGCCGCCGATATGGAGAAATCCCGTCGGTGAGGGGGCAAATCGTACGATGGGCGCGCTGGGTGAAACGGTCTCGGCCATTGGACCTTATGCTCTGTCTGCCATTGAGGGATTGAGGCTCCGCTCGTAGCATGTGAGATGGGACAAGTTAAGGGGGCGGGAAAATCCGCCTTCCCATGCGTATCGGGCAGGGCATGTCGGTCGAAGCGAGGGCGGCAGACGTCGTATTTCCGGCATTTTCGGATGGACCGGGCCGGACCGCGCTTCTGTTCGAAGCCGAGCGGCAGAGTTT
Organism: Hyphomicrobium sp.; assembly: GCA_030148425.1. Lineage (GTDB taxonomy): Bacteria > Pseudomonadota > Alphaproteobacteria > Rhizobiales > Hyphomicrobiaceae > Hyphomicrobium_B. Next base: position 198,225 of record JASBTM010000014.1, on the reverse strand, counting down.
CTTCCTTTGGGCGCCCGTTTGTCTCGGGATCGGTATTGCGGCGTATTTCGCCTTGCCCGCGGAGCCTCCGCTCGCAGTCGCCCTTGCGCCGCTCGTGGTGGCGTTGGTTCTGCGTCTGACGGTTCGTTCGGGCACGCTCGCCGCAGCCTTCATGACGGCGCTCGTTCTCGCAGGCGCCGGATTTACGATTGTGAAGTTGCGCGTCGAGACCGTCCGCGCGCCTGTTCTGGCGAAAGCGCTGCACGGCGTCGAAGTCACCGGCACGGTGACGATGGTCGAAGCCAAGCTCCCACGCGGTCAGCGGCTCACGATTGCGAGGCCGTCGCTTGCAGGGTTGCAACCCGACGAGACGCCCGCCGTCGTTCGCATCCGCACGATGTCGTCGCGAACGCTTGCGGCGCCGGGCGACCGCATTCGCATCAAGGCCAATCTTTCGCCGCCGGCGAAGCCCGCACTTCCCGGCGGCTTCGACTACGCGCGGACGGCATGGTTCGATTCCGTCGGCGGTGTTGGCTACGCGTTCGCGGCGCCGGTCATCGAAGGCCATGCAAACCCGAACAACGTCGTGCAATGGTATCGCCGCACGATCGAAGACATTCGCCAGGCGATTGCCGCTCGCATTCGCGCTGTGCTGCCCGGCGAAGTCGGCGAGATTGCGCTCGCGCTGATCACGGGCGAGCGTGGAGGCATCACGGCCGAGACGAACAATGCCTTCAAGAATTCCGGCCTGTTTCACATCCTCTCGATTTCGGGTCTGCATATGGTGATTGCCGCCGGCGCCGTGTTCTATTCGGTGCGCGTGATCCTCGCCGCAATCCCACGTGTCGCGCTGACAATGCCGATTAAGAAGATCGCGGCGGTGCTCGGTATCGTGAGCGCGATTGCCTATCTCGCGATCTCGGGCGGCCAATTCGCGACGGTGCGTTCGGCACTGATGATCTTGATCATTTTCGGTGCTGTTCTCTTGGATCGGCCCGCGCTCGCCTTGCGCAATGTCGCGATGGCGGCCCTTCTTATTCTCGCGGTCTATCCGGAAAGCCTTCTCGATGCGGGTTTTCAGATGTCGTTCGCGGCGGTAACGGCGCTCATCGCCGCGCACGAATGGCTGAGCCGGCTGTTCAACCGCGAGCAGCGCCCGCATCCGCTGATGCGTGTGGTGACGTTCTTCGGCGAGATCATCGCCTCGACACTCATCGCAAGCGTCGCCGTCGCGCCGTTCGCGGCCTATAATTTTCATCAGAGCCAGCAGTATGCCGTGCTAGCGAACATGATCGCCATTCCGATCTGCAACCTGATCGTCATGCCCGCGGCGCTCGTCGCGATGGCGCTGATGCCGTTCGGGCTGCAATGGATCGGGCTTGTGCCGATGGGCTGGGGCATCGACGGCATGACGTGGTGCGCCAACAAGGTTGGCGCATTGCCTGGAGCCGTCGGTCACCTTCCGGCAATTCCCGAGCTTGCCTTCTTGCTGATGCTTGCTGGCGGAATGTGGTTCCTGCTGTGGCGGACGCGGATCAGATTGCTCGGCGTCGCGTTGGTTATCGCCGGGCTGCTCGTCGCGCCGTGGATGCCGCGGCCCGATGTTCTAATCGGCCAGAAGGGATTGCTCGTCGCCGTGCGCGATTCTTCCGGCAAGCTCGCCGCGATGCCCGGGAAGATTGCGAAATACGACCTCGAGCGGTGGCTCGAATATGACGGCGATGCACGCACCGCCAATGACGCCAAGGAGGGCAATGCCTTCGCGTGCGACGCGGTCGGCTGCGTCGCCCACGTCAACGGCGCGACCGTCGCCGTCGCCCGGCATCCAGCGTCCGTAACGGACGATTGCCTCAACGCCGACGTGCTGGTGCTCGACATGCCGAAGCCAGACGGCTGCGCCGTGCCGCGAACCATCGTCGACGTTTTCGACAGATGGAGAAATGGGGCCTACGCGCTCTACGTCGATCGCTCGGACGACAGTCCGGAGCCGCATGTCCGCCTTGAGACGGTCGCGGCCCATCGCGGCGAGCGGCCATGGAGCGTGATGCCGGAACGCAAGGTAGCGACGTTGCCGAAACCGCGCATCCTGGAAACACCCGCGCCCCCGGGTGCGGAGGGGTCAAAAACGGCCGAGATCGAAAGCGGGCCGCGGACATCCGCCGAAGTCGATCCAGGCGAGGGCGCAGAGCAAGAACTCGAGGAATCCGCTCTGCCGGACGACAGTCAATAACCGGCGTAGGGATTAAGAATAAGCCCGTCTCGCGCTATCAATACCGCCGCAACAATCCGACGAGCCGCCCCTGAATGTCGACCTGATCCGGCCCGAAAATCCGCGTCTTGAACTCTGGGTTCGCCGCTTCGAGCGCTATCGTCGAGCCCTTCTTGCGCAGCCGCTTCAGCGTCGCTTCCTCATTCTCGACAAGCGCGACGATGATGTCGCCGTTCTCGGCCGTATTGCAGCGGCGGATGATGACGGTATCGCCATCATGAATGCCCGCCTCGATCATCGAGTCGCCTTTGACTTCCAGCGCGAAATGCTCGCCGTTGGTCAGGATGTCCGGCGGCACGGCGATGTCATGCGTGTGATTCTGAATGGCGCTGATGGGCGTACCGGCGGCAATGCGGCCCATCACCGGGATCGAGACGGTCCGCGCGTCGATGACATGCGATGGCGGCGGTGGCGTCATACTCGACTTCGGCGGCCCGGAGCCTTCGATGACACTCGGCTGGAAGCCGCGTTGAGGAAGGGCCGCAGGCGACGCCGCCGCATTCTGTCCGCCGATCGCAGCGGAGATCTGGTTGTCGGGGAGCTTGATGACCTCGATGGCCCGCGCCCGGTGCGGCAGGCGGCGAATGAAACCGCGCTCCACCAGCGCCGTGATGAGACGGTGAATGCCGGACTTCGACCTCAGATCCAGCGCATCCTTCATCTCGTCGAAGGACGGGGGCACGCCGCGCTCCTGCATGCGCGCATGGATGAAGAGGAGGAGGTCTTTCTGTTTCTCGGTCAGCATCTGGGTTCGTCTCGAGCCTTTCCTGGCTGCGCAAGCGCGGGGGCCGAGACGCTGACCACCCAAACACCGCCCGCTCAATCATAGTACAAATCGTGTATGTACTCTACGCGTTCTCGTCTCGTTCTGCAACCCATGCGAGTCCGATAATCCACACGAGGTACTCCCTGCGGCTTCGGGGGCACAGTTTTGATTGATGCGTGCGATTGCCCTTAAGGGCAGTCGCCGTGCGCCAACGAGAAACCGACGGAAAGCACGCCGGACGTCTGTTCATCGACGGCGCTTTCATAGTTTCGCCGTTGGGATCGGGCATCGTCTCACCATGCAGGGTTGGTTCTCTCAGATCATTGTCGGGGTGATCGTCACCGTCATCGGGACGCTCATCACGGATGCCGTCACGGGCGGCCACATGAGCCGCCATTTCGCGCCCGGCTATCATTCCTCCTGGCGCGGGGACCATCGATAGCCGTCCGCCGCGCGCAGAACGCGTATCTCCATGCCTCACCGACTGCCCTCAAAGAACGAAGCAACAAGCATGTGCTGGCGGCCGGCTCTCCGGAGGAGAGTCGCCAGCACAAATAAAACCTCGGCCGGCTCCCCGGAGGGGAGTCGCCCTGCGCCACCAACTATCTTCAAAGAACGAAGCAACAGGCATGCGCACGGCGGCCGGCTCCCCGGAGGGGAGTCGCCTGCGCCATCAAAGAAGCACGAAGCGGACGGGTTCCGCGGCTGGGTCGTGGCAAGTGAAGTCTCGGAACCGATCCGCTCCGTGACAGCCTGAGAACAGGGTCGCGAGCACGGTCACTTAATGAAGCGGGATGCTCCGCACACGGGTTTCTCACCCCGTGCGGACCGGCCGTTCGCCTTTTCCGGAAGCGCGCGTGACGCCCCGGGTCAGGCCGCCCCATCCGAGCCCGGCGCAACGCCTCGCGCACGAACCCTTCACCGGATGGGTGAGGGAATTATGCGATGGTGCGAGAGCGCGGGGATAAGTTTTTTGGTGGGATGCGCGCGCTGCGCTGCACCCGAGATATTTGCGATGAAAGGGCTATACAGCCCATCTGCTCTGCGCATAGTTAACGAATTGGGTCGGGTAAGTAATGTTGCGTGGGGGACGAGATGTTCGAGGAATTAGTTCACGCCGTTCTGGAGCAATGGGCGCATATCACAGTCGCGATTTTTGCCGGGGTTGGCTTTGCGAAAGTTTTGAGCGTGCTTATTCCACTCTTTCCCGCTGCGTACGGCATCTACATCAAATGGCGAAATTCGGGATATCGTTTGGTCGACAGACTCGAAGAGTTTTTGACCGCCCAAGAAGCCAAAGTCTCCATTTCGCGAGGCCAACTTGCAAGCCTCCTACAACGGCCACCCATCGACCATGACGAAACGCGGACTGCATTCGACGAGAGAGCGGTCAGAAAGATTGTTCGTAAAATGGAGTGGGGATTTGGAACGGCCGCACCCAATGATCTTACAGGTGCGGTGGCGGTCAGTAGTAAACGAGCCGAGTTAGCGATGAAACACGCTAAGGAACATGTTGAACGTCAGGCACTGGCGCATCTTTTGATCGGCGCAGCTGCGGCCGCACGTCAACTCGATGATCCTGCGCGGCGCAACGCGGCGCGCTCGGAAGCTCTTGAAGCGTTTGACAACGCATTGAAAATCAATCCGCGCGATACAGAGGCCCTCGAATACTCAATCATGATGCTTTTGGAACTCAACGAACCCAGCATCGCATTGGAGCGGATCAGAACTCTTATTTCGTTGCGGAGGAAAGAAGTAAGCGGAGCCAACCTCGGTCGCGCTCATAGGCTCGAAGCGATGGCCTACGAAAAACTTTCGCCTCCCAAAAATAGGTTGGCGTACGACGCATTGCGCAGGGCCGTTAATGAATTGCCGCCGGGAATGATGATCGACCGCGGTCTCTTATACGAGCACCTCGCGAAGATCGCGCGGAAACTCAATTATCCGGATGCGCCGGAAAGATACCTGAAAATGGCCTGGGATTGTTATCGCGAAATGCAGAGTGCACCCGAAGGCAAGAAAGGATGCAATCGGGTCTCGGCGGAGTTGACTGTTATTGAAAACGCTAAGCCTGACGAACCGAAACCGTAGACGCTCGCCCAAGTGGGCGATGGTCGGCCGTCTGGGTACTGCCACTATTCTCTAAACCGACAAAAGAACCAGACGACTGAGCGCGCCCAAACCGAACGCAGCTCCGCTCGCTAAGATCGCGTGGCCAGCACTCTGCCAGTGCGCCATCGTGAGCACGTGAGATACGCCGAGGTTCGCAAATCGCGCGGCGAACTTCCTTTGCTCACGCAGCGAAATCGAAAAGAGCACGGCCGCGCCAAGTGCAACGATCCATATCGGCGCGCCGCCAAAAGCCGCGAGCGCGGTTAAAAGTATCGACGTAAAAGCCAGCATAGTTGCTCTCCGCAATAGGAGATCATCTTCAATGATTCGCGCCCTTACCTTGTGAGCGGTTCGGTATAAGCTGTTGATAACGACGCAACGCAAATCGCGGTCTTCGGGTTTCACTACGGGCAATCAGGAGAAACATTTTGAATGAAACTTCAGCGGAGTGGGTTCCTCTCCGCTCCCTCACGGCCGCTCTCATCGCCATCGAAACGCTGGTCGCGATCTTCTATCTCGTCGTGTTCCACCAGCCTGGGACGAGCAACGCGATCACGAACATCGTGGTTGGCAGCGTCACGCTGATCGTCGGCGGCATCTGGGTCGTTCTCGTGCTGCCTGCGCTGATCCTCGTCGTGCGCAACACGCGCCTTGAACTCGCGCTGGGTCTCGCCCTCGCGGCCATCGCAGCCTTTGCCGCGACGTACGTGATCGTCTGAGATCGACCGCGCAAAGTGCTGCGCGCCGAATAGCGAAGAGAGATAATTATGACTGTCATCCTCGGGCTCGGCCTGAGGATCCATTGGGCCACCGCCCGAACTGCGAAATGGATCCTCGGCATAAAGCCGAGGATGACATGGATCGGGAAGCGCACGTCGCGCCGACATCAATCAAGAACGACGCAGCACGTACGTGCTGGCGGCCGCCTCCCCGAAGGGGCATCGCCGTGCGCCAAACAAAAAAGGCGACCTCTGGGTCGCCTTTTTCATTGCTCTGGGGGAGAGGATCGTTGGGGTAATTGGAATTAGGACTCGAGCTGCCAGATGCCCGTCGCCAATCGGCAGGCGACGATCTCGGTCTGCTTCGTGCCGACCGCGCCGCTCAGCACGACCTGGGCATGACGGCAAACGCCGCCGTGCGAGTCCTTGAATGAGGAGATCGGCTTCACGATGCCGGAGAGCTGTCCATGGCCGCGATGCCAGACATAGCTCGATCCGTCCGCAACTTCCGACAGCGCATATTGAACGCTTTCGAGCGCCGCATATTCGTCGTCCTGATCGAGAACAATCTTCGCGGGCTTGATATCGGGCAATTTCGGGGCGACATCCACTGCGCTAGGCTTCGCGCAGGCGGTCGCGCCGAGGGTGTCGTCGGCGGCCAGTGAATAGTCACTCGGCACGAAAATGGCCGCAACCAGCGCGAAAGCCGTTGCGCCGGCCGCGGCTAAAGGGAAAAAAGACGCATTGGTTGACATGACGCAACAGACCTTTACGCGACAAACGAGAAACTCGACTCCGCCTAACGAGGCGACACGCAAATCAGTCTGCTCCCGTATGGTTAATTTGGACTAAAGACCGAAGCGAGATGTCCCGGAGCGAGACCGGAAAACGGCGAAAATCAAGCGTTGGGCACGCAACATGAGCGATACTGACAATTCCTCCGCGGCGACGCCGCAAGCCACCCCGGATTTCACGGACGCGACGGATCCCTTCGCGCTCTTCGACATTTGGATGGCGGAAGCAGAGAAGACCGAGCCGAACGACGCCAACGCGATGACGCTCGCGACGGTCGATGCGGGCGGCCTGCCGAACGCGCGCATCGTGCTTCTGAAAAGCGTCGACGCGCCGGAAAACGAGGATCGCGGGTTCGTTTTCTATACAAACTTCGAGAGCGCCAAGGGCCGGGAGTTGCTCGCCAACCCGAAGGCGGGACTGCTTTTTCACTGGAAGAGCCTCGAGCGGCAGGTGCGCATCCGCGGACCCGTCTCGCTCGCGTCGCACGGCGAGGCGGACGCCTATTACGCCTCGCGCCCGCGCCTGAGCCGCATCGGGGCATGGGCGTCGCATCAATCGCGGCCGCTGTCGTCGCGCGAGGTGCTGGAGGCCAAGGTCCAGCATTTCGAGGCGAAGTTTCCGGATGAAATTCCGCGCCCCGCCTATTGGTCTGGCTTCCGCGTGCTGCCCGTCGAGATCGAATTCTGGATGAGCCGCCCATTCCGCCTGCACGACCGCGTTGTTTTCCGCCGCGACGCGCCGCGCGACTCCTGGCACAAAACCCGCCTCTACCCCTGAGTCGGCCACAAAAGGGCACGACTTTGCGGTAGACAGAGCGTGCACGGCTGAGGCGGGAGACTTTTGGGGCTCGGATGGTGACGGATCGCATCTACGAACACCGCGGCAAAGGGCGGGTGCGCGATCGCTATCGTTCGACGCGGATCTATTACGCCGCCGGACGCCCGCCATCGTTTCTCGCCATGTGGACGAGCCGCATCGCGATCTTCGCCGCCATGGCTGCGGTCGTCACAGCGGGGCTCCACCGGCTGTCGCTGCTGCAAACGCCGGTTGCGCTGACAATCGCCTATATCCTGATCGTGGCCGCGGCCCTGGCGTTCGTGATGGCGCTCGTCGCTGGGCTCGACATCTGGGTGACGGGAAGGCCCGGCGCCGCGCGCGTATTCTGCGGCGCCATCGTGGCGCTGGGCATTCTCGCGGTGCCGGCAGGCGTCTGGGTGATTAGTCTCCGCCACCCCGAGATCAACGATATCACGACCGATTTCACCGAGCCGCCGGAATTCGCGGAAGCGAAGGACGAGCGCGGGCCGTCGGCTAATCCCGTCGATTATCCGGGCGAAACGCTCGCGGCGCTACAAGGCAAGTATTATCCGGACTTGAAAAGTCTCGTCATTCCGCGAACGACCGAGGAAGCTTTCGAGCTGGTGCTCCAGGCGCTGTCCAAGTTGAAACTCAAGACGACGCTTGAGGTGCCGCCGGAAGACGAGGATGACGCGCCGGGCTTCATCGAGCTTTCCGAGCACACGCAGATTCTTGGTCTCGTCGACGACGTCATCATTCGCGTGCTCGGCGAGGACAAGACCGCGCGCATCGACGTGCGTTCCGCCTCGCGCTACGGCTCGAACGATTTCGGCCGCAACGCCGAGCATGTCCGTGCAATCTTGAAGGAAGTCGCGGCGCGCTTCGAAGCCTCCGTTCCCGATCCGGACAAGGAAGCCGCCGCCGCGCGCAAGGCCAAGCTCAAAGCGGAGAAAGGGCGCGGTCAGGGGTCAAAGGCAGATCGGAAGCGACCAAACCTTTCTCGATCAGATATTCGACGTGCGCCTGAACGGAGAGGGTCGCAGCAGGGAGCAGCTGGGGCGCGAGGTCGCGATAAACCTCGGGCACAATTCGACGAATAGTCGTGGCGCCCGCCGTCAGTGCATCGAGCACCGATTTCTCGCGCCAGTTCCGGTGCAGCAGATAGGCCTTCACCACGCGCTGCGGATCGTTAAGCCGGTCGCCATGGCCCGGCAGGAAAACATCGTCGCTGCGATCCAACAGAATGGCGAGCGAGGCTTCGTAATCGGCCATGCGTCCTTCCGGCGGCGCGATGACGGTCGTGTTCCACGCCATGACGTGATCGCCCGAGAAGACGACGCGGCGGCCTTCGAGCGCGAAGCAAAGATGATCCGGCGCGTGCCCTGGTGTGTGGATCGCGGTCAAGGCCCAGTCGGCGCCCTCAAGCGTATCGCCACCTTTGAGCGCGATGTCGGAAGTGAAATCGTAATCGACGAAGAATTTACCTGACGGGCTGTTCTCGAGCGCGATGCGTCCGGCCTCGGGGTCGCGTGCGAAAGCCGCTGTCTGAGCGCCGGTCAAAGCTTTGAGCTTCGCCACGCCGTCGACGTGATCGCGATGAGCGTGCGTCGAAAGGATGTGCGTGATGGGACGGCCGCCCGCCGCTTTCAGAATGGCGCTGCGATGCTCGTCGCTATCGGGGCCTGCGTCAATGACGACTAGCGACGTCGAGCCGACGAGATAGGTGTTCGTGCCCTTGTGTGTGAGCGGGCTCGGGTTCGGCGCGACGAGGCGCACGATGCCGGGTCCCATCGGCGACGGCTCGCCATACGTGAACGTCATGTCGGTCTTGAATTTGAGAGAGGTCAAGCCTCGCGCACCCTCGTTACGATTCCGCCGTTATAGGGAAATCCACCGAAAGACGAATACCTGGAAATTCGACGCAGGTTAATGGCGGGATTTGAAGCGAACGTGTTCGGGCCGGAAACCGAGGCCGATCAAGCGGCCGGAGAGATGCGCCAGGATCGGCCAGCGCGCGATTCCCTTGATGAAGCCGGGCGGCCCGGAGCGCGTCGCCTCGCTCGCTTCGCGCTTGCGTTTGCCGCTGCGCATCATCAGCTGGATTTTCTGCGTGGCTTTGGTCGGGAAGGTCCGGCGCGATTCCACGGCCGCGAGATGACGGTCCGTCAGCGAGCCATCCGCCAACGGCCGTGCGAGAATGTTCGCCGCCGCAACTGCGTCCTGAATGGCAAGGTTCACGCCGACCCCGCCGATGGGCGACATCGCATGCGCCGCGTCGCCGATGCACAGAAGTCCCGGCCGCCACCAGCGCTTCAGACGATCGATGCGAATACTCAAGAGATGCACATCATCGAACGAGCGAAGCTCTTCCACGCGGTCGGCCGGAAGCGGCGACACGGCTGCGACCGCGGCGCGAAACGCTTCGATGCCGCCGTCCTTGATGTCGGCATACGTGCCTTTGCGAACGATATATCCGCATTGCCAATAGTCGCCGCGGTCGATCATGACGAAGCCCTGCCGCGGCCCCGCATGTCCCATTGTGTACGGCGGGTCCGTGGCAAGATGCGAAAACTTCATCCACAGCACTTCACTCGGAATGCCGAAGCTCTCGACGTCGAGGCCCGCGAGCGAACGCGTGATCGAGTTGCGTCCGTCGGCCCCGATGACGAGCGACGAGCGGATGGTGATGGCGCCTTCCGGAGAATTTGCGCGAACGCCCGCGACGTTGCCGTTATTGATAAGGAGCTCTGTCACTTCCGTTTGCATCATCAGGCGGAAATTCGGATAGCGCTGCGCCTCGCGTGCGAGGAAATTGAGAAAGTCCCATTGCGGCATGAAGGCGATGAATCGGTTCTTCGTCGGCAGCCATGAGAAGTCGGCAATGGTGATGTCCTTGCCGCCGATCTCGGCGTGAAGCGAGCGCGCCTCCGTGTGCGGCAGCTTCAATAACTCGTCGGCGAGGCCGAGTTCATGCATCACCTGCAGCGTCGAGGGATGAATCGTATCGCCGCGAAAATCGCGCAGAAAATCGCCGTGTTTTTCAATGACCGTCACGTCGACGCCCGCGCGCGCAAGCATCAGCCCGAGCATCAAGCCCGCCGGCCCCGAACCGACGATGACGCACGAAGAACGAATGCCGGTTGCGATGACATCCTGGCGGCCGGGCGAGACGTTTGCCGCAACGCTGTCCGAGTCGTCGCCGCCGTGATCATCTCGCGCCGTCATCTTGCGTCCTTTGCGCTACGTCGGCCGCGCCGCGCACAGCGTGCCACCGGCAAACATTCAAGCGATATAATAGGGAGCCTGCACCGCCCCGCCAAGTTGCGCGAGAAGACAACAGCCCCGGACGATATAACTGTTATCCTCGGCTTCATGCCGAGGATCCATTTTGCGGCTTGCTCCTCGCGACAAGGCAATGCCCTGTCGAAAATCAAACGCCGTAATAGGATCGGTACCACGCGACGAAGCGTGCGATGCCTTCGTCGATCGATGTCGATGGCCGGAAGCCGACGTCGCGCGAAAGATCGTCAATGTCAGCGTAGGTCTTCCCGACGTCTCCCGGCTGTTGCGGCAGGAACGTCTTCTTCGCTTCTTTGCCCGTCGCCTTCTCGATTGCCGCGATGAAATCCATCAGTGCGACGGGATTGTTGTTGCCGATATTGTAAATCCGATACGGCGCCGACGACGTGGCGGGATCGGGCGCTGCGCTGTTCCAGTTCGGATCGGGCGTGGCGATGCGGTCCGCGGTCCGCAGCACGCCCTCGACGATGTCGTCGATGTAGGTGAAGTCGCGCGCATGATCGCCGCCGTTGTAGACGTCGATTGGCTCGCCAGCGAGGATCTTCTGCGTGAACTTGAAGTATGCCATGTCCGGACGCCCCCACGGCCCGTAGACCGTGAAGAACCGCAGCGCGGTGATCGGCAACTCGTAAAGATGCGCATAAGCATGCGCAGCAAGCTCGTTGGCTTTTTTTGTCGCCGCATAAAGGCTGACCGGATGGTCGACATTGTCGTGCTCGCTGAACGGCATCTTCGTGTTGGCGCCGTACACGGAGCTCGACGACGCCATCGTCAAGTGCGCCACGCCGTTGTGGCGGCAGCCTTCGAGAACGTTCTGCGTGCCGACGATATTTGAATCGATGTAGGCGTGCGGATTGGTCATGCCGTAGCGCACGCCCGCCTGCGCCGCGAGGTGAATGACCTTGTCGAAACGCTGAACGCGAAATAGTTCCGCCATCGCGCCGCGCTCGGCGATATCGAGATGCAAATAGGAAAAGCCGGTGCGGCCGCCGAGCATGGCCAGGCGGGCCTTCTTCAACGCCGGATCGTAATAGGTGTTGAGGTTATCGATACCGACGACCGTATCGCCGCGGTCGAGGAGGCGCATGGCAGTGTGAAAGCCGATAAAACCCGCGACACCCGTCACCAGAAATTTCATTGCGGCCGTCCCTGTTCGGAAATTTCAGCAAGATCAGATGCGCCGCACGGGTTTAGTCGGTCCGCCGAGGGTGTCAATCGAGACGGCAGCAACGGTTAAAGACGCCGGGTCACAGGGACGAATGTCATCCTCGGACTCGTCCCGAGGATCCATCGGGCCACGGCGCAATCAAAAAACTTCTCAAAAACTTATCCCCGCCTGTCTGGGCGCCCGTATCTTCATGCCTGGGAGCATCGAAGCGGACCAACGCGTGGACATGAACGATACGCCGAACCTAGCCCTACCTTACATCCTGGCCTCTCAGGCCCAGAAGCACGTCACGCACAACGAAGCGATCAGGGCGCTCGATTGCCTCGTCCAGCTCGCGGTCGAAAGCCGTTCGCGGACCGCACCTCCCGCGACGCCCGCCAACGGCAGCCGCTACGTCGTCGCCATGGGCGCGACGGCGGCATGGGCGGGCGCCAGCGATAAGATCGCCGCGTTCCAGGACGGCGCCTGGATGTTCTACGAACCGCAAGAAGGCTGGATCGCGTGGGTCGCGGACGATCAGGAGATGATCGTGCACTCGGGGGGAACTTGGGCGGCGTTCAGCTCCGGAGGAGGTGGGGGCGATCCGGGAGACATCACCGAACTCGACGCTCTCGATCACCTCGGCATCAGCACCACGGCTGACGCAACCAACCGTCTTTCGCTCAAAAGCCCTGCGAGCCTCTTCGATAACGAAGGCGCGGGTCATCAGCAGAAGATCAACAAGCACGCGAGCGGAGATACCGCCTCGGTGCTCTATCAGACGAATTACGTCGGCCACGCCGAGATGGGCCTCGCGGGCGACGACGATTTCCACTTCAAGGTCAGCCCCGACGGCGCCACGTGGTTCGAAGCGCTGAAGATCGACCGCAAGACCGGCAAGCTTTCTTTCCCAGTGACTGGCGGTCCGCGCGAAGTTCTAACAGCCGACCGCGCGTACTACGTCCGCTCCGATGGTTCCGACAGCAACACCGGACGCGCCAACACCGCTGGCGGCGCGTTTTTGACCATTCAACGGGCGCTCGATGTTGCCTACGGCACGCTCGATCTCTTCGGTTTCAACGTCACCATTCAGGTTCAAGCGGGAACCTGGACGCAAGGTCTGAGCGTCACTTCGGCGCAAGTCGGTGCCGGTTCCATCTTGCTGCTCGGCGATACGGCGACGCCCGCGAACGTCGCGCTCTCAACATCGGGCACGTGCATCAATGTGGCGGGCTCCGGATCGTTGTTGACCGTACGCGGCTTCAAGCTCACGTCGACCTCCGGCAATTGCATGCAGGCGACAACGGGCGGACGCATCAGCTACGGGAAAATCGAGTTTGGAGCGCTTTCGTCGGGGTATCATCTGCGCGCCGACAACGCGGGCGCCATAGGCTGCCCAGCAGGGGAGAGCTTCACGGTCTCCGGGTCGGCGCAAGGTCACATCCTCACGCTGTCTTACGGCTTGGTCTCAATACCATCGAGCACCATTACCCTTTCGGGTACACCCGCCTGGGGCACGTCATTTATCAGTAACCAGGGAGGGCAGGTGTCTTTGTACTCCGTGACGTTCAGTGGGTCGGCAACAGGCCGCCGCTACGACGTATCGGTCAATGGCGTGATCAATACATTCGGCGCCGGTTCGGCCTCGACCTACTTCCCCGGCAACAGCAACGGCATCTCTTCTACTGGAGGCCAGCAGATATGATGTCTGATTTTGATATGCCGGTTTTCATTATTCGCAATTGGTTCTGGCAGATCGGCAAGGATGCGAGCCGCTATTGGTCGAGCGCGGCCGGCACATACGTCGCCGAGGCGCCAGAAGATCGCATTACCGCCGTGCCATCGCTCGAGGATCTGCAGGCGGCCTTGGCGCAGCTTGGGCTCCCCGCGCCAAGCGAGTAATCAGAGAGATGCCCGCTCTCGCATTGCGCCGGTCATTGCTTCTTCGACGCGTTTCTGGGGCGATTTCTGGGAAAAGGTTAGCGGGGCAACCTGCTAACTCTTTGAAAAGACTGGTCGGAGCGAGAGGATTCGAACCTCCGACCCCTTGCTCCCGAAGCAAGTGCGCTACCAGGCTGCGCTACGCTCCGCCCGACCGTCTAAAGCCTGAAATAGACTTCTCCCGAAGCCTTAACGAGGGCCTGGGAGACGCGCGTTATAGCGACCCCGGTCGCGTACCGCAAGCGTCTCGCCACATGGAATTTTTCTTGGTTCTTCATGCAACAAGTGGCGCAAGGGAGCGCGGTGATGGTCCTGAGTCGCGCCATCTCATTCGCGCCGTCGCTGCTGGGAGCACTCAGGCAGCGCGGCCGGCTCCATAATTCGGGAAACTGTCACGAAACCGTCATGTGTATGTAAAAATACCAAGTTTTTTCAAGGCGTTAGGGAAAGAAAAACACTTCTCACTTATTTGCCGCTGCGAACTTCCACCGGTACGCATCCCATGACATCCCGCACGTCCTTTCCCTTCGGCATTGCTGCGAAAGCTGCGCTGCTCATCGTCTCGCTCGGTGCGCTGTCCGCGCTCGCCAACACGTTCGTTCTGCGCAGCGCGCAAAGCCTCGACCATGTCAATCGCACGGTCGTCGAGCGTGTTTCGCCCGCGCGTCTCGCCCTGGCCGATGCCAAGGCCGCTCTGAATAACGTCGGGCTGACCGTCTACAAAAGCATGGCGACCACGGACCCGGATACGGCCCGCGCCGCGAGCAACGAGGCCGTGAATCAGATCTCCGCTGCGACGCGCTGGATCCATGCCGTCGCCGAATATTTCCCGACGCGCGCTTACGACTGCGGCGTCATCCAGGACAAGCTCAAGTTTCTCGAAAATACGGTGCGTCTGCTGCGCGAAGCCATCCTCTCCAGAGACAAAGAGAGACGCGCCAACGAGATGCTCGATCTGCGCTTCGAGGCCGCGCTCGACGACGGTCTCGGCCAGATGAACCGGCTCACCAATATTCTGGGCTCCGAAGCGCAGGATACGTTGGTGAAGGCCGAGGACCAGCAGTCCTCGACGCTGCACGTGATCATCGCACTGCTCGCCGCCGGCACGCTTTTGATCGTCATGATGGCCCTCGGCCTCGCGCACTATTCGGTCGCCCGCCCGTTGAAGCGGCTCACTGACATGGCGCTGCGCATTCGCGAGGGCGGAGCCCTGAAGATTTCCGAAAACGATCCGGCGCTTGCTCGCTCCGACGAGATCGGCACCTTGGCGCGTTCATTCCAATCGATGATCGCCAAGCTCGGGGCCGCACAGGAAACGCTGGCCATCCAGTACGCTCGTGTCGACGCCGCGATCAACAACTTGCCCCAGGGCTTGTGCATGTTCGATGCCGAGCAAAAACTCATCATCTGCAACCGGCGCTACGCTGAGCTTTACGGACTCGCCCCAGAGCAAATCGCCGCTGGAACGCCGCTGCAGACGATCCTGCAGGCGCGACGCGACAATGGCCGTTATCCGCATAGCGAGATGTCGTTCGCCGAGACACGGATCGCTTCCGCCAAGGAGAATAAGCCTGTCTATCGCGTCGACGAGATGGCCGACGGCCAGTTCATCGCAATCTCGCATCAGCCTCTCGCCGATGGCGGGTTCGTCTCGACCCACGAAGACATTACCGAGCGTCGCCTGATCGACGCCAAAATCGCGCACATGGCGCATCACGATGCACTGACGGATCTGCCGAACCGGTTGCGTTTCCGCGAAGCGATGGAAATCGCGCTGAATGGCGTCGAGCGTGGCAAGACGGTCTCGATCCTGTGCCTCGACCTCGATCACTTCAAGACGGTCAACGATACGCTCGGCCACCCGATCGGCGACGGCTTGCTGCAGGCGGTGTCCGCGCGGCTGCGCGCCTGCGTGCGAAAGAACGATATCGTGGCCCGTCTCGGTGGCGACGAATTTGCCATCGTCCAGGTCGACGCCGATCAGCCCTTGAGCGCGACCATGCTGGCGCAGCGCATCATCGCCAAGCTCAGCGCGCCGTTCGAGGTTCAGGGCCATCAGGTCGCCGTCGGCGTCAGCATCGGCATCGCGATGGCGCCCGGAGACGGCAGGACGGCCGACAACCTCATCAAAAACGCCGACATGGCCATGTATCGTGCCAAGGAAGCCGGC
Organism: Hyphomicrobium sp.; assembly: GCA_030148425.1. GTDB lineage: Bacteria > Pseudomonadota > Alphaproteobacteria > Rhizobiales > Hyphomicrobiaceae > Hyphomicrobium_B. The sequence continues at coordinate 182,229 of JASBTM010000014.1, read as the reverse complement.
CGCGGTTGCTACCATTTCTTTGAGCCCGACATGGATGCGAAGATGCAAGAGCGCCGTGCGCTCGAACTCGACCTTCGCAAAGCGATCGAGGGCCATGAGCTTGAGCTTTATTATCAGCCGCTTGTCCGCCTCGAGACGAACGAGATCAGCGGCTTCGAAGCGCTCGTTCGCTGGCAGCATCCGACGCGCGGCTTGGTGTCGCCGATGGAGTTCATTCCGCTCGCCGAAGAAATCGGGCTGATCACGACGATCGGAAACTGGGTGCTCAATCGTGCCTGCTCCGACGCGATGACTTGGCCCTCCGACCTCAAGGTCGCGGTCAATCTCTCGCCGATGCAGTTCAAGAACAACGCGCTCGTGCTGCAGGTCGTCGGTGCGCTCGGAGCATCGGGCCTGCCGGGAAGCCGCCTCGAGCTCGAGATCACCGAGACCGTGCTGCTCCACGATACCGATGCGACGGTCGGAATGCTCAACGAGCTGCGCTCTCTCGGCGTGCGCATTTCGATGGATGACTTCGGCACCGGCTATTCGAGCCTCGGCTATCTGCGCAAGTTCCCCTTCGACAAGATCAAGATCGATCGCTCGTTCATCCAGGACCTCGCCGACAATCCGGATTCGATTGCGATCGTCCGCGCCGTCGCCAACATCGGAGTCGCGCTTGGCATGGCGACGACGGCGGAGGGCGTTGAGACGCAGGCTGAACTGGCGCAGCTTCGAAACGAAGGCTGCACGGAGGTCCAAGGCTATCTATTCAGCGAGCCCCGGCCGGCGCGGGAGATTCCGGGACTTCTGCAGCACCGATCGCTCTCACTGGAGCGCATACCCGCCTGAATCTTGCCGCACCGCCGGGATGGGCCATCGCAAGTGCCGTCTCGGGGGTGTTGAGTGAGGCTCAGGGTGCCGAGATGTCGCATCCCGCGCCAAGCGTCGGGGGGCGCGATTGGGTAGAGCCGGGGCCATAGCCCGAAAACAGCCTTTCGGCGCGGCCATCGTTCCGGGACCGCGACCGATCTGCAAATGTTTTCAATTGCCCTGGTTTCCTCCGGCGCTGCCCTTGTTCCACCGCGAAAACACTGCTAGCTCACCACTTCCAAAAATTGGGATGTAGCCAAGTGGTAAGGCAGCGGATTTTGATTCCGCCATTCGGAGGTTCGAACCCTCCCATCCCAGCCAATCAGTTCGACACGTCCGCTTTTGTCCCCAGGTCGGCGTTTGACGGGCCCGGACCGGCTTTCCCCATTCATTCCACTCCGGAAGGAGTGAACTCCTCTTCGCGCGGATAATCAGCGAGCCCGTTTCGGCGCATATCCGGAGGCACGGATTGTCTCCAACCGAACAGGGCTTGCCATGTCACAAAATCGTAGTTCCGATTACGCCGCGCTGCTGTTGCGCCTTGCACTGGGCGGATTGTTTCTCGCCCATGCGGGCCTGAAGGTGTTCGTATTCACGCCAGCCGGAACAGCAGGTTATTTCGGTTCTCTCGGCCTGCCTGCTTGGCTCGCATACGCCACGATTGCCTGGGAAATTCTCGGCGCTGTGGCGCTGATCGTCGGCATCTGGCCGCGCGCCGTGGCTCTCGCTCTCATTCCGATCCTGGCCGGAGCCATCGTAACGGTGCATGGCTCGGCCGGATTTTTCTTTACGAACCCCAACGGCGGATGGGAGTTTCCGGCGCTCTGGATCGTTGCGCTCGGCGCCCTGGCCCTGACCGGAGACGGCGCGTACGCGCTGAAGCCGACACCCGTTCGCGTCTGAGCGCGCTAAGGATGGCATCCATGGACACCGCTCCTTCGAAAAAAGCCGACGGCTCATCACCGGCATCCGCCTCCGGGCGGGTGTCGATCGGGACAGTGGCTTTGACCGTCCACGATATCGATCGTGTCCGGTTATTTTACGAGACGGTCGTCGGACTGGCGCTGCTCAGCCAGGATGGAGAGACGGCCAAACTCGGGACCGAAGGCAACATTTTGCTCGAGCTTCGCCGGGATACGGCTGCGCGGCGGCGTTCTCCGCGCGAGGCGGGTCTGTTTCATACCGCCTTCCTGCTGCCGTCCCACACCGATCTCGGACGCTGGTCTGCGAATGCCCTCGTCGTGCGTGCGCCCATCGTTGGCGCGTCCGATCACGGCGTGAGCGAAGCGATTTATCTTTCCGACCCTGAAGGCAACGGCGTCGAGATTTACGCCGACCGGCCGGCGGCAACGTGGACGTGGATCAACGGAACCGTCGACATGGTGAGCGAGGCGCTCGATGTCGGCAGTCTTCTCGCCGTCGGCCAGTCCGCCGATCCATGGAGAGGTGCGCCTGCAGGCACGACGGTTGGGCACGTTCATCTGCAGGTTGGCGCAATTGCTCCCGCGGAAGCGTTCTACGCGGGTGAACTCGGCCTCGACATCACGTGCCGCTATCCCGGCGCGACATTCTTCGCCGCCAATGGCTATCACCACCACATCGCGACGAACATCTGGAACAGCCGCGGTGCGGAAAAGCGCAGCTATCCCTCGACAGGCCTCGCGGAGGTTGAGCTTCGGCTGGATGCGGAGCTGGGCGAACGCCGGTCACTTGCCGATCCCTGGGGCAATGCGATTACGCTCGCCCCGTCGCCGAAAGAAACGACGGCCTGAACGCGGTGGATTACCAGTCCTGGTCCCACGATGGCTTGCCGCGAAAACAGTTCGCCAGGAAATCGACGAGCGTCCGCACCTTGAGCGCGAGATGCTTCGCAGGCGGATAAAGCGCATAGACGCCGATGGGATCGCACTCGACGTCGCCAAGGATCGGTTGAAGATGACCGCTCTTGATGCGCGGCCCGGCGATGAAGCTCGGCACGCGGGTGACGCCGAGCCCGGCTTCCGCCGCTGCGGTGCAGGCTTCCCCATTCGAAAATCGAAGCCGCCCCGACACCGCGACCGAGACGGGTTTGCCGCCGTCGGCCAGGAATTGCCAATTCAGCGGATCGCGGAAATTGCTGTCGATGATGCAGTCGTGCGCTGAAAGATCCGCGGGGACTTGAGGCGTTCCACGCAGCGCGAGGTAGCCCGGTGACGCAACGACGACGATCCGCGCATCGCAGAGCTTGCGGGCAATTAGGCTGCTGTTGTCGGGCACCCCGATCCGCACCGCCGCGTCGAAGCCTTCGTCGACAAGGTTCACGACACGGTCCGTGAAGCCGACGTCGAGTTGAATGTCGGGAAAGGCACGCGCGAAATCGAAAAGCACCGGACCGAGCTGCAGCGTGCCGAACGTCATCGGCGCCGTGAGGCGCAATCGTCCTGCTGGCGCTCCGGAAGCGTGGCGGACGGAAGCGTCGAGCGCATCGAACTCATCGAGCAGCGCTTTCATGCGTTCGTAGTAGGCGCGGCCGACCTCGGTCAGATGCAGCGCGCGCGTCGTTCGCTTGATGAGCTGTACGCCGAGATCGGCTTCGAGCTTCGAGACAAGTTTCGAAGCCTGGCCGCTGCTCGTTCCGAGACGTTCGGCAGCGCTCGCGAAGCTGCCCGCATCGGTGACGGCGACGAACATGCGATCACAATCGAGGCGATCCACCTACAACCCTTGGAAACATTGGCGAGGAGGCCAGTATAGAGCGCGGCCCCACCGAATTGAAAGTCGCTGGGCCAGGCTTGCGAAGGGATACGTCTTACAACCCGAGCGCTGAAAGGTCGGGACCTACGGGGACGATGCCCGTCGGGTTGAGCTTCTTGATCGAATAATAGCCATGCTTGATATGATCGATGCTGACCGTCTCGCGGACGCCCGGCATGTCGAGCACGCGGGCAAGATAGGCGCTCAACGCTCGATAGTCGCTGAGACGCCGGAGATTGCATTTGAATAGCCCGTGATAGGCGGCGTCGAAGCGGATCAGCGTCACGAACAGGCGGATATCGCTTTCGGTGAAGCGGTCGCCGAACAGGAACGGCCCCGTTTGCCGAAGCCGGGGTTCGAGGTCATCGAGCATGGCGAACACATCGCGGAAGGCATCTTCGTAGGCGTCCTGCGTCGTCGCGAAGCCCGCGCGATAGACGCCGTTGTTGAGGCGCTCGTACATCCGCGTGTTGAGCACGTCGATGTCGGCGGCGAGATCGGCCGGATAAAGATCGTATGCCGGCGACGCGAGAGCGCCGAAGCCGGAATTGAGCATCCGCACGATATCGGCGGACTCATTGTTGACGATGGTCTTCTTTGTTTTGTCCCAGAGCACCGGCACGGTGGAGCGGCCCGTGAAGTTCGGCTCCGCGCGGGTGTAGATCTCGTGAACATAGGCCGCGCCGTTGAGCGTATCTCGGTCCGCACCCGGATAGTCTCCGAACCGCCAGCCCTGATCGGTCAGCGTGGGCTCGACAACTGAAACCGAGATGACGTCTTCGAGACCTTTGAGCTTGCGCGCAATCAGAGTGCGCGACGCCCACGGGCAGATCAGCGCGACATAGAGGTGATAGCGGCCGGCCTCCGCCTTGAAGCCATCGCCGCCCGTTGGCCCAGCCGCGCCATCCGGCGTGATCCAGTTGCGGAAGCTCGAGACCTGCCGCACGAATCCGCCTTTGGCGTCGGTGGCCTGCACCGGCTGCCAGTTCTCGGTCCATTTACCGTTGACGAGCATCTTTAAAGCCTTTCTCGCGGGCTCATTTATCCTCTGATATGACTCGCGGCGACGCGCCCGATTAGCCGGGCACGGCGAATCTCACTCATTCCAATGCGGAACGAATGCCGTCATGACGGTCGATATCGAAACGGTCGTCATTGGCGCGGGGGCCATAGGGCTCGCCGTCGCAGCCGAGCTTGCGCGGAGCGGGCAGCGCGTGCTGGTCATCGAGCGCCATCATACGTTCGGCACCGAAACTTCGTCGCGAAATTCCGAAGTGATCCATGCGGGCATCTATTACCCCGAAGGATCGTTGCGGGCCGAGCTGTGCGTCGAAGGCCGGGACCGTCTCTACGCGTTTGCCGAACAATACGGGGTGCCGGTGAACCGTTGCGGCAAGCTTCTCGTCGCGACGACGGAAGCCGAGATTGCCGGTCTCGCGGCAATCGAAGCGAAAGCTGCGCGCAACGGCGTCACCGATCTTGAACGGCTTAGCCGTGAAGATGTCGCCCGGCTCGAGCCCGAGGTTCGCTGCGTGGCCGCGACGCTGTCGCCGTCGACGGGCATCATCGACGGACACGCCTTCATGGCGGCGCTTGAGGCCCAGCTTCTCAATGCGGGCGGTGAGGTCGCATTCAATGCGGAGGTCGTCGGCGCAGCGGTGCTGCCGGGCGAGGGATTCCGCCTTTCGGTTTCTTCGAGCGGTGACGTGTCCGAATGGACGTGCGCCCGGCTCGTCAATGCCGCCGGGCTCGGAGCTTCGCGCGTGGGCCGCATGCTCGACGGCGCGAAAAACGATTACACCGTGCCCGGCCTTTATCCCGCAAAGGGGCACTATTTTGCGTTGAGCGGCAGAGCACCGTTCAAACACCTGATTTATCCGATGCCCTCGGCCGACGCCCTTGGCGTCCATCTGACGCTCGATATGTCGGGCGCAGCACGGTTCGGCCCGGACATCCTTTGGCAGAACGATCTCGATTACGGCTTCGCCGATGCCGACGGGCGGCGTGCAAGCTTCGCGGCGGAGATCAGGCGTTATTGGCCCGCGTTGCCGGAAGATGCGTTGATGCCCGCATACACGGGCATCCGGCCGAAGATCTATCCGGAGGGAACGCCGCCCGCCGACTTCGCCATTCACGGCGAGGCCGCGCACGGCATCCCGGGCTTCGTTGCGCTTTACGGCATCGAGAGCCCGGGGCTGACGTCATCGCTGGCGATTGGAGTGCGCGTCGCGCAGATCCTCGGTCAATAACGGCTCAGTGTCCCGCGACCTGAGATTCCTTTGACGCTGGCGTATAGAGGCCTACGGGATTGCCGTCCGGATCCTGAATGACAGCGATGCGGCCAACGCCGTCGGCGTCGTTCGGCGCCTTTAAAACCTTCCCGCCCTTCTTCAAGGCTTGCTCTACGGCGCTATCGACGTCGCCGACCTGAATATACGTGAGCCAGCCCGGCTTCGGATCGTTGGGCTGCTTGCCATCAAATTTCGAGAGACCCGCGACTTCCTCGCCCTTCGAGGTGAAAAGCGTGTAGTCGGCTTCGCCCGGAGCCGGGGGACGGGAATTGTCTTCTGCCGCGACGACCTTCGGCGTCCAGCCGATGACGCTCGCATAGAAGTCGCGGGCTTTGTCGGGATTGGCGCTGACAAGCTCGTTCCACCAGACGCTGCCGTTATCGGCGCTTGAGGACTGGGCGGCAGGGCTTTCTGCGAACGCCGGAATGGCAACGACAGTGGCGAGAGCGAGAGAGAGGACGGCAGCGGCGCCGGTGCGCGACCGCGAGAACGTACGAGACATTGCTTCACTCCTGGATCGATCGAAAACTGCTCGGTCCAAAGCAAGTCAAATGCCAAGTGGGGTCTGCGCTCTATTTTGGAACACAGGGCAGGATGTAAGTGAAGCCGCGGAACTCCGAATAATCCTCGCCCTCGACGAATGGCGTGATCTTCACGCTCGTGCCGTCTTCGGGTGGCTCGTCGAGGCCGAGCATATAAAGTGGATCGATCAGTGCCGCGCTTTCATTCCACCAGTCCGCCGCGCCGTATTTGTTGGTGCGCCAGGTGAGATTGTCGTTATCGACTTCCCACACCTCCCAGTGGACTTCCGGAAGATAAGACTCGTTCCCGCCCGGACGCGTGACGCGCGCAAGCTTCTCGCCGCGTTCGATCCGCTGCCCCACTTTGAAATGCCTGATGGCCTCGTAGTCGAGGTGATCGAACTCGGAGAAGTAATACTTCGGTCCGGATTTGAGACCCACGTCGCGACGGTCGTGCATGATCAGGAGCGCGCCTTCGCTTCCCCATTGCCAGTCAGCCTTCCAGACCGCGCGCACGGTTCCACCGGCCGGAGAAATGATCCATTCGCCGAGCCGGCCGACATCGACGCCGCTATGGATTTCGTCGCGGCGCGTGCCGTCAACGTCGATCCAAGACGCATAGGGGGATATGATCGGCGAGCAGCGGAAGTCGGCGGGATAGACAGGCTTCAATCCGGTCGAAGTGACGCCGTAGCCCTTTTTCATCGCAGCACTCGCATCGTCTGGACCGGCGTTGGACTTCGCATAGATCGAGAGCGCTATGCATACGCCGCCGATAAGCACCATCGCTCGTGACGGCATTCGCACGGGTCAGATCGCGCTCCAGACGCCGGACATCAGGTCCCGGACCGCGCCATCTTTAATCGCGCTTGCGACAGCGTCGCGATGACCGTGCGCGTTTACGTTAATAGGAGCAATTTGATCGGTCATTCGTAACTGGTCCGTTAATGGGCTGATCTTTGCAGAACAGTCGCCGTGTTTGCGCCAGAAGGGCCGGCCCGGTGATTAGTTTCGAATTCCTTGCAAGCGTCGCTCCAATTTTAGCGTTCGGTGGACTGAGCCGATTTTGCCGGACCGAACGTGCGCTTGGTGCCAAAACCCTGTCCGGTCTCGAAATTTCTCCCGGCGTCCGGATATGGTACGTGCCGCATTGTGCTTCGACGGACGGCACGCGCCATTGTGCGACAGTCACCCCGCAAGACACCGCCGAATTCGCCGCGATCCGCGACCTCGACATACGTAATCGCTCCCTCTCGACGCGCGCTGCGCTACGCCGCGCCCTGACTGAAACGGTCGGTGGAAGCGTCGCGCCGGAGGCCTGGAATTTCCGTCGTGACGAGTTTGGAAAGCCTGCTTTGGGACCGGGCTTTCCGAAGCTGAGCTTCAGCTGCTCGCATACCGAATGGGCCTCAGTTATCGCGGTTTCTGCCAGCAAAGACGTGGGAATCGACATCGAAGCCGCGGACTTTCCTCCCAGCGATCAATGGCTTGCGGACACGTTCACCACGAGCGAGCGCGCCATAGTTAACGCGCTGCCGCCGAGTGATCAGAAGAGCGCCATCGCGCGGCTTTGGACGCTCAAGGAGGCCTACCTCAAGATGCTTGGCACCGGAATTGCTGACGCATTGGAAGTTGCGTTCGACCCTCGCAACGACCGTCTTGTGTCGGGCCAGACAAGCTGCAGAGCAAGATCACGTTTCAGAACTTGGGTCGCAAATTGCCAAGGGCATCCTCTCACTGTGGCCGTCGCGATCAGCGACCCCACGACGAAAGGCGCCCTCTGGCGCCAGTGGAATGAGGAATGCCGTGTCCGTTTACGAGCCATATTTGAATTCTTCGGTCAGCGGGCGGACCAAGGAAGCACGACTGCTGCATCATTACTTCGAAGCGCAGGTACGGCGGCGGCCGGATCATCCGGCGGTTGAATTTGCGGGCGAGACGCTCAGCTATGAAGAACTCGACCGGGAAGCGAACCGGCTTGCGAATTATCTCGTCGGCAAGGGTATCGGAGCGGACTCGCTCGTCGGCATCTATCTCAAGAAGTCGCCGCGACTTTACGCGGCTATCCTCGGCATTCTGAAGGCCGGCGGCGGTTACGCCCCAATCGATCCGCGCGCTCCTCTGGAGCGGATACAGGCCATCGCGGAAGACGCGAAGCTGCGCTTCATCATCACCGAAGATACGCTGGCCGAAGCGCTCGAAGGCAAGCTTGAAACGCCGCTTCTGCGTCTCGATCGCGAGCAGGGCGCTCTTCTCGCTGAGCCCGCCGACCGCGTCCTGCGCATTGACGCCGAAGTGAGCAATAAGGCTCTGAGCTACGTCATCTTCACGTCCGGCTCGACGGGACGTCCCAAGGGCGTGATGATCGAGCACCGCAACGTGGTCGCTTTCGTCAAGTCGCTGCAGACGGTCTACCAGGTCGGACCAGAAGATCGCGTCTATCAGGGTTTCTCGACGGCGTTCGACGCGTCCGTCGAAGAGATCTGGGCGGCGTTTTCTCGCGGCGGCACATTGGTCGTTCCGACCGAGGACATCGAGCGCTCCCCCGCTGACGTCGCGCAGTTTATCGACGACAACGCCATCACCTACTATTCGACGGTGCCGACGATGCTCGCGATGATCGATCGCGATTTGCCGTCCGTCACGACGCTCATCCTCGGCGGCGAAGCCTGCTCGAACGAACTCGTTGCGCGCTGGGCGAAGTCTGGCCGCCGCATGCTCAACACCTACGGCCCGACGGAAGCGACCGTCGTCGCAACGTGGTCGGAATGCGTCGCCGGCGAGCCCGTCTCCATCGGCAAGGCGTTGCCCCAGTATTCGACCTACGTGCTCGACGAAAATCTCAATCCGGTACGTCCGGGCGAGAGCGGCGAGCTGTTCATCGGCGGCGCGGGCGTCGGCCGTGGTTACATGAACCTTCAAGCGCTCACCGATGAGCGATTCATCGCCAATTCGATCGAGCCGGAGAAGAAGGATCGTCTCTACCGGACATTCGACCATGTGCGTCTTGATCCCGAGGGCGGACTGTTCTTCCTCGGCCGCCTCGACGATCAGGTGAAAATCCGCGGTTTCCGCATCGAGCTGTCCGAGATCGAGGCGGTTCTGATGGAACACCCCGCGATCAAGGCGGCGACGGTTGCCGTCATCGATCGGGACGAGACCAAAGACCTCGCGGCATTCGTTGTTTGCAACGGCGCGGCCGATACCCTCAATCGCATGGAAGTCGACGAGCTGCTGCGTCGCCGCGTGCCGGCCTACATGGTTCCGCAATATCTCGACGTGATCGACGAACTGCCGATGATGCCGAGCGGCAAGGTCGACAGGAAAAGCCTGCCCGCCCCGGCAACGCTGCTCAAGGGCCAAGTCGATATTGTCGAGCCTGCGACCGATCTCGAAGTGCGCGTCGCGGCGGCATGGGCGGAAACATTCCGCCTTGCGAAGGTATCCGTCGTTGACGATTTCTTTCTCGACCTCGGCGGTCACTCGCTGATGGCATCGCGCTGCGCCAGCTTGCTGCGCGAGAAGATCCCTGGCGTGCAGCTTTCGGTGCGTGATTTCTACGAGCATCGCTCTGTCCGCCGCCTCGCTGAGATCCTGACCAAGCGGATCAGCATTCCGGCGAAAAAGGAAGCGTCGCAGGACGATGCCAAGTTACGCGCTTTCAAGAGCGTCCATCCGCTGATGCGCTGGACGACCGTCATGCTGCAGGCCATCGCCATCACCGCCTACTACGGCATTCTCGTCGCGCCGGTCGCTTACGTCGTGCTGACGGTCACGGCCGTGATCGACGGCAAACTGGATTGGGCGCGCGCCGCCGAGACGTCCACCATCGTCGCCTTCGCTGTATGGCCGTGCATGCTGCTGACCAGCATTGCCCTGAAGTGGATCGTGATCGGACGCATCAAGCCGGGACGCTATCCGCTCTGGAGCTTCTACTATTTCCGCTGGTGGCTCGTGACGCGTTTCCAGGCGTTGAGCTGGGCTGAAATGTTCTCCGGCACGCCGCTGATGAGCCTCTATTGGCGCGCCATGGGCGCCAAGATCGGCCGCGACGTCACCTTGGGCACGGCGCTGTGCGGCGCGTTCGACGTCGTCTCGATCGGCAACGGTTCGAGCGTCGGCGTCGAAAGCCAGATCCTGGGCTATCGCGTCGAGGACGGTTATCTGGTGATCGCGCCCGTCGAGATTGGTGACGATTGCTTCGTCGGTATGCACTGCACCCTCGGCCTCGACACCCACATGGGGCACGGCGCCCGGCTCGACGATATGTCCGCGCTGACGGATGGCACCGTCATGGGAATGTTCGAATGCCGCCGCGGTTCGCCCGCGCTTCCCGCCGAGGTATCCGTGCCCGAGGGCAAGCCGGTGCGCGCAAAACGGCTGAAGCGCTTTGCCTTCGGCGCGATGCATCTCGCGCTCATCTATGCGATGGGTTATTTCCTCTTCGCGACGATGATCCCGTCGATTGCACTGATCGTTGCCGGTCTCTGGTTCGCGGGTCCCGTCGGCGGCATCGTCGCTGCGTTCGTGGCCGTGCCGGTCGGCATCCTGAGCTATGCCTTCGCGACGATTGACGTGGTGCGCTTGCTCGGACCGGTCGCTCCGGGCCGGTTCTCGCAATACAGCTTCACGTATCTTCGTCACTGGTTCGAGGGCTATCTCCTCGAGAATACCAAGACGATCCTCGCGCCGCTGTATGCAACGATCTATTGCCCGTCGTTCATCCGCGCGCTCGGCGCCAAGATCGGAGCCGGTTCGGAAGTTTCCACCGTCGCCCACATCACGCCGCATAATCTCGAGGTGGGCGAGGGGAGCTTCCTCGCCGATGCCTGCCTTGTCGGCGGTCAGCGCGTTTACGGCGGAACGGTCGAGATCGGCGCTGTTCGCATCGGCTCGCGCAGCTTCATCGGCAACAGCGCGCTCGTTCCGGGCGGAACCAACATCGGTGAAAATTCGCTGATCGGTGTCGCCTCGACCCCGCCGTCGGATCAGAAGGCCGTGCCCGACAACACGCGTTGGCTCGGCTCGCCCGGCTTTGCATTGCCGCACACGCAACGCAACGTCTGCTTCAATACGACGGAGATCTTCGCGCCGACGCGCAAGGCCATCATTGCTCGCACGCTGACCGATACGCTCCGGATCGTTCTGCCTGGCCTTATCATGGCGGTGGAAGGCGTGGCATTGGCAACTTATCTTGTCGCGGGGTTCCGTTCGCTTCCGCTCTGGCAGGTCGTTGCTGGTATTCCGTTGGTGGCCACGGCTTTGGCGATTGGCTCCATCCTGATGACGGCGCTCGTCAAAGCGGTATTCGTCGGCCGCATAAAGCCGACGGTCAAACCGCTGTGGAGCCGTTTCATCTGGAACAACGAGCTCGTCAACGGCGTGTTCGAAGTGAACGCCGCGACGGCGATGACGCCGCTGCTCGGCACGCCGTTCATTTCCTCGAGCCTGCGGCTCATGGGCTGCAAGATCGGCAAGTGGTGCTTTCTCGACACGACGCTATTCTCCGAGTTCGACCTAGTGGAGATCGGCGACCGAGCCTGCCTGAACATCGGCTCAACGGTGCAGAACCACCTGTTCGAGGACCGCGTCTTCAAGGCGGACCGCATCAAGATCGGCGCTGACTGCAGTATCGGCAACATGGCGGTCGTGCTCTACGACACCCAGATGCACGAGGGCGCGAAGCTCGGACCCCTATCGGTCCTCATGAAGGGAGATGTCCTGCCCGCCGGAACCAGCTGGCACGGCACGCCGTGCGAACCCCTGGTTTCTCCGGCCCAAGCTGCCGCCGTCACCGCCGTCGTGGTGCCGTTTTCCACAGCCGCACGAAACGGTGCACGACGCGCTCCGCCCGCGCGGAAGTCGGGCAGATTCATTGAGATAATGCCCATCTCCGCATGACGCGCTGGGGAAGCCTGTGGCATCGGTGCCTACACGGCTTCCCCATCGTACTTGACTGTTGACGTGAAGCTCGACGGGCAAGAGCGAATCACGTCCCGTATTCCTCAAAAAGCATTGTCGCCAAACGGGATAGCATTTCTGGCGGGTGACGACAGAGTCGCGAAAGCGGCGTTTGCGTTGAGGAATGGGGTAATGAAGAAATATCTTGCGATGGTTGCGTTCGGCGTGTCGGTTCCCGCGATGAGCGCGGGGGCGCTTGCTGATGGGCCGTTTTCGCTGAAAGACACGCCTATGCAAGTCGCCGCGCCCACATGGTCGGGCGTGTATTTCGGCGTCGGCGCCGGATACGGGCACAACGATTCCAAAAACAAGTATCACGACGATTCGGGCGATGCGACGTCGTCTTCGGTAAGAAACGAGAACGCGGACGGCGGCTTCATCTCGACGATGTATGGCATCGACCGTCAGATCAACGACCGGCTCGTCATCGGCGCATTCGCCGATGTCTCGGTTTCCTCGTTCACGCGCGGCGACGAGGACATCCACAACGGTCTCGTCATCGATCGCTCGTGGGCCATTGGCGGACGTCTTGGCTACCTCGTCAACGACCGCACGATGCTCTACGCCAACGCGGGCTTTACGCAGGCGCACTTCTCCAACGACGGCTGGTGGGATATCGACACCGACGAGGGGACGAAGAACGGACGCGGCGGCCGGTGGTTCAGCGGTTATTTCGTCGGCGGCGGCATCGAGCGGCGGCTCAACGACAATTTCTATCTGCGCGGCGAAGCGCGCTATTCGGATTTCGGCGGCCAGGTCACGAATGCCGGAACGGCGGACGGCGCCAACTTCGTCGATCGCGAAATTCCGTCCATCGTCACGGGCGAGCTCGCGCTGGTATATAAGCTCGACCGCTCGAAGGTGCTGAATCCCGATACCGTCGACGAAGATCACGGGCCGCGGATGATCACTTATCACGGCATCGATGCCGCACCGAATTCAGTCTACTACTACGGCGGCACGGTCTTCGGTCTTACCAACGACCTCTACCACAGCGGCCTCGTACTGCGGACAGAAGGCGTCATCGCCGACTACAACTATCGCGAGTCTGAAGCGCCCCGGTCGAAGATCAATGCCGACGACAGGTCGCTCGACATCATGCTCGGCTATCAGTTGGTCACCTCCAACTGGAGCGCCATTGGCTATCTCGGCTACGAAACGCGCAGCGTGCATCTGTCTCCGTTCGATCCCGACAACGATGTCAAGGGCGGTGCCGACGGCTTCAAGATCGCAGCCGAATTCGAGACGGACGACCAACTCCCTTACTACATGAACCTCGAAGGCAGCTATTCGACGGCATTCAACTCCTATTCCGGCCAGGCGCGGTTCGGCTGGAACAGAGAGATGTCGCTCTTCGGAACGCGGACGGTCACGTTCGGACCTGAAGCGGCTGTCTACGGCGATGGTGCCGACTATGCGCCGCGCGTCGGCGCCTTTGCGATGGTGCCGTTCAAGATGTGGTGGCTGAATACTCCCGCCAAGATCACGTTTGACGTCGGTCAGCAGTTCGTCAGCGGCAGCAACGGCGGTGAAACGCGCGCCGGCGGCGAGGGCGTCTACGGCGGCTCGATGATCCGTCTCGACTTCTGATGACGGCCGAGAGGGGAGCGATCCCCTCTCTCTGTTTTTAAAGCGACCTATTGTTCTGCAGTGTCCCGCCACCATCGATGCGGGCCCTTATCTCGCCCGCTATAATTCTTCCGGCGACCCAAATATCCCGAGAATGGGACGGGCGTCTTGGCGCGGAGCTTGCTCATCACTCACAAAATCATGAGTGAGTGTCGATGATGAAACCCGAAAAATACCAATCCGCACGGCAGCCGAAGATCTCTCAACGTCCGCCGGTCGACGACCGGACCGTTTTGATCCGGAACACCGCCGATGGCCTTGGCATCCGCGCGATCCAGATTGAGCCGTCCGGCCTGCACAAGGACACTTTTCGTATACAATTCGCCGATTGCACGGGGCGGACGCAAACGCTGTTCCTGCCCCTTGGCACAAGTGCTGCTCACGTCAGCCAGACGTTGAGGTCGGTCGCTGGCTCCCGCGCGAGGGCGAGTTGATAGCGCCCTCGCGCTGAGAAATGCAGAGGTTTAATCCGTCGACACGGCCGATGGCTTAAACCTTCTCATTACAGGCTAAGTTAATGCGTGTACGTCCAATTGATGAGCGGACGCGATAGTCAAGGATTGATCGTCCGATTAGCATGGCGCCAGCCCGCGCTTCCTCTCCTCCGGGAGGGCGAGAAGTAATTCTTCGAACGGGCGGAAGGCAGACAAGTGAATAAGCGGGCGCCGTAATCCTTGGGGCGAAGCTTGTCGAACGATCAACACTCCATCGACGTGGGGAAATGGGCCTTGTGCTATGGCGCAATGGTTGTGGGTTCTTGGTGTTTAAACTATCCGGGCCGCCTGAATCCCGATTCCTACGACATGTTGATTCAGGCAAAATTTATCGACGCCATCAACAATTGGCACTCTCCTATTGTTACCTGGCTTTGGTCGCTGTTGTCCCCGCCTTTGGAGCAGCCCTCGGGGGCTCTTCTCCTTCAATGCCTGATGCTGTTTCCCTATCCGGCCGCGCTCCTGACCGATAAGCAGGTCAATAGGCCGTTGAGCCCTATTTTCGTTATTGGATTAATTCCCTTGAGCGGCTTCATATCGAAAGATGTGATATTCGTAGCCGTAATTCTGTCCGCTCTGGGCGGCTTGGATTATCTCAAAGGTTCTTCGCGAGTGTGGGCGATTGGCGTCTGCTCTATAATCGCATTACTCGTGAGGCCGACCAATTTTGTGATTTTCGCGATAGCCGTAAGCGTGGGAGCCACCCTTTATTGGCGAGGATGGCGTTTATTCAGAAATATTCTGGTCGCAATATCAATTTCGGTCTTAGCAATTCCCACTACGGGCGCCATTAATAAGTATATTTTCGGGGCAAAGGACGCATTTCCAGAGCAGTCTCTCATCATATTTGATGTCGCCGGCATGTCGACCGTCTTGCATCAAGATCTCTTCGCTACCCTTCCTGCCTGGCCAGAAGTGGACTTCCAAAGGTTTCCGACTGCTTTACGCCCTTGCGTTGGGATCCCTTTGCTAAGTGGGGTTACGGGGACTGCAAGCGCTACTCCTACGCGTTCGAGCAGGTAACTTACAAGGTCGGGAAGACGCAGGTTATCGGAAGATGGTTTGAGATCATCGCAGCTCATCCGCTAGCGTATATTGAGCATCGCGCAGTGTTCGCCTTTACATTGCTGCGCCATATGTCCCCAATCGAGTATGGTCAGCCGGTCAATCGCATCGGGGTGGTGATAGTTGAACGGCAGGAAGCCAGCACAAGCGCACGCGATCAAACAGAAAATGCAACCAATTCGCATGATGAGTTATTGAAATGTCAAAACGCCGTCGCGGAGCGCAGCGGAGGGGTTTTGGAAAGTTGCAGTAAGCTGAATATGTTCTTACCTTGGGATGGAGGTATAAAATCTCGTCCTTTCGATATTGTCGAACAACTGGTCTTCAATAGAAGTCTAATAATATTATCTCCATTCATTTGCATGTTCTTGTTGGCCTGGAAATTTCGCGACAGGACGCCCGCCGACCTTCTAGCGAGCGTCAGCGCCGCGGTGGGCGTCGGGAATTTTCTCATGCTGGTTTTCTTCGGCGTAGCGAGTGACGGTCGCTACATGCTTCCGACTATGG
Organism: Hyphomicrobium sp.; assembly: GCA_030148425.1. GTDB lineage: Bacteria > Pseudomonadota > Alphaproteobacteria > Rhizobiales > Hyphomicrobiaceae > Hyphomicrobium_B. The sequence goes on along the minus strand of JASBTM010000014.1, from coordinate 166,176 downwards.
TGAGTGCCATTGTCTGTCTGTTGGCCGTACTGAAGGCGCGGTACGCATCCAAAATTTCCAGCACGCGGCGCGAGACGTCCGCCTCTTCCTTCTCTTCCTTGGAGAGCAAGGCTGCCCTTTAACTGGCGTTACTTGATGACCCGAAATGGAGCAGTCGAAGCACGTCCATATCGGGCTAGGTCGAGGGACTAAGTCCGATATTGTGAAATCTACTCGGCTTCCGAGGGCGTAAGGTCCGCGGGCTCGGAAGAGGTTAAGCGCGCAGCCCGTCCGGTAAGCGCAATTCGCGAAATTTTCATCTTTTTTTATTTCTTCCCCTCTTTCTTCAGTAGGCTGCGTGATACCGCTAACAAGACGGCCTGGATTTTTTTAAATCTAACCGAAACGCCCTTCGGGTCGTGAGAGGCTAATTTATAGGCGATGAGAATTTTTGTTCTTGGTGGTGACGGATTTTGCGGTTGGCCAACAGCTCTCTCTCTCTCCGCAAGCGGTCACGACGTTAGAATTATTGATAATGGCTGCCGGAGGCGTATCGACGCCGAGCTCGGCACCGCGTCGTTGACACCGATCTTGCCGCTGGAAGACCGGCTGCGGGCATGGCGCGAAGTCAGCGGTCGCGAGATCCATTGGTCAAACATCGATATAGCTCGCGATTATAATGCGCTTCGCGCTCTTCTCGATGCTGAGAGACCCGAGGCGATCGTGCATCTCGCAGAGCAGAGGTCGGTGCCCTATTCGATGAGTTCAATCGAACATCGAAGATTCACGGTCGAGCAGAATCTCACCTCGACGCACAACGTTCTCGCTGCACAGATCGAGTGCCGGCTCGATGCCCATATCGTGCACCTGAGCTCGATTGGAATTTATGGCTATGAAACCCTCGGATATCGCATCCCCGATGGATATGTGCACGTCAGCATGAGGTCGATGGACGCCGTCAGCGACCGGGAGATTCTACATCCGCCCAATCCCATTTCGATCTATCATCTGACAAAGGCTCAAGATCAGCTTCTTCTCGACTTCTATTGCAAAAACGAAGGCGTCCGCGCCACGGACCTGGTGCAGGGCACCGTATGGGGTACGCAGACGGCCGAAACGAGTTTGGACGAACGTCTCGTCAATCGCTTCGATTATGATGCAGTCTTCGGTACGGTACTGAACCGTTTTGTGCTCCAGGCGGTGCTCGGTCGACCCATCACGATCTATGGATCCGGCGAACAGACCCGAGCCTTTATCCATATCACCGATACCGTCCGCTGCATCGAACTCGCGCTTAATAATCCTCCCGCCTCCGGCTCGCGGCTGAGGGTGCTAAATCAGCTCGCAGAAACGCAAAGAGTTGTCGATTTGGCCCGGATCACCGCGTCGCTCGTCGGCGACGTAGAAACAAGATTTATCGATAACCCGAGAAAGGAGCCGATGAGCAACGAGCTCGACGTATCCAATGCGGGCCTCTCGGCTTTGGGGTTCGCCCCGAAAAGGATTTGTGAGGGATTGCTTCTGGAAATCAAAGACGTCGTCGAACGATATTCCAAGCGATGCGACGAGGGCCGGTTGCTCGCCGCAGCGTGATCGGACAAGCATCAATTGCCGGAGGCAGGCTCATCATTCGTCGGTGCTGCTGCTATCGCGTCGAGCAAGCGCCGGACGTCCTTTCCGCTATCGAGAAACAGTGTCGGTCCCAATCGTAGGACTCGTTCTCGCTCCGCTTCATAGTCGCTCCAAGTCAGTCCTTCGAGAAACGTCGAAATCGTTTCGGCGAGAGGTTCGCCGAATGCGTGTCCTATGCGATGGGGCGCGAGAAAACGCTCCATCTCAGTGTCGCGCGCGACAAGCGGGACTGACCCATAGTAACCGCCTTGATACATGCGGCAGGCCAGCAGCAATTCGGAATTTCCATTGGTGTCGAGGAAGTCGAGACACCAACTGAAATGCACGCCGCCATACATCTCTTCGAGATCGTCGGGGATTTTGTATTCACCCGAGTAATGCCAGTTGGAATGTTCGCCGATTCGACTGAGATAGCGCGACAGTCCCGTCTCGGTGGGGAAGCCGCGCGTGCGGATTTCCACGCGGTCTCCCAGCCTGCTTGCGATGTCTGACAGGATTTTCATACTGCGCTCGCATCGCAGTGTGCCGTTCCATCCGATCACCCACTTGTCCCGGATATCGCGCCATTGCTGAGAGGCGGAACCCATCGGCGCCGCCGGCGTGGGTAGTTGGAGCTTGTTTTCGAGGACGAACCAAGGGCCGCGATATCCTTGAACCGGAGTGAAGTAGCCGCGGATGAAGCCGGGAGACATGACGACCAAGAGCTGCGTGCGCGAGAGAAGCCAACGTTCCACGCGTCGAAATAAGGCTCCCGCGATGCTCTTTTTGAAGAAGATCGCTTGAACATCTTCAACTTCATAAATGAGCTTGGCGTCGAGCTTGTGCCACCACTTAGCGAATTGTGCCAGCAGCGCCATGTCGATCATGCGTGCGTAGAGAAAAGAGATGTTTTCGAAAGCAGCCCTGTTTCGAGCGATGACGTAGCACGCGCGTAAAATTGCGAAAATCCGAAACGGGTATCTACGGTCCGTCGTCTGTCCGAGGTGATGGTTCGGCCAAACCGGCTGGAAATCGACATTGAACTTTTTTCGCCGAAACGTGAACGACGTGACGTCTACTCCCGCCGCACGAAGCGAAGAAATTCTCAGTATCAATGTTGGATTTGTAATATCTCCGCCGAAGTAGACTGCTTTCATGGTCGTTCGATCACTTCATCTGGCTTCGCGCAGAGCCAACGTATTCGAAGGCGGCAAGTTAAGTCTTAACGGCAATAGAATTTGAGTCTGGATAGAGAGGACAAGTAGAGGAATGGATCGCTGCGTTCCCGGCCGCCGCCGGGAGTTGCGGAGAAGAAATTGCCGAGGAACATACTCCGCAGTCAAGTTGCGATGAAGTCCGTAGGCCGAAATGATTTGTAGGCAGATTGTGTTCGTTATTCCGATCTGCCACCATGGGGTGGGGTGAAGCTTACCCAAAATAGGGTCGCAAGAATGGTCCAAGGCTCCGAGGCTATGATTTGCATCGCCGAAGACCGAGCTTCGATGGAGCCGGGACTGCGCCTGCTCATTCACAGTCTTTCGATCCATTCCCCAACGTTCCGATCTCTCGTGTTCTATCCGGTTGCGAGCGAGGAATTCAAAACGTGGCTTGCCGGATATCCCAACTGTCGTCTGCGCCTCGATCCGATTAAGGGCAAATTCAGTAAGTACAACGTCAAGCCGGATGCGTTGCTCCAGCTTCTCGACGAAGGCTTCGAGGATATCGTCTGGCTCGATACGGATCTTATTGTTTCCGGCGACATTCAGCCATTCTTCGACGGTCTTTCTCCGTCCACTGTCGTCATCGCAGAAGAAGCGCTTGTCGAAAGCCATTCAGACGGCGAAGCGCTAAGAACGACCATGTGGGGAATGGATGTAGGGCGCGTTCTTCCCTTCGCGCTGAATACCGCGGTTCTTAGAATGACGACGCAACATCGTGCGTTGCTTCTCAGATGGAAAGACTTGCTCGGTTCCTCCGAATATCAGGCGGCGCAGCTGAAGCCGGCCAATCCGCAGGCCGAAGATCCACGACCGATCCACATGCTCGGCGACCAGGATGTGCTTACGGCACTGCTGGCGAGCAAAGAGTTCTCCAATTTACCCCTCCGTTTCCTGGAGAGAGGAACCGACATTGTGCAATTCTTCGGGCCATACGGCTATACCGTGCCCGAAAGAATGTATCATTTGCGCAGGGGGTTCGCGCCTCTTGTTCATTCGATGGGCCAGAAACCCTGGTGGCCGCAACCGCAAGCATTCGGAAAATGGGAGAAGTTCTGCGCGTTTTACGGCCGCTTCTCTCCCTACGCCGCTGTCGCCCGTCAGCATGCGCATGCTCTTGTTTCGTCAGGTTGGCTTCAGCCCACGAGAAGAGTCGATCGGCTCATGAATTTTCTGAGTTTCGATCATCCGGCGCTGGCCGGTTTTCCGGTCGCGATGTTTGCCGACCTCGTCCGAAGCAGCAAATTTGCGCAAAGGCGGGTATCTGAAATCGCGCGAGCATTTAAAGGATCATGACCGAGGCCGTTTGTAGAAAATTAATGACGATGCTCGGAAGGCGCGCCGCTGCACTATGTCGGAAATAAAAAAATGATAATTTGAAAGTAATTCACTCGGAAGAACGACCCTAGCCGATCCTCTCAGTATGCTGGGCTGCCGTCCGCAAGGGCGATTTGGCAAGGTTTTCGAGAGTCCTGGTCATATCTGCGTCGCATCGCTGCCTGTGTGTGGTTGGAGTAGCCTAGTGAATTCGTCTTCAACGCCGTTCGTCAGCATCGTGATGCCGGCCTTGAACGAGGAAAAATACATCGCGGCCTCAATCGGCTCGCTGCTGCCTGTCGACGGGACGCTCGATTACGAGCTTCTCGTCATGGAGGGGGGCAGCACAGATCAAACACGCAGCATCGTAGAGCAGCTCGCCGCAACCAATCCGCGTATCAAATTGCTCCACAACCCCCGGCGCATCCAGTCTGCCGCGATAAATATCGCAGCGGAGAGATGCGACCCAAAGTCGAACATTATGGTCCGAGCCGATTGTCATGCGCTCTACCCGGCAGACTTTGTGAAAAATTGTGCACGCGCTCTGCGGGAAGCGAATGCTGCTTCCGTGGTCGTATCGATGCGGGCTGTCGGGCGCTCTCCCATACAGAAGGCCATCGCGGCGGCTCAGAACAGCAGGATTGGGAATGGCGGTTCCCGGCACCGCAACGCGTCCTTTTCGGGGTACGTGGATCACGGCCATCACGCCGCATTCGACAGAGCCGTCTTTCGGTCGCTTGGCGGATACGACGAAAGCGCGCCGTACAACGAGGACGCTGAATTCGACGCGCGGCTGACGCGCAGCGGGCGGCTTATCTACCTGGACGGGCGTCTGACCCTTGATTATTACCCCCGCGAGAGCTTCGCCTCCCTGGCGCGACAGTATTTTCGCCACGGATGGGGACGGGCAAACACCCTCTTAAAACATGCAATGCGACCCCGGGTCCGACAAGTGCTGCCCGTCGTGGTGCTCTTAATGTGCGTCGCTTCGTTTGCTGCATGGCCGGTCGTAGGGGCGGTGGCCTTGTTGCCTCCGGCCGCCTATGTCGGGGCCTGTTTGGCATGGGGATTGCTTCTTTCAATTCGTGATCGTGAGCCCTGGTATATTCTTACCGGGGTGGCAGCGATCACGATGCACTTGAGTTGGGCTCTTGGCTTTCTCAAGCGCTTCGGCGAGCACGGGCTGCAAAAGACGTTGGCGGGCTTCGGTCTGCGGGGTCCAGGCAGCCTTGGCGCGGGACGAAATTCTACTCACTCTGAATGATGAGCTACGCCTTTTGGAGATCGGGATTTAGCTTCGGGACCAAACAGTTACGGCATAACCCTACTTTAGATTGCTTGGGTGCAAGGTGCAGTGTGATAACTTAGGTTGTCGAGGTTGCGCCTGTTAACCCATCGATCCGTAAGGCTAAAGGGCCGACTACCGTGATTTTCGGTTTGGAAGCTTGAGTTGGACTCGAAACGGCGGCAGCGAGCTAAGAAGGCCAAAACGATGAACCAGTTTGTTCGCATTTCTCATGGTGGCAAGAACGCCGCCCGAAATGGAGCCCGATCTAGCATGCTGAAGTTTTTCAAGCGTGAAAAGTTCATGTTTGCGGAGCGGCCCAAGCGGAATGTCCGGGCGTGGGCATCGCTGTCGATGATGTTGGTTTTCGGGTTCGCGCTGGTTTGCCCGCCTCAGACGATGTTGTTCGCGGACACGCAGACAAAAGCCGACGACTCGGGCGTCCAAACCGGCCTTCCCGATTATCGCCTGAATATCCGCGACCGCGTGAGAATTCAGGTACTTGAGTGGCGTCCGTCGCGCGACGAAGTCTACTCGTGGACCGCGCTTAATCAGATTTACACTGTCGATCCGTCGGGCAAGATTTCCATGCCGTTGGTGGGATCGGTAGCGGCTGTCGGCTATACGACTTCCGAACTCGGAACGATTGTCTCTCGTCAATTGGCGAAGCGGCTGCATCTGGCGACGCTTCCGGACACGACGGTCGAGGTAACGGATTTCCGTCCGATCTACGTCACGGGCGCCGTCGAGCGCACGGGAGAGTTTCCCTATACGGCCGGAATGAGCGTTCTCCAAAGTGTCAGCCTTGCCGGCGGAATGTTCCGGAATGGGGCAGGCTCCGGTCTGCGTCTCGAACGCGAATGGCTGACGACGACTGGAAACTATCAGAGCTTGGTTCAAGAGCGGCAGCGGCTGGTTGCGCGAAAATCCAGGCTGGACGCCGAAATTGCGGACGCCGACCGGATTGCATTCCCTGGCGAGTTGCGTTCGGTAAGCAACCCGGAAGCCATCGAATTCACCGCTTCCGTGATGGTGAAAGAGCAGAGCGTCTTCGATTTGCGCAAGAAAGCGAACCGGACGCAAATCGATGCATTGGATCAGCTTCAGACCTTCCTTCAGCAGGAAGTCGACACGTCGGGTAAACTTCTCGATGCCCAACAGAAGCAGATTGATTTGCTCAACGCCGAACTGAGCGGCATCAAGAGTCTCAGCGACAAAGGCTTGGCCACGCAGCCGCGCCTTTTGGGACTGCAGCGGAACCTTGCTGAGCTTGAGGGCCAGAGGCTTCGTATTGAGGCCGATCGTACCCGTGCTCAGCAAGAAGTCAGCCGCGCCAAGATCTCGAAGATCGAGTACGAGAACAAGCGCGACAACGACTTGACCGTTGAAGCGCAGACGACCGAAGCGCGACTGGAGCAGATTTCCCAGGAAATGTCGGTGGATGAACGGCTTCTCGCTGAAACCAAGTCGCAGGCGATGACGTCTCCGCTTCGCCTCACTTCGACGGCATCCGGCCAGGGTATCGACGATGGTCAGCCGAAGATCCGATACAGCATCTCCCGGCAGGTCAACGATCAGTTCATCGAGCTGGAAGCGAACCAGAATACAATTCTGCAGCCCGGTGACACTGTGAACGTCGAGATGACGATGCCAGCCGTGAACAACAGCGATCTCGGCATCCAGGCGTCAACCAAGCCGGCCGCCCCCGGTGGTCCCGTTAACATTCCGACCATCGACAGCGATCGGACCCTGAAGGCGCCCAATCGAGCTTCGCTCGAGCCCATCAATACGGTCGGCCCCTAACTGGTATTCTTTCCAGGACGGGTCCTCCGCAAAAAGGGATCGGCTTTTTAAGCGAGCGTCTTAAGATTTGAAATCAACGGGCCGTCCGCCAAAACTGCGGCGGCCCGTTGTCGGTTTGCACGGCACCTTCGCGAGAGGTGGATCTTTGGATCTTCCTGCGTCAGCATCCGAGGAGGGTGGGCGGCCTCTGGACCTCGATCGAGCGAGACGAGGTCCGGCCCCTTTCTCAAAATAGGACGAACGGTCTAATCGCTCAGGCGGAGACAAAACTGTTGTCTCATTATGGTTCTGTCTCTGACGCGGTAAAAACGTCTTAATGGCCCGAAAGCAGAAATTTCGAAGTAATTTTCTGCCATTTTGTCTTCGTCAAAGATTGCACACCAAGAAAGATCGGCGAGGCATCGTTGGTTGCGACGTCGGTGTGTTTGGAAGGATAATGGCCTAGGATGGCAAGTGTTCGCCGGGGGATCTTTCTATCGACGGCGGAGCGCTACGGGTTACTCGTAACGAACTTCGCGACGACGCTCATTACCGCTCGCCTTCTCACCCCCTCCGATTTCGGAATTGTCGTCCTCGGAATGTCCGCGTTGAGTCTTGTGGACATCTTCCGCGATTTCGGCGGTTGTACCTATATCGTCCAGACCGACAAGATAACGCCGCAACGCGTCCAAACGGTATTCACGATCTCTTTTTTGCTATCGTTGCCCCTGTTCCTATTCCTCTTCTTTTTTTCCGGGGAACTGGCGAGCTTTTACGGCAGCGAGCAGCTGAAATCCTATCTCGAGGTTTCCGCAGTTTGCCTCTTGCTCACATCGTTCTGCGCGCCTGTTTATTCTCTCCTGCGTCGCGATTTGGCGTTCGGAAAGATCGCGATCTTGAGTTTGTCGACGACGCTTCTGAACTCCATACTGACGATAGCGTTGGCTCTCGGCGGCTTCAAATACATGAGCTACGCGTGGGCGCAGTTGGCTTCGAGCATCATCTACGTTGTTTTCTGCTACGTCTGGGGACCGCAATTTCCAATCTACCGATTTTCGTTGGCCGATTGGCGGCGCGTCATGTCGTTCGGGATCTATGACAGCGGCGCCTATTTCCTCAACCATCTCGCGGATTCCGCGCCGACCCTGGCGTTCGGAAAAACGCTTGGGGTCGAGAACTTGGGTCTTTATTTTCGGGCGATTACCGTAAGCCGGCTTCCGGAGCGTTTCGTGCTCTCAGGGTTTGTCCCTGTCTTGCTGCCCGCATTCTCGAAAAGCGCCCGCGAGGGCGGCGACCTGAAAGCGGCCTTTCTATTCACCATCGAGCACTTGACGGTCCTACTCTGGCCGGCCCTCGCGATCGTCGCGTTGCTGACGCGTCCGCTGGTCGAGATCCTGGTCGGGCATCAGTGGCTCGCGACCATTCCGATGATTGAAGTCATCGCGGCATCGTTCTTCTTTTGCTTCATGATGAACCTGCCAAACCCGCTTCTCATCGCGGCGGGTGCCATTCGCGACACCGTATTGCTGTCTCTCCTGATCGTTCCGGTCACCGTTGCGATTCAAGTCGGCGCGTCCTTCCTCGGACTGCAGGCTGTGGCATGGAGCTTCTTGTTCACAAATGCTTACGTGGCCATAGTTTCGCTGCTCGTTTTGCGCCGTCGCATTCCTTTCGGTTGGCACGAGGTCGGGCGCGCGCTCAAAAAGAGCGCGGCCGTAACGGCAATGAGCGCGGCTGCTCCGCTCGCCGCCGTCATCAGCGCCGGTGGTGTTGAGAACGTTACAATACCCGCAGGCCTTCTCGCCGGATGTGCGGCCGCCCTGGGATGGCTCGTAGGCATTGTCGTGACGCGACATCCCATTTTAGGCGAACTGGAACGCGCGCTTTCCGCTGGTGCACGCGCGGTGCCGGCCGCAGCGATCCTGAGGCAATTCACTTTCACGAAGCGAACCTCCGTCGAGAATGCGCCGGTCGTGACGACCGCGCGCGCGCATGAAAATATCAATCCATCGGCGGGAGATTGATGACGTGAGCGAAATCCAGTCGACCGCGGTCATAATCACGGCCAAGGACGCTGCCGCTACGATAGGGCGTGCGGTTTCGAGCGCATTGCTCCAGCCAGTGGTTCGCGAAGTCATCGTGATTGATGATGCTTCCGGAGATGGCACGTCGTCGGCTGCGAAAGCAGCTGATGACAGAACGGGACGCCTGCGGATCATTCGGTTTGACGAGAATAAAGGCCCAGCTCACGGCCGTAACGTCGCTATGGACGCGTCGAGCTCTCCCTTTTTGTGCATATTGGATGCTGACGATTTTCTCGATCGGTCGAGGCTGGAGCGCCTATTTGAAAAAGGCGGTGCGGATTGGGATCTGCTCGCCGACGATATCGTGTTCACGTCGGACTACGATGGCAATGGTTCGCACGACCGTCTGCTTCGGGAGGATTATCAGCTGCCGTTGACGCTCGATCTCGAAACGTTTGCGGCCGGCAACATTCCTAAAGCAGATCGTTACCGCCGGGAATTGGGATTTCTAAAGCCACTTATCAGGCGTTCATTCTTGCAGTCCAACAGCATCCGCTACGATGAAAGATTGCGATTGGGCGAGGACTTTTTGCTTTATTCCTGGTGCCTGCTGAAGGGCGCTAGGTTTCGCGTCGTGGACGCCTGCGGTTACTTCGCGCTTGAACGGCCTATGTCGCTGAGTGGTACTCATGGCACGCGAGCCGTCGCGGCAATGTATCAAGCGCTTGTCGAGTTCGATGCAGCGGCGGCCGCGAGCGGTAAGCGCGGGCCTCAACTTGACCGCGCCGTTAAGGATGCGCGCAACAGATTAGCGTTACGCAAGATGCTTGATGCCAAAAGAGCTGGCGGCCTGTTCGCATTCGCGCGAGAAGGCAGTCAATGGCCAGCAAGCATTCCGTATGCGGCATATGAAATTTTTCGAGCAAAGTGGAACGGCGCTGCGGCCCGCTTAGCGGGGAGTTCCGCCCCGCTTCAGGTCAGGAAGATGCAACACGGACCCAAGCCATAATCTGTGTCGCAGAGCGGCTCGACTTTTGCATTTTATGAATTCGCACGCGAAAAGCAGAGAGAAGTAAAGGTCCTAGAGGAGGCATGCGAATGCGAGCGTTTAATCTCGTTCTGGGAATGTTTGCCCTAATGTTCTTGAATCCGGCGAATGCGAACGCCGGGTGGCGGCTGACCTTCAGCGACGAGTTCAATGAGAATTCCGTCGATCGGAGTAAATGGAAGTTCTCGGATCTCTGGGGCAACAAGACGCTCGGCGGCAACGACGAAAAGCAGTGTTATTCCCGCCGGGCGATTTCCCAGTCGGGCGGGTACCTTCGCATCACCGCTACGCGCGGACAGACGCCCGCGGCTGCCTGCAAAGGCGCCTCTCACGATCTTCAGTATATTTCCGGATTGCTGACGACCTCGGGCTGCCCCTGGTACGAGAAGTCTGCCGAATGCTCTCGTCTTGCAGCCTTTGCCCAATCCTACGGGTATTTCGAGATGCGTGCGAAGCTGCCCAAAGGGAAGGGCTTGTGGCCGGCATTTTGGCTCGTGCCGCTCGGAAGCGGAACGCCTCCTGAAATCGACATCATGGAAGCGCTCGAGCACCAACCGTCGACGGTCTATCAAACCTATCACTACCTGGATTCAACCGGTGCCCATCAGAAGGCCGGCAACACGTTCGAGGGGCCGGATTTCTCGGATAAGTTTTCGACGTTCGGCATCGACTGGAAACCCGGCCTCTTGGTCTGGTACATCGACGGCCGCGAAGTGTTTCGCTTTCAGAACCCAGCCGTTTCCTCAGAGAAGATGTATCTTCTGTTGAACCTGGCTGTCGGCGGCTATTGGCCGGGCGATCCAGATGAAACTACAACTTTCCCGGCTGAAATGTTGGTCGATTACGTTCGGGTCTATCAGCGTACCGATGACGGAACCCCCGATGAGGTCCCCCCAAAGGACAGTCCGTTGAAGGCAGATGCGAAGTAGAGCACATGAAGAGCGCCGCAAATTATCTGCATCGCGCCTGCGCGGCGACGGTTGCGAGGGCACACGATGAGCGTGGATGAACAGCTCGCAAAACACAGCGGAAAATTAGGCGAGGGGAAGCCGATGGGTAACGCACAAGAGCTTCCCGTTCTGCTGTTCTACGACGGTTTCGAGGTCAAGGCGCGCGAAGGGTATGCCGAGAAAGCTTACTTCGCCGCCCGTGGCGCCGCGAGATCGGCGTATAGAATGGCTCGGGGACTGCAAGTTTACACCGGCTTTTACGTCGCTTTCCGCGCGCTCGTGCGCTCCCTGCGCGAGTGTGGATGCGACGTGCGCATCAATGACTTCGTAACGGCGCGGAAGCATCCCGGTCATCCGATCGGGTTGGCCGGATATCCGTCGATACTCGGGCACATAGACCTTCCTAATCCGATCATCTTCGGCCCGGGAGACTATGGATTTCCTGACGATGTACCGCGCATCCCCGCGAAACTCGACATAAGGAAGTTTATTCAGCCCTCGGATTGGGCTGCGTCGTTGTACGAAGAGGCCTGCGGCGACAAGATGATGGTCTGGCCGGTAGGCATTGACGCGAATGCTTATCCCGATCTCTCAGGATATCCTAAAGATATCGACGTACTGATCTACGACAAGATCCGTTGGAACAGGGAAGAAGAAGTTCCGCGCGTACTCGGATCGATCAGCGACTATCTCAAGGCGAACGGCCGGAGCTTCGAGGTTCTTCGATACGGGCACCACAACTACGTCGAATATTCCGCAAGCTTGCGCCGCGCTCGCTCGCTTCTCTTTCTATGCGAGCATGAAACGCAGGGCCTCGCATATCAGGAGGCGATGTCCGCGAACGTTCCCGTGCTCGCATGGGATGAAGGCATTCTCGTCGATCCGATGCAGCGTAAATTCGCGGCCAATGATTTGGTGGTCAGCTCCGTGCCATACTTCGACGATCGCTGTGGCGCACGTTTCAAGATGAAGGACTTCGCCGAGGTTTTTCAGCAATTCTGGACGAACCTCCCCCTCTACAACCCACGGGCCTACGTTCTCGATAGGCTGGGATTAAGGATGTCCGGGCAAATGTATCTCGATGCCTATCGCGGGCTTATGTGAATGCATTTCATTTTTGGTCGCGGTGGCTTGCCTTGCTCCGCCTATCTGCGGACCCGAAGTTTGGATAAAGCGTCGGGATGTGAGGACCGATCAAACCCCTAAGAAAACGGTGCAGTGGGGATGGTGACTTCAAGCTTGGATCTGGGCCGGCGAGGCCAAGCGGGCTTCCGAATGCAGCCTTCTGGCAAGAGCGCGAACCTCTTGTCGATCCTGTTCCCTATCGGCTTCTTTTTCTTCATGTGCGGGGTATCCCGCATCGGACTGGCGTTTATGCCGGTGGTCTCAGACGTATTTTGGGCCACCGGGTATGCGTGTCTAATCTGGTTTGCCGCGCGCAAGCCAACGACATACATCGCCCTCGCACGGCGTAACATACCCTTCCTGCTCGCAGCCGCGTTCGCCATATGCTCCTCGCTATGGTCGATTACGCCATCGATCAGCGCCTATTCCGGACTACTGCTCTTTCTCAACATCCTGGTCGGCTTCGTTTTGGCCGAACGGTTGGGTATCGAGAGATTTATAATTCTGATTTTCGGCTTTGCGTTCACCGTACAGCTCGCATCCATGGGGCTGGCCATCATTCATCACCCCTCTGCGTTCAATGAAGTCGGCGAGGTGAAAGGACTGTATCTCCACAAGAACGCACTCTCGATGCACGCCTGCCTTCTTTATCTGACCTCGATTGTATTGCTCGCCGCAGGATGGCGCCGGTGGCTGAGCGCGTTGGGAATTGTTCTAGCCCTGTCGAGCTTGGCCCTCTCGAGATCTGGAACGGGCATGCTCATGGTGGCTCTCATCAGCGGCGTCTTTGGGATTTGTCTTCTCAGCGCGAGGGGGCGGCAGGTCCCTCCGTTGATTGCGGGCGTGCTTCTCGCGGTATTCTGCGCAGTGATCGCGGCTGTGAGCCTCTATAACTTCGATATCGTCGGGAGTGTGCTCAACTCGCTCGGCAAAGATTCAACGCTGACGGGCCGGACGGTTCTCTGGGACGAGGCGATAAGATTATTCGAAGAGCGGCCTTGGTTCGGTCTCGGATACAACAGCTATTGGAACTCGCCGGAATGCGCGACTTTATCGATAAACGTCGGCGGGTGGCTGGGATCGTTCCATAATATCTATCTCGATAGATTGGTGGACGTCGGCGCCGTGGGCCTCGGACTATTCCTGATCGCACTGGCGAATGTCATCCGAACATCCTGGATGAAATTCCAAAAAGAGAAGACCGCTATATCGGCGTGGCCGTTCGTCTACGTGTGCTTTATTTCGGCGCTGGGGATGAGCGAATTTCCAATCTTCTGGAACGGCGAGTTTCAGCTTTTGTTGTCGTTCGCGGCTGCTGCAACATGCGGCGTGAGATTGCAGCAGCCCGCCAGGACGCGTCCTGCCTAAGCGAGGCCGGAAATAATCACACCTAGAACCGGCTTCTCGGCGATGCGAAGGAGCGTCGTTGCGTCGAGGAGTTCGGAAACGGTGGTGACGCGCTTTGCCGTTACGATCACGACAGCATCGACCGTCAGCGTCAGGTGGTTGGATTTTATCGGAGGCAGGTGGACAAATATCGTATCGTAACGCCTTGTGAACTGCTCACGTAAGGCGCGGAACGCGGTTACATTTTCAGTCGTCCAAAAGCGGCGATCCGCACTGTTTCCGATATTGAGCAGGTACAGATTGGACTCGAATTTCGAGGGTATTGCCGCCGCCTCTACGTCGACGCCGCCATTTATCACGTCTATCAAACTGTAGCCGGTCGCGCCCGGTAATGAAGGCACAGTCTCCATTGCCGGATCTGTCTCGATCAGCAACGTTCTCTTGCCCGCGCGAGCATTCAACAAGGCTAGATTGCTGCACATCGTGGCGCTCGTGCTACCCGAACCCGTGTCTACAAATCCAACGACGTTGACCCCGCGAACATGAGCCGCTTCCTGGACAGCCAGGGCCGCTTCCGCAAGTTGCGTTGCTGAATGTGAGGAAGGTTTGAATTCCACGATTGGATGGGCGGAACTCGATCGCGGCGCAATTCCCACGCTGGCGCCCAGCAATCTCTGCAGCGAGAAGTGCTTCAACGCTGCGATCTGGTCCACATCGCCGAGTAACGGCGCTTTGATATTTTGCCAGATCTGGCGTCCCGAGCGGACGGTATGATCGAAATTCAGGTGTACCAAGGCGAGCGCGAAGCCCATCAAGCTTCCGAGCACGGCCGATCCAATCAGGGCCAAGGTCCGGCGAGGACCGCTTTTGGTAGTCGGCACTTCGCCGCGAGCGATGACGCGCGCGTTGGTGCTCGGATAGGATTGCCGCTGGACCGTATCCGTGTAGGCCTGGAGGTAGCTCTCGTAGATTTTCCGGTACGTCAGTGCGCGAGAATCGAGCTCTTCAAGCGTTGGCGCTTCTTGGGGACTCGTTTGCGGCTTAAAGCTGCCCCTCTGGTCCTTATTGGCGTTCGGAGCTTTCGCGTCGGCGCCGCCGCCTAACTCGCCTTCGAGACCGAGCGGGCCGGAATTCTCTCCGGTCTCCGGTCGCTGCGTAAGACTGTAGTCGCGTTTCGCTTTGAACGCCTGAACGTCCAAAGCGGCCTCGTTCATCAGGTGCCGAATCTCTTCAATGCGCGATTCCAGCCAAATTCCGCTTTGACGGGCAGCCTCGGTGCGACGATCGATCTTGTCCCGCACGTATGCATCGCCGAGCGCATTGACCACTGCGGCCGCTCTAACCGGGTCGCCGGACCTGTAGGACAATACCAACACGTAGGATAATCCCATCCGCCGGACGTCGAGGCCCTGTTGGATTTGCGAGATCTGATTCCGAATGCGGGCTTCTTTCTCCTCTTTCGTCGATTTTGCGGGCTCACCGAATATCAAGCGATAGAGCCAGCTGCTCTGCGCCGGAGGCTGAGGCGCCGCGATAACGCCTCCTTTATCGGGCGCGGAGGCCGCGGTGCCGGCAGGATTGGCGGCCGCAGGCGCTTTCGAATCCGAAGCACTATCCAGAATATCCACAGCCTTGCGGATGATCTGCTCGGAGCTAAGCAGCGCGATTTCGCTTTCGATTTGCGGCGTATCGAGCGCGACGACGGATTCCGACATCGTGATTGTCGGGGCAGATTGTTGTGCGGTCTCGATGAGAAGTTGCGCGCTGGAGGTGTAGATCGGCGCGGCGGTTGCCACGTAGACCACAGCTAGAGCGATTGCGCCAAGTGCGGTAGCAGCCACGAGCGGCCAGTAATAGCGCAGAAATGCAATCGCATCGGCGATCGAAAGCTCATGCGACTCGCTATGAAAAGCTTCTTCCGCAGGTGGCGTTTCCACGCGAATTCGCTCGCCAATGTTCACAGCAACTTCTCCTCGCGATTGCGCGAAATTCGATAAAATGAACGAAAAGCTCGACCCACGAAAATTTCCACATGCTCAATGGCGCATCTGCAGCCGTCAGGCACTCTTATCCCATGAGATCTGCGATCGCCCCCGCTAGTCGAGATTAGTAAATAATCTCAACTATGAGTGGTCGTTGTAGCTTCATCGCTTTGCGCTTTGGCGATCCACTCGCTTCGACCGAATGCAGGTTGCCTTGAAGAGGTATGCAATCCCTTAGCGCTCAGGGCCGACGACGCAATTCTTCAGGTAGCGCGCATGCCGCTTCCATCGCTATTGGATCCGAAACACCGACCGAAATTTCGTTAGGGCTGATAATCCTTTCGGGCAACTTCCTCGTGCCGAAAGAGAGCCCTTACGCCTTTTGTATTGATTGGCCTTTGCACTGCAATAAGAGAAAAATGGAAGCACAGTCGAGGCGCGGAACCGAGCGCGCCAAGTTTCGAGTGCGGGACAATATATTAAAATGTCAGTATTTTCTCCGCGCGAATTTTTGGAAGTGGGTGCGCACGAACTCGAAAGCCAGCGCGCCGAGCAAGACCTAGCCACACCCAATCTTTTAGGAACTGCACCACGATCCACGCTTGGATCGGTCCGCCTATTTTTTTATCAATTCGGAAAGCGGCGCGACGTTCGAAAGATGAACGGGGAGCGGCTGTCTGTACTCCCAGCGGTCGCGTTCGGGCGCGAGGCGCCGATCGGAGGCGCCGCAAAGCGTCTGTTTGACATTGTCATCGCGTCGGTCGCGCTCATCCTGCTCGCACCATTGTTGGTCGCGCTGGCGATTGCCATAAAATTGGTGATGGGTGGGGCTGTCACATATGCGCACGAGCGCGTCGGATTTGCAGGTCGGCGCTTCAATTGCCTGAAATTCAGAACCATGGTCGCGGACAGCGACACTGTTTTGAGGAACCACCTCCGAAGCAATCCAGAAGCTGCTGCGGAATGGAAGCGCACCCGGAAGCTCGCGAAAGACCCGCGGGTAACTCGCCTGGGTAATTTTCTCCGCAAAACCAGCCTCGATGAGCTTCCTCAGTTCATCAATATTTTGCGCGGAGATATGAGCTCAGTCGGCCCGAGGCCCGTCGTATTTGAAGAATTGGAACTCTATTCGGATAGTGTTTTCGATTATCTTCGTGCGCGGCCGGGTGTTACTGGACTGTGGCAGATCAGCGGCCGTAGCTCCGCAACCTACGATGAACGCGTAAGACTCGACTCCGAGTACGTGAGCCGATGGTCGTTCCGAAACGATTTATGGATTCTTTTTCGAACCCTGCCCGCAATTCTGAAGTTTAAGCACGCAGCTTAATAGCGAGGACGAGACCTTTTTAGGTCGACAACCTCGCGCTGACGACAAACGACGCGGAAGTGGCTTGCGGGTACATATTAGGGGCCATCCCGCAAACGACGGTGAGCCCCTTTTGGAAATGGCAAGTCGATCACGAAGCGATTATGCGCACAGCGCACCGCACGCCATGATGTGCTTGGTTCAATCTAAGGTGGAGGGGTGTGGATTTTTCGACAACCGTTTACTACGAACGCATTAATGAATCTTTGATTTTAAATTTGAAAGATAAAATTTTATTCAATAAGAAGTACTCAACATACTTATACTGATAAAATGGGGGAACGTCCGGTCGAGGAGTGGAAAGAGTTTTTTGCGGGAGTTTGGTAAATGCGTAACTCTTTTTCGGGCACGGATTTGAAAATTGAGCCGGTTGGGAAGGGCGGAGTCCCTCTTCATGCTGAACCAAATAAGCCAAATGGCGTATATAGCCCCCTGGTTTCGACCGAGCGGTCGAAGGCTGATACTCACTTAATTGTAATTGAACAACGGTCATTCGTTCGGAACTGCATCCTCGCGAGCCTCACAGGCGCGACTTCTTTCTCCGGTCGCGGCGTGGGGAGTGTTGAAGAATATATTTCCGGGGGCCTTAAACCGGCTTCGGACGTCATCGTTCTTTGCGCAATTGGCGAGACGGCCCCGCAACTCGTATCAAAAATCACACAATTGAAACTCCTTCCCTACGCGGTGCGGACCGTCGTCATTTCCGACAGCACCGATGTCAATTTGATTATGGCCGCAATGGAGGGCGGAGCTGACGGCTTCATGGCGGCGAACATTTCTATTGAGGTCGCCGTCCACGCACTTCGGCTGGTGGCGGCAGGGGGGCAGTATTTCCCCGTTGATATTTTGCTTTCTACGCGGAGAACGAGCGACGAACCGAAGTCCGCCTCGGATGGTCAGAAGAGCATGTTTACGCGTCGCCAGATTGCGGTGATCGATGCGGTCCGGCGAGGCAAAGCCAACAAGATCATCGCCTATGAGCTGAATATGTGTGAAAGCACGGTAAAGGTTCACGTGCGCAATATAATGAAGAAACTTAACGCAAAAAATAGAACCGAAATTGCATATCTTGCGAGGGAGTTGCCGCAGGAATTGCTAGGCGGCTGACAACCGGCACTCGCAAATTAATCCGTTTGCAGCGGATGGATATGGTTTCGTGTTGGACGATGTAGGCATTACTGCGCAGTCGCAGGGCGAAATTCGGCTGCAAGCGCCCGTTTCTTCCCCGGACGTGTCGTTTCTTGTTGCCGCATACAATGTCGCCCCCTTCATCGAGGAGGCAGTGCGATCAGCGCTGGTTCAAGTTGGAGTGAGCGTCGAGATCATCGTCATCGATGACGCTTCGCGCGACGGGACTGCTGCCGTCGTGGAAAAAATGGCGCTTACTGACGCGCGCATCGTCTTGATCAAATTGACCGAGAATGCAGGCCCTGGTGCCGCTCGCAATAAGGGTCTCGCGCAAGCTCGTGGAAAATGGATCGCCATCTTGGATGGTGATGATTTTATCGAACCCGGACGCAGCGCGAATTTGCTGAATTGTGCAAATGCCGCAGGTGCCGATATCGTCGGCGATAACTTTGAGCGCGTCACGTTCGACGGAGCGCCGACCGGAAAATTTTTATTCCGCCCCGCAGGTGTCCCTTTTCTATTCGCGGTCGATGCCGCGAAATTCATCGCCGCTAATGAGGTCGTGGGATCGAGCAAGCTTTCGCTCGGCGCCATCAAGGTCATGATGAGATCCGACTTCTTGCGGGAACACGGCGTCGTTCACCCGGAAGATTTGCCGGTAGGGGAGGATTTCAGATTTATTCTCTCGTGCCTGTTCCGCAAAGCGAAGTTCATCGTAACATCAGAGAGCGGCTATAAATACCGGTTGCGCCCTGGCTCGCAATCTTGGCGCCTGACAGACGAGCACATGGCTCGTCTTATCTCCGCTTACGACGCGATATCTGACGAGGTACGCGAGAGCGGCTCACCAGCAGCACTAACAGCGCTGGATCATTACAAACGAACCCTGGACCGGACGACGGAATTCGTGAAGGCGGTCACACTCGCAAAGAGTGGCCGTTGGAAGTTGGCCCTGATGGGCATATTCGCAAATCCGGCAACCTGGCCGTTGGCGGCGCGCTCCGCAGTGGAAGCGATCTTCAACCGATTGAAGCGGCGCTAACATGGTCCTCTCCGCAGTCGGAATTTGTACGTATCGCCGTCCGGACGGACTGAGATCAGTGCTATCCTCGCTACAGCGCCAGAGGCCGGGTAGCGAGGGCGCGCTGAACGCAATCGTTATCGTGGTCGACAATTCTCCCGAGGGATCCGCACGAGATATCTGCAGCGATTTCGGCTCGGAATCTGGCGTCAATTATGTCCATGAACCCCGCAAGGGGCTATCGAACGCCCGAAATGCTGCGATCGAGGCAGCCCTTCGACTGGGCGCCGCGCGCATTGCCTTCATAGACGATGACGAGATGGCGACCGAGCATTGGCTAGCGGAACTGAGCGAATGCATGGACCGCGCCGGAAGCATCGTTGCCGCCGGACCGACTTTTCCGCTGTTCGCGGAACCGCCAACATCTTGGATTCCGATCGAGGCGTATGCTTACACCGCAAAAGTACGCGGTGGGATTGCGCACGATGCATCGTCCGCAAACATGCTGATCGACCTGCAGCGGCTTAACAGTCTTGGCCTCAAATTCGAAGCGGAGTTCAACGAATCCGGCGGTGAAGACACGCAATTGATGGCGAGGCTTGCAGCTCTCGGAGAAAAGATCGCCTGGGCCGAAAAGGCGATCGTTTGGGATCAGATTCCGCAGGAGCGTATGCGGCCAGCGTGGCTGTTTCGCAGGTGGTACCGTACCGGAATAACGGAGTCGCGCGTCCTGACGCCCGGATATCAAACGGTATATGGCCGCCTCTTGAATATCGCAAAAGGATCGGCGCGGGTGGCCTATGGGGCGGTTCGTGTCGCTGTAGGTGCGGTGCGCGGCATCCTCGGCTCCCCGAGTAGCCTGATAGCAAGTTGCTATACGATCTTCCGCGGCCTGGGATATCTGGCCGGCGCTTTCGGGCATTCGTTCAAGGAATATTCCGCCAAGCGTTACCGGTGATCGCAGCCGTCGTCATGCATCGTGCTGCGTGACCAGCGCGCTATTCTCATATGCTCACTGGATCGCAGGCGCCGCAACCAATCGTTTATCGCCGAAAACCTTGCCGCGCAGATAGGTATCCAGCGGCTTTTCGACGGCGAGGTACGCGAGGTATCCGAGACCAACGGCAACCGGAACCGCGACAACGATAAAGAGCGTAGGCCCGAAGCGGTCAGCCAATCCCAAGTGTCGATACGCGACCTCGACAGCCTTGAGGCTGATAACGTGGGAAAGATAGACGGTGTACGCGGCGTTCGACATTTCCGTGATGAAATTGCCGACAAAGCCGAAGTCGCCGTCTCTTTCCCGAAGCGTCGCGGCGGCCACGAGCAGGGCGGCGCTGGCGCCGAATATGAGCGGGCGAAGGAGATTGAACGGCGCTAAGACGCGATCGAAGTGCGTGACCGTCACCACGGCCAAGATCGTGATCGACGCCAGCAGGAGAACTGATCTGGCCGCCCGCGAAAGACGCACGCCGCTATGAAAAAGGACGGCGAGCGTGATGCCCCAGATGAAATCGAGAAGGATCGGATCCGTCCAAATCCGCAGGGCGTAGACGTCGATATTAAAGGTTAACCCGACCGCGACGAGCGATGCCAATATCGCACAGCACACGAAAGCTCCGCGAGGGAATGCCAGCCGAAGCGTCAGGCCGAAGAGTGTGTAGAAGAACACTTCCAGATTGAGCGTCCACCCAAGGAGAATGATCGGGCCGCCGGGGATTGGGAAAAAGAAGAGCGACGCGAGAATCCGATCCAGCGTAATTACGCCGATCCTCGTCGAGTCGGCTAAAATCAGGAAAATCGACGCCGTGACCAGGGTGTAAAGCCAATATAGCGGCGGGGTGCGGACCAGGCGCTTCGTGGCAAATTTGGCCGCGCCGGCCCAGCTTCCATAGAGCTTGCGGCTCATATGAACCATCAAGAAGCCGCTCATGACGAAAAAAAGGTCAATTACGGAGTGCCACCAGAGGGGCGAAACAAAGTGGGTGTCGGCGCCGACAGAATTAATCGATTGCGCAATGGAATTGGCATGGAAGAGGACGACCATGACGCTGGCATAGGCTCGAAGGACATTCATAAAGAAGAATGTCGAGTTATCGCGAGCCTTGGGATTTAAATGCGCAGTGTTCATTATGTGTCCCAATTGGGATCCGCTCGCGATTGTCATCGGATTTTTCAATGAGTTCTGGACGTCGCCGGTTGATTTTCAGCCTTAGAAGGCACGCGTTGCATGCTTCCTTAAGTGTTGAAGTTGTATCAAGTTTCGGCAGTCTAGACCCAACACACTAAACGTACTCTAACGACGGTTATTTGAGAAGAAGTTCGGGGAGAACGAAATGCCGATTGCTGAATCCGTTCAGCTTGGAGAAGGGGTAAAGATTTTTCACCCCGATCAAGTCAATCTCTACGGATGCATTATCGGGGATGGCACGAGAATTGGATCATTTGTCGAAGTTCAAAAAAATTCCCGAATTGGCGCAAGGTGCAAAATATCGTCTCACACCTTTATCTGCGAAGGGGTCGAAATAGAGGATGAGGTGTTCGTCGGTCACGGGGTGATGTTTACCAACGACCTTTATCCAAGGGCCACGAATGCGGATGGAAGTCCGCAAAGTGAGGCGGATTGGAATGTCGTTAAGACTTTGGTCAGGAGAGGGGCGAGTATAGGGAGCAACGCGACAATCTTGGCGGGCGTAACGATCGGATACGGCGCGCTGGTAGGAGCGGGAGCCATCGTTACCAAGGACGTTCCCGATCGTACGATCGTGGCAGGTCCGGCGGCCGTCATTGTCCGCCAAGTGTGAATAGATACTTTTTTAACCCTGCGTCCGGGAGCGGGGATCGTTTGTAACGGGTGGTAGTGAGTAAAAATGATTGGTATTGGCGTTATCGGCTACGGCTATTGGGGACCAAATCTCGTCCGGAACTTTGCAGAGCTTTCGCGGGCAAAGCTGATTGGTGTTTCCGATCTCGACAGTAAGCGCCTAGCGCTGGTCTCCGCTCGCTTTCCCGGTGTTCACACGACCACCGACTATCACGAGCTGCTTCGTGATCCGAAAATCGACGCCATCATCATTGCGACGCCGGTCTCGACGCATTTTCCAATTGCGATGGCGGCTTTGAAGGCCGGAAAGCACGTTTGGCTTGCGAAGCCGATGACGGAAACGTCCATGCAGGCGGCGCAGCTCGTCGACGTAGCGGAAAAGCGCAATCTTACGCTGCTGGTCGACCACACTTTCATCTATACGGGATCGATCCGAAAGGTCGGCGAGATCGTGCGCTCGGCCGATATGGGAAATCTCTTCTATTACGACTCGATCCGCGTGAACCTCGGGCTCTTCCAGCGCGACGTGAACGTGATCTCGGACCTCGCCGCCCACGACTTCGCGATCCTCGATTACCTTCTCGACGAGAAGCCGATCGCCGTAACAGCCGCCGGCTCGAACCATTTTCCGGGATCTCCCGAAAACCTCGCTTACGTAACGCTTTTCTATAACTCCGGCATGATCGCGCACGCGAACGTCAGCTGGCTCGCGCCCGTCAAGGTCCGCCAGATCCTGATCGGCGGCAGCAGCAAGATGATCACGTACAACGATCTCGAGCCAAGCGAGAAAGTCAAAATCTACGACAAGGGCGTAAGCTTTACGGACGATCCGAGTCAGATTCAGGAAATGCGCGTCGGTTACCGCATGGGCGATATGTGGGCGCCGAAGCTCGACGGCAAGGAAGCCTTGACGGTCGAGGGAGAGCACTTCCTCGACTGTATCGAAAAGCAGCAGAGACCTATTTCAGACGGCCAGTCAGGCGCGCGGGTTGTCTCGCTCATTGAGGCGGCGACGAGCTCCATGCGCGGTCGCGGCGAAACCATTTACATCCGGTAGGCTTTGATGATCCCGTTCGTAGACCTCAAGACGCAGTTCCATGCCATCAAGCCGGAGATCATGACGGCGATCGAAGGCGCGCTCGAAAGCTGTCAGTTCACGCTCGGAAAGGAAGTAGCGACGCTCGAAAACGAGTTCGCCACGTACTCCGGAAACAGCATCGGCTGCGGCGTGAACAGCGGCACGAGTGCCCTGCATTTGGCCCTTCTGGCTGCTGACGTTGGGCCGGGCGATGAAGTCATCACCGTTCCGTTCACATTCGTGGCGACGGTTTCGGCGATCCACTACACCGGCGCCAAAACGGTGTTCGTGGACATCGATCCGAAAACGTACACCATGGCTCCCGACGCACTCGAGGCCGCGATTACCCCGCGTACCAAGGCCATTATTCCGGTGCACCTCTACGGGCAGCCGGCTGACATGGATCCTATTAACGCCATCGCCAAGAAGCATGGCCTCGTGGTCATCGAAGACGCGGCCCAGGCTCACGGCGCCGAATACAACGGCCGGCGCGTCGGAAGCCTCGGAGATCTGGCCTGTTTCAGCTTCTATCCGGGGAAAAATCTCGGCGCCTACGGTGAAGCCGGCATGGTGGTGACGGGCAATCCGGATTACGCGCGCACCATCCGGATGCTCCGCGATTGGGGCGCCGAAAAGAAATACCACCACGAGCTGAAAGGCTTCAATTACCGGATGGAGGGCGTTCAGGGCGCCGTCCTGCGGGTGAAGCTACGGTATCTCGAAGGTTGGACTGAGAACCGCCGGGCCGCCGCCGCCCGCTATCGCGATCTTCTGCAGGGCAGCGCTTATGCGGCTCCGCATGAACGGAACGACGCGCGCCACGTCTATCACGTTTACGCGATCCGCTCGAAGTCCCGCGCTGCATTGCAAAGCTGGATGGACTCGAAGGGCGTCCAGACCGGCATTCATTATCCGACCCCCGTTCACTTGCTGCCGGCCTTCCGCGATCTCGGTTACGTCGCCGGCCAGTTTCCTCACGCTGAAGCGGCAGCAGCCGAAGTGCTGTCGCTACCGATGTATCCGGAGCTCACCGCGGAGGCGCAAAAGGTGGTGGTAGATGCTTTGCTTGCATTTCCCGGACAATGACGTCGTAATTCGCTTAGGGGATGGAGAGAGACGGCCATGTTGATTGACGGCGCGAATATTTTGGTAACCGGGGGCTGCGGCCTCGTCGGCTCAACGACGATTGACCTTCTGCTGCAAGATCACAAGCCTGCGAAGATCGTCATCCTGGACAATCTGGATCGCGGTACTATTGGCAACGTCGAGAGCGCGCTGCGTGACCCGCGTGTAGAACTCGTTAAAGGCGATATTCGCGACATCGCAACGGTCCAGCGGGTGACCGAAGGAATGGACGCCGTCATTCATATGGCGACGCTCCGCATTACAGCGTGCGCGGAGCAGCCGCGCGCCGCGATGGAAGTCATGTGCGACGGCTCGTACAATGTGCTGGAAGCGGCGCACGCGAAGGGCGTGAAGAAGTTCGTCACTGCATCCTCCGCTTCGATTTATGGCTTGGCCGATACCTTCCCCACGAAGGAAGACCATCACCCCTACAACAATCGCACCTGGTACGGCGCGAGCAAGATCATGCTCGAAGGACTGCTGCGGTCCTTCAACGATATGTACGGGTTGCCCTACGTCGCGCTCCGCTACTTCAACGTCTACGGACCGCGCATGGACATCTACGGCAAGTATACCGAGGTGCTCATCCGTTGGATGGAGCGCATCGAGGCCGGGCAGCCGCCGTTGATTTTCGGCGACGGCATGCAGACGATGGACTTCGTCTATATCGATGACGTCGCGCGCAGCAACATCCTGGCGCTGCAGTCGGATGTTTCAGACAAAGTCTTCAACGTTGCGAGCGGCGTTGAAACCTCGCTGAACGATCTGGCTTACGCGCTTCTGCGCGTCATGGGCTCGACGATGCAGCCGGAGTACGGCCCAGAGCGCAAGGTGAACCCCGTGTCGCGCCGCTTGGCGGATACGACGGCTGCGGAAAGGGATCTCGGCTTCCGTGCTGAAGTCGATCTCGACGAGGGACTTCGTCGCCTTGTTCATTGGTGGCAGATGAAGCGCAAGAGCGCGGCATGATCCCTATCATGCGCCCGCTTATGGATGAACGCGAGGCGGATGCCGTCCGTCGCGTCATCCTCAGCGGCTGGACAACGCAAGGCCCAGAGGTTGCGGCGTTCGAAAAGGAATTCGCGGAGTTTGTCGGCGCGCCGCACGCGTGCGCCGTCTCGAGCTGCACGACGGCGCTGCATCTCGCGCTTCTGGCTCTTGGGATAGGCGAGGGCGATGAGGTCATCACCGTCAGCCATACGTTCATCGCGACGGCCAACGCCATCCGATATTGCGGTGCGAAGCCGGTCTTCGTCGATATCGAGGATGGCGGCTTCAATATCGATCCGGATCTGATCGAAAGCGCGATCACTCCGAAGACGCGCGCGATCGTCTGCGTTCACCAGATAGGTATGCCCTGCAATCTCGAAGCGGTGACGAACATCGCCGCGGCGCACGGATTGCCGGTCATCGAAGATGCGGCTTGCGGGATCGGCGCCGAGATCAATTGGAAAGGTCGCTGGGAGCGCATCGGCGCGCCGCACGGCGATATCGCGTGCTTCTCGTTCCATCCGCGCAAGATCATGAACACCGGCGACGGCGGCATGATCACCACGGCCAATCCGGAATGGGATGCGAAATTCCGGCTTCTGAGACAGCATGGCATGAGCATCCCCGACACGGTGCGCCATGGCTCGGCACAGGTCATTTTCGAAGGCTATCCGGTCGTTGGATACAACTACCGCATGACCGATATTCAGGCCGCGATCGGCCGCGAGCAGTTGAAGCGCGTGCCCGAAGTCGTAGCGGCTCGCCGCGCGCTCGCCGACCGCTATGCGGCGCAATTCAATGACAACTCCGGTATCAGGGCCCCCGAAGAACCGTCTTACGCGCGCAGCAATTGGCAGAGCTATTGCGTTCGCCTTCCGGATCACTGCGATCAGAAGGCGGTCATGCAGGCGATGCTCGACGCCGGTATCGCGACGCGCCGCGGCGTGATGTGCACGCATCGCGAAGCGTCGTACGCGAGCTACGCCGACCTGTCGCTGCCGCGTTCCGAGGCCGCTCAGGACCATTGTGCAATTCTGCCGCTCTACCCGCAGATGACGCACGCCGAGCAAGACCTCGTCGTCGCGACATTGAAACAATCGTGCGCGGAGACAGTATGAATGTCATGCCGCCAGGTACGGTTTCGCCCTCGACGGGTTCGCTGGCGAAAGACGGCGGCAAATCGGGGTATGACCTGCGCCCAAGTCGCGGCATCTTCGATCTCGAACTAGGCGACGTCTGGCGGGCGCGCGAGTTGCTTTTCGTTTTGATGATGCGCGACGTGCAGGTCCTTTATCGCCAAGCCGTTCTCGGTGTGGCATGGGCGATCATCCAGCCCGTCTTCGCCGTCATCATCTTTACGATTATCTTCGGGCATTTCGCGAAGATCGGATCTGACGGACTGCCGTACTCCGTCTTCGCTTTCGCAGGCGTGCTGATCTGGACATATTTCTCGGAGTCCGTGCGCCGTTCCTCGACCGCGCTCGTCACGGACGCCGAGTTGGTGCGTAAGATTTATTTCCCGCGTCTCATCATTCCGTTTGGCAGCGTGATCGCGCCGCTCATCGAATTTACAATCGGCTTCCTCATCCTTCTTGTGCTGATGGTTTGGCACGGCTTGTATCCGTCCTGGCACATCCTCGCTGTACCGCCACTCCTGTTTGTGGCGGGAGCACTGGCGCTGGCCATGGGGCTGTGGCTCGGCCCCTTGAATGTCCGCTTTCGCGACATCAAGCACACACTGCCGTTCATGTTGCAAATCTGGATGTACGCCTCGCCGATCGTCTATCCTGCGAGCATTGTGCCGCCGGAGTGGCGCTGGGCTTACGCACTCAATCCGATGGTTGGCGTCGTTGATGGTTTTCGCTGGGCGGTTTTCGGTCAAGGGAAACTAAATATTGATACCTTGGCGATCAGTTTGGTTTTGATTGCATTTTTGCTCGTTGGCGGTCTGGTATTCTTCAAACGCCAAGAGCGCGTTTTCGCGGACGTCATATGAAGAATGACATTGCTATCCGAGCGCGCGGCCTTGGCAAACGCTATAGGCGCGGGCAGCGCAACAAGAGTAACTCCTTCCGGGAAGTTCTCGTGGATGGCGCGAAGTCCTTGTTCGGCCCAGGGGCGACGCCGAGCGCTCCCGGTTCTTCGCCGGATTTCTGGGCCTTGCGCAACGCGACGTTCGATATCGCCCGCGGGGAAAACGTCGGCATCATCGGCTTGAATGGCGCCGGCAAGAGTACGCTTCTCAAGATTCTGTCGCGGATCACTACGCCGACAGAAGGAACGGGACGCGTGGAAGGCCGCCTCGGCGCGCTTCTCGAAGTCGGCACCGGATTTCACCAGGAGTTGACGGGTCGCGAGAACGTCTTTCTCTACGGCTCAATCCTCGGTATGCAGCGCGAGGAAATAGCTCGAAAATTCGACGCGATCGTCGACTTCTCCGAGATCTCGGATTTCATAGACACGCCCGTCAAGCGCTATTCCAGCGGCATGTACGTGCGCCTTGCGTTCTCGGTCGCCGCCCACCTCGATCCCGATATTCTTCTCCTCGACGAAGTGTTGGCTGTCGGCGATTTCACCTTCCAGCGCAAATGCATCGACTTTGCTCACGATCTCGAGCGGAAGGGCGCAACGATCCTGTTCGTCTCGCACAATATGTTCTCGATCAAATCGATGTGCCAGCGCGTGATCTATTTGAAGCGCGGCGAAATTGTATTCGATGGCCCGACGGACGAGGGCCTGAAGCTTTACGAAACCGACTGCCGTCTTGCTGTCGCGCCGTGGTTCCATCCGGAGCCCGACATGCCGGTCGTCGATATCACCGATATCGAGCTCTTCGGCGAAGACGGCGAGCGAAAACAAATGTTCAATTTCGGTGAGCGCATGACTATCCGCGTTCGCTACGACGCCAAGGACCCAATCACGGATCCCGATGTGCGCATCGGCATCAATCGCTCGGACGAAGTGCACTGCAGCACCTTCAGCAGCGTCGCAGATGGTATTGGCCTAAGCCTGTTGTCCGGGCCGGGGGAGATCGAGCTGACGACACCGCCGATCAAACTCGTCTCAGACCTCTACACGCTCACGATTTCGGTGCGCGAAAAGAAGTATGGCCGCATGGTCGTCGCGCGCCTTGGTGAGACTTTTCACGTCCGCCACCCCGTCTTCGCATCGAACGCGTTCGGCGTGTTCAACGAGCCGGCGGAGTGGAATAGTCTTGCGTTACTACAGACAAATTCGCGCGACGACATTCAGCTTTCCATCGCCAAGAAGCAACCAGCGTGAGAGCTTCATGTGTCCTCGGGCGATATCGCATGGAGCGGGAGAACAAATGAGGATGAGATCTCCCAGCCAGCAGGATGATGCGCAAATAGTGACTCAGATACGCGAGACCGATTTGATGCAGCTTTTGAGTCCAAACGAAGAAGATCCAATTCTGAAGAGCTTCGCCGAGTACGATGCGTACGTGCGTCGCGCGGAGAAACTTTACGCCGAAGGTCGCTTCGCTGCGGCCTCAGTGGTTTCAGCCATTGCAGCAGGCGTTGCTGCGCATCGTCATTGCGGAGTTTTCGCCAGTCCCCGCATCGAACGAGTTCTGACTTCCATCGGGACGTCGCTTCAAGACAAGGATGTGCCGCAGCGCGAGAGAGCCGCGCCGACCGCCATCAAATCCGTGTTGCACGTCGCGACGCAGCTGTCGCCGGTCGGCGGGTTGACGCGCATGATCAGCCGCTGGGTGAATGCCGACAAAAGCCGCGTGAATTCGCTTGTTCTTACACAGAACCGCGGCTCGATTCCCCACCACACCGTAGAAGCGATTTCGGAAAGTGGCGGAAAAATTTACAAGCTCAATCGCAGCCCCGGAGGCAAGCTGGAATGGGCTCTTGAACTGCGTCGTCTCGCGAAGAATTTTGATGCCGTCGTTCTGCATTTCCATTGCGAGGACATCATCCCAATCGTCGCGTTCGCCGATCCGAAAACACTCCCGCCGATCATTCTTCTCAATCACGCCGATCACATCTTCTGGCTTGGGCCGAGCATCAGTCGAGTTGTTGTCAGCTTGCGAGAGGCTGCAGCAGATATCGCAATCAATCGACGCGGAGTTGAAGCGCGTCGAAGTGTCATTATGCCGACAATTGTTGATCCGACGGTGCGTGAGAGAACGCGAGAGGAAGCAAAGAAAGCAATCGGAATCGACGTCGATTGCGTCCTCATTCTCTCGGTAGCTCGCGGCGTCAAATACCGAACCATAAATGGTGTCACTTTTGCCGCCAGGCACGCTGAGGTTCTGGCGAAAAATCCCAAGGCAAAGCTTTTGGTGGTCGGTGTGGGAAATCCCGTGGATTGGGAACCGGTCAAGAAGGCTTATCCGGGCCAGATCGAGACGATCCCGGAAATCGAGCTGCCGCGCGCATATTTTGAGGCAGCGGATATCTACGTCGACTCGTATCCGTTCGTGTCTTCGACTTCGATGATGGAAGCCGCAGGCTACGGGCTTCCATTGCTGACGATCTTCGATGCGCCGCGGGAAGCGCGTATATTCGCGATCAATCACGTCGGCCTTGACGGCACGGCGCTGGTGGCGTCTTCGCAAGCCGAATATGAGGAAAAGCTGACGAAACTGATCCGCGATGAATCTTATCGCCGGGCAGTCGAAAAAGGCGCGCATGATGCCGTGGAAAGCCAACATACGCCTCCAGGCTGGCTGGCGTATCTTGAGCGCGTCTATGCGAAGGCGCTGGAATTGCCACCGCCAGAGCCGCGCGTATTTACGGAGCGCAAGGATCTTGAAACGCCGCATCTTGGGGAACCCGACCGCCGGCATCATAGCATCGTCAGCTCAAACTTCAGCACAGCGGACATCACGAAAGGCTTCATCGGTATGCTGCCGCTGAGAGAGCGATACGCATTCTGGAAAGAGCTCATGGCGGAGGGGAAATTCGACGGCGAGCCGAGATTTAAATCGCTCATCCCACTCGCGGTTCCGGAATGGCTAAAGCGGCGCGTCTGTGACGGCAGAGAATAAGCGCGCCATCACTATCAAATTCGCCGCTTGGTGCGCCCTGCCAGCATAAGTCGGACCACAACGGCTTGAAGCTTAGCCGCCGCTTTTCTCAGTGGTTGAGATGCGGTGTCCCAAGAGGGATGTGATCAGCGCCGACCGCATATCTCGAGATCGCACGAAGCGAGATAACGCCACGTGGGGCAAGGTCTGAAACGCGCCGGCGAGTGCATAACGAGCGCTCTCATACTCACCCGCCTTGGAACGCTGCACCGCGTGAGTGCAGAAATAATCGAAATACTGCCAGACTGCGCCAGCATGTGCGCGATAAATCCTGCGAAGTCCAAGCCTCTGAAACGGAAGTTCGCGTGAGAGAAACGCATGGCGACGGAATATGCGTTTCGTAAATTTCTGGCGAACACGTTGGAGTTCGTCGAAAGAACCCGGCGCTCTCTGGCGGAAAAGCACACAAGGCGTGTCGATAAAACCAATGCGGCCGTTTCGAGCAATTCGCAACTGCCAATCCCAGTCGGAATCACCGATCAGGCTCTCGTCCATCAGTCCATATTTCGCGATGGAATTGCCTCGAAAGACACTGCCGCCGACCTGAGGAAAATAACCGCTGAGCATCAGGTCGAAAACATCCCCGTCTGCCGGCAGGCTAACCGGCCACGGCTCCCCCAATGGCCGCCGTTCGGCGTCCGTGCTGACGATCCGTCCGAACGCCGCTTCATAATCCGGATGGGAGTCAAGAAAAGTGATATGTGGACGAATATGCCCCGGTAGCCAGAGGTCATCGTCATCGAGGAACGCTACAAATTCGCCGGTAGCGAGCCGCATAGCGAGGTTGCGCGCGGCGGCACAGCCGTTCTTGTGCGTCTTCGTATACATACCCCCGAATTCGGTAACGACGTCGGGAGTGTCCGACGCAGTCCCATTGTCGCCAACGAGTATCTCGAAAGTCAGGTCGGGACCTTCGAGTGCGCGTATGCTCGTCAGTGCCTCGCGCAACAGGGCGGGCCGATCTCGAGTGGCGATAATCACCGAGACGCGGCGGGGAGACGTCAGCGCCATACCCACTCCTCCCAGCGATCATACGCGCCAGCAAGAAGGGCACCGAAAATACGCGGACCGTCGAACTGGGTGACGAAGGTGCGTGGCACCGTCTCGGGCGGCCGCGTTTCCTCCGCTTGCGCATAGATGATCTCATATCCTGCATCGCGAGCGGCTTCTGCGGCGCTTTTCGTCCAATTCATGGACTGACCGAGCGGGATCGCAAAAGAAATAGGCGCAAACCCTAACCGGTCCTCGAAGACTTTTCGCGAACCGGCGAGTTCTTCTGCCAAATAGCGATCTTCCAACGTCCCAAAATCGGGATGCGTGCTCGAGTGGCTTCCGATCTCGACACCGTCAGCTCTCAGCCGTTCGACGTCCTTCCATGGCAGGATCGTCGATTGCGGCGTGGCGTCACTTTCATCGGTCCATTTAGTGACGATGAAAAGTGTCCAGGGAATTTGGTATTCGGCCAGAATACGCGCCGCATGCGTGGCGACGCTTTTGCAGCCGTCATCGAATGTGATGGCGAGATCCTGTTCCGCTCCATGGCCGCGCGCAATTCGGGACGGCTCGACGAATGTGAAGCCCTTGGCAAGCGCGAGCTCTATTTGAGATCGAAACCGGCGTTCGGTGACATCGTTGACGCCCATCTCCGGCTCATCGACGGAGTGGTAGCAAAGAATGCGGCCCTGAGGTTTTCTGCGGGTCCTGCCAAAAGTCGCCAACGCCTGGCGCTCCGCCCACATGCGTGCAGCAGCAACGTGCTTGCGTTCCAGACCCGCGGCCTTCGCCAGAGATTTAACCTGGTTTCGCATTCCGTCCGACCTTGCTAACCGCCAGCCGCTATTTGTATCCCGTATCGATGCAAACGATATGCCGCACCGTGCGATGGGAATTGTACTACTTCGAAAAGCTCAATCGGTGAAGAAAGCTAGTCAGTAGTATGAAAATTGCACGGCAGGGCAGGGATGAGACGAGGAAAGCAGATATAACCCGTGGACCAGTTGTCAATTAAGCCGATCGAACGGGCATCGTCTCACCGTATCAGAGGCTTTGACGGCCTACGGGCAATCGCCTTTTTGCTCGTCTTCATTAGTCACAAAATGCCAACGCCCGTCTCGGAACGTCTCGGGTCTGTCGCCGTTTGGCTGTTCTTCGTTCTCAGCGGCTTTCTGATTACCCGCATTTTGGCGGTCTGGAGGTCGGATGTAGAAGCGGGACGGGCGTCCCGTTATGGGGCATTGAAGAGCTTTTACCGGAGCCGGCTGTTTCGCATTTTTCCCCCTTATTACGCCCTGCTGGCAGTCCTATCGGTCCTGGCGTTAGGTGGCCATTACGATCTCGAATCCGCCGGCAGGCAGTGGGCAAATCTGCTTTTCTATTCCAACGTCTATATCGAACGTTACGGATGGTACGGCGAACTCGGCCATCTTTGGAGCTTAGCGGTCGAGCAGCAATACTATCTCGTGTTCGCGCCGCTCGCGTTATTCATCCCGAATGTTCGTCTTCCATTCCTTTGCTTCGCGTTGGTGGTTATTAGCCTCGCATCCGTGCCCATCCTGAAAGCATGGGGCGCGATCATAACCTCTTTCGATGTCAATACGTTCGTCAATATCGGACTATTTGGGATGGGAGGTCTCGCCGGCCTCTTCGCCGGTAAGCAACTGCCGCGATGGCTCTCGAACGATCTCGCGATCGTCGCCGTCTTCGCGCTTCTCTTGTCTGTGCCCGTATTCCTTTCGAACCCGTATTTCGTGGAGGTGGGACGAATTCCCGCCGGCTTGTTCGCGATGTGCTTGTTGCTTCAGATTTCACAGCGTCAGCAGAGCATCATCGTCCAGGGATTGGACTTTGCGGCCGTCCGATGGGTTGGCAAAATTAGCTATGGCGCCTACCTCTTTCACCCGGTGATCCATTCAGCCGTTCTTTTTTCGCTATTTGGCATCGAAAATCCGGTGCGCCGTTGGACGATGATGTTGGACTTCCTCATCACGATCGCACTCGCATCGGCGTCTTGGATTTTCATGGAGGCGCCGCTCAATCGACACGCTCGGCAACGCTCGCGCGCGTTGCAAGAGAAGAAGGCGCTCCCCTGACACAAGCCTTCGATCACGAAGACCGAACCCGTCCTATGATTTGACGAGAACCGCGCCAAAGTTATCGCTGTAGAGCTTTCCCTTAAAAAGCGTGCCGATCCCGGGAATATTTTGCCACTTCAGAGACAGGATTTTCGGCACCGTGCCGACGTCCGTGTAGAAAAATATCGGCGCTCGAAATCCAGCCTCCGTCGCCGTGCGCTTGAAGTCGAGTGCGGTAACAGCCGTAATGTGGGCAGGATAGTTGGCATCATCGAATTGCGCGTGATGCCCGCGAACGAAATAAGTGATCAGCGAGCGCATGCTTCCTGTGTTCGGCGTAGTCAATATTGCGACGCCGCCCGCCGCCAGAAGTCGATATAATTCGCGAACGACCTGCCTCGAATTCTCGAGATGCTCGATGACTTCGACCGCGAATATGAGGTCAAACGCACCGTCGGGCACCGGCAGGGGGCCGTTGAGGTCCGCCTCGTACCAATCGACTGACGGAGGAATCGTCGTGGGCCGCGGGAGGATATCGGCGCCCGCTACGCTTGCCCCAGCGTAGGTGGAACACAATAATTTTGTGAAGTCGCCGACGCCGGAGCCAAAATCGAGAATTCGGTTCGCACCAGATTTATGGCGGCGCGCGGCAGCTAGCGCGGCCGAATATATATCGGAGTTGGAGATGCCGCCCGACAGGCAAGCCGCTTCCAGGCGCTTTTCGAGAATATTCATCCTCTACAAAACTCCAAGCCTCAGCGGAAAATGCCGATTCACCGAACGCCAGACCAAGGTGATAAACACGACGGTCTCGCCATGGTTCGACGATAAACTCATTTTCATCAGTATACGACAATTAAAGCGGCAACGCGCGGTCGCAAATCGACCGCGCAGGCGGTATAGCTTGGTCAGCCCAATCAGCGTTCACAAAATTGGAAACGTGATGGGGTCTGCAGCGAACACTGCCGTCATCCTTTCGGATATAGGCCGTACACCCCGCTTTGTGGATCGGGGATGCGGGAGATACCTCGAGGGCATTCTTTGTACGGCTAAGGGTGGTTGCGACTTAGCTGGTGAATTTAGACACGAGCTCGGTGGGCATACTTTTGGTCAATTAAATCAATCGCTGAAAATATAGGGCCGCTCCCTCGCAAATAAATATATCTTATATCAATTGGCCGGATGCAACGGCATCTAACTTTGCCCCGATATTAGATGAAGTTGGGATGAATGCTCGTGCACCGAGCCGCACCGCTTCGAGAGCTTTCCGAGAATGCATTTGCGTCGAAGCGGCTGCCCTATTCGTTGTTTTGGGGCACGTTTTTCGGAGCGGTTATCCTATTTGCGGCAGGTCAAGTTGCGATTGAGCAGGTCAACGGGTGGTGGATCGACGAGCTCTACGCGTTATGGGCATCCGACAAAGCTACGAATTTTTCGAAGCTTTTTGCAGACCGTATTGCCTTCGACACAAACCCACCGCTCTATTTTTCGTTGCTGCATTTCGCTCGCCTGATCGTTGATAATGATCGATTGGCGGTCATACTCTTAAATCTCCTATTCCTTGCCATCGCGGGCGTCGCTGTGGTCGGGTCGGCGCGCTGCGCGAACTATGAAAAGTTGAGTCTCGTCGCTCTGAGCGCCTTCCTGCTCAGCGGGCCGGTAATGCGATATGCATCGGAAGCGCGGGCATATTTCTTGAGCCTCATGATTGCGTTCGTCGCAGCATGGTTCACAGCGATAGCTATAAAGTCGCCAAGATCGTCACCGTCGCTGGCTGCGTATGTGTGCGTCGGCGTCTTGGCAGGGATAACTCACCTTTATGCAGCTCTGCTGTGCTGTTGTTTGGCCGCGGGATTGATATTGCTGTCGATAATCGACGGCCGCAGAGATCTCATGAGGACAGGGCTAGCTCTCGGAGTTTCGAGCGGCCTGGTGACGTCGATTTGGGCGGTATTATTGATGATTGTGGTGGCGACTGGGGACCAGGGCCACTTGGGCTGGATGACGCTGAACTGGGAAACACTCTACGCCGCCTACTGGGAGGCCAAATCTCTCGCGGTCGGGAGCAAAGCGGCGTCATTGTTTTTCGTCGCATTCGCTCTGGTTCTAGTCATCACGCCCTGCACCCGAAATCTCGTCGTCGTATTCGGTACGGCGCTCGTTCTCTTCATACTAATCCCGCTGGCGGTATCTATGAAGATGCCCATTGTGTCGGGAAAGTACTGGGCGATTGGAGCGCCGGTGATTATCCCGCTCGTGTGTTTCGCGGCGGCGGAATGGCTCGAAGCCAAGGGGAGACTTTCATCTCTCGGAGTCGGTCTTGCCGTTTGCGTCCTGATTGCGAGCAGCGTAACGGGCTTCTTCACGGGTCGATTTTTCGTTGCGCAAAAGCCGAGTTGGTGGGGAGGAGAATTGGTTCGGGCCTCGGCCAATCAATGCGGTCCCGGCTCCATTCACATCTACAATGCGCCGGTCGGGGCGATAAGAGACTTCCGTTGGGGCTTTGCCAAAACCTCTGGGTTGCCCGAGGACGTATTCGTCGACGTTACTGGTCCTGCAGACGGCACCATCGAAAGCTCCAGGACGGGAAGCTGCAACATTCTGGGATGGGCAGAGCACGTGCTACCGCTCGTCGGGAGCGACGACGAACTTATGAGGCGTTTGCAGATTGAGCCCAGCGAGGGGACAAAGGTCGTACGGCACTCGTCGGGGTATGTGGTGCTGAAGAAGGAGGCGTTATAGCGGTCCGCAACAGTCCGCTCGCCTCATGCAGGGAAGCGGGTGGCGGCCGAAACGCCGGTCGAGATCGATAATCGGCATAGTACATTTGGCTAGGGACGCCTGATCTCAGCATGCAGAAGTAGGCATTCCGGTGCCACAAATCTCGTGTGATATATCCCTATGCCTTAGAAAATCCCTGCACATGCGTTCGGGCGTGCCAGTCGACAAATGCTGCGGCCGGGTAATTGCAAGACGGTATAAACGGGCGAGCGGCTTCCAGCTTTCTCCAATCTAACGGAGTGGTTCCAGCAATGGCATCGAGGCTGTCTTCCGGCGGAATAGCCTCGAGCAGGTTCTACGGCATCCCGGAGAGCCTAATAAGCACGAGAATTGACGAACGTTTGATCTTCGCCGCCGTTGTTGTCTTCGCATTTGGCCTGCAGTTTTGGACGGTTTGGTCCGTCAACTTTCCCCCACTGCACGACGCGCCGAACCATATGGCCCGCCATTTCTTGGAGAAGCAGCACGTCTTCGGCGGCGCCGAGACGCAATTCTACGAGGTCAAATATAAGATCCTGCCCAATCTCGGCGCGGACATCGTCGTTCCGTTTCTCATGGTGCTATTTGCGCCGGTCGTCTCGTTGAAGATATTTCTGTCGGCCGCGATGTTGATTTATTGGTTGGGTCCGACGCTGTTCATTCTGCAGCAAAGCAACCGCGTTCAAGCCGCCATGGCGGCGTCGCTTCTGTTGTTGCCGTTGAATATGAGCGAAGCGCTCTTTTGGGGGTTTCTGAATTACTACTCGGGATTCGGCTTGGCTTTCCTCGTTTTAATTCATTTTGAGGCGCTGGTAAAAAAGGGCCAGCCCGGTTGGCTTGAGCTTGTGCTGCACGCCGCATTGATTGTGTTGCTGTTCTTTTGGCATTTAATGGCGCTAGGTATCTATGCCGTCATCATGGCCTGCCGCGTCGCTGTGCTTGTTTGGGACGACATCGTCGATGATAGGCGCAGCATCGCCACATCGCTCGGACGCGGCGCGGTGCTGACGGCCCCATTGGCGCCGAGCGTGCTGCTGTACGCAATCTGGTCTGCCTCCAAAATTCAGGCGCCGAATTATTGGGGCACGTGGGAAGAGAAGCTGGCGTTGCCGCTCCATCTCTTCCGCACGTACAGTTTTACCGCAGACGGCATCGTCTGCGTTTTATGGATCTTCGCAGTCCTCGCATTTTTTGGATTGAAGTGGCGGGGGCATCTTAAGTCTTGGCTCTGGCTCCCGGCCGCGGTCTTCGCCGTACTGGCGTTGGCGATTCCGATTCAATGGGGATCGACTTATCACGGCGATGCGCGAATACCCCCCGCAATGCTCGTCTGCCTTCTGGCCATTGCCGCGGGTCTGGAAGTCAGACGCTTTGCCCTAGGCGCGGGACTCATTGCGACTGCGCTGCTCGTGCGCTATGGCTCCGTCCATGTCGCGTGGGCCAATCTGGATACTGAGCTCACGGCCATTTCCAAAGCGCTCACAGAAATTCCGCAAGGAAGCCGGGTCATGCCGATCGTCGGACCGAATGCCGGATACACGGTTCGTCGAGACTGGCCCGCAACACACTTCGTTTCCTGGGTCGTTCCTTTCCGAGAGGGATTCGATCCGGGCCTTTATGCCTTCGGCGACCAGCAGCCGCTCATCGTGCATCGAGACACTCAAATCTATGCACATTTCGATGGTCAAGAGATCGTCGTTGACGATGAACCGACACGAGCGTTGTACGACTACATCTATCTATATAATCCGATGGGCAAACCGACCCGTATTTCGGATCAGTTCGAAAAAGTTTTCGAGTACAAGGACGTCTCCCTTTGGCGCGTCCTGGGGAACACTGAGGCAAAGGGCTTTTGATTATGGAACTTCGAATGGCCGCGGAAGACCCTTCGATCAGCGCTGTCAGCGCGCCCATGCTTTCGATCATTGTCCCGACGTTCAACGAAGTCGACAATGTCTCCTTGTTGCTCGAAAAGCTGAAGGCCGTCCTCCCGGTCCAAAATTGGGAAGTCGTTTTCGTCGATGACGATTCGACGGACGGCACCAAGGAAGCGCTTCACAGGCTTTGCAGAAAATACCCTTACGTTCGTTCGCTCGAGAGGATTGGAAGACGCGGATTGTCCTCTGCGGTGGTCGAGGGAATTCTCAGCACCTCCGCGCCGTTCGTCGCGGTCATGGACGCCGATCTCCAGCATGATGAACGCCTGCTGCCGCATATGCTCGAGGATTTGCAGTCGGATAAAGCGGATCTCATGGTCGGGTCGCGCTACCTTGAGGGTGGCAGCACCGGAGAATGGGAAGCGAGCCGCGTACGGATCAGTCGTGTTGCGACGTGGCTATCCGG
Source organism: Hyphomicrobium sp. (assembly GCA_030148425.1). GTDB lineage: Bacteria > Pseudomonadota > Alphaproteobacteria > Rhizobiales > Hyphomicrobiaceae > Hyphomicrobium_B. The sequence continues at coordinate 127,741 of JASBTM010000014.1, read as the reverse complement.
TTTCATAACGAGTGTCGAATGCACGGATACGATGAGCGGCTTTTTCATGATCCGCCGGTCGACCTTCGATGCCGCTGTACGGCAACTGTCGGGGCAGGGCTTCAAGATTTTGCTCGACATCCTGGCGTCGTCGCCGACTCCGCCTCGCGTGAAGGAACTGCCTTACACCTTCGGAATTCGCCAGCACGGTGAAAGCAAGCTCGATGCTCTCGTAACGCTCGAATACATAAATCTCATCCTCGACAAATTGGTGGGTCGATGGATTCCGGTACGGTTCATTATTTTCTCCGCCGTCGGCGGCCTTGGCGTTGTCGTGCACATGGCAATCCTGACGACGGCCCATGTTTTGGGTGAGCCGTTCTTACTCTCTCAGAGCCTAGCCACCATTGTCGCGATGACCTTCAACTTCTTCCTCAACAATGCGCTGACGTATCGGGACAAGCAACTCAAAGGCACGTGGCCTCTCTTGAAGGGCCTCCTGAGTTTCTTCGCAGTCTGTTCGTTGGGAGCGGTTGCAAACGTCGGCATCGCCAACGTGCTATTTCAGCGATCGTTCACCTGGTGGCTTTCTGCCATCGCGGGCATCATCGTCGGCGTGGTCTGGAACTTTGCCGCCACTTCGATCTTCATTTGGAGGCGCCGCTGATCGTCGGTCGATCTCAGTTTTGAACGCTCGGAATGCGCTCGCTACCGGCTATCGTCGGGCATCTTGCGCAATTTTGGCGAGCTGCTGAAGCAATTGCCGAGTGTCGGAGGTATCGACAAACGCGGATCGGTCCATAGTCAACATTCGATCGACAAGCTCGGTGTAGGTCGAGCGATCGAGATGATTGATAAAGGCCTCGAACGTTTCCTCGAAAGGCTCGTCGAGGCTCCAGCCGGTCGATTGGCGTTCGACGATGTCGCCGGTCGCCGTGCCCTTCCGGGCGATGGCGGGTACCCCGTTCAGCCCCCCTTCGTAAAAGCGATTGGGAATGAGCCAATCCGAATTGGCTCCACTGGCGCTAAAATCGGCGGCCCACGCCAAATCGACTGCGCCATAGATTTCCGCAAGATCACGCGGGCTTTGATAAACGCCGAAATACCTGATGTTGTCGAACTTCCTCGCAACATCTTTCAGTAGATCATCCGTTATGCCGTCTCTCTCGGAGGGAAGGCCGCGGATATGTACGATCACCGAGCGCGGCAGGCGCTCAGCGATACGCGTTAGAATTTCAAGACTTCTCTGACATCGAATAACTCCGAACCAACCGATGATCCACGGTGGCGCGTTGAGGGGGCTTTTCCTCGGCCGGGCGTCCATCAATGCGCCGGCAGCCGAGCCGAGCTTATTTTCGAGAAGGAACCAGGGGCCGTTATAATTTTGGCGCGGGAGAAAGTAGCGCGCGATGAAGGACGGCGAGCTTACGATCAGCAGACGACTGCGAGATAAAAGTCGCCGCTCAGCAAATCGCAGAAAACGCGCCTTGATGCCCTTTTTTGTGAAGGCAGGATGTACATCGAGAGCTTCGTAAACGATCGGCGCGCGCGTTCGCGTCAGCATCTTTCCCGCGGCGGCCAGCGCCAGCATGTCAATGTTCCGAGCGTAGAGAACATCGGCATCACGCAAAACGTGACGATTCCGTACGAGGGTGCCGACAGCCGCCAGAAGCCGCAAAAGCCGTTGTCCATGGTAGCCATCATCCGTCATTCCGAGATCGAAATTCGTCCAGTTCGGCTCTAGCACCGGCTTGTCATGCCGCCGCCTGAACATGAAGCCGGTGACTTTCGCGCCTATCGACTGAAATTCGTACACTCGTTTCCGGATCGTGCTCTCGCTCGAGTCGTGACCAAAGAATGCAATACGCAGCCCCGGACGCGGCGTCTGCGCGCTTTCCTGGATCGGATTGCTGATGGCTGACGCGTCGCTACCTGAAGAACTATCAATCATCCGAGGGGCAATCCGAAAATAGCGAGCAAGATGCGGTCTGCGCGGAGTTGGCCGTCAGTGTTCGGTAAGTGCAGCGCTGGAAGCTTGGGACATTGCATTCTTTTATGCGCAACCAGCGGAGCGTTGGGAAAGGCCTTCCGTTAAGTACTTGGATTAAACTTTGCAAGTAATTAGCCGCTAAAACGATAAGGAAACGTGATATCGTGAAGTTATGGGCGATCCCCTTTGAGGCACGAATGTCAGCGATCGGCAGGAAACAGTACGTCGAAAGATGTGCCGAGTGGTTGGCGGTCGCCTTGGGAGCGATCGTTCTTTGCTTCCCTGCCTTTCTTAATCATTCAGCGTACATCTTTCCGGACTCCGATAGCTATTATCGAGGCGGGCAGAGTCTGCTCGCCTACGTGAGTGGGAAGAAATCGAACGAACCGGCGGTCAATAGCGAACAACCGGCCTCCCAACCGGCCACGGAGAATGCCGGGGAGCGTAAAAGCAAGAACATCGATGCGACCGTTTTTCTGGCGCGCTCGCCATTTTACGGAATTGTCGTCTACCTGACATCCCAGTCCAAGGGATTTTGGAGCCTGGTCGCACTTCAGGCGCTCGCGGCATCGTTGGCGCTTTTTCAAGTCGCGCAAGCGTTTGCGGCGAGCCGCCCGCTCATTGCCTTTGGCGCAATGATCGCGACTGTCGCCCTGGCATCGAGCTTGCCGTGGTACGTTAGTTTCGTGATGCCGGATGTCTGGCTCGGCATAGCCATCCTTTTTTGGACTGCGCTTGCCTTCGGGGACAGGCCGCTCAATACGGTCACATTCCTGACGTCCCTGGGATTGATCACCGCCGCTGCGCTATTTCACCAATCCAATTGGCTTATTATAAGCAGCGGCATCGTTCTCGCTCCGATCATCGCTCTGAAACTCAAGCTCGGCAGCCGGAAGCTCTACGCAATGGTAGCGGGCGCCGTCATCGCTGTGATGCTCGGCTTAGCGGGAAACTGGACTTTCGGCTATTTGATACAGCGTCACTATGGTGAGCCGATCAGACAGCCGATTTTTGCGACGGCGCGGGTGCTCGCCGATGGGTTTGGACGTGAGTATCTCAAGGAGAGCTGCGCCCGCGATCCGGCGAAATATGTGCTGTGTCGGTACAACGATCGCCCCCTCGACAATACCGAAGAGATTTTGTGGTCATCGAACCCCAGCCGCGGCGTTTATACCGTAGCCGATTACGACACGCGGACGGCGCTGGCGGAGGAACAATGGCGCTTTGTAATGGGCGCATTGATCTCCGACCCTCTTAGGGCGGTCTCTGAAGCAATCGGCAACGCCTTCGAACAACTGACCCGCTTTAGCTTGGTGGAATTCAGGAACAACAATTGGATCAACTGGTCGAAGTCGGATTACTGGAGTCATCAAAAGATTTTTGATGCCATCCCTGATTCAGCGAGTTGCATTCAGTCTCCCGCAAGTTGTCAGGCTCCGGCCTGGATATCGTTGAGCGATATATTTCAACGCACGGTGTTCGTGCTGTCATGCTTGGTGATGTTGGCCGTGGTCGGTTCATACTTCACAGCGAGAGAGGGCGTGACAGACATTCACCGTCGTCTCGCAGCGGCCGGAATCCTCCTTCTCCTTCTCTTGTCGGTGAATGCCATCATTTGCGGCGCCTTGTCCGGACCCTCAGACCGCTATCAAGCACGCTTGAGTTGGATGTTCCCAGCGTTCGCATCGCTCGTTATTGTTTTGAGATTGTGGCGGAAGACGGCAGTCAAACAAGAGACGTTTGTGCGACCGTCATTCGTCTCGGACTCGTAGGCAGCACAGAATTGCAAGTCCCTTAAGCCTTTAGAGATCGCCCGTACTGTACGGTACTGAGTTGGCCCCATGAACCAAGCGAAGACGATGCCTCCCCCAGAAACATCCGAGCAAGAGCTCGAATTGACAATTTTGATGCCGTGCTTGAACGAGAGCGAGACCATCGTCCAATGCATAGGGAAGGCTTTGGGATTCCTGTCCCGGGCAGGAGTGGCAGGAGAGGTTTTAATCGCTGACAACGGCAGCACCGACGGCTCAATAGAGCTGGCCACGGCCGCCGGTGCGAGAGTGGTCAGGATCCCGAACAAAGGTTACGGCGCGGCTTTGATCGGCGGCATCGACGCTGCCAAAGGCCGCTACATCGTCATGGGAGACGCAGACGATAGTTACGACTTCGCGAACTTGGACCTATTTCTGCAGCAACTTCGCGCTGGCCAAGACATCGTAATCGGCAATCGCTTTCAAGGTGGCATTGAAAAAGGCGCGATGCCATTCCTCCACCGTTACCTCGGGAATCCCGTTCTTAGCTTGATCGGTAGAGTGCTGTTTCGCATTCCCGTCGGAGATTTCCATTGCGGTCTCAGAGGGTTTCGCAAGGATGCCATTCAGTCGCTCGAACTCAAGACGACAGGAATGGAATTTGCGTCCGAGATGATCGTGAAGTCGGGCCTGCGGCAACTGAAGATGAGCGAGGTGCCGACGACACTTAAGCCGGACGGGAGGTCGCGCGCTCCGCACCTGAAAACGTGGCGGGACGGCTGGCGACATCTGAAGTTCCTGCTGATCTATAGCCCCAAATGGCTCTTCATATATCCGGGGTTGATCATCACCGTCGCTGGGTTGGCATTGGGAGCGTTATTGTTGCCGGGACCGCTTCATTTGGGAACGGGCTTTACGCTCGATACGAATACGTTCCTCGCCGCATGCTTGATGACAATCATCGGGTCGCAAATACTCACCTTCGGCGCGTTGGCGCGTTTTTATGCGACAACAAAAGGGATATTGCCGCGCGGTCCCAAGAGCGACTTTGTAGCGAAGTTCTGCAGCACGGATAACGTAGCGTTGGTGGCGCTGGGCTTGGTGATCGTCGGAGGAGGGATGTTCGCAAGCTCCGTCTTCGAATGGGCAAAAGTCGATTTTGGCAACCTTGGAAATCCACTTGCCGCACGGATGGTGGCGGGCGGGTTCAGCCTAATTGCTATTGGGCTTCAACTCGCTTTCGCTGCGTTTTTGTTCGGGCTGCTTAGCATAACCACGCGGGACGACAGGTGATCGAACGTTATCTTCCGGGAAATGCTGAGGTCTGGCGGCAGTTCCTTCGCTTTGTGGCGATCGGGGGCTCCGCGGCGGCCACCTACGTGGTCCTGTGTACGCTGTTGCTGGCAGCGTTCCCTGGGCACGGCAACCTGATAAGCATCGCGGTACACTGCAGCCTGATTCCAATTACATTTATCCTTCAGAGAAACGTCGCTTTTCGCAGCATCGGCCCTATCGCGAAACAATTTCTTGGATACTTTTCCGTCCAACTGCTCACGATTTTCGTTAGCACATCGCTGCTGGCCGGATTTCTTACCGACAGCGTCACCCTAAATGCTCTGACGTTCGTCCTAATTTCCGGAACTGCCGCAGTGCTGAGCTTCTGCATCTACAAATGCATCGTATTCTCGACGTAGCGCTTCTTTTTCGAGGCGCATTGCGCGAGCTGATCGAGAAAGAGCCCGCGACTAAGTCTTTTGTCTAAATTGATCCGTCCAGTGAATATGGGGTGTCTTTTTTTGGTCTAAGCGATTTTAAGGCGTCGCATGCGAAGCCAAGGTCTCGACGGTGTTCGTGGATTGGCGTGCCTGGGCGTGATCGTGTTCCATTTTCTGGTCGTGTTCGCGCCATTGGCGGTTTATGACGGCACCCCAATAAACGACATCGACCGCTTGGGTCAGATCTGGCGCCAGCACAGTCCGCTTTACTTTGCGATGAACGGTCAATTCTGCGTCTGCGTGTTCTTCGTCATGAGCGGTTACGTTCTGACTGCAGCCCTATATCGGCAGTTTACCGTCTCGGCGTTGATCAGACGCGCCGCGGGTCGCTTCATAAGACTATATGTTCCCGCTGCCGCGTCGACGTTGCTGGCTTTCATCTTGATGAGCGCAGACCTGTATCGCGTCGCCGATGTAAGCGCGCTGCGCGGTGATGGAACCATCGAGATTCCGGTAAACTTTGCTCATCCCCTCGGGCAACTCATTCGCAATCTTGGCGTTAATCCCTTTCTTGGGTCGCCGACCGTGCGTGAGCTTTACAACACCCCCTTATGGACGATGAGCATCGAATTTAAAGGATCGATGCTCGTGTTTTTTGGCGTCGCGTTGTGGGCCATTTGGCGGCCATCTCGATGGTTGCTAGCATTTGCTGCGCTCTCCCTGCTCCTGATTGGTGGAGGCCGGGAGGCTTATTTTGGGGCATTTCTCGTCGGATCGATGATGGCGGTATGGCCTCCGCAACAGACGAGTACGGCAGCAATGGTGGCTTTGCCGCTGTTTATTGGATGCGCTCTTGGGAGTTTTACAGGTCTGCCGCTCTGGCTCGACGCGACAACGAAAATATACTGCTTGGGCGCAATCCTCGTGGTCTGGAGCGTTCTTGCGAGCCAGTCTGTCCAGCAGGTGCTAGAAGCACAGCCTTTGCGCTGGCTGGGAAAGCAAAGCTTTGCACTCTACCTTATTCACCAGCCGATCCTTTTCTCGTTGTCGTCGGCGGTTTATCTTGTGCTGATCAAAAATGGATCCGCGGTAGCAATTCTCGGAGCTTTTGCGGTGTTAATCGCGGCGTCTTTCGCGGCGGCGCCATTGTTTCAGATCTGCATCGACACCCCCGCGATCTCGCTTGGACATCGATTTGGTGTGTTCGTCGCCGAATTTTTCGATCAAGCCGCAGCGCGCTTTTCGAGCACCTTTCCGGCCCGCCCAGCACGCAAGCCCGCTCTGGAAGAGAAGCCGAGCTGAGTAACCTATATTAGCGTCAGTTGGATCGAAGCTTTTTCCATACACGGATCTTGCGCTAAGAAATGTCCTATACGGTGAGCGTAGACGCTACATCGATGGGCGGGCGACGGACGAAAAGCGAAGATGTCAGATCTCGGAAGAGCGCGCGATACGGGTGAGGAAAGCCCGATAAGGTTGTCGCGGACAAATGTAGCGTGTCTGCTCCTACTCTTCGCGCTGCTGTTTGCTCTCGTTCAGTTCGGACCGCTGCGGAAGAACGGATTTTGGTTGGACGAGCTTTTCGCTCTCTGGGCGTCGGAGCCGTCCATCTCGCTAAGAGAGGTTTTGTCTCAGCGTATTCTGCCCGATCCAAATCCGCCGGGCTATTTCCTGCTGCTATATTGGTTTCGCCAATGCTTCGGCGATATCGTTGCGCCGATCATGATCGGCATAATTTTTTTAAGCGCATCGATACTTTTCGTGGTGGCGATGGCGAAGCGTGCTGGCGTTCCTGCGCTGGGAGTCCTGTGCGCGTTCTTCTTCCTAGGAAGCGGACCTGTCCTTTATTATTTTGGTGAGACGCGTGCATATCTATGCGCTCTGACGGTGGCATTCGTTGTTTCATGGTTCGCGGCTCAGGCCGCAGTCATAAAAGACCACACTCCGTCTCCGGTTTTGTTTGCTGGCGTCGGAATTCTAGCGGCTCTCATTCACGTCTACGCAGCTCTCTACTGTTGCTCTTTGGCGGCGGCCATGTTGTACCTCGCTCGGTTGGAGCCTGATAAAAAGTATTTGCAGAAAGGCGGTTTCGCACTTGGGTCGGCTGCCGCGTTGACCTCCGCTTTGACGATGCTGCCGATGCAGGATTCGATCGCGAAGATCGATTGGATTAAATTTGATGTGCAGCATGTCGTGGCGGCTGTGACGAAGGCGGGTGCTTTGAGTGTCGCCCCTATCTGGGTTGCTCTGGCGCTTATCCTGCTGATGACGGCTAAAAGGAAAGCCGGCATCAGATCTCTTGTTTGGCTGTTTGCGATCGCGTACGCCGTCTTCGCACTCGTGCCCATTTTGGTTTCGTTCAAAATCCCCATAATCTCGGCGCGCTACTGGATCGTAGGATCGCCCGGGCTGATAATTCTCGTAGGTTTCGCATTTTGGGAGTGGTTACCACGCGACCCGTCGGAATATCGAGTTGCGCCGCGGGGAAAATATTTGGCGTTCGTGGTGGTGAGCGCGCCAATTTTATTGGTCAGCTTCGCCGTGGCGGATTTTGCCAAGAACGCAAAATTGATCTGGAAGGGAGGAGAAGCTCTCAAGCCGCTCGCAGCTCATTGTGAGAACCACTCAATCCGGGTCGCGAACAGTTTTAAACCCACCGATCGAGGTATGTCGGCGGACGGCGCGTTCGTTCCGGCCTTCGCTTATTCGAGCGGACGAAGCGAGAGCGTTTTCATTCCCGTGCGCTCGATCGATCAAGAGAAATTATTGGCGTTGGACACGTCCTGTCCCGTGATCGGATGGGCGGAAAATTTCGAGCCTGATGCGCTCAAATCCTCTAGCGACCAAGACCTACTACGCCTTTTGAATGTAGAGGTTCCGCTCGGAGACGTGGAAATCTATCGCGAAAGGAGTGGTTTTTTCATCCTGAAGAAAAGAAGAGGCTCAGAATTGTAATTCAGCTCTGCAAGCACCGTGCATTTTTTTAGCAGGCAAGATCGCCGCAGCGTATTTATTTCTAGCGACGCCACGAAAATGAGCTCGCCAAAGTGGCTTTTTCAGTGAGGGCCAAGATGGGCCGGGGTGGCATTTTTGAATCGGTGCTGCGCTACTGCGGTGTTTTCCTTTTTGTTGGCGCTCTATTGTGGTTGGCGGTAATTGCTGCAAATCTAGTTCCTGATGCCGCCATTGAGCGGAACGTCGCGCCAATTCTCAGTCAAGAAACCAGTTGGGAGGGGATAAATCTAGGAACGCGCAGTTGGATTCTGGATACTTTTACAGAGTGCATCGGTGATTCAATCGGTATTTCGGGTTCTGAAAATATTATCGTTCGCTCGCTCGAAAGTCGTACTTTTGACGAATGCACCATCGCGCGCCAATCGCCTTCGGCCGCTCCACATCGCAATTACTGGCGTTATTGGCACGGATATCAGATCATCTCGCGACCAGCACTCGCACTCATCTCGCCTGTCAGTTTGCGGGATCTTAATCAGCTGGCCTATGTCGGCGCATTGTTAGCACTCCTTATCTTGGCCACGTCATCCTTCGGCCCGGCTCTCGCGCTCGCCGCTGTCGCCGCTGGATCGCTGGTTCCGACGCTTTCGCAGTTTAGCCTCTACACGCACAGCCTGGTCTGGATCATCGCGTTCGTTGCCGCGGCGTATCTCATACGTATTAACGGTGAGCCAAAACGGATATCTTTCGGTATCCTTTTTATGATCCTCGGAATGCTCACATCCTTTTTCGACTTTCTGACCAATCCCATCGTTACGCTTACAATTCCGTTGATCGCACTTTGTTTGTTCTGGCGGCGGCAAGGATCTCCGGTGCCACAGCAAATTTCTCGACTGCTAAAATATTCGGGAATCTGGATGATCGGGTATCTCGGCTTCTGGAGCGTAAAGTGGGGATTGGCGCTCTTATTCGTCCCTGGGGCCGACCTTCGCGATTTAGTTCAAGTCGTGGAACATCGCGCGGGAAACTCTACCAACGAAACGCTATCGGTTACAGTCAATCGGCTTGGGGGCATCAAGATTCTGGCATGGCAAAGTCGAATGGCGTGTTTTTTGGTGGGAGGGATTTTGTTGGCAGCGCTAACGAAGGCCTTCGTGCGACGCGAGTTGCGCTTTGAATCTGGGCTGCTGCCTTTGTCGCTGGTCGCCTGCCTACCACTTGGCTGGGCGCTTGTGGCGCTGAACCATACTGTCCAGCATCATTGGTTTGTGACCCCTATCGTGGTCCCAAGCCTTTTCGTTGTTGCGTTTCTCTCGCTCGATTACCTTCTTGCGGAAAGAGAGCAGTCAGGCCCTCATCACGGTTAGTCTTATCCGTCCCTGGAAGCGCCAGAACACGCCGATGGCGGTTCTATTGGCGCGCACGAGTAAGCTGCTCACCTACTCTCTCGGGGAATCGGAAGACCCTTCACTGCCGGTATGGTCATCGGCGTTGTCGCGGTCTTGTTCTTCCTTTTTTGGCGGAGGCGGAGCGGGGCCGGCCTCATACACATACATCGAGCAGCCCTTCTCATAATCTGTTCCGTGGCCAAAGCAGGCATTGATATCCCGATTATCGTTCGTTTGGGCCCAATTGTATCCCGCTTTCAAATTCGCGCAGCCGTCGTAGCAAGCAAGTCCATGGAAATTTTCGCTTCGTGCTGCCCCCGCCGAAAGCGCGAGAGCCAGCCCGAACACTTGCATCGCAAGGAAATTGGTCCTCGCTGCTTTCTTCGCCGCAATCTTCGACGTCAAATATCGCACGCTAGGATCTCTCATCGATGAATTTGTATGAGAGGATACTTGTAAGCGACGCAGTTGGCGGCGCCAGCCTTTTCGAGATCTTTTTGTGTCTCATTTCGATCCAGCGGTTTGGCGCCTGGGCTCGTATGTTGATGGCGAGTGCAGCTAACGGCGCGCATTGGGCCACCGGCGCTCACCAATAGCGTCTTCACCTGGTATCGGCGGACGAGACTGGGCCGAGGCCGTCTCTTTCACCGGTTCCACCCGAAAACCGCGCCTTCAGCCGCTCAAGCAGAAGGTAAATCACGGGCGTCGTGTAGAGCGTCAACACCTGCGATACGACGAGGCCGCCGATGATCGTGATACCGAGCGGACGACGCAACTCCGAGCCCGGACCGATCGCCACCGCGAGAGGGATAGCCCCGAGCAATGCGGCGAGCGTCGTCATGAGGATAGGGCGGAAGCGCTGAAGGCAGGCATCGTAAATGGCGTCATGTGGCGACAAGCCCTGCTCGCGCTCCGCGCTCAAAGCGAAATCGACGAGCATGATACCGTTCTTCTTCACGATGCCGATTAGCAGGATAACGCCGATCAGTGCGATGACGGAAAGATCCATCTTCGCCATTTCGAGCGCCAGCAGCGCGCCGAGCCCGGCGGAAGGCAATGTGGAAATGATCGTCAACGGATGCGCAAGGCTCTCGTAGAGAACGCCGAGCACGATATAAATTGCGACGAGCGCTGCGATGATAAGCAGGATCTGCATGCGAGCCTGCTCAAGGAAAGCCTTTGCGTCGCCAGCCGGTTCGCCCCGGATCGATTCCGGCATATGGAGTTTCTGCAGCGCCGCGTCGATGGCGTCGAGGCTCGTCTCCATGCTGACGCCTGGCTTCAGGCTGTAATTGATCGTTACGGCAGGGAACGGACCCTGGTGATTGACGACAAGCGGCGCCAAGCCTTCCGATGTGGTGACGATACTCGATAGCGGAACTTGCTTAGTGCCGTCGATGGTCGGCACGTAAATGCGCGATAGATCCTTAGGGTGGCTTTGCAGCTTTGGATCGACCTCGATGACCACCTTGTATTGGTTGCGGTCGCCGTAAATCGTAGAGAACTGCGTTTGCGAGAATGCGTTCGCCAGTGCGTTGTCGATATCGATGATCGCGACGTTCAAGCGGGATGCGACATCGCGATTGATATTGACGTTGAGTTGAAGCCCGCCGGCCTCCCGGTCGGAGCTGACGTCAACCACGCCCGGAATAGCGCGCACCGCTGCGAGCGCTTTCGGCACCCACTCGTAAAGATCGTCGGCGTTCAACGACCACAGCGTATATTGATAGTCTGCCTTTCCGGCCCGCGCGCCCGCGCGAATATCCTTCGATGCCATTAGGCGCGTCTGCAATCCGACGATCTTGCTGAGGGGTTTCCGGAGCCTGTCGATGACTTCGGCGGTCGGCACATTGCCGCGCTGATCGATGGGCTTCAGGCTGATGAACATGCGGCCCTGATTCTGCGTCGGATTGGGACCACCTGCGCCGATAGAGGATCCGACGTTATCGATCGCCGGGTCGGCAAGGATCACCGCCATCGCACGATCCTGAAGCGTTTTCATCTCCGCGAACGAAACGTCGGCATTCGCCTCCGTCGCCGCGATGATGAGCCCGGTGTCGTCGTCGGGCAGATAGCCTTTCGGCAGCACAATGAAAAAGTGAACGGTCAGCGCGATCGTCGCTACGAACACCGCCAGCATGATGAGCTGGTTGCGGAGCGCAATGCGCAACGTGAACCCATAGGCGCGGACGATGGCGCCCAGAACGCCCTCGAAAATCCGGTCGGCGAGGTTGCGATGCGCCTCGGCGCCTTCCTTGATGAAATGCGCGCAGATCATCGGTGTAACGGTCAGCGACACGATCGCGGAGATGATGATGGCGAACGTCAGAGTCATCGCGAATTCATGGAGAATGCGCCCGACGATGCCCGTCATGAAAAGGACAGGTATGAAGGCGGCGACCAGCGAGATCGATATCGAAATGACGGTGAAGCCGATCTGGCGCGAGCCTTCGAGCGCGGCCGCCATCGGCTTCATGCCGCTTTCCATGTTGCGGTAGACGTTCTCGATCATCACGATCGCGTCGTCCACGACGAAGCCAACGGCCACCGCCAGCGCCATGAGCGTGAGATTGTTGATCGAATAACCTGCCATCCACATCGCCGCACAAGTTCCGGCAAGCGACAAGGGAACGGTGATGCCTGCCGCAACTGTCGGCGTTCCACGCCGCAGGAAGACGAACACCACGGACATCACGAGCAGGATGGTCAGCCCGAGCGTGAATTGCATGTCGTGCACGGACGCGCGGATCGTCGTGGTGCGGTCCGTCAGAATGGAGATATCGATCCCGGCCGGGATCCATTCCTTGAGCTGCGGTAACAGAGCTTTTACGCGGTCAACCGTGTCGATGACGTTCGCTTCGGGCGTCTTCGTGATGATGAGCAGAACGGCAGGAGACATGCCGAACCGGGCCAGCGAACGCGTGTTTCGCGTGCCTGCAATAACCTTGGCGACATCGCCAACCTTCACAATGTCGCCGTTCGGCATGTTCTTGACGACGATGGCTTTATAATCTTCCGGATCGGTCATCTGCGCATTGGACTGCAGGGCGATCGTCTGGTTGGCGCCGTCTATCGAGCCGATTGGCGACAGATCGTTCGCAGCTGCTACCGCGTTCTTGACGTCTTCGAAGCTGACGCCCATCGACGCGACGAGCGTCGGGTCGACTTGGATGCGTGTCGCCGGTTGGTCCGCACCGCTGACTGTAACATCTGCGACGCCCTCGACCTGCGATATGCGCTGAGCAATCGTCGTGTCCGCGGTGTCGTAGATGTCGCTGGTGGTCATCGTCTTCGACGTCAGCGCCAGGATGAGAATCGGAGAGGCGGACGGATTCATCTTCCGGTAGGTGGGCACCTGCGGTAGATCGCTCGGCAGATCAGCCGTCGCTGAATTGAGGGCAGCCTGTACGTCGCGCGCGGCGCCGTCGATGTTGCGATTGAGATCGAACTGCATTGCAATCGAGGTCGATCCAAGCGAGCTGGTCGATGTCAACTCGCTGACGCCCGCGATCTCGCCGAGCCGCCGTTCGAGGGGCGATGCGACGCTGGACGCCATCGTTACCGGGTCGGCGCCCGGTCGCGTCGCCGTGATGCGCACGGTCGGAAAGTCGATCGAGGGCATGCTCGCGACGGGCAGGAACACATATGCGACGGCGCCGACGATGAAAAGTCCGATCGCGAGGAGGGCGGTCCCGATAGGTCTTTCAATGAAGATGCGCGAGACGTTCATCGGTCTACTCCGCAGCTTCGCGCTTGCCAGCCGGTAGCGCAGCCTCGGGATGGACGGCAGCCTCAGCAACTGGATTGCCGTCGGCGTCGAGCGGCCGCCCGCTAAGCCGCGCCCTGAGGCGTTCCATCGTCAGATAGATGACAGGCGTCGTGTAAAGCGTCAGCAACTGGCTGAGCAGAAGACCGCCGACGATGGTGATACCGAGCGGGTTTCTGAGTTCCGACCCCGTGCCGCTTTCGAGCGCCAGCGGCAGCGCCCCGAAAAGCGCGGCGAGCGTCGTCATGATGATTGGACGGAAGCGGAGAAGGGCAGCTTCCTTGATCGAGTCCCTCGGCGACATGCCTCGCTCGCGCTCAGCGTCGAGGGCGAAGTCGATCATCATGATCGCGTTCTTCTTGACGATGCCCATCAGCAGAACGATGCCGATCAGTGCGACGAACGAGAGATCGTTGCCAGTCAGCTCGAGTGCGAGCGCGGCGCCGATGCCAGCCGACGGCAGCGTCGTCAGAATCGTGAACGGATGGATCAGACTTTCGTAAAGAACGCCGAGCACGATATAGATCGTGACGATGGCCGCCAGGATGAGCCACGGCTGGTTCTGTAACGACTTCGAAAACTCGGCCGCGTCGCCGTAAAACGTACCCGTCACCGTGGGCGGCAGATCGACGGACTGCTTCGCTGTGTTGATAGCGGCAAGCGCATCGCTAAGCGAGGCGTTGGGCGCGAGATTGAAGCTGATTGTAATTGCCGGGAACTGGTCTTGGTGGCTGATCGCAAGCGGCGCCGTCTCGAATTTTATCGAGGCAACGGCCGAAAGAAGAACCGGCGTTCCGGCTGTCGATGATGCAACATAGAGCCGGTTGAGACGCGAGGGGTCGCTGCGATATTCCTTCGCCGCTTCGAGCACCACCCGATACTGGTTCGCTTGCTCGTAGATGATAGAGACCTGTCGCTGACCGAAGGCATTGCTCAGCGCGTCGTTCACGGCTTGCATCGTAACGCCGAGCCGTGCAGCGGTCGTCCGGTCGACGTCGATGCGCGCGATGAGGCCGCCGTCAACCTCCTCGGATGCGACCTCGCGAAGATACGGCGAATCTTTGAGCGCGTCGCTCATCTTCTTCGACCATTCCGCGACTTCGTCCGCGTCGGTGCTCGCAAGCGTATACTGATAGCGGGCGCGGCTCGATTGCGTCGAGATCTGCACGTCCTGCACCGGCTGGAAATAGACCATCGCGCCGGGCACGTTGCTGACGGCATGTTTCAGTCTATCGATGACGCCGACGACATTGTCTTTGCGCTCTTCGCGCGGCTTGAGCAGAATTTTGAGGTTGCCGACGTTCTGGGTCGTGTTGAGCTGGCCGATGCCGACGATGGAGGCAACGCCCGACACATCGGGATCGTTCGCGACGATGGCGGCAACTTCTTTTTGCACACGCGTCATCTCGGTGAACGAGATCTGCGGTGAGCCTTCGACGACCGCCGTTATGGCGCCCGTATCCTGGTCCGGCAGGAAGCCCTTGGGCATGATCACGTAGAGCCAGATCGTCACCGCGAGCGTCATAACGGCCACTAGCAATGTCGCGCCCTGATGCCGGAACACGAATTCGAGCGACCGGTCGTATCCCTTGATCACGCGCTCCATGAAACGGCCGAAGAGTCCGGCCTTCTCGTCATGGCCACCGCGCAGAAGCCGCGAGCACATCATCGGCGTCAGCGTCAGCGAGACGACGGCCGAAACGACGACGGCAATCGTCAGGGTCAGCGCAAACTCGCGGAACATGCGTCCGACGAGCCCGGTCATGAAGAGCAGCGGAATGAAGACGGCGATGAGCGATAGCGTCAGCGAGATGACCGTGAAGCCGATCTCGCGCGCGCCGTCGAGCGCCGCTTTCATCGGCTTCTCGCCCTTCTCGATATGGCGCACGACGTTTTCGATCATCACGATGGCGTCGTCGACGACGAAGCCGGTGCCGATCGTCAGCGCCATCAGCGACAGGTTGTCGAGACTGAAGCCGCAGAAATACATAACGCCGAAGGTTGCGATCAGCGACACGGGAAGCGCGACACCAGCGATGATGGTCGCACGCACGGAGCGCAGGAAAAGCAGCACGACCATGACGACCAGACCGACGCTCAGCACGAGCGTGAATTGTACGTCATGCACCGAGGCCTCGATGGTGCCGGTGCGGTCGCTCACGATCTGCAGGTTGACGCCTGCCGGCATCGAACGCTCGACCCGAGGCAACTCGTTCTTGATGCGCTGAACCGTATCGATGACGTTCGCGCCGGGCTGGCGCTGCACATCGACGATGACGGCGGGCTTGCCGTTATACCAGCCCCCGACGCGTATGTTTTCGATACCCTCGCTGACTTTCGCGACGTCCTTGATCCGGACAGGGGCGTCGTTGCGATAGGCGATGATGACGTCTTCGTAGACTTTTGCCTGATCGACCTGGTCGTTCGCGGCGATGGTATAGGATTGCTTCGGACCGTCGAGCGAGCCTTTGGGGCCAGAGACGTTGGCGCTGGAGATCGCCGTGCTGAGGTCGGCCATGCTGAGGCCGTAGCTCGCAAGCCGCGAGACGTCGGCTTCGACGCGGACGGCTGGCTTGATGCCGCCCTCGATCGAGACGTGCCCGACACCCGAGATCGATGCGAGGCGCTGGGCGAGCAGCGTGTCGGCGAGATCGGACAACGATCTGAGCGACTGCGTATCGGACGTCAGCGCCAGCGTGATGACGGGCGTATCTGCCGGATTGACCTTTGAATAGGTCGGCGGGTAGGGCAGGTTTTTCGGTAGCGTCGAACCGGCGGAGTTGATCGCGGCTTGCACGTCCTGAGCTGCGGCGTCGATATCGCGGTCGAGATTGAACTGCAGCGTGATGCGGCTCAGTCCGAACGAACTCGTCGACGACATCGCGGCAAGCGACTGAATTTGCCCGAACTGCCGCTCGAGCGATGCCGTAACGAGCGTCGCCATCGTCTCGGGGCTTGCGCCGGGTAGCTCTGTCGTAACCTCAACAGTCGGAAAATCGACCTGCGGCAGCGACGAGATCGGCAGCGTGAAGTAGCCGAGCAGGCCCCCGAGAATGGTGGCAATCGCGAGAAGGGATGTCGCGATCGGCCGCTCGATGAAAGGACGTGAGACGCTCATGGCGTTGCGCCATTATCCTTGCGATGACGATGTTTGCCGTCGCCATTCGTGGAGCCAGTCACCATCGCGGCCTCCGTCGAAGCCTGCGTGGCTTGAGCGTTCTCATCGGCAGACGACGATTTCTTGCCGTCGCGAGACCGCTTGCGCTGGGGTTTCTCGGGTTCCGGCGCGGCCGAACCGTCGCTGATGGACACCGTCGAGCCGTCCTTCAGACGTCCGAAGCCGCTCGTCACCACCGATTCGCCGGACGTTACGCCTTCGGCAATCACCGCATTCTTTTCGTCCTGCCGCGCGACTTTCACGGCCTCCATCGCAACGGTGTTATCGGCGCCGACCACATAGACGTAAGTTCCGTCCGGGCCGCGCTGCACCGCTTCGGTGGGCACCACGACGACGTTTTTCAAAGTATCGACGAGCAGGCGGACGTTCACGAACTGACCGGGCCAAAGCTGGCGCTTGTCGTTCGGGAATTCAGCCTTGAGGCGGATCGTGCCCGTCTGCTGATCGACCTGGTTGTCGATGACCTTCAGCGAGCCGACATCGAGTTCCGTCTGGCTATTGGTCGAGAGGGCTTGCGCCGTCAGCGCGCCCGTGGCGATCGACTGCGTTAACGTCGGCAGATCCTGTTGCGGCAACGTAAAGACAACAGTGATTGGCTGCACCTGCGTGATCGTCACGATGCCATTGGTGTCGCCGTTGTGGACGAGGTTGCCTTCGTCGACCAGCCGGATGCCTGTCCGGCCGTCGAAGGGCGAGAGGATCGTCGTATAGCCGAGGATCGCCTGCGCATTCTCGATTGCGGCGATGTCCGATTTGACCTGGGCTTCTTGCTGCTTGATCAGGGCCACCTGGGTGTCGATCTGCTGCTGCGAGATCGCGAGGGTGCCGACTTTCTGAAAGCGCTCGAGGTCGTGCTTGGTGTTGGCGAGCAAAGCTTCGTCCAGCGCCTTCTTGGCGATCGCTTGATCAAGCTGCGCCTGATAAGTTGCCGGATCGATCTTGGCGAGCAGATCGCCTTTCTTGACGTCCTGGCCTTCCTTGAAATTCACGCTCAGCAGGCGGCCGTCGACCTGCGCCCGGATTGTCGCCGTGTTCAGTGCTTTGACCGAGCCGACACCTTCCAGATAGACCGGAACATCGCCCGTCCTAGCCGGCTTGACCACGACGGCGACAGGGCCTCCGAAACCGCCGCGGCCCTGGCCCCCTGGCGCGGCTCCGTTCTGCGAGCCGCTGTGCATCGTGTAATAGACGCCGCCCGCTATTGCCCCAATAACGACGACAGTGGTTGCCCATCGCACTAACGACATGGTTTCTCTTTTCAGCTCTCATCGAACCCGAGATGCCTCAGCAACGCGAAGCAATCCGGCGTTCGTTCCCATACACCCGGGAGAGAAACGTTCGGTCTAGAAAAATCCGTTGCGCCACGACCGTCCCCCCAAGTTCGCTCGCCGCTACGGTTGCGGCACCGGAATGGCGGAAACAAGCCTCGGGCCGCAGTTCGTGCCGTTCTGATGTTCGGGGCGCCGAGTGGGAATATATTATGCTCCATAAGAGCATATTGTGGTGCCATCGCCGGGATTGGGCGGCAAAGGTCCCGAAAATAATCACAGCCTCGGTGCAGTTTGCATCGGATCATTAACAGCTCGGTCCTACGGTAGCGCCATCGCGATGTGCACCAAGGCGATAGAAAGTGAAATTGACGAGCAATTCCAGCTTCTGGAGTGGGACGACCGTCCATAAGGAGCAGCTTGCTAGCATCGCCCGCGCAACCCCGGCGCCGATGGCGGGCTACGCCATCAATGTTTTGCTTGCGACGATTGCTTTTCGCGACCTCCTTCCGCCCCTCCAACTCGCCCTCTGGACCATAGCTTCGCTGAGCATTTGCGGCTTCATTGGTGTGCGTTCTCTACGGCGCCGCGCGGCCGTAAAGAAGGCTTCCGATCCCGGGCGCTCGCCCTACCGTTCCGCGCGGAAGGTTCTCGTTTATAGCTTTTTGCTCGCGCTCCCTTGGGGCGTGCTCGGTACCACCTGGGCTGGCTCGCTCGGCGATAGCGAAGTCATTCTCGTTGCGCTCATCGTCGGCATGGCTGCGAGCGGTAGCGTTTTGCTCGCACCGGTCCCGGTCGCCGCCATTCTTTATGCGGCCACGATGCTGCTGCCGTTGAGCATCAAGTGCCTGTTTCTAACCTTCGGCAACCATCTCGTGCTCGGTGCGCTGGCGATGAGCTACTTGACGTTCCTCGTCGGGCTGATCGCGTCGAGCGCGCGGATTTTCTCGGAGCGTCTGGAGGCGGTCGAGAAGCTGAAGTTGTCCATCGCCGCCCTGGTGGCGGCGCGCGAGGAAACAGAACGCACCGCCATGACCGATGGCCTGACGGGCGTCGCCAATCGACGCGCGTTCATGGAAAGGCTCACAGCGCTCAGCCGGGACGCGGCGTTGTTCTCGGAATACGGCGTCTTCTACATCGACCTCGACCGCTTTAAGGCGGTCAACGACGCGCTCGGGCACGGGGCAGGCGACGAAGTTCTCCGGATGTCGGCTGCCCGCATCGCGCGCACGGTACGAGACGAAGATCTGGTCGCCCGTCTCGGCGGCGATGAGTTCGCCGTAGTCGCCCGAGATATTCCTGGCCGCGCCACCGCGGGCTCGCTGGCCCGGCGGTTGGTCTCGACGTTGAGCGAACCGTTTTTCCTCGAAGGTCAGCGCGTGCAGATCGGTGCATCTGTCGGAGTCGCGATTGCGAGCGAGTCTGACGTCGGCGGCGACCTTCTGCTGAAGCAGGCCGACCTGGCAATGTACGCCAGCAAGTCGTCCGGACGAAACTCGCACCGGATATTCGAAGCCGACATGCTTCGCTCCGCCGAAGAGCGCCAAGCCGTCGAGCTTGGGCTGCGTACAGCCCTGGCGAGGAACGAACTTGAACTCTATTTTCAGCCGATATGCTCGCTCATCGACGAGCGCATCACCGGCTTCGAGTGTCTGATCCGCTGGCGCCATCCCTTGCGCGGAATATTACCGCCAGACCAGTTTCTGAGTATCGCCGACGAGATCGGTATGGCGAACGAAATCGGCGCCTGGGTGATCGAGAAGGCGTGCGCCCAGGCCGCGAGTTGGCCGCGCGATATCGTCGTCGGCATAAACCTGTCGCCGCTCCAGATCGCATCGGACGACGTCGCTCAGCGTGTCGAGCGCGCGCTGCAGTCTACCGGCATTGGTGCGAACCGGATCGAAATCGAAATAACCGAAACGAGCCTTCTGCAGAACGATCCGGTGACGCTCGACCAGCTCAGGAGATTGAAGAAGATCGGCGTGTCGATTGCGCTGGATGATTTTGGCACCGGGTACTCTTCGCTGAGCTATCTCGTCAGCTTTCCGCTCGACCGGCTCAAGATCGATCGATTGTTTATCAGCCAGCTCGGAAGTTCGCGAGAAAGCGATCTCATCGTGCGATCGATTTCTCAGCTCGCGAAGAATTTCAACTGCACGGTCGTCGCCGAGGGCATCGAGACGCCCGAGCAGCTTCAGCGTTTGCGCGCGCTACAAGTCGGATACGGCCAGGGATACCTGCTTGGCAGGCCGTTGGCCGCGGAGGAAGCAACCAAGCTCATCGCTTCAGGCAAGAGCGCGCGCCTCGCCGAAAGCGCCTAAGCCCCGCCAGCTTGCGATCAGCCGGTCGCCTTAGGCTCGAACTTCAAGGCGACGCCATTCATGCAATACCTGAGCCCTGTCGGCTTCGGACCATCCTCGAAAACATGGCCGAGATGCCCGCCGCAACGGCGGCAATGCACTTCCGTCCGCGTCATGAAATAGCTGGTGTCGACCGTCGTGCCGATCGCGTTATCGAGCGGCTTCCAAAAACTCGGCCAGCCCGTGCCGCTGTGATATTTCGTGTCCGAGGAAAACAGCGCGAGTGCGCAACCCGCGCAAAGATACGTTCCGGCTGCGTCGTTGGCATCGAGCGGCGACGTGCCCGCGGGCTCCGTTCCCTGTCGTCTGAGCACATTGTATTGCGACGGCGTCAGTTCGCTTTTCCACTCCGCATCGGGCTTCGTGACTTCGAATTTTTCACCCGTTGTATCGGCGGCAGCAAAACCGCTCGCCGATTTGAGCGCGGCTAACCCGCCCGCCACCGCGAGACCGAGTCTCGAAAAATCGCGTCGTGAATACATGGCCTTCCACCTTGATGGTTCGTTTCCTTGTCGGCGCCCTAAACGCCGTCTGCCGGAGAGTACGTTGCCTCTCTCTTGTCCGTTTCAGCCGTTGATCGGCTTTCGCATTACAGATCCGCAATTTCGATCCGTTTCTCAACCACAATTTCGGTAGGGCTGAGGGTGCAACGATAACAGAGCATCTCCACCCCTGCGGCCGCAGCGGTATTAAACGCTGCGGCGTACGCAGGATCGACATCCGATGCAAGCTTGAAGCTTTCGGCGTCGCTGCGCTGCACAAGAAACACCATCACCGCCCGATGCCCCTGGGCAACCATGCCCGCGAGTTCGCGCAAGTGCTTGGCGCCACGCTCTGTTTTGCTGTCCGGAAATTCCGCGAGGCTGTTTTCGCGCATAAGATGCACGTTCTTGACCTCGACGTAGCAATCGCGCTGATCGCTCGTCCCGCCCGCCAGCAGGATGTCGATCCGGCTGTTGATGCCATATTTGACCTCGCGGCGAAGGTTCTGATAGCCGGCAAGTTCGGTTATAACGCCGCCTTCGATAGCTTCCGTGACCAGGGCGTTCGGCCTGCCCGTATTGATGCCGACCAGATGCGGCCCGGTGCCAAGGTCGGCCTCGATCATCTCCCAGGTGTGCCGATACTTTCGTGTCGGGCTGTCGCTTTCCGAAAGCCAGACTTTCGACCCCGGTTTGGTCAGCCCGAGCATAGAGCCGGTGTTTGGGCAGCTCGCGGTGACAGTTACGCCGCCTGCAGTTGTGACATCGGCAAGAAAGCGCTTGTAACGGTGGATGAGAATGCCGGGCGTTAAAGGATGTGCGAATTTCATCTCAACGCCATATCGGCGTTCGGGCGCGCGCGGCAAGTGTTTTCGCGGAGCGTTTGAGGGTGCTATGACGGCCCCACATTGGAATTTCAGCGAGCGGGACTGTGACTGAAGAGCGGATCGTGACGGCTGCCGTGCTTGTCATCGGCGATGAGATCCTGTCCGGCCGGACCAAGGACCAGAATATCGGCTTCATCGCCGAGCACCTGACGAGTATCGGCATCCGGCTGAAGGAGGTGCGCGTCGTCGCGGATGACGAAGGCGAAATCGTCGATGCCGTCAACGCGCTTCGGGCCCGATACACGTATGTTTTCACGACCGGCGGCATCGGCCCGACACACGACGACATCACCGCCGACAGCATCGGCAAGGCGTTCGGCGCGTCCGTGGGCGTCGACGCGCGCGCTGAGAAGGTTCTTCGCGATCATTACGCAGCGAGAGGTGTCGAGATGACGCTCGCGCGTTTGCGCATGGCGCGGCTTCCGACTGGGGCAGACCTCGTTGACAATCCCGTTTCGGCTGCGCCCGGATTTCGCATAGGCAACGTTGTGGTGATGGCGGGCATCCCAAGCATCATGCAGGCGATGCTGATAGGCGTGACACCCTCGCTCAAAACCGGCTCCAGGCTTCTGTCGATCACCATTCCGGTTGATCGCCCCGAGAGCGAGATCGCCGAGGTGTTCTCGGCGCACCAGCGCCGTTACCTCGACGTCGCTATGGGAAGTTATCCGCTCATGCGCAACGGCCGTTACGCCGTGGACCTCGTCCTGCGAAGCGACGACGCTTCGCGTCTCGACGAGGCTGCAGAAACGCTCAAGGTCGCGTTGAATCTCTGAGCGATGCGGGGAGAGATTGGTTGCGCGCGGCCCCTTCCTCGGAGGCAGGGCAGTCTGGCGACCATGTGTATGCGCTTCGCCTACCGCAGACCTCGGGATCGAAATCCTGCGGGCAGTCGCATCGCTTTATGTGCATTGTCCGTAATGCCGTCTTCGCAGAAGGCCGCCAAGCTTCCGTGACGGTCGGTTTCTTGGATGGCCGTTGAGGCGGCACCACCGCCGCCACTCTTTTTTCGGTCGGACGTTTATGCGTCGCGATCCGCTCGACCGGCGCTTCGATCAAACAACAACCCACGAGCAAGGGCAGTAGTCCCAGAACAGCAAACCGCGAAAATAGCACGCACACCCTCCAATTCCCATGTCATCGGGTTCAAGCGGGAAAGGGCGCATACGCCATATTTCATTGCAAATTAAGAATCCCGTTTGCCATGATCTTCCCGTCCGAGTGATACGCACAAACATCAGTAGGCTGAACTTCGTGATGCGGACAATATGGTAGAAATTAAGGCAGCTCGACAACGCAACACAATGAAATAACTTGTGATTAATTGAGCATTGTAAGGGCAATTCGGCGGATTGTCCTACGTCTACGTCCTATCTATCGTGCCCCCGCTATCGTCAGGGTTTTGTTCCATTGCGATGGAACTCACGGAGGCAGGCGGCGCGTTGGCCCGCGCCGGCAAGACGGGAGAATAGGATGTTCTTGAGTATTCGTACGCGGGTGCGCATGCGCCGCGGACTATGGGCACTGTGTGGAACCACAATGCTCGCATCGGCATCGGTCGTATCCGGCGCCGCACCAGCTGAGGCCAAAACTCCAGGCAAGACGTACTGCTTCAATGGCATTTGCCACCGCGTGCTGAGCATCCCTGAAATGGTTGCTATTGTTGGGCACGATCAGGTCTTCCAGACATCCTATTATGATGATTGCCGCCGCGACCGTTACAACCCGTGCGGACTGACGTCGTCCGGCGAAGCGTTCCGCCCGAACGAGGCCGATAGCGCTGCTAGTCCCATCTATCCGGACGGCACCATCCTACTCGTTCGCAATCGATCCAATGGCCGCGCCGCCGTAATACGCGTCAATAATGCGGGGCCCTACTGGCGCCAACGTAAGCTCGACGTCTCGCGCGCGGCGGCCATGAAACTCGGCTTTGCCGGCGAAGGCGTCGCGACGCTCGAAGTCCGCGTCATGTCCGCGCCGTCGATCGTCGACGCGACCTACAAGCGAAATCGCCGATACGCTCCGGTGCCCGGCCCGATCGGTGCCTTTGCATCTCTCGATCAAGCTCAGGGCGGCATGATGATCGCGATGGCGCTTGACGCCATGTCGACGTCTGTGTTTGCGCCTGTGGCGGGCAAAATGTTGACCGCAGTGAAGACGATGACTCCCGCGCTTGCCAACGTCCTGCGGACGGACACGACGCGCATCGCCTCAGCCGACAATACACTGCCGCAAGGCGTTCCTGCAGAGCTTGTGAAGTCCGTCGCGACTGCCGAGGAGGCGCCGAAAATCGTCGCGAGCAAGACCGCAGCGACGAACCGCAAACGTTTGGCTCCCGCCGCGACCTATACAATTAGAAGGTCGGCTGTCCGGCCGGCCCGCGTCGCGACTTCGCGCAATCGCGCGCGCTGGGCGGCCGCCAACACGCCGCGCCGTCAGTTCAGGGGAACGCGATCCATCTCGTCGAGGTCGAGCACGAGAGCCTTTGTGGCAACGGGTTCCTCTTCGACGAAGAGCTCGTATTGGATGTCGAGGGCGTCGAGGAAAGCTGCTGCCATATCGAGGAGCGGGCCGAGGGCCATGCGCTTGGCGACCAGGAAGCTGTCGTCAATCGTGAGGTCCGATGCACCGCGAATGGCAGCGGCATCAGGTGCGATCAGGCCACGGCTGCGAACGTAGGCGACAAGGTCGTCGCCCGTATCGAAGTCGAGGCTGCGCGCATCTCCGCTTTCTTCGACCGCATCGAGCAGGATAGCGGTGCCTGACGCAAAGAGGGTGCCGACGGCGCGAAAGCGATCGTCGTAATCGGAAAGCGTCAGGGCATGGCCGCGTGCCTTCAGGATACGCGCGACGAGCATCAGCTCGAGACCGCGGATCTCGTCTGCGACCCTGCGCTGGCGGCTAGCGAATTCGGCCGGATCTCCGGGCTTCTCGGCGAGCGCGCGCCATTGGTGGCCGCGCGCCATGATGTCTTCTCCCGCAGCGAGTGCAGCGTCGAGGTGATCGGCAAGCATGTAGACCGACAAAGGTGCCGCTGCCAGTTGGTTCATCTCTAACTCCGCCTGTGTTCTCAATCGCTTGCAGTGACAGCGAAGTGACCTGATTCGCGGGAGCGGAACTAGCGGATTGCCGGAAACGAGCGGCTATGGGGAGGGATGAGGATAAGGTGTGGAGGCCTTTCGCGGCCGTTCTTCGGAAAACGAAAAAATCACCCAAAACAGCGCGATTCCGCAGCGGAGCAGAGAATCACTTGAGCCGCGCGTGGGCTGTGAGGGGAACGCTGACGACCCGTTTTGTTGGGTGATGTTGCCGATTCGACATGGGTCTTCGCGCGTGCGGACGTCAAAAAGCGGACGCTGTGAGAATGCGGGATGGCCGTTGCGCCGCTCCGATGATCCGGGTCTGCGACCTTGCTGTCGCGAGTAGATTTTCGCCGTCCGGTTTCCGGCCGATGCGGCGGGTCGGAGCTTTTTCCGGCGCTCCCTTGGGGGCGAGCACTTTCAAGCCCTTCGCCGCGACGGGTTCGGACGGTCCACGCACTGTTTTCGGCACCGGGATGCATCTGCGTTCGCGGGAATCCCTGAGGCGGATGTCGAGGCTCGGCGCTTCAAGGCCAATCCGGCGCGCGCGAAAACGAGCGGATTTCGAAACCTCCACAACGCCCTGAAGCGGTAGAGGAGAGGTGGACTCATTGTGTTCGGGTTCGTCCTCGGAAATCGACACGTCATCTTGCACGGGACCGGATGGAAACGCCGCGTGCGTCTTCGAGCTTTCAACGGGCGGAGCGGCGTCCAGGGGAGCGGGCTCGGCGGCTGGTGGCGCGACCGGTTCCGGCGGAAGCGTTGCTGCGACGCTTGGCTTCGGCCGTGGCGGAAGGGTCGCGGCGACACTCGGGGCCATGGCCGTGCGTACGGCTTCTGCAGCGATCCGCGCCGACATCACGGCCGTCGATGGCATAGGCAATGGCGGTGCGATGATTTCTGGAACGGTGGCCAGCGGAAGAGACAATGGCGGTGGCGGCTCCGTTTGCGCTGCTTCAGGTTGCTCATTCGCCTGGACTGTCGGCGCGGGAATGGTGGGAGCAATGACGACGGGTTCTACGGCGACGGCTTCCGCGGCGGCACGGTCGGCAATCGCGGTCTCAGGCGCCACGACAGTTTCGACAGGACGTTGAACGTGATCGCGCTGGGCGGCGAGGGACGGCGCTCGATTGCGGCGCCCGCCGACCCAAGCGAAGAAGCGATAGACAAGGGCGAAGGCGACGACGAAGAGCAACGTCCAGGCGATAACTTCCGGCGGCACAGGAAACCTCCAACGGCAGAGCGTGGTGGTGAAGCGGACGAGATTGTCAGAACCAATCGCCGCGTCAACGGCGCTGCGGCGCATTTTTCTCGCCCATGATCATATCGGCATCACGACGGCGGCCGCGCGAGACGAAAATAAGAAAGGCGCGAGCCGGAAGCTCGCGCCTTTCGAAAATACAAAGAGCAGGGAAGGCCCGCGAAAGCAGGCCGCTGCTTAGAACAGCTTCGCGAAGATGAAGTAGAGGCCGCCCGCGAGAACGATCGAGACCGGGAGCGTGAGCACCCACGCCATGATCAGATTGCGGATCGTTCCCCACTGCAGGCCTGAGCCGTTGGCCGCCATAGTGCCGGCGACGCCCGATGACAGGACGTGCGTAGTCGAAACCGGCAAGCCGTAAGCGTCGGCCGCTCCGATCGTGACCATGGCGACGACTTCGGCTGAGGCGCCCTGAGCGTAGGTGAGATGCGTCTTGCCGATCTTCTCGCCGACCGTCACCACGATGCGTTTCCAGCCGACCATGGTCCCGAGGCCGAGCGCGATTGCAACCGCCACCTTCACCCACAGAGGAATGAAGCGCGTTGCCTTATCGAGCGAGCCCTTGAACGACGTGATCGCCTTGACCTCGTCCGGCTTCAGGTTATTGGCCTTGTCCTTCAGCAGGAAGCGGAGCGCTTCCGACGCCAGGTACATGTCGTTACGAACGTTCGAAATGGCGGATGCGGGCACCTTGTCGAGCGCACCGTACGTTTCGACCTGCTGCGAGATATCGCGAACCAGAACGGAGAGGCTCGGATACGTGCCCTCGTTGATCGTGCGGCTCGAAATGTAGTTCTCGACCGCTGGGCGCGGGTTTCCGAGAACATTGTAGCCGGACGCCTGCTGGTCGACGACTGCGGCTGCTGCTGCGGCGTTTGCCTTGAACTCAACCACCTGCGATGGAGCGGGCGTGCGGTTCAAAGCGTAAGCCATCGGCACTGTACCGATCAGGATGAGCATGATGAGACCCATGCCCTTCTGGCCGTCGTTCGAGCCGTGCGCGAACGAAACGCCCGTGCACGTCAGGATGAGCAAGCCGCGGATCCACCACGGGGGCGGCTGCTTGCCCTGGGGCTCTTTGTAGAGCGCGGGGTTGCGGACGACGAACTTGAGAAGAACGAGCAGCAGCGCGGCGAAGAAGAAGCCGACGAGCGGCGAAACCAGCAGCGACAGGCCGATGTCCTGCGCTTTGCCCCAGTCCACGCCCGACGTGCCGTTGCCGCCGTGCATAAGCGAGTTGGCGACGCCGACGCCGATGATCGAGCCGATCAGCGTGTGCGAGGAAGAAGAGGGGATGCCGAGCCACCACGTCCCGAGGTTCCAGATGATGGCGGCGATCAGCAGCGCGAAGACCATCGCGAAACCGGCGCTCGAGCCGACCTGCAAGATGAGTTCGACCGGCAGCAGCGAGATGATGCCGAACGCGACGGCCCCCGTCGATAGCAGCACGCCGAGGAAGTTGAAAAAGCCCGACCACAGAACGGCGACGTTGGCAGGCAGCGAGTGTGTATAGATGACGGTTGCGACGGCGTTGGCGGTGTCGTGGAAGCCGTTGACGAACTCGAACCCGAGCGCGATCAAAAGCGCGACGCCGAGCAGCACCAACGGCAGCCATGTCGTTACCGGCATGCCCGCGGCGTCGATATCCTGATAAAGGCTGTAGGCGGTGAAGAAGAGGCCGCCTGCCAGAAGGCCGAGAAAGATCAGCGCGGTGATCGGATTCGTGCCGTGCTCAAGATTGGGTCGGCTATCTGGCGTGCCGGCCCCGCCCGGCACTGTTCCACTCAACGCCACGTCTGCCATGGTCTCCCTCGCCTCCTATTTTGGATTTTCGCGAGGACGTAACGCTGTGTATATTACAGTGTTATGACAATCTGGTGCGTCGCAAAACAGTATATTTCCCAGACATTTCGGGACAAGTCGTTACGTCTCAATGTTCCGACGTGTGCTGAGATCCCACTCTTCGCCAATAGCAGATTTCGATTTTCGACCGCCATTCGCATCGCCGGATGAGTTGATCGTCTGCTTCCGCCGTCTCACTGCGGTTGCTCTTGGAAGCCGCGTGCGCGAGATCGACTGCTCCGGCTGATAGCATCGTGCCGAGCACTAACAACACCAGCCCCAATCCTGCACCCGTGCGCTGGTCGAGCAGGCACGCTCGCCCGTCATTGAAAGTCGCCATGTCGAAAGTTCCCCTATTTGATCACCCTTGAATCTATAAAATATAATATAACAAATGTAGGCAACAGCAAGACCGGTGCGGTCGCATCACGATGTCCATCCCCACCCGGCGTTAGCGGGAAGATGGCAACGAAAAAAACCTTCGGAGCATTTGAAGTCTTCTTCTTTCTCTTTTCGGGAACCCCCGCCTAGCGTCTCGCCTGCAGCCCGAGGCCGGCTGCGGCCATGCTTGGGAAAGAAGACGATGAAAATTGCAAAACTGATTTTGCTCGGTGCGTTCGTGCTCGCCGCGACCGCTTCCGCCGAGGCCGCGACGATCGCGCCGCGCCTGTCCGGCGCGACAGCCAAAGTCGCGACGCCTGTGACGTTCGCTGCGAAGGACAAGAAAAAGGTGTCCAACAAGGCGCACAAGCAGAAGACCGCTCAGGCCCACAAGGCCAAGAAAGTGAAGAAGACGAAGAAGGGCTGAGGCGAAGACGTTCTCGATTGGGGGGACGATCGAGAACCTCGCGCCCGCACCCGCTCGAAGCCGCTCTCCGTAGCTCGCATCTCCGGAGAGCGGTTTCGGGCGGGTTGATTCTTGGAAGGAGAATATAGCGATGCGCGGCTGCCTATTTTGTGAGGGCAGTCGGCCGTCTTCATCACTCGTCATCCTCGCGCAAGTGAGCATCGCGAACCCGCGCGGGGATCCAGCATAAAACTTGCCGAAGGCGCAAAAGGAATGCGGACGTCTGCGGCGAGTCTCATGCTGGATCCCCGAACGCGTGCATCTCTGTGGTCACGCATTCGAGGATGACGTGATAAAGCTAAGTTCTAGCCAGACGTCGAAGTGCTACGATAAAGCGGTGAATTTGCTGCCGCTCTTGACTCATCCCATCATAGAACTCGTTACTGTCGATACCGGAGTTAGCGGCGTTGAGCCCCAACTTGCGTATGAATGCGGCGGCGGCAGGTCCGTTCAGTTGGCGGGTCGATGCGGATATTTTTATGCTTTTTTGTTTGCCATCTTTGGCCGCTATGGGGTTCATTATTATGTGCCCCCCATTGGATGTCTTGCAAAGCATTCCCGCCTGTTTGCATCGCTCTATAAATTCAGACACTCGTATCGTTCCGAGCGTGTACTTGTATGATTCTGTGTTTCTTCTAATCCACCAGGCGATTTCATGAACTATTCGGTCGGCATCGAGGTCATGATTTTTCTGAGGATATTCATCTGCAGTTACTGCTACAATAAAATTAAACACACCATCGTCGGAAACATCAGTCTTCAAGCATAGCGAGTTTCGATAAAGAGCCACGAGCAAGGTGGCGAGCGCCGTTCGCTTGTTCCCGTTATGAAAAGGATGATTTTTCGTAATGGACTGGGTGAGCGCAGCAAGCTTGAGAACGAGAGATTGATACTTCTCAATTCCCGCAAAGCTAGCTAACGGCCGCCCGCAAGCAGATTCGAGCAGTCCTCTATTTTTTACTCCAGGCGGAGAAATAGGATCGCTCTCGCGCTCAAACAACTTCGTAAGATCGCAATGGATCTTGATTACGTCCTCGGCGGTAGGCGTCCAGATTTTGGGAGGGGAGATTTTTTTTGCCATTGCGCTGAGTATGTGCTCGCGAATTCGGCGAGAGTCTAGCGGCGGCCTCTCATTGGCCGCCGCCTTTCTGGCGTCCTCAACTGCACCCGCTCGTTGAGCCGCACGTATCGCACTTCAAGCACGTACCGTTCCGCACCATCGTGAAGTTGTGGCATTCGCTGCAGGAGACGCCTTCGTAGCCGCGAAGCTTCGCTTCCGAGACACGCTGCTTGTAAAGCTCCGACTTCGTCAGAACGGGCGACGACGACACCGCTGCCTGCATCTCCTCGCTGGCCACCGCAAGCGCGTTCGCGCCATGCGTCAGCGTCTGTTCGACGTACCGCGATGACACATCGTAGCTCGTGCTCTGAACCGCCGCCGCGCCGAGCGACGACGCCTTCGGACCCTGTCCCTGCACATTCGTTGTCGTCGTCCGGCTCGCGAGGCGAACGACCGGCGCGCCGCGAACGAGGCCCTTCGACACCATCTTCGTCACGCTCTCCGGCAGATCGAACGCCAACTGCTCGTCGGTCGCATCGTCGCTGGAGCCAAGCCCCGTCTCGCCGACGATCTCGCGCGGGTCGACGTGGGCGAGATCGTGACGCCCAAGATACGACACGGCCAGCTCGCGGAAGATGTAGTCGAGGATCGACGTCGCGTTCTTGATCGTCTCGTTACCCTGCACGAGGCCGGCGGGTTCGAAGCGTGTGAAGGTGAAGGCCTCCACGTACTCTTCCAGCGGCACGCCGTACTGCAGGCCGAGCGAAATCGCGATGGCGAAGTTGTTCATCAGCGACCGGAAGGCAGCGCCTTCCTTGTGCATGTCGATGAAGATCTCGCCGACGCGCCCGTCGTCGTATTCGCCCGTGCGCAGATACACTTTATGCCCGCCGACCGCGGCTTTCTGCGTGTAGCCCTTGCGCCGCCCCGGCAGCTTATCGCGGCCGTTGGCTTTTTCCCGTTCGACGTAGACGACGCGCTCGACGATTTTCTCGACGATCTTTTCGGTGATCGTCGCCGTCCGCGCCGCGAGCGGCTGGCTCATCAGCGTCTCGGCCGCGTCCAGAGCCTCGTCGTCATCGCTGCCGAGGATCTGACTGTTGAGTGGCTGCGACAGCTTCGAGCCGTCGCGATAGAGCGCGTTGGCTTTGAGCGCGAGCTTCCACGACAGCATGTACGACTGCTTGCAGTCCTCGACCGTCGCGTCGTTCGGCATGTTGATCGTCTTCGAGATCGCGCCCGAGATGAACGGCTGCGACGCCGCCATCATGCGGATGTGGCTCTCGACCGAGAGATAGCGCTTGCCCTTCTTACCGCAGGCGTTGGCGCAGTCGAACACCGGCAGATGCTCAGCCTTGATGTGCGGCGCACCTTCCAGCGTCATCGCTCCGCAGACGTGCTCGTTCGCGGCATCGACGTCTTTCTTCGAGAAGCCGAGGTGAGCGAAGAGATCGAACGACGGATCTGTGAGCTTGTCGGCGGGAACGCCGAGTTTGCCGGTCAGGAAATCGTCGCCGAGCGTCCAGCGGTTGAACACGAACTTGATGTCGAACGCGGTGCCAAGACCCTTCTCGATCTTCGCCAGAGCTTCATCGGTGAAGCCCTTGGCTTTCAGCGTCGCGGTGTTGATGGCGGGCGCCTGCGCCAGCGAGCCGTGGCCCACAGCGTAGACTTCCATTTCCGCGATCTGGCTTTCGCGATAGCCGAGCGCACGCAGCGCTTCGGGCACCGACTGGTTGATGATCTTGAAGTAGCCGCCGCCCGCGAGCTTCTTGAACTTCACGAGCGCGAAGTCGGGCTCGATGCCGGTCGTATCGCAGTCCATGACAAGGCCGATCGTGCCGGTCGGCGCGACGACGGTTGCCTGAGCGTTGCGATAGCCGTGCTCCTGGCCAAGCTCGAGGGCTCGGTCCCAGGCACGCTTCGCGGCGTCGCCGAGGCGCGCATCGGTCAGCGCATCGTGATCGAGCGGAACGGGAGCAACCGAAAGCTTCTCGTAGAACTCAGCTTCACCGTGAGCCGCGCGGCGATGGTTGCGCATGACGCGCAGCATGTCCTGCGCGTTCGGCGCGTAGCCGGGGAAGGTGCCGAGCTCGGCCGCCATCTCCGCGCTCGTCGCGTAGGAAACACCCGTCATGATCGCCGAGATGGCGCCGCAGATCGCCCGGCCTTCTTCGGAGTCATAGGGAATGCCCGACGACATCAGCAAGCCGCCGATGTTCGCGAAGCCGAGGCCTAGCGTGCGATAGCGATAGCTAAGCTCCGCGATCTCCCGCGACGGAAACTGCGCCATCAGCACCGAAATTTCGAGCACGATCGTCCAAAGGCGGCAGCCATGCTCGTAGGCTTCGATGTCGAACGACTTATCCTCGCGGCGGAAGCGCAGGAGGTTGAGCGACGCAAGATTGCACGCCGTATCGTCGAGGAACATGTATTCCGAGCAGGGGTTCGACGCGCGGATCGGTCCGGACTGCGGGCACGTGTGCCAGTCGTTGATCGTAGTGTGGAACTGGATGCCGGGATCGGCCGAAGCCCACGCCGCGAAACCAATCTGTTCCCAGAGATCCTTGGCGCGGATCGTCTTCGTCACCTTGTTGCCAAGGCGCGAGAGAAGCTTCCAATCCTTGTCTTCGACAACGGCGTTCAGGAATTCGTCCGTCACGCGGACGGAGTTATTCGAATTCTGGCCAGCCACCGTCAGGTAAGCTTCGCTATCCCAGTCGGTGTCGTAGGTATCGAACTCGATTTCCTTGTAGCCCTGCTTGGCGAACTGGACGACGCGCAGGATGTAATTCTGCGGAACGCCGTCGCGCTTGGCTTCGCGGATCGCGATCTTGAGCTTCGGGTTTTTTGTCGGCTCGAAGCAGGCATCGCCTTCGGCTTCGCAGTTCACGCAGGCCTTCATCACGGCCTTGAGGCGCTTCTGGCAGATCTTGGAGCCGGTGACGAGAGCGGCAACCTTCTGCTCTTCCTTCACCTTCCAACCGATGTATTCCTCGATATCCGGGTGATCGACGTCGACGACGACCATCTTCGCCGCGCGCCGCGTCGTGCCGCCGGACTTGATGGCGCCCGCCGCACGGTCGCCGATCTTGAGGAAGCTCATCAGGCCCGACGAGCGTCCGCCGCCCGACAGTTTTTCATTGACGCCGCGGAGCGACGAGAAATTCGAGCCCGTGCCCGAGCCATACTTGAAGAGGCGCGCCTCGCGGACCCAGAGATCCATGATGCCCCCCTCGTTGACGAGGTCGTCGGCAACCGACTGAATGAAGCAGGCGTGCGGCTGCGGATGTTCGTAAGCCGATGACGAGTTGACGAGTTCGCCCGTCTGATAATCGACGTACATGTGGCCCTGGCCGGGGCCGTCGATGCCGTAAGCCCAATGCAGGCCGGTGTTGAACCACTGCGGCGAGTTCGGAGCCGCCATCTGCATCGCCAGCATGTAGCGCATCTCGTCGAAGAACGCCTGCGCGTCTTCTTCCGACGAGAAGTATCCGCCCTTCCAGCCCCAATAGGTCCAGGTGCCGGCGAGACGGTCGAAGACTTGGCGCGCGTCGATCTCGCCGCCGAAACGCTCGTTCTCAGGCAACTCGGCGAGAGCGACGTCATCCGGGGCGGATCGCCAGAGCCAAGAAGGAACCTGCGTTTCTTCACACCGCTTCAGGCGGCGCGCGACGCCTGCCTTGCGGAAGTATTTCTGTGCCAGGATGTCAGCTGCAACCTGACTGAATTGCTCGGGAACATCGAAACCGTCGAGACGGAAAACCACCGAACCATCGGGGTTCTTGATTTCTGACGTCGCACGCCGGAACGGGATCGAAGCGTAAGGCGAAAGACCGGCCTGGGTGAAACGCCGCGTGATCTTCATGTGGAAGTGCCCCCGAATTGCGCGACAAGCAGCTCTTCGGCCGCCTGTCGTATGTGATTTGGACGCCTCAGCACCGGGCCCTGCACCCCGGCGGTTTCGGCGGATCGAAACGCAATACAAACGCACTTTGGAACTTAGCCGCGAGGCGCACACTTTCCCGCATCAGCGAACACGGTCGATAACCGCGATCCGCCGACGTTTTGCCGACCAGAAGTGTCTGATGGCGACGAGGTGCTCGTGCGCTACGTGAACTGAAACGGTTGGTCTCAATGCTGCAATCTGTGCCGTCCACAGTCCCCACCGAGGGCGTCGCACGATTGCCGCACAGTCACCACCGTAGGCGATTCGAACGGGCTGTCATAGATAGATATTGTGGTGGCAGGCGCAACCGACACTAGATCTGGTAGTGTGGACAACTTTCGTAGGAAGCCCGGTTTCGGCCCGATTTGGTTGGGTTTCGCATCGGGAAGCGTGTCCCGCGCGGTGTGGAAGGCGCTGTATGAAGCCCTTTCCCGGCACCCCCTTCCAGTTTTAGTGCGATTCCGTCTCATGTCTGTTGCGTAACGGCATCGGCTCACTGACGTCTGGACATCAGCGCCGAAGAACAGCTAATTCGTGAGCGGGTGGCGGCGGAAAAGGATGTCCGGACATGAGCTTGTTCAGCGAGATCTTCAGCTGGTGGGGCGGCAACACCTGGGGAACGCGTTTGTTTACGTGGCGCAAAGGCAAGTTCCTGGGCGAGGACCAGTTTGGAAACCGCTATTACGTGCAGCGCAGCGGCGTCGGGCCGTTGGGCGTTCCTGCGCGTTGGGTCATCTATCCGAAACTCTCCGAGGCGAGCCAGGTGCCGCCCGAATGGCACGGCTGGCTGCATTACACGGTCGACACGCCGCCGACGGAAGAGCGCTATCATCCGCGCCCGTGGCAGAAGCCGCATCAGATGAACATGACGGGCACCTCACGCGCCTATCGTCCGAAGGGATCGATCCTCGGCACAGGCGAAAGGGCCAAATCGTCGAGCGACTACAAGGCCTGGAAACCGAATTAATCCGGCCGAACGAAAAATCGCCCGTTTTCGCGAGCAATCGGGCGGGGCGTCGCGGCGCGCCTCTGGGGAATGGATTTTTGCAATTGAGACAGATGCCGTCCGATCATATCGCGCGCCGCAGGAAGGCGCGTCGCCGTGCGCACCTGTTCGCCTCCGCAGTATTTTTCTGCGCTGGGTTCGTCGTCGCGATGGTGTCGCCCGCATCCGCTGACCGCATCGAAAACCAAGTCGCCGTCTTTTCCGCGCTCGATAAGGTGACGGCGCACATCTCGAAGGTCGAAATTCCTCTCAACACCACGGCGACGTTCGGCGCGCTCAAGATTACGCCGCGCGCCTGTTATTCGCGCCCGCCGACCGATGAGCCGAAGACCACGACGTTCGTCGAAATCGACGAGACGCAGCTCGATGGTTCTGAAAAACGCATCTTTACGGGCTGGATGTTCGCCGAGAGCCCCGGCATCTACGGTCTCGAACATCCAACCTACGACGTCTGGCTGAACCATTGCGATAAGCCGAGCCGGACGATCGCTGAAGATAATCCGAATGCCGGCACGGTCGCACCGTCCGATAGCGGCGGCGCTGATACCGCCGGAGCTGTCCCAGGCGCCCCGGCTGCTGCCGATCAAATCCCGCCCGATCAGGACTTCCGTCGCCGCGTCAGGCGCTAAAATCTGGCTTCAGCCTCGACGCTTCTCATTTGTCATCCTCGGCATGAAGCCGAGGATGAGAACGAATGAGGTTTAGCTATTCCGCCAGCAACTTCGCGACTTTCGGTGCGAAGTACGTCAACACGCCTGAGGCTCCCGCGCGCTTGAACGCCAACAGGCTCTCGACCATCGTCTTGTCGGCATCGAGCCAGCCGCGCTCGAACGCGCCCGCTAGCATCGCGTATTCGCCGGACACCTGGTAAGCGAACGTCGGCACGCCAAACTCGCTTGCAATCCGCTGCACGATGTCGAGATAGGGCATGCCGGGCTTGACCATGATCATGTCGGCGCCTTCGTCGAGATCGAGCGCGACCTCGCGCAGCGCCTCGTCCGCGTTCGCAGGGTCCATCTGATAGGTGAGCTTGTCGCCCTTCAGAAGCCCCGTCGAACCGACAGCGTCGCGGAATGGCCCATAGAAAGCGCTCGCGTATTTAGCCGCGTAGGACATGATCTGTGTGTTCTTGAAGCCTGTCGTCTCGAGCGCTCCGCGAATGGCGCCGATGCGCCCGTCCATCATGTCCGAAGGCGCAAGCACATCCGCGCCCGCTTCCGCCTGAACCAGCGATTGCTTGACCAGAGCGGCCGTCGTCTCATCGTTGACAATCTCGCCATCGACGATCAACCCGTCGTGACCGTGGCTCGTATACGGGTCGAGCGCCACGTCTAGAATGACGCCGATATCGAGCTTTGCCGCCTTGATCGCACGCGTCGCGCGGCAGACGAGGTTATCGGCGTTGAAAGCTTCTTTGGCATCTTCACTGCGTTTCTTCGGGTCGGTGAACGGAAAGAGCGCAACGGCAGGAATGCCGAGACGCTCGGCCTCTTTCGCTGCCTCAACGATAAGGTCGACACTCAGCCGTTCGACGCCGGGCATCGAAGCGACGGGCACGCGCTGTGCTTCGCCATCGACGACGAACATCGGCCAGATCAAGTCGTTGACCGAAAGCTGGTTTTCGGCGACGAGACGGCGCGACCACGCACTGCGGCGATTGCGGCGCATACGGATTGCTGGGAAGCCGCCAGAAAGGGGTTCGGCCGATGTTCCGGTATCGGTAGCCGCTGGGCGCGTACGAGACGACATGAGAAAGGTCCTGCTGGTGTCGATCTATTTCGGTAGGCCGAAATCGCGCCGACAATGGGCACGGCTCGGCCCGGTGCGCAAGCAGTGCGATGCAGACCAGTTATCCATTTTCCTCGCTGGCGAGAGAGGACTACCTTTCCTATCCCGCAGAAAGGCGGCTAATCGCAGATCTTGGCGAACTTCCGCTCGGCCATGTCGATGTGAAAATGGTTGCGATGGGCCGCGTTGGCTTCCGGCCCAAGCGTGGTACCGAAAATGCGGCACGCGGCTTGATGCGCGTCATGCAGGAATGCTCGCATCTTGGGATCCGGATTGTCTAAGGCGCGACCACCGAATGAAGTCAGTTCGCTTTTTACTGCGGGACCGCCGAGCCGGCTCGCATCGCCGATGGGAGCGTTGGCAGCGACGACTTGGCCATTCGGCAAGCCATCGATGATCGTTGTGCGCGCAAGCCCCGCGACCGCCGCGCCGGCGCCCGATGAAGGGAGCGCGGATGGCAGCGGGCCTTGCGCGGGATTGCCCGCAACGCCCGCCTCAGCGGTCTTCTTTGCGGCGTCTTCGGCGGCTTGCTTTCGTGCTGCCGCCTCGGCCAGAACCTCGCGTTCCGGCTTGCCCCAGTCGTCGAGCACTTCGGCCATTTTGGCCGAGGCCGTGATGAACCCTCCGATGTCGAGAGCATTTGCGAGGCCGTGCTCGCTGAGCTTTGTGCCCTTGCGCCCGTAGGCGTTACGGCAGGAGTACGAACTCATGGTCTCGATCCGGACGATCTCGGATTTGAGATGCTTTCGCGCCAGCGGCTGCACGTCTTTTTCGAACCATGTCACGAGCGGCTCGATGAGGTCGCAGCGCACGATGGCCGGAGGGGAGAGCGCAACTTCAGGATTTTTCCCAATGCTGATCAATTCGACGGGAGCAGGGGCTCCGCATGCCCCTTCGCGGATCGGCTCGTGTGGCACCGCCATAGCATGGACGCGCTGAAGGATGACGCTGCAGCGGGCGCGGGCGTCCGCGATTTCGGCGGCTGTCCATGTCGCGGCGGGCTTCACGGAATCGGCAGGCGCCGCGGGCGTTTTGCCGGGATCGACAGAGGGTGCCGGTGCGCTGACGGCGCCGGTATTTGCGGCGGGGGCCGTAGGTTGGCTTGTTTGCTCACGATGTTTCTTAGTGACCGCCATCGCGTTTGTGGCAACGAAACAGAGCGCGAGCGTGGCGATCAGCGCGGCTGCGCGCGCCCCACATTGGGAATTTGTATGCCGGCCAAAGTTGCCATCGCGCGGTAACGCAATCATTGTGTGGGAAGTCCCTCGCGAACGGCCGAATATGAGGGAGCGCAAATTGCAACACCTGCATGAAACGTGACCCGATGCCCCCAAGTGACCACGCAGCATTGATAATTGCAGAATTTGCGCGATAGGCCAAGCCGATCGCGTTGCCGGTCTGTCACTCCAAGCGGGGGAAATCGCTGCAAAAATTGAAATGCGCTCTATCGACGCAAAATCTGGCGGCCGAGATCGAAACGGGGCATAGCATCTTTGAGTCGAAGCGAAGTGGCGAGATTGATCGAGTTTGCCGTGAACGAACACAACACTGACCTCAACACGGCGCCAGCGGTGCGGCCATTAAAGATTATTGCGGCCCAATCGCAGGCTCTGCAAACCTTTACGCTTGATCGTCCGTATGCACTCAATGCGCTCGACAACGAAATGTGCCAGGCGTTGAGCACGGCGATCCCGCGTGTCGCGCGCAATCCCGATGTCTACATCGTTGCACTCGTATCGAGCAGCCCGAAGGCATTCTGTGCCGGCGGCGATGTCGTAGCGCTGTCCGACGCCGCGAAGTCCGATATCGAAACTGCGAAGAGATATTTACGAGACGAATATTCGTTGAACTGGCTGCTCGAATGCTTCTCGAAGCCGACAGTATCCTTCATTGACGGGCTATGCATGGGCTCGGGTGCGGGGCTTTCGGCCTTCAATACCCACCGCATCGCGGGCGAGAATTTCAAATGGGCCATGCCCGAGACGAAGATTGGACTATTCCCCGATGTCGGCATCGCCCGAGTCCTCGCGAAAATGCCGTGGCCCATGGGACTTTATCTCGGATTGACTGGCCGGTCGATTGGCCGTGCCGATGCGCAATGGCTCAGGCTCGTTACCCATTGCATTTCGTCAACCCATTTTGAGGCGATCCTCTCCAAGCTGCGGGATGCGCAGCCAGTCGATCCCCTTCTCGACGGGCTGAATGAAAAGCAAGGCCCCGGCGAATTGCAGGCCGAACGCAGCCATATCCTCGATCATTTTTCCGAGCCGACGCTCGATAAGATATTCCGCTCGCTCGCGCGGGCCGATGCCAAAGGCTCGGAGTGGGCGACGAGAACGCTTGCGGGATTGAGACGCTGTTCGCCGATTTCGCTGGAAATCACGCTGCGCCATATTCAGGCGGCGCTTGGCTTCGATATTCGCCAGACCCTCATCGAGGATTTTCGTCTCGGCGTCCGATGCCTTGAAAATCACGATTTCCACGAGGGCGTGCGCGCTATGCTGCGTGACAAGGATCACAAGCCCGCATGGACGCCGGAGCGCTACGAAGACATCATCGGCGGCGTGATCGACAGCTATTTCGCGCCGCTGCCCGATGGCGATCTCGAATTGCCGCTTCGCAGTGAAATGCAGATGGCCCGCGTCTAGATTTTCCGCGCGGAAAGCGTCGAAAATTGCGCAATTGAATTTAATACTATAGTTACTACGAAAACATGTAATTTGTAGATTGCGTTAAAAATCCCCTTATAAGCGGGGCCGGTACTATTCTTTTACTATATCTATTTAGGCGAAATTCAGTCCTCCGTATTATCTATTTGTCAAAACCCGAGGCAAACCGGGTGGCGTCAAAACATGTGAGGCAGGGTAATGAGTTTAGCGTATGATATTGGGCGTCATCACGCCCCCGTTCACGAGGAAGGCTTCCGCGGAGAGTATCTCCAGGCGCTTCGCTTGATCGAGCGTCTCCACCGGCTTCTCCTCGACGTGATCAAAGACGAATTCGATCGTCGCGGTGGTGCAGAACTCAATAGCGTCCAGGCCTTGCTGCTCTACAACATCGGCGAGAGCGAATTGACGGCAGGCGAGTTGAAGACCCGCGGCTATTATCTCGGCTCGAACGTCTCGTATAATCTCAAGAAACTCGTCGATATGGGCTACATCCACTACAAGCGGTCGGACACCGATCGCCGGTCGGTGCGTGTCAGCCTCACCGACAAGGGCCTCGAGGCTCGCGACGTCGTCAGCAAGCTTTATCTCCGCCAACTCGGCTCCGTTCAGACCGTTGGCGAAGTCTCGAGCGAAGACGTCAAGAATTTGAATAAGGCATTGGTTCGCCTTGAGCGTTTCTGGTCGGATCAGATCCGTTATCGCCTGTAAGTCGGAAGCTTGCGCCACTTCAGTTTGCCATGCTGCCCGTCCCGCAGCATTGAGGGCCGCCCTGCGAAAGCAGGGTGGTCCTTTTTCGTTTCGAGCATTTCAGCTAAGCTGCTCGCGGTTATAAGCGGCAATGCAAGGGCTCGGGGGAAAAGACGTGCGCTTGGGGCGGTGGAATTTCGGGGCTGAAAGCCGCTCCGCATGGCGCGGCGTGTCGCTTGCGCTAGGCTTCGCTGTCATGGGTGCGGCGTTGGCAGTCGGGCAGGGCGGAGCCGCGGCGCAGAGCTTCGGCTGGATCAATTTCGGCCCCAGCGGCAACGATACGCCCGGCTCATCCCTTTCGACCAATCCAACCGATCCTGACTTCGTCAGGGAATGGGAAGCCAATCCGCCGAAAGGCTTCGCGACGCTCGCTAAAGCCAATATCGAAGCTACGAAGATGGCGGTCCGGCAGTATCTCATGATCGTGAGCCGGGGCGGCTGGCCGCAAATCCCCGTGCCGCCGAACAAAACGCCTCGCGAAAGCCTGATGCAGTACGGCACGACCGATCCCGCCGTCGCGCTATTGCGGACCCGCTTGGCCGCATCCGGAGACCTTCGCGGCGGCAACGCCTCGTCGTCCTACTTCGATGGCGACATCGACAAGGCTCTGAAGCGGTTCCAGGCATCGAACGGCCTGACGCCGACCGGCATCGCCGACAAGCGCACCATCATGGCGCTGAATGTCCCCGCCGACGTTCGTCTCAAGCAATTGAAGGTAAACCTCGCCCGCCTGCAGGAGGCTGCCGCGACGACGTCCAAGAAATACGTGGTGGTGAACATCCCCGCAGCCCAAATCGAGGCCGTGGAGAACGGCGAGATCGTCGCCCGATATGCGGGCGTTGTCGGCAAGTCCGACCGTCCGACGCCGCTGCTCCACACGCCGATCACCGATTTGAGCTTCAATCCGACCTGGCGACTGCCGCCGACGGTCATTTCCGAGGACCTCATTCCGCGCGGGCGTGCGATGCAGCAAAAAGGCCAGAACGTCCTCGTAAAGTTCGGTATCGACGCTTACGACGGCAGCGGCCGGAAGGTCGATCCGGAGAAGATCAACTGGGAGAAAGTCTCGCCGGGCACCTATCGCTACAGCCAGAAACCGGGGAAGGAAAACCCGCTCGGCTTTCTCAAGATCAATTTCGACAGCGCCCATTCAGTTTACATGCACGACAC
Organism: Hyphomicrobium sp.; assembly: GCA_030148425.1. GTDB lineage: Bacteria > Pseudomonadota > Alphaproteobacteria > Rhizobiales > Hyphomicrobiaceae > Hyphomicrobium_B. The sequence continues at coordinate 86,606 of JASBTM010000014.1, read as the reverse complement.
CCCGTCGGACCGCATTTTTGGCCGCAACTTCCGTTCCGAAAGCTCGGGATGTATTCGCGTGCATAATATCGAGAACCTGGCGACGTGGTTGCTTGCCGGACAAAACGGCTGGGGCGCCGATAAGGTCGCGCAAATGAAGGAAAACGGCCGGCCGCTCGACGTCAGGTTGAAAAAACCCGTTCAGCTGCTGTTTGTCTATATAAGCGCCTGGGCGACTGCCGACGGTGTCGTGCAGTTCCGTCGCGACATCTATCAAAAGGACGGCGTCGGCGAGATCGCGGCCTCTTATTAGCCGTACAACCCTCCTACATACCTTGGTATGCTTTGACGCGCCTCAATGGCGATTGCACCTCCTTAGTATAATTGCGAGGGTTACGAAGTGAAGTTTTGGTCCGGTGCAGAAAGTACTTGAGCATGACCGGAATTTCATGCGATTGCGCGACGAAACGGCACTGGTCCTTTGTCGCCTACGGGTTCATAAAAAGGCCAAAAAAAATGAACGTCGTACTTTTTGGGAGCGGAAACGGGAAATGAATTACGAGCAGAAGCTCTCCGATGCCCTCGATACCGTTAAGCAAGAGGGTCGCTACCGGGTTTTCGCTGACGTGAAGCGCCACAGGGGCGCCTTTCCCAAAGCCGACGTCATCAAGGGCGAAGCTGCCAAGCCGATAACTGTCTGGTGCTCGAACGATTATCTAGGCATGGGTCAGCACCCCAAGGTGCTCGCCGCGATGCACGAAGCAATCGATCTCGTCGGCGCCGGTTCCGGCGGCACGCGCAACATCGCTGGCACGACTCACTATCACGTCGAGCTGGAGCGTGAGCTCGCCGACCTGCACGGCAAGGAAGCCGCCCTCGTATTCACCTCAGCCTTCGTCGCGAACGAAGCTGCGCTGTCGACGCTCGCAACGCTCTTCCCGGGCTGCGTGATTTTCTCCGATGAGAAGAATCACGCGTCGATGATCGCGGGCATCCGCAACGGTCGCGGCCCGAAGCAGATCTTCCTGCACAATGATCTCGCCGATCTCGAAGCGAAGCTGAAGTCCGTACCGCGTGAGACGCCGAAGATCATCGCGTTCGAGAGCGTCTACTCGATGGACGGGCATGTTGCTCCCATCGGCGCTGTCTGCGATCTCGCTAAGAAATACAACGCTCTGACCTACCTCGACGAAGTCCACGCCGTCGGCCTGTACGGCCCGCGCGGCGGCGGCGTCGCCGAACGTGACGGCGTGATGAATCGCGTCGACATCATCAACGGCACGCTCGCCAAAGGCTTTGGCGTCATGGGTGGCTATATCGCTGCCTCGAAAACCCTTTGCGACGCCATCCGTTCCTATGCGCCGGGCTTCATCTTCACAACGTCGCTGGCGCCTGCCATCGCCGCCGGTGCTCTGGCGTCCATCCGTCATCTCAAGTCCAGCAGCGTCGAGCGCGAGCAGCATCAGGAGCGTGCCCGCACACTGAAGCGCAAGCTCGCAGCAGCCGATCTTCCCATCATTCCGGGACCGAGCCACATCGTGCCGGTGCTAGTGGCCGATCCGGTGCGCTGCAAGGCGCTGACCGACGTTCTTCTCGATCGCTTCGGCATCTACGTCCAGCCGATCAACTATCCGACGGTTCCGCGTGGTACCGAGCGCCTGCGGCTTACGCCGTCGCCGCACCATACCGACGAGGACATGGACCACCTGGTCGGCGCATTGTCGTCGCTCTGGTCGCAATGCCCGTTTGCCCTGATGGAAAGCCTCGCCGAAGCCGCCGAGTAGGCAGGAGGCGAGGGGGCTGGGCGAAAGAGTAGGGCCAACCTGCCCCTTTGAGCCGAAAGAGCTATCCCGCGTTCTTATTACGCGGGGTGGCGGGTGTTGAGCGCTGGTGCGTGAACCCGTACTATGGTTGAACCCGCGTCCGGCCGGGCTTGCTCACGCGTCCCCGCCAGCGCTACAAAAACATTTCCAAAATCAGAGGAAAGCCCATGTCGACTGCACCGGCCGCAGCAAACTCGCAGACGTCGCGCTTCTTCAAGGCGCACTTGTCGGAAACCGATCCCGAAGTCTTCTCCGCAATTCAGAAAGAATTCGGACGCCAGCAGCACGAAATCGAGCTGATCGCTTCCGAGAACATCGTCTCGCAAGCCGTCCTTGATGCTGCGGGCTCGGTCCTCACGAACAAGTATGCCGAAGGCTACCCGGGCAAGCGCTACTACGGCGGCTGCCAATACGTCGATATCGCCGAAGAGCTCGCGATCGACCGCGCCAAGAAGCTGTTCAACTGCGACTTCGCCAACGTTCAGCCGAACTCCGGTTCGCAGGCGAACCAGGGCGTGTTCAACGCGCTCGCGAAGCCCGGCGACACGATCCTCGGTCTCTCGCTCGCAGCCGGCGGACACTTGACGCACGGCGCAACGGTCAACCAGTCGGGCAAGTGGTTCAACGCGATCCACTACATGGTGAAGCCCGACACGCACCTCATCGACATGGACGAGGTGAAGAAACTTGCGCATGAGCACAAGCCGCGCATCATCATCGCCGGCGGCTCGGCCTATCCCCGCAAGATCGATTTCGCAGCGTTCCGCGCTATCGCCGATGAAGTCGGCGCGACGTTCCTCGTCGACATGGCGCACTTCGCGGGCCTCGTCGCAGCCGGTCTCATCCCGAGCCCGTTCCCGCACGCTCACGTCGCCACGACGACGACGCACAAGACGCTCCGCGGTCCGCGTGGTGGCATGATCCTGACGAACGACGAAGCCATCGCGAAGAAGATCAACTCCGCGATCTTCCCGGGCATTCAGGGCGGCCCGCTGATGCACGTCATCGCCGCGAAGGCCGTTGCCTTCGGTGAAGCGCTGCGTCCCGACTACAAGGTCTACATCAAGAACGTCATGGACAACGCCAAGGCGCTTGGCGAAGTCATGGTGCAGAACGGTTTCGCGCTCGTCTCGGGCGGCACCGACACGCACCTCATTCTGGTCGATCTGCGGCCGAAGAAGATCACAGGCAACAAGGCTGAGAAGTCGCTGGAGCGCGCACACATCACCTGCAACAAGAACGGCATTCCGTTCGACCCCGAGAAGCCGATGGTCACGTCGGGCATCCGCTTGGGGTCGCCTGCCGGTACAACGCGCGGCTTCGGCGTCGCCGAGTTCCAGGAGATCGGCCGTCTGATCTCGGAAGTCCTCGACGGCCTCGCGAAGAACGGCGAAGAGGGCAACGGCGCTGTGGAAGAAGCCGTCAAGGCGAAGGCCAACGCGTTGACCGCTCGCTTCCCGATCTACGCCTAAGCTTTACGATCTGAAAGACATGTGAAAGCCGCGCAGAGATTTCTGCGCGGCTTTTTGTTTATGCGGCCTGCAGGGCTTTTTGGCTCCAACGCACAGCCACCTCGGCGACGCGAGCCCCGAAGACTTCAGCCGTCCTGCGGTCGGATGATGGCGGCGCCGTCTCGGCACTCTCATCGGCATTGGCCTGTGTCATAAGGCCAAGAAACGAGCCAATTCGGTTTACGTTTTCGGGCGAGGCGTCTTTCGTATTGTAGCCCGGCATCATTCCTGTGCCAGTCCAGATCATGCCGTGTTGAGCAGCGAACACTGCAAGCTGTGTCAGCGTCGAAAGCTTGTCTCCCGACCAGCTTGCCGAGTTCGTAAAACCGGCGGCAATCTTGTTCTTCCAGCCTTGGACGGACCAGACCTTGGACGACGCGTCCATGAACTGCTTCAGCGTCGCCGAGGCTGAACCCATGTAGGTCGGTGATCCGAGGATGATCGCGTCGGCTGCTGCCAGCGCCGCCCAGGGGCCTGCATCGGGCGACGCGAGATCATCGGCGCGGTAGATGGTGGCTGTCACGCCGGGGACGGTGTTTGCGCCCTTGGCGATATGGTCTGCGACGACGGCGGTATGGCCGAAGCCCGAATGAACGACAATTGCGACTGACGTCATGGTTTTGTTTCCCACGGTTGCTGAACACGACGTCTGCCGATATATACACGGGGAACCATGGGTAAAGTACGCACCTTTTAGTAACTAATGGATGGAAGGGATGCCCGACGCCTCGCGCAATGCCCTCAGGCAGATCAAAGAGGAAGCCGACAACGCGGGGCCTCTTGCTGCTGACATCTATCTGGAAGCCTGCCCATCGCGGGCGTTGTTGGAACTCATCGCGGACAAATGGACGCTTTTGATTCTACCTGCGTTGCGCGCCGGTCCGGTCCGCAACGGTGATCTCATGCGCCGGATCGGCGGCGTTTCACAAAAGATGCTGACGCAGACGCTTCGCAATCTGGAGCGCAACGGCTTGGTTCAGCGCATCAACCACATGGAAGTGCCGCCGCGCGTCGAATACCAGTTGACCGATCTCGGCCGTTCACTTTCTGAGACGCTGCGAAAGCTTGGCGCGTGGGTCGAATCGCATATTTCCGAGGTTCATGCAGCGCGCGAAGCATTCGAAGAGCGCGAAGGCGGGAAAGGCTAGCCGTTTGCGCCCGCCATCGCGGCAAGTGCGGAGGTCTGCTGCGCCATCCAATGCTCGACGCCCTGGTCGTCCGAAGCGGCGGCAAAAAGGCTGTATGTCAAAAAGAAGCTCGCGATTGCTGCCATGAGGAAATAGGGAGTTGTTTTCATAGCCCGTCACTCTCTTTGTTGAAAACCTCCCGAGAGGCGTGTCGGGTAATGTGTGTTGCGAGCTGGAATCTGGCTTGTGGTTAAGAAGAAGTCTGTCCCTCCGGAAACAAGGCCGCGACGCGCCGCCGAGGAGCGCGGGCATGGGAAGGAAGTGAAAGATGCGCTGTCCGTTTTGCGGAAGCGAGGATAGCCAGGTCAAAGACAGTCGGCCGTCGGACGAGAACGCCGCGATCAGGCGTCGCCGCGTCTGTTCCGATTGCGGCGGCCGTTTCACCACGTTCGAGCGTGTTCAGCTCCGCGAGCTGACGGTTGTTAAACGCTCCGGCCGCAAAGTGCTTTTCGACCGCGATAAGCTTTCGAAATCGATCTCGGTCGCCCTGCGCAAACGCCCTATCGAGCCCGAACGCATCGACCGCCTGGTTTCAGGGCTCGTGCGCCAGCTCGAAAGCTCCGGCGAAACCGAGATAACGTCTGCCGAGATCGGTGAGCTTGTCATGGCGGCCTTGCGCGAGCTCGATCCTGTCGCATATGTACGCTTCGCGTCCGTGTATCGCGACTTTCGCGACACCGCAGACTTCCACGCCGTCCTCCGCGAACTTGCGAGCGATACGCGCGATCCGCTTGATCTCACCGAACGGTTCGGGTCTCCCGTCCTCGACGAGATTGCAGTCGAGAAAAAGCACTGACCTTAATTCCACTCCCTTCGACGGGGGCGGGTCCCGTCGAACTAGAAATATGCATGTCGATGAACGTAAATCGGAAGGCAACGTGAGTATCTCGATCCTTCCCCCATCCCCGTCCGTCCGCTCCCTGCAAGGGCTGGAGCGAAGAATGGCGATGATCGTACTTCAGGCGCCATGACGGTTAAGAGGCAAACCACGTTCGACGCCGAGATGATGGCGATCGCGCTTCGCATGGCTGAGCGCGGCCTTGGCGCGACCGCGCCGAATCCGAGCGTCGGCGCGGTGATTGCCGATGAGACGACGGGCGAGATTATCGCGCGCGGCACCACGGCGCGCGGCGGCCGCCCACATGCCGAGACGCAAGCCATCGCCCTCGCGGGAGATCGTGCACGCGGCGCAACTATTTACGTGACGCTCGAACCCTGCTCGCATTACGGCCGCACACCGCCTTGCGCCGATGCCATCGTCGCCGCCGGATTAAAACGCGCGGTCGTCGCCATCGAAGATCCCGATCCGCGAGTCGGCGGACGCGGCCTCGACCGTTTGCGCAATGCAGGTATCGAAGTTTTACGCGGCGTCGGCGCAGCCGAAGCTCGTTGGATCACGCGCGGCCACATTGTCCGGGTCACAGAGCGCCGCCCGCTCGTCACGCTGAAGCTCGCGCTCGACGAGAAGGGCGACATCGCACGCGGCGCGGGTTCTGCGCCGGTCTGGGTCACGGGTGAACGCTCACGCGCGCATGGCATGATCCTACGCAAGGAGTTCGACGCCATCCTCGTCGGCAGCGCGACCGTGCGCGATGACGATCCCGAATTGACCTGCCGCCTGCCTGGGATTTTCGACCGTTCGCCCGTGCGGGTCGTTCTCTCCCGCTCGCTCGATCTTCCCGTCTCCGCCAAGCTTTTCAAAAGCGCGCGCACCGTACCGGTCTGGCTGATGACGTCGGCCGCCAGCGACGCGGACAGGAAACGTGCTATCGCGGAGGGCGGCACCGAGGTCATCGACGTCGGCGTCGTCGCCAATACCCTCTGGCTGCCGTCGATCATGGAAGCGCTCGTCGCTCGCGGGATTACGCGCCTTCTGGTCGAAGGTGGTCCTGCGATCTGGCGCGGCTTTGCCGAGCAATCTTTTGCCGACGAGATTGTGCTCTATATGGCGGGAACGCCGTCCGACCGCGACGCCGACAATGCCGTTCGACGCTGGGTCGGAAATCTTGGCATGACCGCCGTCGAGCGGCGGACAATCGGCACCGATACGATGTGGCGATATCGCCGCGTCGCGGACAGGGAAGGACGCTGATCGGATGTTTACCGGATTGATCACCGACGTTGGCGAAGTATTGGCGCGTTCGCCCGGCCGTTTCACGCTCAAGACCGCGTATCCCCTGAAGCCGGAGGAGACGGGCCTTTCGATCTGCTGCGATGGCGTCTGTCTTACGGCGACCGAGATCAAGCCGATTTCGGGCGGCGCCGAGTTCAGTGTCGACGTCTCCAACGAAACGCTGGCTAAAAGCACGCTCGGAAACTGGCAGCCCGGCAGCCGCGTCAATTTGGAACGGTCGTTGCGGGCTGGCGACGAGCTTGGCGGGCATATCGTCTCGGGCCATGTGGACGGCGTCGCCAAGATCATCTCGATCACCCAGGACGGCGATAGCAAACGCTTTCTTTTCGAAGCGCCCGAGCATCTTTCCCGCTATATTGCGCCCAAGGGCTCGGTCGCGTTGAACGGGACCTCGCTAACCGTCAACGAAGTTGCGGAATCCCGCTTTGGGGTCAATCTCATTCCGCATAGCTTGACGGTGACGACCTGGGGCGCGAAAACCCCCGGCGATCTGGTCAATCTGGAAGTGGACGTTTTCGCGCGTTACGTCGCGCGGCTCATGGAGTTTCGCCCCTGATGTCGGGCTCATCACATCTACAGGCCGCGCGGAGCGGCAGCGTGCTGTCGTCGATCGAGGAGATCGTCGAGGACATGCAGAATGGCCGTATGGTCATTCTCGTCGACGCAGAGGATCGCGAGAACGAAGGCGATCTCATCATCCCGGCACAGATGGCGACGCCGGACGCCATCAATTTCATGGCCAAGTACGGCCGCGGGTTAATCTGCCTGTCGCTGACGCAGACGCGCGCGACTGAACTCAACCTCGACTACATGGTCCGCCATAACGGCTCACGCAATCGCACGGCCTTCACCGCTTCGATCGAAGCGCGCGAAGGCATCTCGACCGGCATCTCGGCATTCGATCGCGCACGGACGATCTCGACCGCCATCGATCCGACCAAGGGCGCCAACGACATCGTTTCGCCCGGTCACGTGTTTCCGTTGATCGCGCGCGAAGGCGGCGTTCTCGTTCGCGCGGGTCACACCGAAGCGTCCATCGATCTCGCCAAGCTCGCAGGGCTCAATCCTTCGGCGGTCATCTGCGAGATCATGAACGAAAACGGCACGATGGCGCGCATGGCCGATCTCGCGGCCTTCGCCCAGTTCCACGGTTTGAAGATCGGCGCAATTGAAGACCTGATCGCTTACCGCCTGAAGAACGATCGCATCGTAAAGCGCGTAGCGCAGACGCCGGTGCAGACCGCTGCAGGCGATTTCAATCTCTATGTCTACGATACGACGGTCGAGCCGGCCGAGCACTTGGCGCTTGTCAAAGGCGATATCTCCAAGGGCGGTCCGGTGCTGGTCCGCGTGCACGCTGTCAATATTCTCTCGGACGTTGTCGGTGTTGGCGGCCAGGGCGTAGGCGGCACGGCCGTCGAGCAGGCGATGCGTGCCGTCGAAGCCGATGGCCGTGGCGTCATCGTTTTAATTCGCGACCTCGGACCGAAGTCGGTTTCGGAATGGGTGTCTCGCCAAACGAATCCCGGCGCCGGGATGGAGCCGAGCAAAGAGCGACGCCAAGTCGAAATCGGCATCGGCTCGCAAATTCTCGCTGACCTTGGCGTCAAGGACATGGTCCTTATGACCTCTTCACCTCAACACGTGTACGTCGGCCTCGAGGCGTTCGGGCTGCGCGTCACCGGAACACGGAAAATCGAGTAGACCGAGCATGGTTCAGAAAACGCCAGGAGCGCCGCACGACACCACGGGCGCACCCCCGATTCGTGCGCACATCCTTTTCATCGAGGCGCGCTTCTATGAAGATATTGCCGATCTTTTGATCGAAGGCGCGATCGCAGAGTGCGCCAAGCGCGGAGTCACCTTTGAGCGCATTGCCGTGCCGGGAGCGCTTGAGATTCCGCAGGTGCTCGCAGCTGCTGCCGAGGCGCGCGCTGCCGGGCGCGCAACGTTCGATGGCGCCGTCGCGATGGGCTGCGTCATTCGCGGTGAGACGGGCCACTACGACATCGTTTGCAACAACGCCAACCATTGGCTGATGGATGTGGCGATGCGCCAGAACATTCCCGTCGGCAACGCTATTTTGACGGTCGACACTCGCGCTCAGGCGCTTGCCCGCGCCGAGGGCGGCATCAACGGCAAGGGCGGCGACGCTGCGCGTGCCTGTCTGCGTCTCATCGAGACGAAGCGCGCGTTCTGGGGCGTCCCGGTATGAGCGCCAACAATAAAAAAGCGAAAGTCGGCGAGATAACGCAACGCACGGCGGCCCGGATCGCGGCCGTGCAGGCGCTCTATCAGATGGACATGGCCGGCGCCGACGTGAACGACGTCATCGCCGAGTTCATCGAACAGCGTTTCGAAGGCGACAATCGCGACGAGACGCTGGCGACGGCCGACCGCGTTTTCTTCGCCGACATTCTGCGGGCCGTCGTTCGCCGCCAGCGCGAGATCGATCCGCTGATCGACGAGCAGCTTGCGGAAGGCTGGCGGCTCGTGCGCGTCGATTCGATCCTGCGCGCCATCCTTCGCGGGGGCGTCGCCGAGATCCTCGACCGTAGCGATGTTCCGGCGCGCGTCGTCATCAGCGAATACGTCAACGTCGCGCACACGTTCTTCGACGAGGATGAGCCGCGCGTGGTCAACGGCATTCTCGACAAGCTCGCGCGGCGTCTCCGCGGCCACGAATTCGTTTCGAAACGGGTGACGCCGACCTGACGACGGGCGGCGGCACGAGCAGGAGCGTTGGGTTAGATCATGCCGCCAGCGCCGACGAACGGACCGGGCTCCGACGATCGGATCATCAACGAAACCGATCTCATTCAGACGTATCTCACGCCGCTCACACGCGGCGATGCGGGAACGTTCGGTCTGCGCGACGATGCAGCGCTCATATCGCCCGAGCCCGGACGGGATCTTGTCTTCACCAGCGATCCGATCATCGCGGGCGTGCACTTCTTCCCGACCGACAGCCCCGCCGATATCGCTTGGAAAGCGCTCGCGGTGAATGCCTCCGATCTCGCGGCGAAGGGCGCGCGGCCGTTTGCGTATATGTTGAACCTAGCGCTGCATGAAGCCCCGCGCCGCGAGTGGATGGCCGCATTCACCGCGGGGTTGAAATTCGCGCAGGAGAGTTTCGGCTGCCATCTGATCGGCGGCGACACCGACCTCACGCCAGGTCCGCTGTCGATTGGCGTTACGATCATCGGAAGCCTTCCTTCGGGAGGGTTCGTTCGCCGCCAAGGCGCGTCGAAGGGCGACCATGTCTTCGTTACCGGCACAGTCGGCGACGCGGCGCTGGGACTCAAAGTCCACAGCGATCCGGCATCGTTTGCGGAATTGAATGCCGAACAGCGCGCATATCTCGCCGGGCGTTATCTGCGACCCGTGCCGAGGCTCGCGCTCGGTGATACGCTCCGCGCTCATGCTTCGGCGGCGCTCGATGTGTCCGATGGGCTCCTGAAGGACCTTGCCCGGCTCGCCGGTCCTCTCGGTCTTTCGCTCGACTTTGGTCGGGTGCCCTTGTCCGAGGCCGTGACGCTGGCGTTGTCGAAGGATGCCAGCGTTGCCAAGCTGGTTTTGGCCGGCGGCGATGATTACGAGCTTCTGGTCGCCGTGCCGCCGGGATCTATACCGGCATTTCTACAAGGCGCAGCGGCGGCTGGAATTGCGGTTAGTGATCTCGGTGCGCTCGAAGAGAATATTCCTCTTTGTGTGGTGCGCTCGGACGGAACTCAGATCGAGCTTCACCAGTTCGGCTATGATCATTTTTCCCGATGAACGGGAGCGGCATACATGCCACAGATGCGCGCCTTTCGGCCGGAATCGAGACGGAAGGCGCTTGGTCAAACGTCACTCTTTGGCCATATGCCTGATGCCACTTAAGTGGCTGAAAAGGCACGTTGGAGATTGCACACGTTCGCACCGGGACGTTGGAAATCGAGGCCGTATATATTTGCAGATGCGGTGCGCGGCGAATTGAAGAGGACCAAGGCAAGCGGGATGAGGGATGTGATGTCGACAACGCGGTCTCGGGCGCTTGCCTTTAGGACGGCCGCGCTCGCTTTGTTTATTGCAATCGTTCAGGCTCTCCCGCCGTTCGCTTCGCCTAGCGAGGCGCAAACCCTCTGGGACCAACTTCAGAGCAACTATGGCTCCGGCACCGCCACCAATAATGCGCCGGTTGAGCGCAAGCCGGATCAGCTCGACGATCTGCGGCCGGATTCGACGCCTTGGCGCAGCGACGCGATGGTGAATGCGCTTTCGGCTGGCATCGAGAAATATCAAAGGATCGTCGACGCCGGCGGCTGGCCGCTGGTTCCTGTCGGGCGGATGATGCGCGAGGGCGACGAGGACGAGCGCGTGCCGATTCTCAGGAAGCGACTGAGAATTACGGGCGATCTCTCGGCGAAAAGTTCCTATTACGACTCGCAGACCTTCGACTCAGAGCTCACCGATGCTGTGAAGCGCTTCCAGCGGCGCAATGGTTTGCGCGAGACGGGCCGCATCGAGCGGTCGGTCTATCCGGTACTGAATTTCACCGCGCAGCAGCGCCTTGCGCAATTGAAACTGAACTACGACCGCCTCAAAGGTCTGATGCAGAACGTCGAGGACCGTTACGTCCTCGTGAATGTTCCGGCTTTCCAGGTCGAGGCCGTGGACAAGTTCGAGGTTCAGCTGCGTTTCCGCGTGATCGTCGGTCGCCCGGAACGGCAGACGCCGGACGTCGTGACGATGATCCGCAACATCAATTTCTATCCGTTTTGGCGCGTGCCGGAGAGCGTCGCGACGCTCGACTTGATTCCGCGCCTGCGCAAGGAGCCGGGGTATCTCGCCCAGGAAGGCATTCGCGTTTACACCGCAAGCGGACAAGAACTCGACCCGAATACGGTCGATTGGTCGGCGCCGCAGGCGACGACGTATCGCTTCAAGCAGGATCCCGGCGGCAAGAATGCGCTAGGGCTCATTCGCCTCGACATGTCGAACCAATACGGCGTCTACATGCACGATACGCCGATGAAAAACCTGTTCGACCAGCGGAGCCGTCCATTCAGCGCCGGGTGTGTCCGTGTCCAGAACGTTTCGGATCTTGCCGACTGGATCGCGCACTATGAACCTGGCTGGGGTCAGCCCGGCGGCGTGCGCCAGCAACTCGCGAACGGTCAGCAGATGGAACTGAAGCTGACGCGTCCGGTGCCTGTGCACTTCGTCTACATCACGGCGTGGGCCGAACCTTCGAACGGCGAGGTTCAATTCCGTCCCGATATTTACGGCCGCGATAACTCGGCCCTCCAAGGAGGCTACGAACGCGACCAGGACGACGCGCCTCCGGCGGCCTCGGCCGCAGCCCTGGCGCCTTAACGCCCATAATCGCGCTGGCGGCCGGCTCCGCGAAGCGGTGTCGCCAGCGCCAAACGGAATTCTATCTCAGCAGGCTGGCAACAGGCAGCGAGCGGCTCGCGACCTCCCGCAGCACGAAGCTCGAATGCAGCCGCGCGACGCCCGGCAGGCGCGACAGCTGCTCCTTGTGAATGCGTTCGAAGTCAGCGAGATCACGCGCGAGCACCGTGATCAGGTAATCGTCCTGCCCCGACATCATGTAGCACGAGACGATAGATGGCGCCGCAGAGGCGGCCTTCTCGAACGCGGCGAGCAGCTCCTCGCTCTGGCTTTCAAGGCCGATCTGCACGATCGCCATCATCGTCAGGCCGAGCGCCTTGCGATTGATCCGGGCCTGATAGCCGTCGATCACGCCCGCCTGCTCGAGCGAGCGGATGCGCCGCGCAATTGCCGTGGGGGAGAGGGGGACGCGCTCGGCCAAGTCGACTTGGCTCTGCCGGCCGTCGGAGATGAGAGCCGCCAATATGGCCTTATCCAGCGCATCCAAGGAGATTTCCGCCATTTTTCTGCGCTCCAGGGCTAACTTGCGAATATTTTCTGCGAAAATTGTACGGAATACAATCAAAATTGCGAGGTAACTGCACTCAAACCCTGGCAACCTACACTGTAGAAGATCGGAGCTGGCGCTTTACAGGAGCGGACGATGCGGATCGGTGTTCCCACAGAAATCAAGAGTGATGAGTTTCGCGTCGGCCTCGTGCCAGGCTCCGTTCGCGAGCTTACCGCGCGCGGACACGAGGTGATCGTGCAGTCGGGTGCTGGCGCCGGTATTTTTGCCGATGACGCCGCCTACGAGAGGGCCGGTGCGCGTATCGTAAAATCGGCCGACGAAGTCTTCTTCGACGCTCAGATGATCGTGAAGGTGAAGGAGCCTCAGAAGGTCGAGTGGAAGCGTCTGAAGGCTGACCAGATCCTCTTCACTTATTTGCATCTCGCGCCGGACGCACCGCAGGCCATTGGCCTGATGGAATCCGGCGCAACCGCCATCGCCTACGAAACCGTGACCGATGCGAACGGCGGCTTGCCGCTGCTCGCACCGATGAGCGAAGTCGCGGGCCGTCTTTCGATTGAAGCGGCAGCCGTTGCGCTTCGTCGTCCGACGGGCGGACGCGGCGTTCTTATGGGCGGCGTTCCGAGCGTGAAGCCGGCAAAAGTTGTTGTACTCGGCGGCGGGGTCGTCGGTACGCATGCAGCGCGGATGGCGGCCGGTCTCGGTGCCGACGTGTCGATCCTAGACCGGTCGCTTCCGCGTTTGCGCCAGCTCGATGAGCTGTTCGAAGGCCGTGTCCGTACGCTCGCTTCCACCATGGAGACGATCGAGAACGAAGTGCTCGCCGCCGACGTCGTCATTGGCGCCGTGCTTATTGCGGGCGCCAGCGCGCCGAAGCTCGTCAACCGCGCGATGCTGAAGGAGATGAAGAAGGGCGCCGTGCTCGTCGACGTCTCGATCGATCAGGGCGGTTGCTTCGAAACTTCGAGGGCGACGACCCACGCGCATCCGACGTTCGAGGTCGATGGCGTCATTCACTATTGCGTCGCCAACATGCCGGGCGCGGTGCCGGTCACGTCTGCGCAGGCGCTCAATAATGCAACTCTGCCATTCGTCATGAAGCTTGCGGATAAGGGTCTTGCAGCATTCGATCGCGATCCCCATCTCGCAGCAGGATTGAACGTCAAGAGCGGACGCATCACGCACGCGGCGGTTGCAGCTTCGCTCGGTTTTGACAGCTTAGAAGGTAGCAAAAACGCGCGTATTGCTGCCGAGTAACATCGGGTTTTGACGAACCCCCGTGCCGCTGGATCCCTCACCGGCGGCTTCTGCCGGTCGCTCCATGTCCCCCCGGAGCGGCCGGCTTTCTTTTTTGTCATTTTCAGTTCAGCGCGGAGTCATCTGCAGCGCCGTATTGTGTCATCGCCTTCGAAATGTCGCGTTGCCGCTCCATCGTGCTCGTCAACGGATCATCAGGAATTATGATCGTTTCGGGGCAAGCGACGGATCGGATCCGTCCTCCGCGTTTGGCGGAACAGGCACATCGTTTCGGTGGGAACGCACAATGACGAAACTGAAAAAGATCATCGCTTCAATGCTCGTCGCTGCGACGATGACCGCAACATTTGCTGCAACCGAGCAGGCTGCCGCCGCGCCGTTCGGCGCCGGTGTTCCGGCGCTCTCGAAGGATGCAGGCGTGACACAGATTGGCTGGCGTCACGGTGGATGGGGCTGGGGTCCTGGCGCTCTCGTCGGCGGCCTGATCGGCGGCGCAATCATCGCGGCTGCAATCTCCGAGCATCGCGCAGCGCCGCGCGACATGGACCGTTGCGCGCGTGACTTCCCAGACTTCAGCTATCGCACGGGCACCTACATCGATCGCCGCGGCGTCGAGCGTGTCTGCCCCTATCTCCGCTAACTAGCTTTCGGCGCTGATGCCGAATGATCGGCTGCGTGCTTTCCGTAAGGACAGTGCGCAGCGAGGAAACTTGCGTGCTTTTCGCAACGAAAACCCAGGGAGCATTTATGAAATTCTTTCTCGTCCTCGCCGCCGCCATGACGCTCGGCTCGGCTGTCTCTCTTGCTGCGGACGATACCGCTGCAGCCGCGCCCGCCAAAGGCGCTTGCAAAGCCGACATCCAGAAGTTCTGCGCAAGCGTTCCGCACGAAAAGGGCCAGGTCCGTACCTGCCTGACTGAGCATTCGGCTGATCTTTCTGACGCTTGCAAGCAGCGTATGGCAGCACACGCTGCAAAGACGAACTGACGACCCGAATTCTGCTTCGAACAACAGCGGCGCCAGAACGTTTGATCCTGGCGCCGTATCTATTTCTGCCGTTTCGCAAAACCTAATATATCAGCTGACGACGCGAAGCCGTGGCGGCGCATCGGGGTGCGCCGAGCCTGCCGTGCCGGACGTCTCGAACGCGGTCACGAGGCTTTTGAGTTCATTGCTCTCGGTAGCGAGCGTATTCGTCGATGTCGTCAGCTCTTCCGCCATTGCCGCATTTTCCTGCGTGTCGTGATCCATCGTGGCGACGGCGCTGCTGACCTCCGAAAGAGCGGACGCCTGTTGTTGTGCCGCGGCCGCGATTTCGGTCATGACCGAATTGACATTGCCGATGGCGTCGGAGATGTCGCTGAAGACGTGGCCTGTCGTCGTTACCAGCTTGACGCCATCCGCTACATTTTCTTGCGCCGTGGAAACAAGGTTCTTGATCGCGCGCGCCGATTCTGCCGACCGCTGAGCAAGCGCACGAACCTCCGATGCAACAACCGCAAAGCCTCGCCCGTGCTCACCCGCGCGTGCGGCTTCGACGCCGGCGTTGAGCGCGAGCAGATTGGTTTGAAATGCGATGTCGTCGATGACGCCGATGATCTGCCCGATTTCCTTTGACGATCCCTCGATTTTCGTCATTGCCCCAACCGCCTCTTGGACGATCGCGCCTCCGTCCGCGGCCTGCTTGCTGGCGCGAGCGATCAGCTCTCGCATGCGTGTCGTCGAAACCGCGGTGCTCTGCACGGAAACCGTCGTTTCTTCGAGCGCCGCGGCAGATTCTTCTAGCGAGGCCGCTGTTGTCTGCGTCCGCTGCGAAAGATTGACGGACGCGGAAAGGATTTGCTCCGTCGCGGTCGTTATTGTGCCGATCCGCTGCATCACGGCCTGGAGCGCTTGATCGAGCTGGCGGCTTGCGGAGTTATAGTCGCCGCCGACGCGTTCGAATTCGGCAGGAAGTGCGTCGCTGATCCGATGCGCAAGGTTCTTTTTTGAAAGTTCCGAGAGAGCTGTAGTGATAACCTTGAGTACGTCCGCTCGCTCCGCAGCGATCGCCTCTTGGATGCGCTGACGTTCCGCGTCTGCAGCGCGCTGGCGGGCCTCGGCGTCTCTTTGGACTTGTTGGCGCTCGGCTTCCGCTTTGAGCCGCGCGTTCTCGGCGGCTTCGATGTACGTCGAGATGGAGAAATCCATGTCGAGCATCGCGGCCTTCGTGAGTGCGACGAGCTTCGCGACGAGGTTTTGCTGCGCTGTTTGCTGATTAAAGGCGAGAAGGCTTTTCGGTCTGCTCTCGGCGATGATCGCTTCGAAGAGGTGCTCAAGCAGCAGCGCGTAGCCGCCGATATACCATCGAGGTTCAAGCCCGATCTTGGCGTGCGTCTGGCCGATACGGCGGACATTGCCGACGTACGTTCCGTCGATCTCGCCCGAGCTTATTGCGCCCCAATGGCCGAGCTGGGCGGACTTGGCGCGGTTGATATGCGAGTCATCCGTGAAGAAGCGGCTGACCTCGGGCGTGACTTTGATCTTCGCATAGAATTTATCGAGAGCGATCGGGAGATGCCGCATCAGAAGCGGCTTAAGCTCGCGGAGCTGCGAAGCGGTATGTTCGTCCAGCTCCAGGAAAGAGAGGCGGCCGTCGAGATCGGCGCCGGACTGTGCCGGAAGAGTGGTCGTGGCGGATTGGGGCATAGGCAATGGATCTCGCGAACTTAAGTTCATGCTGCGATGAACTGAGGACGCGGGCCTTGTGTCAGCCTGAAGTGAAGATCGAATTTCTGATATGCCGCAGTACTTTAGAATAAGGAGCGAACGGCTGATCTCCGTTCGCTCCTCCAAATCCTATTTCAGGCTCGGGAAGTTGAAGTCCGCGCCCTTCCGGATGCCGGCGGGCCAGCGGGCCGTGACTGTCTTCAAGCGCGTGTAGAAGTGCACGCCTTCCGGTCCGTAGATGGCGTGATCGCCGAAAATCGACCGCTTCCAGCCGCCGAACGAGTGATAGGCGACCGGCACCGGCAGCGGCACGTTGATGCCGACCATGCCGACTTCGATCTTGTCCGCGAACGCACGCGCTGTATCGCCGTCGCGCGTGAAGATCGCCGTGCCGTTGCCGTACTCGTGCGTGTTGATGAGGTCGGCGGCCTCGTCGTAATTCTTGGCGCGCACGACCGCGAGCACCGGCCCGAAGATTTCTTCGCGATAAATCGTCATGTCGCGCGTGACATTGTCGAACAGCGTGCCGCCGAGGAAGTAGCCGTTCTCATAGCCCTGCAGCGTGAGGCCGCGCCCGTCGACAACGAGCTTCGCGCCTTCGGCGACGCCCTTGTCGATAAGCGACGTGATCTTGCGCTTGGCGTCTGCGGTCACCACCGGACCCATTTCGGATTCAGGATCCGAAGCCGGGCCGACTTTGAGCGCGCGCACGCGCGGAGCGAGCGCCTCGACGAGCTTGTCGGCCGTCTTCTCGCCCACCGGAACGGCGACCGAGATCGCCATGCAGCGCTCGCCTGCCGAGCCATAGCCCGCGCCCATCAGCGCATCGACTGCCTGATCCATGTCGGCGTCGGGCATCACAATCATGTGGTTCTTGGCGCCGCCGAGCGCTTGCACGCGCTTCCCGTTCGCCGTGCCCCGTCCGTAAATATACTGCGCGACGGGCGTCGAGCCGACGAACGAGACGGCCGCGATGTCCGGATGATCGAGGATCGCATCAACGATCGTCTTGTCGCCGTGCACGATGTTGAAGACGCCAGCCGGAAGACCTGCCTCTTGGAACAGTTCCCAAATCAGCATCGGTGCCGACGGATCGCGTTCCGACGGCTTCAGGATGAAAGCGTTGCCGCAAGCGATGGCGACCGGAAACATCCACATCGGCACCATGGCCGGAAAGTTGAAGGGCGTGATGCCCGCGACGACGCCGAGCGGCTGGCGGTCTGACCAGCTATCGATATCCGGGCCGACGTTGCGGCTGAACTCACCCTTCAGAAGATGCGGAATTCCGCAGGCGAAATCGACGACGTCGATGCCGCGCGCCAACTCTCCGAGCGAGTCCGCGTGCGTCTTGCCGTGCTCGCGCGAAATGAGGCGTGCGATCTCGTCGGCGTTCTTCTCCAGAAGCTCCTTGAACTTGAAGAGCGGACGAACGCGCTTCATCGGCGGCGTCGTGCCCCACAAAACGGCGGCTTTCTTCGCGGCCGCGACGGCAGTGTTGAGATCCTCGGCGCTCGAAAGCGGAAGGCGCGCCACCTCTTCCCCCGTCGCCGGGTTGAAAACGGGCTGCGTACGCGTCGCGTGAACCGCCGTTTTGCGCCCATCGATGGCGTTTTCGATCATATGCATTGGATAAACCTCGGCTTGAATTTGTTACTTCCGTCATCCTCGAATGCGTGAGCGCAGCAGTCGCATTCGGGGATCCAGCATAAGGAGCGCCGTAGGCACGCTAGTGCGTCTTCGACGAGTCTGCGCTGGTTCCCTCGACCTTCGACGCAGCTTCGCTGCGCCCGGTCGAGGATGACGGTCTCAATTTTAATTCATCGACTTCAGCACTTTGCCGAAGGTATCGAACAACTGATCGATTTCTGCCTTCGAGATGATGAGCGGCGGCGACAGCGCGATGATGTCGCCCGTCTGGCGGACGAGAATGCCGTCTTCGAACGCCTTGACGAAGCGATCGTAGGCCCGCTTACCGGGTTGCGCCGGATCGGGCGCAAACTCGATTGCGCCGATGAGGCCGATGTTACGCACGTCGATGACGTGCGGCATGTCTTTGAGCGCGTGGACGCGTTCTTCCCAATAGGGTGCAAGCTCCGCCGCGCGCGTCAGCAGGCCTTCTTCCGCATAGGTGTCGAGCGTGCCGATGGCGGCAGCCGCAGCCACCGGATGGCCGGAATACGTGTAGCCGTGGAAGAAATCGATCATCCAATCGGGGCCGTTCATGAAGGCATCGTGGATGTGCGATTTGACGAACACCGCCCCCATCGGGATTGTGCCATTGGTCACGCCCTTGGCCGACGTGATGATGTCTGGCGAAATACCGAAATAGTCCGAGCCGAACGGCACGCCGAGACGGCCGAAGCCCGTGATGACTTCATCGGCGATAAGCAGGATATCGTGCTTCTTCGCGATGGCTTCGAGACGCTTCAGATATCCCTTCGGCGGAATCAGTACGCCCGTCGAGCATGCGACGGGCTCGACGATGACGGCGGCGATGGTCGATGCGTCATGCAGCGCGACGAGACGCTCGAGATCATCGGCAAGCTCAGCGCCGTGCTCGGGTTCGCCTCGCGAGAAAGCATTCTTCGCAAGGTCGTGCGTGTGCCGGAGATGATCGACGCCCGCGACGAGCGCTCCGAACATCTTGCGATTCGGACCAATGCCGCCGACCGACATGCCGCCGAAGTTGACGCCGTGATAGCCGCGCTCGCGGCCGATGAGGCGCACTTTCGTAGCGTTACCCTTGGCGCGATGATAAGCGAGCGCCATCTTGAGCGCCGTCTCGACCGATTCCGAACCTGAGTTCGTGAAGAACACGTGGTCGAAGCCCTCGGGCGCAATGGCCGTCAGGCGGCTCGCCGCTTCGAAGGCGCGCGTATGGCCCATCTGGAACGTGCCGGCGAAGTCGAGCGTCTCGACCTGTTGTTTGATTGCGTCCGCGATCTTCGGCCGGCAGTGGCCTGCATTAACGCACCAGAGACCGGACGTGCCGTCGAGCACCTTGCGGCCGTCGTTCGTAACGTAATGCATGTCCTTGGCGCCAACGAACAGCCTCGGATTCTCCTTGAACTGCTTGTTGGCCGTAAACGGCATCCAGAAGGATGCGAGGTCGTTCGGCTTGATCTGTACGTTCATTTATTGATCCCTTCGACCGACCCCGGTGGCGGGCTCCCCGGAGGGGAGTCGCCGGGGCCAAACATTAAGCGACTTTAGTGATGGCTTCTGTCAGAGCCGCTTCGAACACGTCCATGCCTTCGCGCACGAGTTCGTCGCTCGCCGTCAACGGCACGAGGAAGCGGATGACGTTTCCGTATGTGCCGCACGACAGCAGAATGAGTCCGCGATCGCTCGCGGCCTTAAGCAGGGCTCCGGTCAATTCGGGCGCGGGCTCGCCGCTCGCCTTGTCCTTCACGAGTTCGACCGCGCACATGGCGCCAAGGCCGCGCACGTCGCCGATGCAGTTGAGGTTTGAATTCCCCTGCAGCGCCGAGCAACGATCCATGATGATCTTGCCGATGGCGTTGGCGCGATCACAAAGCTTCTCGTCCGCGATGACGTCGAGCACGGCATGGGCCGAGGCGCAGGCGAGGGGATTGCCCGCATAGGTGCCGCCGAGACCGCCGGGGTTCGAAGCGTCCATCACGTCGGCGCGCCCGACGATGGCGGACAGTGGCAGCCCGCCAGCCAACCCTTTCGCCATGGTGACGACATCGGCCTTCACGCCGAAATGTTCCATCGCAAACATCTTGCCGGTCCGCGCGAAACCCGTCTGGATTTCATCGGCGATGAGAAGAATGCCGTGATCGTCGCATAGCTTGCGAAGCGCGATCATGAAGTCCTTCGGCACGACGTTGAAGCCGCCTTCGCCCTGCACTGGCTCGATGATGATGCCCGCGATGCTCGACGGATCGGCCGTGTGCTTGAACAGCGACTTCAGGCTCTGAATGCTCTGCTCGACGCTACCGCCGTGATAGAGGTTCGGGAATTCGACGTTGTAAATTTCCGCGGGGAAGGGGCCATAGCCCTTCTTATAGGGCACGACCTTGCCCGTCAGCGCCATGCCCATGAGCGTGCGCCCGTGGAAGCCGCCTGCAAATGAAATGATGCCTGCCCGGCCTGTGAACGCGCGTGCGACCTTCACCGCGTTCTCAACGGCTTCGGCTCCGGTAGATGCAAGCATCGTCTTCGCCGGTCCCGGCACCGGGGCGACGGCGTTCAGGCGCTCGGCGAGGCTTACGTAATTTTCGTAAGGCGTCACCTGGAAGCAGACGTGGCTGAAAGATTTAAGCTGTTCTTCCACCGCCTTCACGAGCCGCGGATGCTGGTGCCCCGTATTGACGACGGCGATGCCCGCTCCGAAGTCGATGTAGCGCTTTCCGTCCTCGCTCCAGATCTCTGCGTTCTTG
The DNA here is from genome assembly GCA_030148425.1 of Hyphomicrobium sp. Taxonomy (GTDB): domain Bacteria; phylum Pseudomonadota; class Alphaproteobacteria; order Rhizobiales; family Hyphomicrobiaceae; genus Hyphomicrobium_B. Next base: position 65,692 of record JASBTM010000014.1, on the reverse strand, counting down.
GCGGTCTTCGCAAAGATCTGCGTCACGTTCCCCACGCCGCGCGGAACGGCAGCGACGCGACGGGCCTGAAGCTCGGCGGAGGTAGCCATGGAAGTTGAGATCCTTCGTGGTTCGGGGTCAGAAAAAACTGTGCGATGCCTCTGCGGCGGAGCATTACTGCAAATGCCCCGCCGAAACTTGACTGCTAGGCGTTGATGCCGCCAAGGGCGATCATTTTCGTCTCGAGATATTCGTTAAGACCTTCGTCGGCACCCTCGCGGCCGAGACCCGACTGCTTGATGCCACCAAACGGTGCGACTTCGTTCGAGAACACACCTTCGTTGACGCCGACCATGCCCGCTTCGAGCGCTTCCGCCACGCGCCATGCGCGCGAGACGTTCTGGCTGAAGAGGTACGCCGCAAGTCCGAACGGCGTGCTGTTGGCGATGCGGATGGCGTCGGCTTCCGTTTCGAAACGGATCAACGATGCGACCGGCCCGAAGATCTCTTCGTTCGCGATCGTCATTTCGGTCGTGATGCCGGTGACGACGGTCGGTTCGAAGAAGAGGGGACCGTGATCGTCCGGCTTACCGCCGATTTCGATCTTGGCGCCCGCCGAGACTGCGTTGGAAAGCAGCGACTTCACCTTGTCGATGGCTTCCGCGTTGATCAGCGGTCCGACCGTCGACTTGGCGTCGCGGCCGGGCGCAACGACGAGCTTTGCGGCTGCCTCTTTCAAGGCCGCGACGAACGTATCGAAGATGCCCGCCTGAACGAGAATGCGGTTCGCGCACACGCAGGTTTGGCCAGCGTTGCGGAACTTTGACGCCATCGTGCCAGCGACCGCCTGCTTCAAGTCGGCATCGTCGAAGATGATCAGCGGTGCGTTGCCGCCAAGTTCGAGCGTCAGCTTCTTGATGGTGTCAGCGCACTGCCGATAGAGGATGCGGCCGACTTCGGTTGAGCCCGTGAATGTCAGCTTCCGCACGCGGTCATCTGCTGTCAGCACCTTGCCCACGCCCGGGCCGTCGAGCGTCGTGATAACGTTGAACACGCCCGGGGGGACGCCTGCGTCCTGCGCGAGCTTGGCAAGCGCGAGAGCCGAGAGCGGCGTCTCTTCCGAAGGCTTCACAACGATGGTGCAGCCGGCTGCCAGCGCGCAACCGACCTTGCGGGTAATCATCGCAATGGGGAAGTTCCACGGCGTGATCGCCGCGCAAACGCCCACCGGTTGCTTGATTGTGAGGTAGCGACGCGACGCGACCGTCGTCGGGATCGTGTGCCCGTAAGCGCGCTTTGCTTCTTCGGCGAACCATTCGATGAAAGACGCACCGTAAGCGACTTCGCCGCGTGATTCCGCCAGCGGCTTGCCCTGTTCGGCCGTCATCAGCTGCGCCAGCGCTTCTGTGTCGGCGATGATGAGGTCGAACCACTTGCGGAGTATCTGAGCGCGCTCCTTGGCGGTCTTCGCGGCCCAGGCCGGAAACGCCTTGTGCGCCGCATCGATGGCGCGCTTGGCATCGTCGGGCGTCAGATCTGGCACGTCCACCAGCGTCTCACCCGTTGCAGGATCGACGACCGGAAATGTCTTCTTCGAGGTGACCCACTCGCCGTCGATGAAGGCCGCCGAGGGGAATGGTGTCGAGGATTTGATGTTCATTGCATCGTCTCCTTGGCGTCAGAGGGTGATCGAAACCGACTTGAGGTCGGCATACTTATGTAAGGCGTGCAGAGAGCGATCGCGGCCGAAGCCGGACTGCTTGAAGCCGCCGAAAGGCACAGTGATATCGCAGGCGTCCCAGCCGTTGATCCACACGAGGCCGGCGCGGATCTCACGCGCGGCGCGGTGAGCCAGCGTGATGTCCTTCGTCCAAAGTCCGGCGGCGAGGCCATAGTTCGTGTCGTTGGCGATGCGGATCGCATCGTCGGCTTCCTTGAAGCGCGTGATGGCGAGCACCGGTCCGAAAACCTCTTCGCGCGCCAGCGTATTCTCCGGCGTCACACCCGCGAAGACGGTCGGCTCGACGTAAAAACCGCCGCTTTCTTCGAGCGTGCGATTGCCGCCGAGGGCTAGAGAGCCGCCCTCGCGTTTCGCCGTTTCGATATAGCGGAGTGCCGTCTTCATTTGTTCTTCGCTAACCATGGCGCCCGAGGTCGTCGCCGGCTCCAGGGGGTCGCCAGAAACGATTTTTCGGGCAACCGTTATGAGCCGATTGGTGAAATCATCGGCTATCGCGTCCTGTACCAGGAGACGAGATCCGGCAGTGCATACCTGCCCTGAATTATAGAAGATGCCCCATGCAGCTTCTGTGGCAGCCCGGTCGAGATCTGGGCAGTCCGCGAAAATGATGTGCGGAGATTTTCCGCCAAGCTCCAGGCTCACGCGCTTCAGATTGCTCTGTCCGGAATACTGCATCAGCAGCTTGCCGACGGGGCCGGAACCGGTAAAGGCGATCATGTCGACGTCGTTGTGCAGTGCAAGCGCCTTGCCTGCTTCTGCGCCGAAGCCCGGAACGACGTTGAGAACCCCGGCGGGGAGGCCAGCCTCAAGCGCCAATTCGCCGAGTTTCAGGGCCGTCAGCGGAGATTGTTCCGCAGGCTTCAGAATAACGGAATTGCCCATCGCGAGCGCGGGCGCGACCTTCCACATCGCCATGTGCAGTGGGAAGTTCCACGGTACGATGGCGCCGATAACGCCGAGCGGATCGTGCAGCACAAACGAGAAGCGGTCCGGAGCTTCGGGTGCAACCTCGCCGTAAACCTTGTCCAGCGCCTCTGCATAATAACGGAGTGTGCGGATGGCGTTAGGAACGTCGCCACCGAGTGCGTTCGAGATCGGCTTGCCGACATCGAGGCTTTCGAGCACGGCAAGTGTTTCGATGTCACGCTCCATCAACTCGGCGAGCTTGAACAGAATGCGCTTCTTCTCACGATAATGAAGCTTGCGCCACGAGCCTTGCTCGAAGGCGCGACGCGCGCTTTTGACTGCAAGATCGACGTCTTCCGGCCCGCATTGCGCAACATGATTGAGGATGCGGCCGTTGCGCGGAGAGACGTTGGCGAACGTTTTTCCCGAAACGCTGCCGGCGAGCTTGCCGTCGATAACGGCTTCGCCCGGAATCTTTATCGATCCGGCGACGGCTTCGAAATGTGCAAGCGATGTCATGATCGTAAAATCCTATGCAACCTGAGCGTACCACTCATAGTCGAGCGCCGTGACGACCCGTTCGAAGCTGATCCGCTCGGTCTCTTTCAGACGATAGTAAATGTCTTGGAACGTCGCGCCGAACGTGTCGCGAACGATCTCCGACGAACGGAATTTTTCGAGCGCATTGACCCACGCCGTCGGCAGCTGGGCGCCGTCAAGCTCTTCGGCGTTGCCTTCTGCATGCTGCCCCGGATCGATGCCGTTGGCGATACCGTAAGAAACGCCCGCGAGAATGCCCGCGATGACCATGTACGGGTTGGCGTCGGCGCCTGAGACGCGATGCTCGATCCTTGTCGCCGGGCCGCTGCAGCAGGGCACGCGCAGCGCCACCGTGCGATTGTTGAAGCCCCAGTGCGCCGACATCGGCACATAGGATTCCGGCACGTAGCGGCGGTAGGCGTTGGCAGACTGCGCCCAGACCGCCATGAAATCGGGCATCGAAGCGCGCAGGCCGCCGATCGCTTGGCGGAACATCGGCGTCATCGGATCGCCTTCAAAAAGGTTCCTGCCTTCGGGATCGACGAGGCTTACGTGCACGTGCATGCCGGAACCGGTCCAATCGTGGTGCGGCTTCGCCATGAACGTCGCTTCGAGATCGTGCTGGCGTGCCGCCGCCTTGACTGCGCGCTTCAGCAGAACGCCGTCGAGCGCTGCCGACATCGCTTCGCTGTGCTTGAGGTTGATCTCGAACTGGCCGGGACCGGATTCCTGCATCACTGCGTCGAGGGGCAAGCCCTGCGCTTCCGCGATGCGATATACATCGTCGATGAACGGCCCGAGCGTATCCATCTCCTCGAAGCCGAACGTCATCGGACGCTCGGGATCGGCCGAAAGCCCCGGAGGGGTGACGAGGCTGAAATTGCCGTCGGGATTGCGGCGCGTCACATAGAATTCGAGTTCGACAGCGACGATAGGCTTTCGCCCTGCTTGGCCCAGGCGGTCGACTTGGGTCGCGAGCACGGAGCGCGGATCCATATCGCACGCGTCGACCGGCACCATCACCGCTTGGCCGTGAGAGCATTTGCCGACCGGGATCGGCCTCAACGTGCCGGAGAGAACGCGAAATGGAATATCGTGATCACCCGTCTCCCAGAGGCGCCCTGTCTCGGCGATCGAGTTACCGCGCGGATCGAGGACATAGACCGAGGCCGGGAGCAACAGGCCGCTCTTTGCAACGCTGACGAGATCGCCGCGCCGCACGCGCTTTCCGCGCGGCATGCCGTTCATGTCGAACAGCAGAATATCGATCCACGAGACGGTGGGATTGGCGTCGAGGAATGCTGTTGTCTCTTCGACGCTTAGGAACGTATCGGTCATGCGGCCTGGCCTTTTGCGATCATGCCTCTCGCAGCGTCGCCGAAGCGGCGGAACAGTGCCAGGGATGCGGGGTTGGAAGAGACGAGCCACTCGGGGTGCCATTGCACCCCGAGGGAAAACGGATTGCCTGCAACAACGCGCGCGGCCTCGACGAGGCCATCTTCCGCGAATGCTTCGGCAACGAGCGGCTTGGCGAGGTCTTTGATGCCTTGTCCGTGCAGCGAGTTCACGGTGATCTCGTCCTGGCCGAGCCATTTCCGGAGTTCGCCTTTGAGCGTCACCGTATGGCGAACGGCGAACATCACGTCGAAGTCCGTAACCTTCGGTTCGCGATGGTCGGCATAACCCTCGACCGTATGAACAGCCTGATGCAGCGTCCCGCCGAGGGCGACGTTGAGTTCCTGGAACCCCCGACAAATCGCGAGGATCGGCACCTTTCGCTCGACCGCAGCGCGGATCAGCGGCAACGTCACCGCATCTCTGTCACGATCGATGGCTTCGGGAATGACCGGCTCTTCGTCTCCATAGTGCTCCGGATGCACGTTCGCCACCGCGCCCGGCAGTAGAATGCCGGACGCGACGTCGAGAATGGTGTTGATGTCGGCAGTGCCTGCGGCAACCGGCAACAGCAGCGGCTGGCACTCGGAAACCTCCGCGACCGCGAGCGAATATTTTCGCCCCACGGCGTCCGCGGCCAGTTCGCTCGTAACGCCGGTGCTGCAGGCAATGGCGATAATTGGCCTGCTCATGCCGCCATTTCTCCCTGCACGGCTGCGAGCGTTTGATCGAGGGCCTTCTGGATGACCTTTCCTGCTTCCTCGAACTGCTCTTCCATCCACGTCAGCGGCGGCGCGCAGACCATCGTGTCCCACACAGCGCGCATGATGAACCCTTCGCGGAAGAAGTGATCGCGGCAGATGAGGCCGACCCGGCCCGGATTGTCGAAACGCCGGCGCGTCTTCTTATCCGCGACGAGTTCGATAGCACCGAGCATGCCGACGCTGCGAACCTCGCCGACGAGCGGATGATCCTTGAAGCGCCCGAGAAGTTTCGCGAGCGCCGGTCCGGTCGTCTCCTTGACCTTCGGCACGAGGCGGTCGCGTTCCATGATTTCAAGGTTTTTCAGCGCGACGGCGCACGCGACCGGGTGACCGGAGAACGTGTAGCCGTGATTGAAGTCGTCGTCCTTCGCCATCAGCGCTTCGACGATCTTATCGTCGACGAGGACGCCCGACAGCGGGATGTAGCCCGACGTCGCCGCCTTAGCGAACGTGATCAGGTTCGGCCTGATGCCGTAGAAATCCGAGGCAAACCAGGTGCCGACGCGTCCAAAACCGGTGATGACTTCGTCCGCGAGCAGCAGGATGCCGTACTTGTCGACGATGCGCTGCACTTCCGGCCAATAGGTCGATGGGGCGATCTTGACACCACCCGCGCCTTGCACCGGCTCGCCTGCGAACGCCGCGACGTTCTCTGGTCCGCAGCGCAGGATTTCTTCTTCGATGGCGCGCGCGGCACGAAGCCCGAACTCTTCCGGCGTCTCGCCGGGGAAGGAGTCGCCGTACCAGTAAGGATCCATCACGTGGCGGAAGCCCTCGTAGACCGGATAGCTGTGCTGATGCACGTGGCTCATGCCGCCCATCGAGCCGGCCGCAATCGTCGAGCCGTGGTAGGCATTCTTGCGGCTGATGATGATGCGCCGCTTCGGCTCGCCTTTGAGAACCCAGTAATGGCGGATCAGGCGGATCGCCGTGTCGTTCGATTCCGAGCCCGACGAACCGAAGAACACTTGGTTGAGATGCGCAGGCGCGATCTCGGCCAGCTTGCGCGAAAGCGCCACGACCGGCGGATGCGTCGTTTTGAAGAACGTATTGTAGAACGGCAGTTCGACCATTTGATCGTAGGCGGCTTGGGCAAGTTCTTTGTTGCCGTAGCCGATGTTCGTCGTCCAAAGGCCTGCCATGCCGTCAAGGATGCGGTGGCCTTCGCTGTCGAAAACGTACGGGCCTTCGCCCTTGACGATGACGCGGACGTTGCCGCTCGCTCTCAGCGACTGATGATCTGAGAACGGATGAAGATGATGCTCCGAGTCGAGCTGTTGGATCTGCTTGGTCTGAACACGGTTGGACACGTGGAAGCCTCCGGCGAAAAGAGAAAATTGAATCGGGCGTAGAAACCCGAACGGCGGCAAAGCTGGGTGGCGTCAGTGCGGCGTGTAGCCGATGCGCGCGCAGAGCTTCAGTAGCTCGCGCTTGGGATGTGGGGCGCTGATCATCGCGGGCGACGCCTCATGGCAGCGGGGAATATCCCCGCCCATGTAATAAGCCGGAAACTCGATGCGCGACAGTGCCATAACGCCATGTTCCCGTGCATGCGATCCGTTGGCGGCAATTACAACTCAATCGCTGACGCAAACGAAATTTGCCATCACCGTAAGCCAAACTTGCGTTTCGGACGTTCTCAGTGTAAGTTCTACGGTGTAGAAGTCAAGAGGCAGGGTATGGCTGCTGAGTCTAAATCTCGTGCGCGACGGGGCGTCGAGAAATCCGAAATCCTGGACGCCGCGTTTCATTTATTCGCAGCGCTCGGAGAAGCTGCATTTTCCATCCGCAAGGTCGCGGCCGTTATCGGCGTCGATCCGATGACGGTTCTGCATCACTTCGGCTCCAAGGATGAGCTGCTTCGGGCGATCGCCGATCACGGGCTTCGGAGCGTCGAGATGCCGGCGGCAACTCAGGACTGGCGCGGAGATCTGAAGGCAGTCGGAAAGGCGTATCGCACCCTCGCGCACCACCACCCGCGCGTCTTTCCCTTGCATTTCCGCTACAACGCGACAGGACCCGCCGACCACATCTCGAGCGAGATCGTCTATCGCGCACTTCGGAACGCAGGTCTCTCGGATGAGTCTGCTGCAGGCTTGGGACTGGCCTTCTATTCGTTCGTGCTCGGCTTCGCACTGGCGGAAGCCGAGGGCTTGTTGCGGCCCATCGGGCCCGCGCAGGAAACCGAGCTCAACGCCCTCGACCCCGAAACCTACCGGGCGACGCGCGAATTGATTCCGGCCCTGCAGACGCTCGATCCGAATGCGGCGTTCGACGATTCGATGGACGTCTTCACCGCTGGCGTCGCTGCTCTCGCCAAATTCGGGCCGTCCACTGTGTCGTCCGCCGACTGCGAGGCCAAGTGCGCATGAATTGACCTGCCCTGCAAATGAGCTGCTAATGGCACCAATTGAAGCTTGCACGCGGCGCGTTGAAGGACATTATTGAGCGAGCAACCGGCGAATTCTGGAGACGAGCCATGTATCGGGTGCACGCGGGCGGGACGACCTACACATTCTCATCCTTGAAAGAGCTTCTGGCCAAGGCGACGCCGCCGCGCTCGGGTGACGTGCTGGCGGGCGTCGCAGCCAAGTCTGCCGCCGAGAATGTCGCCGCCAAGATGGCGCTCGCGGACGTCCCTCTGAAGCAATTCCTGAATGAAGTCATCATTCCCTACGAGCAGGACGACGTCACGCGCCTGATCGTCGACACGCATGACACCGCGGCCTTTGCCCCGGTTTCCCACATGACCGTCGGCGAATTCCGCGACTGGCTGCTGTCGGAGAAGGCGACGCCGCAGAAGGTTTCCGCGCTCGCACCGGGTTTGACGCCGGAAATGGTGGCCGCCGTCTCGAAAATCATGCGCAATCAGGATCTCGTGCTCGGCGCGAAGAAGGCGCACGTCGTCACCAAGTTCCGCGACACCATCGGCCTGCCGGGTCATATGTCAGCGCGTCTCCAGCCCAACCATCCGACAGACGACAAGAAGGGCATTGCGGCCTCTATCGTCGATGGCCTGATGTACGGCTCCGGCGACGCCGTCATCGGTATCAACCCGGCGAGCGACAATATCACTGCGATCACCGATCTTCTCGTCATGATGGATGACGTCATCCGCCGTTTCGAAATCCCGACGCAAAGCTGCGTGCTGACCCACGTCACCACGACGATCGACGCCATCGCGAAAGGCGCGCCGGTCGATCTCGTCTTCCAGTCGATCGGCGGAACGGAGGGCGTCAACGACTCGTTCGGCGTCAAGCTTTCGCACTTGAAGGAAGGCCGAGACGCCGCCCTGAGCCTGAAGCGCGGCACGGTCGGCGACAACTGCATGTACTTCGAGACGGGGCAGGGGTCCGCGCTCTCGGCCGATGCGCACCATGGCTGCGATCAGCAGACGCTCGAAACCCGAGCTTACGCCGTTGCGCGTCAGTTCAAGCCGCTCCTCGTCAACACCGTCGTTGGGTTTATCGGCCCCGAGTATCTTTACAACGGCAAGGAAATCATCCGCGCCGGCCTCGAAGATCACTTCTGCGGCAAGCTCCTCGGGCTGCCGATGGGTTGCGATATCTGCTACACCAACCACGCCGAAGCCGATCAGGACGACATGGACATCCTGCTGATGATGCTCGGCGCTGCCGGCGTCAACTTCATCATGGGGATTCCCGGCGCCGACGACATCATGCTGAACTATCAGTCGACCTCGTTCCACGACGCGCTGTACGTCCGCGAGGCGCTGGGCTTGAAGCGCGCGCCGGAGTTCGACGCGTGGCTCACCAAGATCGGCGTCACGGATCCGAGCGGCCACCTCGCGCCGCATCGTCCGGGCAATCCGCTTCTCACCCACGCTCAAGCACTGGCGGCCTAAGATGACAGCGGATCCCTGGGCCAATCTCAAACAATTCACAGACGCCCGCATCGGCCTCGGCCGCTCGGGCTCGGCGCTTCCGACGCATGAGGTTCTGAACTTCGCGCTGTCGCACGCAATGGCGCGCGACGCCGTGACGACCCCCATCGACTGGACGCCCATCGAAAAGGGCCTCGCCGATCTCGGTCTGGCGACGCTCCGGATCGCCAGCGCCACGCACGACCGTTCCGAATATTTGCGCCGGCCGGATCTCGGCCGCAAACTCTCCGACCATTCGCGGGAAGCGCTGATGCGCACGGCGGAGATGGAGAACGGCCGCCCGGATCTCGTCGTGGTCGTCGGTGATGGATTGTCGTCGATGGGCGTCTCGGCGAACACGGTGGCTTACATGTCCGCGCTGCTTCCCCATGCCGTCAAAGCCGGGTGGAAGTTGTCGCCGGTCTTGCTCGCCGACGATGCACGTGTCGCGCTGGGCGACGAAGCCGCCGAAATTCTGGGCGGCAAGGCTGTGCTCGTCCTGATCGGCGAGCGGCCGGGTCTGTCATCGCCTGACAGCCTTGGTGTCTATCTCACGCTGTCGCCCCGCGTTGGCATCAAGGATGCGGATCGCAACTGCATCTCGAACATCCGTCAGCGCGGACTGTCCTATGAAGAGGGCGCATTTAAAACCGCGTGGCTGTTGCGTGAAGCCTTCCGGCGCGGCCTGACGGGTGTCGCGCTCAAGGATGAATCCCAATTCCTGCTCGAGGGTCAGAAAGGCCCCGAGCTGCTAGGCTAGCTCAGCCTCGCACCGTCATCCTCGGCCGGATCCCCGAACGCGCTCGCGACGCTCACGCGTTCGAGGATGACGTTTCAAACCGCCGTGAAGCAGTTGTCGACGAAGAGGTGCGCGCCGTTGATGAAGCTCGCTTCGTCGCTCGCAAGAAATAGTGCGGCGTTGGCCACTTCTTCAGGTTTGCAAAGGCGACCTTGCTGAACGGCGAGTGCTTCCTCCGAAGCATCGACGCCAAGCTTCTGCAACTCAGCGACTTCGCGCAGGCCGTGAGGCGTCGCGACGAAGCCGGGGCAGACGGCGTTGCAGCGGATGCCCCTATCGCGATACTCGACCGCGATCGAGCGCGCGAACATATGGCAGGCGCCCTTCGACGTATTGTAGGCGGTCTCCAATGGCGTTGCTGCGATGGCCGAGATCGACGACGTGCACACGATCGAGCCACCGCCCATCTCGAGCATTCCGGGCAGCACGGCCTGGGTCATGAGGAACATGCTGGTGACGTTGATCCCCATCAGCCATTCCCATTCCTTCAAGGTCGTCTCGAGGAACGGCTTGATGATGATCGTACCGGCATGGTTGAACAGCACGTTGGCTTGGCCGATCGCCGACGTCACCTTGGCGACAGCATTGTTGACCTGCGCGGCATCTGCGACGTCAGCCGCCGCGAATACTGCTTTGCCGCCCGCGGCAACGATCTGGTCGACTATGGCGCAGCCGGCTTCCTCGTTGCGGTCGATGACGCCGACCGTGGCGCCTTCCGCCGCGAATAAAAGCGAGGAGGCACCGCCCATGCCCGTCGCACCGCCTGAAATGATCGCAATCTTGCCCTTAAGCCGGTCAGCCATTTTCTACTCCTGTCGCAGCCGTCCTGGCGCGAGGTTTAACAGAAACGGGCCGGATCGTTTGATCCGGCCCGTACGATTTCTTGACATCTGGTAGAGAGCCGCGCCGCGGCTATTGTGGCGACCGAGCGCGCGCCACCAGATCGTTCAGCGGTTCGATGCGATAGAGCGCTGCTTCGCTGCTGTCCTGCAGCAGATAGATATACCCGTCCGGCCCGACCGCAACGTCGCGGATGCGCCCGATGGTGTGATGAAGATAGCGCTCTTCCTTCACTACGCGGCCCGAATCCATGCGCAGCCGAATGAGGCATTCGCCCGCCAGAGATCCGATAAGGAAGTCGCCGCGCCAATCGTCAGGCATGACGTTGCCATAGTAGGAAACGAGGTTCGCTGTCGCCAGCGACGGGACCCAATAATGAATGGGATCGATCATGCCCGGTGCCGACGTCTTGTCGGAGATAATCGTGTCGTCGTAATTGGTGCCGTAAGTCACGAGCGGCCAGCCATAGTTTCCGCCGGGCGTAATGAGATTGAGTTCGTCGCCGCCTTTGGGGCCTTGCTCGATGGCCCAGAGCTGGCCGTCGCCAACATTGCCGATCAATCCTTGCGGATTGCGATGCCCGTAGCTGTAGATTTCCGGGAGCGCATCGCTGCGGCCGACGAAAGGATTGTCGCTCGGGATCGAACCGTCGGTGTTGATGCGGATAATCTTGCCGCCATCGTCGAGGAGATTTTGCGCCCGCTCCATTTGGAAGCGGTCGCCAATTGTCAGATAAAGCGCATGATCGGGACCGAATGCTAGACGCCCGCCGATTTGGTCGAGACCATTCGCTGCCGGCCGACTTTCGAAGATAACCCGCTTATCGACAAGTTCCATTCCTTCGAGAATGGCACTGGATATGCGAATCGTTCCCGATTCCGGAGTTCCGTGCATATAGCTGAGAAATATCCGGTGATTACTCCGGAAATCGGGATCGACGAGAATATCGAGCAATCCGGAATGACTGCAGCATAGGACTGCCGGCACGCCCGCCACTGGCATGGGGAGCAATCGATCGCCTTCGATCACCCGCAAGCGGCCGGGACGCTCCGTCACGAGTATCCGCCCGTCCGGGAGAAAGGCGATCGACCACGGGCTTTCGAGCTTGTCGGCTATCTTTCGGAGTTCATAGGGAAAATCGCTATCCGGGACTTCGCGTACGTCCCCGAGAGGACCGAGCGTAACGACCCGGGGTTCTTCCGATCCGACTTCTCCCCGGCTGACTTCAGGCGTGCCGAGAAGAAACGCAGCACAGAGCGCCGTGACGAAACCAGAGTGAACCCCGAAGTGCCTCCCCAAGAACGATGACTTATTTTCCAAACCGCCCCATTCCCTCAAAATAAAAGGCTGCCCGCCCGATTTATGATGTTTTTAAGACTATGCGGAAAGTTGGCGCGAGCAAGCCCAAAAAATGAACGTTCAGTCACCCAGTTGGCTTAGGCGAGTTCACTTATCTTGTGCGCTCCCGCACTCGTACGGATACGAACGAAGAACTCGAAAGTTTCCGGCGTGATGAAGGAGTTATGTGGAGTACTATGCCGCACGATATGCTGCGTGCGAGACGTCGTTAGTCCACACAGCGGTTGCGACCCGATCGGTTAGTACCGGCAGCGGAGCCTCCCTCAGCATGAAACTCGGAACGAATCGTCTGCCGGTCGCCCTCATTATCGCGATGGCCGTGCTGGCCGGGTGCGTCGCGCTCCGCATTGCGGATCCGGAGCCTGTCGCCCGCCTTCGGTTATCGGTTTTCGATTCCTATAACCGAAGCGCCCCGCGCGCGGCCGATCCGTCGTTTCCCGTGCGCATCGTCGCCATCGATGAGGCATCCCTCTCACGCATTGGGCAATGGCCATGGCCCCGCATCCGTCTGGCCGAGATCGTGAAGAAGCTCGCGGCGGCAGGCGCGGCGTCGATTACGTTCGATGTGGTGCTCGCGGAGCCCGACCGCCTCTCTCCCGATGAGTTGGCCCGCTCGCTGGCAGGCGATCAAAGCCGCCAGCCCTTGATTGCTGAGCTGGGTCGGCTCCCCGCAAATGATGGGCTACTGGCTGACGCTATCGCCGCCGCGCCGGTGGTGCTTGGTGTCGCAGGAAGTTCGGGCGGCACACACGCGATTTCGAGGTATCCGGGTTCGATATCCTTCGCGGGCGACGATCCGGCTCAATTTGTCCATGCATTCTCCGGCGGGGTCGAAACGCTGCCTCTGCTGACAAAGGCCGCGCACGGCGTGGGAGCCGTCAATTGGTTGCCGTCGAGCGATCAGGTCGTCCGGCGCATACCGTTGCTCGTCTCGATCGCGGGCGCACTTTACCCGTCGCTGGCGTTGGAAGCGTTTCGCGTCGGCACCGCGCAATCGACAATCTTCATCAAGTCGTCGGGCGGCAGCGGCGTCTCGGCCTTCGGACAAAAGACGGGCATAGAGAGCGTTCGCGTTGGATCGACGATCCTCCCGACCGATGGTCGCGGCGAATTATGGTTGAAGTTCGCGCCTGACGATCCGCGGCGAACGATCTCGGCGCTTAGCGTGATCGAAGGTACGTTCGATCCCGGAGACGTGAAAGGTCGCCACGTCATCATCGGCGCGACGGCCACTGGCCTTCTCGATCTCCGCGCGACCCCGCTTGAACCGGCCGTTCCAGGCGTCGAGATCCACGCTCAGGCCTTGGAGCAGATCTTGTCCGGCGAACAACTCCTGCGGCCCGCCTATGCAACCGGAGCCGAGATCGCCTTCCTCGTCATCGTCGGTGCACTGGTGGCGTGGCTCATCGAAAGGTCGGGAGCGTTGATCGCGGCCGCCATCGGCATCGGCGCGATAGTATCGATCATAGCCTTCTCCTGGTTTGCATATTCGGCCGCCGGGTTGCTGTTCGATCCGGTCTATCCCTCGCTTGCGGTCGCCATACTGTATCTCGGCGTCTCGCTGACGAGCTATCTGAGGTCGGAGATCGAGCGCGCGCAAATACGCTCGGCATTCGGCCACTATGTTTCCGCGCCGCTCGTCGAAGAACTCGCGAGAAACCGCGATAAGCTGAAGCTCGGCGGCGAGACCCGCGCGGTTACGCTCCTTTTTGCGGACGTCCGCGGCTTCTCGAAAATTTCCGAAGGCATGCGCGCGGAAGAGCTGATCCGCTTCGTCAACCGCCTCTTCACGCCGTTGACCGACGAAATTCTGAGGCACAGCGGAACGATCGACAAATTCATGGGCGACGCGGTGATGGCGTTCTGGAATGCGCCGCTTCCAGACTCCGCCCACGCCGCCAACGCCTGTCGCACAGCGCTCGCCATGCTTGATGCTTTGAAGCACCTCAATGCGGAGCTCGAAGCGGAAAGCCGGACGAGCGGGAAACCTGTCGCACCAATTCGCATGGGCATCGGCTTGAACACCGGCGAGTGCGTCGTTGGCAACGTTGGTTCGCCGCAGCGCTTCGATTATTCGGTGCTCGGCGACGCGGTGAATGTTGCAGCACGCTTCGAAGAGGCGACGAAGGCTTACGCCGCCAGCATTATTGTCGGCGAGCGGACAGCAGCGGAAGCGCCGCACTTCGCGCTGCTCGAACTCGGAGCCGTCACCCCGCGCGGCAAGGATCGCCCCGAGATCATATTCGCGTTGCTTGGAGACGAAGCGTTCGCGCAAACCGAGAGCTTCCGTGCATGGGAGCAAGCCCATGCGGCTTTTCTCGCCGCGCGAAGCGATGGAGATCCCATTCGCCTGACACAAGCGCTGCGCGACTGCCTCGACCACGCGAGCAGCGGTATGGCCGATTATTACCGCAAGAGCGCTGGCGACGTCGCCTTGCGCGCCTAAGGCAGAGCAGCCCCGGCGCGCATCCAAAAATCTTTGGTCAGCGTCCGCGATTACCGCCGTAGCCGCCTCCACCATATCCGCCCCCGCCGCGATGGCCGCCGCCAAAGCCGCCCATGCCACCGCCGATGACAATGCCCATGCCGGTCATGCAATCCGGGCAGTCGTCGCCGTACCCACCGTCACCCTTGGGCTTGCGCGTCGCGACCTTCTTTTTCGGCGGCGTCTTTTTTGGCGGCGCCTGAGCCTTCTTCGTCTTGACCGGCGGAGCCGGGATGATCTGCGGATGCGGGTTCAAACACTTTTGGTCCGGTTCGTCCGCAAGATTGGCTTCGATGATCTGCGAGCGCGTCAGCAACGGATTGGGATCGATAGTCGGCGTATTGATGACAAATGGAAACGCCGTATCGAACGCGATTGCGTTGTTGTCGGGCAGCTTCCTCCAGTTGAACGGGCCCGTGACCGTGCCATCCGCCGCGATGTGCATCATCTGGCCGGGCCGGTCGAGAACACGGCAGACGTTTTTCCTTCCTGTCGCTTCGATCGCGCCCTCGTGGAGAAGCACCCAAACGGATTTATCCGGAAGCACGTAAGTGTCGAAGATCGTTCCGCGCACCGTGATCGACGCGTTCGGAGTGTTGATGACGTAAGTTGGCTTCGCTGCGACGCCCGTGATGAAGCGGAACGCGCCCTTCGCCATCTCCATGACGATGGAGCCCGCTTTCTTGTCGCTGTCGTAGACGAACTTGTCGAGCACCAGCCGCGAGCCAGGCCCGAGCGCGAGTTTCGTATCGTCATCGAGTTTGAATTCGCCCTGCGCGTCGGTGTTGACCTCGATGATCTCATCTTGCCGGACGTTGTCGCCCCGTGCGAGACGCCGCTCTTTCTTGGCGAAGTCCGCCATGACTATGTTGGTGATGACCACCGCATCGCCGATCCGGTCTCCGGACGCCGCGAGAGAGGGGGAGGGAAGCGAGGAGAGTAACCCTGCGCCAGTGGCAGAAAGAGCGAATGCGAACGACATAGGTGAAAATCGCGGCATGATACGGCTCCGTATTCGGAAGGTGGCACGTCCGAATGTTATGCGCCTGCTGAATACCACAGTTGCGCGTTCTGCGCTCGTCTACCGCGATTGTCGGTAAGCGCGCTGTGTCGCGCGTGACATGAGAAGACCCAGGATGAGACATTTAATCGAATGATGGATTCGAAATAGCTATTAAGCTATATCCGACACGCGGCGAACTCATCTCCTGAACAACGTACTGGAGGCGCTCGTACGCATCGACGTCTCAGAATTCTGCGGAAATTCGATCCCGAAAGAGGCCAGCCAAAATGTCGAGCTTGCTAGCGATCGCCGCGCAAAAGGAACTCGACGTCGTGGCTCACTGATGGATCGCACGGACGCTTGACGCGTTCAGCGAAGACGGAGTTTACAGATCAATTAATTTATGATCGTAATCTAAAAATGCAACAACGGAAAAAGGGTTCCGCAAGAACCTAACGTCGATGGGAGGAACTATGAGCGCGTGGAAACGACGGGGCCGCTTGGCGGTGCTGGCATTTACTTGTTCGTCTGCTTTCGCATCCGTTGCGATGACAGACGAATTGAAACCTATTGAAATTCCCGGTGACCGGGCATACCCGGAAAGCATGTCGGCGGCCTCAGATGGCACGCTCTACATCAGCAGTTTAGCGTCCGGCGGTGTGGCGCGCGTCAAGCCGGGACAACACAAGGCAGAGATGTGGATCAAGCCTGGCGCGTTCGATACGCGTACGACCTTCGGCGTTTTGGTCGACGAGAAAACGAATACGCTATGGGTATGCTCGAACGACATCTCGGCGCTGGGCGTACCGGGGCCAAGTTCGGTCGAGGGAGCTTATCTCAAAGGCTTCGATCTCGCGACCGGCGACGGCAAGTTCAGCGCGGCGTTTCCGGGCAAAAATCACGTCTGCAACGATATGGTCATCGCCCCGGACGGCACAATGTATGTGACCAACACGTCCGCACCTCAAATTCTTCGGCTAAAGCCCGGCGCCAAAGATCTTGAAGTTTGGCTCGAGAATGATCTCCTCGTCCCAAAGAATGGCGCGGGCCTCGACGGCATCGCGCTCGGCGATGATGGCAACCTGTATGTGAACACATACGGCGGTAACGAATTCTTTCGCATCGCGTTGAAGGATGGCGCTCCCGGAGCTGTCACGAAGTTGGAAACTTCGCGGCCCATTAAGAACCCCGATGCCTTGCGTCATCTGAGCGGAAATACTTTTCTTATGGCGGAAGGCGGCGGCGCCGTGGATCGTGTGACGGTGAACGGTGACAAAGTCGAAATCGAGACCTTGAAGGATGGCATGGGCGGCCCGACATCGGTCGCGAAGGTGGGCGGTACGCTCTGGGTCGGAGAAGGCCAGCTTTCGCACCTCTTCGGCGCCAAGGAGAACGGGCCGCCTAAGCTTCCCTTCCAAGTCGTACCATTGCCCCTCGGCAACTGATTGCGGCCCGGGCCATTGCAGGCCCGAGCCTCCCAAGTTCGCTTCCAGGAGAAGAAACATGCAATTCAACGCATCATTGCGCGCATCGGTGTTCGCGGCACCGATGGCGCTCGCGTTCGCGCTCGCCACTCAGTTGGTCGGAGCGAGCACATCGCACGCCGCCGAATGTCCCGGAGACAATGGCGGCCTCAGCCTGCCGAAGGGCTTCTGCGCGACGATCTTCGCAGACAACATCGGCCACGCTCGTCAGATGGTCGTCGCTCCGGATGGAACGCTCTACGTCAACACGTGGAGCGGGGTTTACTATAAGAACAACGATCTTCCCGCTGGCGGCTTCATCGTCGCTTTGAAAGACACGAAGGGCGCGGGAAAATCCGACCTCGTCAAACGCTTTGGCGAAACGCAGGCGGAGGGCGGCAAGGGCGGCACCGGAGTCTACCTCTACAAGAACTACGTCTATGCCGAGATCAACGACCGTATCGTTCGCTATCCGCTGAAAGACGGCGAGATCGCGCCCGAAGGCAAAGGCGAAACGGTGGTGTCGGGAATTCCCATTACAGGTGACCATCCGATGCATCCCTTCATCATCGATGCGAATGGAGCCCTGTTCGTCAGTATGGGTTCGGCGACGAACACCTGCGAGATCAAGAACCGCATGCCGCATTCGAAAGGAAACGATCCCTGCACCGAGCAGGAGACACGTGCCGGAGTTTGGAAGTACGACGCCAATAAGCTCGATCAGAAGTTTTCGCCTGCCGAACGCTACGCGACCGGCATTCGCAACGGTGAAGGCTTCGACTTCGATAAGAGCGGCAAGCTGTACATAACCCAGCATGGCCGCGATCAATTGCGCGAGGATTGGCCCGAACTTTACACCGCGCAGCAGGGCTTCGATCTTCCCGCCGAAGAAGTCGTCGAACTGAAGAACGGCGGCGACTACGGCTGGCCGCGCTGCTATTTCGACGGCTTCCAGCAGAAGCTCGTTCTCGCTCCCGAATACGGCGGCGACGGCGGCAAGAAAGTCGAAGGATGTGCCGATAAACTCGGCCCCGTCGCGTTTTTCCCGGCACACTGGGCGCCAAACGACATGAAGATCTATAAGGCCACGGCCTTCCCTGAGCCTTATCGCGACGGCATGTTCATCGCGTTTCACGGCTCATGGAATCGCGCTCCCGGTCCGCAGGGCGGCTACAACGTCGTCTATCAACCGTTTGCCGATGGTAAGGCGACCGGAAAATACATTGTCTTCGCCGATGGCTTTGCCGGTGCGCACAAGGATCCTGGCAGCGCGCCGCATCGCCCGTCAGGTCTTGCAGTCGCTCCGGATGGCGCGCTCTTCATCTCGGATGACGTTGCAGGTCGCGTTTGGCGCGTGACTTATGTCGGCGATCCGAACTCGAAGGACTTGGACGCGGCTCCCGAGATCAAGGCTGTGGCTTCTGGCGACAAGAACGTCCTTCCACCAGAGGGCATTCATCCGGACGCGGGCGCTGCGTCGCTTCCCGTTCCTCCCGGTGGGACGGCCGATCAGGTCGCGCTCGGCAAGAAGATCTTCGACGGCGAGGTGGCGGACGCAACATGCGCCGGCTGCCATGGCGCGGGCGGTGTCGGCAGTCCCGTCGGAGCGGATCTCACGGCCGGAACATGGCTATGGAGCGACGGCAGCCTCGAAGGTCTCACCAAGACGATCGTCGAAGGCGTCGAAACTCCGAAGGCGCATGCCGGAGCCATGCCGCCGAAGGGCGGCGTGGAACTGACGGGTGATCAAGTGAAGGCCGTCGCCGCCTACGTCTGGGCCATTGGCCACGCGAAGAAGTAGCGACGCGTTTATCGTCATCCCCGAACGCGATCGCGTTCGGGGATCCAGCACAAGAATCGTCAAAGACGCCAAATACTCTTGTGCCTTCGGCGAGCCTCACGCTGGATCCCCGGCCTTCGACGCGCCAAGGCGCGCTCGGTCGAGGATGACGGTTCAATTTCTAGAAAAGCCGCGCGCCGTTCGGGACCGTGATGTCCGGCTTGAACAAAACCACTTCGCCCGCTTCGTCCGGAAATCCGAGCGTCAGCACTTCCGACATGAACTTGCCGATCTGCCTCGGCGGAAAATTCACCACCGCTGCCACCTGCCGCCCGATAAGCGTCTCGCAATCGTAGTGCCGCGTGATCTGCGCACTGGATTGCTTGATGCCGATGCCGCTACCGAAATCAATCTTCAGCTTGAGCGCAGGCTTTCGCGCCTCCGGATAGGGGGCCGCGGCGACGATCGTCCCGACGCGAATATCGACGGACAGAAACTGGTCGAACGTTATCAGCTGCGAGGCCGGAGCGTTCGGATCTTGCACGAGATGCATGCGTCAAGACTCCTCGGTCACTGCGGCTTGCCGCCGAGCTTGCCCGTTAGGAACTGCGCCTCGCCATTCCCAAACGACCAGTCCGCATCGGAGTTGGTGACGAAGTTCACCATCACATCGCTCGGCGCGATGCCGCAGTGTTTCGACAGGGCCTCTGTGAGGAGCCTGTAGAACGTGGTCTTTTCTTCCGTCGAGCGCGGCCGCGTCGTTACCGAGACGAGGACGACCTTGTCTGTTCGCGGAATGTCGAGCCCCGTATCCTCGATGCGCACGCGGCTCTGCTCATGCTCGTGCACGATCTGATAGCGGTCGCGAACGGGAACCTTGAACGCTTCGAGCATCGCATCGTGTGCGGCGTCGAGCAGCGCTGCAATTTCGGCGTCAGTGCGTCCCTTGACGAGATCGAAACGAAGAAGCGGCATCTGCTATTCCTTGAATGGAGTGTGGAGTTACTTCGAAACGTCTACGACGACGCGGCCGCGAATTTTTCCGTCGATCAAATCGCGCGCGGCGTCGATGGCGCCCGAAAGCGGTATCGTGCGGGTCATGCCGTCGAGTTTCGCAAAGTCGATCTCGCGTGCGAGACGGTTCCAGGCTTCGGTGCGGTCGGCGAGCGAGCGGTAAACCGAGTTGATGCCGACGAGGATAACGCCGCGCAAGATGAAGGGCGCGACGCTCGCCGGAAAATCGAGACCCTGCGCGAGGCCGCACGCCGTGATGACACCGTCGTCCTTCATTTGCGCACAGATGTTCGCAAGCGTATGGCTGCCGACGCTATCGACGGCCCCGGCCCAACGCGCTTTCTGCAGCGGCCGTCCGGGGGAGGAAAGCTCCTTGCGCTCGATGATCGTCTTGGCGCCGAGACCCTTGAGATAATCGGCTTCCTCCGGCCGCCCGGTCGAAGCCGCGACCTCAAAACCGAGATGCGATAACAGCAGCACCGCGACGCCGCCGACACCGCCGCCCGCGCCCGTCACGATGATCTCGCCCTTGTCCGGCGTCACACCCTGCTTTTCCAGCGCCATAACGCACAGCATCGCCGTATAGCCCGCCGTGCCAAGCGCCATCGCCCGCGCAGCGCTGATGCCTGCGGGAAGTGGGATCAGCCAATCGCCCTTCACTCGCGCGTATTGGGCTAAGCCGCCCCAATGTCCTTCGCCGACACCGAAGCCGTTGAGGATCACGCCATCGCCCGCTTTAAAGCGCGGGTTCGAACTCTCTTCGACAACGCCTGCGAAATCCACGCCCGGCACCATCGGGAACGAGCGCACGATCGGCGCTTTGCCCGTGATCGCGAGGCCATCCTTGTAGTTGAGCGTCGAATGGCTGACGCGGACCGTCACGTCGCCGTCGGGCAACGCCGATGTCTCGACCTCCGCGAGTCGCGGGCCAGACCGCTCGCTGCTTCTTTCGATGAGGATGGCTTTGAACATGCGCGTCTCCGTGTGGGCCGATGGGAGAATGTCGCGCGTTTAACCCCGTGAGGCACCTGATGCAACACAAGGCACAAACAAAAATCGCGGCCGAAGTGGTGTCGGCCGCGATTTGCATGAGAGCTATGCGCTCAGTCTCACATCCGGACCCGCTCTTTTTTCGGATCGTAGAACGGGAATGGCACGACCGTTGACTTGAAGCGCTTTTGCAAGCCGTCGAGACGTCCGATTTCGAGCGCTGTCCCGTTTTCCGAATGGACAGCTTCGACACGCGCAAAGGCCAGCGTCTTTTTAAGCAGGGGCGAGCGCATCGCGCTCGTCACGATGCCGACTTGCGCGCGCCCGACGTAAACCGGATCGCCGTGCGATGGCTTCTCGTTGCCCTCGATCTCGAGGCCGACGAGCTTACGCAGCGGATGCGCGCGGCGGTTCTCGATGGCAGCCTTGCCGATATAGTCTTCTTCCTTCTTCGTCGGCACCGTGAAGCTGATGCCCGCTTCGAGCGGATCGGTGGTGGAATCGAAGTCGTGGCCGCCAAACACGAGGCCCGCTTCGATGCGCACCATGTCGAGCGCGTCGAAGCCGAAGGGCTGGATCTTGAACGGCGCGCCAGCCGCCATGATCGCATCCCAGACCGCAGGACCGTCTTTTGGATGGCAGAAGACCTCGTATCCGAGTTCACCCGTATAGCCGGTGCGCGAGACGAGAACCGGAATGCCCGCAACGCCTCCGATGCGGCCTACCGTGAAGCGGAAGACGCCAAGCTCCTGTATCGTCGGCCGACCAGGCGGCGTCTCGATGATCGTCGTCAGGATCTCGCGTGATTTCGGCCCTTGAACGGCGGCGTTGTTGAGTTCCGACGTCGCCGTTTTGAGGTTCACTTTGTAGTTGGTCTTCGCAAGCTGCTCTTTCAGCCAGATGAGGCTGGCGTCATCGCCGCCGATCCAGCGGAAGTTGTTTTCGCCCAAGCGGAACAGCGTGCCGTCATCAACCATGCCGCCGTGCTCGTAGCACATCGGCGTGTAGTAGATCTGTCCGACCGAGAGCTTGCGTACGTCGCGCGTGATGATGCCGTTGAGAAACTGCTCGGCATCGGGGCCGAGCACTTCCATCTTGCGCAGCGGCGACAAGTCCATGATGACGGCTCGCTCGCGGCACGCCCAATATTCTTCGATTGCGCCTGCGTTCGCGTAGCAGTGCGGAACCCAGAAACCGCGATAGTCGCCGAAGTTGCGTGTGAGGGCTGACGTGCGCGGGTGAAATCCCGATTCTCTTGTCAGCTGCATTGGTGCATCCGGTGCCATTCTGTATCCGATCGAGCGCTTGAACGGGGTATCCTTCGGGTAAACCCGAACGTGTATTTCAGTGAGGTTCCAGCCGTTCGACGCATCGATGTCGGCCGGGCAGGCAGAGGTGCCGCAGACGAGGTCTGTCAGAGCACGCATCATCACGTAATCGCCTGGACGAGACCACGGTTCGTCGGACCAGATGTTGTTGTGGGCGTCGACGTTGGTGTTGAAGAAGAAGTTGATCGCCGGCCAGCCCCTGTAGCTGCCGATCGGGTAATCCTTCAGCGCATCATTGAAGTTGTCCGAGCAGTTCGGATGCCCGAAGTAGCCCATGTCTTCGTAGTAGCGTGTCGTGCACGCGAGGTTGAACGTGTCATGCCGCCCGACGGTGTCCTGCACGACTTCGACGAGAGGATTGCGGTCGCGGTCGAAGAATTTCGAGAACAGGCCAGGCTTCGGATAGGACATGCCGATCATCGACCGCGTTGTGGTGGAATCGAGCCCGAGCACGTTGCCCTTGTCGAGTTCCTTGCGGTTGAAGGCCAGAAAGTCCGAGCACTGGCGTCCCTGCACGTCGATGATCTGAATGTATTCGCCAGCGAACACTTCGAAGCTTTCGGCGCTCGCGATATTGATGCGAATATCGAGGCGCGGCTCGGCGATTGGATCTGGCAGCTTCGCTTCGTTGAGCAGTCTCGGATTGGCGCGCTGAATGAAGACGAGCAAGTCGGTCGCGGGCGTTTGCTCCCAGACGATCATCGGCTCGGCAGGCGCGCCAAGAACGACCAGGACAGATTTTTCCGCCTGCAGGGAAACGACGTCGCCTGGAACGGAATCTGGACCGAGCGCGTGCGCCGCCTTTACCTGCCCGAGATCGAGGCCGCGGCGGAAGAGGCCGAAACGTACGCGTTGCGCGTCCTCGCTGTCGGCTGCGAGTGCTTTTTGGATGCCGGTCGGCTTATCCTTGCCCTTGAGGCCGATGGCTCCAAGGTCGCTCTTGCCGCCCGGAGCGAAGGCTACGATTTCGACGCTCTGTCCGCCTTCGAGCGGACTGATTTCAATGCGGTCGCCCTTGTCGAGTTCGTAGACGGCCGTGCCGCCGCCCTTCAGGACATAGCGCTCGACACCGGGCAGAAGCGATGATTGGCCCGGAACGAAAAGCTTCGGTCGTGCGGGGGACGTCAGAACACTGTCGCTCATGTTGTCCTCATCTCGCTGAAAGCGATCGATGGACTGACCGCGAGTGCGGTCAGTCCACGATCAACCATATCGTTTCGGAGGCGATTACTCGGCCGCGACTTTCGTGCCGGGCTGATTGAGGAACGCCTCCATCGAATCGTCGGCCGCCTTCATCCAGGCGGTGTGATGGATAGGTGCCTGGGTGCCGGTCAGCACCGATTTGTGCGAGCGATCACGGTAGGTCAGGATGTCTTCCATCTTGTGATGCTCCCACTCCTTGAACATCTTCGCGACGGCGTCGACATCGAGGCGCGGATAGTCGGTCGGTGCGAGCAGGTCGCGCATGTATTCCGTTTGGAAGTCGATCGCCTGCGAGGCGTCTTCGATCGCTTCTTCCATTACGGTCCACTTATGAATGTCGGCCATCATATCCGACTTAGATGGCAGTTTGATCTTACCGAGGACGACATCGCGCGCATACCACGCCTGTGCGTCGAACATGTTGAAGGTATAGAACTGGTCCTGCATGCCGATGTACATCAGCTTCGGATTGTCGATCCAGAAGATCCCCTTGTAGAGGTTCGGCGGATAGAGACGATTGCGCGACTTGAGGCGCAGCGAGTCGTCCATGAACGGGTGGTGGTGCAGATAGCCCGTGCACAGGATGATGGCGTCGACGTCCTTCTTCGTTCCGTCCTTGAAGAAAGCCGTCTTGCCTTCGACCTTTTCGAGAAGCGGAACTTCGTCCATGCGGGCAGGCCATTTGAAGCCCATCGCGCGCGTGCGGAACGAGAACGTTACGGATTTAGCGCCGTATTTGTAGCACTGGATGCCGATGTCTTCCGACGAATAGCTCGCGCCGACGCAGAGAACGTCCTTGCCTGCAAACTCGTCAGCAGAGCGGAAGTCGTGCGAATGCAGCGTCCGCCCGAGGAACTTGGTGAGACCGGGAAACTCCGGAACGTTCGGAGTCGAGAAGTGGCCGCTGCCGCAGAAGACGTAATCAAATTCCGACGACGTCAGGCTATCCGTCACGAGATCCTTCACCGTAACAGTGAATTTGCCCGTCTCTTCGCTATACGTTACACCGCGAACGGTGTGGCTCATCTTGATGTAGTGCATGATGCCGCTGCGCTCGATGCGGCCTTTGATGTAGTCGTGCAGCACGGCACGCGGCGGGAACGAGGGGATTGGACGGCCGAAGTGCTCTTCGAACGAATAGTCCGCGAACTCCAGCGCTTCCTTCGGGCCGTTTGACCAGAGATAGCGATACATCGAGGCATGGACCGGCTCGCCGAATTCATCGGTGCCCGTGCGCCACGTATAGTTCCAGATGCCGCCGCAGTCCTTCTGCCGCTCGTAGCAAACCATCTCCGGAATATCCGCGCCGTTCTTCCGGGCGCTTTCGAATGCGCGCAAAACCGCCATGCCGCTTGGGCCGGCGCCAATAATAGCAATACGCTCTGCCATTTGCTGTCCTTCCGACAAATGTTTTTGTTCAAGTCGCTGAGTGAAATTTCTGGTTCATGCCGCTTCGCGCGGGTGGGTGCGCAGGCGGAGCGGATCGTAAAACGGCATCCGCACGACGGTCGCCGGAAAGTCACCCTTGTCGTGAACGACAAGCTCGGTGCCGTACTTGGTGTAGGCCGGATCGATCTGCGCCATCGCGAGCGACTTCATCAGATATTTGCTGTAGGTCGTGCTCGTAACGACGCCGACTTCCTTGCCGCCGGCCGTGATTTTCGCGCCGGGTTCGATGGCGCGATCGGTGTCGACTTCGAGACCGGCAACGAACGAGCGCTCCTTGCCCTTCTTTTCTGCAAGGGCTTTCTTACCGATGAAATCAGCCTTCGACATGTCGACCGTCCAGTCGGCGCGAACTTCCCAAGGCGTGGTGTCTTCGTTCGACATTTCGTAGGGGAAGAACAACAAGCCGCCCTCGACGCGAACGATGTCGAGGCATGCCCATGACACGGGAATAAGACCCTTGTCCTTGCCGGCAGCCAAAATCTGATCCCACATCTTGTGAGCATCGGCCGCCTTGCAGAAAACTTCGTAGCCGCGCTCAGCCGAGTAGCCGCCACGCGCCATGCGAATGGGCGTTCCGAACAGCGTCGTCGGTTCATGCTTGAAGTAGCCGAGACCAGCGAGATCCATCGGCGTATGCGGCGCGAGAATTTCGAGCGACAGCGGCCCCTGAAGCGCGAGAATATGGACGTCGTCGTCCTTCTCGACCTTCACATCGTACTTCGGTGCGTGCGAGAAGATGACTTCTTCGAGCGTGCCCGCACCGTGCGAGAGGCGGAACTCCGTCGGGCTGTCGACGTAGACGAGGACGTCGTCGATCAGGCCGCCGTTTTCATTGACGATGTTCGAGATGTGCGAGTCGCCGGGCTTCGCCTTGGTGATGTCGGAAGTGAGAATGTAATTGAGAAGCTTCGCCGCATCCGGACCCGAGACGTTGATGATCTGCAGCGACGACACATCGAACAGTCCGGCGCGGTTGCGCACCGCTTCGGTCTCGAAATACGGATCCGTCGCGTAGGTCTGCGGCAGCGGCATGTTGTTCCACGATACCGAGTCGAGATCGGCGCCGTTCGCCCGGTGGCGATCATTCAGGATGGATTGCCGGGGCAGGTGAGCTAGCGACATGAGCATTACCTCTTGCTGTGTATCTTTAGATGTTTGTGGTTGAAGTTTCTTCGGTTGAGATGCGGTCAGTCCGGTCCGCCGCCCGGCGAAGTCGGGGCGCCGTCGTCGTATTTCTCCAGCCAGTCGATTGCCGTCTGGCGATAGCGAGCGAGACCTTTGTATTCGATAAGCTCCGGCGGCAACGACTTGAGCACGCGCGGCAGGCGTCGGCCCCACTTCGGCACGGTGACGATCTGCTCTAGGCTCATGAGATAGCCGCGGATCGAAAACAGGATCGCGTTGGAGCGTGGCAATCGGAAGAGGCCCTGCAACTCGACGCGGAGATGCACTTTTTCGCCGACATTTTCAGGCGTCACGGTCGTCCGGTCCTTGCCCCACTTCGGATAATTCTCAGGCGAAGTGTCGAGACGCGGATTGATCGTCATCGTCCAGTTGAGGCGCCGGACGGGCTGGCCGATCTGCATGTTAAGAAGGAATTTCAGCGCGCGCTCGAAGACGCCGGCTTCATGCGCGAGCGGCACGGGAGCATGCCATTCGAAGAAGTTCATGCCGACGTCGAAGTCGAGCGACCAGTCGGCTTGCGACGTGATGATGCCGGCATCCATCCAAAGCTGACCGTCGCGCTGATCCTGCAGCGAGAAGTCTCCTTGAATCTGCCGGCCGACGTATTCCATCGGCTCGTAGGGCAAAGAATTCACCTCACCGAACGTGAACTTCTGATCGATGTTGAGTGGCTTGTTGATCCAGTGCCAATGCGCGCCGTCGCGATGCAGTGTGAAAAGATCAGGATAATCGCGGGCCAGCGAAACCATCACCAACTCAAGCATGTCCCACTGCGCGGTCATCATATGCGGCAGCGCCTGGCACCGGCCGGGATCTTCCTGCAGTACCATCGCGCGGTCGCGCATCTCCGAGACGTAGTGCTCGTCGATGTCGAAGGTGAATTCGTAGACCGAGCCCTTCGGGCCGGGCGTGTGCGGTTCGATGTTCACCGAGTAGCGATATTGGTCTTCGATGAACGGAAACGGAAACCTGCGGATCGTTGCCGGACTATTCTTGTACGTGAAGTCGTCTCGGAACGTCTCGTCTTTGAAAATCAGCGCCACGTCTTGGCCTCCTCGAAATTCGAATTGAAAGATGCCGTCAAAGGTCGAGCGTGATCGACCCGGTTTGAATCCGTGACATGCAGATCATGATCTTCTTGCCGCCGACGCGTTCGGCCTCGGAAAGAAAATGATCGTTGTGGTCGATGTAACCGTCGCAGGCGATGACGCCGGTTTCGCATTGTCCGCAGGCGCCCCCGCGGCACAGGAAGGACGCATCCACGCCATGTTCCTCAAGTGCCTCGAGAATGCTCTGATGACCTTTGACCGCGATCTCGCGGCCCGATTTCGCGAGTTTCACGACGAACGGCTTGCCTGGAGGCGGCGCCGAGAACTGCTCGGAATGGAGGTTCTCCTGGGGCCAGCCCTGAAGCTCCGCCGTTTGCAGCGCCCAGTCGATCATCGGCTTCGGACCGCAGACGTACATATGCGTTCCGAGTCGCTGTTCGCCGAGAATGGCATCGAGCGGGATCATTTGGCCTTGATCCTGACGGTAAACGTTCACGCGCGAGCCGTAGCGCGATTGCAGATATTTGCAGTAGGCGCCATCTTCCAGCGAGCGTACGCCGTAATGCAGCTCGAAGTCGGAGCGCAGCGCATCGAGTTCGTTCATCATCGACATGAAGGGCGTGATGCCGATGCCGCCCGCCACGAGCACATGCTTCTTTGCAAGCCGGACCGGCGGGAAGAGGTTGAGAGGCTGGCTGATTTCAAGCTCCGAGCCGACAGCAACATTCTCGTGCATGAATTTCGAACCGCCGCGGGAGTCAGCGCCGCAATGCAAAACGCTGATCTGATAGCTCGACGTATCGGTGGGCGATCCCATTAGCGAATAGGGGTTCCGCATCAGGCGATCGCCGGAGTGCATCACCACGGAAATGTGCGAGCCGCCGGAAAACTGGGAAAGCGGTGCGTTATCGATATCGACGAAGCGAAAGCGCTTGATGCGGGCGGCAACCTGCTCGACCTCGGCAACACGAACGCGGCGTAGAGGAAAACCGCTCATTGATAGATCGCCTCCATCGGGGGAACATCGCCCGGATTTTCGGCGTCGATGCAGACGCCCTGGAATGCCGCGAGGCGGCGCGAATAGTGATCGCGGACGAAAAGCGTCAGTCCGCAGTGCGAGCACGTCACCGGATTCGTCGTGACGTTCTCTGTGAAGCCTTTGCAGTGAACGCACTGAACGCGCCGCATCAGCGATCCGCGGTGTTCGGTACGAATCGACAGGTGATCGATCCCGTAATCGGCGGCGGCTTGCACAACCGAGCCAATGAGAGGCTCAGTGCCGGCAGCGTAAAGCCGAAGGCCCATCGGTGCATTGTCGAGGAATTCACGCAGGCGCACGATACCCGCCGAGAGCGACGGCAAGATTTCGAGCGTCGCCGGAGCAAGGTCTTTCCTCGCCGTTGCGGCTTCAGTTTCTTGCAAAGCATCGGCGATGAAGACAGTCGAGCGTTTCGCGAAAGTCGCGTCGGCTCTGGAAAACAGTTCCGTGACGGCAGCCGCACCGGCCTTGTCACATACGATGATGTTGCTGCGGGCGTTGAGATCCGGACTGAGGCCCGGATAGATCGGACGGCTTTTAATCGTGCTGATCGTCATCAAGTGCTCCTGGATCCGTTGGCTTCCGGAACGGAAGCTTGCGGAATTCGATTTGAACAGACCGGGGCGAAGATGTGAACCGCCCCGGTCCGCTCTTTCTTTAGGCAGGCAACTGGAAGAACCAGTTCGATGCGAGGACGACGAGCAAGCCTGCGACGAGCACGATGTAAGGCAGTACGCCAGCCTTCTTTTTCTTGAAGTCGGCCTCGTGCAGCCCCAGGTCTTCCAGCATGTGCGCAGGAAACACGCCCTTATCCTGCACGTAATGGCGGAAGCAGAAGACGGGAATGATCAGCGCGGCGGTGAACAATCCGGCCCACAGGGCTGACGGGTTCCACACCTTGGCGCCTGCGCCCATGAACACGGCATTCACGAATGCAAACACCGCTCCAACTCCGAGCACCCACGTCGGTGCCCGCCAGGGACGGGGAACGTGGGCGTTGTCGATGCGGTGCAGCCAACCCGAGTTGAGGTTCAGGAAGTTGAAGATGATGTAACCGCAGTTCGACACCGCGAGGATGAAGAAGAAGCTCGTGGCATCGGCGCAGGCAATCGCGAGGACTGCGAGGTTGATCACGAGATCGGTCCACATCGCACGCGTCGGCGCGCCGTGCTCGTTGACATGGCTGAGGTAGCGCGGAAGCCAGCCGTCACGCGAGCCCTGGTAGAGCGTGCGCGAGGAACCGGCCATCGCCGTCATCAGGCAGAGCATGAGAGCGAGGATCATCAGCATGACGAGCAGGTTCGTGACGAACGCGCTGCCATGTCCGACCATGTTGGCCATTGCCGCCGCGACGCCCGAACCGTCGACGATCGAAGGTTCCAGCATTCCCTGCAGGCCGAGCACGCCCTGGAACGTGAAGGGCACGAGCGTGAAGAGCACGAGGCAAAGAAGACCGGAATAGAAGATCGCCTTGAACGTGTCGCGGCCCGGATCGCGGAATTCACTCGTGTAGCAGACCGCCGTTTCGAAGCCGTAGGTCGACCACGCGGCGATGAACATGGCGCCGAGGATCAGCGTCCAACCGCCGATGTCCCAAGTCCCCATGTCCGGTGCGTAGGCGGCTTTCAGTGGTTCGAGTGGCGTGAAGTTCGACCAGTTGATCTGCCCTGTCAGGATCGGAACGACGCCGACGATCAGCATCGGAATGATGACGGCGAGGCCGATATATTTCTGCACGCTGGCGGTTCCAAGAATGCCGCGATGCTGAATGGCGAAGGTGATCAGCATCAAGATCGCGCCGATGAAGAACGCGGCATTGAAGGAGAACGATACAGGTCCGAGCGTTCCGTGAAGAGCGGCCCAGTTGCGGATCGAGGGTGTCAGCGCCGCAATGGCATCCGACGAGAGAAGAGCTGCAACGGCGTCGGTCGCCGTCTTGCCGTGGTTGGCGGCCAGCCACTCAGCGATGCGCGGAGAATCGAGTGGGATCGAACTTGCGTGCGCGCTGATCCAGGCTGCCACTTGCGGAGCGTCCGCCGGCGGGATGGGTGCCAGCGAATTGAGAATGTACGCGGCTGCGATGGAGCAGCCGAGCGACAGCACGGGCGACCAGGCGAACCAGTTGCACCACACCGAGAGTGGCGCGATCAGCTTCGAATAGCGGACCCACGCGGCGGCGCCATAAACGGAAGCGCCCCCGGACTTATTCGGAAAGAGACCGGCGATCTCGGCATAGGTGAAGGACTGAATGAAGCCCATGATCATCGATACGAACCAGACGAGAAAGGCGACCTTTCCCGCCACGCCCGCGATGCCGCCGATTGAAAACAAGACAAGGGCAGGGACGCCGCTGGCGACCCAGAACGCGCCTTTCCAATCGATAGCTCTGACAAGCTGGCCGGACGAGGCGCTTAGCCCGTCCGCTGTAAGCGTTCCCGTTTCTGAGGCCATGTTCTCTCCCGAATGAACCAGTTCGGTGACAAAGTTTTGAGCACCTTCAAGCCCGGGGCCGGCCGCGATCAGCGGACGGCTGGACTGGAAAGGACCGGCGGACTGCCGTCGGGCTTTTGGTCCGGCGCGGCGCAACCCCTCGGAATTGCGCCAAAACCAATTATAACCAGTAAGTACCGCAATCGCCCAACGTCGGCCATGTTAGGGGAAGGTCGATCACCTGCAAGTCAAAAAAATCACCAACAGGAAACGGGATTTGACTATTTCGCAGGCACGAAAGGCGTATTTTATTGGGATCGTTCGGCTTTAAGCTCTTGTACGCACATGCGAGACTAAATTGGATGAAATTGGTTGTCAGCGGTTGAATGTTGGTCCAGGATCCCCAAGTTCTTCTTTCGCACGAGAAAGATTCGGGAACGACTTTCGCAGTCAGGATGTACGGCGTGGCGGGTTACTCACCTGAAAAGTGGATCGAATTGACCGTTCGCGGTTTCTCGGAGCTTTCGCGTTTCCGGGGTCTTGAGGCGGCTCGCCAATGGCTTGAAGCCGACGCGGCATTGACGGAAGAGACGACGGCTTTCGCGCCTTTGCATGCAGCGAGTCGGTCGAATTCCGGCGCGGCGTACATTCTTCTCGAGCAGCGCGTTGCGGCTGAGCGCGCTTTCGATGAAGCGGAATGCGCCTGGAAAAACGTCATCGCTCGAGTCGCTACGCTCGATGTGCCGATGACGGGCATGAGCTCCTCGTTTCATTTTCGGCTCGCCGCAGCAACGCCAGATGCGTTGATCGACGCCCGCCGCGACCGCTATCGGCACCTAGTGCAAGCCGCACTCGCAATCACGCACTTTAATCGCCGATTTCTGGACGTCATCTTCATCGGATCGGATGCAATGAGCCGGAGCGCGCACGAGCTGCGCTCGACGATTTCCGATAGTCTCGGCTACGCGTCGGCGGAAGCGCACTTGCTGGCTGCAATGGAAGAGGGTCGCAATGGCGAGTCTCTTCGCGAAATTTATGCCGGCAAGCTCTCCGATATCACCCGCCGTCCAACGACGCTCGCCTCCAGTCTTTCGGAGGATTGCAAAAAAATAGAGCACGCAGTCATGCTGACGGCGCTGCTCACACCTCCTATCTGTTCCGCTCTCCGCCCGGACAGGCACGTCTCCTTTTTCTCCGAAAACCTCCCCACATGCGACTAGCTTGAGCTTGAACGATGTCTGACACTTTCGACTTTCAAACACCTCCTTGGATCGATGACGTCTCGCGCCATCCGCTCGTGACTCCGCGGGTGAAGGAAATCGCAACCCGCCTTTTCGCGCGTTTGGCTTCGGGAGAATTCCCGTTTGGCACCCGCATTCCGGCGGAGCGGGATCTAGCAGAATCGTTTGGCGATAGCCGCGCAACGATCCGTCAGGCACTCGAATTTCTGTCTGTTTACGGCATCGTTTCGCGCCGTCCTGGCAGCGGAACGTTCGTCTCCTATCAGAAAAGGTCGCCGTCGAATGGTGCCGCGGTGAACCGGCTGCCGCCGTATCTCAATGCCGACCAACTTGCGGAAACGGCGTCGCCTTTCGCGATGAACGTCGCCGGTTCGATCCTCGCGCCGGAAATGACGCGTCTGGCGACGATCTATATGTCGACGCGCGACATCAGCGATTTGCATGCGCAGCTCGCTCGCTTAGAGGTCATCGTGACCGAGTCCGAGACCTTCGCGGCGCTCGAAGAAGAATTCATGATGACGCTCGCGCGGGGTACGCACAATTCGCTTATCGTTGCGATGTACGGAATCTTGCATGAGGTGCGCCGTCACCCGCAGTGGGCCGCAGCTAGGCGCCAGGCGCTGACACCTGCGAAGATCAAAAGCATCCAGCTGCTGTTCCGCTCGCTTTACGATGCAATCGAGCGTCGCAACGTCGAGACCGCAGTCGAAATCATCAAGCTGTATATGGCGAACGCCCACGAAGAGATGATTTACGAGTCCTGAACCGTCAGGCGCTCGAGCGGATCGGCAGAGGCAGCAAGATGTTCGCGCTGGTCCCACATGAGGTCCAGCGCGCGCATATGCTTGATGAGAACCGCTTGGTGTTTGGCCCACCAGTCAGCGATCGAACCAAAGTCCTGAATGCGAGCGCGGCCGTTGACAATCGCGACGACGGGCCAGTCGCCGACGAGCGCGTTATCGATCCCGAAAAGCTCCTTGCCCCACCACCGCGCTTCACCGAACGCATGGGGACCGACGCCGCCGACCTTCATGGCAGCCAGGACAGAGAACGGTTCGAACGTGCGCGCGCGCTGCACCGCTGATTTCCAAAGCTCGAGCGTCGACGCGTATTCCCATGACACCGCGCTCCATGTGCCTGGAAAGCGCCGGCAGAATTCGTCGTAGAACGCGCCCGGATCTTCGAAGTTGATATGTCCTTCGTTGAGACGCGGGTCGTCGAAGTCCGGAAACTGGAAGACGAAACCTTCCATGAAAGCCGGGCTCGTGCGCCGGATGAGTTCTTGGTAGTTGTCGCACGTGCACGACAGCAGCCGCCCCTTATAGCCGCGCTTGAACGCCTCGATCGTCAACGCGTGGACGAACGGCTCATACGCCGTATCCCAGCAGAGAACGTCGGGCTGCTTGGCCATCAACTCATCGACGATCGGACCGAAATCGCGTGTTTCGGGCTCGAACAGCCGCTCCGCAACGACTTCAATTCCGGCGGCCTCGAACGCGGCCCGGTACGTCGCGATGGACGGCAAGCCAAGCAGGTCGCGTTGCGCACAGAGCGCGGCCGTCTTGATGCTGGGATCCGTGCGCTTCAGCCATTCGACGCCGGTGACGTTATAGATCGGATGCACTTCGCTCGGCGCGACCAGCGTCGGCGCATCCGGCGACAGATCGCTCGGCAGAAGCGTCGCGACGAGCATCCGATGCTGCTTGAAGATCTTGCGGAGGTCGTTCGTGATGTCGTCGCCGCCGATCATCAGGATCAGCTTGACGCCATCGTCCACGATCAGCGACTTCGCGCCCTGCAGCGCCCGCTCCGGATCGTACATGGTGTCGTATTGAATGAGATCGAGCATGTAGCGGCGCGCGCCGACCTTCAGGCCGCCGTTGGCGTTGATGCGCTCGATCCAGATAAGGCTGCCGTTGAGTCCGGGAACGGCCCAGGCCTGCAAAGGTCCTGTCAGCGGCGCGAGAAAGCCGATCTTGAGGACGGTCGACGAGCCCAAACCGAAGTCCCGCATCGCAACCGCAAGAGCCGATGCAACCGCGCTTTTTGGTCTAACGGCCATGACCTGCTTTTACCGGACTGGAAGTTTGTCGCTGCACGTAGAGCACTTTGCTGAAGCGAAGCGGCCGGCGCATCATCGCGCAGGCTGTGCGTTTACTCGCACGAAACAGCTACGCTAGATCGCAGCGCACGTCTTGTCGATAGCGCTAAAAGTGACGCGGCGCGCACTACGGTTTCGCAAGCGCTAACGGGTCGCGCCGGTCGTGGCAATCGCCGACGTTTCCATGGGTGCCGATTGCTCGGAATGTTCGGCCGCAACCTCGACGGTCGAGCCACGGACCTTCGTCAGAAACTGATCGAGGCTCGGTCCCCAGATGTCCCAACCCTGGCGGTCGTCGGCGATAGTGTGGCCGTCGGAGCCGTAAGCCGGGAGAATGTGCTCTTCGACGTTGCCCCCGCCTGCGCTCCAGGCCTGAGCCAGCTTCTCGGCAAGCGGTGGACCGAAGTAGCTGTCATTACGCGCATAAAACCAGATCGTCGGTTCGCGCGCCTTGTCGCCGTAGAGATGCGCCGCTGATAGAAGGTCGGCTTCGCCACAAATGGCATTGGCTTGCCCGTAAGCGTGGCCTCCGCGCCCACCCGCGAAATTCACGATGGCCTGCACTTGCGGAAGATTGCGCGCGGCTACAGCCAGCGATGCCCACCCGCCGGTTGAAATTCCGGCGACAATCGTCTCCTTCGGCGCGATGAAGGGCTCCGCGCTCATGTAGTTGATGGTGGCGGCGATGTCGTCGGCGGCGATGTTGCCGGACTCGTAGTGATCCGGATTGGTGCACGTTCCGACCGCTTCGGACAGCGTTCCTCCGGTCGCCCCATGGCCTCGGCGCTGGGGCAGCACGACGGCGTAGCCGCGTTCGACAAACCAACGCGATAGCCAATAATAGACCGGCATCGATACGGCGAGGCGGGTCGCTTCGTCCGTGCCGTGATTGATCACGATAAGTGGAAATTTCTTATTCGGATTTTTCGGATCGGCATCGGGGCGGAAGAGGGTGGCTCGGACTGAACGCCCAGCTTCGCCGCTCGGCAGAATCCAGAGCTGCTCGCGCATGCGCGGCCCCTCGGGTCCGAAACCGCCGTATTGGCTGTTGCCAGCGCGTGCAGTTGAAGAAACCGCGATAATCCCGATTGCAACCGTGAGCATAAGACGTGTCGGACCCGCGATCCATCGCGCAGCCGCGGTCGTGCCCTCGGGTGCGAATATTCCCTTGAAGAAAGGCATTCAAAGTTCCCCGTGACGCATGATTTCGCGCCGCAGCATTGGAGATGGGTCTGGCTCGATCGTCAAGAGCGCCCGCTACGATCTCCCCGCCCACGTTGATTGCATGAAATCGCTTGGAAATTTGCCTTTTGTGCAAACGAGTGGGCGGATCAAGTGTCTTGGAATTTCCGCAATTCGCGCCGCAACCCGCCGCTGTGACGGCTCATGAATGCGCCGAAGCCCTAGAGCCCCGGCGCCATTCATCCCCGCTCAGGAGATTTCATCACCACCAGCACAAGCCGATGCAGTAGCCGGGCCGGCGATAGGTCGTGTAGGGACGGTTATACGTGTAAGGACGGCTATAAGAGTTGTAGTAATAGTGCCGCCGATACGAATAGCTCCGGTACGAATAGTTATGGCGGCGGTAGTAGCGGTGACGCCAGCCGTAGCGGTGCCGCCAATAACGATGATGCCGCCAGCCGCGGGTATAGCCGCAGCGCCGATAGCCATCACGCCACCAGCAGCGATAGCGGGTCTTCTCGACAAAATTGGTCTGATCGGCTTTCAGCGTCAGAACGCTGCTCGTAAGCGCAGCTGCCCGCGCGCTGGGCGCGTAAACCCCAAAAGCCATTGCCATCGCGCAGCAGAGCGCGATGAACGAAAGCCACTTTCTCATGCGTTGTCCCCTTCTCGGTGGTCCCCGTCCCGGCAAAGCATTCTGCCCAATTCCCAGGCCGGGCCAACCGATACTGCATTCCAGTCATGTCAGTACAACCCCAATATGCGCGAATACCCTGTATCCGTGGCGCTTGCGGTGACGGGTGTTGCAAGTTCGTGCCACCTGCGGCCATGCGATGTGAATTCGCCGCGTTTGGATGACGACCAAAGATCAATCTCGGAAGTCTTCAAGTGAGCATTTCCCGGATTAATCCGGGAGCCGCTCCCGCAACGGAGAGACGTCAGTTGCCGAAGATTTCGCGTTGTCGCGCTTCGAGCTCTTGGCGGTAACGGCGTAGCGCGAACGCTTCGGTGACATAGCCAACGGCGCGCTTGGTTGCCTCGGTGTCGACGATGATGAGCCGTTCTGTTTCGCGTTGCTCGAAAAGATGCACGAGTTTGTCGAAGGGCGTCGAAGAGACGACCCAATCGTTGCAGTAGTTGAGTGCGGGTTTCAAGAATTCGAGCGTTGCGTCCAGCGTTGTATCCTGCAGATCCGAGTGAATGGCGGCGACATCGGCAAGTCCGACATAAGCGCTCTTCTCGTCCATGACTGCGACGTACTTGGTCGATCCTACAGGAAAGCGGCTGCGAAAGTCGGAGAGCGTCATAGACAAGGGAACGGCGTCGAGGTCGCGGCGCATGAGATCGCGCGCCGTCGTTTGGCGAACCCAGCCGACATCTTCGCCGCCGAGGATTGCTTCGCCGCGTAAGTGAAATCTCCAAGTCGCAAACGAATATCCGAACACTTGGCGGACCGTCAGCGTCGCCGCCAGGACGCCGAGAAGTACAGGCTCGACGACCATCAGATCTCCGCTGACCTCGATCGCCAGGAGAGCCATCGCCATCGGTGCGCCGACGACCGCCGCGCCGAAGCTCGCCATTCCGACGAGGCTCATCATTGCAACATCGGACGCGGCGACATAGCCCGTCATCACGCCGAGTGTTCCCGCAATCGCGCCGGTCGTGGCACCGAGAAACAGCGAAGTCGAGAATAGGCCGCCGCGAAAGCCCGAGCCGAGCGAGAGTGCAGAAGCAGCAATCTTTCCGATGAGAACGACGATGAGCAGCTGCAGCGGCCAGCCGTTATGCAGAAGAAGCGCCATGGCATCATGGCCCGAACCGAGCAGATGCGGCACGAAAGCCGCCATCGTTCCGACGAGCAGGCCGCCAACGCAGGGACGAAAAGCATCGCGTATCCCACTCTGGCGGAACAGCCGCTCGACCCATGTCACGCCGCGCATCAGTCCGACCGACAAGAGCCCGCACGCAACGCCGAGGACGAGCGCTAGAATGACGTAGCCGTCGTTGCCATAGCCATTCGGGGTGAGGGCGATGTGATACGAATGTCCGACGAGGAGCCGCGCCGCAAGGTGTCCCGCGACAGCGGCGGCAACGACAGGCGAAAGCGTCGCGACCGTGTAGCTGCCGACGATCAGCTCGAAGCCGTAGGCAGCGCCCG
This sequence comes from Hyphomicrobium sp., assembly GCA_030148425.1. Taxonomy (GTDB): domain Bacteria; phylum Pseudomonadota; class Alphaproteobacteria; order Rhizobiales; family Hyphomicrobiaceae; genus Hyphomicrobium_B. The sequence goes on along the minus strand of JASBTM010000014.1, from coordinate 28,386 downwards.
CAAATGGCGCGGCGAACGCTCCCGCAATTCCGCCAGCGGCGCCCGCGCCGACGAGCATGCGGACATCGTGCCGGCGGCGGTTCAACAGTTGTCCGACTTTCGATCCGACCGCGCCCGCCGCTTGCGTAAAGCCGCCTTCGATGCCGAGCGAAAGCCCGAAACCGCTCGATAGCAGTGATTGTAACGCGACGAAGGCGCTGTCGCGCATCGACATGCGCCCGCCGTAGAGCGCGTTGGCCTCGATGGGATCGACGATCACGCGCCGAAGCCGGGACTGATAGAGATAAGTGAGCCCGACGAGCACGCCTCCCGCCGTGACGACGAGTGCCGTGGGAAGCAACGGTAGATCCGTTACCGAACTCAGCCGCTCGCCGGGAGATAGCCGAAACAGAAAAGTATGCGCGGTCTCCGCGAAGAGGATCATGAGAGAGGCGATTGTGCCGCTCGCCGCGCCGACGAAGGCCGCCGCGACGACAAGAATGAACGCATTGTCGCGAAGCAGTCTTCTCAGAAAGCCGCGATAGGCGCGAACGACCGCAACACCCCATCTCAGCGGTCTGCGGTTACGGCCAACGGGAACGAGGTGCATGTACTGGCTATGAAATTGGGGAGGGTCGCTCGTCATACGGCAATAACACAGGCAAACTTTCCCGGCCATGAACGCCCGCCCACGCTTCGCTTGAATACGAGGAGGGCGCCAATCCCTGATTGCGGTCAGAAGAAAGCCGTCCCCGGGGCGGTCGAAAATGGCGGCATAAGACTTTGAATTTCTGGAGCTAAAACCCCGGCATCTCCGGCCTGCCCGAGCACACAACCAGATGCGCCGGTCGGGAAAAAATCAGCGGTTTGTTAATCCAAAAGCGATCAAATGACCCGCTGGCGCATGATGCGCAAACTGATTGCCAAATCACTTGGTGCCTATTCCAGTCAGGTTGCGATTATGCGCGTCCGCTATCTCTATGCACGTCTCCGCCACCTGCTGTCCGTTCCGCGGAACGATGAGAACCTGCTGCTTGCGCAATATTCAGCCTACGCACAGCAAATTCCGCTTCTCTATTTCGTCCTGCTCTCCAACACCTGGATACTCGCCTACACGTTTTATGGCGTTGCGCCGGTCGAGTTGAGTTTTTACGTACCGGCGGCTCTGACAGCCGTTTGCATCGTCCGGTTTCTCGAATGGAGGAAATCGCTCTCGCGCTTGCCGACGAGCGATGCCGCGTTCAAGGCTCTCAGCCGCACCAACAGGCTCGCTTCGGTTTTATCGACCGGATTTTCGATCTGGGCCGTCTCGCTCTACCCATATGGCGACGTCGATGCGCAGGCTCAGATCGCGTTCTACATGGCGATCACGGTTATCGCCTGCATCTTCTGCTTGATGTACCTCCGCTCGGCGGCGCTGACCGTCGCGATCATCGTCAACGTCGTCTTCATCGCTTTCTTTGGCTTGACGGGTAGACCGCCGTTCGTCGCGATTTCGATGAATATGTTTCTAGTCACCATCGCGATGATGGTGATCCTGATGGTCAATTATCGCCAGCTTACGCAGCTGGTATCCGCGCGCGATAACGCCCAGGCGCTCATCAGCGAGAATTTCAAGCTCGCTAATCTCGATCCGCTGACCGAGTTGCCCAATCGGCGGCAATTCTTCGCCCACCTCGATCGTGAGTTCGAGCGTGCGAAGCTCCAGGGGCACAGGCTGGCCGTCGGCGTCATGGATCTCGACGGCTTCAAGCCAGTGAACGACCTCTACGGCCACGCCGTGGGAGACGCACTTTTGATCGAGGTCGGCCGTCGCCTCCGCGACGCTTGCGGCGACAAATTACACTTGGCCCGCATTGGCGGCGACGAGTTCGCGGTGATCGGAGCGGACTTTGGTTGCGAGCGAGAATTGATCGCGGCCGGCAACCGGATGTGCGATGTGCTGCGCGTGCCATTTTTCCTTCACGAAGCCACGGTTCACATTTCCGGCTCTATCGGCTTTGCGATCTACCCGGATCACGCAGAGGCCGCCTTGGCGTTGTTTGAACGCGCCGACTACGCGCTCTTTCGCAGCAAGCGCAATCATCGCGGCGAAGCGACGATCTTTTCCTCTCGCGACAGCGCACAAATTCACCGGGACGTCGAGATCGAGCAGGCCTTGCATTCGGCTGATCTCGAAAAAGAGCTGTCCGTCGCATTTCAGCCGATCATAGAGGTCGAAACCGGCCGCACGATCGCATTCGAGGCGTTGGCGCGGTGGAACAGTCCGGTACTCGGCGCGGTTCCGCCTGGGCTTTTTATCCCGGTCGCCGAGCGTGGCGGCTTTATTACCAAGCTCACGTGCGTACTGATCGAGAAGGCCTTGGACGTCGCCGTCAAATGGCCCGACGACGTCCATCTCTCATTCAATCTATCAGCCTACGACATCGGCGCTGCGGCGAGCGTCGTGCGGTTGGTCTCGACTGTCTTGAAAAGCGGATTCAATCCTGAGCGCATCGACTTCGAGATCACGGAAACGGCGATCATGAAGGACGTCAAGGAAGCTCGCGAGACGATCGAGATCCTGCAATCTCTCGGATGCGGAATCTCGCTCGATGATTTCGGCACCGGCTATTCGAGCCTGACGCAGCTCCATTCTCTTCCCCTGACAAAAATCAAGATCGACCGGAGCTTCGTCGCGGATCTTCACGTAAAGCCCGCGAGCCATAAAATCGTGCGGTCGCTGTTGGCGCTCAGCCGCGATATGGGGCTCGGCTGTATTGTCGAAGGTGTCGAAACGGAAGCCGAGCTCGATGAGCTCAGAGCTCTGGGCTGCACGAACGTGCAAGGGTATTTGATCTCGCCTCCGCTCTCCGAAAAGGCGGCGCTCGCATTTCTGCAGAAAGAGCGCGGACCGAGAGCATTCGCGGCATCGGCAAACACAGCGCGCGCGTTGATCGCTTAAATACGTCCAAAACCTGAGCCAGCAAACCGAAGATTATTTCGGGATTTTCTGGCTCCGCGGGTAGGGCTCGAACCTACGACCATCCGATTAACAGTCGGACGCTCTACCACTGAGCTACCGCGGACCACCGGCCAAACCGGGAAAGCGCCCCGCATAGCAGAACGTTTCTGCGCTGGCGAGGGCTTAATTCGAATTTCTTCAGCGTCTCCAAAGGCGCCGGGTGGCGACAAGTGGAAGCACGCTTGGAGGCCACGCCCGGAATTGAACCGGGGTACGCGGATTTGCAGTCCGCTACGTAACCACTCCGCCACGTGGCCTCACGTTCCGTGTTCGCTCGAACGGTTTCGCGCACCGCGGAGTGCGCTGCTGGGAGCGCCTGCAACAAGACGCCTCCGGCTGGCCGAAATCGGCCTGTCGAACGAACGGGCCGTCTAGCATAGACCCTGCTCTTCTTACAAGTCGTTATGGAGACCCGAAAGCGCTTTCTCCAGGCCCCTGCGGCGGCATTCCTGTCGCGCGGGCGGCACGCACAGCGTATAGATAACGACGCAGTCAAAAATTCTCGAAGCGGGAGTCGAGCGATGGCGGACGCCGTTCTGCAACGCAAGAATATGGTCGAAAGCCAAATACGTCCAAGCGACGTGACGGATCGGCGGATCACGGCCGCCATGACGGGTATTCCCCGCGAAGCCTTCTTGCCGCAGAACCTCGCAAGTCTGGCGTATAGCGATGAGAGCCTGCCGGTAACGCCAGAGCAGCAAATTCTGCCCCCGCGCGTGCTGGCGAAGCTCATCCAGCTCGCCGAACTCGACGCATCGGAGACGGTTCTCGTAGTTAGCGCGGCAGGATATGCTGCCGCAGTCGTGTCGGAGATGGCGGGCAAGGTGACCGCGCTTCTGCCCGACGAAGAGCGCGCAAAGGCGGCGACGTCGGCGTTCACGGCTTCAGCAATCACGAATGCCACGACGGCTGTCGGGCCAGCGGAAGCGGGCTGGGCGGCAAATGCGCCCTACGATGTCGTGTTGATCGAAGGTGGCATCGAGCGGATCCCGGACGGTCTCAAAGCCCAGATCCGGGATAATGGCCGCCTTGTTGCCATTGCGAATGGCGACGGCATCGGCCGGGCAGTGGAACTGCACAAGCGCGGCGATGTGTTCGCTCGCCGCGACGCTTTCCAGGCAGCCGCCAAAACAGTCTCTGGGTTTACTGAGCCGAGGCCCGCTTTCGTATTTTAAAAATGAGAATATGTGGTGCGCAGCGGGCACACTCAGTCGTGTTTTTCTGGCGAAACAACGTACTTCGGCTGGAATATCGTTCAAACAGGGCTTTGAGTTCAGAGAGAAAAGTGCATTTTTGCGTCACGCGTTCGAATAAGAAGTAAGGCCCTCTAGCGTGATGCAAATGCCGCCTTACGTTACGCATTGGTTTAAGGAAGTTGAAACCGGTTAGTCGGCGGGGGCCGAATCGGCTAGACGGTTTAATAGGGGGTCTACTCGCTCGATTTGGGGCGCGAGTAGAATGCAGGTGATCACCATTGGCTAAGACGACAACAAAATTATCGTCCTGCCGCGCTGCGACGTCTGTCGGGCGTCGCACGCTAACCGCCATTGCCGCGTTGGCTGTTGGTTCGGCCCTTTCGGTGAAAGCCGAAGCCGAAACTCTGCTGGACGCTTTGGCTGCGACTTATCAATACAGCCCGACCCTGGACTCGGCTCGCGCACAGCAGCGAGCGGTCGACGAAAATATCGCTCGCGCCAAATCCGGATACCGTCCGAACATCGCCGCGTCGGCCAACGTCGGTCGGCAACGCATCGGTCAGTGGACGCAGACGCCGGTTCAGTCCAACCACTCGGTCAGTTCACCGCGCGGATACGCCTTCGATATCACGCAGCCGTTGTTCACCGGCTTTCAGGTCACCAACGCGGTGAACGCCGCGGAAGCGAACGATCGCGCAGGTCGCGAGACGCTGCGCAGCACCGAACAACAGGTGCTGCTCGATGCCGTCACGGCTTTCGGCGATGTCACGCGTGACCAGGCCATCGTCAAGCTCAACGAGAACAACTTGAAGTTTCTCGACGCCGAGTTAAAGGCTCAGCGTGACCGCTTTGCCGTTGGCGAAGTGACGAAGACGGACGTTGCTCAGTCGGAAGCGCGTCGTGCGCTTGGCCAGTCGGATCTCGATCAGGCCCGCGCGAACTTGAAGTCGAGCCGCGCAATCTTCGAGCAGGTCGTCGGTCATCCGCCGTCCAACCTCGTCGAAGCCAATCCGAACACCAAGCTCGTGCCTCGTTCGCTCGAAGACGCGGTGGCGATCGGCACGAAAGAGAATCCGGTTGTCGTAAACGCGCTCTATTCTGAGCAAGCAGCTCGGTACTCGGTCGATCAGATTCGTGGTCAGTTGTTGCCGCAGGCACAACTCGAAGGAAACTACACGGATCAGTTCGATAGCTCCGAAGGCATCAACGAGGGGACATCAGCCTCGATCGTGGCCAGTGTCACTGTTCCGCTCTACGCCAACGGCGGCGAGGTCTTCGCTCAGGTTCGGCAGGCGAAGCATCAGCACGTTGCTGCTCTTCAGCAGATCGAAGTTCAGCGCGCCTCTGCCCAATCGCAGGTGGTTCAGGCTTGGTCGCAGCTCGTCGGCTTCAAGGCTCAGGCCGAATCCGACAAGGCGTCCATCGTCGCCAACACGACGGCTTTGAATGGCGTCAGGGAAGAAGAGCGTGTTGGTCAGCGTACCGTTCTCGACGTCCTCAACGCGCAGCAGGAATTGCTGCAGTCCCAGGTCAATCTCGAGACGACGAAGCGTAACATTCTTGTCGCGTCTTACACCCTGGTCTCCTCTATCGGACGCCTCAGCGTCTCTGAGGTCGGCGCCGCAACCGCTGTATACAACCCGCAGGTTCACTACCAGCAGGTGCGTAACAAGTGGTGGGGCATCGACATCACCCACGGCGATGGCCGTCAGGAACACATCGACGTCACCCCCGTTAAATAAATCGGGTTGGCACGCCAGCCCTCCTCAAGGGCTGGTTTTTCCTGTCTGCAGGTTTAAAATTTCAGCGTCTACGCGCCGCCTTGAGAGTGCCGCTCTCCGGGGATAACTATCATGGAGATTGTTGCGGTTTTTCCGCAACCTGCCACCATGGTGGTGTCGAAAAGCCACGTGCCGATTCGCCAGCGACCCGAGCGGCTGGTGGTTCGGCGGATAGCGTAACGCCGCGGTTGCGGGCGGCTCAGTTGCGAAAAAGGTTAGGGTATGTCGAGACTTGAATCCAACGCTGAGCCAAGCATGGAGGAGATCCTCGCTTCGATCCGTAAGATCATCGCAGAGGATTCGTCCGGTCTCAGATCGCCCTCGGCACCTTCAAGGCCTGGCACGCCTTACACGCCAGCGCCAAGATCCAACGTGCCGTCTCCTTCATCCGCTCCTGCCCCGCAGCGCGGTTTTATGTCTCGGGAGGCATTCCTCAAGTCGTCTCCGCCCGCCGAGCCCGAGGTGCGCCAGCCTTTCGCGCCATTGGACCCGCCGCGCACCGCTCCGGCGGATTATGTGAGCACGTCCGCATCCGCACGGCTCCGTCCGCGCGATGATTTCGCGACGAAGACTCCGGCTCCGCCGAAAGAGCCGATCCTGCCTGTGGATTCGCAAGAGCCGCAGAAATCCTCGAAACTCGATGCCGCGCCGACATTGCGCGCCGAGCCGCTGCCCATAGCGGACACGACGATTGAAGCTGCAACGATAGAGACTGTCGAGGTTGTTGCAGTCGAGGATGTCTTACCTGTTTTCGGGGAAAGCTCTTCGGCTGTCCTCAAGGCCGAGACCAGCGCTCCCGTCGCTGAGACGCTCGTGTCCGAGACATCCCGCATCGAGGCACAGCTCTCTGAACTGCTCAGCGAAGACTTGAATGCGCTGCGCCAGAACCGCGCCAAGACGTCGTCGAATGAGACGATCGTCGAAGCGGACGAGATGAAGGCCGCTCCTGTCGAGCCCACCAACAAAAGCAAACCCGACGATTCTTCCGCATCGGAGAGCGTTGATCCGTTCGCGTTCGATCTGGGGCCTTCTCCGTTCGCTTCGAAGCCTGAGTCTCAGCGCCCGGTCTTCGCAGCCCCGGCTGCGCCTGCCGCGGCTCAGCCCTCGGCACCTGCTCCGCAACCGGCTGCTTATGCCCCGGCATCTATCCCGGATAAGCCGGATGTGCACGCTGCAAAGCCATTCGCTCCTTCGGCGCCTTCAGACCCATCGGGGTCGGCCTTCGATCTGTCGCGCTCCTCCATTCGCCCGAGCTACGGCGAGTCTGGCTACGCGGCCGAACCGCGTTTCGGCGAAAAAAGCGCCTCGGCTGCCAACGGCCGCACGTCCGCTTCGCCGGCGAATGGATCGCCTTTTTCAGGATCATCCGCGCCGACCTCTGTTAGCTCTGAGCCGCCAGTAAAGGCTGCCGCGCCGATCATTTCCGAGCCGGACGCTCCGGCTTCGAAATCGCGCCCGACGTTCGCCTTTCCGAGCGTTTCCGCGACGCTCGGGCCTTCCCGCAAACTTGAGCCGCTGTCGGAGGCCTTCAAGTCGGCTCCGCTGCCACCGCCGAGCGCGCTCGAATCTTTCGCACCCGCTCCTGAGGCGACGCCCGAACCTCCACGCGTAACAGCGCCGCCGTTCGTTTCACCCGCTGCCGAAGACGCGCGCACGGAAGCGGTTTTGCAATCGATGCTCCCCGCAACGACATCGGATATGGGGCTCGATCGGCCGATGGAGGATGCGGTTGCCGATCTCTTGCGGCCGCTCCTCAAAACATGGCTCGCCGAAAATATGCCCAAAATCGTCGAGCGAGCGCTCCGCCGCGAAATGTCGGAACGTCTCCTGCCAGGACAAAAGAGCCCGAAGGAATAATCCTTTGATCGGCGCGCTAAACTTCCGCTCCTTACGCAGTTGATTTCGGCGCTCGAACGCGCGCGTATCCACACTTTTCTGCGTCTACAACAATTTTTTGTTGCGCGTTGCTTTCGCCACACGGTTGCCGCGAGCTAGACCTAGCGTTGCCTTCAGCGGGGGGCCGCATCGATCTACAGCGTGAAGATATGGCCGCCCGTTACGTCACTGGGTTTGGACGCACGCGCTGCGGCGGCATTTCCTGATCCAGCAACGACGAACCGGAGGGGCAACAACGGGGCTGCCGACGCGGTTCTGCGATCTGAAGTTTGTACGCAGAAGAGGATGCGTCATGACAACGATGAACGGAGCGAAACACGACGTTGAGGACATTCTGGCTTCGATCCGCACCAGCATTGCCGATCGCGCCCCGATGTTCGAAAGCGAAAAACGCGACGTGCGTATCACCACGCTGCGTGGTCGAAGCTCGATTGCAGATGAAGCGGCAGATTTCGAGCTGCCTGCAATCTTCAAAGCCTCGGCCCAGGCGGCGGCAGGGCGACCCAATTTACTCGGGAGGCTAAGTGAAGCTTTGGCATCAGGTGCACCACAAGAACGCGAGCGGTCGCGTACGGTCATTCCGTTCGAGCCGGCTCACGGGCGAATGCTCGAACCGCCGCCGGTAGCGCGGGAGGTCAAGTCAGCCTTCACCGCGGCGGAAAAGGAAGCATCGTCGTTGACCGCCGACAAGATTGCTGCCGAAAATGACAGCCAGAAGCGGAACATGCCGACCTTCTTTGATCAACGGCTAAGCCGCATGGGCGCGTTGTCGCAACCGGTCGCGGAAGAACCGAAGGCTCAGGTCGCGCCACCGGCTCCGGCGGCCAGCGTGCCGCACCCGCCGCGCCTGCCGGATTTCCCGCTTGGCGCCATGGAAGGTGGCGATGTCGAGGATGCCGCCGCGCAGCTTTTGCGGCCGATCCTGCGCCAGTGGCTGTCAGAGAACATGCCTAAAATTGTCGAAAAGGCGCTGCTCACCGAGGCCGGCGTCCCCAGTCATAGCGGCATTCCCCGCCGCTGACGCGCCGGCTTGATCCGGAACGGCAGGATAGAGGGGAGCGTAGGTTGACAGCTGACGAAGGTCGGCCTTACGACCGGGGTCGACAAATCACGACCTTGCAGCTGAAAAGCGACGCTCCCTCCCATGCTTGAAAAGACATTCCGACCGGCCGACATCGAGCCGCGTATCAATTCCGAATGGGAGAAGGCCAACGCCTTCAAGGCGGGTCGCTCCGCGACGGGCGGAAAGAACGCGGCGTACTCCATCGTCATCCCGCCGCCGAACGTCACGGGCTCGCTCCATATGGGGCACGCTCTCAACAACACCCTCCAGGATATACTCGTTCGCTTCGAGCGCATGCGTGGGCGCGATACGCTTTGGCAGCCGGGCACGGATCACGCAGGCATCGCGACGCAAATGGTCGTGGAGCGGCAGCTCGCTGCGAACAAGCAGCCGACGCGTCGCGAGCTTGGCCGCGAGGAGTTCCTAAAGCGCGTCTGGACATGGAAGGAAGAATCCGGCGGCACCATCGTCACGCAGCTGAAGCGCCTCGGCGCGTCCTGCGATTGGAGCCGCGAACGCTTTACCATGGACGAAGGCTTGTCCAGGGCGGTCGTGAAGGTCTTTGTTCAGCTCTACAACGAGGGGCTGATCTACAAGGATAAGCGCCTTGTCAGCTGGGACCCGAAGTTCCAGACCGCGATTTCCGATATCGAAGTCATTCAGGTCGAAGCGCGCGGAAAATTTGCGTGGTCGAAGGACAGCGGCGAGCCGTTCGATGCTGCTGCACTCGCGAAGGTGCTCGCGAAAGAGCCAAGCGGGCACATGTACTATTTCCGCTATCCGCTGGCGAACAAGGTGCCGGGCTACGACAAGGATTACATCGTCGTCGCAACCACGCGACCCGAGACGATGCTGGGCGATAGCGGCGTCGCGGTTCACCCCGAAGACGAACGCTATGCCGCCCTGATCAAAGCCGGTGCGAAGGTGAAGCTTCCGCTCGTTGGCCGCGAGATTTCGATCGTTGCGGATGAATACTCGGACCCCGAGAAGGGTACGGGTGCGGTGAAGATCACGCCCGCGCACGACTTCAACGACTTTGAAGTCGGGAAACGCCACGGCCTTGCGCAAATCAATATTCTGGATGCCTTCGGCAAGATCAACGATGAGGCGCCCGAAGCCTATCGCGGTCTCGATCGGTTCGATGCGCGAAAGAAAGTCGTCTCCGACATCGACGCGCTGGGCCTACTCGAAAAGATCGAACCGACGAGCCACACTGTTCCGCACGGCGATCGCTCCGGTGTCGTCATCGAGCCGTGGTTGACGGATCAATGGTACGTCAACGCAGGCGAACTCGCGAAAGACGCGGTTGCCGCCGTGGAGAGCGGCAAGACCGTTTTCGTGCCGAAAAATTGGGAAAAGACGTACTTCGAATGGATGCGAAACATCCAGCCCTGGTGCATCTCGCGCCAGCTTTGGTGGGGCCACCAGATTCCGGCGTGGTACGGACCGGACGGAAAGTTCTTTGTTGCCGCGACCGAGGAAGAAGCTCAGGCTCTCGCTCAAAAGCATTATGGCAACGATGTTGTGCTGACGCGCGACGAGGACGTTCTCGACACTTGGTTCTCATCGGCGCTCTGGCCATTCTCGACGCTCGGCTGGCCCGACGACACGCCTGAAATCGAGCGCTATTATCCGACGAGCGTTCTCGTCACCGGCTTCGACATCATCTTTTTCTGGGTCGCCCGCATGATGATGATGGGCCTCCACTTCATGAAAGAAGTGCCTTTCAAGGACGTCTACATGCATGCCCTCGTCCGCGACGAGAAGGGGCAGAAGATGTCGAAGTCGAAGGGCAACGTCATGGACCCGCTCGTCCTGATCGACGAGTTCGGCGCTGACGCGCTGCGCTTCACGCTTGCCGCGATGGCCGCGCAAGGCCGCGACATCAAACTCGCGAAGTCGCGCGTCGAAGGCTATCGCAACTTCGCGACCAAACTCTGGAACGCGTCGCGCTTCGCCGAGATGAATGAGTGCGTGCGCCAGCGTGATTTCGATCCGAAGACCGCGTCGCAAACGTTCAACAAATGGATCATCGGCGAAACCGAGTTGACGGCGAAGGCCGTCACGGCGGCGCTCGAAGCTTACAAGTTCAACGAGGCCGCGGGCGCGATCTATGATTTCGTTTGGGGCACGTTCTGCGACTGGTACCTTGAGCTGATCAAGCCGCTGCTTGCAGGCGACGAGGAAGATGCAAAATCCGAGACGCGCGCCGTCACGGCCTGGACGCTCGACCAGATCCTGAAGATGCTTCATCCGTTCATGCCCTTCATCACCGAAGAGCTGTGGGCGCATATGGTCGAGCACGGCGTCAAGCGCGACACGCTTCTGTGCTTGAGCCGCTGGCCGACGCTCGACGGGCTCGTCGAGGTGGACGCCGTGAACGAGGTGAACTGGCTCGTCAACCTCATCTCCGAAATCCGCTCGGTCAGAACGGAAATGAGCGTCCCCGCAGGTGCGAAAATTCCTCTCGTCATCGTCGCGGCGGACGAGGTCACGCGAGAACGCGTTCGTCGCAATGACGAGACCTTGCAGCGCCTCGCGCGCGTCGACGAAATCGATTTCGAGGATGCGGCTCCAAAGGGCGCTGCGTTGATCGTCGCCGGCGAAACCACGGCGGCGCTGCCGCTTGCTGGCATCATCGACATGGATGCCGAGCGCCGTCGCCTGGCGAAAGCCATCGAGGGTGCCGAGAGCGACCTCGCGAAGATGGACGCAAAGCTTTCCAATCCGCAGTTCATGGAACGTGCGAAAGAGGAAGCGATCGAAGAGGCACAAGAGCGCAAGGCTGAGCTCGAAGCCGAAATCAAGCGCTTCTCGGCGGCCCTGAAGAGGTTGAGCGACGCGGCTTAAAACGCCGCGGCGCACTCAGGCTTATTTGTAGAAAGCGCTCGGCGTCATGCCGAAATGTTTTTTGAACATGGCGGTAAACGCGCTTTGGCTCGCGTAGCCGCTGTTTATCGCAACGTCGATGATGCGTTCGCCCTGTGCGAGCCTTTCGAGCGCGGATAGCAAACGCGCCTGTTGCCGCCATTGGGCAAAGCTCAGTCCGGTTTCCTTCGAAAAGAGCCGGTGAAGTGTCTTCGATGCGATCCCGCAACCATCGGCCCATTTTTCCGCGGTCGTGTCGTCGTGAGGTTCGCGCAGCAGGCTCTCGCAAATCGCTCGTAATCTTGTGTCGCCGGGCATTGGCAGATGCAACGGCAGTACATCGAGCGTTCGCAGTTCATCCATCAGAAGCTGTATCAAGTGCTCGTCACGCGAACCAGGTGCGTAGTCGATGCCGATCCGCGTTGCGGCAACGATCAATTCCCGCAGCAGCGGCGTAACGGCCATGACGTAGTTTCCGCGAGGCAAATGCGGTGAAGCATCGGCATCGACGAAGACGGTCCTGATTTTGACGTCGCCGCGCATAGTCACCTCGTGATCGAGGCCTGCCGTCAGCCAAACGGCGCGGTTCGGTGGAACCACCCAGGTGCCCGCTGTCGATCGAACGATCATGACCCCTGCAATGGCATGCAGCAATTGAGCACGTGGATGGCTATGGAGGCCCGTTGAACTGCCGTTCGGATAGTCGACCTCCATCGCCCTCATCGGGCAGCAGGTATCGTGAAAATCCAAATGTCGAGAACGAATGGCGTCGAGCATGTCTCAATCTCGCTAAGTCTTGTCTTTCTAGCGAGAGACGGATGCCCGTGCAAAGCCATACGACCGGGGTCCTTTTTGTCGAGGACTTCATCGCTCATGCACAGGCAAACACTCGCATTTCTCTACCCGCTCATGGCCATCATTCTATGGGCAGGAAACGTCATCGTCTCGCGACTGTCGGCGCACACCATCGGTCCACAGGCCATCACGTTCTTCAGGTTGCTTCTTGCTGTTCTCCTGATGAGCGTCTTCGTCGGTCGTCAGACATGGCGAAACAGGGAGGCCGTATGGCCGCACCTCGGTGAGTTTGCCATCCTCGGCTTTCTGTCGATGTGCCTGTTTCAGAGTTTGTCGTATCTGGCGGCGGAAACGACGACCGCGACGAATATGGCGGTTTTCACCGCGCTCACGCCATTGCTCACAGTGGCGCTCAGCGCCGCGCTTTTGGGAGAGCCGCCGACCTACGGCGTGATATTCGGCGGGGTTCTGTCGTTCGTCGGTTTGCTCTATCTCGTCGGCGGTGGCGATGTCACTGCGGTGACGCGCGACGGCATTCATCCGGGCGACGCTTTGATGTTGCTCGCCGCGCTGACTTACGCGCTCTACGGCGTTCTGTTGAAGCGCTGGAATCCGCCCGTGCCTGGCTGGCAATCGACCTACATGCAAGCTCTTTGCGGACTGACGGCAATGTTCCCAGCCTATCTGGCGACTCCCGCACCGCTTCGTCAACTCAATGCTGAGACGCTGCCGTTGATTGCCTATGCGGGTGGTCTCGCATCCGTGGTGTTGCCGTTCTTCTGGATCCGTGGAGTTCAAAAGCTCGGGCCCAACCGATGCGCAATATTCATGAACCTATTGCCAGTGTTTACGGCCGCAGCCGCAATCATGATGCTCGGAGAGCCGATTAAGCCGTTTCATGTCGTCGGCGGAGCTTTGGCCCTGGCGGGTGTCGCCTGCGCCCAAATATTTCGACGTCCCTTCGCCCGTTCTTCACGTGTGGACGCCGACGCCGGATGAGGGATACGTCAGCCTGCGAATTTCTGGATCGCAGTCTTCGCCGTCGTCAGGAATTTCACGCGCAAGGACGTCAACTTCCAGCCCGCACGGCCAAGTTCGAGTTTGCCGAGATACAGGCGCGAGGCGTCGTACTTGTCTTCCATGTCGATCTCGAAACTTGTGAAACCGGTAAACTCCGCGCGTTTGACGCGCGCCCACGCGCGCGAGATTCGCTCGCCGAGCGGAAGCTTGCTCGCATCGTCGTCATTGTTCGCGACATAGGAGCGATACCTCTGCTTCAGCGAGAAAAGCTGCGGTAATCCCTCCGGCGTGACGTACTGGTCGACCAGATTGTCGATCATGCCCTGGCCCCAATAGGCCTTGAAGCGCACCCAGAGGCCTTGATCCGCGTTCGGGGCGTCGTCGGGATCCGGAAGGTTCAGCGCGATCTGCGCGATCGACGGCTTGAGCGTCTCGCGCACACTCTTCCATTCGATGGCGGACGTAAGATAATCCGAATTGCCGTTGCGCACCGCTTCGCGGATGCTCCACGCAGTTACGAACGGCGAGCCGACGTAGCCGAGGGCGGCTAAGCCAAAAAGCGCAGCGATAAGAGCAAGCGGTTTCATCGAGCTTCGTGACCGTTCCGGCGTATCATCATCGACGTGTCGCATCCGAATCCGGCCAACTTCGGGCGAAGATCAGAGCGCGGACAATGACCCTTCTCGCACCGTTCGTCGAGCTTCGCGCCGAAAGCCGACGCCGTGACGCACGGCGCGCTAGGTCTTGTCTTTGTCCGGGGCGCGCGTCGTCTTGCACACCGACTTGAGATTTTCCCAAGTCTTGGCGTCGAGAGCCGGCGTCGACGGGTAGGGGGACTGGACTCTTACGAGATGCGCACGCTCGGCCGGCAGAGGGTGGGTGCGGAGCCACGAGATCGCGGCAGGCGGCCCGCTGCCATCTTCCGATTCCATCTTCGTGATGCGCGTAAAGAAATCTCCCAGGCCCTTTGGCGAAATGGAAGCCGCCTTCAAAAGCTCGAGCGCGTGATGGTCGGCTTCACGCTCCGCGCCGCGTGAATAGCCGAGCTGGGCAAGCATCAAGCCGACGTTCGCGAGTCCACCTCCGGCCGTCCCGCCAAGCATGATTTCCATCGCTGCTCCGAGGCCGACGCCGCGAATGATCGCGGCCTCGGGATGCATTTCCATGCCGTGCCCCATTTCATGCGCGAGAACGCCCGCGACTTCATCAGGGCTTTCGGATTTGTCGAGCAGGCCCTTCGTCAGCACGATCTGGGCACCGGGAACCGCGAAGGCGTTCATTAGGGGCCAGTCGTAGACGTGGATGTCGAACGTCGTCTCAGGCGTGCCCTTCGAAAGCCTTTCGCTCAAGGTTGCGAGCGCGGCAAGACCCGCGGGATCGACGCACTCCTTGTAGCCCTCGGTCATGGACTCGCGTGCGGCATTGCCGAGGCGTTCGCGCCAGCTGATCGGGAGCGATTTCGCGATCCACTTCGTCGGACTCCAGCTCAAGATCGCACCCGCCGCGACGAGCCCCGCAAATGCCGCCAGCAGCAGAAACCACATACGTCGACGCCGCTGCTGGCGGAAACGTTGCGACACATGCGGGGCGCGCTCGCTGAGCCCAGCCGCGAATTGCTGGCCTTGAACGAATAACGACGCGCCAGGTTCCTCCCGCGAGGACAGCAGCACCTCAATGGCATTGGAACGGATCGGCTCGTCCGTCTTGAGTTCCCCATAGCGCCAGATGTGGCGGGGCTTGCCATCAGAGAGGCTGAATTCGACCCCCGTTATCCCCAGCGTCACGGTGCCGTCGACCGAAGGCTGTCCGCGGCCTGGAGTGAAACGGCAGTATGTCTTCTCGAATGAAGTGCCTGCGGAGCGTTTGGAGTCGGGCATAGGCGCCTTTGTGTGTGATGCGGCGATCAGCCATCTAAGCACGGCGGCAGGGGAAGGAAATGTCTTGCCCGTGACAAACTCGAGCCCTTGTGCGGGCATACTCTTGGATCCATATCCGCCGCCTCGCGCGATCCAAAACCTAAGCATTCGAGATCGTTTCGCGACGCAACATTAAGCATGATCTGCCGGCCGCTCGGCTTATGTTGCCGTTAAGCAACTTTTCGAAGGTGGCGCGCCACTTTCGAGCCACAATGACCGCGCACGTGCTGAAACTTGGACCCGGCTATGCAGCGTCACTTTTTTGCACGCTGAGTACTTTCGCTGAGGCTCCGTGACTGGCATCCCTGCGCTATCCGGATTGCCGGATGGATAACGGACAAGGGCCGGGATGCCCGAAGAGGAATAAATGGACGCCAAGACGTTCGATAAATCGAAGCTGCCGAGCCGCCACGTGACGGAAGGACCGTCGCGCGCTCCGCACCGGTCCTACTACTACGCGATGGGCCTGAAGGAAGAAGATATTCATCGTCCCTTCGTCGGCGTCGCATCGTGCTGGAACGAAGCCGCCCCCTGCAACATCTCGCTGATGCGTCAGGCGCAAGCCGTGAAAACCGGCGTCTCCGAAGCTGGTGGCACGCCGCGCGAGTTCTGCACCATCACCGTCACCGACGGCATTGCGATGGGCCATCAAGGCATGAAGTCGAGCCTCGTCTCGCGCGAAGTCATCGCCGATTCGATCGAGCTCACCATGCGCGGCCACTCGTATGACGCTCTCGTCGGCGTCGCCGGTTGCGACAAGAGCCTTCCCGGCATGATGATGGCGATGCTGCGCCTCAACGTGCCGAGCGTATTCATTTACGGCGGGTCGATCCTCCCCGGCCGGTTCAAAGGTCATGACGTGACGGTCGTCGATGTGTTCGAAGGCGTCGGCATGCACTCGGCTGGCAAGATGTCGAACGCTGAACTGCACGAGCTCGAATGCGTCGCGTGTCCATCGGCGGGTTCGTGCGGCGGTCAGTTCACAGCGAACACGATGGCCTGCGTTTCGGAAGCGATCGGCTTGGCGCTGCCCGGTTCGGCTGGCGCGCCCGCACCCTATGAAAGTCGCGATCACCTCGCGGTCGAGAGCGGCAAGGCCGTTATGCGCCTCATCGCCGACGGTCTTCGTCCGCGCGACATCTGCACGCGCAAAGCCTTCGAGAACGCGGCTGTCATCGTCGCCGCGACCGGCGGCTCGACCAACGGCGCGCTGCATCTTCCGGCTATGGCCAACGAAGTCGGAATCGATTTCGATCTCTTCGACGTGGCCGAGATCTTCAGAAAAACGCCGTACATCGCCGACCTGAAACCGGGCGGCAAGTACGTCGCGAAGGACGTCTACGATATCGGCGGCGTGCCTCAGATCTTGAAGGCGCTTCTGGAAGGCGGCGTTCTTCACGGCGACTGCATAACCGTGACCGGCAAGACACTCGCGCAAAATCTCGAGAGCGTGAAGTTCAACACCGACCAGAAAGTCGTATTTCCGGTTTCCAATCCAATCTCGAAGACGGGCGGCGTGGTGGGCCTCAAGGGCTCGCTTGCTCCCGATGGCGCGATTGTGAAGGTCGCTGGCCTCAAAACGCAGAAATTCCGCGGTACGGCTTTGTGCTTCGACTGCGAGGAAGATGCGTTTCAGGCGGTCGAGGACCGGAAGTACAAGGACGGTGACGTGATCATCATCCGCTATGAAGGGCCGAAAGGTGGACCCGGCATGCGCGAGATGCTTTCGACGACGGCGGCGCTCTATGGTCAGGGCTCCGGCGACAAGGTCGCGCTCATCACCGACGGTCGCTTCTCCGGCGGCACGCGCGGGCTCTGCGTCGGACACGTCGGCCCCGAGGCTGCCGTTGGCGGTCCGATCGCGTTCGTCCAGAACGGCGACATCATCACGATCGACGCCGAAGCTGGAACGCTCGATCTCGAGGTGAGTGAGGAAGAACTCGAAAAGCGGCGCAAGGACTGGAAGGTGCCGCCGAATATGTATCAGTCAGGGGCACTGAGAAAATTTGCGGACCAAGTGGGACCGGCCAGATTCGGCGCCGTAACCCATGCGGGAGGAAAGGCGGAAGTTCACTGCTATGCGGACATTTAGGCTTGCTCTTGCAGGAAGTGTGGCGTCCATCTTGATGCTCGGATCGGCGGTAGCGGGAGAGGTTGTCTTCCGCTCACCCGACGATGCGATGAAGCAAGGGATCTCGGCGTTCAACGGCGGGTATTACGAACTCGCTCTGCCCGCCTTGGAAGCTCTCGAACCGGCGAAGCCTCAGATCGCGCGCTATTACATGGCGCGCATCTACGCCGACAACGAAGGCGCCTACACCGATCACGGCAAAGCCTACCGCCTTTATAAAGCGCTCGCTGAAGAGCTTCAGGACGTCGATCCTGATGACGACGAGCTGGCGCCGATTGCAGCGAAGTCACTGACGGCCGTCTCGATGTATCTTCGAGACGGCATTCCCGACGCCGGCGTCCGCGCCGACGTCGAGACCGCCAATCGCGACCTGCAGCGCGCCGCGCTGACATTCAACGATGAAGATGCGCAGTTCGAACTCGCCAAGGTTTACCTCCGCGGCGAAGGCCCGGACATTTCCGTGGCTGGCTTCGACGACCCGGCAAGCAAGATCGAGAACGGCCGCCACTGGCTGTCGCGACTATCGCAGGCAGGCCATCCCGGCGCTCAGGCGTTTCTTGCCGACCTGATGTGGCGGGGAAAGTTCGTACAAAAGAACCAGGCCGCCGCGTTGAACCTGATCGACGTCGCGGTTGCCAACGCGCCGCCGAGCGAGCGCGTCTGGATCGAGGACATCTATCAAAACATCTTCTGCAGTGCGGGCGAGGGAGTCCGTCAGCAGGCGACAGGACGCGTCGCCGAGTGGCATAATCGCTATGGCCGCAGCCCGGAGTCGCGTGACAGCAAGGACGGCTTGGACAACCTGACGGTTGAGCCCGTCCGCACGTGCGCAAACGGTGAACTCGTTCATCCCATGGGCGTTGTGACGACGGACCCGAAGCCTGTTTCTCAGCCGCAAATAATCAGCGCGCCTGCTCCGCAATCAGGTCAGCGTAGCGCCCTCATTCCTGCAGGCGCATCCGCGCTGCAACCCGCTTCTCCGCCGTCGCCGGTGCTCGGCATGACGCCGAATGGCGAGACGGCTCGGTAGCCGTCGCAGTGCTTACGGCAATAGCGTTCTGTACGCCCACGTCGGTGCGAGATCTTGTGCACGCATTCCTCGGAATCGTGGTGCCCAAAGAAATGAGCGGTCATCGATTCACGGACAAATAGTGTCGAGACCCGGGGGGCGACTTCCGGGTTTCAAGCATCGGCATCAAGCCGCGAGCTTGATCCAGACAGGCACATGGTCGGATGGCTTTTCCTGCGCCCGCGTCTCGCGATCTATACCGGACGAGTGCAGAAGATCGGCAGCCTGGCTCGAGAGCAGCAGGTGATCGATGCGAATGCCGTCGTCCTTCTGGAACGCGCCCGCCTGATAATCCCAAAACGTGTAGACGCCCGGACCTGGGTGGCACGCGCGCGTCGCATCCGTGAAGCCGAGATTGACGAGTGATCGCCACGCCGCGCGGCTTTCGGGCTGAAAGAGCGCGTCATTCACCCATGCCTGTGGCCGCTTGGCGTCTTCCGGTTCGGGGATGACGTTGAAGTCGCCTGCGAGGATCAGCGGCATTTCGTCAGCAAGCAGGACTTTCGCTCGCGCCTGCATCCGCTTCATCCAGGCGAGCTTGTAGGCGAACTTTTCCGTTCCGATCGGATTGCCGTTCGGCAGGTAAAGAGAAACGACGCGGATCATTCGCGATTCGAGCGCCACCGACGCTTCGATCCAGCGGGCATGCAGGTCGTCTTCATCGCCCGGCAGACCGCGTGTCACGTCTTCGAGCGGCGTCTTCGAAAGGATGGCGACGCCGTTGAAGCCCTTCTGCCCGTTCGTCGCGACGTTATAGCCGATGTCCTGAAAGGCTTGCGTCGGAAAGCCGTCGTCGACGGATTTGATTTCCTGCAGGCAGACGACGTCAGGCGCGTGATTGCGAAGGTACGTCAGCGCTGCTTCGAGCCGCGCCTTGACCCCGTTGATGTTCCAGGTTGCGATGATCATGGCACACCATTTGCCATTCAAGCGGGCTGAACGCAAATCTGGAGGGCCAGACGGAAAAGACTAGATCGAAAAGCTGGTGCCGCAGCCGCACGACGCGGTAGCGACCGGATTGTTGATCTTGAATGCCGCACCGATCAGATCGTCAACGAAATCGATCTCGGCGCCGTTCATGTACTGCTGTGAAACGGGGTCGATTACGACCGTGGCGCCGTTACGCGTAATGATGAGATCGTCATCGGCGCCGCCTCCGACGAGATCGAACTTATATTGAAAGCCGGAGCAGCCGCCGCCTTCCACCGAAACGCGCAGCACAGGCGCGGCCGTTTCGCTGGCAATAATCTCCGCGATGCGGCTCGCGGCCCGGTCTGTCACGGTGATTGTCATCGTATGGTCTGGTCTTTCGGCGCTGAATTCGCTGACGGCAGCCAAGAAAGCTGGCATCCACTGCCACCAAAAGATAGGAAAGCGGCAGACGAAGTCAAATGCTTAAGCACCGCGGACAATGCCAACCCGAGCGAAATCGGCTTCCGGGCCAGTGGATTATGGACTGATGTTGCGGCCGGGCGAACGCGCCCCCGCAGCCTATGCCGCAAGCGCCGTTCCCTCGCGGGGCCGCCTCTACCCCGAATCGGATTGCCCTACGCGCAGCCCGTTCCAGCGCGACCGCGACCGCGTTCTGCACGCGTCGGCTTTCCGGCGTTTGACCTACAAGACGCAGGTTTTTCTGCCGCACGAGGGTGACCACTTTCGCACGCGCCTGACGCATTCGCTGGAAGTGGCCCAGATCGCACGTACTGTTGCCCGCCAGCTGCGGCTCGACGAGGATTTGGCCGAAACCATCGCCCTCGCTCATGACCTCGGACATTCCCCGTTCGGACATGCCGGTGAGCGGGCGCTCGACACCGCCATGAAAGCTTTTGGCGGCTTCGACCACAACGCCCAATCGATCCGCGTCGTGACGGCTCTCGAGCGCAAGTACCTTCCGTTCGACGGCTTGAACCTGACCTGGGAAACCCTCGAGGGCCTCGCCAAGCACAACGGCCCACTGTTCGCGAAAGACCGCGCCGTTGCGAAGGTGGTTCGCCATATCGAGGCATGGTCACCCCTGAACCTCGACGAATGGCCGTCGGCGGAAGCGCAGGTCGCGAGCCTTGCCGACGACGTCGCCTACCTGTCCCACGACGTCGACGACGGCTTGCGCGCCGGGCTGATCTCCTTCGACATGCTGTTCGACGTGCCGCTCGCGGGACCGATCGCTCGCGATGTCGATGTTCTGGTCAAGAGAAGCGGGGCCAGAGGAGCCGAGCCGGGCCGCGCGATCTATGAGGTCACGCGCCGAATGATCACCGCCATGGTGAGCGACATGGTTGGCGAAAGCCGGCGCCGGTTATCCGAAATCGCACCGCATCAGCCGGATGACATTCGGAAGGCGGGCAGGGCGGCCGTTTCCTTTTCGGAAGGCGTATCGTCCGATCTCGCACGGTTGAAGGCGTTCCTCTTCCAGGCGGTTTACCACAATCGCCGTGTGCTGGACGTCATGGAGAAAGCGGAGGGGATCGTCTGCGATCTCTTCGCAAAATATCACTCCGACGCGACGTCATTGCCGTCCGGTTGGCGGGAAGCACTGCAAGGCCTCAATGAGCGCCGGCGCGCCCGCCTCGCCTGTGACTTCCTGGCCGGGCAGACGGATCGTTACGCCCTCGCCGAACACCGCCGCCTGTTTGACGTAACCCCGGAACTGGGCTAGGCGCAATTCTCCTTTTCCGCACCCAAATTGGGTGAGGTTGCGCTCCGACCATCAAAGGTCTTCCCTGATTATGAATGTGTTCGCCGAAGTCGCATCGCGCGTAACGACCGCGCTCGAAGCTCTGAAGTCGGAAGGCGTTTTGCCTGCCGACCTTGCTCTTCCAGTGTTTGACGCGGAGCCGCCGCGCGACGCCAGCCACGGTGACGTCGCCGTCAACGCCGCGATGGTTCTTGCCAAGCCCGCGAAAATGAAGCCGCGCGACATCGCCGAGGCGTTGAAGGGCAAACTCGAATCCGCGCCTGACGTCGTGAAGGTCGAGATCGCGGGGCCGGGCTTTTTGAACATCACGTTCAAGCCGGAAGTCTGGCAGACGCTGGTCCGCACGATTTTGACCGAGGGCGGCCGCTTCGGCGCCGGGTCCGTCAGCCAGGGCGGCAAGCTCAACGTCGAATACGTGTCCGCGAACCCGACTGGCCCAATGCACGTCGGCCATTGCCGCGGCGCCGTCTTCGGCGACGCGCTCGCGAACCTGCTCGTCTTCGCAGGCTTCGACGTTACCCGCGAATACTACATCAACGATGCGGGCGGGCAGGTGAATGTCCTCGCGCGCTCGGCGTTCCTACGTTATCGCGAGGCGCTGGGCGAAGATATCGGCGCCATTCCGGAGGGGCTCTATCCTGGCGAATACCTGAAGCCGGTAGGCGCCGCGCTCGCCGCCGAGCACGGGCAATCGCTTATCAACATGCCCGAGGAGCGCTGGCTGCCGCTCGTCCGGTCGTTCGCGATCTCCAAGATGATGGAGATGATCAAGGACGATCTCGCAGCCCTCAATATTCGGCACGATGTCTTTTTCTCCGAGGCTTCTCTCACGTCGGATGGCCGCGATCAGGTCAAGGCCGCGATCGAGGTGCTGCGAGCGAAGGGCTTGATCTACGAGGGGACGCTCGAAAAGCCGAAAGGCCACGACGACGCCGAATGGGAAGACCGCGTCCAAACCCTGTTCAAATCGACCGAATTCGGCGACGACGAAGACCGCGCCCTGCAGAAGTCGGACGGCAGCTACACCTATTTCGCGGGCGACGTCGCCTATCACTACGACAAGCTGCAACGTGGCTTCCGTCACCTGATCAATGTTTTCGGCGCAGACCACGTCGGCTACATCCCGCGCATGAAGGCCGCCGTCGCAGCCCTCTCGAACGGCGACGCCGATCTCGACATCAAGGTCGTCAATCTCGTCCGCCTGTTCAAAGGCGGTGAGCCCTTCAAGATGTCGAAGCGAGCCGGAACGTTCGTCACTCTGCGTGACGTCGTCGACGAGGTCGGCCGCGACCCCGTCCGCTATATGATGCTCTACAGGAAGAACCAGGAAACGCTCGACTTCGATTTCGCAAAAGTCACGGAGCAGTCGAAAGACAATCCTGTCTTCTACGTGCAATATGCCCATGCTAGGGCCGCGAGCGTGTTGCGTAACGCGGCCGAGCAGGTCGCCGGAATAGACGTGTCGGTCGAAGCGCTTAGAAAATCTGACCTATCGATCCTCACCGACGCCGGTGAGATCGATCTTGTAAAGCGCCTCGCTGGGTTCCCGCGTCTCATCGAAGGCGCCGCAGTCGCCCACGAGCCGCACCGGATCGCGTTCTATCTTTACGATCTCGCCAGCGCTCTCCACACCCAATGGACACGCGGCAACGATTCGCCACATTTACGATTTATTCAGGCAAATGACGGGGTTGCGACTTCAGCCAGGCTAGCGCTGATTTCGGCGACAAAGACGGTGATAAAATCGGGGCTTGAGATCCTCGGCGTCGAGGCGCCCGATGCGATGCGCTAGAGTCTCGACTCGACGATTAGGCGCAACCACTGCTTGCGCCCCACCTTTAGGGGGTTTCCGCGATGTCCTCGCAGAACGCATTTCCCGGGCCGAATGCCGGCAGGCTGCCGGTCCGCCCCACAGCACAGGCGAACAATTCTCAGCCGTCCTGGGTTAACCCCGAGTCGCAACCGCAAACCGGCCGTCCGCAACCGCCTGCGAATGCTTGGCCGCCGCAGCAACAGCCGGCGCAAGGGTATCCGGCACATCAGCAGCCGGGTAACTTTGGCGGCCGCGCGGCCGAGCCGCAGCAGCCCGCTTACGGCCAATGGAATGACCTGCAGCAGGGAAATCGCGGTGGCTATCCGCAGGGCGGGGCGCAGCAACAGCCCGATCCCTACGCGCCGCAGTTTGAGCCTTACGTACCGCCGTCACGGCCGAATTTTGCCCAGCCTCAACAGCAGTCGCCGAGCTTCGCCCAGCCCCAGGCACACCCCCAGACCTTCGGTGGCCAGCAGCCTCAGCAGGCCGCGCCACAATGGCAGAATCGGAACGTGGATCCCCGCAGCTACGACGCCGGGAACTACGGCGCCCAGCAGTCTTATCCGTCACATCAGCCTGCGGCGCCTGCCGCGCAGACATTCGGTCAGCAGCAGTATCATGACACCGAGCTGAGCGCGAACGACTGGGCCGGTCCTCACGATAACTTCGCGGCGGATCCCTATCAGCAGCACAACGTTGATCCGCACCTTGGCTTCGGTCAGGCGGACGGAGGCGAACTCGAGCCAGTCTACAACGAGGACGAGCTTGAGTACGAGGATGAGGAAGACGCGCCGCGCAGCCGTCGTCCGATCATGATCCTCGCGGCCTTGATTGGCGCCATCGTCATCGGCGGCGGGGTAGCGTACGGCTACAAGAAATTCGCGGGCGGCAGCACATCCGAAGGCGAGCCTCCCGTCGTAAAGAGCGACGATTTTGCTGCCCGGACCAAGCCCGCGGACGCCGGCGGGAAGCAGTTCCCCTATTCCGACACCAAAATCATGGGACGTCTGGGCGATGGCACCTCGTCTGCGTCGGCTGAAGAGGCGAATTCATCGGCTCCAAGCGCGCCGTCCGACGGCTCCGATAACAGCTCGGCGAACAGCGCCAGCGACGAAGGCGGCGCACGGAAGGTTTCGACGCTCGTCGTCGGCCGCGACGGGACGATCATGGCGCCGCCAGGCGCTCCTCAGAATCAATCTCCGCCTCAGTCGTCGGGTGACACCGCCGTTCCGGGCACGTCGCTCGTCGATGTCTTTGGTCAGCAGCACGGTTCCGACGGCGGCCCTTCGGCCGGTAGCAGCCAACCTGTCGTGCCACGGCCGATCAACGCCGACGACGCAGCTCCGCCGAAGGCGAAGCCGGTTAAGGTCGCCAAGGTCAACACCATCAACTCGGCAGCAGGCTCGGCCGACGACAGCGTCGACGCACCTCCGCCGCCGCCGAAAAAGAAACTGAAGAAAGTGGCGCGCGCCGAGCCGACGGTCGAGAACGACGCGACATCCGATGCGGCACCTGTGACGTCGTCGGGCGGCGGGGCGGGTTTCGTCGCGGTCCTAGCGTCCGTACCGCATTCGGCATCGAGCCGTATCGATGCGCTTAAGCGGTTCGCCGACATGCAGCAGAAGTATTCGTCGGCTCTTGCGGGCAAGACGCCGGATATCGCCTCTGCCAACCTCACGAAAGGCACCTATGACCGGCTGGTCGTCGGTCCGCCGGGGTCGCGCGAGGAGGCGAGCAACGTCTGCGCACAACTCAAGGCCGCCGGATATAACGGCTGCTGGGTGACGTCGTATTAATAGCTCCGGATTGAAGCCCTTCCCCGGCTGGTGCAAACCTGCGCCGGCCGATCGCGTTTAGCCGCTGGGCCGTCGCGTCAATAGGCTTTGAAGGAGCGACCTCCATGACCGCAAGTCTTATCGCCGGTCTTTCCGGCGTCACGTTGACCGACGACGAGCGCCGGTTCTATCGCGATGTCCGGCCTGCGGGCCTCATTCTGTTCCGTCGCAACGTTTTCGATCGGGCGCAGCTCTCTCGGCTGGTGGACGAGACGCAGTCGGCAGTCGGCCGTGACGATTTCCTCGTTCTGATCGATCAGGAGGGCGGCCGGGTCCAGCGATTGAGGCCACCGGTCGCCCGTGCATTGCCGCCCGCGGCGTCTTACGCCGACCTCTATTCCGAGGACCCGGAGGAGGCGAAGGAGGCAGCCTTCGCGGTCGCCCGTCTGACGGCCGACGAACTTCGCGCCTACGGCATCAATATGAATTGCGCGCCTGTCGCCGACTTGCCGGTCGAGGGAGCGCACGAGATCATCAGCGATCGCGCGTATGGCCGGTCGGTTTCGCAGGTCGTCGCGTTGGCCCAAGCGGTCGCGTCCGGATATCTCGCTGGCGGCGTCGTGCCCGTCGTGAAGCACATTCCCGGCCATGGCCGAGCCACCGCAGACAGCCATCTCGCGCTGCCTGTCGTCGACACGCCCCGCGAGATCCTGTCCGCCACCGACTTCGCGCCGTTCAAGGCGCTCGCGGGCCTGCCTGCCGCCATGACGGCGCACGTGGTCTATTCCGACATCGACGACGGCCAGCCTGCGAGCACGTCCGCAACTGTCACGCGCGACGTCATCCGTGGCGAAATCGGCTTCGACAACCTGCTGATGAGCGACGATCTCAGCATGAAGGCATTGAGCGGAGCGATGCGCGCCCGCGCCGAGGCTGTGATTGCCGCGGGGTCCGATCTCGCTCTTCACTGTAACGGCGATCTCCATGAGATGCGGGCCGCCGCCGAAGGCGTTCCCAAGCTCTCCGGACGCGCCCAGGAAAGGTTTGCGGCAGCATGTGCTTGCATCGCGCGCCACGATCCTTACGATAAAGAGCGGGCGCTACAACTCCTTGCCGGCGTCCTGGGCGAGCAGACTCCGATGGTCTGAATCAGTGTAGTGTCCGCGAACGCGCAATCGCCCGGCAGGCACTCACCCGCGACAAACTGATAGAGATCCGATGGACGACACGGCAGCTGAGGGCGAAGGCGACGCGTCCGATTGGAACGCTTCAAGCTTCGAGGATGCGCCGGCCGCGGACGAAGCCTTCGTCGTCGATATCGATGGCTTCGAAGGCCCGCTCGACCTTCTCCTGGCGCTCGCGCGGACGCAGAAAGTCGATCTCGCCAAGGTTTCCATTCTCGCTCTCGTCGAGCAGTACCTGCGATTTATCGCCGAAGCGCAGCGCCTGAAACTCGAGATCGCGGCCGATTACCTGGTCATGGCGGCGTGGCTCGCCTACCTCAAATCGCGCCTTCTTCTGCCCAAGGAAAAAGACAACGCCGACACCGCGTCGGCGGAAGAATTGGCGCAAAAGCTGTCGTTCCGGCTGATGCGCCTCGAAGCCATGCGGGGCCAGTCCGCCGTCCTGATGACGCGGCGGCGGCTCGATCAGGATGTATTCGCGCGGGGCTTGCCGGAACGCGTCAAGGTCACGCGCGACACGACCTATACGGCGACCGTCTATGATTTGCTCAAGGCTTACGCCGATCAGCGGAAACGGACGATCCGGGTCATCCACGTCGTTAAGGCGCGCCGCGTCTGGTCGATCAAGGAAGCTCGCAACCGTCTGGAAAAACTTGTCGGCGCCACCGAGGGGGATTGGTCGCAGCTCGATCTCTTCCTCGAGCAGTATCTGCCGAAGAACGAGGAAGAGCGCAGCGCGCTGGCAAGTTCGTTCGGCGCCACGCTGGAAATGGCGCGCGAAGGGTTAATAGAGCTTCGCCAAGACGCCCCGTTCGCGCCGATCTACATGCGCAAGCGCGAGGAGGGGGCAGAATGGCAAAAGATCGGCTAGCTGCGCCAAAAGACCGTTATAAGGGGGCTTAAAAGAGCCATGGTTCCGCCGAGACTGACATTGGTGTCAGACAACACGCGCGAAAAAAAAGACGCTGCTGCGAGCGCAGAGACCACCGCGGCGCGCGAGGAGGAAGCTCCTTCGGCATTGAGCGATCCGGAGGGCGTCGTCGCGCATCTCTCGCCAACCGCAGTTCGTGAAAAACTCCGACGTCTGGAGGCGATGCTGTTTGCCGCCTCCGAGCCGCTCGACGCGAAGGCGCTCGCGCGCTGTCTCGATCCCGGCGACGATGCGGCCGCGCTGCTTTCCGCATTACAAGCCGAATACCGCGATCGCGGTGTCAATCTCGTGCGTGTGGCGGGGCGCTGGCAGTTCCGCACCGCCGACGATCTCGCCTTTCTGCTTGAACGTCAGCAGAAGGACGAACGCAAGCTTTCGAAGGCGGCGCTCGAGACATTGGCCATCATCGCCTACCATCAGCCGGTAACCCGCGCCGAGATCGAGGAAATTCGCGGCGTGACGACGTCGCCCGGCACCCTCGACGTGCTGATGGAGACAGGCTGGATCCGCCCTCGCGGCCGCCGCCGGGCTCCGGGGCGTCCTCTTACCTACGGCACGACCGAGGATTTTCTGATCCATTTCGGCATGGACAGCATCAAGGACCTTCCGGGCCTCGCCGACCTCAAGGCGTCGGGGCTGCTCGACGCGAATTTGCCGCCCGGCTTCACGGTGCCGTCCCCGACGGACGTCGCAGCCCTGATGCCGGACGAGCTTCCACTGAGCGACGACGGCGACGAAGACGACCAGGAAGAGCTTGCGCTCCACAGCGACGAAGCGCTGGAGGACGATGAAAGCTCCGGGGAGCCGAAGCAGCCCGATGACGAGTCTTAACCTGCTCGCGAAGATTACATTTCCTTAATCCGCTCGTCGGCGCCCGGAGCGGGCCCGCTTTTACCCCGTAAACTTCCGAAATCGCTTCCCGTTTTGCCCGAGCGGGGTGTGACTGAGGCGATGCGAACCTTGCCGCGCCCTGGCGGTTCTGCGATAAAGTCCTAAATACGAAAAGCGGAAGCCACCAACAACCCCAGGCTGCCGCCGAGAGGTTCCACAATGGGTCTTAGTGCGCAACACATTCTTCTGCTTTTGGTCATCGCCTTGCTGCTCTTCGGCCGCAACAAGATTTCCGACTTGATGGGCGACGTCGCCAAGGGCATCAAGAGCTTCAAGAAGGGCATGGCCGAAGACGACGAGCCGAAGCCCATGCCGCGTACGATCGACAACGAAGCCGCCAATCCCGACCGTTCCAAGGTCAGCTGACCGCTTCAGGCTT
>JASBTM010000009.1 GCA_030148425.1 Hyphomicrobium sp. | reverse complement strand
GAGGAGGTCATGTCGGGGTGTCCTTCTGCGGTTGAGAGCAGAGGCATCATGATTATGCCAAGCGGAGATCCCAAAATGAAACATCATATCAACGACATGAAGCGCCGCGCTCTGCATAACGCGGACGCGGCATATTATGCGTTATCCGGAACTCCGGATAAGACGTATTCCCTGGGCGTGATGTCGATGCGGACGTCGTTCCATTCCTCGGCTGGAAGCTCGGCCAGCCGGCGCTCCATCAGGGCTTCGCCTGTGGAGACAATCTGGATCACGGCTGCATGGCCGTCTTCCAGGTCCCGCTCGATGGAGCGGATCAGGGTCGGCGTCTTCATACTGGTCAGCAGATGACCGAAGAAGCGCTGTTTGGCCGACTCGAAAGCCGAGCGAGCTGCGGATTTAGCCTGACGGTTCAGCGTGCTCGAGCCGGTGTCCCCGCCGGTGATGTTGGCGGCCTGCATGGCGGCGTCGAGATTGTTATGGATGACGGCGAAGGCCCCGGCATAGGCGTCGTAGATGCGGGTCTGTTCCGGGGTGAGCTGATGTTCGACCAACTCGTATTCGACGCCATCGTAGGAGAGCGAACGGGCGGTGTAGAGTCCGAGGGCGCGAAGGTCGCGAGCCAGAACCTCCATGGCCGCGACGCCCCCGGCCTCGATCGCCTCGACGAACTCGGCCCTGGTCGAGAATGGAAAATCCTCGCCGCCCCACAGACCGAGCCGCTGGGCGTAGGCCAGATTGTGGACAGTGGTGGCGCCGGTTGCCGAGACGTAAATCACGCGGGCGTTGGGCAGGGCGTGCTGAAGGCGCAAGCCTGCGCGGCCTTGCTGCGAGGCGGCGACATCACCGCGTTCTCCTTTGCCGCCCGCGGCGTTCTGCATGGCGTGGCTCTCGTCGAAAATGATCACTCCATCGAAGTCGGAGCCCAACCAATCGACGATTTGCCGGACGCGGGAAACCTTCTCGCCGCGTTCGTCGGAGCGTAGCGTAGCGTAGGTTGTAAATAGGATGCCTTCTGACAGGCGGATGTCCTTGCCCTGTGGAAAGCGCGACAGCGGCGTTACCAGCAGGCGCTCCATCCCGAGCGCCGACCAGTCGCGCTGAGTGTCCTCGAGCAGCTTGTCCGACTTGGATATCCAGACCGCCTTGCGGCGACCCTGCATCCAGTTGTCGAGGATGATCCCCGCCGATTGACGGCCCTTGCCCGCGCCGGTGCCGTCGCCAAGCATGAAGCCGCGGCGGAAGCGCATCGCATTCGGTGCATCGTCGGGCGCGGCCGAGACAACGTCGAAAGTATCGTCAACCGTCCACGATCCGGCGAGGAAGTCCGAATGGGCTTCGCCGGCGTAGATGACGGTTTCGAGCTGGGCGTCCGACAGCCGGCCGTCGGTGACGATGTTGGCCGGAAGGCGCGGCCGGTAGCTCGGCTTGGGAGGCGCGACGGAGGCCATGGCGGCCGATTGCACCAGCTTGGTGGGGTGAGCCTGAGAACCGGGAATACGGATCGCCTGCAATCCGTATTCTTCATAAATCGCATCTGTGATCCGGCCGTTCTCAGCCGGTGTCCAGTCCACGGCTTCATAGGCGAGCTCGACGGCCTCTGGTTCGGCTATGGCGCGCGCGGGAGCGGATGCGGCCGCGCGAGCGAGATAGCCGCGAACGGTGCGCGGCGCCGCGGGTGGTACGACGGGAACGGAGACCGAGGCGTCGACCGGCAGGCGCGCCGGGACATGTTCGCCGATCCAGCCGATCAGGGTGTCGACATCAGGGGCGATTCCCCGCGAGGCAGGAAACTCCGTCGGATCGTCGGCGGGGAGCTTGTCGATGACGGTCAGGCGCGTGTCGATCGTCGTGCCATGCTTGGCATAGACAGAGCCGTCGATGGAGGCGGTGAAGACCACGCGACCGTGTTCCTGAAGTCGGAGAAAGGCGTCCCGCCAGGCCGGCGTATCAGGGGCGAAGCTGGAGCCGGTGATGGTCACCAGCCGCCCACCATCGGCCAGGCGCGCCAGCGCCGAGGCGACATGGCGATAGGCGGCGTCCGCCACTCGGCCAGACACGTTAGCCATGACCGAGAACGGCGGGTTCATCAGAACGACTGTCGGGACGATGCCAGGATCCAGATGATCATGGATCTGGGCGGCGTCGAAGCGGGTGACGGCAAGGACCGGAAAGAGATGGGAGAGAAGATCGGCACGGGTGTCGGCTAGCTCGTTAAGCACGAGCGTTCCGCCGGCGATCTCGGCCAGAATGGCGAGCAGGCCGGTGCCGGCAGAGGGCTCTAGAACCCGGTCGGCGGGCGTGATAGCGGCGGCGTTCGCGGCGACCAGCCCAAGCGGAATCGGCGTCGAGAACTGCTGGAAGGTCTGGCTCTGTTCGGAGCGACGGGTATGAGTGGGGAGCAGGCCTGCGATCTTCGTTAGCAGCGGCAGGCTGGCTGCATGAGACCCGGCTTTACGGAAAAGCGCCTTTCCGTATTTGCGCAGAAACAGAATGGTGGCCGCTTCGCAGGCTTCATAGGCGGTTTTCCAGTCCCAGGCGCCTGTGGCGTCGGATGCGCCGAATGCGTTCTCCATGGCGCTGCGCAGCGTGGCGGCGTCGATGCGTTGACCGCGTTCGAGATGGGGAAGAAGGAGAAGGGACGCTTGGTGAATGGCGAAAGCCGTCTCGACCGAAGCGGGATTGGAGACGTCCGGATGACGGAGGGCGGCGGAAGCCTGTGACATGGGAAGAACCTCGGAGAGCGGGAACGGATCGAGCCGTGCAGCGCTCTCTCGACCGCACAGGCTCAAACCCGTCCCCGCCTTCCTCTTCCTTTCAGCTGATCAGCGGTGCTGGATGTGAAAAAGCGCACCAACCGACAGCTGGGGCGCTGATGGTCCTCATCCGAAATGACGACCTGCGGCTGTGAATGTCTAAACGCTGCGATGCCGCAATTTCGAACGATCCACATCCAGAACTTCACACACCCGCTATTGGCTCACTCGGTGCTGCTGGAAGTCGCACTCGTATGCGCCGGAGACGACCGGTGCGGAAAAACCGCCGCGGAGATTGTGCCGTCTGTCGTAGCGTGTCACGACTGCAAGCCGCCCTGTCCTCAACCCGCGCGATGCACATAGAAGCTTTCCCAAACGGCATTGCCGCCAGCACGCCGCTGAACGCTACGCCCTACGTGTTCACTCAAGCCGAATTCCTGCAGCACTTCGGCTTCAGCCCCGCCCGACAGAACCTCCTTGCCGCATTCACCACCACTTTGCAGCTGGTCGGTGACAATGGAGCGGTGCCTTTGTTCGCGATCGTTGGCGGCAGCATCCTCGACGATGCCCGCCAAGACCCGAGGGATCTCGACGTGGCCATTTTCTATCGAGCGTCCCTCGAGAGGCCTCCCGACGCTGCGCGGCTTCAATCGCTCTGCCATTCTGTCTCTCGAGAGCGAAAGCTTGACCTTCGCCTTCTTCCCTTTGATGGTCCTGCCGCAATGACAGCTAAGCTGATCGGCTTCTTCACAATCCTCTATTCTCAACGGCGGAGCGAAGCCGGTGTCGCTCCAGTCGCCATTGTCGATCTATGCCCATCGGTGCAACGAAACCCGACCACATGATGCTTTTCCGAGAAGAGGTCCGAAGCGCCCGGGCGAACCGCTTGCACGGCGAGATTGTTCTTCGGCAGCATAACAGCCACATTCTACTAGCCGCATTGCTGATCATCGTCGCAATCGCAGCAACTCTCTGGCTCAGCCTCAGTCATTTTGCGAGAATTGAGACCGTTCCCGGTATTCTCACCACAACCTCGCCGACCGCTAAGGTCTTCCCGATGCGTCCCGGCGTTGTCACCGCACTTCAGGTTCGCGAAGGCAGTGAAGTGAGAGCCGGCCAGACGTTGGTCACCGTCAATGCCGATGTGAGGGATCACGCCGGCATGGCTACAGCTGCGGGCAGCGCTGCATCCGTGCAAGATCAGCTGCGGCTCGCCGAGAGCCAGTTCGCATTGTTGGATCGGGCGCAAAGCGTTGAAAGTGCTCGTGTCCACGAGCGAATAACTTCCAGCGAGCGGCAGATCCAAGCCTTGCAGGAGCAACTGCGGGTCCAGGAGGAGATCGTGGCTTCACAGAAGCGCCTGTTTGAAGGAATCCAAGGCGTCGCTGAACGCGGCTTCATTTCGCGAGTCGAGTTTGAGCGTCGGAGGCAAAGCTATTTGAGCGCCAAGCAGGCGGCGCTGCAGATTGAGCAGCAAATTGTCAGCTTGAACTCTCAGATCGCGCAGGCTCGATCTGACCTTCAGAACGCCAATGTGACGTACTCTCGGGAGCTCGCGGCTATTCGCTCAAACATGGAGTCGCTGAGACAACAACATTTCCAGTTCACTGGCGCGCAGTCGTTTATCCTCAGCGCTCCTATCTCTGGACGCGTGACCGCTCTGCAGACCGGGCTGGGCCAGGTCGTTCAGCCTGTGACCCCGCTTTTCAGCATCGTTCCGACCGGCTCCGAATTGCGTGCCGAGATCTATGCGCCGACGCGCGCGATCGGCATGGTCGAGATTGGTCAGGAAGCGACTCTTGCGCTCGATGCTTTCCCGTACCAGCGTTTCGGAACGACCAAGGGTCGCGTTGAAGCGATTTCCAAGACGGTGCTTGCCCCGGATGAGACTGCAGCGCCACTCGATATTCGAGAACCGGTGTACAAAATCATCATCGCTCTAGACAGCCAAAGCATGATGGCGCGTGGTGGCGAGCACGCACTCCAGCCAGGCATGACTTTGAAGGCAAATATCGTCCTCGAACGTCAGACATTTTTGGAGTGGCTGCTTTCCCCGCTTACAGCAGTGGCCAGAAGGACCTAGGCGATGCTCGACCAGTTAAATTTCACTGGCCGCCGCGTCACGCCATTCATTGCTCAGGCGGAGGCTTCCGAATGTGGCTTGGCTTGTCTTGCAATGATTTGCGGCTTCCACGGCCTAAGAACCGACATTTTTGATATAAGGCAGCGCCATACGGTATCGTCACGCGGAATGACGCTGTCACATCTAATGGATGTTGCAGAACATCTTGGATTCTCTGCTAGGCCACTACGCGGAGATATAGACGACCTACCAAACCTGACGCTGCCAGCGATCTTGCACTGGGATATGGCCCATTTTGTGGTGCTCGATCAAATACGGGACGGACCGAGAGGCACTCGCTACATCATCAACGACCCTGGCCGTGGAAGATTATCTCTTCGCAGAGATGAAGTCTCCCGAAGTTTTACTGGCGTGGCGGTTGATTTTTTAAAGACTGAGAGCTTTCGCCCGAAAAGGGAAGAAACGAAACTACGGATCACTCAATTATGGAGCAACATGGTTGGCTTCTGGCGATCCGCCGGAGTCATATTGGCATTATCTTTGGTCATGCAATTGGCCATATTGGCCGCCCCTTTCCTGTCTCAGATTGCAATCGACACAGTTTTACCCTCGGCGGACCGGGACCTTCTTAAGGTCCTAGGCGTAGGGTTTTTCATGCTGGCGATCGTTTCTCTCGCCGCCAACTGGCTGCGGGGCCTTGTCATCGTCTCATTAAATAATGCGCTGACCTACCAAGTGGTAGTTAACCTCGCGAACCATCTTCTTCGCCTACCAATCACATGGTTCGAAAGGCGACATGTAGGCGACATCGTCAGCCGATTTGGCTCCACACAGCCCGTTGCGCAGCTACTCAGCCAAGGCATGGTTGCTGCATTTGTCGACGGTTTCATGTCCCTGATCACACTTGTCTTGATGTTCGTCTATTCCGTCCAATTGACGTTGATTGGCTTGGGGGCGCTTTTTTGCTACGGACTGCTTCGTCTCTTCTTCCTTCAGGCCCTTCGTCTTCGGAATGTAGACGCCATCACCACGGCAGCGCGCGAGAACACACTCTTCATCGAGACAGTGAAAGGGATCTCTGCGATCAAGACCTTCGGTCAGGAAGGCAATCGACAACGGCTCTGGCAAAGGTCCAAGGCCGAGGCCATCAACGCTCAGATTAAGCTGGGACGCTTGACGGCGGGGTTCGATGCTTTGGGAGCCTTC
Organism: Hyphomicrobium sp.; assembly: GCA_030148425.1. Classification (GTDB taxonomy): domain Bacteria; phylum Pseudomonadota; class Alphaproteobacteria; order Rhizobiales; family Hyphomicrobiaceae; genus Hyphomicrobium_B. The sequence continues at coordinate 13,345 of JASBTM010000009.1, read as the reverse complement.
GTGCCTGCGGCCGAGCGGGTGATCTTCATTGTCGTTGCGGTCGGACTCGCGCTCAGCGGAAATCTGACGGTGGGGATGGTCTTTGCCTTTCAAGCCTATAAGCAGCAGTTTCTCGACGCTGGTATTCGTCTCATCGAGCAAGCCGTCAACTATCGAATTCTGCATGTACACTTAGGAAGAATCTCGGATATTGCGTTGGCGAAAACCGAGATCGAACCGACAGACCGGCGCCTTAGGGATGCACCTTCGTTGGATCATGGGCTTTCCGTGCGAGGCGTTCGTTTTCGTTTTTCGTCCGGCGATCCCGAAGTGTTGTCCGGGGCGTACTTGGAAATCGCCCCTGGGGAGATGATCGCTCTAACTGGCCCATCGGGTGGGGGCAAAACGACATTGCTCCGTGTCATGATGGGATTGCTTGAGCCTACCTCGGGCGGGGTGTTTTTGGGCCCCGAGCCGCTGAGCACCGTTTCAAAGACGGCTTGGCGGAGATCGATCGGATCGGTGGCTCAGGATGACGCTTTGTTCGCTGGCAGCTTAGCCGACAACATCGCCTTTTTTGATCCCGAGCTTGACATGGCAAGAGTTGAGGCGGCGGCTCGCTCGGCCGCTATTCACGACGAGATCGTCGCGTTTCCCATGGGATATGACACGCTGGTAGGAGATATGGGGTCAGTATTGTCGGGCGGGCAGAAGCAGCGGGTGCTCCTGGCGAGAGCGCTTTATGGCCGACCGCAGATCCTGTTTCTAGATGAGGGCACCGCCAATCTTGACATGGCGTCGGAAGCTAAGGTTCTGAAAGCGCTCAAGGAGCTCTCAATAACTCGCGTCGTGGTGGCTCATCGGCAGCAATCCATTGAGGCGGCTGATCGCGTCTATCGAATAGCCAATGGTCGAGTGACACCGGTTCGAGACAGGTCTGGCCCGCCTTCCGCACACGCAGGCGACACGCCCACGATACCGGCATAGACCTCGATCGCGTTGATGAACCAGAGGATTATGCCTGACCAGTCGCCAAGAATTTCGGCTCTCCTTAAGGCAATCTCGTACCCGCCGCCTGACCTCCACGCGAGTTCGCTAAAGGGGACATAGGCGCCAGCCTGCATCCCCGCTTCTCGCAGAATTAGATTGGCCAGTATCCGAGCAGTCCTCCCGTTCCCATCTTGAAAGGGATGAGCATTGAGCAGTAGCGTTGCTGCGATTGCTGCTCTGCAGGGTTCGGGCCATTGCCGTTGCATCGCTGCTATCAGTTCACTGATGGTGGCTGAGACGTGCTCAACTCCCGGCAGAAATATCACCTGCCCTTTAGCGTCGGCTCCAAACCGCACATCGCCCCGTCGCCGGCCGCCAGCGTCGGGCGCGACGCTGCGGTTGAGACTATCTAGCACCGCTGCAAAGTCGTCGTTCGGAGATCGCGAGCTACTCCAGTGCACCCCTTCGAGTGTTGCCCTCTCCGCGTTAGATCTACACTCCCAGCGACGATCTCGTGACAGGTTCTGGGCGAAGGGACCGAGTTCGTCTCGCAGCACGTCGAACGAGTACGATGGCGCGTTTAAGACGAGATTCAAGTCCAAAGGAGGCAACAGAGTTAGACATTTCGCTGCGCGCGCCCCACGCTCAAGGAGCAGCTTGTCGACATCAGCCGGACTTGTCAGCGGCAATCGATGGATAGCGCTCATGGCTAGTCCGTGACAGCCGGTCGGCTCCGTCGCACCGGACCAAGAAACAGCCCATCAAGGGCGATGATAACGCAAGCTAGGACGATCCCTCCCCAAAATATGGGACTCGAGACGCCGACACGATTGGCGAGCAACAGCGCCACCGCGATCAGGGGGGCCGCGACGAAGTAACGCGATGAAGTCTTTTCGATCGAACCGCCGCATTTGCGACAGGTGAAGGGGCGCTGGCCGCCATACCAAACCGCCTGCCAAAGGCTGATCCGATGCCTGCAGATCGGACACCGACCCCGTTCGGTTTCGACGCTCACCTAGGTATCTCCGCTGGAAAAGGAGGCGGCCGGTGGAGGCCGCCTCGTTCAATCAAGCCATCACTGCATAAGGCCGATCGGGATTATCGGGGAGGAAGGGACCAGGACCCCATCCCCCATTTCCGCCACCGCTGGGCGGGTTCGACGCCATTGATCCCATCGGCGGTTGTCCAAACATCTGGAGGATAATGTTGATGACGCTCATCCCGGGCGTGTAGTTGGGATTTTGCTGAATTTCTTGTTGATATGCCTCATCCCAAGCGGTGTTGAACTCGTCAACCGCATAATTAATCGCTGCCTCCGTCAACAAGCCTGCCGCGACGCCCGCCGCAAAGACGGCAATCGGGCCAGCGCCGGCAGCGGCTGCGGCGGCCCCGCCGACGAACCCAGCAACAAAGCCCGCCACTGATGCGACATCGCCGTTACCAGTTGCGACCTCGTAAGTGAGGGTGCCAGCTTCAATAATATCTAAGGTCTTTCCTAATGATTTTAGGAGGTCGCTTGCACGTATATCCGTACCATCAGGGAGCTTGATGATTGCATCTCCGTGCTCTTTGATGTTCTCTTCAAGTACGGATTTCAGGCCCTCAAGGTATTCCTTGGTCTTTATTTCTTGCTCTTCGCTTAACGTAGTGTCGGGATTGTCGTTATTGCTGCCGCCGCCGCCCCCGCTGCCATATTGGTAACCCTCATCGTAGTAGTCGTTAGCCCAGTCATACCAGTACCAGAAATCATCGTTCTGGCTGGAGTGGTTGACTGTAATGGTTCCCAGATATGTTCCGCCTGCAATCAGGGCGATTTCCTCTTGAGACAGCGAACGGAATCCGGCCGGCGCCGTCGAGGCGCGCGCGTCGAGATCGGGCTTCTGCAAGGCATTCTCCTCAGAGCGTTGCTCACCCGGAGGGACTTCCGGGTATATGCCAACGCTGCGTCACCATAGCCAAGCTTTACAAGGGGTATGATTGCGGTTTTCAGGTGAACCGCCGCGAGAGCGATGCGACATTTCGGCGCAACTACACAATGCACGATTTTACCCATAGGCTACGCTGCGTAACCGGCCTGCAACGTAGGTGCAGCATCCGGTTGCGCTTGCCAGCAACATCGAAAGGCAACAAGGACATGACTTGGATCGTCCTCGCCGTCGCTCTATTTGCGAATGCGCCCGCGTATACGATGACGCCCGAACCGGGAGACACGGTGCGCGCGCAGCTTTTCGAGCGGGCGCCCGGCGCTCCTCGGTCTCAACTCATTGAGTTGCTTGGCGGCAGCGAGCTTGCCGAGACGCCCATAACAGCTGATGAGAACGTACTTTACGTAGCCCGGACCGATGTCGGAGCCGTGCGTGAGGTCATCGTTTATCAACGGAGGGCGGAGGCGTCCGGCAGTCGTTGGTTCTGTAAACTCAGCGCTTCAGGGAATATGGAGAACGAGAACAGTGCTCGTGCGCTGCGGTGGTGCCTCAGCTTTGTGGATAAAGCGCCAGAGGTGCGGGTAAATCAGCGCTAGCGGGAATCCCGGTTACCGCTTTTTCCTATGACGGGATGTCGTCCTGGGTGAGCGACACCCATTGCCACTATTCTGTATGAGGCTTTTGGCTAATGTCGCCTAAGTCAAAGCGAGCTACGGCCGAAGCGATAAGTTACATTGGCGTCGCGCTTTTAGTCCTCGAACGAATTCTTGATCGCATGGGGTAGCGCTCCCGCCGGTTACCGAATTCGCAGTTTTTGCGATCGTCGCGATCATCTTTGCGGCGCTGATCGCCGCTCAACGGTATCGTAAAGATGAGCGGCGGGCTTCATCTCGGTTCGTCGGTGTTTCGTGCCATCTAGTAGATCATCCATAGGGCCGTGTGTCGACATACCGCCAACACATTTGGCGCAGGCCTGGGCACCAGGTTTTCGTGGGGCCGAGTCATAGTATCGAACTCGCGCCCCCAAGGGAGGGCAGTCGAAAACGGCATTTGCTGATATGAAAATCGTCTCCGGCAAGAAGAAAGGCCCGACGAAAGCCTGGTCTAAGGGAAGAGAAGAGATAAAACGGGGCGACTGAAGCTGCCCCGGCGGTAATGATCATTCGGCCGCGATCAGGTGAGCCGTCTCGATCTCGCCGTGATCGACGTCGTCATAGGCACCGGCAAACCCGTCCCGGCCTTCCTCCGCCTCCCAGCGGATCGGCTTTGGCGAAGAAGACAATAGACCTATAAATGGGCGAGTAATGTCGGGAGGCGGAATGCGTCGTTCGCGCGCGCTGGCTTATCTTGAGATGGCGGAGGACTATTCAGCCGCTGTTCAAGGCTTGGCGTGTTCGGAGGAGGAGATGCGTGCGCCGTTCAACATGTTGGTGGCGCACGGTCTCGAGTTGTCCTTCAAGGCGGCTCTCTGCCATTCAGGTTGCGACGAGGAACGGCTTATGATGCTGGGCCATAACCTGGCGCATTGTCATGATCTTGCCCGGTCGCGCGGGCTGAAGGGACTGGCCTTGGCCCAGATCGCGTCGCTGGTGGAGGCGCTTGATGGACCGCATCGGGACCAGCGCTTCCGATACCCTGGGTTTCGGGACGGATTTCTTGAGGCTAAAGGAGGTGTTGTCGCGGAGATCTTGCGGCTTCATCTTCGGGATGTCAGGGCCTATCTGGATGAGGGCCGTCCATGAACCTGGAGGTTGAGAAGGGGCGTTGGTCCGAGCGCGGGGCGGCGGCGTCGCGCTGCCGCGGATTTGGATGTGGCCGCCTGGCTTATCGTCAGGGCTCGGCACGCGGGTTCCTTGTCGTCTAACCGAACCTGCGGCCCTTCTTGGTGAAGGTGTAGTCGTTTGCGATGATCGTCTCGTCGATCACTCCGTCGGACGACAGATATTGGTATTCGCGTTCGAGCTGCCGGTAGAGCCAACGGGCAAGGTCGCGCAGCGCATCGATGACGATCTGTTCCGCATCAGGAGTCATATCCTGCCAGGTCGGACTGTCGCGCTCGACCGAAATCGCCATGCAATATTCATGATAGTAGCGCCCGCGATGGCTGGCTTGGGCGCGAAGCTGATAGAAATTTCGGCGTTGAACCGCGTGCAGGGTGTCGGCGATCCCGTGAAGCCCTTCGTCCTGCGGTGCATAAGCCCTGATCCGAGCCGGGGCGTTCTTGGCGTAGGCGTACGACCCTTCCCAGCAGGCCCCGTCGCCCTGCGACCAGAATCCGGAAAACCAGATACAGGGAGGTTGCCGCGAGCCTCCGCCCCTAAGGCGGACGGTGCGGGTCGTGAGGTCGATCCCGAGGATTTCCGCAATGCGCTGGAAGTCTTCGTGGACAGCGTCATACCAGTCATAGTCAAAGCCGCGCTCGCGAAACCACGCGCGGGCTTCTTCCTTGGCGGCGTCCGACAGCTCCTCGAGCCGATAGACGTTGGTTTGGATGATCTCGGGCATTTGAAGCTCCTGAAACGAGAAAGCCCGGCGCGAGGCCGGGCGATGGTGAGGAGATTGTGGTAGAGGTCGCGTCAGAGGCGGAACTGCTTCACGAGCTGTTGGGCGTCGGCATGGTGGCGCAGCATCTCGCGATAGAGGCGCTTGCGCGCGTCCCGCTTTCCCGGATCGCGCCGGGCGGATTGTGCGAGCCTGCGGCGGGCCGCGCGTATGACGGCTCGATTGTTGTCCCAGACGAGGATGTCGAGACGCAGATAGGTGGAGTACATTGGCGCTTCCTAGACGTTCGCGTGCTCGCACAGGGTGTCGATCCCGACGAGATCGAGGCCTGCGTGTGCGCCGTCATTGGTGAGGATGCTCCTGAGAGCCGGGTGGATGCCCTCATTTGCGAGGGCGATCTGCAACAGGCGAAGGCCCGCGAGGACGGCGTCGCGCTCCTTTGCGGTGACGGCGATGTTGCGGACCGCCTCGATGGTTTCGCCATCTTCGAGGGGGCGGACGCCGCCATGCTCGTCGATTTCGAAATCGTCGAACTCCTGGACATAGCCGGTGGCGAACCATTCGCCCTCGTAGTTGTCGCTTTGCGCGAGGTGTCGGGCCTGTTCGGGCGTGTCGGCCTCGATGACGGTTTCGTAATAGGCGAAGGCGTCGTGGCCTTTGCTGACGACAAATTTTTGCATGGGAGACTCCTGGGATAAGATCGGCTGACGGCCGGATCGGGCTGGGCGAAGAGCGGGAGGGGCGCCGCGTCGTCGCTGACGTGGGGCGTCAGCGCTTTTGAAGGCGGCTCCGGGCCGAACCAATCGCGGCCAGGGCGGCGCGGAACGCGGCCGCGCCGATTTGTTCCGCGAGGTCCGTCGATTTCGTCACGGCGAGGCAGGCGCCCCGAATATCCTGATCGGACACCGCTTCGACTGACACCGCGGCAAACTCGGGATCAGTTTCGAGGATCGGAGATCTGGTCGCGGACTGCGCTTTCGTCGAGCTGAGCCAGGATATGAGGCGCCTGCGAGAGATCGGCCGGACAGTCAGGGTCGCGCGCACCGGCGAGGATCGCCTCGCCCCGTGCGATGGCCCAGGCCGTGCGTTCGAGCCATTGATCCGATGATAAGCGGCCGGCGCGAGCGTCGGCGGAAATCAGTTTGAGGAGGCCAAGCAGAATCTCGAAATGCACCGCCTTGCGCTGGACCGTTTCTTCGAAGTGCGACGGAACGGGGACCGGCGGGCCCGAATAGGCGGCGTCAGCGCCGCGCCAGATACCGCAAACATAGGTTTCGCCACGAGTCTCGTAGTCCAGCTTTTCTCCGGACCAATCTTCGTCCTCAATGGCTTTCCGGCAGGCTTGCGCGGCGGTGTCGGCGACATAGGTGCGATGGCGGAAGGCGGGCAAACGGTAAGCGCTTTCTATGGTGTATTCGGGCATGGAGAAGCTCCTGAAACGAGAAAACCCGGGGCGGCGGCCGGGCTGGATCGAGCGGGGGTTGGGGTAGAGCGCGGGGCTATGCGGACTTCAGCAGCGCGGTGCGCGCCGCCTGTCGCCAGTCCGGGTGAACCAGGCGGCCCTCCAGGACGCTGGCGGCGAAGCGGAGGGAGCGAGCGGTCGAGTGATTGTCCCAGCCGGCTTCTAGAGAGGCTTGACCGCGCAACTTGCTCGCCTCGTGGACGACGAGGCGGGCTTCGCCATCGGAGGCGACCGGGTCGCACCACCTCACGCTGCGCCCCCGGGGCTCAGCTGCGAGGACCTGGTGTTGCTCGTCGTCCTTGACGATGAAAAGGCGGGGCTGGAAACCAATGGCGTCGTCTTCGCCGGTCTCGATGCGGTCCTGCTTTGCGAACCTCTCCACGGCGGCGATTGCCTGGTCGAGGGTGTCGCATTGATCGAGCTCGGCGGTGTGGGCCACGGTGTAGGAACCGTAGGTCGGCTCGTCTTCGGGATAATAGATTTCACCGAGGCAGGTGATCCGCAGAGGGAATTTTGGCGTACCCGCGAGGGCCGCAATGGCGTGGGAGGTCCGGGCGTCAACGGTAGCAGTGCTGATAGTCGGCATTTCGACGTCTCCATGACTGGGCGCGGAAGTCTCTCTCCCGCCATCGTCCCGTCACGGCCAAATCGGCCGACCTCTCCCTCTCCTCGCTCTGGAATGGCGGCTGTGGCGGGCATGAAGAAAGCGCCCCGCCAAGAGACGGGACGCCTGCTGAAATCAGTCGATGGCCTGGAGAATTTCCGAGACCTCGGGATGCTGGGCCATATATCCGTAGAGCCGCTCATAGCCCTCCGCAAGGCGATTGGAACTATGCCGGAAGGAGAGATGCGAGAAAGTGAAGAGGGTGGCGATGATCCCTGCCGCCTCGGCGGATACTTCGCCGCGATATTCCGTGATCTCGCTCTCGATACGGAAACGAGACTTCGAGTCTGGTGCGAGGAACAGCGGTTGACCGTCGCGCTCGTAGAAGTTCCAAAAGCCGCCGCCATAGTCGCGTGGGCTGAGGCGTTCCATAAAGCTGTAGACCGCGTTTTCGGCCACGATCAGGAGCGGCAGGCCGAACAATGTCGGAAGGAAGATTTCGCGACGATTGTCCGGAACGAGGGTCGCGAGGGAGGAGGTGGCGGCTTGGGTCATGGGCTTGAGTCTCCGAAAGAGCGGATAAAGGGGGACAGGCCCTGACAGCGCTCTCTTCGCCTGTCCGAACCCCTCCCGGCCCGGCGGTCCTCTTCCTCTCAGCCCGACCAGAGGCCGTCCGAGATTTCACGCCCAAGTATTGCTCGCGCCTTCATCATGATGTCGTCGCCACGCGTTTCGGGATGGACAAGAAGCGGGCGGCGGGACCATAGGCGATCCAGTCGGCGTAGTAGCAATAGGTCCGATCGAGGAGGCGATAGGCCTTCATATCCGCCGCCCAATGCGGCTTCGGCTCAACGATGACGGTGACGCCTTGGCGCGTTTCCTCCCACGGAAGCGAACGTTCCGCAGCAGGGTTGCGACGATCATCGGCGAGGATCTCGTCAACGGTCGTCATCGCGCGCCACCGTTCCGTCGCCGGATGTCTCGATGAAGCCGGCCGGATTGTCCGGATCCGGCGGCAGATAGGCGTCGTAGCTATTACCGTCGGCGAGGTGGGCGAACGGCGTGAAAACATAGCCGCTGCCGGCGCGGCCGACGGCGCAGACGACATAGCGAGGCTCGCGCGTCTTGGCGTCGAGACACTCCATAAGCGCGAGGGCGCCGTCGGCGGCGGCGCGCAACAGGGTGTCGAAGTTGGCGCGGACGGGATCGGGAATGGCCATGATGTTCTCCTGAAATGAAAATGGCCCGCCGTGACGAAACGGCGGGCCAGGCTGAGCGGGGGCGACCGTCAGGCGGCGGCGCGGCCTTCGACGACATCGGCGCCGATCTCATCGGCCGTGACGAGCTCCAAGCGCGCGCGAATATGTCCGGTCTTGGCAAGCCAGAGCTCGGCGGCTTCGCGATCTTCGGCGAGGTGGAGCAGTTCGACATTCTCACCGACATCCTGGAGGACGCGGACCTGACCGACCGTGGGGCGCTCGATCACACGGAATGTCAGATCGTTGTCGATGCTGTAGGTCCGCATGATCGTGACAAGGATGACGCCGCCCTCGCCGAAGTCGCCTTCATGCAGAGTGAAGCATGGCGGACTTGTGTAGGTCGGTCGCTCGCGCTCCGGTTCCTTTCGCACGAGACGGCCGACGCCGTTCCGACGTTCCCAGGAGGCGAGCTTTTTGGTGAAACGCGCTGGCGGCTTCGGGGCGTGATCGGTGTAACGGACAAGTGCTCCGAGGGGCGCATCCGAGAAAATGAGGTGTGCGGACATTCAATGGATCTCCATGAAAAAGAAAGGCCCGGCGGATGCCGGGCCTGAGGAGGGATGGGGAGAAACGGGGCGACCGAAGCCGCCCCCGCCCGTGGGACGACTACTCGGCGGCGATCAGATGGGCCGCCTCGAGGTCGTCCTGGTCGGCGTGATCTTCGTCGCCGGCGAGGAAGTCGGGCAGAGCCTCGACCTCGGCTTCGACGACCACGTCGTCAGGCGCCTGATCGGGCTCGGCGAGCCGCAGCGGCTCCGGCAGCCAACCGGTATCGGCGAGCAGGCGCTCGGCCTCCTTGGCCATGTCGCCTTTCTTCAGGTGTTCGATCAGCGAGGCGGCGCGCTCGCCGGCGCCTTCGCGCACGGCTTCGAGAATGCGCGGCTTGGTGACCCGGCCGAGATAGTTCTCCACCGTCGGGCGCCATCCTGCTTCTTCCACCATGTTGAGACCGGTGGCGCGGGCCAGCCGATCGGCCGCAGACAAGCGCTTATCAAGACCATGCTGGGAAATGCCGCTGCCGCTGTACGGATTGGGCTTTTCGTAGAGCGCATTGACGCCGTAGGAGACGCAATGGGCGAGCAAGGCCATGCGGCTGGCCTCGTCGAGCGCGGCGATCCAATCCCACAGGGCGTCGTCGTCGGCCGGCAGATCCGCCTCCCAGTCTTCGTACCGCGTCTGGATCGCCTTCGCCGAGGCGCAGTCCTTCAGGTCAGCGCTCTGGTTGGCGAAGAACTGCTGGCGGACGGTCACTTCCAGGCATCCGCTCGCTGCGGAATAGCGGTAGCGTTCGGTCACCAGTCGATGCAGCAGCGCGGTCATGGCGACGTGCGGATTGTTCGCCAACGCGTCCTGCAGGGCCAGCGTCCGGTGCGCCGTCAACTCGGACACCAGCCGGTCAGGCAGCGGCTTGACCGTGTTGTCCTCTTCTTCGTCCGCGCCCGTCGGCTGGCCGCCCACGGTGATGACGGCCGGCTGGCCGGCATGGCGCGAAGGAGAGGCGCCATCGGGAGCGTCGCCCGTATCGTCATCGCCCTCCACAGTCTCAGGCGTTTCGTCCTCGGGCCGGACATAGCCGCGATCGACTGACAGGCGGCCCTCGCGGTCGATGCTGATGAAGACGCCGGCGCAGGCGATGTCGGCGGGGTCATAGATCACGGGGCGATCCTCGAAAGCGGCGAGCGCCGTCTCGATCTCGCCGACGCGTTCGTCGACCTCTTCGGGATACTCCTCGGCCTCGGCGTATTGTGCCTCGAGGGCCTCGTGCTCCGCGGTAAGGGCGTCGAAGCTCGCCTGTTCCTCGTCGGTGAGGGGCGTGGTCGTGCCGACCAGCCGGCGAAGCCCGTGGGCGTAGCCGTAGGGCGCCTCCACCCGGGCGTCGACCCACTTCCAGCCCTCGGCGGCGATGGCTTCGGCTTCCGCCTTCAGCTTGTCGTCCGTGAGTTGGTCGAGCAGGGCGACGTCCTGCAGCCAGCCGCCGTCGTCGGACTGGAACAGGTCGTTCAGCACGATACCGCCGGCGGCCTCATAGGCTTCAACGCCGACGAACTGAGCGCGCTTGTCGGCGGCCCGTACGGTCGTCTCGGTCAGCATGCGCCGGATCTGATAAGGCTCCTTGGACCAGGAGTCCTTGATCGTTTCCCAGACCTGTTCCTGGCGGGCGTGATCGGGATTGACGGTGAAGGCCATCAACTGTTCCAGCGTGACGCCGTCCTCGGCATAGAGATCGAGCAGGACGGGCGAGACGGCCGCCAGGCGCAGGCGCTGCTTCACAACGTTGACCGAGACGAAGAAGGCGGCCGCGATATCCTCTTCGGACATGCCCTTGAGGCGCATGTCCTGGAAGGCGCGGTACTGGTCGAGCGGATGGAGCGGGGCGCGCTGGATGTTCTCGGCCAGGCTGTCGTCTTCGAGTAGGATGTCGGTGTCGGCTGCACGCACGACGCAAGGCACCGGCGCGGTCTTGGAGAGGCGCTTGGCCTTCACGAGCAGTTCGAGGGCGCGGTAGCGGCGGCCGCCGGCGGGGATTTCGAACATGCCGGTCTCTTTGCCGTCGGCGTCGACAACGGGACGAACGTTGAGGCCCTGGAGCAGGCCGCGACGTGCGATATCTTGCGAGAGTTCCTCGATCGAGACGCCGGCCTTGACCTTGCGCACGTTCGACTGGCTGAGAACCAGTTTGTTGAAGGGGATGTCGCGCGAGGACGACAGGGTGATTTTCTGGGCTGCAGTAGCCATCGTGGCAGTCTCCGCGACGGGCGCCGAGAGCCTCTCTCTCGACCCGAACCCGTCACGAAAAATCCGCCATCCCTCTTCCTCTCACCGGCGCGCGGCGCTTGGATGAGGTTCGTAGACGCTGGGGTCATCGACTCCAGGATCGCGCTCCATGGAAATTTGAGGCGCGGAAGCCTTCACGATATTTTGTCTCCTTAAGTTCGGAATGTGAGCATCCGGTGCACATGCAGGCGCAGAAGCTTGCGCCGCCAATTGAGCAAAGCTCCTGATTGGCCAAAGCAGCATCCAGCCATGGCCGCTTGTCATCGGTGCGACTTTCGGCGTGTTGCTCTGCCCTTGTTCGCGGCTATCCCTTTGCTGGCGGTGAATGAATCGTAATGTGTTTCGCGATTATTCTGCCGAGCCGGGCTGGATCATTGTTTGGGGGAGGTGTGATTCCGCATCTGGGGTGAAATTCAATATTGGCCAAGCGGACACGCCGCCGCGAAGTCAAAATTCAGGATTGCGCGATGCCTCCTCCGTTAAGGGGTAAGGCATGGGCGGCGACGGACTGAAAGAGCAGGGTATAGAAGAGACGGCGGTCAAGCTCACCGATTTGCCGTTCGATCTGATCACCTTGCGATATGTGCTGGCGGCGGCCGAGTTCGGCAGCATCCGTAAAGCGGCGGAGCAGCTTGGAGGACATGCCGCGACGATCAGCAGGAGCGTGCGCCGACTGGAAGATGACATCGGCGTGTCGCTCTTCCACCGCGTCTCGGCCGGCGTCCGGCTGACCGAGGCTGGCAGGCGGTTTACGAAGATGATCGTTCCGGCCCTTGTCGGCATGAGGGAGGCGGTGCATGTGGCGGGCGCCGCCGGTCGCGCCGAGACGGGCGTCGTGCGCATCGGGGTGATCACGACACTGGCCGGGGAGCTCCGGCGCTTGATCGTCGAGTACCGGAGGCGGAATCGGGGTGTCCGCCTTGAGATCCATGAAGGTTCACGTCGGGATCATCTGAAGGCTGTGCGAGCGGGACGGTTGGATGCCGTGTTCGTTACGGGAAGCGCAGATGTTCCGGACTGCGAAACCGTCACGCTGTGGTCGGAGCGGGTGCATGTGGCGCTATCGCATTGTCATCCTCTTAGCGAGCGCGATCGGCTTGATTGGGTCGATATAAGAGAGGAGCGGTTTGCTGTTATTGAAGCCGCTCCCGGGTCCGAAGTCCGGGACTATATTATTCGGCGGGTGACGAACTACAGCGATTATCCGTTGATCGAGGCAAGGCCGGTGACTCAAGCCACGCTCATGCAGATGGTGGGATTAGGGGAAGGCATCACCGTGGTTTCGGAAGGGTGGACGGAACTTGGGATTGCAGATGTCAGGACGGTGCCGCTCGTGGCTGAAGAGGACGAGGTGCCGTTCAGCGCAGTGTGGTCGCCGACGAATGACAATCCGGCGTTCAGGCGGCTGCTGAGCCTTGTGAAGAGTTTTTGGAAGTGAGCGACGGCGTTGGCGGCGCCGATGAAGGCGGCCGCCATGCCCAGTGTTTCCGTTCGGATGGGTTATGGAGAGAAGATCGTCTGCGCGTGTCGTGTAATGAGGTCCTCGACGATATCCGCCTGGCCGGGTGCAGCCACGGCCGTGCGGCCGGCCCCTGAAGCCCAATGGGAGATCAGGAGGCCGTCGAGACGCGTAAGATGAGGGGTCCGGGGCAGAAGAAAACGCAGGGTGCTCGAGCCGCGGCTATAGCGGATGCGGGCCGCAAAATCGGCTGTTCGGCGTCAGCGCCTTTGGCACAGATCTGGGGTTGCGGATAATGGAGGGATTGGGTCTCGTCGCAGTGACGTAAGGAACGCAGATGAGACCCAATCCCTCCAGCCCAAAATTGGCTGCCAAGCCCACCAAGAAGCC
>JASBTM010000005.1 GCA_030148425.1 Hyphomicrobium sp. | reverse complement strand
TGATGGGCGACGTCGCCAAGGGCATCAAGAGCTTCAAGAAGGGCATGGCCGAAGACGACGAGCCGAAGCCCATGCCGCGTACGATCGACAACGAAGCCGCCAATCCCGACCGTTCCAAGGTCAGCTGACCGCTTCAGGCTTGCGACGTTGCGGCTGATCTCGACAGGGTTGCTCGATGTTTGACATCAGCTGGAGCGAGCTTCTGATCCTCGGGATCGTGACGCTGGTTTTTGTCGGTCCGAAAGAGTTGCCGGTGTTTCTGCGCACGCTCGGCCGCTACGCCGGGATCGTGCGCCGCCAGGCGAATGAGTTCAAATCCCAGTTCGATGCTGCCATGCGCGAAGCCGAGCTCGACTCGATGCGCAAGGAAGTCGAGCAGATGCAGAACTCGGTCAATTCCGAGGTCATGAAGGCAAAAACCTCGATCAACGATGCGGCAAGCATCTCGAAGCTCGAACCGGCGAGTGCGCCGCCCACAAGCCCAGCCGCGCAGGCCTCGGCTCCGCCGACTTCCTCTCTGACATCCCCATTGCCGACGCCTGCGTCCGAGATGGCGAGCGCCGCGCCGCCGTCCTCCGTCGCTAAGACGGAGTCTTGACACGATGCAGGAGCGGTTACCGCCGACGTTCGGCTCGGATGACGAGTCCATGCGCGAGGGCCAGGAAGAGATCGACGCCAGTAAAGCGCCGTTGCTCGATCATCTGATCGAGCTGCGCCAGCGGCTTATCTGGGCGCTGGGCGCTTTCGTCGTGATGTTCTTCATCTGCTTCGCTGTCGCCGGACATATCTACAATGTCCTCGTGTGGCCTTACATGTGGGCGTCCGGCAGCGACCACGTAAAGCTGATCGCGACGCATTTCCTTGAACAGATTATGACACAGGTAAAGCTCGCCATGTTCGGCGCCGCCTTCCTGTCGTTTCCCGTCGTCGCAACCCAAGTCTACAAATTCGTGGCGCCCGGGCTTTATAGAAACGAACGCCGCGCTTTCCTGCCATACCTCGTCGCAACGCCCGTACTGTTCGTCCTCGGCGCGATGATGGTGTACTTCGTCGCGATGCCAGTGATCATCAAGTTCTCGATTGGCTTGACGCACATGTCTGGCCCCGGAACGCCCGAGATCGAGCTGCTGCCGAAGGTTTCCGAATATCTGTCGTTGATCATGACGTTGATCTTCGGATTTGGCCTCATCTTTCAACTTCCCGTCGTTCTGACACTTCTCGCGCGCACCGGCATCATCACGTCGCAAGCTCTGGCAAGCGCACGGCGCTACGCAATCGTCGGGATATTTGCCGCGTCGGCGCTGCTGACGCCGCCCGATGCGTTAAGCATGTGCATCATGGCCCTACCGACGATCGGTCTCTACGAGATCTCGATTCTCGCCGTGCGCTTCGTTGAGCGCCAACAGGCGAAGGCGAACACGGAAGCATAGCTCCCATCCACCTCTGCAACGATGTGTCGTGCGTTCTCGAAATCCTCGGGTAACGGAACGTGATGACACTACGTACATCACTACCGAGCAGTCGCTCCCCCCGGTGCGGTGATGCCCGTGACACTTTCCTTTCGAGGAATTCTAAGATGTCTGCTTTTCTTGAGGTTCTCGTTGCCGCCGCTGCGATCTCCGCGGCTGCAAGCAACGTTGCTCTTGCCAACGCTGACTACGATCAGGCTTGCCGGAGCCATGCCCATACGCACTGCCGCTAAGGCTTTGCGTTCCGATGGTGCGTGGACGCCATCGTCTTCACGTCGACTTTCACTCCGGTCCAATCGCGCAATAAAGACGCGAACGACGCTTCCGGAAACACTCCAACCATCGTCGAATTGCGGGGCCCCCCTTCGCAACCGAGGACGTGCGGACTGTCGCCCGGCAACGAACCTGGACCGCGTGCGAGCGACACAACCCTAGACGAAGGACCACGAACCATGTCCAAGCTTTTGAAGATTGCGGTCGCCGCTGTCGCCGTTTCGCTCAGCATCGCCCCTGCCAGCCTTGCGTTCGCGTCGGCCGGCGATCAGGCTTCGTGCCAATCAAGCACCATCACGCCCCACGGCGTATGGGACTGCCACTGACCTAAAAATTTGGACGGCGTCCGCCTCGGCGGCGCCGTCGAACCTCGCCCGGACTGGACCGGGCAGGAAGCATCGTATAGGACGGCCTCACCGTTTTCGACCGTGAAGAGGCCCTCCGTGTTCGACATCAAATGGATCAGAGATAACGCCGAGACCTTCGACGAAGGTCTGAAGCGGCGCGGGCTCGAACCGCAGTCAGATCGCATCATCGCGCTTGATGAAAAGCGCCGCGCCCTGTTGACCGCGCTTCAGGAGGCGCAATCTCAGCGCAATGCTGCCTCCAAGGAAATCGGCAAAGCCAAGGGCGCCAAGGACGAAGCCACGGCTTCGCGCCTCATGGTCGAGGTCGCTGCGCTCAAGGAAACGATCGCCACGGGTGAAGAGGAAGAGCGAAAGCTCGACGCCGAGATTCGCGAAGTGCTGTCCGTCATCCCGAATACGCCGCGCGCCGACGTTCCTTACGGCACGGATGAAAAGGGCAACGTCGAAGTTCGCAAGGTCGGCACGCCAGGAACATTCGACTTCGCGCCGAAGCAGCATTTCGAGCTCGGCGAAGCGCTGGGCCTGATGGACTTCGAGGCTGCGCAGAAAATTTCCGGCGCCCGCTTCGTCGTTTTGAAGGGCGCGCTCGCGCGTCTGGAGCGCGCCATCGCCAGCTTCATGCTCGACCTGCACACGGGCGAGTTCGGCTACACGGAAGTGAACCCGCCGCTGCTCGTGAAAGATCAGGCCGCCTACGGCACAGGCAACCTGCCGAAGTTCGCCGAAGATCTCTTCAAGACCACCAACGATTTTTGGCTCATCCCGACTGCGGAAATTTCGCTGACGAACCTCGTACGCGAGCAGATCATCGACGAGGCGCAACTGCCGATGCGCATGACGGCGTGGACGCCGTGCTTCCGCTCTGAAGCGGGCGCCGCCGGTCGCGACACGCGCGGCATGATCCGCCAGCATCAGTTTTCGAAGGTCGAGCTTGTTTCCGTCGTCGCGCCCGAAGTGGCTCTCGACGAGCACGAACGCATGACGTCGTGTGCCGAAGAAGTCCTGAAGCGTCTCGGCCTGCCGTTCCGCACGATGCTTCTGTGCACTGGCGACATGGGCTTTGCATCTCAGAAGACGTATGACATCGAGGTCTGGCTGCCGGGCCAGAACGCCTATCGCGAGATTTCGTCCTGCTCGGTCTGCGGAGATTTTCAGGCCCGGCGCATGGACGCGCGCTATCGCCCGAAGGATGGTGGCAAGCCGTTGTACGTCAACACGCTCAACGGCTCAGGCCTCGCGGTCGGACGCACGCTGATCGCAGTTCTCGAAAATTATCAGCAAGCGGACGGGACCATTGTCGTGCCCGAACCGCTCCGACCGTACATGGGCGGCCTCGCCCAGATCCAGAAAATCTAATCCGCCCGGCGGCCGGCTCAAGTATGGGAGTCGCCGGGCGCAAATGAAAGAATCTCATGCGTATCCTCATCACCAATGACGACGGCATAAACGCGCGCGGGCTCGAGATTCTGAAGGCCATCGCCCTCGGCATCTCTCCCGACGTGTGGATGGTCGCGCCCGAGACGAACCAGTCCGGCACATCGCATTCAATGACGCTTCACACGCCATTGCGCCAGCGCAAGCTCGACGAGCGCACGTATGCGATCGCGGGCACGCCGACCGATTGCGTGATCATGGCCGTGCGGCACATTCTGAAGGAACAGCCGCCGGATCTTGTGCTGTCAGGCGTCAACCACGGCTCGAACCTTGCCGAGGACATCACCTATTCGGGCACCGTCGCAGCTGCGATGGAAGGTGCGTTGCTCGGAATTCCGGCAATTGCGCTATCGCTGATGATGGGTTTCGAGGAAGGCGGCCGTCGCGCACTCTGGGATACGCCCCTCGCACATGCGCCTTCGCTTATCAAAAAGCTGCTCGATACGAAGTGGGATCCGAAGACGCTCGTAAACATCAACTTTCCCGATGCCGCGCCCGACGAAGTGAAGGGCGTTGCCGTCACAACGCAAGGCGTTCGCGATCAGGCTCTCCTCGATATCGACAGCCGCACCGATCCTTGGGGCACACCCTATTTTTGGTTCGGCTTCGAGCGGCGAAAATCCACGCTCGTTCCCGGAACCGATCTCGCGGCCATTGCGGAAGGAAAGATTTCCGTCACGCCGTTGAGCGTCGATCTTACCCATCGCAGCGCGCTCGACTCTCTGAGCCGCAGCCTTAGCTGAGAGACCTTCCGACATCTGAGCTTTTCTTGCAAAAGCCGCCGGAAAGACGAAATCCCTCCGCGAAGCGAGCGCAATTCTCATCTAATCAGAGAAAACTCCAGAGGCGGTGTGCAATGCATCGCCAACGGGTTTCTATCTCTTCCTTCCTAAGGTCGTTCGCTCTCTGGGCAGGGGCGGGTGGCTCACTAATCTTCACGACTACTTGGGGCATCGACATAAAATCGCGCGGCGGTGTTTACCGCCTGTTAACCGGTTAAAGGTTAATGGATGGTGCGAGTAGAGGTGCGTACCATGATCAGTTGTTTTGGCGTTGGCCAACGCGGGCGCTTGGGCCTCAAGACCGCAAAAGGCTTTTTTCTAGTATTTGCAAGTATTTCGCTTGCGGGTTGCAGCGCTGACGTTACGCGCTTCGACAGCACGTCATTCAATTTCGACGACTCGCCGACGACCGGAAGCAATCCGATGCCGTCGGAACGCGTGCACACAAGTTCATTAAGCGATAACCAGTCTGTCGACGGCTCAACACCGCGCGGACCCTATGGTGCCGGCGCCAAGTCGGTGGAGGTCGCCACCCTTTCCGATCCCGCAAACGACCGGCCGGCTTACGCGCCGCCGCAGCAGCAGCCTCCGTATCAGGCGAAGCCCTTCGGGCGGCCGCAGCGCGAGCCGGGCTATGCAACCGAAGTCCCGGCGCACCATGCAGCGCAATTCTCGAAGGGCGAGATGGTCGAGGTGAGGCCGGGCGATACGCTTTACGGATTGTCGCGCCGCCACCGTGTTTCGCTCGCGGGCCTGATGTCGGTGAACAACCTCAATAACCCGAACCTCAAGCCGGGACAGAAGCTTTATCTTCCGGTCGATGGCGCGCCTGTCGTCGCGTCGAATTCCGTCGCTCCGAAATCGAGTGCGGCCGCTGCGAGCGCCGCAGTCGAGTCCGCGCGTCCCGCACCAGTGCCGCTCGATCAAGCATCGCCGGATGTGGCCGCGCGCTATAACGCGAGCTACACGGTGAAGCCGGGCGACTCCCTTTACGGCATCGCGCGCACCTATAAGGCGAAGTTTTCCGAGCTACAGCAGGTGAACGGCATCAGCGATCCGAGGCGTGTGAAGCCGGGCATGACGTTACGCGTTCCGGGAGGAGCCGCCAACGAAGCGCAGCCGCGCGTCGCCGAAGCCACGCCTCCGCCGTCAGCACCGCGGACGCCATCCGTTGCTCAGGCGCAACCTGCTCCGCCTGCACTTCCCCCCGCCGATGCGACATCCGGCGAGCCGCCGCGCTATGGCGACGCAACGACCGCGCAGCCGACCATTATCAATGGTGAAAAGCGTGTCGCGTCGCTCTCGGATAAAGCCACGGACGCGTCGCCGGTTGTGGCGCCCGTCCAGCCGTCGCCGCCCGAGCGCAAGCCGGACGCCGCCGAGCAGAAAGTTGCGATCGCCGCTCCGCCACCTTCGTCGGCTCCCGCATCCGGAGATAGCGTGAAGCTCCGTTGGCCCACGAGCGGCCGCATCATCGCGGGCTTCGGCAGCCGCACGGACGGAACGCATAATGACGGCATCAATATGCAGGTGCCGCTCGGGACGGAAGTTCATGCCGCGGAGTCGGGCGTCGTCGCCTACTCAGGCAGCGAGCTCAAGGGCTATGGCAATCTCGTGCTGCTCCGCCACGACAACGGCTGGGTGACGGCTTACGCCCACAACGACGAGCTGCTCGTGAAGCGCGGTGACAAAGTCCGTCGCGGACAAGTCATCGCCAAGGCCGGCAAGACCGGCTCCGTCGATCAGCCGCAGGTTCACTTCGAATTGCGTCAAGGCTCGAAACCGGTAGATCCCATTCCGTATCTCGAAAAGCTTTGACGTAACGATCTAGCGCGGGGGCAACGCGCTGGCACAGAGGGAAGCATGAGAGTCGGGCCGAAAGGTCCGGCTCTCTTCATTTTGATTGGCGCTCGCGACTCCGCTACGCGGAGCCCGCCGCCAGCGCCGGTCGTCCCTCTATTCGTCATCCTCGTGCGAGTGAGCGAAGCGAACGCCGCACGGGGATCCAGCGTAAGAGTTATCGAAGATGCAAAAATAATTTGGTGCCTTCGGCAATTATTACGCTGGATCCCCGGCCTTCGACGCGCCATGGCGGCGCTCGGCCGAGGATGACGTTCCTTGGCTGCCGCCGAGCGCGACGTTCTAAGTTGCGCGGAGCCGACCGCAAGCACTGCTAGCCACTGCACGTATCGCGCCCGCCGGCCGGCGCGGGGAACGCGTGTCGGCGAGCGCCAATCAAAAAATGCAAGCGCTAGCTAAATAGCCGTCTTTGTTCGTCCGGCGAGATCTTGCACATATTGCCAGGCGACGCGGCCCGAGCGCGCACCGCGGGTCGTCGACCATTCGAGCGCGTCGCGCTGAAGCTCGGCATCGCTGATCTTGATGCCGAAGTGATCGACATAGGCCCGCACCATCGCGAGATAATCGTCCTGGCTCGCATTGTGAAATCCGAGCCAAAGTCCGAACCGGTCCGATAGCGAGACCTTCTCTTCCGTCGCCTCGCCCGGATTGATCGCCGTCGCGCGCTCGTTATCGATCATATCGCGCGGCATGAGGTGGCGCCGGTTCGATGTCGCGTAGAAAATGACGTTCTTCGGCCGCCCCTCGATGCCGCCGTCCAAAACCGCCTTCAGAGATTTATAGCTGGTGTCATCGTGGTCGAACGACAGGTCGTCGCTGAAGACGATGAAGCGCAACGGCGACGCCGCCTTGAGGAGCGCGAGGCACCTCGGCAGTGACGCGATATCCTCACGATGAATTTCGACGAGCTTTAAGTTGCCCTTGATGCCGAGGGCGTCGGCATGCGCGGCCTTGACGAGGCTCGATTTTCCCATGCCGCGAGCGCCCCAGAGAAGCGCGTTGTTTGCAGGCAACCCCTCGGCGAACCGCCGGGTATTGTCGAGCAGGATCCCCGCCGTCCGGTCGATGCCCTTCAGAAGGCTCAGCGGAACGCCGCTGACCTCTGGCACCGGCTCGAAACTGCTGCCCTCTGCGTGCCAGATGAACGCGTCGGCCGCGCTGAAATCGACTTTTCGGACCGGAGGAGGGCTCAAGCGTTCAAGGGCTTCGGCGATCCGCTCGAGCAGCGGGCGGTAGAATTCAGCGTCACTCATCATGATTTCCAGCACAGCAATGTCCCCCGGCGCGCTATCTGCCGGGAAAACCGTGTTTAATCGTTGCCAAAGCCCATGCCAACGGCCTTTCACGAGGCTTTGCGAGGTTGCAAATGAGGCTCGGACCACTATAGTCCGCCCGAATTTGAGGGGCTCTTTCCCCCGGCCCATTGGGTTTCGGGGCGGCAGTGCTTATTTCAATCGCATCGAGAGGACGTTCCCTACCAATGTTTACGACTCCCGCGTTCGCACAGGCCGCCGCATCTCCGAGCGCAATGGACCCCCTTGGCGGTCTTTTGATCCCCATGCTTCTGATGCTGGCGATCTTTTACTTCCTGCTCATCCGCCCTCAGTCCCAGCGGGCCAAGGAATTGCGGGCGCGCGTAAATGCGGTACGTCGCGGCGACACAGTCGTGACCTCAGGCGGCATGGTCGGCAAAGTCACCAAAGCCTCTGACACCAGCGACGAAATCGAAGTCGAGCTTGCAGAAAATCTGAAAGTCCGCATCGTCAAAAGCACCTTGATGGAAGTTCGCGCCAAAGGCGAACCTGTCAAAGACGCAACGTGATTGACGCCGTTCCTCGTGCGAAGAACAAGATGCGCCAGATGTGCGCGGATTGATCCGCACATCTCCTAACGCTTGAGATCCGTTACCGATGCTGCAATTCACACGCACGAAAGTCTTCTTCATCCTGTTGACCTGCCTTGCAGGTCTCTTGGTCGCGCTGCCGAACATGTTCTCGAAAGAGACGGTCGCGAAGTGGCCCTGGTGGGTTCCTCACCACCAGTTGACGCTTGGTCTCGACCTTCAAGGCGGTGCGCATCTCCTGCTCGCCATGGACCAGGACGAGATCAAGAAGGATTGGCTGAACAATCTCCGCGATGAATCCCGCAAAGTTCTGCGCGACGCGAAGATCGGTTTCACGGGCGTCGGAATTCAGGGATCGCAGCTCGTCATCAAGCTCGCCAAACCCGACGAACGCGCGCAGGCGATCAAGGAGCTGAATAAGGTCCGCCAGCAGATCGGCAATGCCGTGATGGGAACGGGCGGCTACGACGTCGATGTCAGCGAGGGCAACGACCCCGGCACCATTATCGTCAAGCCGTCGGACGCTGGACTGCGAGCGCGTATCGCCAACGCCGCGTCCGCCTCGATCGAGACGATCAACCGCCGCGTCAACAATCTCGGCACCTCGGAATCGACGATCGTCCGCCAAGGCACCGATCGCATTCTGATCCAGTTTCCGGGCCTTCAAGACACCAAAGACCTCAAGGCCCTTATCGGCGAGACTGCAAAGCTGACCTTCCACGAGGTCAACACGTCGATGTCGGCCGACGACGCCAAGCAGAGCGGCATCCCAACCGGCTTCAAAGTCTATCCGAGCGAAAGGGAAGCTGGCGGGCCGAGTGAATACCTGCTGCGCGAGCAGCCGGTGGTGCAGGGCGAAGATCTGGCCGATGCACAGCCGGGCTTCGATAGCCGCACCAACGAGCCCGTCATCAATTTCCGCTTCAATCAGGTCGGCGCGCGCAAGTTTGCGAACTTCACGAAAGACAACGTCGGTAAGCCGTTCGCCATCGTGCTCGACGACAAAGTGCTGTCGGCGCCCGTCATCCGCGAGCCGATCCTTGGCGGATCGGGGCAGATTTCCGGCAGCTTTACCGTCGAAAGCTCAAACCGTCTCGCGGTTCAGCTCCGGTCCGGCTCGCTGCCGACCAAGCTGACGATCGTCGAGGAACGCACCGTCGGCCCGTCGCTCGGCGCCGATTCCATCGCCGACGGCAAGCTTGCGGGCCTCATTGGCGGTATCGCGGTCGTCATCCTGACGGTCCTGGCTTACGGTACGTTCGGAATTTTCGCGTGTGTCGGCCTTCTCGTCCACTTGGTCCTGACGGTCGCCCTGATGACGCTCATAGGTTCCACGCTGACCTTGCCCGGCATCGCCGGTCTCGTGCTCGGCGTTGCCATGGCCGTCGACGCGAACGTTCTGATTTATGAACGAATCCGAGAAGAGCTGCGAGCAGGGAGATCTCCCGTCGCCTCGATCGACACCGGCTTCCAGCGGGCCTTCATCACCATTGCCGACAGTCAGCTGACGACGCTGGCTTGCGCCATCATCATGTTCTGGCTCGGCTCCGGCCCGATCCGCGGCTTCGCCGTGACGCTCACAATCGGCATTCTGACCTCGATCTTCGCTTCGGTGACGGTCGTGCGCATGCTCATCTGGTTTTGGCTCAGGGCACAGCCCAAGGGCCGCATTCAGACCGTTCCGGTCTAGGAGACGCCTTCCGTGTTGATGAAACTCATTCCTGTCTTCAAGGGCGTCGACTTCTTCCCGCACGACCTGCGCTTGCCGTTCATGAAGTTCAAAGGCCCGGCGTTGGCGGCTTCGATCATCTTGATGCTGATCTCGATCGGCCTCTGCATGACCTTGGGGCTCAACTACGGGGTCGACTTCAAGGGCGGTTCGCTCGTCGAACTCAAGACGAAATCGGGCAACGCCGATATGAGCGCCCTGCGTGAGAAGCTCAACGGCCTCGGTCTCGGCAGCGTTCAGATCCAGGAATTCGGTTCTCCGGATGACGTTCTCGTCCGTCTGGAAGAACAACCCGGTGGCGAAGCAGCACAGCAAGAAGCGTTGAAGAAGGTCACGGCGGCGACCGAAAACGACTATGTGCAGCGCCGCGTCGAGGTCGTAGGGCCAGCGGTATCGAGCGAATTGCGTATGACCGGCTTCATCGCGGTCGCCGCAGGCATCCTTGCGATCGTCGCCTATGTCTGGTTCCGGTTTGAGTGGCAATTCGCGCTGGGCGCTGTCATTGCGTTGAGCCACGACGTTCTGGTGACGGCAGGCATTTTCTCGCTGTTTCGCATCGAATTCGATCTATCGACCGTGGCCGCGCTCCTGACCATTCTCGGCTATTCGGTCAACGACACGGTGGTCGTGTCTGACCGTATTCGCGAGAACCTGCGCAAGTTCAAGAAAATGGAACTCAACGAGCTTCTGAATCTTTCGATCAACGAGACTTTGTCGCGCACGATTCTGACCGGCGTGACCGCGGTCGCGGTGCTCATCTCGCTTTATATCTTCGGCGGCGAGGTGATCCGCAGCTTTAACTTGGCGATGCTCTTGGGCGTCTTGATCGGCACCTATTCGTCGATCTTCATTGCCGCGCCGTTGCTCGGCTATCTCGGCGTCAAGCGCGACTGGAGCGAGGCCGCCGCCAAGATGCTTAGCTCGTCGACAGCCGCGAAGACTTCGGCCAAGGCCAAGGTCTGACACTGATACGAGGCGACGCCGCCATGACACGCGACGTCGCCCGCTATCCCTACGAGACGCCGATAACAGCCTATGGCAACGGCGGCTTTCGTTTCGCTGAGATGAGCCATCGCGGCTCCGTTCTGTGCTCGCCTTCCGGTGTCCACGCATGGGCCGCGACGAGCATCGACGCCCTCACGGAAGCGGATATAGCGTTTGTTCTCGATCGCCTCGAAGCGCCGATCACCGTGCTGTTTGGCACGGGAGAAAAGCAGATCTGGCCGGCCCCGGAAATCTACGCGGCTTTCGCCAAGGCCGGCATCGGCCTCGAACCGATGTCGACAGGTGCCGCGGCGCGCACCTACAACATCCTGATCGCCGAGAAGCGCCCCATCGCCGCCGCCCTGATCGCCGTTCCCTGATGCCGGAATGCCGTCATGCTTGCGAAGGCCGACCGGCTTTCCTTGCCTCCGCAGAGCACCATTTTTCATAAGGACGTCCGCCGCGCCCGACGCTATCTAGGTCTGGTCATTCACTTTCGAGCGGAATTCAGCGCGTGACGGACGCCGAGCCAAAGACGTCAAATCTCGACCTGATACGAACGAGCGCTCGCACGTACGCGCCGGATCGTTTCTACGCCGCGTTGTTTGCGCCCGCAGAGGTGCGCGCCGATCTGATTGCGCTCGCGGCATTCACGGGAGAGATCGAGCGCATATCGCGGCAGGTGCACGAAGCTGCGCTCGGCGAAATCCGTGTCGCCTGGTGGCGCGATGCGTTCTTGAGCCGAGGTGAAAGCGGTCGCTCCGGCAATCCCATCCTCGATGCTTTCGCCGAGGTCATTCGTCGTCGCGGGCTGTCGCTTGGCCGGATCGAAGATTATCTGGCGGCGCACGCCGACGCTCTCTACGCAGAGCCGCCTGCAAGCGACGACGCATTCTTTGCACGGTTGCGCATCGTCGACGGCACGCCGTTTTTGTTTGCCGCGTCCATCCTTGGTGCAAATCTCGATGAAGCGACGGCCGATGCCGCGGCTCGCGCATGGGGTCTCGCCCGGACGGGACTGGATTTGCCCTACGCTTTGGCGCATGGCCGCGCGCTTCTCCCGCTGGCGCGTTCCCCCAATCCCTACGAAGAAGGCTCGGCGGCGGATTGGCGGCCGCAAATTGACTGGCTCGCGGCGGAGGGACGCCGAGCGCTTGCCGACGTGCGGCGTCATCTCACGGGCAAATCACGGGAATTCACCACCGCTTTGCTGCCGCTTGCCCTCGTCGAGCCCTATTTTCGCGCTTTGGAGGGGGCTCGGCACGAGCCGGCGCGCGACATCGTAGAAATCGCGCCTATTGCTCGACTGTGGCGTATTGCACGCGCGCATTGGTCAGGTCGCATTTGACGGCCAGGCGAAGAGGGCAGATGGCATCTATTTTGGGAAAGAAGCTGCGAGACATCGCAGCAGCGCTGTTCCTTCCGTTGACGTCCGCAGCCGGACTTTTGCTGCCGGCGAGTGCTTATGCCTCCCCGGTCGTGACTTGGCGTCTCGATAATCCATTTCGCTTTTTCATCGATCCACGCGACACCAATGTCCATCGCGAGACCTATCGTGCGCTCGGTCCGAGCGAGCGCGCCACGCCGATCTTGTCCGCAGAGCACGCCCTGCAACGCGATGATCGCGACGGCTGGGCGGCCTCGATGTTCAGCAAGACGTGCTGGAGCAACAACCGCTTCAAATGCAATGCATACGATGACTACATCAACCCGACACACCACGCCGTAATTGCCAAGATCACCGGCATCGACGACGCAAAGACGTTGTCGTGCACGTGGCTGTCTTCGCCGCGAGGCGACGCAAACAATCCCCGCGGCGACGCCATCACCCAGCCCTGCAGCGAACCGGCGCGTTTCGTTGTTCCGTATCCCGGCGGCGCGGAAGTGACCGTACAGATCGGCGGCCGTCAGGTCGCGAAGACCGAAATCAAAGTCCGCGACGTGCTGATTGCCGGAATGGGCGACAGCTTCGCCTCCGGCGAGGGCAACCCCGACATGGCTGTCCGGTTCTCGCGCGAGCGTACCGCCGATTACAGCACCATGGGCATATACGGCACGTTGACTGGCTACCCCAGCCGCATCGGGCCGTGGAAAGATTTGGGCGACAAGGCATTCATCAAGGAAAATGCCCGCTGGCTCGATCAGGCGTGCCATCGCTCGCTTTATTCCGAGCAGATGCGGACCGCGCTCCAGTTGGCCGTAGAAGATCCGCATCGCGCGGTGACCTACGTCGGCGTGTCGTGCGCGGGCGCGGAAGTCACCGATGGGCTGTTCTTGCGTTACAAAGGCAACGAGTGGGTTCCCAATCCGCCGCGGCTTTCGCAGCTATCCGCCGTCGCCGAAGCGCAGTGCGGAAACAACAAGACGAATCCGATCGGCTTGTCGGACGTCTATTACCAGCAAGGCGCCGTGCCGGAATTGCGTGACATCATCATGCGTCAATGCCCGCAGGATGTTGCGCGCAAGATCGACCTCGTGCTGCTCTCCATCGGCGGCAACGACATCGGCTTTTCCCGGCTGGTGGCGAATACCGTGCTCTCTAACGAGTCGCTGCTGCGCAAGCTCGGCGGCTGGTTCGGCCAGGTTTACAACGATGCGGAATCGACGGCGGCTCTGGAGCAACTCGGACCCCGCTATAAGGCGCTCAATCGCGCCCTGCATGCGCTTCTTTACGTGCCCTGGAACGAAAGCGACCGCATTCTGCTCGTCGCCTATCCCGGTCTTGCCCTTCAGGGCGACGGCAGCGAGATGTGCGGCAGCGGCAACGCCGGCATGGACGTCTTCCCGGATTTCCAGCTCGATCGTGTAAAGCTCAAGCTCGGAACGTGGTTCGCCGACAAGTTGAACCGGCAAATGCGAGACAGCGCGAGCGAGTTCGGCTGGACTTTCGTCGAGACGCATAGGCGCGCATTCATCGGCCGAGGCATTTGCGCTGGCTTGAGTGTCGAAGGCGTAAGCGACATTGATGATCTGAGGCTTCCGCGCAAGATCGATGGCATGTGGACTCCCTACAATCCGGCGGATTATCTGCCGTATGCGGCGCGCCAGCGTTGGTTCCGCACGCCGAACGACGCCTTCCTGACCGGCAACTTCCACGTCGCCGCCGGCCTCATGACGAAGATCCTGCCGTTCGAGCCTTTCGCACCGTTTCAGTTGATACTGGCATCGACTTATTCCGGCGCTTTCCATCCGACGGCTGAAGGACAAGCCGCGATTGCGGACGCCGTCGCCGCGAAAGCGCGCGCTGTTCTCGCGAAGTATGGAGACGGCCCCGATGCCGATCCGACGGGCTACACCGTACCGTCGCCGGCTGACATTGCGCCGGTCGCCGAGCCGAATGTCGAACTCCCGGACGTCAAATCCGTTCTGTCGAAATCTCAAGAGGGGAAAGCGCCCGTCACCGGGGCAATTCCAGCCAACAATCCCGCGCCGTATGACGACAGCGATGTCGGTGCGCCGGATCCCGAGGATACACCCACACCTGTCCAGACGATTGGCGTGACGTCGGGCGCGCCAGGCAGCGATCCGGCTCCTGCGAGCGTTGCGGTCCCCGCACCCGCCGCTGCTGTTCCCGTGCAGGGGGCGGCAGAGCCCGCGTCGCCGCCAGCCGCTGCGCCGGGACCGAATACGATTACGCTCCAGCGCTCAACGCTGCCGCCGATTTCCGAGCCTGCGGCTGTATCGGGACCCGCCGTATCGCAGTCTCCGGTCGCGGTCGAAACGACAACCGCGCCGCCCGCAGCCGCACCAGCGCCTGCGCCCGCTTCTGACGATGCGTTCACGCCGAAGGCGTTTGCCCCGGCATCCGGCAGCAACTGACGGGTGGGGCTTACGCCGATTGCCGAACGGGTGATGCCTCGCCGAGCCACCGTTCAAGATCTGCAATGGCGCGCCGCGACATCAGCCTCTTCTTTTCGCGGCCGCGCTCCGGACCCTTGAGCTTCTGCCCGCTTTTGTCATGTGTCGGATTGGCATTGAGATCCGGCAGCAGACCATAGTTGATGTTCATCGGCTGGAACGACCGCGCCGCGCTGCGTTCGCCGTCGTCCGCGATGAGATGGCCTCCCGTGATGTGATCGAGCAGCGCGCCGAGCGCCGTCGTCGGAGGGGGCGCCAAACTCGATGCACCCGTCGCATCGGCCGCCGCGAACCGCCCCGCAAGCAAACCGATGGCGGCGCTTTCGATATATCCTTCCACGCCCGTAATCTGTCCGGCGAAGCGCAGTCGCGGCATCGCCTTCAAACGAAGCGAGCGATCGAGCAACTTGGGCGAATTGAGGTACGTATTGCGATGGAGGCCGCCGAGCCGCGCGAACTCCGCATTCTGCAAGCCGGGGATCATCCGGAAGATGCGCACCTGCTCGGCATGTTTCAGCTTCGTCTGAAAGCCGACCATGTTCCAGAGCGTCGCAAGCGCGTTGTCCTGGCGAAGCTGCACGACGGCATAGGGCCAACGGCCCGTGCGCGGATCATCAAGGCCCACAGGCTTCATCGGGCCGAACCGCAGCGTTTCGCGTCCGCGCTCGGCCATGACTTCGACCGGCAAACAGCCATCGAAATAGGGCGTCGAAGCTTCCCATTCCTTGAAGCTCGTCTTCTCTGCCGCAAGGAGGGCATCGACGAAGGCTTCATATTCGTCTTTCGACATCGGGCAGTTGAGGTAGTCGGCGCCCGTGCCTGCCGGCCCCGCCTTGTCGTAGCGCGATTGGAACCACGCAATCGACGTGTCGATGGAGTCGCGGTGAATGACCGGCGCAATTGCATCGAAGAATGCGAGCGAGTCTTCGCCTGTCAGCTTGCCGAGCGCAGCGCTGAGCGATGGCGATGTCAACGGACCCGTCGCGATGACAACGTTCGCCCAATCGTCCGGCGGAAGCCCCTCAAGCTCGCCGCGTGCGATGGTGACGAGCGGATTGGCGCTCAGCCGCGCCGTGACTTCGGCGGAGAACGCGTCGCGGTCGACGGCAAGCGCGCCGCCCGCGGGCAGCTTGTGCACATCCGCAGCCGCCATGATGAGCGAGCCAGCACGGCGAAGCTCTTCGTGCAGAAGGCCGACCGCGTTGTTTTCCCAATCGTCGGAGCGGAACGAATTCGAGCAGACGAGCTCCGCAAATCCGTCCGTCTTATGCGCCTCCGTGGATCGCAGTGGCCGCATCTCATGCAGGACGACAGGCGTTCCTGAAGCCGCGATCTGGTGCGCGGCTTCCGATCCGGCAAGCCCGGCACCAATGACGTGAACAGCAGAGGAGTGATCGTTCGGCACGGCGGCTCTTCGCTTCAAGAATGGGAGTTGGATCGCGGGGTCGGGAGATGTGCGAATGCATCACCGGCCGGCCCGACGAGCCTTCTTAAGCGCCCCGGCGCGTCAACGCAAATCGAGAGCCTTAGCCGAGGAAAAAGTCGTAAACGAGCTTGGCGTTGAGCGCGATGATCATAACCGCGATGATCGCAGCGGCGGCCGTCAGCCAACGCGGCGAGACGAGATCGCCGAGTTTGCCGCGACTGGCGGTGAATTGCACGAGCGGGACGACGGCGAACGGTAATTGCAGGCTCAGGACCACCTGCGTCAGGATCAGCAGCTTGCCCGTTTCGGCTTCCCCATAAAGCAGCGTCACGCCCGCCGCGGGCAGCAGCGCGACAGAGCGCGTGATCAGCCTACGGATCCATGGCGCGAGGCGAATGTGAAGGAAGCCTTCCATCACCGTTTGTCCTGCGAGCGTCGCGGTAACGGTGGAGTTTAATCCGCAGCAAAGCAATGCGATGCCGAACAGCGTCGGCGCGATGGCCGAGCCGAGTAGCGGGTGCAGCAACGATTGCGCCTCGCCAAGCTCGACGACTTCTGTCTTTCCGGAATGATGGAAGGCAGCGGCGGCGAGGATCAGGATCGAGGCATTGATCAGCAGCGCAAGACAAAGGGCGGCAGTCGAATCGATGGTCGCGAATTTCAGCGCCTCGCGTTTCTGCGCCGTCGAGGTGCCGTAATCGCGCGTCTGCACGATGGCCGAATGCAGATAGAGGTTATGCGGCATGACCGTCGCGCCGATGATGCCGAGCGCGAGATAGAGCATCTCGGGGTTTTTCAAAATTTCCGTCGTCGGCGCGAACCCACGGATGACCGCGCCCCATTCCGGATCTGCCATCGCGATTTGCACGGCGAAGCAGACAGCGATGACGCCAAGCATCGCGATGATGAAAGCTTCGAGATAGCGGAACCCGAGCCGCTGCAGCAACAGTACAACGAAGACGTCAAGGGCCGTGAGTAGAACGCCGATTTCGAGTGGAATGCCGAAGAGCAGATTGAGACCGATGGCGGTGCCGATGACCTCCGCGACGTCTGTCGCGATGATGGCGATCTCTGCAAACAGCCAGAGCGGAATTGCGGCCCACTGCGGATAGCCGTCGCGACAGGCCTGCGCGAGATCGCGTCCCGAGCCGATCGCGAGCCGAGCGCAAAGCGACTGCAGCACGATTGCCATGATGTTCGAGAGGAGGGCGACGAACAGCAGCGTGTAGCCGAATTTCGAACCGCCCGCGATGGACGTCGCCCAGTTGCCCGGGTCCATGTAGCCGACGGCGACCATGTAGCCCGGGCCGAAGAATGCTGCCATCCGCCGCCAGCTGGTGGAATGGTCGGAGACGCGAACGCTGCGGAAGACATCTGCGAGCGAAGGCTCGTTAGCCGGGCGGCGCCACGTTCCGATTCCAGATTCTTCAGAGATGCCCGGTGAAGACTTGATCTGCGCGTCCACTGCGATATTGCCCTTCTTGCAAATGACAATCATTCGCAACTAGAATGATTGAGAACCCAAGGACCGTCAAGAACCGGGCGCTAACCAACCATGTGACAAATTCGGAGATCTTAGCGAAATTGAGGATAATCGCCGCTAGCGAGAGTGATCTGCCGGTATCGCGGATCGGCCGCACTCTGGCCAACCGTTTGCCGCCGTGGTGTTCAATCAAGCATCTGGGCAGCGATGCCCGTCTTGAAGGCTCGATATGTGGTCGCCCTATAAAAAACGTGTGTTGCGCGATGTGGACCGTTGGCAGTCGCAAGGCTGGCTGAGCGACGAAGGGCGCACGGCCATCGTCGCCGACATCCAAAGCCGCGGGCGCGACTTCAATCTCGCTTCGGCGCTGGGCATTCTCGCAAGCGTGTTGTTCGGATTTGCGGCCATATCATTCGTCGCGGCGCACTGGGAGGACGTCCCGAGGCTAGCGCGGCTCGCCCTGCTTCTGGCGTGTATCTGGGCGGGATACGGCATCGCTGGATGGCTCGAGGCGAGGGGACATTCGCTGCTGGCGGACGCCGGTGTCCTCTTTTCCTCCGGCATGTTCGGCGCTAGCATCATGCTCATCAGCCAGATGTATCACATCGCCGGAAACGCCGCCGACGGTGTGCTTTTCTGGTGGATCGGCACGCTGGTTGCGGGCGTGGCTCTGCGCTCCAATCCGACCTTGGCCTTGACCATGGTCCTCGTCTGCGTCTGGTCGTTCCTCAAGATATCCGAAAACAACGACGTCCACTGGCCGTTTCTCATCGGCTGGGGATTGGTGACGGTTGCATTCGCTTGGCAGCGCTGGTGGCCGGGGCTGCATCTTTCGGCGCTCGCATTGTCGCTATTTATCGTTTCGATCGGCTACCTTTTGGAGTCGGGCCATAGCCACGACCTCGTCGCAATCGTTGGAGTTCTGGCGGCACTCGGCGCGGTCGCGCTTGAAAAATTACGCCCCGATCTCGATCATATAGCTGCGCCGGTCTTCGCGTATGCCGTCGCTGTCGCGTACGAAGGCCTGTTCGTGCTGCAGTTTTTTGAAAGCGCACCGCTCGGCCGGCTCATCGTGCTCGCCGTCGTCACGCTCGTACTCCTGATCGCGGTTATCGCGTATGCGATGGCGCAAGGAAATCGCGGCGCACTCTGGATCGCCTACATCGCCTTTTCGATTGAGGTGCTATCCCTCTACGGCGTTACCGTCGGATCGATCCTCGGCACCTCGCTGTTCTTCCTGATCGCCGCCGTCATCGTGGCGGCACTCGCCTATGCCGCACTTAGATTAGCGCGGCAAAGCCAGAGCGGAGGGCTTGCCGCATGATTGTCGAACGCAAATGGCTCTGGCCGCTGCTCGGCGGCGTGGCGTTCCTTCAGTCGGCCGCGCTCTTCGGCATGGTCTACGAACGTCATCGCCTCTTGAAATCTGGACGCGAGATAACCCTCTCGGTGCGCCCGCTCGATCCGCGCGATCTCTTCCGCGGCGATTACGTGACGCTCGGTTACGACATCAGCACGCTTACGAAATCGGACACGGAGTCTGACCCCGATTACGGCGGCTTTGTCGCCGGTTCGGACGCGTTCGTCACGCTCGCCCCGAAGCCGGAAGGCGGATGGACAGTCGCGCATGCCGGAAGCACTTACCCCTCCAAGGTCGCGCCGGGCGAGGTCGTGCTGAAGGGGCGCGTTCTTTCCGCTTGGAAGTCGCAAGATCCTGCGGTGACGAACGTCACCGTCCGCTACGGCATCGAACAGTACTTCGTGCCGGAAGGCACTGGCCGCGACTTGGAAGCCAAAGTTCGCGACCACAAGATCGAGGCCATCGTTGCGGTCGGCTCGGACGGTGGCGCGGCGATCAAAGGCCTGGTCATCGACGGCGAGCGGCACGAGGACCCACCTCTGCTTTAAGGCTTCTGGCGGGGGCGGCCGCCTGCTATGAGGCGGCCGAATTCAATCCGCACAGGAGACCTCAAGTGACCGTCACGCGCTACGAAACGTCCCCCGTCTATTCCAAGGTCACCGAGGCGAACGGCTTCGTCTTCACGGCAGGCGTCATCCCCACCGACCTTTCCAAGGACGTCGAAGGCCAGACAGCCGAAGTCCTGGCCGAGATCGATCGCCTCCTGGCACTGGCCGGCGCGAGCAAGGCCAACATCGTCCAGGCAACTGTTTGGCTGAGCGACATTCGTAGCCGCGAGGGCATGAACAAAGCCTGGAGCGCGTGGCTCGGCGGCGAAGGGGCTCCGGCGCGCGCCTGCGTCGAAGCGAAAGTCATCGATCCTCGCATGCTCGTCGAAATCTCCGTCGTCGCAGCGAAGTAGATAGAACTAAACCCAGGGTACGGAGTGACCTGTGTCGGAGGTGCAAAAGCGCCTCGCGACCCGCAGCAACATCTGTGCCCTGATTGCCTCTCTCCGAGAGTTTCTTTCAAGCGCTGTCGACAAAGCTATCTGAACAGCGGCTGAATCTGCGAAACAAGCCGCCGGGGAACTTGCCTCGAATTGGCTTCGGAGACGGGAAAAATGAATCGCTTCGGATGGATGAAGCCCGCGCTTGTCGCGGCCGCGGTATGCGCTTTCGCAGCTCCGGCACTGGCAGACGAGACGGGCGTCGCCGCGATCCACGCGCAGCAGCGCGAAAGTGGAAAAAGGACGTGCTTCGTCGATCACTATCACTACGGTTCGAGCTCGGGCAAATCTTCGAAGAAGGCAGCGCTCGCCTCGGCTATTCAATCGTGGTCGGATTTCACCGACTTCGAATACGGTTCCGATTGGGCGCGCTGGAGCTTGGCCTCTAGCAAGTCGGTTAGCTGCTCGGGCTCGGGATCGAGCTGGGGTTGTGACCTCAACGCTCGTCCGTGCCGCAAGGGCCGCTAAGGCCTCGAAATTTTCCGAATTTGAATAATGAAAGGCCGTCCTTCCGGGCGGCCTTTTCTCGCGCTATCGGCCGCGAAACGCTCCGCTCAGCAAGCTTCGAATAAGCGATACGATCCAGCGGACAAGAAACAGCTTGATCATCGTGCCGACGACGCCGCTGTTCGATCCGAGAAGGTTGCCGAGAATAGAGCGGATGATGTTTTCAAGCGATCCGCCGTCCGGCCCGGGCACCTGTTGTCCCCCGCGGCGAACGATGTCGGGCAACCGGCTGTAGGGATTGTCGTCCTGATCGGGGTCGGAGTCCGGTCCGGGCTGCGGCGCACGATTTTGGCGCCCAAGCCCCGGTATGTTGTCGCCCGGAACCGGGAGCGGCCTTCCGGCGTCGATCGGTCCGCGCTCGGTGCGCTGTGGCGGTGCGTACTGCGTTTGATCGTCAGGAGCCGCATCGTCGCTCGTCCTAGCCGGCGGCGAGAAAATATCTCCCGGCAGCGGCAACGGACTTCCTCCGGCGCCACCAAAGCCAGGAATGCTCCCCGCGACCTTCGCGATCGACGGACCGGACTGCCTTTGCAACTCGCCGATCAGTAAATTTGCAACGACGGGAAGCATCTTTTGAACGGTCGCGGCGTCGAGACCATTTCGCGCCGCCGTTCGCGCTGCAATACCGCGACTGACGTGCTTATCGCCTATGAGCACGTCGAGGATTTGGTTTCCTTCCGACAAAACGCCGGGCGAGGCGAGCGCTTGGGGATTTGAAAGCGCGCTCTGCGCTCCGGGCGCAGTCACTAGCGAAACGACGTCCGCGACGCCGCCGCGAGACAGCATGGCGCGCTGGATCCGCACGTTGAGTTCGTCGGTGAGTGATCCGACGGCGCCGCCGGCTTTTTGCTCGTCGATGCCGAAAGCTCGCGCAAGATCTGCGACAAGTTCCTGGCCTTTCGCACCGCGCAAACTCTCTTCGATTGTCACCACCGGCCTCCCGACATCGAGTGTATCCACGGCCTAATTATCACGGCGCGCGCCGCATCGCAGCAGGACTTCTGCTCGCCGCCACGGTCTAAAAAACGAAGACGGATATTCATCAGCGGTTCACGACGAAGGGATTTAGTTTTGCGGAGGCGGGTCGAAATGCGCGCGTTGCGCTAAGGTCCACGAAACCTCGGTTGAGGCGCGCGCGTTCAAATTGTCGGGTCGGGGTGTGTCCGGCCTAAAAAGAAACGTCCGAGGGCGATGCCCTTTGTGGAGAGACCAATGCGAAAGCTCGTCATGTGTTTGTCCGTTCTCGCCGGACTCTTTTTCGCGGGAACACTCCCAGCGTCAGCGAACGCTGCAGCCGGCCTAACGAAGATGCAGGTGAACAAGTCGTCCAGCGTCGCCACGGAGGTTCGGTGGCGTCGTGGCTGGGGTCATCGCGGCTGGGGCTATCACCGCGGATGGCGTCGTCACGGTTGGCATCGCGGGTGGGGCCGCCGCTGGTGGGGTCCTGGCATCTACTACGGTTACGGCTATCCTTACTATTACGGCTCCTACGGATACTACCCGCGCTACTACTATGGTGGCGGCTACGGCTACTATGGCCGTCCGTATTATTACGGACATCGCCGCTGGTATGGTCGCGGTTGGCGTCATCGCGGATGGGGCTACCGTAATCGCGGCTGGGGCTATCACCGCGGCTGGGGAGGACATCGCGGCTGGGGCGGTCGGGGTCACTGGCGCCGCTAAGCGCTCCGCGTAATAGCTCCCGAAGATACCTTCATCAGAACGATTCTACGGCCCGTGCGGTATTTCCCGCCCGGGCCGCTTTATTTCGTTATGGAGGGGCCTGTCGCGCGAGTTGCAACACTGCGACACTTTTGGCATGGTCCGCGCACCCTACGCCGATACGGCAGAACTCAAAAAAAAAGGCCGGGGCGGAAAGCTGTTTCGGCAGCGCCCGGAAGCACCGGCAATACAAGTCCGATAACAAGCGGATGCGATAGGAAGCGTGCCAAAAGGGACCAAAAATGACCAACATCCTCTGGGGGATCATCGCCTGCGGGGCGCTATCGATCCTCTATGCGTTCATTACGGCGAAGGCCGTTCTCAATGCCGATCAAGGCACCTCCCGGATGCAGGAGATTGCCGCCGCCGTCCGTGAGGGCGCGCAAGCTTACCTGAGCAGGCAATACCGAACGATCGGCATCGTTGGCGCCGTGATTTTTGTTCTCGCGTGGCTGCTTCTCGGACCGTTGCAGGCGTTCGGCTTCCTGATCGGCGCGGTGCTGTCGGGATTGGCGGGCTTCATCGGAATGAACGTGTCGGTCAGGGCGAATGTTCGGACCGCCCAAGCGGCAACTGTTTCGCTCGGCAAAGGTCTGGACATAGCTTTCAAGGCCGGTGCCATCACCGGCCTTTTGGTTGCTGGCTTGGCGCTGCTCGGCGTCGCTGGCTATTACACCGTGCTGACGGTCGGTCTCGGCAAGGAGCCGGGCGGACGCGAGGTCGTCGATGCGCTAGTTTCGCTCGGCTTCGGAGCGTCGCTGATCTCGATCTTCGCGCGTCTCGGCGGCGGCATTTTCACGAAGGGCGCTGATGTCGGCGGCGATCTCGTGGGCAAGGTCGAGGCCGGTATTCCGGAAGATGATCCGCGCAATCCCGCGACCATTGCCGATAACGTCGGCGATAACGTCGGCGACTGCGCGGGCATGGCGGCGGACCTCTTTGAAACCTATGCCGTCACTGTCGTTGCGACGATGGTGCTTGCGGCGATCTTCTTTGCGGGTCAGCCGAACCTCTCCGCGATCATTCTCTATCCGCTGGCGATTTGTGCCGCCTGCATCGTGACGTCGATCATCGGCACGTTTTTCGTGAAACTCGGAGCGAACGGCTCGATCATGGGCGCCCTTTATCGCGGCGTGATCGCATCCGCAGTACTTTCCGTGCTCGGCCTCTACGCGGCGACGCAATACGTGCTCGGCGGCTTCGGGGAAATCGGAACCGCCGCGGGCCAGACGATCACCGGTCAAAACCTGTTCCTATGCGGGATCGTCGGTCTCGTCCTGACGGGCTTGATCGTCTGGATCACCGAATACTACACAGGCATCGGCTATCGTCCGGTCCGCTCGATTAGCCAAGCCTCCGTCACCGGGCACGGCACGAACGTCATCCAGGGCCTTGCCGTTTCGCTCGAAGCCTGCGCGTTGCCGACCCTTGCCATTGTCGCAGCGATCATCGCGACGTATCAGCTCGGCGGCCTGTTCGGCACGGCGATTGCGACGACGACGATGCTCGGCCTCGCCGGCATGATCGTCGCGCTCGACGCGTTCGGTCCCGTAACAGACAACGCCGGCGGCATCGCGGAAATGGCCGGATTGCCCAAGGAAGTTCGCCGCTCGACCGACGCGCTCGACGCCGTCGGCAATACGACGAAAGCCGTCACCAAGGGCTATGCCATCGGCTCGGCGGGTCTCGGCGCTCTCGTGCTGTTCGCCGCTTACAACTACGACCTTCATCACTTCATTGATGAAGCGAACAAGGCGGGCGCAACCGGCTATCAGTTCTTCAAGGGCGTCCAGGTCAACTTCGGCCTTGAAAACCCGTACGTCGTCGCCGGTCTTCTGCTTGGCGGCCTCATTCCATACCTCTTCGGAGGTCTGGCGATGACGGCGGTCGGACGAGCTGCCGGCTCGATCGTTGAAGAGGTTCGCCGCCAGTTCAAAAGCGATCCCGGCATCATGAAGGGTACATCGAAGCCGGATTATGCCCGCGCCGTCGACCTGCTGACGCGCGCCGCGATCAAGGAAATGATCGTGCCGTCGCTGCTGCCAGTGCTATCGCCGATCGTGTTGTTCTTCGTCGTCAACGCCATCGCTGGCAAGGGCGCCGCATTCTCTGCCGTCGGTGCCATGTTGCTCGGCGTGATCGTCACCGGCATCTTCGTCGCCATCTCAATGACGTCCGGCGGCGGCGCATGGGACAATGCGAAGAAGAGCTTCGAAGACGGTTTCGTCGATAAGGACGGTGTCAAGCATATGAAGGGATCGGAAGCACACAAGGCGTCCGTGACCGGAGACACGGTCGGCGATCCCTACAAGGATACGGCCGGACCGGCCGTGAATCCCGCGATCAAGATCACGAACATCGTCGCGCTATTGCTGCTCGCGGTTCTCGCGCACCTG
Organism: Hyphomicrobium sp.; assembly: GCA_030148425.1. GTDB lineage: Bacteria > Pseudomonadota > Alphaproteobacteria > Rhizobiales > Hyphomicrobiaceae > Hyphomicrobium_B. Next base: position 372,001 of record JASBTM010000005.1, on the reverse strand, counting down.
TAAGAAACGGACGGCACAAAAGGAAACGGCTCCGCAGCACTTTGCGGAGCCGTTTTCCGTTTCACTAAGCGCGCCAATGCGTCTGTTATCCGACGAGATTGGGATCCTCGCTGTCGTGGACGTGGCCGATGGCTTTCAGCAGGCGCTTATCGAGAAGCTCGGGCTTCAAAAGCACTTTCTGCGAATGGACGTCTTTCACCGCCGAAAGCGGCACCGCGAATTCGCCTGCGTTCTCGATATAGAGCGTGAGCGACGTCGGCGTGACCTCGCGGACAGCGCCGATCCCGTCCTTGCCGTCGACGAGAAATGCCATGAAGCCTTGTTCGATTTTCTGGGTCATAAAATACCTGGGCGTCTGTTGGAGCGTGTGATCTGGTTGCCGGGCCGCAAGGGCGCGGCGTCGGCACGTAGTCATGTCATGTGCTGTTTCGCTGCGTGGTTGCAACCACACGGCGGCCCTCGCGATATAGCAGGAGCCGGCCGCCGGAACGAGTGCGGTTATATTGTGCGGTGTGCAGAGCTTAGCCGCCGCCGAAGAGCTGCTGCTTGCCGAGGTTGCGGAAGAGCCCCTTCAGGATGCCTTCGTCCTTGCCCCCGGGCGCGGGCGTGGTGCGGCTGACGAAGTCGAACACTTTGCCGTCTTTCAAGCCGTAATTGGCGATGCTGTCGACTGTGTTGCCCTGGTTGAAGTAAACGGCGACCACCTGGCGATCCTGCTCGGTCGGCAGGAAGAACGACTTCTGGGTGTCGGTGCTCGAAATATAATAAAACGCGCGCCCGTCGCCGAGCACGGCCGTCGTCGCCGGGGTGCCGAGGGCTGTCCGCACCTGATCCTGGCTCATTCCCGGCTGAATCGACTGCAAGTCGGTTTCGCGGAACTGCTGGCCGTGCTTGGTGATTGTCGGCGTTCCGCAGCCCGCCAGAACGGCGGTACAAGCCAGCATGCCGAGCAGCAGCGCGGCCACTTGAAACCGGCGATTGATCCCGTTCTGTTTCATTTGCACTTTCATTTCGCGGGAATCGCCTCGCCTTTCCGTCACGAGTGTTTAAATTGTGAGCAGAACGCCAGCAACTGCGCGCCCCCGTGGCAGCAAGGCATGATCCCCAGACATTTGTCGGTTTCACACCGCAAACCCCAGGACACCGAGATGTTGCGATGGCTGAGACAGCGGGTTGAAACCGGCCGCAGAGCAGAAGAGCTTTATGGCGCCGTCGTGACCGCAGCGCGGCAGCCCGCTTTTTACAGCGTTCTGGGCGTTCCAGACACACCTGCCGGCCGCTTCGAGCTGGTCGTGCTGCACCTCTACCTCGGGCTTGAGGCATTGCAGGGGCCGGATGCCGAGACCATTCGCCAACGCGCGATCGAGGCTTTCGTCAACGACATGGACGATTGCATGCGAGAGATGGGCGTCGGAGATCTTACCGTACCGAAGAAGGTTAAACGTGCCGCCGCGGCGTTTTACGAGCGCGCCACAATTTACCAACGCGATCTCTCGGACGCCGCGCAGACGAACTTGGTCAAGAGCCTGAAACACCAGCTCTTGGAGGCGGGGGCTGCAAGGGAGGATGCAGCAGAAGCGCTGGCTCGCTATGTACGAGAAGCGTCGGCCGCGCTTTCCACTCAAGATTTCGACGAATGGGTTCGAAGCGGGGCGGCGAAATCGCTGCTCGACGAAAGCCTAACAAACATCAGGATGACGGTGACGTGACGAACACTTTGGACTGGACGGAAAAGACGACTGAAATCCCGGCTGGCGGCCTCGATCGCACACGCACAGCAACGGCCGAAGAGCTGAAGTCCGTAGCGCAGACCCTCAATATCCTGGATGTTTCGGCGCTTTCCGCGCGCTATCGCATCGTCGCGATTTCAGGAGGCGCCTATCGTCTGTCCGGCTCGATCAGCGCGGGCGTTGAGCAGGCATGCGTCGTCTCGCTTGAGCCCGTCCAGGGCAAGGTCAATGCGGCCTTCGAAGTCGAGTTTTGGCCGGATCTTGCCTCCGAAGATAGCGAAGAGGAGGCGAGCATCCTCGGCGGCTCCGATGTCGAGCTTCTCGAGCATGGCCTCATTCCCGTTGGCCGCATCGTGTTCGAGACGCTGTCCGCCTCGCTCAATCCCTATCCGCGACGTGAGGGCGCGGAGTTTACATGGCAGGATCCCAAGTCGGACGAGCCCGCCGCATCAAACCCGTTTGCAGCATTAGCCAAGCTTAAGGATAAAGACTGAACCTGAGGAATTGCCGCGGTCTGGCACCTCAGGTTCGGGCGTCCGGAACGCCGAATCGTTCGCCGCGCCCGTAGTCGACCGGCCTCGAATTCTTTCTCTCAGCCGCTATATGCGGATGAAAAGACAAGGTAAACTACACAGGTGTGAGTGGTTCTGTCACGAGGCGCGTTTTCGCCTTGTGAGCGGGCTCTAAAAGGCTATGGTCTCGCCGAATTTCGGGGACAAACAGGGCCGTTAGCCGAGTCGGGCGCAGTCAGCGCGAAAACGCGGTTCCACGGCAATCGACAAGAATGGCAAGCCCAAAGACGATTGCACTTGACGCAATGGGGGGCGATCACGGCCCGGAGGTCGTGATCCCAGGGGCAGCTCTATCGCTTGAGCGCCAACCCGCGTTGAGCTTTATCATGTACGGTCAGCAGGCGCGCATCGACGCGGCACTGGCTCAGCATCCGGCGTTGCGCGCGCGGAGCCGCGTCGTCCATACCGATCTCGTGATCGCGATGGAGGAGAAGCCGAGCCAAGCCCTGCGCCGCGGCAAGGGCTCCAGCATGTGGCTACCGCTCGAGGCCGTGAAGGCCGGCGAAGCGGACGCTGCCGTTTCCGCGGGCAACACCGGCGCGTTGATGGCGATTGCCAAACTCGTCCTGCGCCCGATGGCGGGCATCGAGCGCCCGGCGATTGCGGCGCTTTGGCCGACCGTCACATCGGAATGCATCGTTCTCGACGTAGGCGCCAATATCGGAGCTTCTGCCGAGCAGCTTGCCGACTTCTCGCTGATGGGCGCAGCGATGGCGCGCGCCGTCTTTCACACCGAAAGACCATCGGTCGGATTGCTGAATGTCGGCACCGAAGAAATGAAGGGCAACGAGGACGTGAAGGCCGCGCATGCGCTGCTGAAGTCCGTCGATGCGCTGCCGCTCGAATACAAGGGGTTCATCGAAGGCGATCAGATCGGCCAAGGGGCCGTCGATGTCGTCGTCGTCGAGGGATTTGCCGGCAATATCGCGCTGAAAACAGCTGAGGGCACAGCCCGGCAGATCAGCACATATTTGCGGGCTGCGATGACCAGCTCTTTGATGAGCAAAATCGGCGCGTTGCTGGCCCAGGGCGGCTTCCGGGTTCTTAAGGAAAAAATGGACCCCCGCCGCGTGAATGGCGGGACGTTCCTCGGTCTTAACGGTATTGCGGTTAAGAGCCACGGAGGCACCGATGCCTTTGGATTTGCGAGCGCTGTCGATCTTGCGTACGAGATGGCCGATTCCGGCTTGATCGCGCGCCTCACGGCCGATATCGACGGCTTCCATCATAGGCTCTCGGCCGCGGTCGGCGGTGCTCCTGCCCGCGACGCAACCGGCAGCCTGCTCGGAAAGGCATAGACTTGGCAGTTCTCCGCTCTGTTATTCGCAGCGTCGGCGCGCACCTTCCGAAACGCGTCGTAACGAACGACGATCTCGCGAAAATTGTCGACACCAGTGACACATGGATTCGGGAGCGCTCTGGGATCGTCCGGCGGCATATCGCCGACGAAAAGGAGCTGACATCCGAACTCGGCGCGGCTGCAGCGAAGCAGGCGTTGGTCCGCGCAGGTATCGATCCGATCGACATCGATTTAATCGTCTGCGCCACCTCAACTCCCGATCGTACTTTTCCCGCAACGGCGGTGCGCATCCAGTCGATGCTCGGCGTAACGAAGGGTGCGGCGTTCGATATCCAAGCCGTCTGCTCGGGTTTCGTCTATGCCCTCGCGACCGCCGATAATTTCCTGAAAGCCGGACAATCGAAGCGCGCGCTCGTCATCGGCGCGGAAACGTTTTCGCGCATTCTCGATTGGTCTGATCGCTCGACGTGCGTCCTGTTCGGCGACGGCGCCGGCGCGGTCGTGCTAGAGGCCCAACCTCAGCGCGGCGGACGCGAGGACAGGGGCATCATCTCGACGCTCATCAGGTCCGACGGCCGTTTCGAAGACCTGCTTTACGTTGATGGCGGACCGGGATCGACCAAGACAGTCGGACATCTGCGCATGAACGGCCGCGAGGTCTTCCGTCACGCCGTGCAGAAAATTTCCGGCGTGATCGAGGAAACATTGGTCGAGACGGGTTACACGGCGGAAGAGATTGATCTTTTCATTCCGCATCAGGCAAACAAGCGCATCCTCGATGGGATCGCCAAAAAGCTCAACGTCGCGCCCGAGAAGATCGTCATGACGCTCGACAAGCACGGAAACACGTCGGCGGCGTCCATTCCTCTCGCACTGAATGATGCCTTCGAGGCTCACCGGGTCAAGGAAGGCAACCTGGTCTTGATGGAAGCGATGGGCGGCGGCTTCACCTGGGGCGCCGTTCTTGCCCGCTGGTGAGGCATTTTGGTGCGCTGCAGCGTAGAAAATCGTTTTTTTTCAGTCAGTTGTTTCTGACGTCCCGTTGACCCCGCGACCAACCGCCGCTACCATCCCCGGCCGATATTGTGGCTCGGCCGGGAGGTATTGATGGTGGGCAAGACATTGACGCGGGCAGATCTTGCGGAAGCCGTCGTCGAGAAGGTGGGGCTTCCCCGCAACGAGAGTCAGGATCTCGTTGAACGCGTGCTTGATGAGATTTCAGGAAGTTTGGCGGTCGGCGACGCCGTCAAGCTGTCGTCTTTCGGCTCCTTCGGGATCCGCCAGAAAGGCCAGCGGGTCGGGCGCAATCCGAAGACGGGCGAGGAAGTTCCGATCACGCCGCGGCGCGTGCTCGTATTCCGTCCCTCGAACATCATGAAAGATCGGATCAACAAAGGTCATTCGAAGCGCTGATGTAGCCTGTTGCAAGCGCCGGAAACTGGGCGTCCAATTCGCAGAGTTTCGTGAGCACGAGGGGGCAAGCGATGAACAAGTCGGCAGAGGCGTTTCGCACGATCGGTGAGGTTGCCGACGAACTCCAGATTCCGAAGCACGTCCTGCGTTTCTGGGAAGGGCGCTTCCCGCAGATAAGGCCGATGAAGCGCGGCGGTGGCCGGCGTTATTATCGTCCGGAGGACATGGAGCTGCTTCGCGGCATCCGCACGCTTCTCCACGCTGAGGGCTACACCATTCGTGGCGTCCAGAAGATCCTGCGCGAGCATGGCGTCGATCAGGTCAAGGCTGCCGCTCACCGCTCCACGGCCGTGCAGGCTGCTCCGGCTCCGGCGGCCGGGCGCAAACGCGGTCGCAAACCTTTGGCCAAGGCAACTGCAACTCCTCCCGCCGCGCCGCCTAGGGTTGAGGTGCACGAGGACACAGCCGAACTCTCCCGGGATATGCTGAAGACGGCGATTCGCGAGCTTGAGATTGCGGCCGCTATTTTGCGCGGACTGCCGATCAATCTCGCGGCCAATCCGGATGACGTTAAGAAGCCTCGTGCCGGCCGCAGCTGACCCCAATTTGGCTGGCACCCCGAACCGGGGCGAGGGAGGGCGCGCCATAGAGATCGTGTTGGTCGATCTGGTCGGCGCCGAAGCCTCTCTCGCTGAAGAGGAAGCGCGCAGGCCACGACTTTCCGTCGCCGACGAACAACGCGCCGAGGCTATAGCCGACGAACGGACGCGGCGACTATGGCGAACGTCGCGCATCGCGACACGCATCGTCTTGGAACGCGTCGGAGGCGAACGCCTGAGGCGCATTGTCTTCCGCATAGAAAAGGGCGGACGTCCAATTCTCGGGAACGGCGGACCGCATTTCAGCATATCTCACTGTGACGGCGCAGCCCTCATTGCCGTCACAGCCGACATGCCGGTCGGCGTCGACCTCGAGGAGTCGTCGCGCAAGCTCAAAATGTCAAGCGACCGCCGGATCCGCGTGGTGCAAGCGGCCGTCCGGTTGGGAGCGAACATGCCACTTTCCGCCGATAGCGACGGCGACGTGCTTGCCGCTTGGGTCCGGCTCGAGGCAATCGCCAAGGAGCGCGGCTCCGGCATAGGTCGGCTTCTGACGGAAGAGGGTGTCGTCGGCGGTTCCCCGTCCGCAAGCCGCAGACCATCAAATCGCGGCGTCGCGGTCAGAGGATTGGATGCGGGGCGCGCCTATATCGCCGCCATTGCCGCGCAAGAGCTACCCGATGATCTTACGGTCGAGCCGTTTCCTGCTGCCGACGTAGATGCCTATCTCCGAGATTGATCCTCCCCGGAGATAGCTTTTATCCGCTCATCGGCGCATGCCGCGTAGAGGTTCCGGCCCGTTAAGGCGCATACCCGAAAAGCTTCGGCCAGTAATTGTTTACCGTCTGCTGCTTCCGCCGATGATATTTATAGCGCGGCTTTGCAGGTCGATCGGCCGACGCGACGACCTTGGGCTTAGAATCCCCGGAAGCACTCGCCTTCACAACCGGAGGCGGCGCCTCAAACGCGACGGCCGTATCGTCCTTCACAGCGCGAAGAATGTTCGATTCGTTCGGCTTCCAGCGATAGCCAAGACTGAAGTCGATCGGTGTCGCACGGCCTTTTCCGAACACGTCGTTGAGCTTCGACTGATGCAGCCCACCGAATAATGCGATCGGCCCGACGTAGCGGCCATAGGGGTGAAGCTGCCAACCCTGAGCGAAAAAGCGGATCGGAACACCCGAGTCGTCCTCAAGAATAGAAACGCTATGCGATAGCAGATAGTCCCGGACCGTCGAGAAATTGTCCTGGTGCATCAGGTACGACGCGCTCTTGATGAAGCTGTCGCCTTTGCCGAACGTATCGCAGAACGTCATGAAGCCGCTGCTCTTGATGCCCGAATCCGAAAGATCGGTGCTGAAATAATAAAGCGTCTTCTTCTTCCCGACATCGGCGTCGCCGAACGTGATCCTCACGCCCTTGCCGGTCGGATTTGCGATCTTCTCATCCAGGGTGTGCAGCGTGCCGTCGCTCTGGAGGTCGAACAGCTCGGCGTCATAGATCGTCTTGCCCGAGCGGACGAGGAACGTCATCAGTACCGGCAGGGTGCCGTTGAGCTTTGCACGGCTGAAATCGACGCGCATGAACTTCGTCTGGAAGAAGCTGTAGCTCAGGACGGAGCTGAGCGAAGAGCGAAGATCGCGGAGCGAGCTGGAGATTTCGCCGCGCGAGAACTTGCGCAGATCGGGAATCTGGCCCGGCGGTTCCAATCCGGCCATCACGTACGTCGTCGCCGACGGGAAGAAAGCGTCCGCGTAGAGAAAATCCGGGCCGCTGAAGAAATAGAACAGCACGGGTTGCGGGTTGGTGAAGTCCTTGGAGACGAGCGGCCGGATCTTGGCGAGTTGCCGCTTTTCTAGACCCGACCAGGCATCATCGAAGCTTTTCGCATACTGCTTCCAATAGGCGTCGTTCGTATTGGCTTTGAGAGGCGAACCCTCAGACGGTTGCATGCCCGCGATGAAACGCGCGGTGTCATTGAGGCTCGCGCTTGGTTCGGCGCGTGCTGAAGGCGACAGAACGAAAGCCGCGATCGCCGCAAAGGCGACCGCCGTAGTCACGCGCATTCTAGCCATGTTGGATCCTATTGAGGTCCTCACCGCTTGCTGGGCGCCGTTGCGAATAGGCATACACGGCTAAACCCGTCAGCATGATGGCGAGACCAGCCAAAGACTGAAGAGGACGCTCTACGACGAGGTGATACATCATGAAAGCCGTCACCCCAAGGAAGATAAAGGGCGTCAGCGGATAACCCCACGTCCGGTAGGGACGCGGAAGGTCCGGTTCCTTCCAGCGCAGAACGATCACGCCGAGAACGGCGAGAAAGGTGCAGAGCGTCAGACTGAACTGGATAGTCTCGAGGACGGCCTCGAAGCTCTGCGTCATCAGCAGCAGACTGACGATGACGAGCTGAAGCAGAATGGCGGCCGTCGGCACACCGTTTTTGCCTGTCACCGACAACGCTCGGAAGAGCGCGTGATCCTTGCCCATCGCCATCGTCACGCGCGGTCCGATCCAGGTCATTGCGCTGACCGACGAGACCAATCCGATGCAGATCAGCGCGCCGACGATGTTGCCGCCAAGTTCACCGAAGATATGCTTTCCGGCGACCATCGCGACGTCCAGCTGACCCGCCATCGCCGAGATCGGCGTTGTGTAGAGAAAAACCGCATTGAGCGCGACAAAGCAGATGATCACGATCAGGGTGGCGGCAATAATCGAACGCGGCAGGCTGACGGCCGGTTCGCGAACCTCGCCCGCGATATAGGTCGCGGCATTCCAGCCCGAATAGGCGTACATCACGAACACGAGGCTCACCGCGAACGGTGCGCTCACGATATAGCTCATGTCGACCGCGGAGGGCGCAAATGAGATCGGCTGCGGCACGCCATAGGCGAGCCCGGCAACAATCAGCGCTATGATCAAAGCACCTTTGATCAGCGTCGATATGTTCTGGAATTTGCTCGAATGCTTGACGCCCGTCAGATGGATGAGCGTGACACCCCAGACGACGGCGAGGCCAAGCAGCAGCGGCGACGCACCCGGAACGATGCCCTTGAAATATTCTCCGAAAGCCATGGCCGCGAGGGCAATGGGCGCCGAGAACCCAAGAGTAGCCGAGATCCAGCCCGCAAGAAAGCCGACCGCCGGATGGTAGATACGGGACAGAAAATTATATTCGCCGCCGGAGCGCGGAAATGCGGCGGCCAGTTCGGCATAAGCGAGCGCGCCGCAGAGCGCTGCGACACCGCCGACGATCCACAGCATCAGCACCGTGAACGGCGAGGGAATAGCCGCGACCTGAAATCCGAGGCTCGTAAAGACGCCGATACCGATCATATCGGCGACGGCAAGTGCGGTTGCCGTCATCGTCGAGACTGTGCGGACGTCAAGTCCGGGAGTCACGGAAGGCGGCACACTGATGCTGGCTGCTGTTGTCATGAAGATGGCTTAACCGTGACCGACTCGCAAACACTATTGACTCGTCCCCGTTCCAACAACTGCCGGTAAAACATGTTAAAATCGAGTTGCCAAAATGCATCTAAGCGATGCTACCCAAACACTTTTTGCGCCATTGGATATCTGGGAGCAGAGCGCAAGCGCCGCCTGGAGTATCGTTTGCCCCACGAATTGAACAATTTTGCGCTTTAGAGGCATACTTTGGTTCAGCGCGCTGGGCACGCAGACTATTCTGCCTGAGGGTAAACGCGATTCTCATGACGACCGTTTCAACTGCGGAGTGTCGTATGGCGTGGTGCCGACGGCAATGAATGGCGGGCGACGACGATTTCTTACGCGCGCTCTTGGAGCAAGTGCGGCCCTTGTCCTGGGTTTTTCCGGCGCCGAGGCTAGCAAAGGCAAACAGCGCCAGATCGTCCCCTCGAAGACCCAGGTGCAGTCGCGCAGCAGGCCCATCAAGGCCGACAAGACCGCTCTCGTACACTTCGATACCGCGCCGTTCCCCTATCACGGCATGATGCCCGGCTCGAATACGCCGTTTCTCAACATCAACGAGGCAGGCCGCAAGGGGCACAGCACGGGCTCGGGGCGCGTCTACTGGGAAGACCAGACCTATAATGACGACCGTGTGCTGCTCCACATTCCGAAGGGCTTCGACATCCGCCGTCCGGCATTGATGCTCGTGTTCTTTCACGGTCACGGCGCAACGCTCGAGCGCGACGTCCTCGCACGACAAAAGGTGCCGGCGCAGATCTCGGCATCGAATGCGAATGTCGTGCTCGTCGCGCCGCAGCTTGCGGTCGATGCGCGAGATTCCAGCGCAGGCAAATTCTGGCAGCCCGGAGCATTCGGGCGTTTCATCGGCGAAGCAGGCCAGCAGCTCGCGCGCCTGCACGGCGACCGAAAATCGCTGCGCACGTTTGCGAGCATGCCGATCGTCATCGTCGCCTACAGCGGCGGCTATGTCGCGGCGGCGACCGCGATTGAGAGAGGCGGCCTCAAGAAGCGCGTGCGCGGCGTAGTGCTGCTCGACTCCCTCTATGGCGATCTCGACAAGTTCGCGCATTGGATCGAGGCCGACCCGACCGCATTCTTTGTCAGCGTCTATCTCGGTTCGACGCGCAACCAGAATGCGCAGCTCGAGGGAATTCTTGCAGCGCATGACGTCGACGTCAGTCCCGAGATCAACACGCGGCTCGCAACCGGCGGCGTAGCGGTGGTTCCAGGTGGCGATGGACGGCACCGCGATCTGGTCACGCATGCCTGGGTCGACGACCCGATCATCGATATTTTGCAGCGTCTGCCCGAATACCGCCGCTGACGGTCGAGCGGGCTGCGAATGCCTGCTCCAAAGAGCCCTGAAAGCCCGGAAGCATCCTCCCTGGGGAAAATGCCTCTGGCCCGAAGCCTCATCCGTCCTTGACGTGCGGGTACGATCCAGGTACCCAACCCCTGACCGGGAGACGGCCTCCCGTTCGCAATCTAAAATTGCGATGGCCGTCGACATTTTCCAAATCGGAGCGTAGCGCAGCCTGGTTAGCGCACCAGTCTGGGGGACTGGGGGTCGGAGGTTCAAATCCTCTCGCTCCGACCATTTTTCTTTAAATCACTCGGCAGGTCTTCAGCGGGTTTCTTGCCTCGCGCGTCAGCCAACCGCTTTCGGCGTTTAGGACGCAGGCTTCGTCGGACGTTCCCCAACTCAAGATCGTCCGGTTCGCTTTTTCAAGTTCCCTGCCGACGGCAAACACGCAAATCGAAGCCAGATTTTCGGTCGGCCTTCGCGTGCCTCACGCCGTGACTATGAGATTCTTATAACGACGCTTCCCCCTCCAACTCGAATTCATATGCGCTGCGTGTCACCTAAACGCGGCCCGCAATCCGTTTCACGCGGGTGCTGAATTCCTCCGAGGAGGAGAATGAAAATGATGGACATCGTCCTACTGGCTGGCGGGCTCGCGCTCTTTGCCATTGCCATCGCTTACGCTTTTGCCTGCGACCGACTGTGAGGCCTCCCATGACCTTCGACTACGCACTGGCCGGCCTCGTGACAGTGGGCCTGCTTATTTACCTCGTTTACGCGCTGCTGCGCCCCGAGCGGTTCTGAAAGGCGAACGCATATGACTTTTATAGGCTGGATCCAGATTGCGCTGTTCTGCGCGGTCGTCATCGCGCTTGTGAAGCCGCTCGGCTGGTACATGACGCGCGTCTTCTCTGGCGAGAGAACCTTCCTTTCGCCAATCGTGAGCCCGGTTGAAACAGTCCTCTATAAGATTGCCGGTGTCGATAGCCGAAGCGAGCAGGATTGGCTGCGCTACACCGTCTCCATGCTGATCTTCCACGTCGGCGGCTTCATTATTCTGTACGCGTTGCTGCGCCTGCAAGGCGCGCTGCCGTTCAATCCGCAAGGCATGACGGCCGTCGCGCCGGATTTGTCGTTCAACACCGCCGTCAGCTTCGTCACGAATACGAACTGGCAGAACTACGGCGGCGAGACGACGATGTCGTACCTCACGCAGATGCTCGGCCTGACGCACCAAAATTTCCTGTCAGCTGCAACGGGTATCGCTCTCGCGGTCGTTCTGACCCGCGGCTTCGCCCGTTCTTCGACGCGGAACCTTGGCAACTTCTGGGTCGATGTCACACGCGCCACGCTCTACATCCTGCTTCCGATCTGTATTCCCTACACGTTGTTCCTCGTTTGGCAGGGCATGCCGCAGACGCTCGGTGCCTATGTCGACGCCACGACGCTCGAGGGCGCAAAGCAGACCATCGCCGTCGGGCCGGTCGCGTCACAGGTTGCGATCAAGATGCTTGGCACCAACGGCGGCGGCTTCTTCAATGCCAACGCCGCGCATCCCTTCGAAAACCCCACAGCCTTCTCGAACTTCATCCAGATGATCTCGATCTTCGCGATCGGCGCCGCTCTGACCAACGTCTTCGGGCGCATGGTCGGCAATCAGCGTCAGGGTTGGGCGATCCTCGCGGTGATGGGCGTGCTGTTCATCACCGGCGTCGCGGTTTGCTATTGGGCGGAAGCGAGCGGCACGACTGGTCTTAATGCCCTCGGCCTGACCGGCGGCAATATGGAAGGCAAGGAAGTTCGCTTCGGGATCGTCTCGTCGGCGCTCTTCGCCGTCGTCACGACCGCGGCGTCCTGCGGCGCCGTTAATGCGATGCATGATTCTTTCACCGCCCTTGGCGGCATGATCCCGATGATCAACATGCAGCTCGGTGAAATCATCGTCGGCGGTGTCGGCGCGGGTCTCTACGGCATGCTGATCTTCGTCATCATTTCGATCTTCGTGGCAGGCCTGATGGTCGGCCGCACGCCGGAATACGTCGGCAAAAAGATTGAATCGAAAGAGGTCAAGATGGCCATGCTGGCGATCCTGATCCTGCCGTTGATGTACCTCGGCTTCTCGGCGGTCGCCTGCGTGCTTCCGTCGGCGGTCGCGTCGATCGCCAACGCCGGCCCGCACGGCTTCTCCGAAATTCTCTACCTCTTCACCTCGAGCACCGCGAACAACGGCTCGGCCTTCGGCGGCATCACCGGCAACACCTTCTTCTACAACACGACCGGCGGCGTTGCGATGTTCGTGGGCCGCTTCCTGATGATCGTCCCAGCAATGGCGATCGCAGGCGCGCTCGCGGAGAAGAAAGCTCTTGCTCCGTCTGTCGGCACGTTCCCGACGACAGGCGGACTTTTTGTCGGGCTCGTCGTTGGCGTCATCCTGATCGTCGGCGGCTTGACGTTCTTCCCGGCCTTGGCCCTCGGCCCCATCGTCGAGCACCTCGCGATGACGGCCGGCACCCTCTACTGATCTTTCTCTCTTCGGAGTTTTCCAAAATGGATACGTCTATGGCGCGCAAGAAGAGCCCGGCGACGACGATGCTCGATCCAAAGATCGTCATTCCGGCAATTGGGGCGGCCTTTACGAAGCTCGATCCGCGCAAGATGATCAAAAATCCGATCATGTTCGTGCTCGAAGTCGTGTCGGTTCTGACCACGATCATCTTTCTTCGCGATCTCGCGACAGGCGGAAGCGATCTGGCCTTCACGTTTCAGATCATTCTGTGGCTGTGGTTCACGGTGCTTTTTGCTAACTTCGCCGAGGCAATCGCCGAGGGTCGAGGCAAGGCGCAGGCGGACTCGCTCCGCCTCCAGCGCCATGAAACTCAGGCCAAGCTGATGACCGGCTCAGGGCGCAACTTCAAGCTTGTTGCCGGCACGTCGCTGAAGGTCGGTGATGTCGTCTTGGTCGAAACCGGCGATACGATTCCCTCGGATGGTGAGGTCATCGAAGGCATCGCGTCAGTCAACGAAGCTGCAATCACAGGGGAATCCGCGCCCGTCATTCGCGAATCCGGCGGCGACCGGTCGGCGGTAACTGGCGGCACGCAGGTCCTCTCCGATTGGATTATCGTGCGCATCACCGCCGCCCAGGGCAATACGTTCATCGATCGCATGATCAGGCTCGTCGAGGGTGCGGAGCGTCAAAAAACGCCGAACGAGATCGCTCTCAATATCTTGCTCGCGGGTCTCACGATCATCTTCGTCTTCGCAACAGCGACCATTCCGAGTTATGCGGCCTATGCCGGTGGCACGATCTCCGTCGTCGTGCTTGTCGCTCTCTTCGTCACGCTTATCCCGACAACGATCGGCGCTTTGCTTTCGGCCATCGGTATTGCCGGTATGGACCGTCTCGTGCGCTTCAACGTTCTCGCGATGTCTGGCCGCGCCGTCGAAGCCGCCGGCGATGTGGACACTCTTCTTCTTGATAAAACAGGAACGATTACGCTCGGCAACCGCCAGGCAACGGAGTTCATTCCTGTTTCGGGCGTCAGCGAAACGGAACTCGCGGACGCAGCCCAGCTCGCCTCGCTCGCCGACGAAACGCCGGAGGGCCGCTCGATCGTCGTGCTGGCTAAGGAGATGCATGGTATCCGCGGTCGCGACGTCTCCGACATCAAGGCCAACTTCATTCCCTTCACCGCGCAAAGCCGCATGAGCGGCGTAGATTTCGACGGGTCGTCGATCCGAAAAGGTGCGGTTGACGCCGTTTTGAAATACGTCGGCGCGCCGGGAGTACTGTTGAGTGCGGGATCGACTGTACAGGCTTTGCATCCCGCCATCAGTTCGGACGTTGCCCGCGAAATCAAGTTGATCACTGAAACGATTGCCAAGGCGGGCGGAACGCCTCTTGCGGTCGCGAAGGATGGCCGTCTGCTCGGCGTTATCCACCTCAAGGATATCGTCAAGGGGGGCATCCGCGAGCGCTTCGCAGAGCTCCGCCGGATGGGTATCCGCACGGTGATGATCACGGGCGATAACCCGATGACGGCCGCCGCGATCGCCGCCGAAGCGGGCGTCGACGACTTCCTCGCGCAGGCGACACCGGAAGACAAGTTGCGCCTGATCCGCGATGAGCAGGCAAAGGGCAAGCTCGTCGCCATGTGCGGCGACGGCACGAACGACGCGCCGGCTCTTGCACAGGCCGACGTGGGTGTCGCGATGAACACTGGCACGGTCGCTGCCCGCGAGGCCGGAAATATGGTCGACCTCGACAGCAACCCGACGAAGCTCATCGAGATCGTCGAGATCGGTAAGCAGCTCTTGATGACACGAGGCGCCCTGACGACGTTTTCCATCGCGAATGACGTCGCCAAGTACTTCGCGATCATTCCGGCGATGTTCGTCGCTTTCTATCCGCAGCTCAACGCGCTCAACATCATGGGGCTCGGTAGCCCTCAGAGTGCGATCCTGTCGGCGATCATCTTCAATGCGCTCATCATCATCGCGTTGATACCGCTCGCGCTGAAGGGCGTAGCCTATCGTCCGATTGGAGCCGGACCGCTGCTCCGCCGCAATTTGCTCGTCTACGGTCTCGGCGGCGTCATCATCCCTTTTATTGGCATCAAGGTCATCGACTTGGCCGTGAATGCACTGCATCTCGCTTGAGGTAACCAGCCATGCTGAAAGAAATCCGTCCAGCGATCGTCGTTCTTATTGCGCTGATGATCATAACTGGCCTCGCATATCCCCTTGCCATGACGGGCATTGCGGAAGCCATCTTTCCCAACCAATCGCAGGGCAGCCTCATCGTTCGCGATGGCAAGGTTGTCGGTTCGCAACTTATTGGTCAGAACTTCGTGTCGGAGAAATACTTTCACGGCCGCCCCTCGGCGACGGTCGGAGCCGACCCGGCAGATGCATCCAAAACCGTTGGGCAGCCCTACAATGCCTCCAACTCGATGGGCTCGAACCTAGGCCCAACCAGTAAGGCACTCGTCGACCGGGTGAAGGGTGACGTGGACAAGCTTAAGGCTGAAAATCCCTCGACGCCCGTTCCGGTCGATCTTGTTACGACCTCAGGATCGGGTCTTGACCCTGACATTTCGCCCGCTGCTGCTTATTTTCAGGTTCCGCGAATTGCGAAAGTCCGCAATATGCCCGAACAGGACGTACGCAACCTCGTTGAGCGCCACATCGAAACTCCGTTTCTGGGGCTGATCGGTGAACCGCACGTCAACGTTTTGGCGCTTAATCTCGATCTCGACGGTGTCCCTGCACGCTGAGTAGTGCGCCGCGCGCGAGCGCGGCCAGGAAAGCAATAAGATGGCGGACGAAAACCGCTTAACCGATCACCGGCCGTCACCCGAGGCGCTCCTCGAAGTCCTGAAAAGGGAAGAGCGCTCTCGGGGCCGGCTGAAAATCTTTCTCGGAGCCGCGCCGGGCGTCGGTAAGACGTACGAGATGCTCCGCACGGCTCGCGCGAAGCTCAAGGACGGTGCCGATGTCGTGATCGGCGTCGTCGAAACACATGGCCGCAAAGAGACGAAAGCGCTGCTGCGCGGTATCGAGATCATTCCGCCGCGTCACATCGAATACAGGGGACGGACGCTCGAAGAGCTCGACATCGATGCGGTCATTGCGCGCCGTCCTAAAATTGCGCTGATCGATGAGCTGGCGCATACCAACGCTCCGGGAAGCCGGCATCCCAAACGCTACCTGGATGTCGAGGAACTGCTCGATGAAGGCATCGACGTCTTCACCACGGTCAATATCCAGCATGTCGACAGTCTGAACGACGTCGTCGCACAGATCACGGGCATCCTCGTACGCGAGACCGTGCCGGATTCGATATTGGCGCGCGCCGACGATGTCGAACTCGTCGACATCACGCCTGAAGATCTCATTGAGCGGCTGAAGGAAGGTAAAGTCTATATTCCTGAGCAGGCGCGTCGCGCCCTCGAGAATTTCTTCTCGCCCGTCAAGCTCACGGCCCTTCGCGAGCTGGCCCTTCGCCGAACCGCGGAGCGCGTCGATGAGCAACTCGTTACGCAACTACGCGCCAAGGCCATGTCCGGACCGTGGGCCGCTTGCGAGCGCGTGCTTGTCTGCCTGAACGAGGATGCTCGTGCGCCCGGGCTGGTGCGGTATGCCAAGCGGGCGGCCGATCGGCTGCACGCGCCATGGACAGCGGTGACGATCGAAACGCGCCGCAGTCTCCGCTTCTCGGATGCTGAACGAAATCGCGTCGTGGAAGCGATGCGCCTGGCTGAACTTCTGGGCGGAGAAACGCTGACGATACCCGGCAGCGCCAAAACCGTTGCCGACGATATCATTTCTTATTCGCGCGCCCACAACGTCACACAGATCATCATCGGCAAATCCGAGCGGCCGCGTTGGTTTGAGATCCTTAACGGATCCGTCGTCCATGATCTCGTTCGTCAATCCGGCAATATCAGCGTCCACGTTATTTCCGGCGAACAATTGCCGGCGGAGCCTCCGGGCGGACAGGCCGTAAAAACCGCCGCGGCTGATCGCCCGCACCGTCCTCTGAATTACTTATTTACGTTCGCCGCGATGGCAGCGGCTCTGTGTTTGGCGTGGGTGCTCCAGCCGTGGATCGGCGTCGAGAGTGTGGATCTCGTGTTCCTGACTGCGATCGTCGGCGTCGCAGTGAAGTTCGGACGCGCACCATCACTGGTCGCGAGCGTCACGGGCGCTCTGCTCTATAATTATTTCTTTCTGCCGCCGCTCTTTACCTTCACAATCGCCGACGCCAAAAATCTCGCGGCATTCTTGTCGTTTGTGATCGTAGCCATCATCGTCTCGAATATTGCGGCGCGCATGCGTAGCCAGACGGTCATCGCAGTCAACCGCGCTGCGACGACCGAAGCGCTTTACGGATTCAGCCGCAAGCTCGCCGGAACCGGCACGCTTGACGATGTGCTTTGGGCGACCGTTTTCCAGATCGCCTCGATGCTCAAAGTGCGCGTCGTGCTGCTGCTACCCGAGAACGGCGTGATTGCGGTCAAGGCCGGATATCCGCCCGAGGACACGCTCGACCCGTCGGACATCGCCGCGGCGACGTGGGCTTGGACGAACGATCGTGCGGCTGGCCGAGGCTCGGATACGCTTCCAGGCTCGCATCGGCTGTTCCTTCCGATGCGGACCGCCCGCGGTATCGTTGGCGTCGTCGGCATCGATAGCGACCGGCCCGGCCCACTGCTGACACCGGACCAACGCCGTCTCTTCGATGCTCTCGTCAATCAAGGCGCGCTTGCGATCGAGCGCGTGCATCTCGTTGAAGACGTGGAGCGTGCGAAGCGGAGCATCGAGACCGAACGTTTGCGGGCGGCGCTTCTGACGTCGCTGTCTCACGACCTGAAAACTCCGCTCGCAGCCATACTTGGCGCAGCCACGACGATGCGTGATTTTTCCGATAAATTCGATGCCGAAGGAAACGCCGAGCTTCTTGCAACCATCGTCGATGAATCCGAGCGCCTCAACAGGTTCATTGCCAATCTCCTCGATATGACGAAGCTCGAGGCCGGTGCGATAAACGCGAAGACGGAAGTACACGACGTGAGCGAAATCATCGACGCGGCGCTGAAACGCGCAAAGAAGATTCTCGCGCACCACAAGGTGCAGAACAATCTGCCGTCGACGGCGTTAAAGGTGAAGGCAGATCCGGTTCTTCTCGAACAAGTGCTTTTCAACCTTCTCGACAACGCCGCGAAGTATGCGCCGGAAGGAACCACGATTGAAGTTGGTGCTTGGCAAAATCTTGGGCAGGTGACGCTGCAGATCCGCGATGAAGGTCCCGGTATTCCGCCGGATGACGTTGAAAAGATATTCGACAAGTTCTATCGCGCGAATAAAGCCGATCACGTTCGCGCTGGAACTGGGCTGGGATTGCCGATTTCACGCGGATTCATTGAAATCATGGGGGGAGCGATAACGGCGGCCAATCGGCTTGATCGCAGCGGCGCGCTGATGACCGTTACGCTACCCGCACCCGCCAAATCGGAAGCCCTGGAAAACGCGGCATGAGCGCACCACCCATTAAGGTTCTGATCGTCGACGACGAGCCGCCCATTCGCAAACTCCTGCGTATGGGATTGGCGACGCAGGGCTATCAGGTGATCGACGCCCCGAACGCGCGCAAAGCTCTCGAGCTGATGGCGCAGAAGCCCGATCTTGTCATTCTCGACCTCGGCTTGCCTGACATGCAGGGACTGGATCTGCTTCGCTCCCTTCGCGACCAGAACGAGGCCGTGCCGATTGTCGTGCTGTCGAGCCGCGCCGACGAGACCGCCAAAGTACAAGCCTTGGATTTCGGCGCTGACGACTACGTCACGAAGCCTTTCGGCATTAACGAGCTTCTCGCACGGATCAGGGCGGCGCTGCGCCACCAGCTTCAGGTACAAGGCGAACGGCCGATCTTTCACGTCGGCGAACTATCGGTCGATTTGGTGCGAAGGATCGTGAAAGTCGGCGATCGCGATATCAAACTATCCCCGAAGGAATACGATTTGCTTCGACTCTTCGTTCAGCATGCGGGCAAGGTGCTGACCCATAACTTCCTGCTGCGCGAACTTTGGGATCCCTCCGCCGACTCGCAATACGTACGTGTTTACGTTGCGCAACTCAGACAAAAGATCGAACCGCAGCCGAACAGCCCCGAATATATCCTCACGGAGACAGGCGTCGGCTATCGCCTTCGCGTTCCAGATTGAAGTGTCCATGATGTCCGCCGAACACATAGTTATGAAGATTGACGAGTTCTTGTCAGCGGACAGCGTGCTGTTTGATATTCGTTTTCCCGACAAGATTACGTTGTTGCGCGAACTCTCGCAGAGAGCCGCGAGTCGCATTCATGTTCCTTCAGAGACAATTTTCAACGAGCTCTCGAAGCGCGAGCAGCTGGGATCAACCGGCATAGGCGATGGAGTGGCGATTCCTCATGCCCGTTTGCATGGGATATCGAAGCCGTTTGCTTTGGCGGTGAGATTGAAGTCGCCGCTTAATTTTGATTCAATCGACGACCGGCCCGTCGATCTCGTATTCCTGCTTTTGACGCCTCCGTCTTCGAGCAAGGATCATTTGAATGCCCTCGCGACCGTATCGCGAAAACTGCGCGATCGCTCGGTCGTCGGCGCATTGCGGGCAAGCTCGGATGCGGAAGCCTTCTATGGCGCGCTGATAAAGACGAAATAGGACGGGTTGGGCATCATTCTCGCGTTTCCGACATCCAAAAGCGCTTTATCCCCACGCTAGCGTGCGCCTATAGTCGGGGGGATGGAAAAGACGCACCGCGCCAACGACGCCAGCTTCACGGATAGCGCCTGGATCGATGTGATCCGGAAGATGGACGAGACGTATTCGGAGCTTCTGAAGTATCAGGTCGAACTCGAAGAAAAGAACTCGGCGCTCGAGACGATGCGCGCCTTCATGGAATCCGTCCTCGGCTCGATGACGGATGTCCTGATCGCCTGCAATCTGTCCAATCGCATCGTGCAAACCAACGAGGCCTTGGTCAGGCAGACCGGCACTGCGACGCCGAAGCTCGTGGGCATGCCGGTCGCCGAGCTGTTCATTGCAGCGGACAGAGAGCGGCTGACCAAGATGCTGTTTGCGGCGGCCGCGACGGCAACGATCCAACGCTTGGAACTTTCGATCCAAGGTCGAGACTCGTCGGAGCTGCTCGACGTTCACGCAGCGCCGCGAATGGATCTCAGGGGACGCGTCGTCGGTATTGTTCTTATCGGCCGGCCCGTCGGTGAATTACGGCGCGCGTATCTTGAACTCAATAACGCCCACGACAAACTTGTCCGCACGCAGGAGCAACTTGTCCACTCGGAGAAAATGGCTTCCCTCGGACGCCTCGTCTCCGGCGTCGCGCACGAGATCAACAACCCGATCAGTTTTGTCTACGGCAACGCGCATGCGCTGGAGCGGTACGTCGGGCGATTGGAGGCTTATTTCGACAAGGTCCAGGCCGGAGCGCCGCGCGAAGAACTCATCGAAGCGCGTCAGAAACTCAAAATAGATCGGGCTGTCGCTGACCTGCGCAGCGCCGTCGCCGGGGCGCTCGAGGGGGCTGAGCGTGTCCGCGATATTGTGGAATCGCTGCGCCGCTTTTCCGCCGAGGGGCACGGTGAGACGCAATTTTTCGATCTTGTCGCAATTACGCGCACGGCGCTAACCTGGGTCGTCAAAGCACACGAGCCGAGAATTAGTGTGTCGTTGACGGCGCCGGACAAGCTTCTGGTCGAGGGGCGTGGCGGCCATATTCAGCAGGTCGTTATGAATATTGTGCAGAACGCCTGTGACAGCATGGAGAGCAACGAAGCCGGTGAGATCGCCGTCGAGATCGCGGAGAGCCATGACGAAGCGGTCTTACGCATCGCCGATCAAGGTCCTGGAATTGCGCCGGAAGCGCTGCTCCGGCTTTTCGATCCGTTCTTCACGACGAAGCCGGTTGGAAAAGGAATGGGGCTGGGGCTTTCGATCAGCTACAAGATCGTCCAGGAGCATCGCGGCGTGCTCGCGGCCGCCAACAAACCTTCGGGCGGTGCGGCATTTGAAATGCGCTTGCCGCTGTCCTGGCGAGGCGGGGAGACCGGAGAATGAGACGGCGGAAGTCGGTGCTTTGGCTACAATCCGGAGGATGTGGCGGCTGCACGATGTCTATGATGTGCGCCGAAACGCCGGGGCTGATTCCCATCCTGCAAAGCTTCGGACTTGATTTTGTCTGGCATCCTTCGCTCAGCGAAGAGAGTGGAGCCGAGGTACAGACCGTACTCGGAGACATTGTCTCGGGCAGGCAGGCGCTCGACGTTCTCTGCTTCGAAGGCTCTGCGCTGCGTGGGCCTAATGGCACGGGGCGGTACCATATGCTTGCGGGAACCGGTCGCCCGATGATCGAGTGGCTGCGCGAAATCGCGCCGCTGGCCAAATACGTCGTTGCCGTCGGTTCGTGCGCCGCGTATGGCGGCATAACGGCCGCAGGAAACAACCCTTCCGACGCAACGGGCTTGCAATACGACGGACGCAATCCGGGCGGCGCACTTGGCGCTGATTTCCGCAGCCAAAGCGGCTTGCCGGTCATCAATATCGCAGGCTGCCCGACGCACCCCAACTGGGTGACGGAAACCCTGATGCTGCTGTCGGAAGGCGCCTTCGCCGCATCGGATCTCGATTCTCTCGGCCGTCCACGCTTCTACGCCGACCATCTGGTGCATCACGGCTGCTCCCGCAACGAATACTACGAATACAAGGCCAGCGCGGAAGCATTGTCCGAGATCGGCTGCATGATGGAGAATCTCGGCTGCATCGGCACGCAGGCGCACGGCGACTGCAACACGCGCGCATGGAACGGCGAGGGATCGTGCACGCGCGGCGGCTATCCGTGCATCAATTGCACGGCGCCCGAGTTCGAAGAGCCGGGTCGCGTATTTACGGAGACGCCGAAGATCGGCGGCATTCCGATCGGCCTTCCGACCGACATGCCGAAGGCTTGGTTTATCGCGCTTGCATCGTTGTCG
The DNA here is from genome assembly GCA_030148425.1 of Hyphomicrobium sp. GTDB lineage: Bacteria > Pseudomonadota > Alphaproteobacteria > Rhizobiales > Hyphomicrobiaceae > Hyphomicrobium_B. Next base: position 350,091 of record JASBTM010000005.1, on the reverse strand, counting down.
AAGGCTGCGACGCCGACGCGGGTCAAGCGCAATGCGGTCTCCGATTATATCGTCGCGCCGCCGAGCGATAGAAAAACGAATCTCAAATGACCGAAGACACTCGGCGTATCATTGCTGGGCCTTTCAACCGGGTTGAAGGCGATCTCGAGATCCGGCTCGATATCGCTGGAGGCGAGGTTCGATCAGCCTATGTCAACTCGCCGCTCTTCCGGGGATTCGAGCAAATTCTAGAAGGCAAGGACCCACGCGACGCGCTGACGATCGTGCCGCGTATCTGCGGAATATGTTCGATATCGCAATCTGTCGCCGCGTCGCGGGCCCTAGCTGCGGCCCAAGGAATCCTACCTCCGCCGAATGGCGAGCGTGCCGCCGCAATCGTCCATGCGGCAGAGAACATCGCCGACCACCTTACGCACTTTCACATCTTCTTCATGGCGGACTTCGCGCGTGCCGTTTATGCGAACGAGCCATGGCACAGCGAGGTCGTCGAGAAGTTCAAGGCGAAGGGCGGAACGCTTGTCGGCGAGGCGCTGAATGCGCGTTCGGAGTTCCTGCACATCATGGGAATTCTGGCGGGCAAATGGCCTCACACGCTGTCCCTGCAGCCGGGCGGCGTGACCAAGGCGCCGGATCAACGGGACCGGATTCGGCTTCTCGCCATCATCAGGCAATTCCGGGCATGGGCGGAAACGAGCATCTTCGCCGATACGCTCGAGCACGTTCTGGAAATCGACAGTGTCGATGCCTTGCGCGCGTGGCATGCCCGCGACGCCGGCCGCGGAAGCCTGCGCCTCTTTTTGACAATCTCGGATGCACTGGGCCTCGACAGGATGGGACCGGGACCTGGGCGCTTCATGAGCTATGGCGCTTATCCCGTAGACGGTGCACCGCTCTTTCCAGCCGGTGTGTGGGAGAATGGCGTCATCGCGCCGTTGGATACGAGCCTCATCGTCGAGGACCTCGCAAGTTCTTGGATGCTCGGGCAACCGGCCCATCCGTTCGAGGGTCGGACATGGCCCGACGAAGCCATGGCGGATGGTTATAGCTGGTGCAAGGCACCACGGCTCGGCGGAGAGACCGCTGAAGTCGGCGCGTTCGCGCGCATGTTGATCTCCGGTCATCCGTTGGCCGCTCAGCTTCTTCACGCAGGAGCGGCGAACGTTCGTGCGCGTGTCGTCGGCCGCCTCTTCGAGATAGCGGCGACGGTGGTCGCCATGGAGCGTTGGGTGAGCGAGATCATACCCGGCGAAACTTTCATCGCACGGGGTCGTATGCCGGAGTCGGCGCGAGCGACGGGTCTCATAGAGGCGGCGCGTGGCTCGCTCGGCCACTGGCTTGTGATTGAGCAGGGCCGCATCGCCTCGTATCAGATCATTGCGCCGACGACGTGGAACTTCTCGCCACGAGATGCCCTCGGAACGCCGGGGCCGGTCGAGCAAGCCTTGCGGGGCGCGCGCGTGCTGCCGGGAGAGACGACGCCGGTTTCCGTCCAGCACATCGTCCGCTCGTTCGATCCCTGCATGGTCTGCACGGTTCACTGACGCAGCGCGCATCGCTCACCCACGACCAACTTAGCAAGGTGGTGCCGACTGGCAGCGACGCTTCCACCTTTTCTGTTGAAGTGAAAGCGCACCACCGCAATCGCAAAACGGAAATCTGCATAAGTCTTTGATTTCACCGCGTAAAGTTCAGTGGCATGAGCCTTGCTCTCTCCCGAATAAAGCGCGCATCGCTGCGTGCGAAAATCCGGGAGGCGGCAGAATGAAACCGACTGAAACATTCTATGAGGTCATGCGGCGGCAAGGCGTGACGCGCCGTTCTTTCCTCAAATTCTGTTCGCTGACGGCGACGGCGCTCGGGCTAGGGCCGAGCTACATGTCGGAAATCGCGCACGCGATGGAAACCAAGCCGCGCACGCCGGTCATTTGGCTTCACGGCCTCGAATGCACGTGCTGCTCTGAATCGTTTATTCGCTCCGCGCACCCTCTCGTCAAAGACGTCGTGCTGTCGATGATCTCGCTCGACTACGACGACACGCTGATGGCGTCGGCCGGACATCAAGCAGAAGCCGCGCTGCAGGACACGATCGAGCGCTACAAGGGCAATTACATTCTTGCGGTCGAAGGTAATCCGCCGCTGAACGAAGACGGGATGTTCTGCATCATCGGCGGAAAGCCGTTCGTCGATCAGCTGCGCCATGCGGCCGAGAATGCGAAAGCGGTCATCTCGTGGGGTTCATGTGCAAGCCACGGATGTGTTCAAGCCGCGCGTCCGAACCCGACGCAGGCCACGCCTGTCCATAAGGTCATTACCGACAAGCCGATCATCAAGGTTCCGGGATGTCCGCCGATCGCCGAGGTCATGACCGGCGTCATCACCTACATGCTGACCTTCGACCGCTTACCCGAACTCGATCGGACCGGTCGTCCGAAGATGTTCTATTCGCAGCGCATTCACGACAAATGCTATCGCCGTCCGCATTTCGATGCCGGGCAGTTCGTCGAGTCGTTCGATGATGAAGGCGCGCGCCGCGGCTACTGTCTCTACAAGGTTGGATGCAAGGGGCCGACGACTTACAACGCCTGTTCGACCGTGCGTTGGAACGAGGGCACGAGCTTTCCGATTCAGGCCGGCCACGGCTGCATCGGCTGCTCGGAGGACGGGTTCTGGGACAAGGGTTCCTGGTACGCCCGCCTGCAGAATATTCAACAGTTCGGCATCGAGGCGAACGCCGACAAAATCGGCGCGACGGTCGCCGCTGGCGTAGGCGGTGCGGTCGCAGTGCACGCGGCCATCAGCGCTCTGAAGCGCGCGCAAATCAAGCGCCAGTCGGTCGCCGAGAATGAGGAGAACGTTTGATGCCTGTCATTCAGACCCCCAACGGATTCAATCTCGACAACGGCGGCCGTCGTATCGTCGTCGATCCGGTCACCCGCATCGAAGGGCATATGCGTTGCGAGGTGAATGTCGACGACAACAACGTCATTCGCAATGCGGTGTCGACGGGCACGATGTGGCGCGGCCTGGAGGTTATTCTCCGCGGTCGCGATCCGCGCGATGCGTGGGCTTTTGTCGAGCGGATCTGCGGCGTATGCACGGGCTGCCATGCTCTGGCATCGGTGCGCGCCGTTGAGAATGCGCTGGATATCCGCATTCCGCAGAATGCCCATCTCATTCGTGAGATCATGGCCAAAGTGCTCCAGTGGCACGATCACGTCGTTCATTTCTATCATTTGCATGCGCTCGACTGGGTCAATCCCGTTAACGCGTTGAAGGCAGACCCGAAGGCGACGTCGGCGCTTCAGCAACTCGTCGGCCCCAACCATCCGATGTCCTCGCCGGGCTACTTTCGTGACGTCCAGAATCGCCTGAAGCGTTTTGTCGAATCCGGACAGCTCGGCATCTTCAAGAACGGTTATTGGGACAATCCTGCATACAAGCTGTCGCCTGAAGCCGACTTGATGGCGACCACCCATTACCTCGAGGCGCTCGACCTGCAGAAGGAGATCGTCAAGATTCACACGATCTTCGGCGGCAAGAATCCGCATCCCAACTACATGGTGGGCGGGGTTCCCTGCGCGATCAACATCGACGGCGATCTGGCGGCCGGCGCACCGCTCAACATGGAGCGGTTGAATTTCGTAAAGCAGAAGATCGACGAAGCGTACGAGTTTTCCAAAAACGTCTACCTGCCAGACGTCATCGCCATCGCAACGTTCTACAAGGGCTGGCTCTATGGCGGCGGCCTCTCCGCCACGAACGTCATGGACTACGGCGATTATCCGAAGGTCAACTACGATAAATCGACCGATCAGTTGAAGGGCGGCGTGATCCTCAACGGAAACTGGAACGAAGTCCTTCCGCTCGACGCTTCAGATCCCGAGCAGATCCAGGAGTTCGTTGCTCACTCCTGGTACAAATATCCGGACGAAGCCAAGGGACTTCATCCGTGGGACGGCGTTACCGATCATAATTTCGTTCTTGGCCCGAACCTTGTCGGCACACGAACGGATATCAAGCAGATCGACGAGTCCGCGAAATATTCCTGGATCAAGTCTCCACGCTGGCGAGGCCATGCGGTCGAGGTTGGGCCGCTCTCGCGTTACATTCTCAATTACGCGCAGGGCAACGGTTACGTCACCGAGCAGATCAATTCGTCGCTCGCCGCCTTCAACGCTCTTGCGGGCACGAGCTTGACACCGAAGCAGGCGCTCCCTTCGACCATCGGCAGAACCCTCGCGCGAGCGCTCGAAGCTCACTATTGCGCCGAGATGATGCGCGAAGATTGGTATGCCCTGATCGCCAATATCAAGAACGGCGATACGGCGACGGCGAACGTCGAGAAGTGGGATCCGGCAACTTGGCCCAAAGAAGCGAAGGGCTACGGCCTCGTCGCAGCCCCCCGCGGCGCCAACGGTCACTGGATTCAAATAAAGGACGGTAAGATCGCCAACTATCAGTGCATCGTTCCGACGACGTGGAATGGTTCGCCGCGCGATCCCAGTGGCAACATCGGCGCCTTCGAAGCGTCGTTGCTCAATACTCCGATGGAACGCCCGGACGAGCCCGTCGAAATCCTGCGAACGCTCCATTCGTTCGATCCATGTCTCGCTTGCTCGACGCATGTCATGAGCGAGGATGGGCGCGAGCTTGCCAAAGTCACGGTGCGCTAAGGAGGGTAACATGACCGACATTGTCGACGCGGAAAGCCTCTCTCCGAAGCGTGCGCAAGCACATGCATTGCCCGGCGCGACGCATCAAACGTCAGTGTATGTCTATGAGGCGCCGGTCCGGCTGTGGCATTGGATCAACGCCGCGGCAATCCTCGTGCTCGCGCTGACGGGCTTCTTCATCGGACGGCCGTTGCCGACGATGCCGGGAGAGGCAAGCGCGAATTTTCTGATGGGCTACATCCGGTTCACGCACTTCACTGCGGGTTACATTCTGGCGATCGGCTTCCTGTTCCGCTTCTATTGGTCGTTCGTCGGTAATTTCCACGCGAAGCAGCTGTTCCGCCTGCCGCTCAACGATCCAGAGTGGCGAAAGGAAGTCCTGTTCGAGCTGCGCTGGTATCTGTTCCTCGAAAAGCGGCCGAAGAAATACGTCGGGCACAATCCGCTCGCTCAAGTCGCCATGTTCATTTTCATGACGCTCGGCCTGACGTTCATGATCGTCACGGGCTTTGCGCTTTATGCCGAGGGCTCACAACGCGGCAGCTGGCAGGATATGCTCTTCGGCTGGGTGATCCCGCTTGTCGGCCAGAGCTATGACGTCCACACGCTGCACCGGCTGGGCATGTGGTTTATCCTGACCTTCATCATCATCCACATCTACGTGGCGATCCGGGAAGACATCATGTCTCGACAGAGCATCGTTTCGACGATGATCTCGGGAGACCGAACCTTCAAAGATGATGATCCGGACTGAAGTCGGTATGCATCCGACACCTAACGAAGGCAGCCAATCGGCTGCCTTTTTGCTGGAAGGGTAGATTTCATTTCGCGCGGAGAATTGGAAAGAGATCTTCCAAAATAAAATTGAACGCCGGTTGTTATGACCTGTAACGCATTGTATTTATTGATGTCATATTAGTTTTTACCAATGGCACGTTTCTTGATCTTCCCCTCTTCAAAATAAGCAGCTGGCCATAGAGCCGGCGGGGGGAAGACGACGTGTCAAACGTCTCAATTCTTGTGCTCGGCATCGGCAACGTCTTGTGGGCCGACGAAGGCTTCGGTGTCCGGGCTGTCGAGTGCCTCCATCAGCGCTATACGTTTCCCGACGATGTTGTCGTGATGGATGGCGGGACGCAAGGCGTCTATTTGCTGCCGCATGTTCAGTCCTGCCAAGTGCTCATCATTCTCGATGCCGTCGATTATGGGCTCGCGCCGGGAACGCTGAAGCTCGTGACCGACGATGATGTTCCGTCCTTCATGGGCGCCAAAAAAATCTCGCTTCATCAAGCCGGATTTCAGGAGGTGTTGGCCACCGCGCGCCTGCTCGGCTGGGAGCCGCAGCGCATCTTGCTTGTCGGCGTTCAACCGGCGGTCATCGAAGACTACGGCGGATCGCTCAGGCCCGAGACGGCGGAACGCATCGACGATGCTTTGGCGGTAGTTCTCGCGGAACTGGATCGCCTTGGCGTTCCGGTCGTGGAGCGCACGTCAACGCCGGATGAACTAGGACCACCGGCTCTCGAACGCGGCGCCTACGAGCAGGGCAGGCCAAACGCGGACGTCGCCTGCCGCTTCGGCGATGAGCGCTTCCTGCCCGGTTGGGAGAACTGACATGTGCATCGGTGTCCCAATGAAGGTGCTGCGCGTGAACGACCTCTCTGCGATTTGCGAGCGGGACGGCGCGCACGAAGAAATCGACACCAGCCTCGTCGGGCAAGTTCAAACCGGAGACTGGCTCTTGGTCTTCCTCAAGGTCGCGCGAAAACGGCTCGATGAAAGCGAAGCGGCGCTTATCGCGGCGGCTCTCCACGGGCTCGAGGCGGCGATGGCCGGAGAGAACGTGGCCGGATTTTTCTCCGATCTTGAATCGAGAGAGCCGAGCCTGCCGCCGCATCTCGAACGCGCCCGTCGATCGGGTGCCGCAACCGGCTAAGGAGCGAATGATGTCGAAAGTTTTGAAGCGGCTGACAGAAGATCTCGGCTATCCCGTGCTCGACGAGACGACAGTCGAAGAATTCATATCGGCGACAGGCGACCGCGTGCTCTTCCTCACCGGAGATCCGGCGACCAATCTCGAGACCGACGATGTCGCCGCCATTCTTCCCGAGCTTGTGCAAGCGTTTCAGAGCCGCTTCAAGCCCGCTGTCGTGGACCGTTCGATCGAGCAGCCGTTGCGCGAGAGATATGATGTTTGGCCCGTGCCGTCGCTGATCTTTCTTCGTGATGGCGCGCTGGCGGGAGCAATTCCGAAAGTCCGCGATTGGCCCGATTACCTTGCCGAAATTAAATCCATTCTGGATCGACCCGTCAGTCCCGTCCAATAAGGAGAAGTAGCCAATGGCAAGGAGCTTTATCCTTCCGCCTACCGGGTTCGGTCCTGGCAGCCAGCCCGAAGAAGAGGACGGCCTCGAGCTTGATTATATGGTCATGCCGTCGGGCATGCGCACGTTCGAGCCGCATTTTCCCAAGGTTGACGATCCTTCCGAGATATTGATGGCGATCAATGCCTTGCACCGTCTCGGGGATTTGGCTTCGAGTTGGACGGAGGGCAGCGCGAACCTGCGCTTCGATCCGCCGGATTTCGACGATAGGAATGCCAAGGTGTTTGCTGATGCGTTAGGCGAAGGAGAGATTGCAGCCCGCATCGATCGGATGCCGGGCATTGAAGCTCAGGAATCGGTCTTTGCCGGCGTCTGGCGAATTCGGGAAATTGGTAATCGAAAAGGCGAATACCTCGAGATCGGTCCGGTGCCAGGCGCGGTTTTCGATCACGGTGACGCCGCCCCACCGCCGCCCGCGGCACCCTCTCCGGGGGTCGTGAATGGCCCGTTTCTCCTTACCGAAATTCTCCAGCACGTGCGCGCGCGGAGGGAGAATGGTGAGCGTGCCGCGCCGCATATCGTCAGTTTGACTCTCATGCCGCACACGCCGGAAGACCTCGACTATCTCGCGGTGTCGCTGGGCACTGGCCCGACCACTTTCCTTTCGCGCGGTTATGGCAATTGCCGGATCGAAGCGACCGCGTATCCGACGGTTTGGCGCGTGCGTTATTATAATTCGCAGGATGCGTTGATCCTCGACACCATCGAAGTTTCCGATATTCCCGAAGTCGCCTGCGCTGCTCCGGAGGATATCCGCGACTCGGCAATGCGCCTTGCCGAGGTCGCTGAGGCAATGTCATGACCGCACAGCGTTTCGAAGGGTCGTTCAAGGGCGCGGGCAGTGGAATCGCGGATGATGCGCTGCTAGAGTGCAAGATCTGCTGGTACACGTACGATCCCGCTGCGGGAGATGACGTTCGGCAAATCCGTCCAGGCACGCCCTTCACCGCGCTTCCGTCGGACTGGCGCTGTCCTCAATGCGACGGCGGCTGCGAGGGCTTCATGGTCGTCAGTGGCGAGGCAGCTTCGGAAGCGGACAACGATCGCAAGCTCGCCGATCAACTTGCCGAACGTCCGAAACAACTCGCGGAAGCATTTCGGAACATCTTCAACACGAAGATGCGCGACGTGCCCTTCTGCAATCGTTCGCTCAGCGTCGAAGCGATCGGCTTCAGGCAATGGGAAGGTCGGATCGTTGGCGTTCTTCTCGCTCCGTGGTTCATGAATTTGATCGTTCTGCCGGGTCTCGATGAGAACTGGCCTGATCTCCAGATCGGAGAGAAGCGCGTGTTCACCTTTCCGTCGGGGCGGTACGAGTTTCTCTTCAACAAGCGACCGCCCGTAGGCAGCTACTTCGCCTGCTCCTTGTTTTCTGCGATGGGCGAGTTCGCGAGCCAGCTGCAGGCATCGGATGTCGCGCGTGCTGCAGTGGTTGCGTTATTCGATGAAGCCAATCGCGAAGAGACGGACCGGTCTGCTGACATCAGTGCGCTGCGGGAATCGGAGCTTGCACAGATCGGTGCGAACGCCGCTGTTCGCGGTGAAGATAGCGAGAGTTTGGACGAAGGCGGCCTGAGCCGCCGCACGATATTGACCGGCAGGCTTGCGTCCTCCGGCCGGTCGCCGGTACGATCGCCATGATGCCCACGCTCACAGTCGGTTTGCGCCAGGTCGGCGGCAATTCCCAAATCGTATTGTCAGCGCGTGGGGAAATGACGGCCTCTCGTCTCCTCGAAGGACGCAGCTGCGCCGAGGCGATGAAGCTCATTCGTATCATTTTCAATCTTTGTCCGGCGGCTCAGAGCACCGCCGCTGCTGTCGCGATGGGATTGGCGCCGGAGGACGATGCAGATTTTCGCATCGCTGTTGAAACCCTCCGCGAGCATGCGCTCGTCATGCTGCGCGAATGGCCGTCCGCTCTCGGGCGACAACCCGAGTTCGTCGCGATGGGTGGATTGGCAGCGGCCCATGCGTCCGGGCGCCTCGATGATCTCGAATATGCCATTTTTCGCGACAGATCGGATGTTGTGCTTCGGAACTTCGAGACCTGGATGACCGCCAGCGGCGCGAGCGTAGCGGCGGACCTCGCAACGGTCGCCGGTTGGCCCAAGGAGCCCGGCAGAATAACCGTCGAACACGATCCGACATTCATCGGCCGCGTACTTCGGCATCCGGCTTTGCAGCGCATTATCAATGCGGAAGGCGTTACGCTCTTTGCGCGCATGGCCGCGCGTGTCATCGAAGCCGCCTCCCTGTTCGAGGAGATCCGCTCTGGCGATATCGCGACCCGATATGGCGTTGTCCGTACGGGCGAGGCTTGGGTCGAGGCGGCACGCGGGCGGCTGACGCATTCCGTGCGACTGCGCAACGGATTGATCGAGAGCTATTGCATAACGACGCCGACAGATGGCATGACCGGAGATGGAACGTTTCTCGAAACTTTGCTCCGATCTGCCTTCCAGGCTCCGGCCGCTATCAGGCGGCAGCAGATCGGCATTGCAATGACGTGCGCGGATCCCTGCTTGCCGGTGGTCTGGGAAGACGAGGCGCTTCACCATGCATGAGCTGTCCATCTGCCAAAGTATTATTGATCTGCTTTCGGAGCAGGCCGCAATTGCCAAGTTCGATCGGGTCGTTCGCGTGCGGCTCGAAATCGGATGCCTCGCTGGAGTAGAGCCGCAAGCTCTCATGTTTGGATTTGACGTTTCCGCGCGCGGCACCGTCGCTGATGGCGCCGCGCTTGAAATCATCGACCTCCCGGCGAAGGCCTGGTGCTTTGACTGCGATAGAACAGTCGACATCGAAACGCGCGGCGCCGACTGTCCGCTTTGTTCGGGCGGACGATTGCGTGTCACGGGCGGCGATGAGCTGCGCGTCAAGGATTTGGAGGTGGTCTGATGTGCGCGACGTGTGGATGCGGCCCGGAGGTGGCCTTCAAGGTTGGTGAGAGTGGCAAGGCCTCGGCCTCGGCCTCGGGCGACCATGCCCATCATCACCACGGTCATCATCACGGTGCGGACGGAAGCCTGGACTACAGCAGTGGTAGTGCCGGACACCATGTCGATGGCGTTTCGCAAAAACGGCTTGTCGAGGTCGAAGCGGATATTCTGTCGAAGAATAACCGGCTTGCCGAAGGCAATCGGCAGCGCCTTGAAGCCATGGCGGTCCTCGCCCTCAATCTCGTCTCCAGTCCGGGGTCGGGTAAGACGACGCTTCTTGTCGAGACGATCCGCCGAATGAGTGCGAACGGCATAGCGGTGATCGAGGGCGATCAGCAGACCAGCAACGACGCGGATCGTATCCGCGCGACAGGCGCGCCGGCCATTCAGATCAATACCGGAAAAGGCTGCCATCTCGACGCGGCCATGGTCGGCCATGCAATCGATCATCTGCATCTCGAAGAGCGCGGCGTGCTCTTCATCGAGAACGTCGGCAATCTTGTTTGTCCGGCGGCATTCGATCTCGGCGAAGACAGCAAAGTCGCCATCCTATCGGTGACTGAGGGCGAGGACAAACCTCTAAAGTATCCTCACATGTTTGCCGCTGCTTCGGTCATGCTGCTGAATAAAGTCGACCTTGCGCCCTACGTCGATTTCGACATGGACGCCTGCGAAGCGAACGCACGTCGCATCAATCCCAATATCGAAGTGATACGAATTTCCGCCAAGAGCGGCGACGGTATGGCCGCTTGGTTGGACTGGATCGAACAGCGGCGGAAAGCCGTCGCGCACAAAGCGATAGAGATGGCCAAGGCGCGTCTGGAGCATCTTATCGTCGCTTCAGGGGCAGCGTAACGAGATGGCGAGCGCTCCTCAATCGGCCATCCTCGTCGTTGACGATGAGCAGCGCTCCGTCGAAGCTATTCGGCGCACGCTCGAGGATGATTTCGAGGTTTTCACGGCGACCAGCGGTGTCGAAGCGCTATCCATTCTCGAAAATCAGTGGATTCAGCTCATCCTGTGCGATCAGCGGATGCCGGGCATGACCGGCGTCGAGGTCTTGAGCGAGGCCCGTCGGCGGTGGCCGGAAGTGATGCGGGTTGTCATCACGGGCTATACCGATCCGAACGATATCATCGATCTCGTCAACAAAGCCGGCATATATCATTTCATTTCGAAACCCTGGCATCCGGAAGAGATGCTGCTCGTCGTCCGCAATGCGACCGAGCTTTACAAGCTGCAGCGCGAGCACGAGCGTCTCTCCGTTGAGCTGAAGCTTCTAGGGCCGTCGGTTCAAAATCGATTGAATGAGCAGCGAAAGCAGCTTCGCAAAGGCTTCAACTTCGACAACATCGTTCGGGCTTCGGGATCTCCGCTCAACGCCATATGCGATATCGCCGCTCGAATTGCCGGGTTCGACATTCCCTCGCTGATCCTTGGCGAGACCGGAACAGGAAAAGAACTCATCGCGCGCGCAATTCACTACTGCAGCTTGCGCTCCGACAAACCCTTCTACGCCGTGAATTGCGCGGCCATATCGGACGACCTTCTGGAAAGCGAACTTTTCGGCCACCAGAAAGGTGCGTTTACGGGTGCGCACGCGCATCGCCTCGGGCTGCTCAGCCAGGCACACGAAGGCACAATCTTTCTCGACGAGATCGGTGACATCTCTCCCGCGTTCCAGGTGAAGCTTCTGCGGTTCCTGCAGGAAGGTGAAGTGCGCGCGGTCGGCGCCAACAACACCGTCAAAGTCGACGTGAGGGTCATCGCCGCAACGAACCGCGACCTCGCGCAGGAAGTGGCGAGCGGCCGCTTTCGCGACGATCTCTATTACCGCCTCGCGACGTTTCCGATTTCGGTGCCGCCGCTACGTAAGCGCATTTGCGATGTGGCGCCGCTGGCGAACGCGCTGTTGGAGCGGGCGGCGCTCCGTCACGGCCTCAAGGCGGCCGGCTTCACAACGGAGGCCATCGCAAGAATGTGTGCGTATTCATGGCCCGGAAACGTCCGCGAACTCGAAAATCAGGTCACGCGGATGCTCATCATGTCGAAGGACGATGTGCTCGGCGCGGACCTGCTCGATTCCCACATTCTCTACGCTGACGGCGCGGAGGCGATCCCTGATCCCACGATCGATTCCTTCGTGGGCGGACCAGGTCAGCTGCGCGAGCGCGTGGAGCGACTGGAAGCGAAGATCATCCGCGAGACGCTCATTCGCTACAAGGGAAACAAGTCTCGCACTGCCGAGGAGCTGGGACTGTCCCGGGTCGGACTGCGAGCAAAACTTCTTCGATACGATATCGAAGATGCAAACGAAGGAGACGGACTGCTTTCCGAGGTCGAGCCCGAGGCCGATCTCCCGCATTGAAGCGGAATGCATATCGATGATGGTGGAGAAGTGTCTCTCATGAACCGGCCACACACCTTGACGATAGCTCTCGACGCTGAAGTGAACGCGTTCCGGGAAGACGCTTGCGTCATTCTCTCGGACATCTCCCCATGAGTATCGCAATCCGCATAAGCGAAGAGATAGGAGGCGAGAGCGTCGAAATTCGCGTCCGCGGGCGTGTCCAAGGTGTCGGCTTCCGGCCGTTCGTCTGGCGAAACGCGCGCGATCTGGGCCTCTCAGGTTATGTCTTGAACGACGCAGCTGGCGTGCTCATTCGCGTCCACGGAAGTCTCCAGTCCATCAACGCGCTTGTGAGGGAAATTCGAACGAACACGCCGTCGCTCGCATCCGTATCGGCCATCGAAATCACAAGCTTCGCGGGCGAACTTCCAGACACGTTCGAGGTCGAAGAAAGCGCCAGCGGCTCAAACGATACCGAGATTGCGCCTGACGCCGCGCTGTGTGCGGATTGCGCGAGAGAAATTGCAGATCCGGCATCGCGCCGCTACCGCTATCCCTTCACGACCTGTACGAACTGCGGTCCGCGCCTCTCGATCGTTCGTCGCGTCCCCTACGATCGCGGCTCGACGAGCATGGACGCGTTCGATCTCTGCCCGGACTGCGCAGAGGAATACGGCGATCCCATCGATCGTCGCTTTCACGCCGAAACGACGGCTTGCGCCGTCTGCGGACCCAAAGCTCGGCTGATCCGTTTGGACGGCGGTACTGTCGACGCATATTCAACATCGAAGTGCGACGCCGTGGAAGCCGCGGCGGATCTCATTCGGAACGGCGAAATCATTGCGATCAAGGGGCTCGGTGGCTATCAGCTCGCCTGCGATGGGACGCGCGCCGATGTGGTGCAGCGTCTTCGCGACCTGAAGCATCGTGACCGGAAGCCTTTCGCACTCATGGCGCGCGATCTCGACGTCATCGAACGTTATGCGAAAGTTACATCGGAAGTCGAACATATTCTCACAAGCCCCGCCGCGCCGATCGTTCTGATAGACGCGGACGGTCCGGAGAAGTTGCCAGCTGCAATCGCTTCCGGATTGCAGACGCTTGGCTTCATGTTGCCGACGACGCCATTGCACGCGCTTCTTCTTCAAAACATGGGCACCCCCGTCGTCATGACCTCGGGCAATCGCTCGGATGCCCCGCAGGTTACTTCCGACGACGATGCCAAACGAGAGCTTGCCGCGATAGCGACGTATGCTTTGGTTCACGACCGCGATGTCGTGAACCGGGTGGACGATTCCGTCGTTCGTGTGGTTGCGGGGAAGGCTCGCGTCATGCGGCGTTCGCGCGGTTATGCTCCCGCGGCAATTCAGCTGCCGAGTGGATTTGAAACGGCGCCACAACTCCTGGCGGTCGGCGGCGACTTAAAGAGCACATTCTGCATCGTGAAATCCGGCAGGGCCGTTCTGTCCCAGCACATTGGCGATCTCGGTGACGCCCGGACGAATGACGACTTCGCGCGCATGATTGCTCTCTATTGCGAGATGCTCGATGCGCAGTCGAAAGCCATCGCCTGTGATTTCCACACGGGGTATCACAGCAGAAAACATGCAGAAAGCCTCGCCCGTGAGTCGTCATCACGGCTGATGGAGGTTCAACATCATCACGCGCATATCGCGAGTTGTCTTGCTGAGAACGGCCGACCGTTGGATGCCGCTCCTGTCCTTGGTATAGCGCTCGACGGCCTTGGCTACGGCTGTGACGGAGAAATCTGCGGCGGCGAGTTTTTGCTGGCCGACTATACGCAATTCGAACGTCTCGGAACTTTCAAGCCAGTAGCAATGCCCGGAGGCGATGCCGCGTCTCGGGAGCCATGGCGCAATCTCTATGCCCATCTCATGGCAGAGGGAGACTGGGCGTCAATCGCAACGAACTTCGGCGACCTCGATCTCTTCCGTCGGCTTGATGAAAAGCCGCTAGAGATCATTGATGCAATGATGCGAGCCGGCGCGAATTCGCCAAAAGCCTCGTCGTGCGGACGCCTGTTTGATGCTGCCGCGGCGGCCATGGGTATTTGCTTCAATCGACAAGCCTATGAGGGAGAAGCAGCGGCGCAGCTCGAAGCTGCCGTCGATCACGATACCCTGTTTCATGAGGACGAAGCGTTCGCCTATCCGTTCGCAATAACGTCCGCCGCCGATGCTCAACTTTCGTGCCTCGAACCTTCTGCAGCCTGGAAGGCCATACTCGGCGATTTGAAGCAGGACACGCCGGTCGGCGTCATGGCCGCGCGTTTTCATCGTGGGCTCGCGCGAGCTATTGCCGCGATGGCTCGGAAACTCGCGAGCCGTGATGGCGAAGCACAGCGCCGCTTCGATACGGTCGCGCTATCGGGCGGGTGCTTTCATAATCGCATCCTGTTTGAACAGGTCACTGAACGATTGGAGGTCGCGGGTTTCAAAGTCCTCACCCACGCTCATGTACCTGCGGGTGACGGAGGACTGTCACTCGGCCAAGCGGCCATCGCCGCCGCTCGACTGATCGAAGCCGACAAAGAATGAAAAAGGGGAACACATCATGTGTCTCGGAATTCCAGGTCGCATCATCAAGATCGACGATGTCGATAAGAAACTTGCCACCGTCGATGTGAGTGGTGTCAGGCGTCAAGTGAACGTCGCCTGTATTGTCGACAACAGCAACCCGATCGAAACGTGCGTGGGCGAATGGGTGCTCATTCACGTGGGCTTCGCGATGAGCCGCATCGACGAAGCCGAAGCCGCCGAAACACTGAAAATTCTACACGAGCTCGGAGAAGCGCAAGCCGAGATGGAAGCCATGCAGGCTTCGGGTTTGCGATAAGCGATAAAAAGAAAAGCCGGGAGATGTGCAATGAAATACGTCGACGAATTTCGTGACCGCGACAAGGCGAGAACACTGGTGAAGGAGATCGAAACGCTCGTCGGCGAGATCGATATCGCCAGAGAGCGGCCCATCGCGATCATGGAGGTCTGCGGGGGGCACACACACTCCATTTTTCGCTACGGCCTCGAAGGCATGCTGCCGAAGGAAATTGAGCTGGTCCACGGCCCGGGATGTCCTGTGTGCGTCCTTCCTATGGGCCGTATCGACGATTGCGTCGCGGTCGCGGAACGGCCGGACGTCATCTGCACGACCTTCGGCGACGCCATGCGTGTGCCCGGCTCGCGCAAGAGCCTCCTTCAAGCCAAAGCCGGCGGCGCAGACGTTCGCATGGTCTACTCGCCGATGGATGCGCTCGCGCTTGCGCGGAAAAATCCGGAACGCGAGGTCGTATTCTTCGGCATCG
Organism: Hyphomicrobium sp.; assembly: GCA_030148425.1. GTDB lineage: Bacteria > Pseudomonadota > Alphaproteobacteria > Rhizobiales > Hyphomicrobiaceae > Hyphomicrobium_B. The sequence continues at coordinate 334,423 of JASBTM010000005.1, read as the reverse complement.
GTTTCGAAACAACGATGCCGTCGACCGCGCTGACGATCCTGCAGGCTGAAGCCGAGGGCATTGAGAATTTTTCAGTGTTCTGCAACCACATCACGATCGTGCCGACGATCAAGGCAATCCTTGATAGCCCAGACATGCAACTCGATGGCTTTCTCGGACCGGGCCACGTGTCCATGGTCATCGGAACGGACCCTTACGAGTTCGTGGCGCACTATTACAAGCGGCCGATGGTCGTCGCAGGTTTCGAGCCGCTCGATGTTCTTCAATCGATCTGGATGGTTCTGAAGCAGATCAAGGATGGCCGCGCGGAGATTGAAAATCAATACAAGCGGATTGTGCCGAAACAGGGCAACAACCGCGCCCTCGACGCGGTTTTCAAGGTCTACGAGCTGCGCGAATTCTTCGAATGGCGCGGGCTCGGTTCGATCGAGCATTCCGGCGTGCGCATCCGCGACGCCTACGCGCGATATGATGCGGAACGTAAGTTTGCGATGCCCCATCTTAAGGTCGCCGATCCGCAAGCGTGTCAGTGCGGTGACGTGCTCAAAGGCATCATCAAGCCGTGGGAGTGCCGGGTCTTCGGAACGTCATGCAACCCGGAAACCCCGCTCGGCGCGCTGATGGTGTCGTCCGAGGGCGCATGCGCGGCTTACTACCAGTACGGCGGTATAAAAAAGCAGGCGGTGGCCTCATGAACGTCATCCCTATCAATCGGCGCACGCGCAAATTAGGCACCGTATCCGCTCCAACCGTGACGCTTGCGCACGGCGGAGGCGGAAAGGCGATGAAGGATCTCATCGACGATGTTTTCATTTCCGTCTTCGACAGCGACGGGCAGGGGGCGCTGGAAGATCAGGCGCGGATCGATCTCCTCGGCTTGACGAAGCTCGGAGACCGGGTCGCATTCACGACGGATAGCTTCGTCGTGGATCCGCTGTTCTTCCCCGGCGGCGATATTGGCAAACTCGCGATCTGCGGCACCATCAACGATCTAGCGGTCGGCGGCGCAAAACCACTCTACATTTCTTGCGCGGCCATCATCGAAGAAGGTGTTGAGGTCGATCTTCTGCGCCGAATTGCGCGATCGATGGCGGAGACGGCGCGCGAGGCCGGCGTGCGCATCGTTACCGGCGATACCAAAGTCGTGCACAAGGGCGCATGCGATAAGGTCTTTCTGACGACGACCGGCATTGGCGTCATTCCCGAAGGTATCGTCCTCGGCGCGGATCTCGCGCAGCCAGGCGACGTCGTCCTTGTCAACGGCTACCTCGGCGACCACGGCGCAGCCATTCTCGGCGCGCGGGGCGATATGGCGATCGACAGTCCGATCCTGAGCGATTGTGCGCCGCTCGATGGCTTGATCTCCCAGCTTCTCGCGGCCGCACCTCGCACGCGCGCAATCCGCGACGCGACGCGGGGCGGGATCGCAACTGTATTGAATGAGATCGCCGATGCGTCCCGCGTCTCGATCGTCATCGATGAAGAGCGCACACCGTTGCGGCCCGAAGTGAAGGGCTTTTGCGAGATTCTCGGCCTCGATCCGCTTTATCTGGCAAACGAGGGCAAGCTGGTCGCGATAATTCCCAACAATGAAGCGAACGCCGCTTTGCAGGCGCTCCGCGCACATGACTTGGGCCGCGATGCAGAGATCGTCGGCGAGGTGACGACAGGCGAGGCGGGCCGGGTCACGATGCGGACTGTGTTCGGCGGCATGCGTATCGTCGACATGCTCGTAGGCGAACAGCTTCCAAGAATTTGTTGACGTCTCAAGAAACATCTACCGGGAGAAAAATGCAATGTTGAGGAAACTACCACTACTTGCGAGTGCCGCTTTCGTCTTGATGGCCGGACCGGCATTTGCGCACGTCGGCGTCGGCCACGTCGATACGTTCAACCACGGCTTCATCCATCCGTTGAGCGGCATCGATCACATTCTTGCAATGGTGGCTGTCGGCCTGTTCGCAGCAAATCTTGGCGGTGCAGCGCTTTGGCTCGTGCCGTCGGCATTCGTCGGCACAATGATCTTTGGCGGCGCACTCGGCTATTATGGTTGGCCTTTGCCAATGGTTGAAGAAGGCATCGGCATCTCGGTCGTCGTAATGGGATTGGCCATCGCGCTCGGCGTCAGGCTGCCAACGATTGTCGCGATGGCGCTTGTCGGCATTTTTGCCGTCTTTCATGGCCACGCGCACGGCACGGAAGGCATGGGCCTCGGCATTGCCTTCCTGCCCTATGCCGCCGGTTTTGTCTGCGCGACGGGCCTGCTTCACGCCGCAGGCATAGCGTTGGGCTTTAGCCTCGACCGCCTCGGTGCGGCGCGCGCAGCAATGTTGAAAATGTGCGTGGGCGCCGCGGGCGCGCTTGCCGGCGTATCGCTTCTTACCGGATGGCTCGCAGCATAGAATCGCGATGACACGGCTTGGCGCTTGCCGCCAAGCCGTATTCAAGCGGTTAGCTGTTTCGATCGACCTCGCCGAAGCAGCAGTCCCTCTCCGAGCATCATCACGCCTACAAAGCTCACGCGATCCGGTGAAAGCGATGTTGCGATACCGGACGGTAGCATGGCGCTGAGGTCCGCGCCGACAGCTCGGCGTCGTTGTCCCCGAGTGAGCCTTCGTGATTGGAAGTAAGAAATATTTGTGACAAGGAAGGCGTCGACCGCAGGAGGCGGAGACGTCCCTTCGACCTTATGTTCTAGGCGACTTCGCTTGTGGAAAATTTCAAAACGCGAACAATGGTGCCCGATTGTACTCGTTCGATCGATTGAAAATGGATAGTGTCGCGAACGCGGGCGTCGCTTCGTTGGCAGTCGGCATAATAATGGGGTTTTGGGGCCGGTAGTTAGGAGAAGCATTGCAGGTGTTGCGTGCTTCTGTTCCTTTGCGTGTCATTTCCGCGCGGCAAGATCCGCTGCGGGGTAGGGGGCATAGGCAATATGATGCAATGTCTGGCTCCGAAAATAGCTTTATGGCGCGAAAGCGGAATAATCCCCCAGACGTCAGTCATATTCACAAGATGGTCGCACGACTTTATGTATACCGCTGGCTGAATGATAGTGGTCGCTCTTGGACGGTATTTGATGTCGATACTGATTAGGTATTTTACATGAGCAAATTGCCAATATCTTGTTTTATCATTGCAAAAAACGAGGCCGATCGCATAGCATCCACCATCCGCTCTGTTCAGTCCTGGGTTGATGAGGTAGTGGTCGTCGACAGCGAAAGCAGCGACGACACGGTGCGCATCGCCGTTTCCGAGGGTTGCCGGGTGATAACGCAGCAGTGGCTGGGGTTCGGCGGCCAAAAGCGCTTTGCTGAAGATCAGTGCCGCAATTGCTGGGTACTGAACCTGGACGCCGATGAAGTCGTCACGCCGGCGCTCAGGGACGAGATGATCGCGCTGTTCACGGCTGGAACGCCTGCAGCGGCGGCCTACGAATTTCCACTCGAGCTCGTCTATCCTGGCGAGGAGCGGCCGCGGCCTTGGGCTCGGGATCACTGGTATGTACGATTGTATGACCGGCGTGTCGCGAGGTTTCGAGATTCCCCGGCGCATGACAGCGTAATGACCGGCGATATCCCCGTCGGCGTTCTGCGTGCACCGGTGTATCATTACTCGTTCCGGTCGTACGATGATTTGAAGGCCAAGCTCTCCAAACGGATGCCGCTCTACGCCGAGCACTCCGCATCGTCACTCCGCATCGCCCTTCTTGCCCGGATGGTGATCGAGTTTCCCGTGAATTTTGTTAAGTACTATGTGATCCGTCGGCATTTTACGGGAGGCTTCAACGGATTGCGTTATGCCTGGATCCTGGCGTCCTATCGCTATGTAAAAGTTGCGCATATGTGGCGATCTCGGAGCAAGAAGGCCACAACGGCTCGGCGACAGTCCGTCGGAGACAGCCACACGGTTATCGATTCCGCAGCGATTCGGCATAATTCGATTGCGCCCTGATTTTACGGTCATGGTAATGTCTCACCCGGGATGCAACCTGGGTGGGTATGAGTTGGACGCCTTCTTCCCACAGGAAAAAGGCTTCGTTGACTTTCGCTTCGGCACAAATCAACGTGGTCAGGTATGCTCTGCAAGCCGGAGCAACGGGGACCTGCTTTAAAGCTCAAGAGACGCGATGCAGTCTGCGACGACAATCGAACTATTGAAGCGGCTTTTCAAAGAGAATGCCCGCGAGTACGCGCCGCAGTACACGCTCGCGATCATCTGCATGTTGTTGGTTGCCGGCGCGACGTCGCTGAGCGCCTACGTCCTTAAGGGCGTCATCGACACGATTTTCGTCCACCAGGATCGAGCCGCCCTTGCCGGTATCTCGCTTGTAATCGTTGCGATTTTCGTGGCGAAGGGTTTCGCAGCCTACTTCTCGGAAGTAATCGTCGGTAACATCGGCAATCGTCTCGTCGCTCAGACTCAGAAGAAAATGTTCGACCATATGCTCAAGGTCGACATGAACTTCTATCAGCAGCACCCGTCGAGCGATCTGGTCACGAAGATGTCGTACAACGCATCAGCCGTGCGAGACATGCTCACGCTGGTATCACTGAACGTCGGTCGCGACCTGTTCACGATTGTCGGTCTCATTTGCACGATGTTCGTGCTTGACCCGATCCTGACGGCAATTGCGCTGATCGGCGGCCCGATTGCTGCTTTGTCGTCGCGCAAGATGGTCGCTCGCATCAAGAAGGCAACCCGCAGCGAAGTCCATTCGTTGAGCGGCATCATTCAGGTGACGCGCGAGGTTAGCCAGGGCGCGCAGGTCGTTAAATCGTTCCAGCTCGAAAACGCGATGCGGTCGCGGATGTTCGACGCGATCGAGGCTGTGCAGCGGCTATCCAACAAGATGCTTCGCATCCAGGCGGGCGTAAACCCGCTGATGGAGGCGATCGGCGGCTGCGCGGTTGCGGCTGTGATCTTCTACGCTGGCTGGCGAAATCTCTATCATGGCGAAAGCCCAGGACAGTTCTTCGCCTTCGTCACTGCACTTTTGATGTGCGGCGACCCGGGCCGCCGCCTTTCGCGTGTTCAGCTCCAACTCGCGACCGCGGCAGTTGGCGTCAAGATGATGTACGAAATACTGGACACACCCGCGAATGAGGACGAGCCGCCGGGCAGGCCAGAGCTGCAAATCGAGCGCGGCGCGGTCTCGTTCCGCAACGTCGCCTTCCGGTATGTTCAGAACAAGCCTGTCGTCGAAGACCTGACACTCGATGTTCCTGCCGGAAAAGTGACGGCTCTGGTTGGCCACTCCGGCGGTGGCAAGACCACGATATTCGCTCTTCTGCAGCGGCTGCGCGTGCCGGATTCTGGCCTGATCGAAATCGATGGCCAGTCGATTATGGATGTGTCTCTGAAATCTCTGCGTCGTAATATTGCGGTCGTCGGGCAGGACGCGTTCCTCTTCGAGGGCTCGATCATCCAAAACATTCGCGCGGGCTGCGAAGACGCGACGGAAGAAATGTGCGTTCAAGCTGCGAAGGCAGCGAGCGCGCACGATTTCATCATGTCTCTTCCGCGCGGATACGAAAGCCAGGTTGGCGAACTCGGCGCCCAGGTGTCGGGCGGACAGCGCCAGCGCATCGCGCTCGCCCGTGCTTTCCTGAAAAACGCGCCGATCATCTTACTCGACGAGCCGACGTCCGCCCTCGACAGCGAGACCGAGGACGTGATCCAGCGCGAGCTTCGCCGCCTGACGGAGGGCAAGACCTCGCTGGTGATCGCTCACCGTCTGTCGACGATCCTGCATGCCGACTTGATTCACGTTATCGAAGCAGGCCGCGTTATCGAAAGCGGAACGCACGAGCAGCTTATGGCGCAGGGCGGCGCGTATAATCGCCTCTTCAAGCTGCAATTCGCAAAGTATCTTGAAACAAAATCGCCGGGCGATCAGGCGGCGTAAGCCAGGCGCTGAGCCGCCCGCGATCGCTATGGGTGTCGAGAATGCGACAGCACCTGTAGCCAACTGAGGACGTCTGCCGGCCCCTGGAACGTCGCTTCCTCTTTGGAAAAGTGCTCGCCCGCAACTTTAAGACCGAAACCGCCAAGATCCTCCGCCGCCTGAAACGCGTCGACATCGGCGATATCGTCGCCGATCATCACCGGCACTCGGTTCGCGAACGCCGGTAACGTCGCGAGCTTCCGCAGCGCGCGGCCTTTCGAAAATCCCAGCGGAAGAATTTCTATGACTTTCCTCCCGCCGCAGATCGCGAACTGGTTCGGATATTTCGGGAGAAGGTTCTCAAGCATTAGCAAGAGGGCAGGCTGCTGCTCCGGCGCCAGCCGGTAATGAAGGGCGACGCCGTTGCCCTTGTCCTCGAACACGATGCCCGGCAGGTCTTGCACGATTTTCTTGATATCGGCATGCAGGAAGGGATCGAAGCTCGGCGCCAGGCTCTCGATTCCTCCGGAGACCGAGAGGCGCATTTGTGCGCCGTGAACGCCCGCAGCAACCAGCCGCGCAGGGCTCAATAGATGATCGGCTTCTTCCAATGGTCGCCCGGTCACGATGGCGACCGCGCCGGACAATCGTTGGGAAAGCGCGTCGAGGAGCTCTGGAAGTCCCGGCGGAATGTGAACCGTCGACGGCGTCAACGCGACGTCGAGAAGCGTGCCATCGACATCGAGATAAAGCGCGACGGGCTCGTCTGCCGCCACAAGCCGCTCGACGTTCGCGCGCAGAGTGCCCACGTGATCCCGCAAAGAGAGATCGCTTTCGCTCCACGAACTGCTGTCCCGCGCATGCTGCATTCAAATGAATCCTTTGCTTAGATCGATAAACTGAAAAGCGACGCCTCGCTTGTCAGGCCGATCTCGCGTTCCAACGCCGGACGGGACAAGAGGCCCGTCTGCGTATCGATAAATTGCACGACGCTCGCGGCGTTGATCGAAGCCGCGGTCAGCGAAAGCGCAGCGTCGTTCGTATCTGCGAAGTAACTTGCGAACGTAGCTGAAAACGCGTCACCGGCCCCGGTTGTTGCGGCTGCGACGACGTGTTGCGCAGCGCGGTAATGAAGCCGCGATCCGCGTGCGATGAATGCCCCGTTCGCACCGTCCGTCAGGACCACGACGCCAACTCCAAGCGTGAGCAGCGACGTCAGAAACTTCACGAGCGTCATCTCGTAGCCACCATTCCTCAGGCCGCGCTTCGCGAGCGGAGGAACGACATCGTCGCTCGTATCGAGCAGCGGTGCGCCGCCGTCGCCGAACGACTGCAGAAGGTGTGGCATCAGGGCCTGCGCCTCGACGCGGTTCAGGCAGAGGACATCCACCTGTGGTAGGCTTTGCCAAAAATCATCGAAGCGCGCGGTGAGCTGGCGAATGCCGGGATTGACGGCAAGCAGTGCGCCCGCAGCCTTCGCCCGTTCGACTGCGAGCGGATAACAGTTCGCGGATTCATTGCTGAAATTGGCCAGATAGACGAGCCGCCGTCCGGCAAACGCTTCGGGCGGAAGATCGCTGGCCTGAAGTCGCGTATTTGCGCCGCGATAGGTAAAGACGGCCGCGTTGCGCTCATGAGATGAAATAATGACCGATGCCCCCGTCGGTTCGTTATCGTCGGCAGCGAGCCAGGAAACGTCGACGCTTTCTGCGCCAAGTAGCGAACGGATGGACTGAGCTTTGTCGTCTCTGCCGATCTTCGCAATGATGGCTGTCGTGTGCCCCAGTCTTGCCATCGCGACTGCTGCGTTCAACGCCCCCCCGCCGCCGCTTGATGCGATATGCTCCGCTTCCGTTTTTTGACCTTCTTCGAGGAGCAGAAACGAACTCTCGGCGTTGCGCATCTTGATCTGTTCGATCTTGTCGCTTGCGATCGTGACGATCGTATCAACCATTGCGCCGCCAATGGTGAGAACGTTCATCGTATCTCCGTTCGCACTCCGCCGACATCGCCGCTCTGACGGAACCATTGGTCCATATCCGCGCGCCATAGCCGCGCGCCGCCAGAGATGCCTGTCGAGGGCGGCACCACGCTTGCCCACGGTGGAAGGTTGAAGGTCATGCGTCGCGAATTACCGCCGCCAACGTAAATGTGGTCGACATTCGTCAAGGCGTATACGGACTTCAAAACGTATTTCGCACGCTCGTTCCAAGCATCGACGCCAAGCTCTACATATGCCGAATGGCCGATGTATTGGTCATAGTTGCAATCGTCGATTGCGCGATGCTGGCCGAGTTCTAGACCAAAGAAAGCCGATCCGTTGACGAAGAGCGCACACCCCATGCCGGTGCCGAGCGTCAGGACGCATTCGCGCCCCGGTCCCTTGGCCACGCCGAGGCCATAGACGATCGCATCATTGAGAACACGAACAGGGGCATTCAGCCTCTGACTCAAATTCTGTTCGAGATCGAACTCCATCCACTGCTGCGTACCGAGGTTCGGCGCAGTCATGACGTGGTGACGCCCAATTACTCCCGGAAATCCTACGGAAACGCGGCCGAATGCTGGAAGCGTTTTGACGACGTCCACCACGAGGTCGACAATAACCCCCGGCGTCGACGGTTTTGGCGTCTGGGTCGTAATGAAGTCGGAGACGAGGGTGCCCGCCTCGTTCACCGTTGCAGCTTTGATCAGCGTACCGCCGATATCGACGCAGAGAATATTGGGGTTCGCGATCATATCTTCCGATGCCGAGATGCTTATTTTGTTTACGTTGGCGGGCATCATGTTCCCACATTCAGCGCTATCCGGCCATCACGGCCGTTTTTTTTGGCTTCGCCTTGTAGACGTTCGAGTGCCTTACGCATTTCCGGTGATTTCGCTAAACGGCTTGCGCGGCGCTGCCCAGCCTTGGAAAGAGCTTCAAAATAGCCGCGGCCCCAGGCGTTGGAGTCACTCTTGCGAACGACGCCCATTAGCTTCTTCTGTCGGGCTTGCCGTTCGTCGAGCGGCATTTCAAGCGCCGTTCGAAGCCCTTGGACGAGATCGCCAAGGTCGTAGGGGTTAACCTGCACTGCGTCCTGCAATTGATCGGCGGCGCCTGCAAATTTCGACAAGATCAGAACCCCCGGATCGGCCGGATCCTGGCAGGAGATATATTCCTTCGCGACGAGATTCATTCCGTCCATCAGTGGGGTCACCCAGCCGATACGCGATGTGCGGTAGATATCGCGAAGCTCGCTGCGCGGAATGGTCCGGTGAATGTAATTGATCGGCACCCAGTCGAGTTCGCCATAAAGCCCGTTGATTGACCCCGCGAGAGATTCGAGCTCCGCCTTGATGTCGGCATAAGCTTCCACGCTTTCACGCGTCGGGGGCGCAAATTGAGAGAGTACGATACGTCGGCGATATTCGGGATAGGCTTCGAGGAACTTGCCGTAGGACTTGAACTTCTGCGGCAAGCCCTTGGTGTAATCGAGACGATCGATGCCGATGATACGATGGATATCGCCCGTTTCGGTGGCGGCCAGAGCTTCCGCTTCACCAGGACCGAACGCAAAGTCGTTGGGGTCGATCCCCACGGGGAAACAACCGATCTCCAGTTCCGCTTCGAACACACGGATACGACCCGACGGCAAAAGCCGTCCCGCCACGCTCTGCTGCAGGAAATCGATGAGGTTGCGGACATCCGATTGCGTCTGCACGCCGATCAGATCAAACGCCCCGAGCGCACGAGCGATTTCCTTGTTTTCGGGAATCGCAAGAAGCGCCTGAGCAGGTCCGACGGGTATGTGCAGAAAATATCCGATAGGATTTTCGATGCCGAGCTTGCGCAGCTCAAGAGCCATCGGCAGCAGATGATAGTCGTGCACCCAGATCACGTCGTCGGGCTCGATCAGCGGAGCCAGATTGCGCGCGAATTTTTCGTTGACCTCGACGTAGCGACTATAATAGCCAGCCTCGAATTGAGCGAGGTCGAGCCGGTTATGAAAGACCGGCCAAAGAACGGAGTTCGAGTAGCCCAGATAGTAGTCGTTATAGTCGGCCGCGGTTAACGGCAGTGTTACGGTCGTGTGCCCGCCGACCGTCGTTGATTTTGGTTCCGATGACGGATCGTCATCGATTTGTCCGTCCCACCCGAACCAGAAACCGCTCTGCTGGGCTAAAGTATTGTAAATCGCGACACCCACGCCACCTGCCTGTTGGGCAGCGTTGAAGTCGATGACACGATTTGAGACCATGACGAGTCTGGCCAAGAGACCTCCTTCTGCCTGCCGCGAAGCTGTTGGTAAACGCCAGTCCCCGCGTGGCATTCCGGAGAATAAACCCCCGAGATTGCAAGGGGTTCCCATCTATCTCACAACGTTATGATCGGCCCCGGATATTCCAGGTTTCCCGGACCTGCTCCCGGCGCCAGGGCCGCACCCCTTGGTGCTGCTGCGGCCTCGCCTGAATCGCTAGGACATGCTAACGGAATGCTGCGCGAAGTCGGGGGCGCGGCGACAGCTTGCTGCGCCTTTCGTTTGGAATTTTAAAGGGAGGCGCGATCCGTTCGTGCCGCGACTGGTTCGGCTGGTTGACAACCTGATTGAGCGGGTTTTCCCGCGGCTCAGGCGCAAGCCTCAATACGCTTATCCATTGGGTTTCGTGATATTCGCTGCGGCCGCAGCGACGCGTCTTGGGCTGTCGGAATGGCTTGAAGAGAACACGCCGTTCCTGACGTTTTTCGTTGCCGTTCTGCTGACGTCTCTGATTGCAGGAACCGGTCCCGGCCTCCTGGTGATCGTGGCATCGCTGGCGTTCAGCCTGTATTTCTTTTTTCCGGGTCCCGGCTGGTTCCCCGTCACGAGTGAGGCGATCGTGGCGCTATCGAGCTTCACGATCTTTGCGCTACTGATCGTTGCGGTGGTCAACCTTCTTAACCGAAAGGTGGAAACACTTCTCGACGAGCGGGCGCGCAGCGAAGCCTTGTTACAAGACAGTGCATTAGGTGAACTGCAACTCGAACAGCTTAACGTCGAGCTTCGCCATCGCCTGAAAAATACGTTTGCTGTTATTGCGGGGCTCATCAGCCAATCCGCGCGCTTCACGCGGGATGTCGATCAATTCGCAACTGTGCTCGCGGGGCGCTTATCGGCGATGGGCAACGCGATGGATCTCATCGCCACGCGCAGTTTCATCGGCGCCTCCTTGACGGAGTTGATCTCCGAAACTCTAAAGCCGTTGGTGCCGCCGGGAAGGGCGCGCTTCGATATGCGTGGGGCCGAGACGATCGTCCCGGGCGATGTCGCAAGCGCGTTGGCCCTCACGCTGCATGAACTCGGCACGAATGCCATCAAGTATGGCGCGTGGTCGAACGATACCGGCAAGGTGCGCGTCACCTGGACATTGACGCGGCTCGAAAACGACGACAGCCGCTTCGAACTCCTTTGGAGCGAGAGCGGCGGCCCCACGGTCGAGATGCCGGAGCGCCGCGGCCTCGGCACAATCCTGATCGACAGCGGGTTTCCAACGGCGCAGGTCGAACGCCAGTTCGACAAGGATGGAGTGCAATGTCTTCTGGTCGCTGTCTTGAAACAGGCAACGACACGCCGCACGCGCGGCAGAGCGCCCTCTATCCGTTAATGTCGAGGCCGCCGACGCCGACGCGGGCATCGTGCTCGCCGTGCGCTTGGCCGTTGCTGCTTCTGCTATCGTGGTACGCCGCTCCCGAAGTCGTCCACGCCTCTTCCCACTTCCGCGACAGCGTCATGGCCGAGTTGATCAGTCCGGCCATGGAATAGGTCTGGGGGAGATTTCCCCAAAGCTGGCCAGTCGCCGGATGCAGGTCTTCGCTCAGCATGCCGAACGAATTGCGATGCTTCAATAACTCAACGAACAGCTCGCGTGCTTCATCTGCCCGCCCGATCGAGGCGAGAGCATCGATGTACCAAAACTGGCAGGCGAGGAACGCCGATTCCGGCAGCCCGAAATCGTCTTCGGCCGCATAGCGGAGCATCAGGCCGTTACGCATCAGCTCGCGACCGATGGTCGTGCAAGTTTTGACGAAGCGCGGATCATTCGGGGGCAGAAATCCGAGATCGGCGAGCAGCAGCACGCTTGCGTCGAGTTCCTGATGGTCGAATGCGCCGGTAAAGGCGCCGCGCTTCTCGCTCCATGCGCGCGAGAGAATTTCTCCTCGGATCTTCTCGGCCGACGCCGTCCAATAGGACGCACGATCGCCGAGGCCGAGCAGTTGAGCGATACGCGCAAGACGATCACAGGCAACCCAGCACATCGTTGCCGAATGCGTGTGAATACGCTGGCGCCCGCGATATTCCCAGATACCCGCGTCCGGCTCGAGATAGAGGTGCCGCGCCTGCTCGCCGAGCGCTTCGAGCTCGCGGAAGAGGCTGACATCGCCCATGCGCGGCAGCCGCTGATCGATGAACATATGCGTCGCGCCGAGAATGACGCTGCCGTAGGCATCGTGCTGCAGCTGGTCCGAGGCGAGGTTGCCGAGGCGCACTGGCCCCATGCCCTGAAAACCCTTGAGATCGGGCGCTATCCGCTCGGCGGTGGTGTCGTTGTGGACGATGCCGTAAAGCGGCTTCAGCGGGCTCTTGCCGTCACCGACGATGGTGGTGATGTAATCGAGGTAATTCTCCATCGACTGCGTCGCGCCGAGCCTATTCAAGGCTCGAATGACGAAGTAGGCGTCCCGCAGCCAGCAGAAACGGTAGTCCCAGGTGCGCGGCGTGTTCGGCGCCTCAGGAATGGACGTCGTGAGCGCCGCCGTGATCGCGCCCGTCTCCTCGAAGGTGCAAAGCTTCAGCAGAATGGCGGCGCGAATGATTTCCGGCTGCCATTCGTAGCTGACAGCGAGGCCGCGAACCCAAGCAACCCAGAAATCGCGCGTGCGTTCGAGAAACTCGCGCGACAGCGCATCCATCGAGCTGTCGATCGGTTCGTCGGATCCGATCACGAGCGTCGTCGGATGGGTCAACGCGAACGTCGTTTCGTGCACGATATACGAGACGGGAATATCCGTCGTCACGCGCACCGCTGTCGTGCCGCAGATGTAGCGAATGTGGTTCGAGCCGTGCGAGGCGCTGGGCGCAACCTGACCGTAGCTGTGGGTCGGCCGGACGCGCACCGTCACGCGAGGCAAGCCGCGCAGCGGCTCGATGCGGCGCATGAGCTGCGTCGGATGAAACGAGCGGTCAAAGCGCCAGAACCGCGGCGCGAAATCTGTGATCTTCACCGCCGCGCCGCTCTCGGAAACTAAAATCGTTTCGAGAATACAGGTATTGCGAATGTAGGCCGAGGTCGCCGACACCTGTCCATCGAGCACGACGTCGCAAAACCCTTTTTCCTCGTCGCCCGCGAGAAGCCGGCAGAAGATCGGATCTCCGTCGAGTCGCGGAAAGCACCACCAGACGATGCGTCCGCCCTTGTCTATGAGCGCGGCGACGCGCCCATTGCCGATTGCGGCGACGTCGAGCGAAGAACGGTAAGAAGCGGCAGTCATCAATTCCCCCGGGAATAGGGCTTGCAAACGTCGACAACTCGCGAAGGGTGACAATTGTTTCGTGCGCTGCACAAGAGGCCGCACGGGCTCCTCCGCTTTGCACGCAAATTGCGAGTTCGAAGATGCTCGCGTCCTGAAGGTGTTCGCTTACGCAACCTGATTGGACGCATTCGCGGCGCGATGGTCTTTCGCGCGATAGCCTAACATCTTCACGAGATCTTTGACGTCTCCCGGATTGTACGGCTTCTTCAAGTGAGGATGTTCCCGCAGTCGCGGCGGCAGGAAAACGAGATCGTTGTAACCTGTGGTGAACGCGAAGGGGATCATCCGCCGGTCGAGAATTTCGGCGATTGGTGCGCTGTTGTCGGCACCGAGATTGATATCGAGGAGCGCGATATCAAAATTTGCCTCCCCGGCGGCGCGCAATCCTTCCGAAAGCTGGCCGAAGGGACCGACGACAGTATGGCCTTCCGCTTCGAGGTCGAGCTTCAGCTGCATCGCGATCAACGCCTCGTCCTCAACGAGGAGAATGCGGCAGTTTCCGGAAGCCGGAGCGTTCGCCGCCGGAATAGGCGCGCGGGGTACGATCGCGATATGACGCGTGCCGACCAGCTGTGTCCTGGATGAAAGCTCACCCTGGAAATCGAACTGGAATCCTTCCGGCGCGAAGTTCATGTGAGCCACGCCGCCGCATTCGGACGCCGCGCTGCGTATGACCGCTAATCCAAAACCTTTTCGCTCTGGAAGGAAGCAGTGAGGACCTCCGCGCTCCTTCCAGGAAAACGCGATTTTTTCGCCCTCCGCCGTGGTGACACGCGACCATTCGACATGGACAGTTCCGCCGGGCGTCGACAATGCGCCGTGCTTAACCGCGTTAGTCACAAGCTCATGCAGGACAAGCGCCATAGACTGGCCGAACTTCGACGTCAGGCGGATGCGGTCGCCCTCTACGATGATGTCGTTATCGCCTCGCGAGCGAAACGGCGCGAGTGCGCCTTGCACGAGTTCATGAAGATCGACACCAGTCCAGCTGCTTTGTCTCAGCAAGTCGTGTGCCGACGACATCGCGTGGATGCGCCCGTCGAGCGCCGATGCAAACGATGCCACGGAGACCGCATTCGAGCTTGAAAGCCGCGCGATAGCGGCAACATTGGCGAGGATGTTTTTTACGCGATGATCCAGCTCGGCCATCAGCAACTGCTGATGGCTTTCGGCCGATTTGCGCTCGGTGATGTCAAGGATCGTGCCGAGTACGCGATGCGTCGCGGTATTGCTAGTCTGGAGAGCGCGTCCGCGCGCGAGAATCCACGAGACGCCTCGCGCGCTCGTAACGCGATATTCTAGTTCCGCAGTTGTCTCGCCGTAGTTCGCGGTCCGGACGTAATTAAGGACCATCTCGCGGTCGTCATCGTGGACGATCTCCATGAAGTCCTCGAACGACATCCGCTGAGGAACATTGCGATGGAAGACATCGGAGATGTTCGCTGACCACTGCAGCGTTTGCGTTTCCGAATCGTATTCGAATGTCGCAAGCTTCGCGGCTTCACTCGCAAGACGCAGGCTCTCTTCGCTCTGCTGCAGCGCTGCGTGCGACTCTTCGAGCTGCTCCGTGCGCTGCCGGACGCGTTCCTCGAGTTCAGCGTTTAACGCATCGAGTTCACGGCTCTTTCGATAAAGCTCGACGAAGATCTGCACCTTCGCCTTGAGAATTTCCGGGACGACGGGAACCGATACGTAATCCACGGCGCCGGTCCGGTAACCTTTCAAGAGATCTTCGGTCTCGAGCCGGACCGCAGAGATGAAAATCACGGCCGTCTTCTCGTGCCGGGGATGATTGCGGATCATGGCCGCGAGCTCGAAGCCGTCGAGATCGGGCATGCAGACATCCATCAGGATGACCGCAATATCCGTCTTCAGCAGGGCGGTAAGCGCCTCCTCGGCTGTCGTCGCCTTGATGAGCGTGGCATCGAGGCCATCGAGAATAGCTTCGTATGTCAGCAGTTTGCCTGGCTGGTCGTCGACCAGCAGAATGTTGATGGGCTCGATCGAAACGGGTGCGCTCGGCATGCTTCCCCTCGTCACCGGTGCAGCCACATACGCAGCGCCGACAACAGCTGCTCGGTATCGACTGGTTTCGCGAGGTAGTCGGAAGCCCCCGCCTCCAGGCATTTCTCGCGATCGCCCTTCATGGCCTTGGCCGTGAGCGCAATGATCGGCAGACGCTGGTTTTTCTCGCTGCTGCGAATTTTCTGCATCGTCTGATAACCATCCATCTCGGGCATCATGATGTCCATGAGAACAATCGAGACATCCGTCGTGCTTAGCGTCTCGATGGCTTCGAGGCCGGTGGTCGCCGTCAAAACCTCCATGCCTCGGCGTTCCAGAAGACTGCTCAAGGCGAAAATGTTGCGCGCGTCGTCGTCGACCAAAAGAACTTTGCGGCCAATTAGGTAGTCGTCTGTGTCGTGCAGGCGTGAAAGCAGCTCTTGTTTTTTGGCGGGCAGGTCGGTGACGACGCGATGCAGGAACAGCGCCGTCTCATCGAGAAGCCTCTCAGGAGATTCCACGCCTTTAACGACAACTGTGCGCGCATATTGGCGTATCTGCAAGTTTTCGTCGCTCGACAGTTCGCGCCCAGTGAAGACGATGACCGGGATGTCGCGCATCGCATCCTTGCGGCTCATGTGCTCGAGAATTTCAAACCCGGACATGTCCGGCAATTTCAAATCGAGAACGACGCAATCGATGGACTCGCGCTCAAGAATGTCGATGGCCGAGGCGCCGTCAGCAGCGGTCAGAATTTCAACGTCGGCATCCTTGATGAGAGTGGAGATGCTGAGCCGCTCCGCCGGATCGTCCTCCACGATGAGAAGCCGCTTGGTCGCCGAATTTGAAAACGTGCTGATCTTGCGTAGCGCCGATTTGAGCTGATCCGCTTGCAGCGGCTTGGTCAGGAACGAATAGGCGCCGCGAGCGAGGCCGTGGTGGCGGTCGTCGTCGAGCGTCAGAACCTGTACGGGAATATGGCGCGTCAGCGGATTATGCTTCAATTGGCTGAGCACCGACCAGCCGAGCACGTCGGGCAAATGGATATCGAGCGATATCGCCGTCGGATTGTAATCGGTCGCGAGCGCCATGGCATCGACACCACGCTGGCAAACGATACCTTTGAATCCTTCTTCATGCGCAGCATCGAGAAGAATTCGCGCGAAGTTGGCGTCGTCTTCCACGATCAGCAAGACGTCATCGCCGGCCGCGATGCTGTCGCGATCGTCGTCGATCGTCGAGGGCAGAAGTCCTGGATGGGAAAGCGCGACCGTTGGGGCAGCGCTCGCATCGGATTTCGTCCGGACTTCGCTGGCCAGCGATGCATACCGCAACGGCAGGAACAGCGTGAACACGCTTCCGACGGTCGGTTCGCTCGTCAACTGAATTTCACCGCCGAGCAAGTGCGCAAGCTCGCGGCTGATCGCGAGGCCGAGGCCCGTGCCGCCATACTTGCGGCTCGTACTGGCGTCGGCCTGCTGGAAGGCTTCGAAGATGAGCTTCTGTTTGTCGGAAGGGATGCCGATGCCGGAATCCTGAACCTCGAACGCAACGACGGTCGAAGCGGTAGACAGAATCGGGTGGTCGGAACTCCATTTTGCCAGGGCAGACTTCACCGTCAGCCGGACGTGGCCTTCGCGGGTGAACTTGAAGGCGTTCGACAGCAAGTTCTTCAAGACTTGCTGCAAACGCTTCGAATCCGTGAAGATCGTCTTGCCGAGATCGGCGTCGAACGTGACCTGGAAGTCGAGGCCACGCCGTTCCGCCTCGTGCCGGAACGGCCGTGCGACGGCTTCGATCAAGCCACCGAACGCGACCTCCTCGGCATCGACCGACACGGTGCCGGATTCGATCTTCGAAAGGTCGAGGATATCGCTGATCAGATTGAGCAGGTCGGTTCCGGCGCCGTGGATCGTGCGCGCAAATTCCACCTGCTTTTCCGTAAGATTATGATCGGGATTATCGCTCAGCTGCTGGCCGAGGATCAGGATGCTGTTGAGCGGCGTCCGCAGCTCGTGAGACATGTTAGCGAGGAATTCGGATTTGTAGCGCGAGGTGAGGGCAAGCTCGGCGGCCTTTTCTTCGACCGCGCGCCGCGCTTGGTCGATTTCTTCGTTCTTTCGTTCGACTTCTACGTTACGTTCGGCGAGCTGCTGCGCCTTCTGCGCCAACTCTTCGTTGGTCTTCTGCATGGCCTTTTGCTGATCCTGCAGCTCGGCGGCGAGCTGCTGCGACTGCATCAGCAGACTTTCCGTCTGCATGGTCGCTTCGATACTCGTCAACACGACGCCGATCGAAACAGACAGCTGCTCGAGGAAGGTCAGCTGCGCAGGCTCGAAATTCTGCAGTGAGCTGAGCGAAATCACGGCCTTGATCCGATCCTCGAATGTGATCGGATGCACGATGACGCTGCGGGGCGGAGCCTTGAAGACGACGGCGTCGATGGTGCCCGTCGGCTCAGGAATATCAGTCAGGACACGCGGCTGTTTTTCGATCGCGCACTGGCCGATGAGGCTCGAGCCGAGTTCGAGCCGCTCGGGGTAGGGAACTTGAGTATCACCCGCATAGGTCGCGAGAAGCTTCAGTTCGGTGTTCGCCTGATCGTACTGATAGATGACCCCTTGATGCGCATTGATAAGCGGAACGAGCTCGGAAAGCAGTTTGCGCGAAACGGTTGCTACGTCGCGCTGGCCCTGCAACATGCTGGTGAACCGTGCGAGGTTCGTCTTCAGCCAGTCCTGTTCCGTGTTGAGCTGCGTCGTGAGACGCAGGTTGCCGATCATCGTATTGATGTAGTCTTTGAGTTCGGCGACCTCGCCGCGCGCTTCGACCTGAATGGTACGCGAAAGGTCGCCGCGTGCCACGGCCGTCGTCACTTCGGCGATGGCGCGCACCTGCGTCGTGAGGTTGGCGGCGAGCAGGTTGACGTTGCCGGTCAAGTCCTTCCACGTGCCCGCCGTGCCCGGCACGTTCGCCTGGCCGCCGAGACGGCCTTCAACGCCGACTTCGCGCGCCACCGTCGTCACCTGATCGGCGAAGAGCGCGAGCGTCTCAGTCATGTCGTTGATCGTTTCGGCAAGCGCCGCGACTTCGCCCTTCGATTTTACGGTAAGCTTCGGCTTGAGATCGCCGTTCGCAACGGCGGTCACGACCTTGACGATGCCGCGCACCTGTTCGGTGAGGTTTGCGGCCATGACGTTCACCGTGTCGGTCAAGTCCTTCCACGTACCGGCGACACCCGGCACCGCAGCCTGACCGCCGAGGCGGCCCTCGGTGCCGACTTCGCGCGCAACACGCGTCACCTCGGATGCAAAGGCGTTGAGCTGATCGACCATCGTATTGATGGTGTTTTTGAGTTCGAGAATTTCGCCTTTGACGTCGACCGTGATCTTGCGCGAAAGGTCGCCGCGCGCCACGGCCGTCGTGACTTCGGCGATGTTTCGAACCTGCGTCGTGAGGTTGGCGGCGAGGAGGTTGACGTTGTCGGTCAAGTCCTTCCATGTACCGCCGACGCCGGGCACGACGGCCTGTCCGCCGAGGCGGCCCTCGGTGCCGACTTCGCGCGCAACGCGCGTCACTTCGGCAGCGAACGAACGCAGCTGCTCGACCATGGTGTTGAGCGTTTCTTTCAGCAGCAAGATCTCGCCGCGCACGTCGACGGTGATCTTCTTCGACAAGTCGCCGCTCGCGATGGCCGTCGCGACTTCGGCGATGTTTCGCACCTGCGCTGTCAAGTTTCCGGCCATGAAATTCACGTTGTCGGTGAGGTCTTTCCAGGTACCGGCAACTCCCGACACTTGGGCCTGACCGCCAAGCTTGCCCTCTGTGCCGACTTCGCGCGCAACGCGCGTCACTTCCGAGGCGAAGGCGTTGAGCTGGTCCACCATCGTGTTGATGGTGTTTTTGAGTTCGAGAATTTCGCCTTTGACGTCGACCGTGATCTTGCGCGAAAGGTCGCCGCGCGCCACGGCCGTCGTCACTTCGGCGATGTTGCGCACCTGACCCGTCAGGTTGCCCGCCATCGAGTTCACGTTGTCGGTGAGGTCTTTCCAGGTGCCGGCAACACCCGACACTTGGGCCTGACCGCCAAGCTTGCCCTCGGTGCCGACTTCGCGCGCAACGCGCGTCACTTCTGAGGCGAAGGCATTGAGCTGGTCCACCATCGTGTTGATGGTGGTCTTCAGGTCGAGAATTTCGCCTTTGACATCGACGTCGATTTTCTTCGACAAGTCGCCGCGCGCGATGGCGCCGGAAACCTCGGCGATGTTTCGAACCTGCGTCGTGAGGTTGGATGCCATCGAGTTGACGCTATCGGTCAAGTCTTTCCATGTACCGGCGACGCCCGACACCTGCGCCTGACCGCCGAGCTTGCCCTCGGTGCCGACTTCTCGCGCAACGCGCGTGACCTCGCCCGCGAAACCGTTGAGCTGATCGACCATCGTGTTGATGGTCTCCTTCAGCTGCAAGATTTCGCCAGAGACGTTGACCGTCACCTTCTTCGACAAGTCGCCGCGTGCGATGGCCGTCGCGACTTCGGCGATGTTGCGCACCTGACCCGTCAGGTTGCCGGCCATCGAGTTGACGTTATCGGTCAAGTCTTTCCACGTACCGGCGACGCCCGGCACCGCAGCCTGACCGCCGAGGCGGCCCTCGGTGCCGACTTCGCGCGCAACACGCGTCACTTCCGACGCGAAGGCATTGAGCTGGTCCACCATCGTGTTGATGGTGTTTTTGAGTTCGAGAATTTCGCCTTTGACGTCGACTGTGATCTTGCGCGAGAGGTCGCCGCGCGCCACGGCCGTCGTGACTTCGGCGATGTTTCGAACCTGCGTCGTGAGGTTGGCGGCGAGCAGGTTGACGTTGTCGGTCAAGTCTTTCCAAGTGCCGCCCACGCCGGGCACGACAGCCTGTCCGCCGAGGCGGCCCTCGGTGCCGACTTCGCGGGCAACGCGCGTCACTTCAGCCGCGAACGAACGCAGCTGTTCCACCATCGTGTTAATGGCTTCCTTGAGCTGCAGGATCTCGCCGCGCACGTCGACGGTAATCTTTTTCGACAAGTCGCCGTTCGCAACGGCAATCGTCACTTCTGCAATATTTCGGACCTGACCCGTGAGGTTGGACGCCATCGAGTTGACGCTCTCGGTCAAGTCTTTCCAGACGCCCGTCACTTCGCGGATCTGCGCCTGACCGCCGAGTTTGCCTTCCGTACCGACTTCGCGGGCAACGCGCGTCACTTCCGACGTAAAGACCGAAAGCTGTTTGATCATCGTGTTGACGATCGTCGCCGATCGCAAGAACTCGCCCTTCAAGGGGCGGCCGTCGACGTCCAACCGCATCGGCTGAAGCAAGTTGCCCTGCGCCACGGCTTCGATCGTGCGCGTCACTTCCGTCGTCGGTTGGAGAAGATCGTCGATCAGGCCGTTGACGGATTGCTCCATGTCGCCCCAGGCGCCGAGGGCAAGGCCCAGCCTGACCCGCTGGTTGGTCAACCCTTCCCGTCCGACCGCATGCCCGACATGCTGAAGCTGGTCGGCCATGCGCTGATTGGTGATAATAATGTCGTTTACCGTGTCGGCGATCTTGCCCGCGAGGCCGTCCCAGTCACCACGCATACGGACGGTAAAATCACCTGCTTTAACGGCCTGGAGCGTCTGAAGCATTTCGATGAGCACGCCGCCCGGACCCGACGGGTATCTCTCGGATCCGACAGCGCTGATCTGCTCCGACATCAAACTGCTCCCCTCGGGTCTCGCTTAACCCCATTCAACGCGCGCACCCGGCTATTTGTTCCCCGAAGGAGGCGGACGGCCGGAGATAATCCATCGTCGCGAACTTACCGCGTCGCGCTGCTGGATAGCATCGAAACACCTCTCGTCGAAACCCCAGAGATGAGCGTCAGCAATCGGGAGGCGATTGGCGTCAGTGAAACAGCAGGGAACAAGGTGGCTAAATATGGGCTGGCCCGCTGGGGCGGTCAAAGTCCGGACGAACTCTTAGACGGTTCTTCGCCCTCGCCCGGAGCACCCTCGTCGGACTGACCCGACATCTCTTCTAAAAGCTTGCTTCGCGCGCGGTTGACCCGGCTTTTCATCGTGCCGACAGCGCATCCGCAGACCCGCGCCGCGTCCTCATAGGAAAAACCTTCGGCCGTTATGAGCAGCAAGGCTTCGCGATGGTCGGGCGAAAGGCGCATCAGCGCACGCTGCATGTCTTCGAATTCAAGATGTGTCAGCTGCGCCGGCGGTACGCTGGCGTTCATCGCCGCGTGGTCCTCGTCCAACTCCTCGCGCTGGGATTTGCGATAGTGCGTGAAGTAGGTGTTGCGCAAAATTGTGAACAGCCACGCCTTCAGGTTGGAATCGGGAACGAAGGAATCTTTATGCGTCCAGGCCTTAAGCAAGGTTTCTTGCACAAGGTCGTTGGACAGCTGTGCGTCGCCGCTGAGCGAGTGCGCGAAGGCTCTGAGATTTGGGATAGCCTCGATCAAGGCGTCCCCGAAGCTCTTCGTTGCCGTCACTTCGAGCGCTCCTTCGCTTCCAGCTGACGGATGAGTTCAAGGAGGTCTTCAGGAACAGGCTCCTGCGCGATAGTGTCATACATGGCCCGCATGCGCTGGCCGATGAGTTGAGCTGCAAATCCGGGAAGTTGTGCGACGGGAGGTTTAGCGGCCTCCGATTCGGGCTGCCGCTCCGGTTCTGGCAATTCGCCATCCGTTCGCTTGCAATCCTCGGGCGTATCGAGGCGGTGCTGCATGACTGACCTAGGAGCCTTTTGAGAAGAGTGCGACCGGCCCCGATTGCGACATACTCCTGTAAGACTGTCCAGTGGGGGCCACCTGCGAACGCCGCGCGAAAGAATTTGTTCCTGCATGGAACCATCTTATTCGCCCGGGCGTTGTTGTTTCGGTACATATTGGCCGTCGCGAAGTTTAAGCGGGCTCGAAGCGTGCCCCAGCTGGGGATTTGTTTCGTCCCAGCTGGCATGGGAGGTTCATCGCTATGTCGATTGCGCAGACGATCCGTGTGCATTTGCCATATCTACGCCGGTTCGCACGCACGTTGACTGGCGCACAGCAGAGCGGGGACGCTTACGTCGCGATGCTGTTGGAAAGCCTGGTGTCGACGCCCTCGGATTTCCCGACCGATATACCCGCGCGGATGGCGCTCTATCACCAATTCTTGCGAGTTTGGAACTCCGTTCGGTTGGATGCTAACGACGGCGACGATGGCGCGAATTCGCTCGTCGTGGCGCAGAGGCGGATCAACTCCATCAGCTCTCTCCCTCGGCAGGCTTTTCTGCTGGTCGCAGTAGAGGGTTTTACCTCAGCCGAGACTGCGGGAATTCTCGAGATCGACAAGTCCGAGGTCGAGAAGCTCCTCGAAATCGCAGGTCAGGAAATCGCCCATCAGGTGGCAACGAACGTTCTCATCATTGAGGACGAATTGCTGATCGCGATGGATCTCGAAACGATCGTCGCGAGCCTGGGCCACACGGTGCAGGAAGTCGCGACGACCAAGGGCGAAGCGCTCGCCGCCGTGAAACGCAGGAAGCCCGGCCTCATTCTCGCCGACGTCAAGCTTGCGGACGGCAGCAGCGGTCTGGAGGCCGCGAAAGAAATTGTCGCCGAGGGCGAGGTGCCGATCATCTTCATCACGGCCTATCCGGAAAAAGTCCTGACCGGGGAGCGCCCCGAACCGACCTTCCTCATTTCGAAGCCGTTCCAGCGCGACACGGTTATGGCAATCATCAGCCAGGCGCTGTTTTTCGATACCAAGGCACACCCCCGTCCCGCCGCGGCTTAAGTCGTCAAACAACGCCCTTGAGCGTTAATCGACGTCCCGCAATTTTTCCCATTGTAATAAAGTAACGCGCTTGTGAAGTTGGCTACGGCCGCTTTTCTCGTAAGAGCGTGAAAACGGACAAAAACAATGGGAGTGAACGCAATGAAAGTCTCAACGGGCCTCGCAATCATTGCGGCGGTCGCCGGTGGTCTCGCAGCTGCAACGCAGGCCAACGCCGCAAGTCTTGCGGTTGGCAAAAAGCTTGAGCTGAAAGTCGATCCGAAAAAAATGAACGACGAGCGCGCGCGGCTCTGGACCCAGTTCGGAGGGTGGTGCGCGATCAAGGATTGGCATCCAGCCATTGCGAGCTGCGAGGAGAGCACCGAAGGGGACGCGAAATTCCGAGTTTTGACGCTCAAGGATGGCGGAAAAATCAAGGAAAAGCTGCTCGACGTGAAGCCGAACTTCTATCGCTATGAAATCGTCGAAAGCCCGCTGCCCGTCAAAAATTATCAGGCACAATTCGCCCTGACGCCCGACGATGACGATGAAGACGAGATTAACTTCGCCTGGTCGGCGGTGTTCGATCCGGCCGATGGCAAGACCGACAAGGAAGCCCGTGACGTGATCACCTCCATCTTCAAGGCAGGTCTCGACAACATCAAAGCGACCGCCGGCACGAAGTAAGAAAAAATCTCAGCCGAGTTTCAAGGCGCGGGCATGTCCCGCGCCTTTTTTCGTATTCCGATCAGGCCTTGAGAGTCTCGATTGCGAGCCGGATGAGATCGGCCGTGCGGTCGACGCCAAGTTTCACCTTCATCTGAGTGCAGATGTTGGCGACGGTCTTGTAGGCGATCCCGAGATTCTCCGAAATCGCCGTCATGCTCTTGCCTTGGCCCAGCATCCGCAAAATCTCGACTTCGCGAATGGACAGCGATTGCAGTGGATCGTCTGATGAGATCTGGCTGACCGCGATCCGCGATGCCAGATCCCGGTCAATATATTGCTCCCCTGCGCCGACTTTGCGGATGGCGGCGATCAACTCCTCGACCGGCGCACTTTTGCTGACATAACCGCGCGCCCCGCCTCGCAGCGCCCGGACGGCGTAGATTGGCTCGTGGTGCATACTGAAAACGACGACCCGCGCCCCGCTGTCGGTCGCCAGGATGCGCCGCAGAACCTCAAGCCCGCCCGCGCCGTCGAGATTGAGATCGAGCACGACGACATTCGGCCGCGCGCGCTCGTAAACTGCGAGGGCATCGTCGATGCCTGTCGTTTCCAGGACTTCCGCTTCGAAATGCGCGACGAACAACTTTCGCAGTCCTTCACGAACGACACCGTGATCGTCGACGATAAGAATTTTCATGCTGCACTCGTCGCTAGCGGTTGTTGATTTTCTTTCTTGTTCTTCGGTAACGGTATCTCGACAATCAGCATCACGCCTTTCCCCCCTTCACGATCGGCGATGTGAAGTCGCCCATTGAGCGACGCCACCCGCTCTTTCATTCCCGCGAGTCCGAACCCGCGCGTACCCTCTGCGGCGATGCCAGAGCCATCGTCCGATACGACAACCCGCAGCAAGCCGTCGGACGTTTGCCGGGCCGCAAGTCCGATGGCGGCCGGCCGGCCATGCCGAACGGCATTGCTCGCGCCTTCCTGCAGGATCCGGAATGCGACTTCCTCGATGCCGGTCGGAAAGCGCGCGTCCTCGATATCCGTCGTGAACACAATGTTCGGACGCCGCGCCTTCCAGAACGCAACGAGATGCTCAATTGCGATCGCAAGCCCCTGGTCGATAAAAAGGGCAGGGCGGAGCCGGCTCAAGATGGCGCGTAAATGTACCTGCATGTGCTGCACGGATTGGCGAATGGCCTTGCTGCGCTCGACGACTTCGTCGGACTCGCTGCGCGATATCAGCAATGGAATGGCCTGCGCATCGACGTCGGCAGCAAAGAGAAACGGTCCGATGTCGTCATGAAGATCGCGAGATATTTCCGATCGCTCTTCTTCTTGGACGGTCGAAAGCTGCTCGTTTAAACGCTGGTTCTGCTGCTCCGCCGTCTGCAACTGCAAAGCCATGCGATTGAAGGCTTGGTAAATGACCTTGAGATCTTCAGGCCCGTCCTCGGATACGTGCGCCGTATAATCGCCGTCGCCGACGCGTTTCAGCGCGACCGACAGTTGTTCCAGTGGGCGCAGGGCTCTCCCGAGCGTCGCGTAAATCAGCGTCAGAACAACCGCGCAGAAACTGACGACGATCAAGAACTTGAGTTTGAGATCTTCCCACACCTCGCCGACCTCGTTGTGGGGGTCGGCGGAGATCTCGATCGTCGCGAATTTTTTTAATCCTGCAGGCAGCTCGAATGCCGCCGACCGCGGCTCGCCCGCGAGAAGCCGGTAGAGCCACTCCGGCGGCGGGTCGGTCGGCCGTTCCAGGTGCGATGCGCTAATCACTTTTCCATCGGGAGCGAGAAGTCGGGCCAGGACATGACGGTCGCCGTCGAAAGACGAGACGATCCTTTGCACCTGCGCGCTGGAATCTGTTCCCGACGTCACCGATAAAAGTGCTTCCCCGACCGCGCTTCTCGCGACTTCGATGGCCGACGACATTTCGAGATCGACTTTGCGCAGGCCGTACCAATAGGTCAGCGCCCCTCCGCCGACGAGGCAGAGAGCCAGCACAAGCGCGACAAGAACAAGAAGTCGGCGTCTCAAGGGCATAAGAAGCAGCTGTGCTCAACTTGTAACATTGTAACTTCTTGGCGCACGTAGGTATGCGCGTCAAGCAAAGGCGGCAAAAACGATGCTTGTCTGACCCGCAGTCAAAGAACCTGCATCGGGATTTTTATAACGAGCGAGCGAACCGAAGCGTGCCATCTGCTGACACCGCATTTTCGATTCTACGCTGCAAATTTCAATCGGCGACGTTTATTGGAAATGATCGATAACAGCGAAAGCTCGGCATTTTATTGGGAAAAGTCGTGCCGATCCCACAATTACGGACCTCGCGGCACCTCTCTTGTCGCTTCGTCTGAAACGCGAGTCCGCGCGTCTCAATAGGCAAGCAAGTGTCGAGATTTTCGCGAGCGCCGCCAGAGAAGAAGAATTATTCCTGCTATCGCCGGGAATAATTCCGACTGATGGTGTGTCCGCGTGGTCCTGCAAAACAAAACAATAGTCGGAGGCGCGCTAAAGTTTCTGAGATGCACCGCATTTTTTCAAATCGATTAAGCACTTGCTAACTTCGAGCGACGCTTACTCTGGCATCGCTGAAACCCCCAATCGAGCTCGATTAATGCTGTCGCGTTCGCACGCCTCACCGGAGCAACTTCAAGTGCCGAAGGCCCCTGAAGGGCTGAAGACGCATGCACGTCAGTTCGTCCTTATCGGCGCGCTAGTTGGCGTGACAACTTTCGCCCTCCTGCCGCTCGTGCCCGGATTTCACAGTGCGGTGTTGTCTCCGCGCATTGAGCTGTCGGTGTTGATCGGATTAGCGGCGGTGATAATCGCGACGGCGTGGGTTTCTATTCAGGCACGTCGCGGCGACTCTGCCGCTGGCGCGCGCGGCAACGCCCGCAGCATCACCGCACATGGCCGTCCGGAGCCCGTTGTAGTTTCGTCTCCCACTGAGCCGATGCGCGAGGATATGTTCGACCGCGAGAGAGCCGACATTGCTGCCGCGCGCAGCGCGCTGGCCGAAGTATCGTTCTCCCTGGCCAGCGCTAAGGCGGTCGACGTCGAAACGCCAGCCGTGCTGCCTCCTTATTCAGACATCGACACCCTCACAGTCCGCATTAAAGCGCGCCGTCCGTCCGGGGGCGGTCAACGGACGATGATCACGGGCGAGGCCGAGACCGTTGCCCCTTACAGTGTCGCGCTCGAACTCGCGAAGTCGCTCAGCGACGGCGGCGCGCAGACGATCCTCGTCGATTGGAGCCCGACCGCCGAGGGGTTTGCGCGCACGACCGGACTCGAGATGCGGCTCGGCTTCAACGATCTCGTTCGCGGCAAGGCAAGTTTCGACGATATCATTCAGCATTTGCCGGGAACGCGAGCGCACGCCATCGGAAGCGGCGAGCCGATGTCCGGATCGGGCCAAAA
Source organism: Hyphomicrobium sp. (assembly GCA_030148425.1). GTDB lineage: Bacteria > Pseudomonadota > Alphaproteobacteria > Rhizobiales > Hyphomicrobiaceae > Hyphomicrobium_B. The sequence continues at coordinate 307,098 of JASBTM010000005.1, read as the reverse complement.
GCTGGATCCCGATTTCTTGAATCTGGTGCTGGACGCGCTCGATGAAGCCTATGATTTTATCATTGTCACCGGCCGTCACAACGAGGCGAAAGTCCTTTTCGAATGCATCGAAGGTCGGTTCGATGCTGGCGTTCTTGTCGTCTCTCCCAGGGAAACCGCTACTCCGGCGGAACCGGCGGGAATGTTCCTAGGATTCGAGGTCGCCGATATTGATATTCTGCATTATCGGCGCTTGGAAACATCAGCTTCTCCGATTGCAAGCCGCATCGCACTCGCGACGCGTACACGGGAAATAGTGGCACGACGTGCCTGAGAATTTATTGAAAATCGATATTCATATGCGTTGGGGTATTTCATGTTGGGTTCGTCTTCCGAACTGGGAAAGGCTGCGCTTTCTGCCCTCCATTATTCAGGATTAAGTTCGCTCGCATCGCGCTATATTCCGAAAAACGGAGTGGTGTTTACGTTGCACCACGTAACTCCGGCGGAGCGGCGGCCGTTTGAGCCGAACGGCAAGCTCAAGATTAAGCCCGCGTTCCTCGAAGCCGTGATCGAGTCTATTCGAAGACATGGTTTTGAAACCATCGGTCTGGACGACGTGAGACAGCGCCTGATCGGCAAGAGACGAACGGCGAAGCCATTCGCGGTCTTCACGCTCGACGGCGCCTACAAGGACAGCCTTGAGTTCGCCTATCCGATCTTCCGCAGGCTTGGCGTACCGTTCACGGTATACGTCCCGATCACCTGTGCCGACGGGGAAGGCGATCTCTGGTGGTTGACGCTCGAAGAAGCGCTGCGGCGCCTGCCTGACGTGAAGATCGATCGCGATGGCGTGCCGCGCGTCTACATGCTGTCGAACGACCGCGATAAGGCGCAGGCATTCGAAAGCATTTGTCAGTGGCTGCGAAGCGTTCCGGAAGCTCGTGCACGCGCCGTCACACGCGGCATGGCCTTGCAAGCCGGCATCGATCCCGTAGCGCTCTGCCGCGAACGCGTGATGAACTGGAACGACATCCGAACGCTGGCGAAAGATTCACTCGCGACCATCGCCGCTCACACCTGTGGCCGCTTCGCGCTAGCCAGACTTCCGGCGGAAGAAGCTGCGCGGGAAATCGAAGAAAGCGTGCAACGGGTCAGCCGTGAGATCGGCAAGCCGTGCCGCCATCTGAGCTATCCTTGCGGCGACAGGCGCGTTGTCGGAGCACGCGAGTTCGAGATCGCGCGGACACTCGGGCTCGAAACGGCGGTGACGTCGCGGCGCGGCCTTATACGTTGGTCGCATGCGGAGTGCATGACCGCGCTGCCACGACTTTCGCTCCATGGCGATCTCCAACAGCAGCGCTACGTCACGGCTCTTTTGTCGGGCTTGCCCTACGCAATAAGGGATGGCTTCCTGCGCGCCGTTTCGCCATTTGCCGGCGAGTATGCACAATGATCAGCGGTCGGGACGCTGCATCCAGCTGATGAGCCATCCGGCGGGAACGACCCAAAGCAGCCCCGCAACGACATAGTAGGCGAGTTCGGCGAATTTGCTGACGTTGCGCACTTGAAGAACGACCGCAACGGCCACTGCTAGAATTGCATAGATGCCCACGAGCAAAAGCAGAGCTACCGTGCCGACGAGCTTTCTTTTGCGTTGCGTCATTCGTTTAGTAAAATCCGCGATATTTGCTACGGCCGCGCCGCATGGGCGCATTGTCCCGCTGCAATGAAAGAGTATCACACGCGACAGAGAACGGCCCGAGGATATGCCCCGCCGATGACGATGATGCAACTTTCCGAAAAGCAGACCACGATGGCCGCTAAGGGCAGTGAGGGCGGTCGCCGCGCAGTTTCGCTTTGGCTGTGGCTCGTGGCGGCGCTGGTGTTCGCCATGGTGGTCGTCGGCGGCGCCACGCGGCTGACGGAAAGCGGTCTATCGATCACCGAATGGCAACCGCTCCTCGGCGCGATCCCACCGCTCAACGAAGCCGATTGGATGGCGGCGTTCGAGAAGTACAAGCTGATCCCGCAATACCACGCCCTGAACCAGGGCATGTCGCTCGAAGACTTCAAGTTCATCTACTATTGGGAGTGGAGCCATCGTCTGCTCGGTCGTGCGATCGGCATCGTTTTCGCGCTGCCGTTCCTATACTTCTGGTGGACAGGCAAGCTGAAGCGCGGCACCGGAATGAAGTTTCTGGGCATCCTGGCGCTGGGCGCTCTTCAAGGCTTTATCGGCTGGTACATGGTGAGTTCCGGCTTGAGCGAGCGCATCGAGGTTAGCCAATATCGCCTCGCGCTGCATCTCACGGCCGCCTTTATGATCCTCGGCCTGCTCGTCTGGGCAGCTCTCGAAGAATGGCCGGGCGAGGCGCGCGTTACCGGCGAGGTCGCGACAACCTTGATCAAGCGTTTGGCCGTCATCATCGTCGCGGCCGTTCTGTTCCAGGTCGTACTCGGCGCGTTCGTCGCCGGGCTCCGCGCCGGGTATATCTACAATACCTGGCCGTCGATGAACGGTCAGTTCGTGCCGAGCGACTACTGGATGAAGCCCGCATATCTGAGCTTCTTCGAAAGCCACGCCGCGACGCAGTTCAATCACCGCATGATGGCGTATCTCGTCGCTATCCTCGCTTTCGTGCAGATCTGGCTGACGAGCCGCACACCGGTCGACGACCGCATCCGCATCACGGCGCAATGGCTCGGAGCTGCGATCGTCGCGCAGATCGCGCTTGGCGTCTTCACGCTGCTGACGCATGTCCGCTTGGACCTCGGACTCTTGCATCAGGGTGGCGGCGCAATCGTGTTCATGCTCGCCGTTGTCCACCTGCACGCTGTGTATCGCGCAGGCGTCGTCCCGCGCGATTTCTATGCTAGCCGAGGCCGAGCATCAGCTTGATGTTCTGCACGGCGGCGCCGGCAGCGCCTTTGCCGAGATTGTCGAGACGCGCGACGAGCACCGCTTGGTTCAGCGCGCTCTTGCCGAACACGTAGAGCTCCAGCTTGTCCGTGCCGTTGAGCGCCTCAGGTTCAAGACGGCTCATGGCCGCCGATGGCTCCGCGATGACGCTCACGAATTCGCTGCCCCGATAATGCTCGTCGAGCACCAGCTCGATATCGCGCAGGCAGGGCTTGCCGGGCAACGTATCGAGGTGCAACGGCACGGAGACGAGCATCCCTTGCCGGAAGTTGCCGACGCTCGGCACGAAAATCGGTCGCCGCGACAATCCCGAATATGCCTGCAGCTCGGGCACATGCTTGTGCTCGAGGCCGAGTCCGTAAAGCTCGAATGCGGGCGCCGTGCCTGCTTCATAGGCTTCGATCATCGGCCGGCCGCCACCCGAATAGCCGGAGACGGCGTTGACTGTGATCGGATAATCCGGCTCGATGATGCCCGCGTCGACGAGCGGTCTCAGCAGCGCAATGCCGCCCGTCGGATAGCAGCCGGGATTAGAGACCCGCGTCGCTGACCGAATGGCGTCGGCATGGCCACGGGTCATTTCCGCGAAGCCATAGACCCAGCCATCGGCGACCCGGTGCGCGGTCGAAGCGTCGACGATCTTCGGCGCATTCGGACCAAGCTCGTCGGCGAGCGCGACCGTCTCGCGCGCGGCATCGTCAGGCAGGCACAGCACGACGAGATCGACGTCGCGCAGCATGGCAGACCGCGCGTCGCGATCCTTGCGCTTCGCCGGATCGATGCTCCTCACGTCGATGCAATCGACGCCTGCGAGCCGTTCGCGGATTTCGAGGCCGGTCGTTCCGGCCTCGCCATCGATGAAAACCCGTGCGAGCTTCGTCTTCACTGCCGTCGCCGTTGCCATGTCAGCCACCGAATCCAAGCCGATGCTTGATGCCCTGCCAGATCGTCTCCGAGCAGCCGATCCCGTAGTTCGCGCAGACGATCCTGTGACCGTCGCGATAGATCATATCCGCTGCAACATAGAGGATAATGGCCAGTCCGACCCATGCAATCCACGGATAGCGGGCGAGCAGCTTCGCGATATAGGTCGAGGCAACGGCCATCAGGACGATCGCGATCGCCAAGCCGATGACGAGAACGAGCGTCGATTCACCTGCCGCACCAGCAACCGCCAGCACATTGTCGAGCGACATCGAAAGATCGGCGAGAATGATGGTCCAGAGCGCGCTCCAGAACGTCGTCGGATGCGGATGAGGATCGGAAGAAGCGAGGTTCTTTTCCACCTCATGTATCGAGTGGGTGTCCGCTTCGACGATCTGCTTGTACATCTTCCAGCAGACGAACAGCAGGAGGATGCCGCCCGCAAGCGTCAGTCCGATCACCTGAAGCATCTGCTGCGCGATACCGGAGAAGATGATCCGGAGCACAACTGCCCCGAGGATGCCCCAGAAGATCACCTTCGTGCGCATCGACTTCTCGACGCGCGAAGCCGCCATCCCGACCACGATGGCATTGTCGCCGGCCAGCGTCAGGTCGATCATTAGGATATTAAAAAGCGGTACGGCGTGGGTCCGCCACCAGTGGGGCGATAGGAGATAGCCGATGTCGGTTACGAGAACCGTCCACAGCTCATGAATACCGTTCAACACTGCGTCCATTATCTCTCCGAACCCCCCGGTTCTAACTCACGCCGCACACGGCATAAAATCTTTGGCTATGTGGCATCGCAGTGCCCTTGCGGCAACCCTCCAGTGACAGAAAAGCAAACAGCCCGCCGAAAAGGGCGGGCTGTGCTTTCGTCTCACGAGGACCGCTCGTCTTAGCGCTTCGAGAACTGGAAGGACTTGCGAGCCTTGACCTTGCCGTACTTCTTACGTTCGACAACGCGGCTGTCGCGCGTCAGGAAGCCCTGCTTCTTCAATACGCCTCGCAGCTCCGGCTCATAATAGGTGAGCGCCTTCGAGATGCCGTGACGCACCGCGCCGGCCTGTCCCGAAAGACCGCCACCTGCGACGGAAATACGAATGTCGTATTGCGTTGCGCGGTTCGCGAGATCGAGCGGCTGCTGAAGCAGCATCTGAAGAACCGGACGGGCGAAGTACGCCTTGTAGTCCTTCTCGTTGACCGTGATCATGCCCTTGCCGGGCTTCAGCCACACACGGGCGACGGCGTTCTTCCGCTTGCCGGTTGCGTAGGCGCGGCCAAGCTTGTCGAGCTTCTGAGTGCGGACCGGAGCAGCTTCGGGCTCCGAGCCCTTCACGGCTGCGAGGTCGGCGAGGGTCTTTGTTTCGGTAACCATGGTCTTAGACCCTCACGTTCTTGCGGTTCAGCTTCGCGATGTCGAGCTTTTCCGGATTCTGCGCTTCATGGGGATGCACACCGCCCTTGTAGACGCGGAGATTGCGCATCAGCTGGCGATGGAGGGGACCGCGAGCGAGCATGCGCTCGACGGCTTTCTCGACGATCCGCTCGGGATGCTTGCTGTCGAGGATCTGGCGCGGCGTCCGTTCCTTGATGCCGCCCGGATAGCCCGTGTGCTTATAATAGACTTTGTCTTCGCGCTTGGCGCCGGTGAAGACGACCTTCTCGGCGTTGATGACGACGATATTGTCACCGCAATCGACATGCGGCGTGTAAATTGGTCTGTGCTTGCCTTTGAGGCGCGTCGCGATGAGAGCGGCGAGGCGGCCGACAACGAGCCCTTCGGCGTCGATGAGAACCCACTTCTTCTCCACCGTGGCCGGCTTGGCGACATAGGTAGACATTATATTGAAGCTCCTTGGCGGATTGGCTGCGCGCACTCAAAACAATCGGTGCACGTGGCGTTCCGAGAAGGGGCGTCCATACCCGAAAGTGTGCGTTCTTTGCAAGAGCAATTTCAATAGACGAAATTTTACTAGCAATATCAATCAATTATATTGATACGGTAAAATAATACCACCTGAGGTATTCCGTTACCGTAAATAACGGGACTAGGCTCTCGTCTCCTTTGTTCATTGGCGGTGCAGACTGCATGCGTTAAATCCCAGCTGATCTTTAGCGCCACACACCGGCATGAAAATGAGAAACGGGGAAGTCGAAGCTTTTTCAATCTCCGCCGAGTGGGCGTAAGAGGTCCGAAGCAGCAATACCGCGCGATGCGGGCAGCGCAATTGGAGGAACACGATGGTCTCTTCGACCAAGGCGGCAATACGCTTGATTATCGGAGGACTTGGTCTTTTCGCCGGGATTGCGCTGGCTGTCGCCGAGGATGCCAAAGCACCGAACGCGCCCGCGGCGGAGCACGGCGCCCCGTCCCCGAGCGATGACGTCAAGCAAATCAAGCTGACGGATGACCAGGTTACGCACTTCATCGGAGCACAAGCCGATCTCGCTGCCATCGCGAGCAAGATCCAGGCTGCCGGCGATAAGCCAGATCCGACGCTTCAGAACGAGCTCGAAAATATCGCCAAGAAGCACGGCTTTCAAACTTTCGCCGAACTCGACGACGTTGCCGCGAACATCTCCATCGTCATGGCCGGACTCGATTCCGGCACGGGGAACTTCGTCGATCCCGTCGACGCGCTGAAGAAAGAGCACGAAGAAGTCGAGAAGGACAACAGCATACCCGAAGCGGACAAGAAACAGCTTCTGGATGAGCTGAACGAAGCGATCGGCACGACGCCGCGCCTTCAGTACAAGGAGAACGTCGATATCGTGAAGGCGCACCGTGCGGAGATCGAGAAAGCGCTGCAATAGGCGTAGGGGCGCCGCCGGCTACGGAAGGCACACATGCAGGATCTTTCGCCCGGTATCGGGCTCGGCTCCAGCGCGTTGATCTTGTCGGAGACGGTTTCTCCGGGCGTCATCCGTCTGACGCTCAATCGCCCCGAAGCGCGCAATGCATTGTCGCGCGCGCTCATTCGTGATCTCCATGCCGAGATTGAACGTCTAGGCGCCGATGCGACCGTTGCAGCGATTATCCTCGCGGCGAGCGGTAAGGTCTTTTCTTCCGGCCACGATCTGAAGGAACTGACGGCGCACCGCAGCGACGCGGACGGCGGCGAAGCGTTCTTTCGCGAAACGATGAGTGCATGCTCGGCGATGATGCAGGCTATCGTGGCCTGCCCGAAACCGGTCATTGGGGCCGTTGAAGGCCGCGCAACCGCCGCCGGCTGCCAACTCGTTGCCACCTGCGATCTCGCCGTCGCGGCCGAAACAGCCGACTTCGCAACGCCTGGCGTCAACATCGGGCTGTTCTGCTCGACGCCGATGGTAGCCCTCTCTCGCAACATCCCGCGCAAACGGGCGATGGAAATGCTTCTGCTCGGCGAAGCGCTGTCGGCGGCCGATGCTGAGCGCTTCGGCCTCGTCAACCGCGTGGTCCCTGCGGCCCAAGTCATGGACGAAGCACTGGACATGGCGCGCGTCATCGCCGCAAAATCGAAAGTGACGGTCGCACTCGGCAAGGCGGCATTCTACCGGCAAGCGGAACTCGCTCTTGACGATGCCTATATGTACGCGAGCGAGGTCATGGTGCGGAACATGATGACCGCCGACTCGGAAGAGGGCATCTGCGCGTTCATCGAGAAACGAGAGCCCGATTGGAAGGACCGGTAAACTTGCAGGCACGCGTTTCATTCATCACCCTTGGTGTTGGCGATGTCGCTCGCTCCCGCCGTTTCTACGAGGCGCTGGGTTTCACGGCGTCGCCGGCCAGTCAGGATGCGATCACGTTTTTCGACTTGGGAGGAATTGTGCTTTCGCTTTTCGGCCGTGCCGCATTAGCGGAAGACGTTGGCGTGCCGGTGAGCGAGCCTGGTTTTTCGGGCATATCGCTGGCCCATAATGTCAATTCGGAATCCGAAGTCGATGAGGTGCTTCGCGAGGCCGTCGCCGCTGGCGCGAAATTACTGAAGCCCGGCCAGAAGGTTTTTTGGGGCGGCTACTCGGGATATTTCGCGGATCCGGATGGCCACCTGTGGGAAGTCGCCCACAATCCTTTCGTGTCGCTCGATGCAAACGGGCGAATTATACTCGAGGCTTCCGCACCATGAGCATCGACGGACTAAGCGACGACGACGTCCGCGCGATCTTGAAGCGCGCCAAATCATTCGCCGTTGTGGGGGCTTCGCCCAAACCCGATCGCCCGAGCTACGATGTCATGCGATTTTTGATCGAGGAGGGCTACACCGTGAAGCCGGTCAATCCCGGCATCGCCGGCAAGACCATTCATGACCAATTAGTTTCCGCCACGCTCGCCGACGTGCAGGCGCCGGTTGACGTCGTTGACATCTTTCGCAGTTCCGATGCGGTGCCGGGGATAGTCCGGGAAGTAATCGCCGAAAAGGACCGCCTTGGCGTCAGCGTCGTTTGGATGCAACTCGACATCATAAACGAGGAGGCCGCCGCCGAGGCCCGCGCGGCAGGTCTGACGGTCGTCATGGATCGTTGCCCGCACATCGAAATTCCGCGGCTGGGACTGTCTTAAGCCTTGGTGGAGGAAACTTGCCGGAAAGGTATCCTGCCCACTTAGTTCGATCTTGCCGGAAGGCGCCCGCGTCATCCTGACGTCCTAATCCTTGCCAAAGGTATGCCCATTTAAGCCTGTCGGCGGATTTCTTTACGGCTTGCTGTTCCCCACGGAACATTCAAACGGCTGCCAAAGGTACGAGACTTTGCGTTCCTGCCGTAAATGAGGCATATGCCCTTTAAGATCCCGGAGCGATTTAACGATGAAGTCGGGTGCATTGACGTCCGTGAAACTGCCAGCCGATTGGTCGGTCGAGACCATTCTTCCCATCGACTTTCATGGCAAGGAGTTGATGCTCGAAGCGCACGCCTATCAGGGCGAGAGCGAAGAAGAGCAGATTCTGGCGCTCATCCATCGTGATCGAACGGCTGAGAACGGCTCCGCGCCGACGCCGGTCGTTCGCGTGCATTCCGGCTGCGTGACCGGCGACATCTTCCATTCGCTCCGCTGCGACTGCTATCAGCAACTCCAGGCCGCGCTGAAGATCATCACCGAGGTGCCTTACGGCGCGATCATCTACGTGCCGTATCACGAGGGTCGCGGCATCGGGCTTTTCAAGAAGATCCAGGCTTACGCATTGCAGGATCAGGGCTTCGATACGGTCGAAGCGAACATTGAGGTCGGCGCTCCTATCGACAGCCGCGACTATGGCCTGACGGCGCGCGTGCTGCGTGACCTCGCTATGCCGGAGATCAAGTTGCTGTCGAACAATCCGGCGAAGGAGCAGGCGCTGAAACAGCACGGCATCCGCGTCGCGGAGCGTCTGCCGCTGGTCGCTGAGCCGAACAAGTTCAATCAGCGCTATCTCGACACCAAGCGCGCGCGTATGGCGCACAAGCTCTGACGCCCATCTTCTTCCCGCGGCGGGGAAGGGTAGGTGAGGGACGATTTCCCGAATAGGCTGATGCTCAAGCCACCGGCTCGCGCGGCTTCTCCGTCGTCTTCGGCACCGTGAAGCCACCTTCGGCAACGAGGCGCGAGAAGAGGCCCCCTTGTTCCGCAAGCTCCGTAAATTGACCGTGCTCGACGACCTTGCCCTGATCGAGCACGAAAATCTGGTCCGCGTCGGCGACCGTCGAAAGGCGATGCGCGATGACGAATGTCGTGCGGCCCGCGCGCAGCGTGTCGAGCGCCCGCTTGATCTTCGCTTCCGTCTCGGAATCGAGTGCACTCGTCGCCTCATCGAGGATCAGGATCGGTGCATCCTTCAGAATGGCGCGCGCAATGGCGATGCGCTGACGCTCGCCACCCGAAAGCGCAAGTCCTCGCTCGCCGATCATGAAATCATACCCGCCGGGCTTTCGCATGATGAAGTCATGTGCCTCAGCGAGTCGGCTCGCACGTTCGACTTCCTCGTCGGTCGCGCCCGGCTTGCCGATGCGGATGTTGTCGCCGATCGACCGGTTGAAGAGGCCCGCGTCCTGAAACACCACCGCGATGGCGCTGCGAAGCGAGTCAATCGTGACGCCCGCGATGTCTTGATTGTCGATCAGGATGTGTCCCGATTTCGGTTTCAGGAAACGCTGGAGCAAGCCGATGGTCGTGGATTTGCCCGAACCCGTTGGCCCGACGAAGGCGATCGTCTCTCCGGCTTTCGCGGCGAAGGACAAATCCGTGATGCCCTGCGGACTTCCGTCATACCGGAAATTCACGTCATCGAACGTCACAGCGCCTGCGACCGCGTCGAGCGGTTTGGCACCGGGTGCATCTCTCGCGGAACCGGCTTCGTCCATCAAATCGAACAGCGCCGTGATCGTCGGGGCCTGCTGGTCGATGCGTACGGCAAATCCCGAAAGCTGATCGAGTTTCGAGATCAGCAGCGTCGCAAACGCCACGAAGCTGACGATCTGGCCGACGGTGAGTTCACCGCGCCCGACCAGAATTGCGCCGGCTGTGAAGATAATGACCATCGTCAGCGTCGCAGCGGAGCGCTGCATCACGGTCAGTACACCCCACCAGGTCAGCACCGGATATTGTGCAGTGAGCAGATCGTTCGCGAGGCTCCGCAGAGCATCGGCTTCGGCTTTGAGGCGCGCGTAACTCTGCACCACCGTGACATTGCCGACGACATCCACGACGCGGCTCGACAGCGCCGTCTCGTGTGCCTCGACGGCAGCCTGGCCGACGGCGGTGCGCTTGACGACGAAGACGTGCATCAGCGTATAGGCGCCCGCGAGCGCCACCAGGATCGTCGCCATCCGGACGTCCATCGCGAAGGCTGTCGGCACGAGCAAAATGATGCCGAACACCGTCGCCAGCTGCTCGCGCATGACGCCAAGCCAAAGCCAGAACAGAGCGTTCATTCCCGACAGGATGGTCCGGATCGTCGCGCCCGATCCGCGCGCCGCATGCGAGCTTTGCGGCAGCGAGATCGTCTTCTCAAAAACGCTGGCGAGATGAAGAAGCTTCTGGCGATGCGCGAGGCGGTCCGCGTTGATGCCAACGACCACTCCGGCGACGATGCCGAAAATCCCCAACAGGGCCCAAAGTCCGATATAGACGAAAGCGCTTTCGCCTTTGCTCAAGGCATCGACGACGCGTCCGAAAAGGATGGGTTCGGCAAGTTGCGTGACGGCGATGACCACGCCGGCCACGGCAAGTCCGATCGCGAGATATTTCTCCGATGCCAGAAGGCCGAGGGAGCGCGTGTAAATTGCAATGATGCCGAGCGGTGGCTTCGTGGTCATGTTGCGATGTTATGAGAAAAAGAGGGACGGGCGTGACAGTGAAGACGAAGAATTGCACAGCATGCAGCGCGACGCTTGGACCGAAATCCTATAGCACGCCGGAATGCCATGACATCTGACAAAGTCGAAACAGCGGCGATATTCGAGCCTATTTTGCGGGCGGCGACGGACCGTCCGTTCATCATCGCGCAGCTTGGGCAGTCTCTGGATGGTCGCATCGCCACCGTGTCCGGTGAATCGCGCTGGATCAACGGACCGTGTGCGCTCGATCATCTGCATCGGCTTCGTGCCCACGTCGACGCCGTCGTCGTCGGGATCGGCACTATTCTCGCGGACGATCCACTGTTGACCGTCCGCCGTGTTCCCGGTCCGCAGCCCGTCCGTGTCATCATCGATCCGCGCGGCAGGCTTCCGGCGACGGCCCGCTGTCTCGCTGTACGCGAGAGTTCGTGTCTTGTCGTGACGAACTGCGAGCGGACCGTCCCCGAAGGCGCGGAATCGCTGCTGGTGAAATCGTCGAGTGAACGCTTCGCGCCCGCCGACATTGCGGAAGCTCTCTTCGCGCGCGGCCTCAGGAAAATTCTCATCGAGGGCGGCGCGGCGACCGTCTCGAACTTCATAGACGCGGGCGCCGTCGACCGTCTTCATTACCTTGTCGCGCCAATGATATTAGGATCGGGCGTTCCTGGGCTCACGCTTTCGCCGATTGCGACGCTCGATGACGCGTTGCGGCCCGCGACGGCGGTACACGTTCTTGACGGGGGCGACGTGCTGTTCGATTGTGACCTGAGGCATCAGCGGCGAGGCTAGCGGCTATGGCGCAAGATCCGAAATACGATCTCCCGACGTACACGCCGATTGCGCGTGGCCTACATTGGTTGATTGCGCTCTTGATTTTTATTCAGCTGCCGCTCGGGTTCTACATGTCGTATCGCGGCAACGAAATGCCGTCGGTCGACGAGAATGGAAAGCCCGTGATCGGCGTATGGGACGCGCTGACAGGATATCTTTACAGCTCGCACAAGCTCATCGGCTTGACCGTGCTCGCGCTCGTCGTGCTGCGGTTGCTCTACCGGCTGACGCGTGGCGCACCCCGCTCCGATCCGACCGTTCCGCCGCCCCTCACCGGCGTGAGCCATCTCGTCCATTGGGGGCTCTATGCACTGCTGATTGCGGTGCCCGTCATCGGCTATGCGGCGATCTCATGGGGCAATTATCTCGACATCTTCGGCGTTCATTTGCCCGCGGTTTCGGAAAAGAACGAAGATCTTTCGAAACAGGCATTTCATTGGCACGAGATCGGCGCGTTGCTGATCATCGGCTTCGTGACGTTGCACATCGTCGCCGCGATCTATCATCGCTTCATCCGCCGCGACCGCGTGGTCGAGCGGATGATCCCGAAGCGCGTGGCGTAAGCGAGCGGCGGCTTATGCAGGGGTCGCGAACACGTCGGTATGGCCGATGAACGCCCCGCTGCGCGAAACCTTCACCCACGCCAGAATGGTCTTTTCATCGACGCCGCCTGCTTCCGTCACGGCAACGGTGTAACCGCGCACCAATTCATCGATCAGCATGCGGTCGGCGCGTTCGAGCAGCCACGGGCTTTCGCCTTCGAGTGCCACGTAGCCGTTGATGCGGAACTGATCGACGAGATTCGAGGCGGCGAGCGGACCGGCCGCCGCGCCAAAACCCTTGTCGCGCATCTGGTGACGTTGAAACGCCGCCGCGATCTGATTGTCGGCCGGGCGATGTGGCGTCCACTTCTGCAGCCCGTTGTAGTTCAACGTCGCATAGAAGGCGGCGTTGGCAGCGACGACGGCTTTCGCGAATTCGCGGATATAGGCTTCCGACGTCAGATCGAAAAAGGCAGAAGCGGTTACGAGCTGCGCGCCACCGCCGACGAGGTCCGCCGTCTCGCGCGCGAGTTCTGCGGATTTGAAGATGACGCGGATTTTGCGGCTGCCCTTTTCAAGCTCCAGCGCATCGCCGTCGATAGCGTGCCGGTCCGACCACCGCGTGAGCTTGCTTCGCGCCGCGTCGAGCAATGTCGTATCGCGGTCGACGAGGGTCCAGACTTGGCGCTGAGGGAGAAGCTGCGCCGTTGCGCGGAGGTTCGCTCCCGTCCCCGATCCGAGATCGACCACATTGAGCTCATCTCGTAACGTGAAGCGGGCCGCAACGGCATTCGCGATATCGGAATTTCGCGCGCGCGTATCGGCTGCCTCGCGAAGATCGAGCCACTCGGTCGAGAAATCGTTCACGGTTTAAGTCCCAGAATGACGGCGGCGAACCGGCGCGCGGTTTCATGCCATGTCGGCAACGTGCGTCCGGCTTCCCAAGCCGCGTCAGCGAGGCGGTCGCGAAGCTTCTTGTCCGTGAGCGCGCGCCGCAAAGCGGATGTGAGTTCAGGAACGTTTCCGGCCTCGACGTGCAAGGCTGCCGCTTCGCCTGCCGTGTCGGCAGCCGCGCCGCCAGCCGCGAGCACAATCGGCAACCCGCGCGACATGGCCTCAGCCAAAACCATTCCATATCCTTCGAACAACGACGCAGAGACGAAGAGATCCGCGCTCTCGTAGAACCGCTCGAGCGTCGCGGGCACCACTTTGCCCGCGAGTGTCACCCGGTCTTCGAGCCCGTGGGTGTGGATGGCGTTTTGCACCGCTTCCACTGCCTGCGGATGCCGGTCGAGCGCGCCCGCAATCGTCAGCCGCCAATCGATATCCGTGAGAGGTGACAGGGCTTCGACAAGAAGATCGTAGCCCTTCCGCGGCAACACCGCGCCGACCGCGAGAATCTGCAGTGGCGCTCCCGTTCCGGTGGCGCGCTGGGCCGGATCGGTGCCCGGTTCTGCAACCGTGATCTTGTCGGGGGAAATCGCCATGTGCGAGGTGACGATGCGCTTCGTTGCCCGGCTCGTGACGACGATGTGGTTCGCGCGCTTGAGTGCGAGTTCTTCGCTCTCTTTCAGTTCCACCTTGCGAGCGTGCGGAAGGCCCGTCTCTAGAAAAAGCGGATGATGGATGAGCCCGATGACGCGTCCCTTGATTGCACCGAGAACGCTTTCCGAAAAAGCACCGAACGCCAATCCGTCGACAACCAGAACCGAGTCCGGATTTCGCGCGGCGAGGATGCGGCGTGTTTCTTCGAGATCCTGGTCGGTCGGATTCGGGAACGAGACTGGCAACGCCAGAGTAGAAACCGGAACGCCGAAGTCAGGTAGCAATTCGATTACCCGGCGATCGTAGGCGTAGCCGCCCGTCGCCGCTTTCAAATCTCCGGGGATAGCGAATACCGCTTCAGCCACCGATGGACCCCTCGTAGCTAGCGCGCGCGAGATCGGTTTCCGACAGCGTCACGCGGATCCGCGACAGCGTCTTTCCGTCGTCGCCGAGGGCACCGGACTTCGCCGCGGCCGCGATCTCGTCGAAGATGTGTTTGCACAGAAACTCGGTTGTGGTGAGCTTACCCTTGAACTGCGGCAGCGTGTCGAGGTTCTGGTAGCCGAGAGGTTTGAGCGTCTGCCCGAGAATGTCGAGCGCCGCGCCGATATCGACGACGACATTTTGCTTCGTCAGCTCTTCGCGAAAGAACGCAACATCGACGACGAACGTCGCGCCGTGCATGTTCTGCGCCGGTCCGAAGAACGGGTCGGGCAGCGAATGGGCGATCATAATGCGGTTGCGGACTTCGACTGAGAACATGGCGCTTTTGATCCGATGAAATTAATAGCGAATGACCGGCGGCAACGCAGACGAAGACCAGATGCGAGGCAACTCACCCGGCAGATCGTCGAAGCGAACTTCCTCCGCGACGAGCGCATCTAGGCGGTCGTCATCGAGCAGTGCAATGGCCCGCGCGAGGCGGTCGCCATGCTTCAGTTGGCCGCGATGGCTCGGCGCGACGTACCCGACCTGCGAAGAAACGATTTTCAGCCGCCGGCTGTGAAATGCGCCGCCGAGCTTCACGGTGACGGGTTTCTCGCCGTACCAGCTCATCTCGACGACGGTGCCTTCGAAGGCGCACGCTTCAATGGCGGCCTCGAGCCCCGCACTCGTGGCGCTTGCATGGAATACGATGCGATTGTCGCGCGGCACGTCGGTCGGCGATACGAATTTGAGGCCGAGGGCGGCAGCCAAGCTGGCCCGCTCGGGGTTCACGTCGAGAATGGCGACGTCCGTTCCCGCGATCCGGCTAGCGAGATAGGCCGTCAGTAGCCCGACGATGCCAGCGCCGACGACGAGCACGCGGTCGCCAAGCGCCGTCCCAGCGTCCCAGTGCGCGTTGAGCGCTGTTTCCATATTGGCCGCAAGAACGCCGCGGCGCGACGGCACGCCATCGGGCAACACCGCCAGCATCGACTCCGGCGCCTGAAACTGATCCTGGTGTGGGTGCAACACAAAGACGCGTTTACCGACGAGCGCCTCCGGTCCGGCCGTCACGACGCCTGTCGCCGAATAGCCGTATTTGACCGGGAAGGAGAAACTTCCAGCCTGCAGCGGTGCGCGCATTCGGGACCATTCGCTCTCCGGAACTTCTCCGAGAGCGACAAGGCGCTCGGTGCCGCGGCTGACGGCGGAATACTCCGCCGCTATGCGCGCTTGCCCTGGCGAAGGCGGCGCGAGGCGCTCGGTCCGGATTTCAGCGACACCGGGCTTGACGTACCACAGCGCTCGCGCGACCACGATCTGGCCCTGGCTACGGCGGGAAGGCTTGGCGCCGGATTCGAGAGGGCTCTGCGGGTCACTCATTGCGAAGGATTGGTCCGTAATGACGATCGGTGCCGAGCGCGACGGAATGCCGAAATCGGATGCCGTGACGATGGTCGAGGCACAGAGCCTTACGACTCCCGCAGGCATCGGCGCAAGGGCGACGCTGGCCTGGCGAAGGCGCGTCGTATTCGCCTTGAATGCCGGCACGTGGCTCTTGACCGTCCTTCTGTCGGGCCTTGTCTTGGCGCAGAAAGGCATGCCGATGGTCGCGGCGGCGATGATCATCTGTGTGGCTCTTGGCGCTCCTTGGCCGATTCTGGGGTTTTGGAACGCTGTCATCGGCCTTTGGCAACTTCATGGACAACGGCTGCGCCCCGGCGAGACTACTTTTTATGCGCTGGGCACGAACACAACGCCTCTTACGGTTAACACCGCGGTGCTGATGACGTTGCGCAACGAAGACCCGGCCCGGGCTCTCATGCGCCTGAAGATCGTGAAGGCGAGCCTCGGCCAGACGGCCGAGGGCGCCCGCTTCTCCTATTTCATACTGAGCGACAGCGACCGGCCAGACATCGCCGCCCGCGAGGAAGACCTCGTCGCCGATTGGCGCAACGGAGATCCGGATCACGAGCGCATCTTCTATCGCCGCCGGACGGATAATGAGGGTTTCAAGGCGGGCAACGTTCGCGATTTCGCCGAGCGTTGGGGGGGAAATTACGAGCTGATGCTCGCGCTCGATGCCGACAGTCTCATGACCGGCGAGTCGATCGTCGATCTTGTGCGCATCATGGAGAAATACCCGCGCATCGGCATTCTCCAGAGCCTCGTCGTCGGAACGCCGTCATCGTCGGCATTCGCACGCATTTTCCAGTTCGGCATGCGGCTCGGCATGCGGACCTACACGATGGGCCAGGCGTGGTGGGTGGGCGACTGCGGCCCGTTCTGGGGCCACAATGCGCTCGTCCGCATCAAGCCATACGTCGATCACTGCCAATTGGACGGGCTTCTCGGCGGCACGCAAATCCTGTCGCATGATCAGGTCGAAGCCGTTTTGATGCGTAAAGCCGGATATGAAGTGCGTGTGCTGCCGGTCGAGACAGGCTCCTACGAAGACAACCCACCGGATGTTCTCGAATTCATGCGCCGCGATAACCGCTGGTGCCAAGGGAACCTGCAGTATTTCAGATTGGTTGGACTGCCGGGCCTCAAGCCTGTGAGCCGTTTTCAGCTTTTGTGGGCGATCTTGATGTTTCTCGGCGTCCCTGCCTGGACACTGTTCGCGATCTTGCTCCCGGTTATGATCGTTCATGCACAAAATGTCGCCGACTTCCATTGGCATACGGTCGAGATGCTCTATGCGACGCTTCTTCTTATGCATCTCGCCCCGAAACTCGCCGGCATTGCCGACGCCATTCTGACGCGCGGAGAGGTCCAGCGCTTTGGAGGCGCCGCGCGTTTTTCCCTGAGCGCCATCATTGAGATTGTGTTCTCGCTGCTTCTGGGAGCCATCACCACCATTCGCACCTCGATCTTCATGATCGCCCTGTTGTTCGGAAAATCGATTTCCTGGAACGGGCAACAACGCGACGGCGCTGGAATCTCGTGGCGCACGGCCTTTGAGGTTCTCTGGCCCCATTTGCTGTTCGGAGTGTTTTTCTTCGCAGCAATGGCCGTCATTTCTCCGGCGACACTGATCTGGAGCCTGCCGCTGACGATCGGGTATCTGCTTGCGATCCCGTTTGCCGTCGCGACCGCGAGCCCGCATGTCGGGCGCTTCTTCCGTCGTTATGGCATTGCCGGAATTCCCGAGGACTTCGCCCCGCCTCCCGAGATCCGGGCCATCGAGGCTGGACGATAACGTGATGGTGTCGCAAGCCTTGCTCGGCGTCATCCGGTCGTTGCGGATTTATCTCGGCCCGGACGCGCCGCGGACGGCGATGGACGATCTTTATCGGCGTCTCGTCGAACCCGGCGCGCTCGTCTTCGATATCGGAGCCCATGTCGGCGACCGGGTATCGTCGTTTCGCCGGCTCGGCGCGCGCGTGGTAGCGGTCGAGCCCCAGCCTTTGCTATTTTCCGCGCTCAACCACATTCACGGCCGCGATCCGCTCGTCGAACTCGTCGACCGCGCCGTAGGCGCCGATGCGGGCGTCCGCGATCTGCTCGTCAACACGGCCAATCCCACCGTTTCGACACTTTCGGAAGACTTTGTGCATCAGGCCGAAGGTGCGAAGGGATGGGAAGGGCAAGTGTGGGACAAGCACATTCCGATCGAGGTCGTGACGCTCGATGGGCTCATCGCACGGTATGGGATACCGGCCTTCATCAAAATTGACGTCGAAGGCTACGAGGACGCGGTCTTGCGCGGCCTGTCGCAGCCTGTCAAAGCCCTGTCGTTCGAATTTACGACCATAGCGCGCGACATCGCGATGGCGTGTTTCGACCGCTTGTCCGGACTTGGCAACTATCGCTACAACCTCGCACTCGGAGAAAGCCAGACACTGACATTCGACCGCTGGCTGTCGGATGAAGACATGGCCGACCATCTGAGCAAGCTTCCCCACGAAGCAAATTCCGGCGACGTTTACGCGGCGCTCGAACCCTGCTGAGCACGACACTGGAAATGGAGCCCCGAATGCCGTCGTTTTTCGTTCGCTTTTTCGCTGTGATGATTTCGCTCGTCGTGCCGCATATGCCGTTGCACGCAGCTTCTCTCGACGGCCTCGCCGTTGACGTCGAGAATCAAAGCGAGCCGGTGCTTTGCGCTGAGAAAGACAACGTCGCGGTTGCGCTCTCGAACAAGAACGTACGCGCGTTCCGCATCGAGGCCGCGCATCCGGTCTATCTGTCGTCGGGGATGCGCAGCAATATCGAACCCGACTGGACGGCGTGCGATATGTCGGCTGATCCTGTTTTCAAAGCGCCGGTGCCGCCGAAAAAAATCACGCTCGTCGGTGAGCCCGAGTTGTGGCTGGTCGGCTATACGTATCCGTCGTTCTGGCGGCCGGCGACCGCGACCGTCCGCATCGGCGATAAGGTCTACAACAGCATCCACATGCTTCAGGTTTGGGTCCTGAAGGACGGACGCGCCGATGAGGTTCTAGTGCTCTATCCGCAGGACGGCTATTGGCGCCCGCGCCCGATGACACCCTCCAACATGGAAGTGACGGCGTACGGTTCGTCGTTTCTTCTCGGACCCATCGAGAAAGAGGGCCGGCCGCTCGTCAAGATTAAGGAGGTCGTCTTCGAGCCGGACAAGCGTCAGTTCACGCTATCGTTCGAAAAGGGCGGCACCGCCTCAGTCAAGATCGCAAGCGTTGACACGAACCGTCTCGCGCTGGACGTCGCATTCGACAAGGGGATCGACGGCAGTCCCTTCGCGATGCTGCGGTCGATGTACGTCACGGAATTCAACAACGATACGGCGCGCATCGCCGTGCGCGAGAAGGCTGCCAAAGGTTGGCGCGAAGACAACGTCATGAAGTTCGATCATGCCAACGCGACGGACGTTTGGATCGGCCGTTTGACGCCCTCGCAGCACAACACGACATCGCCGGACGTCGTCTTCAATAGTTTCTCTGATGGCCCAGATCCCAAGCGGCCGAAGAGCGAAATCCCGGCCGAGGTATCGACGAAGCCGATCAAATAGGGCTCTTACCAAGCAAGCTCGATCATTGCGCCAACGGCAGGCGGGGCTCCGGGTCCGAAGAGATCCGCGAGCTTCGTCGCCGAAAGGTCGATGCCGTCGACAGTTTCATGGCGATGGATGCCGGAGGCGATGAAGAGCGCGTCGCAGCCGTAGTTCTCCGCCCCTTTGATGTCGGTGCGCAACGCGTCGCCGATGACCAGGATTCTGGATTTCTCGACGTTCGTGTTGCGGAGCGCTTCGGCCTTGCGATGCGCGGTCTCGTACGCGTTGAGATATGGCTTTCCGGCCCAATAGATCTCGCCGCCCATGCGCGCGTAAAGGTCGGCGATTGCACCCGCGCAGTAAAGAAGCGTGCCCCCGACATCGACGATAAGATCGGGGTTTGCGCAAACGAACGGCACGCGATGCGCGAGGGCGCGTTCGAGAACATCGTGGTAGTCTTCCGGCGTTTCGCGCCGATCATCGTTGAGGCCGGTGCAAATGATGGCCTCGGCATCCGACAGCTCGACGGCGCGTCCAGGCAGAATAGAAAAGAGTGCGGCGTCCCGGTCGCGCGGCCCGATGCAGTAGAGCCGCTGATAGTTTCTCTCCATGACATGAGCGAGCGCAATGTCGCCCGACGACACGATATCGTCCCATGCGTTTCGTGGAACATGGCGCGAGTCCAGCATGTCCGCGACGCGATGCTTGGGAACAGGCGCATTCGAGACGAGAATGACAGTGCCGCCTCCGGCCCGGAATGTCTCCAATGCCTGGCAGGCATTTTCGAATGCCGTAACGCCGTTGTGAACGACGCCCCAGACATCGCAGAAGATAACGTCGCGCTCCATCATCAGAGGGGCGGCGTGCTCCAAGATCGCAGGAACCTTGGATGCGCGGCGATGACTGGACATTGGCGAGAACGATCCCGATGGGTTGCATGAAGCGAGGGGCGCTGGGAGGGCCCGTCGGCTTCGAAGTGGGTTGGATATAGTTGTCGGTCAGTTAAAGACGGGACAGGCGAGTAGCAAGAACATTTCCCATGTTTTTAGTTTGCGCAACCAACGCCGCACGCGGGAGTTTTTAGTGGTTGCCCCGCGAAGGTGACTGGCGGAAACGCCAGTGGCGATGGCGGCGACTTCTAAGCAGAATAGCCAAGAATTCTGCTTTTTTATTTATTTTCAAATCACATTGGAAACGCCATTAGCGGACGAACACGATGAAATCAGCGCGTGCGTCACGAGACGGATCGGCTTCGAAAAGGGTTTCGAAGAAATCGGCAAAGAAAAATCGCGCGGCGGATTCCGATGCAATGCCGGAAAAATCTCTGGCCCTCGAAATGGATCGGGGTTGGAAGGCATTTCAAATTGTCAACGGTATTTCGGACTCCGAGAAGAAGCACGTTAAGCAGCTCAACGGTCTCTTTGAGATAGCCCTGAACAATATGGCTCGCGGCTTGTCGATGTTCGACGACAAGCAGCGCCTCGTCGTCTGCAACAACCTTTATGGCGAAATTTTCGGCTTGCCTCAGGAACTGACGAAACCCGGAACGCCCTTCGCCGACATCATCGCGTATCACGTTTGGACGGAGACGGGTCACAATACGGCCGAAGATCGTGCCCATCAGCGACGCTGGATCGACGGTCACGTCGGAGCCTTGTCCGCAGGCAGATCGTTTTCCGAGACAAAGTATTTGAAAAACGGCCGCACCATTTTGGTGACCAACCAGCCGCTTCCCGATGGCGGTTGGGTCGATATCCAGGAGGATATTACGGAGAAAAGCCGGGCGGAGAAGAAAATCACTTGGCTTGCACGCCACGACACGCTGACCGAACTCCATAACCGGTTTCATTTTCGCGAAGAGCTTCAGACGACGCTCGCGAATGGGCGCGATTTCTCGGTGCTCTGGATCGATCTCGACAACTTCAAAGCTGTCAACGATACGCTCGGTCACCCGGTCGGAGATGCGCTTCTCAAGAGCGTCGCGAAGCGCTTGCGCAAAGCGATCCGTCAGACCGACGTGCTCGCTCGTCTTGGTGGCGACGAATTCGCGATCATCCGGATAGGGGCCGCGACCGCCGCGCAATCCGAGCAGGTTGCGCGCCGATTGCTTCGCGCCATCACGGCCGACCACATGGTGCTCGGCAACAAGATCACCATAACGGCCAGCATGGGTATCGCACTTGCGCCCGAACACGGCGCGACTCCCGACGAGCTCTTGAAGAATGCCGATCTCGCTCTCTATAGCGCCAAGTCTACGGAACGAGGCACATACGCGTTTTTCGATCCAACCGGTGATTACGACATCGGCAAAAGCCAGCGACTTGAGGCCGATCTGAAGATCGCGCTGAAGAAGAAGCAATTCGAGCTGCACTATCAGCCCATTCTCGACATCAAGACTAAGAGCGTCGGTAGTTTCGAAGCGTTGATCCGCTGGCGGCATCCCGAGCGAGGTCTCGTTCCTCCGGTGGACTTCATCGGGTTTGCCGAGGAAACAGGCCTCATCATTGAGATTGGTGCCTGGGCGCTGGTGCGCGCGTGCCGTGACGCAGCCGGCTGGCCGGATCCAATCAAGGTCACGGTGAACCTGTCGTCGATTCAGTTTGAGAAGGGCGATCTCTACAAATCCGTCGCGACTGCGCTCGAACTGTCCAGTCTCGCGCCTGAACGGCTGGAGCTTGAAGTGACGGAATCGGTTCTGCTTCGCGATCACCCGAACACGCATGACATCTTGCACCGGCTTCGCGAGCTCGGCGTCAAGATCGCTCTCGATGATTTCGGGACGGCTTACGCGTCGCTGAGCTATCTGCGCAGCTTTCCGTTCGACAAGCTCAAGATCGATCGCTCGTTCGTGCGCGATTTCGGCACGCCCCAAGGCAGCGATTGCATGGCGATCGTCCAGTCAGTCACCGGATTGGCAAAACGCTTGCGCATGACGACGGTCGTCGAAGGCATCGAGACGGCGGATCAGTTCAACCTGATCTCAAATGCTGGCTGCGAAGAGGTGCAGGGCTTCTATTTCAGCAAGCCTGTTCCCGTCGGCGAGATCGACGATGTCTTGCTCCGCTGCCAAGACCTTTTCGAACTGAAGCTTGTGAAGACTGCGTGACGGCCGGCGTGATTGAATTCGAAAGTTCGGCCAAATCTGACGCTTCCCATGTCGTCACCAGGCGAGAGTCGCGCTAGCTTGGCGGCCAAGCGGATATCCGGCGGTAAAGAGGCCGGCGCGCAACGGGAAGGGGACGCTATGCTGGTCGTAACGACGAACGACATTCAGGGATATCGCATTGTCCGACATCTGGGCCTCGTTCGCGGGCTGACGGTGCGCTCACGGAGCGTGGTCGGCAATTTGGGTGCGGCCGTCCAGATTTTCTTCGGCGGCAATATTTCAGTTTACACCAAGCTTGCCGAGCACGCGCGTCAGGAAGCTTTCGATCTTCTCGTCGAACATGCGCAGAGCATGGGCGCGAACGCAGTCATCGGGATGCGCTACGATGCCAATGAGATCGCAGCCGCTGTAACCGAGGTACTGGCTTACGGCTCCGCGGTCGTTGTCGAGCCGGTCTCCGGCGGTCAAACCGCAGAAACCGGCGGCCCTTGGACCAGCGGCGGCGCGGTTCGGTAGAAAAAAGGCGCGGGCGGGGCTGACAAGCTCCCAAAGTTCAGTTAAGGGTGCACGCCCCGAAAGAGGCTGCTTGACGGTGGGCTTGCGCCTGCGTCTGGACTAGGGGTGTAGCTCAATTGGTAGAGCGTCGGTCTCCAAAACCGAAGGTCGGGGGTTCGAGACCCTCCGCCCCTGCCAGCCTCGTGACGGTTTGATCTGCCGACCGGCCCGGAAAACCCCGTGGTCGGATGCGGCATGTTGTCGCTTATGCGCTCGGAAAGCAGTTTTATGGCGAAGTTCAATCCCATAACCTTTATGCAAGAGGTTCGGCAGGAAGTCGCGAAGGTAACTTGGCCGACTTGGAAAGAGGTGTGGATCACGACTTTGATGGTTATCATCATGGTCGCGCTCGCCTCTGTTTTCTTTTTGCTTGTTGATCAGGCGCTGAGCCACGTCGTGCGTTTGATCCTTGGGGTGGGCACCTGAATTCGGCTGGCATATTAGGTTTAAGTTACGCGCCAGAGGGCCTTTGAGAATGGTTGTCGCGCAAGAACGCGAAGAGAAAGCACCGATTGCCGGTACGCGCTGGTACATCGTGCACGCCTACACGAACTTTGAACGCAAAGTCGCTGATGCCATTCGCGAGCGCGCGAAGGCGGGCGGCCTTGACGAATTGTTCGAAGAAATCGTCGTGCCGACAGAAGAAGTCGTCGAGATCAAGCGCGGTCGCAAGATTCCGACCGAGCGGAAGTTTCTGCCCGGCTACGTGCTTGTGAAGATGAAGATGACGGACGCGGCGTTCGTGATGATCAAGAACACGCCGAAGGTCACGGGCTTCCTCGGCGCAGACAACAAGCCGATGCCGATTCCGGAATCGGAGGCGATGCGGATTCTCAATCAGGTCAAAGAGGGCGTCGAGCGGCCGAAGCCGACGATCACCTTCGAGATCGGAGAGAACGTCAAGGTTGCCGACGGCCCGTTCGCTTCGTTCACGGGCGTTGTCGAGGAGGTCGACGAGGAGCGTTCGCGCGTCAAGGTCGCAGTGTCGATCTTCGGACGTCCGACGCCGGTCGAGCTCGAATTTACGCAGGTTGAGAAGGTGCCTGCCTGACGGTGCGGAAGCGCCCTGGGCAGCTGAGAATTCCGGCGGCTTGCCGCCGGAGCCCCGCATCGGGATTTCGGTTTTGATGCGGTGATGTGCGGGAGGATCGGCCGACCTTTGGAAGGCTCATCCGTTGAACCGCTAACCCTGAGCGTCGTGCCATTCCGGCAAGATGCTCTAACAGTGAAGGGGAACTATGGCGAAGAAAATTGACGGCTTTATCAATCTACAGGTACCGGCAGGTGCGGCTAATCCGTCGCCCCCGATCGGTCCCGCGCTTGGTCAGCGCGGCGTCAATATCATGGAATTCTGCAAGTCCTTCAATGCAAAAACGAAGGACCTCGAGCAGGGTACACCGATTCCCGTGAAGATCACGGTCTACTCCGATCGTTCCTTCACATTCGAGATGCGTCAGCCCCCGGCGACGTACCTCATCAAGAAGGCTGCTGGCCTTCGCCCGACGGGCAAGGGTGGTCAGGGTTCGAAAGAGCCGGGCCGCATCGTGGCCGGTCAGGTGACGATTGCTCAGCTGAAAGAGATCGCCAAGGGCAAGCTCAAGGACATGAACACTGAAGACCTCGACGCCGCCGCTCGCACGCTTGCGGGTAGCGCACGTTCGATGGGCCTCAAGGTGGTGGAGTAGTCCGATGGCAAAAGCTCAAATCAGCGCTGAAAAGATCAAAGAGACGCGCGACGCCGGTGGCAAGCGCATGCTCGTCGTCAAGCAGGGTCTGGCAGCAGGCAAGGCTTATGGCGTCGACGAAGCCGTAAAGATCATCAAGGAACGCGCCAAGGCGAAGTTCGATGAAACGGTCGAGATCGCACTGAACCTCGGTGTCGATCCGAAGCACGCCGACCAGATGGTCCGCGGCGTCTGCAACCTGCCGAACGGCTCGGGCCGCACTGCGCGCGTTGCAGTGTTCGCTCGCGGTGCCAAGGCGGAAGAGGCGAAGGCAGCCGGAGCCGACATCGTCGGCGCCGAAGACCTCGTCGAGATCGTCTCGAAGGGCACGATCAACTTCGATCGCTGCATCGCGACGCCCGACATGATGGGCCTCGTCGGTCGCCTGGGTAAGGTGCTTGGCCCGCGCGGCCTCATGCCGAACCCGCGCGTCGGCACGGTGACGATGGACGTCGTTGGCGCCGTAAAAGGTGCGAAGGGTGGCTCGGTCGAATTCCGCGTCGAGAAAGCCGGCATCGTTCACGCCGGCGTCGGCAAGGCGAGCTTCAGCGAGGAAGCCCTGGTGCAGAACATCAAGGCGTTCGTCGATGCGGTCGTTAAGGCGAAGCCGACGGGTTCCAAGGGCACGTACCTCAAGAAGGTCTCGCTGTCCTCGACGATGGGTCCGGGCTTGAAGCTCGAGACGACCTCCGTCGCGCCGGGACCAGCCGTCTAAGTTTCACGAATTCCGGGGCAACCCGGAAAACCCCGAACCGAAGCGGTCTCCGTTTCGGTTCGGCACTGTCCGAGATTGTGGGTGCCGATCCGGCCTGCCGGTGACGCCTAAGTCTCTCAATCGCTGAGAGCCCGCATGAGACAGAAGACGACCGGATTTGAGGCCCAAAAAGCCTTTGCTCCGGTTTGAACCTTCTGGGTCAGCACCGTGCCGCTCATCTGTGCGGTCCACGGGAACGAGGACAGACTAACGTCGCCCGAACCTTCACAGGAGACGGCGGCAAAGGTGCAACCCGCGGGGCTTCGCAAATGAAGCTTCGCAGCAAGGAGACGAGACGTGGATAGAGCCGCGAAACGTGAGCTCATCGATAGCCTCCACACCACGCTGAAAAGCACGGGTGTGGTCGTTGTCGCCCACAACACCGGCATGGTGGCCGCTCAATCCGCAGATTTCCGCAAGCGCGTTAAAGAAGCTGGCGGATCTGTGAAAGTGGCCAAGAACAAGCTGGCGCAGCTCGCACTCAAGGATACCGACGCCGAGAAGCTTTCCGACCTTTTGACCGGCCCGACCATTCTGGCCTTCTCAAAAGATCCGATCGCAGCGGCGAAGGCGGCCGTCACGTACGCCAAGACGAACGACAAGCTCGTCATTCTCGGCGGCGCGATGGGCAAGACCATCCTTGACGCGAAAGGCGTGCAGGCTCTTGCCGAGCTGCCGTCGCTTGATGAACTGCGCGCCAAGATCATCGGCCTCTTGAACGCTCCGGCGACGAAAATCGCCCGGACGATCAAGGAACCCGGTGCCAAGCTGGCTCGCGTCATTCAGGCCAAGGCTTCGAAAGAAGAGGCTGCCTAAGCCGCGGAAGTTGTGGGGCTTTGAGCCCTCAAACGCTAACGCAGCATGGCCCCAAGGGGGTGCTGCAATTCAACCACTAGGTTCAAACCGGAAGGACACTATATATGTCTAAGATCGAAAAAATCGTTGAAGACTTGTCGGCGCTCACCGTGCTCGAAGCCGCTGAGCTTGCCAAGATGCTGGAAGAGAAGTGGGGCGTGTCGGCTGCTGCCGCCGTCGCCGTTGCTGCTCCGGCTGCTGGCGCTGCCGCTGCACCTGTCGAAGAGCAGACGGAATTCACCGTCATTCTGAAGTCGGGTGGCGACAAGAAGATCAACGTCATCAAGGAAGTTCGCGCCATCACGGGTCTCGGCCTGAAGGAAGCCAAGGACCTCGTCGAGGCTGGCGGCAAGACCGTGAAGGAAGGCGTCTCGAAGGACGAAGCCCAGAAGCTGAAGAAGCAGCTTGAAGACCAGGGCGCCGTTGTCGAGGTGAAGTAATCGATCATCGACACCGGCTGGGTCGCTCCCGGCCGGTGTTGATGCATGCATATCGCGTCTGGCGAACGGCTCCGCGAAGCGGAGTCGCCAGATGCAAATGAAAAACGGTTTTCCGGAGGGTCCTGGGGTTTTCGAACCTCGAAAAAGGACCCTCCGGTGAACCGTTTCAAGCGGTCCCGGTTTCCAGGGGCCCTGAGCGCGTCGAATTAGGATCGCGGGTTTCCCCGCAAACGAGAGCACGAAGGGACCGATATGGCTCAAACCCTCACCAGCCGCAAACGCCTCCGTAAGCAATTTGGTCATCTTGGAGAAGTCGCAGAGATGCCGAACCTCATCGAGGTTCAGAAAGCATCCTACGATGACTTCTTGATGGTGAAAGAGCCTCCGGGCGGCAGGTCGGATGATTTCGGCCTGCAGTCGGTGTTCAAGGGCGTTTTCCCGATCTCTGATTTTGCCGGCAAGTCGACGCTGGAATTCGTCAGCTACGAATTCGAACCGCCGAAATTCGACACCGACGAGTGCATGCAGCGCGACATGACGTACGCGGCGCCGCTCAAGGTGAAGCTGCGCCTCATCGTGTTCGATATCAACGAAGAGACGGGCTCGAAGTCGATCAAGGACGTCAAGGAGCAGGACGTCTACATGGGCGACATGCCGCTCATGACGCTGAACGGCACCTTCATCATCAACGGCACCGAGCGCGTTATCGTCTCGCAGATGCACCGTTCGCCGGGCGTCTTCTTCGACCACGATCGCGGCAAGACCCATTCTTCGGGCAAGCTGTTGTTCGCGGCTCGCATCATTCCGTATCGCGGTTCGTGGCTCGATTTCGAATTCGACGCCAAGGACAACGTCTATGTCCGTATCGACCGTCGCCGCAAGCTGCCGGTGACGACGATGCTGTATGCGCTGGGCCTCGATGACGAGGAAATCCTGTCGCACTTCTATAAGCACATTCCGATCAAGGAATCGAAGCGCGGCTGGAAAATGCCGTTCATTGCCGAGAAGTTCCGCGGCGTTACTCCGCAATCCGACATCGCCGATGCAAAGACCGGCGAAGTGATTGCGCGCGCCACGGAAAAGATCACCGCCCGTCGCTCGCGCGAGATCGCCGAGAGCGGCGTCAAGGAAATCCTGATCTCCGCCGAAGATCTCGCGGGCCGCTTCATCGCCGAAGACATCGTCGATATGGAGACCGGCAAGATCTTCGCGGAAGCCGGTGACGAGCTGGACGAAAACCTCCTGGCCGAGCTCAAAGAGCAGAAGGTCAAGGATTTCCACATCCTCGACATCGACTACGTCAACGTCGGCGCCTTCATCCGCAACACGCTGAACATCGACAAGAACGCCAATCAGCAGGAAGCGCTGATGGACATCTACCGGGTTATGCGCCCGGGTGAGCCGCCGACCATCGAAGCGGCGACCAATCTGTTCCACGGCCTGTTCTTCGATTCCGAGCGTTTCGATCTCTCGGCCGTCGGTCGCGTGAAGATGAACATGCGTCTCGAACTCGATGCGCCCGACACGATGCGCGTTCTCCGCCGCGAAGATATCCTCGCGGTCGTGAAGACGCTTGTCGATCTGCGCGACGGCAAGGGCGAGATCGACGACATCGACCACTTGGGCAACCGTCGCGTCCGCTCCGTCGGCGAGCTGATGGAAAACCAGTACCGCGTCGGCCTGCTCCGCATGGAGCGCGCCATCAAAGAGCGCATGTCGTCGGTCGATATCGACACTGTGATGCCGCAGGATCTCATCAACGCCAAGCCGGCAGCGGCAGCGGTGCGTGAGTTCTTCGGTTCCTCGCAGCTCTCGCAGTTCATGGACCAAACGAATCCGCTCTCGGAAATCACCCACAAGCGCCGTCTCTCGGCACTTGGACCGGGCGGCTTGACGCGTGAGCGCGCGGGCTTCGAAGTCCGCGACGTTCATCCGACGCACTATGGCCGTATCTGCCCGATTGAGACGCCGGAAGGCCCGAACATCGGCCTCATCAACTCGCTGGCGACGTTCGCCCGCGTGAACAAGTACGGCTTCATCGAGAGCCCGTATCGCAAGGTGATCAACGGTCGCGTCACTGACGATGTCGCATATCTTTCCGCCATGGAGGAAATGCGCCACCACGTTGCGCAGGCGAATGCTGTCATCGACGCCAAGGGCAAGATGACGGAAGATCTCGTCACCGTTCGCTACCAGGGCGACGTGATGCTCGTTCCGACGGACAAGGTCGACTACATCGACGTGTCGCCGAAGCAGCTCGTGTCGGTCGCGGCCGCGTTGATTCCGTTCCTCGAGAACGACGACGCCAACCGCGCGCTCATGGGCTCGAACATGCAGCGTCAGGCCGTGCCCCTGATCAAGGCGGAAGCGCCGTTGGTCGGCACCGGCATGGAAGAGCGCGTGGCACAGGATTCCGGTGCTGCCATCGCGGCGCGGCGTACGGGCATCGTCGACCAGGTCGACGCGACCCGTATCGTTATCCGCGCAACGGAAGAGCAGGATCCTTCGAAGCCGGGCGTCGACATCTATCGTCTGCGCAAGTTCCAGCGTTCGAACCAGAACACCTGCATCAACCAGCGTCCGCTGATCAACGTCGGCGATCACGTGAAGGCGGGTGAAATCATCGCCGACGGTCCTTCGACCGAGCTTGGCGAACTTGCGCTCGGCAAGAACGTGCTCGTCGCGTTCATGCCGTGGATGGGCTACAACTTCGAAGACTCGATCCTGATGAACGAGCGCGTCGTCTCGGAAGACGTGTTCACCTCGATCCACATCGAGGAATTCGAGGTGATGGCTCGCGATACGAAGCTCGGACCTGAGGAAATCACGCGCGATATTCCGAACGTTTCGGAAGAAGCGCTGAAGAACCTCGACGAAGCCGGCATCGTCTACATCGGCGCCGAAGTTCACCCTGGCGACATTCTGGTCGGCAAGATCACGCCGAAGGGCGAAAGCCCGATGACGCCGGAAGAAAAGCTTCTGCGCGCCATCTTCGGTGAGAAAGCGTCGGACGTTCGCGATACATCTCTGCGTCTGCCGCCGGGCGTCGCCGGAACGATCGTCGAAGTCCGCGTCTTCAATCGTCACGGCGTCGAAAAAGACGAGCGTGCGATGGCGATCGAGCGCGAAGAGATCGAGCGTCTCGCGAAGGACCGCGACGACGAACTCCAGATCCTCGACCGAAACGTCTACGCACGTCTGAAAGACGCGCTGATGGGCAAGGAAGTCGCTAAGGGTCCGAAGAATGCCCGCAAGGGCACGACGATCGACACCGCGATCCTCGATGACATCCCGCGCAGCCAGTGGTGGGAAATCGGTCTCGCCAACGAGAAGGCGCAGGCCGAGGTCGAAGCGATCCAGAAGCAGTACGAAGACGCCAAGAAGGGCTTGGGTCTCCGCTTTGCCGACAAGGTCGACAAGCTGCAGCGCGGCGACGAGCTGCCGCCGGGCGTGATGAAGATGGTCAAAGTCTTCGTCGCGGTGAAGCGCAAGATCCAGCCGGGCGACAAGATGGCTGGCCGTCACGGCAACAAGGGTGTCGTGTCGATGATCGTCCCGTCGGAAGACATGCCGTTCCTCGAGGACGGCACGCCGGTCGACGTCGTTCTGAACCCGCTCGGCGTGCCGAGCCGCATGAACGTCGGACAGATCCTCGAAACGCATCTTGGCTGGGCGTGCCGCGGTCTCGGCCGCATGATCGACGACGCGTTGCATCAGTTCCACGAGAGCGGCCAGGCGCAGGCTCTCCGCGATCAGATGACCCGCGTTTATGGTCAGGACGTCATCAAGTCGTCGCTCAAGGACGAAGACCTTGTTGGCGTCGCTGAAAATCTGCGGACGGGCGTTCCGATCGCAACGCCGGTGTTCGATGGCGCACGCGAGAAGGACATCGTCGAGATGCTTCAGCTCGCTGGCTTCGATACCTCGGGTCAGGTCACGCTGTTCGACGGCCGCACCGGCGAACCCTTCGATCGCAAGGTCACCGTCGGCTACAAGTACGTTCTGAAGCTGCACCATCTTGTCGACGACAAGATCCATGCTCGTTCGATCGGCCCGTACTCGCTCGTCACCCAGCAGCCGCTGGGCGGTAAGGCGCAGTTCGGCGGCCAGCGTTTCGGCGAAATGGAGGTCTGGGCTCTGGAAGCTTACGGCGCCGCCTACACGTTGCAGGAAATGCTGACAGTGAAGTCGGACGACGTCGCCGGCCGCACCAAGGTCTACGAGGCGATCGTCCGTGGCGACGACGCCTTCGAGGCGGGCGTTCCGGAAAGCTTCAACGTGCTTGTCAAGGAAATGCGTGCGCTGGGTCTCAACGTCGAACTCGTCAACAGCGAGGTTCCTCAGATCGAGGCCGAGAACGATCAGCCGGAGACACCGGAAGCCCCGCCACAGGCGCAGCTTCCGCCCGCCGCTGAATAACAAACACCGAAGACGGCCTCCGCCCCTCGCGAAAGGGCGGAGGCCGCATCACACGACCACTAGATTCCACGGGCACGGCCTCCCCAGCCGCGCCCCCGAGGAGACAGCCGATGAACGAAATCACCAACATCTTTAAATCGCAGGCTCCCGCTCCGGTTTTCGATCAGATCCGGATCTCGATCGCCTCGCCCGAGGACATCCTGTCCTGGTCCTACGGCGAGATCAAAAAGCCCGAGACGATCAACTACCGCACGTTCAAGCCGGAGCGTGACGGTCTCTTCTGCGCGCGCATTTTCGGGCCGATCAAGGACTACGAATGCCTGTGCGGCAAGTACAAGCGCATGAAGTACAAGGGCCTGATCTGCGAGAAGTGCGGCGTAGAAGTCACGCTCGCAAAGGTTCGCCGCGAGCGCATGGGCCACATCGAGCTTGCGGCTCCGGTTGCGCACATCTGGTTCCTGAAGTCGCTGCCGTCGCGCATCGGCCTCTTGATGGACATGGCGCTGAAAGATCTTGAGCGCGTTCTCTACTTCGAGAACTACATCGTCATCGAGCCGGGCACGACGCCGTTCGCCGAACGGCAGCTGCTCACGGAAGAGCAGTACAACCAGGCGATCGACGAGTACGGCGCAGACACCTTCACCGCCGGCATCGGCGCCGAGGCGATCCGCGAGCTTCTGTCCGGGATGGACCTGCCGAAGATCGCCGCCGACCTCCGCCAGGAGATCGCCGAAGCAACGACGGAGCTTAAGCCAAAGAAGCTCGGCAAGCGCCTGAAGGTCATCGAAGCCTTCATGGAATCCGGCAATCGCCCGGAGTGGATGATCCTGACGCAGGTTCCGGTCATCCCGCCGGAGCTTCGTCCGCTCGTTCCGCTCGACGGCGGCCGCTTCGCCACGTCGGATCTCAATGATCTCTATCGCCGCGTCATCAACCGTAACAACCGCCTGAAGCGGCTGATGGAGCTGCGCGCGCCGGACATCATCATCCGCAACGAAAAGCGCATGTTGCAGGAAGCCGTCGACGCTCTGTTCGACAACGGCCGCCGCGGCCGCGTCATCACCGGCGCCAACAAGCGTCCGCTGAAGTCGCTCGCCGACATGCTGAAAGGCAAGCAGGGCCGCTTCCGCCAGAACTTGCTCGGCAAGCGCGTCGACTACTCGGGCCGTTCGGTCATCGTGGTCGGCCCGGAATTGAAGCTGCATCAGTGCGGCCTGCCGAAGAAGATGGCGCTCGAGCTGTTCAAGCCGTTCATCTACGCGCGTCTCCAGACGCTCGGCCAAGCCGCGACCGTGAAGCAGGCGAAAAAGCTCGTCGAAAAGGAAAAGCCCGAAGTTTGGGACGTCCTCGACGAGGTCATTCGCGAGCATCCCGTGATGCTGAACCGCGCGCCGACGCTTCACCGCCTCGGCATCCAAGCGTTCGAGCCGCAACTCATCGAGGGTAAGGCGATCCAGCTTCACCCGCTGGTTTGCGCTGCCTTCAACGCTGACTTCGACGGCGACCAGATGGCCGTGCACGTTCCGCTGTCGCTCGAAGCGCAGCTCGAAGCGCGCGTCCTGATGATGTCGAC
Source organism: Hyphomicrobium sp. (assembly GCA_030148425.1). Taxonomy (GTDB): domain Bacteria; phylum Pseudomonadota; class Alphaproteobacteria; order Rhizobiales; family Hyphomicrobiaceae; genus Hyphomicrobium_B. The sequence goes on along the minus strand of JASBTM010000005.1, from coordinate 274,228 downwards.
GAACAACATCCTGCATCCCGCCAGCGGTCAGCCGATCATCGTGCCGTCGCAGGACATCGTGTTGGGCCTCTACTACCTGACGATGATGCGTGACGGCGAGCCCGGCGAAGGCATGATGCTGGGTTCGGTCAACGAGGTGCTGCACGCCCTTGAATCGAAGTCCGTGTCGCTGCACGCCAAGGTCAAGGGTCGCTACCTCGCGACCAACGCCGAAGGCGAGCAGGTATCGGAAATCCACGAGACGACTCCGGGCCGTCTTCTTCTTGCACAGCATCTGCCGAAGATGCCGGGCATGAAGTTCTCGATGGCGAACCAGCTGCTGACGAAGAAGAACATCTCCGGCCTGATCGATCTCGTCTACCGTAACTGCGGTCAGAAGGAGACGGTGATCTTCTGCGACCGCATCATGGCGCTCGGCTTCCACCACGCCTTCAAGGCTGGCATCTCGTTCGGTAAGGACGACATGCTCATCCCTGAGACGAAGGAAAAGATCGTCGAGAAGACCAACGTCGAGGTCCGCGACTTCGAGCAGCAGTATCAGGACGGCCTGATCACGCAGCTCGAGAAGTACAACAAGGTCGTCGACGCCTGGTCGCGCTGCACCGATCAGATCGCCAAGGAAATGATGGATCGCATCTCGGCGGTCCAGAAGGACTCGGTGACGGGCCGCGATCGTCCGATCAACTCGGTCTACATGATGAGCCACTCGGGTGCGCGCGGTTCGCCGGCGCAGATGAAGCAGCTCGCCGGTATGCGCGGCCTCATGACGAAGCCTTCTGGCGAAATCATCGAGACGCCGATCATCTCGAACTTCAAGGAAGGCCTGTCCGTTCTCGAGTACTTCAACTCGACCCACGGCGCCCGTAAGGGTCTGGCGGATACCGCTTTGAAGACGGCGAACTCGGGTTATCTCACGCGCCGTCTCGTTGACGTCGCGCAGGATGCCATCATCTCCGAAGTCGATTGCGGAACCGACGCCGGCATCAACGTGCAGGCGGTCGTCGACGCCGGTCAGGTCATCGTCTCGCTTGCTGCCCGCTCGCTCGGCCGTACGGCTGCCGAAGACATCAAGCATCCGACGACGGGTGAGGTTATCGTCGCCAACGGCGAACTCATCGAAGAGCGTCATTCGGAGGCCATCGGCAAAGCCGAGATCCAGGAAGTCCGCATCCGTTCGGTGTTGACGTGCGAAACGGTCAACGGCGTCTGCGCTAAGTGCTACGGCCGCGACCTCGCTCGCGGTACGCCGGTCAACATCGGTGAGGCTGTCGGCGTCATCGCCGCGCAGTCCATCGGTGAGCCGGGCACGCAGCTTACGATGCGTACGTTCCACATCGGCGGCACGGCAAACTTGGTCGACTCGTCATTCATCGAGTCGAACTTCAACGGCACCGTGAAGCTCCGGAACCGCGCGATCGCCAAGGACTCGAAGGGTCAGAACGTGGCGACGAGCCGGATCATGTCGGTCATCATCGTCGACCAGTCTGGCAAGGAGCTCGCGACCCATAAGATCAGCTATGGTTCGCGTATCTTCGTTGACGAGGGCGATACCGTTAAGCGCGGCACCAAGATCGCGCAGTGGGATCCCTACACCCGTCCGATCCTGTCCGAAGCCGACGGCACTGTCGATTTCGAAGACTTGATCGAGGGGTCGTCTGTTCGTGAGCAGACCGACGAAATGAAGGGCACGTCGAACCGGGTAATCATCGACTGGCGCACGTCGCCCAAGGGTTCTGAGCTGAAGCCCGCTATCGTGATCAAGGACTCGAAAGGCAAGCCGATCAAGGTCGCGCGCGGCGGTGACGCTCGCTACCTTCTGTCGGTTGAGGCCGTCTTGTCGGTCGATCGCGGTACGGAAGTTAAAGCCGGCGACGTGCTCGCACGTATTCCGACCGCGGCGGCGAAATCCGGTGACATCACTGGCGGTCTTCCGCGCGTTGCGGAACTCTTCGAAGCCCGCCGTCCGAAGGATCACGCGATCCTCGCGGAAGTCTCGGGCACGGTTGAGTTCGGCAAGGACTACAAGAACAAGCAGCGCATCACGATCAAACCGGAAGACGAAACTGCAGAACCGGTCGAATACTTGATCCCGCGTGGCAAGAGCCTCGCTGTCCAGCACGGCGATCGCGTCGAACGCGGTGATTTCGTGTACGACGGCAATCCCGCGCCGCACGACATTCTGGCGATCAAGGGCGTCGAGGAACTCGCAAACTACCTGATCAACGAGATCCAGGACGTCTATCGTCTGCAGGGCGTGACCATCAACGACAAGCACATCGAGGTGATTGTTCGCCAGATGCTGCAGAAGGTTGAAGTGACCGATGCGGGCGAGACCGAGTTGATCAAGGGCGAGCAGCTCGACCGGATCGAGTTCGAGGAAGTGAACGCCCTGGCTCAAAAGGCCGGCAAGCGTGCGGCTTCTGCGAACCCTGTTCTGCTCGGCATTACCAAGGCTTCGCTCCAGACGCGTTCGTTCATCTCGGCCGCGTCCTTCCAGGAGACGACGCGCGTGCTTACGGATGCCGCCGTCAACGGCAAGTCCGACACGCTCGAAGGTCTCAAGGAAAACGTCATCGTCGGCCGTCTCATCCCGGCCGGCACCGGTGGCATGCTGCGTCAGCTCCGCAAGGTCGCGACGCAGCGCGACGACCTCATCGCCAAGGAAAAGGCGAAGACGTCGAACCTGCCTTCGCCGGATGGCTCGTCGGGCCCCGCCGCCCGCCGCCGCCGTCGCCCCGCGGAGGAGGCTGCGGAGTAAGCTCCGTTCGCTTCAGTCGAAAGCTATGAAAATCCAAGGCGGCCGTCTCACTCAGAGACGGCCGCTTTTTTTGCGATGCGATTGGGATCCATCGGACCTCAGCCTGTCGCGCAGGCGGCCATCCACGGCGAGCTAAGCGCCCTTTAAATATTGCAGCCGATTCCCATTTAGCTGCAGTGCACCCCGCCAATTTGATTTGTGCCGCTTTGAAAAAGCGCTGCACGCGCGAGCCGACAACAGGTCGCAGGTTCGTTTTGCCTTTCTGCGGCGCATTCTGCGAAAATAATTTCGCAACCCTGCGGCGCGCCTGTTGACCAATATGGCGGGTGTGTATATAGCTCCGTCCACTCTCACGGGTTGGTGGTAGGCCGCTGGCGCTTTTAGCGCCTATTTTGAGCCTAAACGCTCCCGTTTTATAAAGCAGAGCACATCGACGGGCCATGATCTGCCACCCCAACGGGCGGCACGATCCTCTGGTTTTTTCTTGCTAGGGGCGGACTTCGCGCACCTGGCAGGTTTGCTTGGCGCATTTCCGCTGTCGGGAATGCGTCCCGAAGTCAGGATTGGGCGAATGCCGACGATACAACAGTTGATCCGGAAGCCCCGGGTAAAGCCAGTCTACCGCGAGAAATCGCGCCACATGGAAGCGTGCCCGCAGAAGCGCGGTGTCTGCACGCGCGTTTACACAACGACGCCGAAGAAGCCGAACTCCGCTCTCCGTAAGGTCGCCAAGATCCGGCTGACCAATGGTTTCGAAGTCATCGGCTACATTCCGGGCGAAGGTCATAACCTCCAGGAACACTCTGTGGTCCTGATTCGTGGCGGCCGCGTGAAGGACTTGCCGGGCGTTCGTTATCACATCATCCGTGGTGTTCTCGATACGCAGGGCGTTGCGGCGCGTCGTCAGCGGCGTTCGAAATACGGTGCGAAGCGGCCGAAGTAATCGGTCTCGGACGGGCCGGAAGATCTGGCCCATAAGATTTAAAGAGAATTCGAAGCGAAGGGCCTGTCAGGATGTCTCGTCGTCACGCGGCGCAAAAGCGGGAAGTGATCCCCGATCCGAAGTTCCACGATGTCGTCGTCACCAAGTTCATGAACGCGGTGATGGAACACGGCAAGAAGTCGGTCGCCGAACGCATGGTGTATGGCGCGTTCGATAAGATGGAGCAGCGGGGCAAGGCGAACCCGATCGATCTCTTCCGTCAGGCGCTCGATAACGTCATGCCGTCGGTTGAAGTTCGTTCGCGTCGCGTCGGCGGTGCCACCTATCAGGTGCCGGTCGAAGTTCGCAATGAGCGCCGTCAGGCTCTCGCCATCCGCTGGCTGATCGCAGCCGCTCGTGCGCGCAACGAATCGACGCTGATCGACAAGCTCTCGGGCGAATTGCTCGACGCCGCAAACAACCGCGGCACTGCAGTCAAGAAGCGCGAAGACACGCACAAGATGGCAGAAGCCAACCGCGCCTTCTCGCACTACCGCTGGTAGGACAGTTACAAGGATTTCGAGGCAGACATGGCCCGGCAATACCCCATCGAGGACTACCGCAACTTCGGCATCATGGCTCACATTGATGCTGGCAAGACGACTACGACTGAGCGGATCCTCTATTACACCGGCAAGTCCTATAAGATCGGCGAAGTCCATGACGGCGCCGCGACCATGGACTTTATGGATCAGGAAGCTGAGCGCGGCATCACCATCACGTCGGCTGCGACGACCTGTTTCTGGCCGGGCCGCGATGGCAAGATGCGCCGCCTGAACATCATCGACACGCCAGGCCACGTCGATTTCACGATTGAAGTCGAGCGTTCGCTGCGCGTTCTCGACGGCGCTGTCTGCGTTCTGGACTCGAACCAGGGCGTCGAGCCGCAGACGGAAACCGTCTGGCGTCAGGGCGACAAGTACAACGTTCCGCGCATCATCTTCTCCAATAAAATGGATAAGATTGGGGCCGACTTCTACATGTGCCTCGCCGACATCAAGGAAAAGCTCGGCGCGCGCGCCATTCCGCTTCAGATTCCGATCGGGGCTGAGTCGGACTTCCGGGGCGTTGTCGATCTCATCAAGATGAAGGCTATCGTCTGGGATGGCGATGGCAAGGACGCCAAGGGCGTCGAAACCGATATCCCTGCCGATCTCGTCGACAAGGCGAATGAATTTCGCGCGGCGATGATCGAAGCTGCCGTCGAAATGGACGACGCTGCGCTTGAGGCCTTCCTCGAGGGCAATGAGCCGGACGAGGCTACGCTGCGGAAGCTCATCCGCAAGGCGACGGTAACGCGCGCCTTCTATCCGATGATGTGCGGTTCGGCCTTTAAGAACAAAGGCGTTCAGCCGCTTCTTGACGCCGTCGTCGACTTCCTGCCTTCGCCTCTCGATCGTGAAGCCTATGTTGGCATCGATCCGAAGACCGATGCGGAAATCCTCCGCAAGCCTTCGGACAGCGAGCCGCTGTCGATGATCGCCTTCAAGATCATGAGCTTCGAGCACGTCGGTTCGATCACGTTCTGCCGCATCTACTCGGGCAAGCTCGAGCAGGGCATGGCGCTCGCGAACACCACGCGTGACAAGAAAGAGCGCGCTGGCCGCATGTATCTGATGCACGCTGCCGATCGCGAAGAAATCAAGGAAGCCTTCGCTGGCGACATCGTCGCTCTGCAGGGCCTGAAAGATACGCGTACGGGCGAAACGCTCTGCGATCCGTCGAAGCCGGTCATTCTCGAGAAGATGGAGTTCCCTGAGCCCGTCATCGAAATGAAGGTTGAGCCGAAGACGAAGGCCGATCAGGAAAAGATGGCGATAGCGCTTCACACGCTCGCGCTCGAGGACCCGTCGTTCCGAGTGTCGGTTGACCAGGAGTCTGGTCAGACGATCTTGAAGGGCATGGGCGAGCTCCATCTCGATATCAAAGTTGACATCCTGAAGCGCACCTACGGCGTCGAAGCAAACACCGGCGCACCTCAGGTTGCCTATCGTGAGACGCTCGCGCGTCCGGCTGATATCGATTACACGCACAAGAAGCAGACGGGCGGCACGGGTCAGTTCGCGCGCGTCAAGCTGAAGCTCGAGCCGAACGAAACGGGCAAGGGCAACGAGTTCACGACGTCTATCGTCGGCGGTTCAATTCCGAAGGAATACATTCCTGGCGTCGAGAAGGGCGTCGAGTCGGTTTGGGCCAACGGCGTGCTGATCGGCTTCCCGATCGTCGATATGAAGGTCACGCTTTATGATGGCGCGTTCCACGAGGTCGACTCCTCGGCGATCGCCTTCGAAATCGCGACGCGTGCGGCGATGAAGGAAGGTTGTGAAAAAGGCGGCGTGAAGATCCTTGAGCCGGTGATGGACGTTGAAGTTGTTTCGCCTGGCGAATTCGTCGGCGGAGTCATCGGCGACATCAACTCCCGGCGCGGGCAGATCCGCGATCAGCAGATGCGCGGCAACGCCACTGTGATCCGCGCTTACGTGCCGCTCGCGAACATGTTCGGCTACGTCAGCCAGCTCCGGTCGATGTCGACGGGGCGCGCGTCGTACACCATGCAGTTCGCGCACTATGCGGACGTGCCGCGCAACGTGGCGGACGAGGTCAAGGCCAAGTACGCCTAATTAAAAGTTAAGCCTGGCCGGCGAGAGTATCCGCCCGTCAGGTTTGAAGAGACGAAGCCTGAAAATGCCCTGACCCCATGGTCATGGGACCTGATAGTAGGACTAAGGAGAGCCAACGATGGCGAAGGCAAAATTCGAGCGGAACAAGCCGCATTGCAACGTCGGTACGATCGGACACGTCGACCACGGCAAGACCACGCTGACCGCAGCCTTGACGAAGGTTTCAGCCGACCGCGGCTGGACAGCGACGTCGATCGCATACGACGAAGTTGCTAAGGCTTCTGAGAGCCAGGGCCGCCGCGACCCCACGAAGATTCTGACGATCGCCACGTCGCACGTCGAATACGCGACGCCGAACCGTCACTATGCGCACGTCGACTGCCCCGGCCACGCCGACTACGTCAAGAACATGATCACCGGCGCTGCTCAGATGGACGGCGCGATCCTCGTTGTGTCGGCCGTTGACGGCCCGATGCCGCAGACGCGTGAGCACATTCTTCTCGCTCGCCAGGTTGGCGTGCCGAAGATTGTCGTCTTCTTGAACAAGTGCGACATCGTCGAAGACGAAGAGCTCCTCGATCTCGTCGAGATGGAAGTTCGCGAACTTCTCTCGAAGTACAACTTCCCGGGCGATGATACCCCGGTCATCCGCGGTGCTGCCGTCAAGGCGCTCAACGGTGAGAAGGGCCCGCTTGCCGACGAAGCGATCATCAAGCTTTACGAGGCGATGGACGAATTCATCCCGATCCCGGAGCGTCCGAAGGATCAGCCGTTCCTGATGCCGATCGAAGACGTGTTCTCGATCTCGGGTCGCGGCACCGTCGTCACCGGCCGTATCGAGCGCGGCGTCATCAAGGTCGGCGAAGAAGTCGAGATCGTCGGTCTCCGCGACACGCAGAAGTCGGTCGTCACGGGCGTCGAAATGTTCCGCAAGCTGCTCGACTCGGGCGAAGCTGGCGACAACGTTGGCTGCCTCCTGCGCGGCATCGACAAGGAAGCTGTCGAGCGTGGCCAGGTTCTCTGCAAGCCGGGCTCCGTGAAGCCGCACAAGAAGTTCGCTGCTGAGGCCTACATCCTGAACAAGGAAGAGGGTGGCCGTCACACGCCGTTCTTCACGAACTATCGTCCGCAGTTCTACTTCCGTACGACCGACGTCACGGGCACCGTTAAGCTCGCCGAAGGCACGGAAATGGTTATGCCGGGCGACAACGTCTCCGTCACCGTCGAGCTCGTCCAGCCGATCGCCATGGAAGAGAAGGTCCGCTTCGCCATTCGCGAAGGTGGCCGTACGGTCGGCGCCGGCGTCGTCACCAAGATCCTCGAGTAGCAGGTATTTCCGGGGAAGCGTCCCGAAGGCACGCTTCCCCAAATCTTTTTCTACGAGAGAAGTGAAAGCACAAAGCCATGCACGGCCAAAACATCCGCATCCGGCTCAAGGCGTTCGATCATCGCATTCTCGATGCATCGACCCGCGAGATCGTGAACACGGCGAAGCGTACCGGTGCTGAAGTTCGCGGTCCCATCCCGCTGCCGACGCGCATCGAACGCTTTACGGTCAACCGTTCGCCGCACATCGACAAGAAGAGCCGCGAGCAGTTTGAGATGCGGACCCACAAGCGTTTGCTCGACATCGTCGATCCGACGCCGCAGACGGTCGACGCATTGATGAAACTCGACCTCGCCGCAGGCGTCGACGTCGAGATCAAGCTCTAAACAAGAACTTCCGGGCCCTCTGGCGGAAACGCGAATGGCCCTAACGATAGGAAGGAATGCAGATGCGTTCCGGAGTAATAGCACAGAAGATCGGTATGACCCGGATCTTCACCGACGCGGGCGAACACATCCCCGTCACGGTGCTGCGTCTTGAGAACCTCCAGGTTCTCTCGCACCGCACCGAGGAGAAGAACGGTTATACCGCCATCCAGGTCGGCGGCGGCACGAGGAAACCCTCGCGTCTGACGAAGTCCGAGCGCGGCACCTTTGCGAAGGCCGAGGTCGAGCCGAAGCGGAAGATTGCAGAGTTTCGTGTCAGTCCTGAGAACCTTATCGATGTTGGCGCGGAAATTACCGCTGACCACTTCGTCCCGGGCCAGTTCGTCGACGTGACGGGCACCACCCAGGGTAAGGGTTTCCAAGGCGCCATGAAGCGCTGGAACTTCGGCGGCTTGCGCGCAACCCACGGCGTCTCGGTCACGCACCGTGCGCACGGTTCGACGGGTCAGCGCCAAGATCCTGGTAAGGTCTTCAAGGGCAAGAAGATGGCCGGCCACATGGGCGACGAGCGCGTTACGACGCAGAATCTCGTCGTTGCCAAGATCGACAAGGAACGCGGTCTCGTAATGGTTCGCGGTGCCGTTCCGGGTTCGAAGGGCGGCTGGGTCGTCGTTCGCGACGCCGTTAAGAAGGCTGCGCACGCTGATGTACCGAAGCCCGGTGCATTCAAGGCGCGCGGCGAAGCGAAGAAGGAAGGCGCGTGATGAAAGCCGAAGTCACCAGCCTCGAGTCCGGCAAAGCCGGCGACATCGAGCTTGCGGACAATATCTTCGGGCTTGAGGTCCGCAACGACCTCATCCACCGCATGGTGCGCTATCAGACGCTGAAGCGCATGGCAGGCACGCATCATGCCCAGGATCGCTCGGAAGTCGCGGTCACCGGCAAGAAGATGTACAAGCAGAAGGGCACCGGCGGTGCTCGTCACGGCGACAAGTCGGCTCCGCAGTTCCGCGGCGGCGGCAAGGCGTTCGGACCGAAGCCGCGCTCGCATGCCATCGATATGCCGAAGAAGGTTCGCGCGCTCGCCCTTCGTCACGCCCTCTCGTCGAAGGCGAAAGCCGGAGAGATCGTCGTGATCGACAAGGCGACGTCGTCTGAAGGCAAGACGGCTACCCTGAAAGAGCAGTTCGCGAAGCTGTCGCTTGAGAACGCGCTCATCATTGATGGGTCGGAGCTCGAGATCAACTTCACGCGCGCCGCACGCAATATTCCGAATATCGACGTCCTCCCGATTCAGGGCATCAACGTCTACGACATTCTCCGTCGTAAGAAGCTGGTCCTGACGCGGGCAGCCGTCGCCGCGCTGGAGGAGCGCTTCAAATGACGATCAAACGCTCCGCATACGACGTCATCGTCGCGCCGGTCATCACGGAAAAGGCGACGCTCGCCTCCGAAGCCAATCAGGTGATCTTCAAGGTCAAGCCTGATGCGACGAAAACCGAGATCAAGGCGGCGGTCGAAGGCCTGTTCAAGGTCAAGGTGAAGGCCGTCAACACCATCGTCCGCAAGGGCAAGCAAAGAACATTCAAGGGCATCAAAGCCGTCTTGAGTGATACGAAAAGGGCCGTCATTACGCTCGAGGAAGGCCATTCCATCGACGTGACGACGGGGCTCTGAGGATAAGTCATGGCGCTTAGAACATACAACCCGACTTCGCCCGGACGCCGTCACCTGGTTCAGGTCGACCGTTCGACGCTCTGGAAGGGCAAGCCCGTCAAAACCCTCGTCGAGGGCAAGACGAAGACCGGCGGTCGCAACAGCGACGGTCGCATCACGTCGCGCCACATCGGCGGCGGCGCGAAGCAGGCCTACCGCAAGATCGACTTCCGTCGGCGGAAGTTCGACGCGCCGGGCAATGTCGAGCGCCTTGAATACGATCCGAACCGCACGGCCTTCATTGCCCTCATCAAGTACGAGGACGGCACGCAGGCTTACATCCTCGCGCCGCAGCGTTTGGGCGTTGGTGATACCGTCGTTGCGGGCATCAAGGTCGACGTGAAGCCGGGCAATGCGATGCCGCTCGCGGCGATGCCGATCGGAACGATCGTGCACAACGTCGAGATGAAGCCGGGCAAGGGCGGTCAGGTCGCTCGTTCGGCAGGCTCGTTCGTTCAGCTCGTCGGCCGCGATTCGGGTTACGCCGTTCTGAAGCTCAACTCTGGCGAGACTCGCAAGGTCAGCGCCGAGTGCATGGCGACGGTCGGTGCTGTTTCGAACCCCGATCACATGAACACCGTCGTCGGCAAGGCTGGCCGCACCCGCTTGCTCGGCCGCCGTCCGACGGTTCGCTCGATCGCAATGAACCCAGTCGATCACCCCAACGGTGGTCGTACGAAGGGCGGTAAGCACTGGGCGACGCCCTGGGGCAAGCCGACCAAGGGCTTCAAGACTCGCAAGAACAAGACGACCACGAAATATATCGTCCGCTCGCGCCAGAAGGCGAAGAAGAAGTAGTAGCGGCGCACTTAAGGAGATTCGACTTTGACACGTTCAGTATGGAAAGGTCCGTTCGTCGACGGCTACCTCCTCAAGAAGGCGGATAAGTCGCGTTCGTCCGGCCGCAACGAGGTGATCAAAATCTGGAGCCGTCGCTCCACGATCCTTCCCCAGTTCGTCGGCCTGACCTTCGGCGTGCATAACGGCCAGAAGCACATCCCCGTCGCTGTGACGGAAGACATGATCGGCCACAAGTTCGGTGAATTTGCTCCGACCCGTATTTTCCACGGGCACGGCGGCGATAAGAAAGCGGTGAAGAGATAAGATGGGCAAGCCAAGCCACGAGCGGCGCCTCGCCGACACCGAGGCCCAAGCGGTTGTCAAATCGCTGCGCATTTCGCCGCAGAAGCTGAACCTCGTCGCGGGTCTGATCCGCGGCAAGAAGGTCGAGCAGGCGCTCGCCGAACTCGAGTTCAGCGAGAAGCGCATCGCCGGTGATGTCCGCAAGTGCGTGATGAGCGCTGTTGCGAACGCCGAGAACAATCACGCGCTCGACGTCAACGATCTGATCGTCGCCGAAGCCTACGTCGGCAAGAACCTGGTCATGAAGCGCTTTCACGCTCGTGGCCGTGGTCGCGGCGCGGCGATCTTGAAGCCTTTTTCTCAGCTGACCGTCGTCGTCCGTCAGGTCGAGGAAGAGAAGGTCGAGAAGAAGAAAGCCGCAAAGAAGCCCGCGTCGAAGACCGCCGCGGCTAAGGAGGCCAAGTAATATGGGTCAGAAGGTCAATCCCGTCGGCCTCCGCGTTGGCATCAATCGGACTTGGGATAGCCGCTGGTTCGCCGCTCGCGGTGAATACGGCCGGTTGCTTCATGAAGATCGCGCCATCCGCGCGCACATCATGAAAGAGCAGCGCGAAGCTGGCATCTCGAAGGTTGTCATCGAACGCCCGCACAAGAAGTGCCGCGTCACGGTCATGACGGCGCGTCCTGGCATCCTGATCGGTAAGAAGGGCGAGAAGATCGAGCGCCTGCGCGCCGATCTCGCCAAGCTGACGAGTTCGGAAGTTCACCTGAACATCCTCGAGATCCGGAAGCCGGAAATCGATGCGACGCTGATCGCCGAAGGCATCGCTCAGCAGCTCGAGCGCCGCGTTGCGTTCCGCCGTGCAATGAAGCGCGCCGTTCAGTCGGCTCTTCGTCTCGGCGCCGTCGGCATCCGTATCAACGTCGCCGGCCGTTTGGGTGGCGCTGAAATCGCCCGTACCGAATGGTACCGCGAAGGCCGCGTGCCGCTGCACACGCTCCGCGCCGACATCGACTTCGGCTACGGCGTTGCGCGCACGGCTTACGGCATCATCGGTATCAAGGTGTGGGTCTTCAAGGGCGAGATCATCGAGCACGATCCGATGGCGTCCGACAAGAAGCTCACGGAAATGCAAGAGAGCGGCGCTCCGCGTCCGCGTCGTGACGATGGCGACCGTCAGGATCGCCGTGACCGTCGTCCCGGCCGCGGTGGTCGCGGTGGCGGCGGACGTGGCGGTGCAGGCGGCGGCGGTGGCGGCGGTAACGCGCCCGCAGCTTCGGACGCCAACCCGTCGACGCCGGAAGCGTAAGGATTTCAGAGGCACATCATGCTGCAACCGAAACGGACGAAGTTCCGCAAACAATTTAAGGGCCGCATCCACGGCGCCGCTAAGTCGGGCACCACGCTCGCTTACGGCGAGGTGGGTCTGAAGGCCATGGAGCCGGAGCGCTTGTCGGCGCGCCAGATCGAAGCCGCGCGTCGCGCCATCGCTCGTCATACGAAGCGTGCGGGCCGCATGTGGCTCCGCATCTTCCCGGATGTGCCGGTGTCGAAGAAGCCTGCCGAAGTCCGCATGGGCTCGGGCAAGGGTTCGCCCGAGCTTTGGGTGGCGCGGGTCAAGCCCGGCCGCATCATCTTCGAGCTTGGCGGCTTGAATCAGCAAGTGGCGAAAGAGGCCCTGATCCTCGGCGCTGCGAAGCTGCCGATCAAGTGCCGCGTCGTTACGCGAATTGAATAGGAGTTGAGGATAGTCATGGCCGACGATTTAAAGGGCATGTCGCTCGATCAGCTCGACGACCAGCTGGCGAAGCTTAAGAAAGAGCAGTTCAATCTGCGCTTCCAGCGTGCTTCCGGTCAGCTCGAGAACACCGCGCGTATCCGCATTGTCCGCCGTGACATCGCGCGCATCAAGACCGCTGCCGTTGCCCGGCGCGGTGGCAGCGTCAAAAAAGGCGCGTAAGGGAGAACGAGATTATGCCGAAGCGCGTGCTGCAAGGTGTCGTGGTATCTGACAAGAACGACAAGACGATCGTCGTTCAGGTCGAGCGTCGCTACACCCATCCGCTGCTGAAGAAGACCGTGCGTCGTACGAAGAAGTACCACGCCCACGACGAAAAGAATTCGTTCAAGGTAGGCGACCAGGTTTCGATCGAAGAAACCCGGCCGATCTCCAAGAACAAACGTTGGATTGCTGTCGCGATTTGAGGCATAAGCCTCGCTTCGCTTGAGCGTCGAACGCTTTTGAGAGCGCCTTTCAGGCCGTCGGAGAGTTGGGAATTGCCCCAAGACCCCGCGAGCCGGTAGGGCAAATGGTGAGATAGGCTTCAAGAGTATGCCTCTTGAAGCCATGAGAGAAGGAACGCCGCGATGATCCAGATGGAGAGCAATCTCGACGTCGCCGACAATTCGGGCGCGCGCCGCGTTCAGTGCATCAAGGTGCTGGGCGGCTCGAAGCGCAAGTACGCGACGGTGGGTGACACCATCGTCGTCTCCGTCAAGGAGGCAATCCCGAAGGGCCGCGTCAAGAAGGGCCAGGTGATGAAGGCTGTCATCGTGCGCGTCGCGAAGGGCATCCGCCGCGCCGACGGCTCGCTGATCCGCTTCGACCGCAATGCTGCAGTGTTGATCAACGCCAACGGCGAGCCCGTCGGCACCCGCATCTTCGGACCGGTCACACGTGAGCTTCGCGCCAAGAACCACATGAAGATCGTATCGCTTGCGCCGGAGGTCCTCTGATGTCGGCATTTAAAATCAAGAAGGGCGACAAGGTCGTCGTCCTCGCCGGCCGTGATAAAGGCAAGAGCGGGGAAGTGATCGAGATCCGTCCGAAAGAAAACCGCGCCCTCGTTCGCGGCGTGAACATGGTGCGTCGTCACCAGCGCCAGTCGGCGACACAGGAAGGCGGCATCATTTCCAAGGAAGGTCCGATCGACCTGTCGAACATCGCGCTCGAGGATCCGAAGGACGGCAAGCCGACCCGCGTCGGCTTCAAGATCCTCGCCGACGGCAAGAAGGTCCGCATCGCAAAGCGCTCGGGCGAGCAGATCCCGGAGAAGAACTAGGCCATGGCTAAAGAAGAAAAGAAAGCTGCTAAGCCCGCAGGCGGCGCTTCGCAAGGCGGAGCCCAGAAGGGCGCCGAGAAGAAGGCGAAGGCCGACAAGAAGGCCGCTTCGTCCGAGCCGCGCGCACCCGCTGCGCCGCGTCCGGCCGATTACAAGCCGCGCATGAAATCGCATTACGAGAAGGTTGTCCGCGACGCTCTCAAAGAGAAGTTCGGCTACGCCAACGTGATGCAGATTCCGAAGATCGAAAAAGTCGTCATCAACATGGGCGTCGGCGAAGCGGTCAACGACCGCAAGAAAGTCGACGTCGCGGCTGCTGATCTCGCGCTCATCGCGGGCCAGAAGCCGGTTGTGACCCGCGCCCGCAAGGCCATCGCGACCTACAAGCTGCGCGAAGGCATGGCGATCGGCGCCAAGGTGACGCTCCGCGGCGACCGCATGTACGAGTTCCTCGACCGGTTCGTCACGATCGCGCTGCCGCGCGTGAAGGACTTCCGCGGTCTGAACCCGAAGAGCTTCGACGGCCGTGGCAACTATGCGACCGGCCTCAAGGAGCACCTCGTGTTCCCCGAGATCGACTACGACAAGGTCGACAACGTATTGGGCCTCGACGTGATAGTTTGCACGTCGGCCAAGACTGATGACGAAGCCCGCGAATTGCTCAAGGGCTTTAACTTCCCGTTCCGTAGCTAGAGGACCTCGGCACTCAAAGCCGAAAGGCCTTTGGAGGAGATGAAATGGCAAAGACCAGTTCGATTGAAAAGAACAACCGCCGTCGCAAGATGGCGGCCGAGCAGGCCCCGAAGCGGAAGCGCCTGAAGCTGCTCGCGAAGGACAAGACGAAGACCCCGGAAGAGCGTTTCGCCGCTCGCCTGAAGCTGGCAGAGATGCCGCGCAACGGCTCGAAGGTCCGCGTCCGCAACCGTTGTGAAATCACCGGCCGCCCGCGCGGCAATTACCGTAAGCTCCGGATGTGCCGCAACCAGCTCCGCGAGCTGGCGAGCCAGGGCCGCATCCCGGGCATGGTCAAGTCGAGCTGGTAAGAGGAAGCATCAATGTCCGTGAATGATCCCATCGGCGATATGCTCACTCGTATCCGGAACGCCCAGATGCGTCGCCGGCCGAAGGTCGCCACTCCCGCTTCGAACCTTCGCGCGCGCGTCCTCGACGTTCTCGCCGAGGAAGGCTACATCCGTGGCTACAGCCGCGTCGAATTGAAGGGCGAGCTCCCGCAATTCGAAATCGAGCTCAAGTATTACAATGGTCAGCCGGCCATCCGTGAGATCGAGCGCATTTCCAAGCCCGGCCGCCGCGTGTATTCGCCGGTGAAGGGTATTCCGACCGTTGCCAACGGCCTTGGCGTCGCCATCCTGTCCACGCCGAAGGGCGTCATGTCGGACACGAGAGCGCGCGAGGCCAACGTCGGCGGCGAAGTCATCTGCAACGTATTCTAAGGCCGAGGCTCTGGCCTCGGCGAAACAAGGTTTGAAGAAGCCATGTCGCGCATCGGTAAGAAACCCGTTCCGGTCCCGTCGAACGTAACGGCGACGATCACCGGTCAGACCGTCAAGATGAAGGGTCCGAAGGGCGAACTCGCCTTTATCGTTCCTGACGTCCTGAAGGTTGAAAAGACGGATGAAGGCATCGACGTCAGCCTTCTCGAAGACACGAAGGACGCACGCTCGAAGTGGGGCATGTCGCGGACCCAGATCGCGAACCTCATTAAGGGCGTGACGGACGGCTATAGCCAGGATCTCGAAATCCATGGTGTCGGCTTCAAGGCTTCGATGAAGGGCAAGGATCAGCTGACGCTTTCCGTCGGCTACAGCCACGACGTCGTGCTGAAGATTCCGGCTGGCGTTGACGTGAAGGTCGGCGGCGCGAAGCAGGAACTGCTGAACGTTTCCGGTATCGACAAGCAGGCGGTCGGCCAGGTGGCATCCGTCATCCGCGCTTCCCGCAAACCTGAGCCTTACCAGGGCAAGGGCGTGCGCTATAAGGGCGAATACATCCTCCGCAAGGAAGGTAAGAAGAAGTAGGATCGGCACCGATGGCCAATATCAATCAAAAACTTGCGAACCGCCGCGCGCGTGTTCGCCGCGCCGTCAAGGCAGCCGCCAACGGCCGCCCCCGGCTTTCCATTCACCGCTCGTCTGAGAACATCTATGCTCAGGTGATCGACGACGCCAAGGGCGTCACGGTCGCTTCGGCTTCGACGCTCGAGAAGGACGTGAAGGGCACGCTCAAGACGGGCGCCGATAAAGCAGCAGCCGCTGCCATCGGCAAGCTTGTTGCTGAGCGCGCCGTCAAGGCTGGCGTCACCGAGGTCGTCTTCGACCGCGGCAGCTTTTTGTTTCATGGGCGCGTCAAGGCGCTCGCCGATGCCGCCCGCGAAGGCGGACTGAAGTTTTAAGAGATACTCGAGAGGAACTAGATCGTGGCACGTGGACCCCAGAGAGAGCGTGGCAGAGACCGCGAGGAACGCGATAGCGAGTTTACTGACAAGCTCGTGCACATCAATCGCGTTGCGAAGGTCGTCAAGGGCGGTAAGCGCTTCGGCTTCGCTGCGCTGGTCGTCGTCGGCGACCTGAAGGGGCGCGTCGGTTTCGGTCACGGCAAAGCGCGTGAAGTTCCGGAAGCGATCCGCAAGGCAACGGAAGGCGCCAAGCGCAACCTTCTTCGCGTGCCGCTGCGCGACGCCCGTACGCTTCATCACGACAGCGTCGGCCGTCACGGCTCGGGCAAGGTGATCCTGCGCTCGGCTCCGGCCGGTACGGGCATCATCGCTGGCGGCGCCATGCGCGCCGTCTTCGAGATGGTCGGCGTTCACGACATCGTCGCGAAGTCGATGGGCTCGACGAACCCCTATAACGTTGTCCGCGCGACGTTCGATGCGCTCAAGGCGCAGGAAAATCCGCGTGGCGTCGCCGCGCGCCGCAACAAAAAGGTTTCCGACATCGTGGCTCGCCGCCGCGACGGTTCGTCGGTCGCCGAAGCTGGCGCTGACGTTTGATAGATAACCGCGGGGTTGCTGAGTAGGCAGCCGAAGCGCAGATAACGCGCGGTTGCTGAGTGGGCAACCGAAGCGCAGATAAATTGAAGCGGCCGCCGTATGGGCTGCCGCTTCACAAAGGGATCTTGAGGTTACGATATGTCGAAGAAAACGATCACGCTGAAGCAGGTCAAGAGCCCCAACCGGCGCCCCGAGCGGCAGGCCGCGACGTTGACGGGCCTCGGCCTCAATAAGCTTGGCCGCGTCTCGACAGTCGAAGATACGCCGGCCGTGCGGGGCATGCTGAAGAAAGTTCAGCACCTCGTTGAGGTCCAAGAAGGCAAATAAGCGCGTTCGGCTCCCGGAACGGGAGTCGCCGAGCGCAATCGAAGACCGAGCCATCGCGCTCGGCGGCCGGCTCCCGGAATGGAAGTCGCCGAGCGCAAACGAAGAAGAAGGATCTGGGTCCCATGCGGCTCAATGGCATTAAAGACAACCCCGGCGCCAAGAAGACGCGCGTCCGCATCGGCCGTGGTATCGGCTCGGGTCTCGGCAAGATGGGTGGCCGCGGTGGTAAGGGTCAGACGGCTCGTACCGGCGTCGCGATTGGCGGCTTCGAAGGCGGCCAGATGCCCTTGCATCGTCGTCTGCCGAAGCGCGGCTTCAACAAGTGGCGTCCGCAGGACTTCAACGAGATCAACGTCGGCTCGCTGCAGCAGGCGATCGAGGACAAGCGCCTCGACGGCTCGAAGCCCGTCGATCTCGCAACGCTGATCGAAGCCGGCATCGTTCGCCGTCCGAAGCATGGCCTGCGCCTCTTGGGCGACGGCGAGATCAGCGCAAAGATCTCGATCACCGTCAACCACGCCTCAGCGAAGGCCAAGGAAGCCATCGAGAAGGCCGGCGGATCCATCACGCTGATCGAGCCGAAGGTGAACCCCGCTGACGAAGAGAAGCGGAAGAAGTCTGAGGCCAAGAAGGCTGCCAAGGGCAAGAAGCCCGGCGCTGCAAAATCGGAAGAATAATCGCGCGCCCGACCGGAGCGGGGGTACTGACCCGGTCGAGTGTCCGAGGCTGGAACGCACTGGAAACGGCGCCTTCCGGACCAAAGTTGCAGGTTTGCCTGTTGGGCTTTGCCAGCAACGGTTAGGAGAAGAGACCAATGGTTTCCGCTGCCGAGCAGCTAGCTTCGAATCTGAACTTCTCAGCCTTCGCGAAGGCGGAGGATTTGAAGCGGCGCCTGTGGTTCACGCTTGGCGCGCTGATCGTGTTTCGCCTGGGTACGTTCATTCCGCTGCCGGGCATCAATCCGGCGGCGTTCGCCGAGACGTTCAAGTCTCAGGCGGGCGGCATCCTCGGCATGTTCAACATGTTCTCGGGCGGAGCGCTTCAGCGCCTCGCCATTTTCTCGTTGAACATCATGCCCTACATCTCGGCGTCGATCATCATGCAGCTGATGAGTTCGATTTCGCCGAAGCTCGAAGCCTTGAAGAAAGAAGGCGAGGCGGGCCGCAAGCAGATCAACCAATATACCCGTTATCTCACGGTCATTCTCGCGGCTTTGCAGGCATATGGCATCGCCGTTGGCCTTGAGGGCTCGCGGAACGCGGCCGGGGCGGTCGTTCTGGATCCGGGCATGTTCTTCCGCGCGACGACGGTCATCACGCTGGTCGGCGGCACCGTGTTCCTGATGTGGCTCGGCGAGCAGATCACGCAGCGCGGCGTCGGCAACGGCACGTCGCTGATCATTTTCGCAGGCATCGTCGCGGGGCTTCCCGGGGCGCTGGTGCAACTCTTCGAGCTGTCGCGCACGGGATCGATCTCGCCCGGCATTCTCGTGTTCTTCCTGGCGCTCGCGCTAGCGGTCGTTGCGGCCATCGTCTTCTTCGAGCGCGCCCAAAGGCGCCTGCTCGTGCAATATCCGAAGCGACAGGTCGGCAATAAGATGTTCCAGGGCGAGGCATCGCACCTGCCGCTGAAACTCAACTCATCGGGCGTTATCCCGCCGATCTTCGCGTCGTCGCTCCTGCTGCTGCCGATCACGGTCGCGCAGTTTACAGCGGGGCAGGGGCCGGAGTGGCTGAACGAAGCCGTGGCGGCACTCGGCTCAGGCCAGCCGCTCCATATGCTGATCTACGCGCTGTTGATCCTGTTCTTCGCGTTCTTCTATACCGCGGTCGTGATCAACCCGAAGGAAACGGCCGATAACCTGCGCAAGTATGGCGGCTTCCTGCCCGGTATCCGTCCCGGCGAAAAGACGGCCGAATACATCGACTACGTCCTTACGCGTATCACTGTTGTCGGCGCGATCTACCTGGCGGCGGTCTGCGTTCTTCCTGAGATCCTGACGTCCTACGCTGGCATCCCGCTCTACTTCGGGGGCACGTCGTTGCTGATCGCGGTTAGCGTCACGATGGATACCGTTGCCCAGGTTCAGAGCCACCTGATCGCCCAGCAGTATGAGGGCCTGATCAAGAAGGCCAAGCTGCGGGGAGCGCGCCGATGATCCTGATGCTTCTCGGCCCTCCTGGCGCCGGTAAGGGGACGCAGTCCCAGATCATCTCCGAGAAGCTCGGCCTGCCCCAGCTTTCGACCGGCGATATGCTCCGCGCGGCCGTGAAGGCGGGAAGCCCCGTCGGCCTCAAGGCCAAGAAGATCATGGCCGAAGGCGGCCTTGTCAGCGACGAGATCGTCATCGGCATCATCGCCGACCGCATTTCCGAGCCAGACTGCGCCAAGGGGTTCATCTTGGATGGCTTTCCGCGCACGCTTCCTCAGGCAGACGCCCTCGACGATCTTCTGAAGTCGAAGGGCCGCCACATCGACTGCGTGATCGAGCTCAAGGTGGACGACACCAAGCTGGTCGAGCGGATCGAGACACGGGCCCGCGAGACGCTGGCTTCGGGCGGCACCGTCCGGGCCGACGACAACGCCGAGGCGCTGAAGACCCGCCTGATCGCCTATTACCGCGAAACGGCCCCGCTCATTGGTTACTATTATGCTCACAAACTCTTGAAGTCGGTCGACGGAATGGCGCCGATTCAGGATGTGAGCAAGCAGATCGGCGCGCTTTTGAATCAATTTCAGGATGCTTGACAAAGAGAAAAGCACGCATTGACGGAAGAGAAGACCCGAGGTAGAACACGCAACTTTCTTCTAGGGCTCAACTTGATCCGACCAGGGCTTGAACCCCCGGTTTCGCGGTCGTTGCGCCTATTGGCACTTGAGAATACGGCAAGAACGGCATCGTTAATCCGACACGAGATTTAAAGGCAGGAGACTAGAAGTGGCCCGCATCGCAGGCGTCAACATTCCGACAGGCAAGCGCGTTGAGATCGCGCTGCGTTATATTCACGGCATTGGCCCGAAATTCTCGAAAGAGATTTGCGAGAAGTGCAGCATTCCGCCGGAGCGCCGCGTCAGCCAGCTGACGGACGCTGAAGTCCTGCAGATCCGTGAAACCATCGACCGCGACTACACGGTCGAAGGCGATCTTCGCCGCGAAGTCCAGACCAACATCAAGCGTCTGATGGACCTCGGCTGCTACCGCGGCCTCCGTCACCGCAAGGGTCTCCCGGTCCGCGGCCAGCGCACGCACACGAACGCTCGCACCCGCAAGGGCAAGGCCGTTCCGATCGCCGGCAAGAAGAAAGCGACGAAGTAATTCGTCACGAGCGAGTTTTCTGCGCGCCGGAATTGGCCTTCGGGTCTCTGGCGCGCGTAACGTTTTTTAGCCTCCCCGACGGGGGCATGGAGCAACGACGGTAATGGCCAAGGAAGCAGCAGCCGCGCGCGGCAAAGTCAAAAAGCGCGAAAAGAAGAACATCACGTCGGGCGTCGCGCACGTCAACGCGTCGTTCAACAACACCATGATCACCATTACGGATGCGCAGGGCAACACGATTGCTTGGTCGTCGTCGGGCACGAAGGGCTTCAAGGGCTCGCGCAAGTCGACGCCGTACGCCGCCCAGATGGCTGCTGAAGATGCCGGCAAGAAGGCCCAGGAGCACGGCATGAAGGTGCTCGAGGTCGAGGTTTGCGGCCCGGGTTCGGGTCGTGAATCGGCGCTTCGCGCTCTGCAAGCTGTCGGCTTCCAGATCACCTCGATCCGCGACGTGACGCCGATCCCGCACAACGGCTGCCGCCCCCGCAAGCGCCGTCGCGTCTAAGAGAATTCCGCAAGCGCGCCGCTCGTCCGGCGCGCTGCAACGCATGCCCGCATAAGAGATTTCGCGGCCCGCTCCCCCGTCCGCGCAAAATAGACGAGGTTTCTCGTGAACGTTCTCCAGAAGAACTGGCAAGACCTGATCAAGCCGTCGAAGCTTGAAATTCAGACCGGCCGCGACCGTTCGCGCATCGCGACAGTCGTCGCTGAACCGCTCGAGCGCGGCTTCGGCATGACGCTCGGCAACGCGCTCCGCCGCGTGCTTCTCTCTTCGCTCCAGGGCGCCGCCATCAAGACCGTGCAGATCGACGGCGTGCTTCATGAGTTCTCGTCTGTTCCGGGCGTCCGCGAGGACGTGACGAACATCATCCTGAACATCAAGGAAATCGCGCTCCGCATCCACTCGGAAGGCGTGAAGCGCATGGTCCTGAAGAAGGAAGGCGCAGGCCCCGTTACCGCTGGCGACATCGAGATGTCGTCCGAAGTCGAAGTCCTGAACCCTGACCACGTGATCTGCCATCTCGACCAGGGCGCCGCGATCCGCATGGAGTTCACGGCCGATATCGGCAAGGGCTACGTCGCCTCCGACCGCAACCGTCCGGAAGATGCGCCGATCGGCCTGATCCCGGTCGACAGCCTTTATTCGCCGGTGAAGAAAGTCTCCTACAAGGTCGAGAACACGCGCGAAGGCCAGATCCTCGACTACGATAAGCTGACGATGGTCGTCGAAACCGATGGCTCGGTCCGCCCTGAGGATGCCGTCGCGCTCGCCGCCCGTATCCTTCAAGATCAGCTTGCCGTCTTCATCAACTTCGAAGAGCCGAAGAAGGCACAGGAAGAGCAGCGCCATCCGGAGCTGGCCTTCAACGCCGCGCTTCTGAAGAAGGTCGACGAGCTCGAGCTTTCGGTTCGCTCGGCGAACTGCCTGAAGAACGACAACATTGTCTACATCGGCGACCTGATCCAGAAGACGGAAGCCGAGATGCTGCGTACGCCGAACTTCGGCCGCAAGTCGCTCAACGAGATCAAGGAAGTTCTCGCCACGATGGGTCTCCATCTCGGCATGGAAGTCCCGAACTGGCCGCCGGACAACATCGACGAACTGGCGAAGCGTTTCGAAGACCAGTACTAAGAATTCCGGCTGGCGCGCGGTTCGCGGGCCAGCCGAATACCCGGATAGCTCAGAGAGCACCGGGTCCTATGGGCGAAGGTGAGGCCACAGAAACTCCCGCGCTCAGACCGGACAGCAATCCGCTGACGGTTGATTTCACAATGTAAGGATGAAGACACGATGCGACACAAGAAACTCGGCCGCCGTTTCGGCCGTCACGTTGGCCACCGCCAGGCGATGTTCTCGAACATGGCGGCTGCACTGATCAAGCACGAGCAGATCGTCACCACCCTGCCGAAGGCAAAGGACCTGAAGCGCGTCGTCGACAAGTACATCACGCTCGCAAAGCGCGGTGACTTGAACTCGCGCCGCTTGGCCGTTGCCCGTCTTCGCGATGAAGACATGGTCAAGAAGCTCTTCGACATCCTCGGACCGCGCTACAAGGACCGCAACGGCGGCTACACGCGCGTTCTGAAAGCCGGTTTCCGCTACGGCGATAACTCGCCCCGCGCCGTCATCGAACTCGTCGATCGCGACGAGAGCGTGAAGGGTGCCGAGGACAAGGCCCGCCACGAAGCGATGCTCGCCGAGCAGGCCCAGGGCTAAAGCAAATCTGCATCGGGAAGCATCACCGCTTCCCGAGCGCCGCAATGACGACATGGCCGGGGCTGACCCGGCCATTCGCGTTTTTGCGGTGGTTTCCACCTTTCCCGACGCCGATAGGCATCGACCTAGGCGCACGATTGCTCGGAAAGCCAATATTTGCCTGAATCCTCGCCATTGCCAGAATGACGGTGCTGGAGGGCCTGTGTCTTCCAACGTCATTCGCCGCGCAGGCGGCCATCCACGACAAACCGCAGTATTGAGCTTGCTAAGGCTTACACGGACGGTTGTCATCCTCGGGCTTGTCCCGAGGCTCCATTTGGCAATCGAAATGCTGTGCGATGGATCCTCGGCATGAAGCCCTGGATGACATTGGGTGAACGCGGACCGTCATTCCGGCGAAGGCCGGGATCCAGCCACAAGCCGGGCGCGAAGAAGTCTGTCTGGGTGCCGACCTGTCGACACGACGATGCTGAGATCAGTCGGGCGCAAACAAACGAAGGCCCCGGCGCTGAGAGCGGCGCCGGGGCCTTGCTTTGAGGGCTATGCGACGCGATCGATTGCAGAAGCGGGATTTAATCCTGCAAACGATGCACGTCGTGAACGACGATGCCCTCTTCAGCGCTAGGCAGCTCGAGCCAGTGCCGCTGCTTCAGGCTCCGCTTGGTATCCTCGTATCCGCTCTGCCAATGCTCGTGCATCGATGTGGCGGAAAACTCGTGATCCTTCGCGTGCCCCTCGTACGACTTCTGCTGATAGATGAGCTGCATGATCGTGAACTGGGGAAGATTGCTCAACTCGTCTTTGAGCTTGCGTTCGTCGTGCGTCAGCTCCGCTTCCGGAATTCTCGACAGCGCCGCATAAAGCTGGCTCTTGCGCGTGTGCAGGCGGCGATAGACATCGGTATTGTAGCGCGTGCGCGATGAATACATGATGTCCTTGTGGCGCCCGAGCACATCGCTCATGTCGCGCGGTAAGGATCCGCGAGAAGAAAAAAGATCGACCTGGAAGACGAGCGAATTGACCCGATCTTCCTGGTCGAGAAGATGCTGCAGCGGCGTGTTCGATACGATGCCGCCGTCCCAATAATAGTCTGTGCCGATCTTCACCATCGGGAAAGCCGGTGGCAGCGCGCCGCTTGCCATCACATGCTCGGGGCCAATCTCTTCGTCGCGATTGTCGAAGTAGATGAAATTGCCGCTCAGCACATTTACCGCGCCGACCGAGAAGCGCTTCACGCGCTGATTGATCAACGAGAAATCGACGAGATCGAGCAGCGTCTCCCTGAGAGGCGAGCAGTCGTAGAAACTCGTCGCAGTCGCTGCGCCCGCGGGGCTCAGCCAGGGATTGGTTTTGTGCGGCTCGAAAAATCCGGGCTGCCCGTGAGTCATCGTCATCATCGCGCTCGTCATGTTGCGAAGCTGACGGTAGATGTCGCCGTCCGGTGTATACGCCCAGACGCGACGGTCGGTAACGCGTCGCCAAAATTCTCTGAGCTTCGCTGTGCGTACGCCAGGCTTGTTGCCTGCGATGATCGCGGCATTGATGCCGCCGATGGAAACGCCCGTCACCCAGTCCGGCTCGATACCGGCTTCCGACAGCGCTTGATAGACGCCAGCCTGATATGCGCCGAGCGCGCCGCCGCCTTGGAATATCAGTGCGATGCGTCCGCATCCGCGCGGTCGCCACGCATGTTCCTCGCCGGGCTGCCTGGAAAAGTCGGGCTTGGTAGCCCTGTCAGCGACTTTCGCGTCCATCGGCATTCCTCTCTAGAGCAGGCGCCGAAACCCTAGGTCGGACTGTGTTGCACGCGTGTGACGACAGCCTGTTTTGCAGACTTCGGAAGTCTCTAGCTCGTCATCGAAGCCATGAACCGTTTCCAGAAATGTTGTTCACGCCATAGCTTGTCACAGACATGAAACCGAAATGCGTCAAAGCCCCGAGGGGCAAGGACGCTGGATTTTCTCGGCTTTAGGAGGGTTTATGACCGTGAAACGCAATGCTCTGATAACGGGTTCGACAAGCGGCATCGGTCTCGGCATAGCTCGCGGCCTCGCCGCGATCGGCCACAACATTATGCTGAACGGTTTTGCCGACCGCGAGGAAATAGAGCATTTGAAGGCCGAGATCTCTTCTGCCTACGGCGTCAAGGTTAGCTATTCCAACGCCGATGTCAGCAAGCCGGAAGCCATCGCTGGCGCCGTCGAGCAGACGAAAGCCGAACTCGGCGAGATCGATATTCTCGTCAACAACGCCGGCATCCAGTTCGTCTCGCCGATCGAGGAATTCCCGATCGAGAAGTGGAACGCGATCATCGCCATCGATCTCTCTTCCGCTTTTCATTTCATCCGTCTCGTCCTTCCCGGCATGAAAGAGCGCGGCTTCGGGCGCATCATCAACGTCGCCTCGGCTCATGCGCTCATCGCGTCGCCGTTCAAGTCCGCGTACGTTTCCGCGAAGCACGGCATGGCGGGTCTCACGAAAACGGTCGCGCTCGAAGCTGCCGAGCACGGCGTTACTGTCAACGCGATCTGCCCCGGTTACGTGCTGACGCCGCTCGTCCAGAAGCAGATCCCCGATACGGCGCACGCACGCGGCATTTCGGAAGAAGCCGTCATCCGCGACGTTCTTCTCGCGGCCCAGCCGACGAAGCGC
The DNA here is from genome assembly GCA_030148425.1 of Hyphomicrobium sp. Taxonomy (GTDB): domain Bacteria; phylum Pseudomonadota; class Alphaproteobacteria; order Rhizobiales; family Hyphomicrobiaceae; genus Hyphomicrobium_B. The sequence continues at coordinate 248,766 of JASBTM010000005.1, read as the reverse complement.
TTCATCAAGGTCGAGGAAGTGGCGGCGCTCGCGGCATTCCTCGCCGACGAGCAAACGGCTTCGATCACCGGCGCGATCATTCCGATCGACGGCGGATGGACGGCACACTGACGAATTACGAGAAATCAGAACCACGCTGAGCAGAGGAATTTTTGAGATGCGCGCCGAAGACATCCGCTCGCTGCCCTCCATGCCGCTCGCGGGGCCGAGCTATCCCGCCGGGCCCTATCGCTTCGTCAACCGCGAATACATGATCATTTCCTACGAGACCGATCCGGAGATCGTTCGCGAGCAATTGCCCGAGCCCCTCGAACCGGTCGATACGCCAATCGTGCACTACGAATGGATTTCGATGCCGGATTCGTCGGGCTTCGGCAGCTATACGGAATCCGGGCTCGTCATCCCGTGCCGCTATAACGGCGAGGACATGAACTTCGTCGCGCAAATGTATCTCGACGACGATCCCCCGATCGTCGCCGGCCGCGAGATCTGGGGCTTCCCGAAGAAATACGCCCACCCCAAGCTTGAAGTCGTAAAAGACACGCTGACCGGAACGCTCGAATACGCGGGCCAGCTCGTCGCCATGGGCACGATGGGCTACAAGCATCTTTCGATGGCGGGCAACGGAGCGGCGACGACGGCGATTTTGTCGAAGACGCAGGTGAACCTGAAAGTCATTCCAGGCGTCGATGGCAAGCTCGAGATCTGCCAGCTCGTTGCCTACAACTTGACCGAGATCTCAATCAAGGGCTCGTGGATGGGGCCGGGACGTCTGCATCTCATCCCGCATGTCAACGCGCCGGTCGCAGATCTGCCGGTTCGGAAAATCGTCGGCGCGCGCCATTTTATTGCCGATCTGACATTGCCATTCGGCCGCGTCCTGCACAACTATCTGAAATAAGTCGGGCGCTCTGGGCGCACCGGCCTTCGAACCACAGGTGCGCCCAACATGGCATCGGGAACTCAGGTCGTCGTCACTGGCGCCAGCGGACTTATCGCGAAATATACGATCGCGGAGTTTCTGCGCCGCGGACATGATGTACGCGGAACTCTCAGAAGCCTGGCCAAAGCGGATGCGGTGCGCAGCGCCGTGAGCCTCCTTGGCGCCGACCCCGGCAATTTGTCGTTCGCCGTCGCGGATCTATCGAACGATGCGGGATGGGATGAAGCGATCGGCGGAGCGGCGGTCGTCGTGCATACGGCATCCCCGTTTCCGGTCGAGCAGCCTCGTGATCCGCAAGAGGTGATCGCACCCGCACGCGACGGCACCCTACGAATTCTCCGCGCCGCGACGAAAGCTGGTGTCGCGCGCGTCGTGATGACCTCATCAGCGGTCGCGATTTTCTACCCAACCGGACGCCCGAAGGGACACGTCTATTCCGAGGAAGATTTCACCGACGAGACACGCTCCGATCTGACGCCATACTTCAAGTCGAAGGCGATTGCCGAGACGGCGGCATGGGATTTCACCGAGTCGACGCCGGGTGCGCCGCAGCTCGTCGTCATCAACCCCGGCTTCGTGCAAGGTCCCGCGGTCGACGCCGATCTCTCGACCTCCCACGAGCTTTACCGGATCATGGCGAAAGGCACATATCCGGCCGCTCCGAGCATAAGCTTCCCCGTGACGGATGTGCGCGATGTCGCCGCAGCGCACGTCGAAGCGGCGTTCCGGCCCGGAATAGAGGGCAATCGCTATCTCGTTGGCGAAGGACAGCTAAGCCTTTTCGCCCTCGGCCGGATTCTAGCGCGCGAGCTGCCGGATCTCGCGTCCAAAGTCCCGAAATTCGAGCTGCCCGACTTTGCCGTGCGGATCGCAGCTGTCTTCGACAGGAAGTTGCAGACCGTGCTTCCCGAGCTTGGGGAAACCAAGAGGTACACCAATTCAAAGGTGAAAGCCGGTCTTGGGCTTACTCTGCACGGAGCGGACGAAGCCGCAACCGCCGCCGTCCGATCATTACGAGACCTTAGGTTGATCTGACCTCTGGGCTGACCGTATCTGTCGGACGGGATTCGCCTCTGTCGGGGCGTCAAGCGTCAACCGTGGGGCGGCTCGCGAGCCTCAATCGAAGAGCTGATCGATGACAATGAAGAAGTGGTTTTTCATCTGCGCAGCCATTGTTCTCGGCGCAAGCCTTGCGCCGAAGGCCTTTAGCCCGACGGAAGAAACGTTCGCGCAGGAAAAGCTGCCTCCGCCTTCACGCGAGGCCGCGCTCTACTCTTATGCGCCCATCGTGAAAAAGGCGGCTCCCGCCGTCGTCAACGTCTACGTACGGTCACGCGTGCAAACGTTCGACTCGCCCTTCGCCAACGATCCGTTCTTCCGCCAGTTCTTCGGCCGCGCATTCGGCCGTCCGTCGGAACGCGTGATGAGTTCTCTCGGCTCGGGCGTCATCGTCAACCGCGAAGGCCTCGTCGTCACCAACACGCACGTCATCAAAGGCGGCAGCGACGCCGCCATTCGCGTGGCGCTGGCGGACAAGAGCGAATACGATGCGAAAGTCATTGCTCAAGACGACAAGGCCGACATCGCCGTTCTGAAGATCGAAGGTGGCGACGGCAATTTTCCGTTTCTGAACTTCGACGATTCAGACTCCCTCGAAGTCGGCGATCTCGTGCTCGCAATCGGCAATCCGTTCGGCGTCGGCCAGACCGTGACGAGCGGCATCGTCTCGGCGCTCTCTCGCACCGAGGTCAGCCAGTCGGACAGCCAGGTCTTCATTCAGACGGATGCGGCAATCAATCCGGGCAACTCCGGCGGCGCGCTCGTCGATATGTCCGGCCGCCTCGTCGGCATCAACACGATGATCTACTCGCAGTCGGGCGGTTCCGTCGGCATAGGTTTCGCGATCCCTTCGAACCTCGTGCGGATTTACGCCGAAAGCGCCGCTAACGGGCGGAAAGTCGAGAAGCCCTGGCTCGGCGCAAAGCTCGAAGCGATGTCGCGCGAAATCGCCGAAGGCCTTGGCCTCAACCGCGTGGCGGGCGCAGTCGTGACGCGGCTTTACGACAAAGGCCCGGCCGCAAGCGCAGGGCTCGAAGCGGGCGACGTCATCACGCATGTCGATGGCGTCGAGGTCGTCGACGCGCGCGCGGTCTACTATCGTCTGACGACGAAAGGCATCGGCCAGACCGCGCGTCTCACCGTCATCCGCAACAACAAGCCCATCGATATCTCGATGCCGCTCGTCGCCGCGCCGAAACCCGGCAAGGGCGATGCGAAGAATTTGTCGGGCAACCATCCGCTCGACGGCGCCCGGATTTCCAATATCTTGCCGTCGGTTGCCGACGAATTCGAACTCGACCAGACGGGCGGCGTCGTCGTGACGTCGGTGCGCGATAACTCTACGGCCCAGCAATTCGGTTTCCAGGCGGGCGACATCATCGTGGCCATCGGCGACAGCAAGATCGCGACGGTCGATGACGCCGAGCGCGCGCTTTCCGACCGCAAGCGCGTCTGGCAGATCTCGGTCAAACGCGGAAACCGCGTCCTGCAGCTCCAAGTGCCGGGCTGACAGCCCGGCTCGCGCCACATGCCGACATCCCGGTAATTCAGAGCGTGGCTGTATCAGTAATTGCCGTGGATCGCCTGCGCGGCCATGACGTGGGGGGGAGAGTCTTGGCTCACATCTGTTGTCCCGGCGCAGGCCGGGATCCAGTCAATCCCGGCATTAACGATGATCGAACACCATCTTTCCGACTGTCGAGAAGCTGACAAAATCGTGGCGGAGGTTGCATCTCGCGGCACCCGCTGCCGCGCCCGCCTTTTTGTACGCGTAACGGAGTAAGCCGATGTCCGACAATCGGGGTGTGTTGATCATCGGCGAGGACGCCGTCCTGAAGGGCGAAGTCAAGAGCGGCCAGCGGATCGAGATCTGGGGCTACGTCGAGGGCGCAGTAACCGCGGCGGACGTCATCGTCCACGATGGCGGCAAGCTCTTCGGCAGTGTCAATTCCGATACCGCAGAAATCTACGGAACCGTTCAGGGCGACGTGCGCGTCCAGCAGCTCATTCAGATCAAAAGCACCGGCCACGCCGCCGGTAAGATCAAATACGGCCGCCTGTCGATGGAAGAGGGCGGCGAGCTGACCGCGCACGTGCGCAACATCCCCCCGGCGCTCGGTGGTGATCTCGATTTGACGGTCTCGAAAGGCAGCGTGGTTCGCATTACCACCGCCGATCTCAATGCCCTCGATCCGGATGATAAGCCGGAGAACCTCACCTTCCATATCTCGAACGCATCCGGCGGCCACCTCGCTCTGGCCAGCGACCCGGCGCGCCCCGTCGTTACATTCTCGCAGGCCGACCTCGAAAGCGGATACGTTTATTTCGCCCACGACGGCTCGAACGCTGAGAAGGCGCGGTTCGACGTCGAGGTGAGCGATATCTCCGGTGGCACCTCCGGCGCACCCCAGACCGTCAACGTCGCCGTGCGTAGCTAGCCTTATCGTCATCCTCGAACGCGTGATCCGGCCAGGGGCCGGGATCGCGTCCGGGGATCCAGCATAAGACTCGTCGCAGGCACCGTAGTTTTGGCCCTTCCTTCTTATGCTGGATCCCCAGCCATCGACGCGCCTGCAGCGCGCTCGGCCGAGGATGACGGCAATCTTACCCTTTGGACGGCAGCCACGCGGGCTTATATAAGGCCCTGATGACCAATCTTTTCGAAGCCGCCGGACTGGAAAAGAGCGCGCCTCGGCCACTGGCCGACCGCCTGCGCCCAAAAACGCTATCCGAAGTCGTGGGCCAGGAGCACATCGTTGGCCCAGAAGGTACGCTGACACGGATGCTGAAAAGCGGCCGAGTTCCGAGCCTCATTTTCTGGGGCCCGCCGGGCTCCGGCAAAACGACGATCGCGCGCCTTCTCGCGGGCGAGACGAACCTGGTCTTCGAGCAGCTTTCCGCAATTTTCTCCGGCGTCGCCGAACTGCGCAAAGCCTTCGACCGCGCCAAGATCATGCGCGAGCAGGGGAAAGGCACGCTGCTCTTCATCGACGAGATCCATCGCTTCAACCGCTCGCAGCAGGACAGCTTCCTGCCGTACATGGAAGACGGCACGATCACCCTTGTCGGCGCGACGACCGAGAACCCGTCATTCGAACTCAACGCCGCTGTGCTTTCGCGCGCGAGCGTCCTCGTCTTGAACCGTCTGACCGACGAAAATCTCGAAACCATTCTCGAGCGCGCAGAGAAAGAAGTCGGCCGCCCGCTTCCCCTTGACGACGACGCGCGCGACGCGCTGAAAGGCATGGCCGACGGCGACGGCCGCTCGATCTTGAATCTCGTGGAAGATGTGTTTGCGGCTGTTCCCGCGAAGGGAAAGCCGCTCAACCGCGAAGCGCTCGTCAAGCTCGTGCAACGCCGCGCTCCGCTCTACGACAAATCGCGCGAGGGTCATTACAACCTGATCTCGGCGCTGCACAAAGCGGTCCGTGGTTCAGATCCCGATGCTGCGCTCTATTACTTCTGCCGTATGCTCGACGGTGGCGAGGATCGTTTGTTTCTCGCACGGCGCATCGTGCGGATGGCTGTAGAAGACATCGGCCTCGCCGATCCGCAAGCGCTCGTCGTCGCCAATGCCGCGAAGGACGCTTACGATTTCCTAGGCTCGCCCGAAGGCGAACTCGCGCTTGCTGAAGCCGTGATCTACGTCGCGACTGCGCCGAAATCGAACGCCAACTACGTTGCCTTCAAAGCCGCGATGCGCGCCGCGAAAGAACATGGCTCGCTCGCGCCACCGAAAACGATCCTCAACGCGCCGACGAAGCTGATGGAGGAGGAGGGCTACGGCTCGGATTACCTCTACGACCACGATCAGCCGGACGCGTTCTCGGGGCAAAATTATTTCCCCGACGCTTTCAAGAGACGCCCGCAATACTATGATCCGCCCGAGCGGGGCTTCGAGCGTGAAATCAAGAAGCGCCTCGACTATTGGGCCAAGCTCCGCGCCGAACGGAATGGTAAATAGCCACCGCCGTTAAACATTCCAGTGTCATCCTCTGGCTTCTCCCCAGGGATGACAATTGACAATTTACGATTGCTATCATTCTAGATCGACGGCCGCCTGTTTAACTTTTGGTAAGCCCGCAGACGGTTCGATTTCCGCTACGAACGTTTGGACGTCAGAAGCTGGCAGAAGGATCATCACATGGCCGAACAGTCGACGCAGCCGAACACACGATCTCCGCAGCCGCTTCTTCACTCCATTGCGATCGCGGATCTTCGTCCGACGCAGATGACCGTCGGCATGCGCGAAGTCGAGCGCAAACGGGCGGATTGGAAAAAACTCGCACCGACGAAAACCGGCTCATTCCTCGGCCGGCACATGATCCCCGTCGTGCTCGGCCCGAAGAACCGCTACTATGTAATCGATCATCATCATCTTGCCCGCGCGCTGCATGACGAAGGCGTCGAGCAAATTCTCATCTCGCCCGTCGCCGATCTGCGCGCCCTCGACAAGGAAGAGTTCTGGCGGTTCATGGACAACCGCGGCTGGATGCATCCGTTCGACAGCGAGGGACAGCGCCAGACGCGCTCCGAACTTCCGAAGGCGATCGCCGATCTTGAGGACGATCCCTATCGCAGCCTCGCGGGCGAATTGCGGTTTGCCGGTGGCTACGCCAAGGATACGACACCCTTCAGCGAATTTCTTTGGGCCGACGCACTGCGCATGCGCGTCGACGTCAAGACCGCAAAGGGCGAACCCGAAGCAGCTCTTGTGCAGGCGCTCCAGTTCGCGAAGAGCCCGGACGCGGGATACCTTCCCGGCTGGTGCGGCCCCCACGCCCGGTCATAAAGCAATTCAGGGAGCGCGCTATGGCAATGGACGAACAGCACGTCGTGGACCGCGTCGGCTGGCTGCGTGCTGCAGTCTTGGGAGCCAACGACGGCATCGTCTCTACGGCAAGCCTGATCGCCGGCGTCGCATCGGCCGATTCCTCGCAGAAAGCCATCCTCATCGCTGGCGTCGCGGGGCTCGTCGCCGGTGCGCTTTCGATGGCTGCCGGTGAATACGTTTCGGTGAGTTCCCAGAAGGATGCTGAAAATGCCGACATGGCACGAGAGCGCAAAGAACTCGCGGAACAACCAGACTTCGAGCTTCAGGAACTTAGCGATATCTATGTCGCTCGGGGCGTTGAGCCTTCCCTCGCGCGTCAGGTTGCACGGCAATTGATGGCGCGCGATGCACTCGCGGTCCATGCCCGCGAAGAACTTGGCATTTCCGAGTTGACGACCGCGCGCCCGATCACGGCCGCAATAGCGTCAGCGGCGTCGTTTGCCGTTGGAGCCGCGGTACCGGTTGTGGTCGCCCTGTTCTCGCCCGAGGGTCGCGTGACGTGGTTCGTGACTGCAGCTTCGCTCGTTTGCTTGGCGGCTCTTGGTGCCGTTGGCGCTCGCGCTGGGGGCGCCAACGTTGGCAGGGCGACTCTGCGAGTAACCTTTTGGGGCGCGCTCGCGATGGCGTTAACCGCCGCAATCGGCCATTTATCGGGTATTGCCGTTTAGCGGCGGGCCCTTCACCGCCCTTCCTCGCGACCGGTATCGACGCTATACGGAGTTATCCGAGGAATCTTCGTATGATTTCCGAACTTCGCTCGCCGCCGGACTGTTCGGGGGCCCTCTGACGTTGGACGCTCCTATGACCGACACGCATTCAAAAGTCGAAACGCTGCGCGTCGCCGACGGCGAGGCGGACATGCGCCTTGACCGCTGGTTCCGCGTGCATTTCCCCGAGGTCGGCTACACATACCTCCAGAAGCTGCTCCGCTCTGGCCAGGTGAGGGTCGATTCCAAACGCGCGCAGGCGAACGACCGCCTGAACGTCGGAGCCGAAATTCGCGTGCCGGCCATCGTCCGCCAACCGAAGAAGGGCTCTCCCAGCCTCAAGGCTCCGCCGGGTGTTTCGAAGGGCGACCGCGACGCCATCGAGAAAATGATCCTGTTCGAAGACGATCACGTTCTCGTCCTGAACAAGCCGTTCGGTCTTGCAGTGCAAGGGGGCACCGGAACGAAGAAGCACATCGACGGCATGCTTGAAAACATGGCGGATCGTTTTGGCGGCGAGCGCCCGCGTCTGGTCCACCGCCTCGACCGCGATACGACGGGCGTGCTGCTCGTCGCGAAAACGCGCGATGCGGCGGCGAAGCTCGGGCGGACATTCCAGACCCGCTCGGCTGCGAAGACCTACTGGGCGCTGATCAAGGGCGTGCCCAAGCCGCCGCAGGGCAAGGTCGAGGCCGCGCTCGTCAAAGCCTCAGGCCCAGACGGAGATCGCGTGCGCAAGGCGAAGCCCGGCGAGCAGGAAGTCGCCATGCACGCGACGACGCATTATTCCGTCGTAGACCGCGTCGCACACAAAGCCGCCTGGGTATCGCTGAAGCCGGTGACAGGACGTCAGCATCAGCTACGCGCTCACATGCACCTCATCGGCCATCCGATTGTCGGCGACAACAAGTACGAGGGCGACATCAACATGCCCGCTGAGAACATCGAGAAGAAGCTTCACCTGCACGCGCGGCGTCTCGTCATCCCGCATCCCAAGGGCGGAAAGACGATCGACGTCACGGCCCCGCTGCCCGATCATATGCAGCGCACATGGGACTTGTTGGGATTCGAGGAAGGCAAGTTCGAATAGGGAGAAGCGGGGCCATGATTGAAGAATTCATCAGGTTCGTTCTCTCGAATTTCTCGCTTACGTTTCTTGTCATAGGGTTGCTGTTTTCGTTCGTAGCTCTGGTGCGAGCACCGAGGCCTATCAGCGCGGCGGTCGTGGTCGAGAAGCTCATTTCGTGGCACGTGTTTTGGGCCATCGGCGTCTGCTTTCTCTACAACTTCGTGATGCACTGCTTCTTTGGGAAAACAGCCGCCGCTTTCATCGGCTGGGCTGACAGCCCATTCCAGTTCGAAGTCGGGACTGCGAGCCTCGGTTTTTCCGTGGTCGGGTTTCTCGCGGCGTTTCGGAGCTTCGACCTTCGTCTAGCCGCCATCGTCGGCCCCGGCCTGTTCGCGCTTGGCGCTGGGCTCGGTCATATCTATCAGATCGTGACGGAGCACAATTTCGCACCCGGCAATGCCGGGGTGATATTCTATCTGGATTTCCTCATTCCGCTGTTCGGTTTCGCGCTCTTGTGGCTGCAGCACCGCCTCGGCAAGCTGCTACCTGACCGGCCGAGGAATGCGGAGTTTTAGAAATCGCCCGGGATGACAAGAAGGGCATGGCGAGACAGCTCCGACCCCAGATGGCGCCTGATTTTGCCTCCTTCAGAGAGCATGCTAGAAGCACGTCATGAAACTCGTTATTTTCGATTGCGACGGCACGATCGTCGATAGTCAGGCGGGCATCGTGCTGTCGATGGTTTACGCCTTCACCTCACAGCAGATGACGCCGCCAAGCCGCGAGGCGACGCTCTCCGTTGTCGGATTATCGCTACCGGAAGCATTTGCCGTGCTCGCGCCCGATGTCGACAAGGCGACGCGCTCAGTGCTGGCCGAGCGTTACAAGACGGCGTTCCGCGAATTGAAGCACGACCCCGCCGAAACCGAGATCCTGTTTCCGGGCGCGAAGGAAACGCTCGCACAGCTTGCGGCTCGCGACGATCATTTGCTCGGCATCGCAACGGGCAAGTCACGCCGCGGCATCGACCGTCTGATCGATCGCGAAGGCTGGCACGGCAGCTTCGCTACGATTCAGACAGCCGACGATCATCCGTCGAAGCCCCATCCGTCGATGTTGCAGCGGGCGATCCTCGAAACAGATGCGACGCCCGAGATTACCGTCATGATCGGCGATACGACCTACGACATGGCGATGGCGCGCTCGGCGGGCGTCGCGGCAATCGGTGTCGCGTGGGGCTATCACACCGTCGCCGACCTCCAGGCGGCCGGAGCGCACATCATCATCGAACGCTTCGATGACCTGCCGCAAGCGATCGACGACGTCTTCTCTCTCGAAAGCAGCGTCGCATGAGCAATGACAGCAGCAAGAAGGCGGCGGACGCCACAGGCTCGCGCCCGTCCGGCGGTCCTGGAAAGGTGCTGACGGACAGTCTCGCGAAGCCGCTTCCACGCCGGTTCTACAAGGACGTGAGCGTCGGCGAGAGCGCGCCTTTTCAAGTACTTCTCGACGGACGCCCGATCAAGACACCGAAGAAGCGCGCGCTGGCTTTGCCGACTCACGCTCTTGCCGAAGCCGTTGCCGAGGAATGGCGCGCGCAGGCCGAACATATCGACCCCGCGCGCATGCCGTTGACGCGTTTTGCGAACACGGCCATCGACGCGGTCGCAGATACGCTCGATGCCGTCGCGAACGACATCACCGCATATGCCGGAAGCGATCTCATTTGCTATCGCGCCGAGGCGCCCCAGAAGCTTGTCGAGCTGCAGGCTGAGCACTGGGATCCCATCGTCGCCTGGGTGAACGAAACGCTTGCCGTCCAATTCCGTGTAACCTTCGGCATCGTTCACACGGCCCAGCCGAACGCCGCCATCGCCGCATATGCAAGTGCGCTTGAGCCGCACGATGCCATGCGTCTCACGGGCCTCCACGTCATCACCACGCTGACGGGCTCTGCGTTGATCGCACTCGCGCTCGACCGCGATTGGCTGAGCGCGGACGCCGCTTGGAAAGCCGCCCATGTCGATGAAGATTATCAGATCGCGCACTGGGGCGAGGATGCGGAAGCCATCGCACGCCGTCGTGGCCGCCGTGCCGAATTCGACGCAGCGGTACGATTTCTGGAGCTGATCGAAAAATCGGCCTAAGGCAAGCGGCGCCGGAGCGGTACGAGGCGGCTTGCGAGCACCTTGTCGATGCGGCGGCTATCGAGATCGACAACCTCGAACCGCCAGCCGCTGATGTCGATATATTCGCCCGTTTTCGGCAGATGCTGCAGACCGGCGAGCACGAACCCCGCAACCGTCTCATACGAGCGGTTTTCCGGCAGCACGATGCCGATCTTATCGGCCATCTCGTCAACCGGCATGCCGCCTGACAGAAGCCACGACCCGTCGTCGCGTTCGACCGCGTAAGGCTCGAGTCCTTCCGCATCCGATTTGAATACGCCCGCAATTGCCTCGAGAATATCTGCGGGCGTCACCAGACCCTCGAAATCTCCGTATTCGTCGTGGATGAGCGCCATCGGCACTTCCGCATCTCTGAGCACCGACAGCACGTCGAGTGCGGCCGCGGTCTCGGGAATCATCGGGGCCTTGCGGATGTGACCTTTGAGATCAAGCGCCTCGCCCCTGAGCACATTTGAGAGCAACTCGCGCGTCTGTACGACGCCGATCATTTTGTCGGTGGAGCCTTCGCCGACAGGCAGGCGCGAATGCGGCGTCGAAATGAGCCGCTCCTTGATGGCATCGTCTGAGGCCGTAATGTCGATCCACACGACGTCCGTGCGCGGCGTCATGATGCCGACGACGCCCCGGTCTGCGAGACGCATCACGCCCGAGATCAATTCGCCTTCGCCGCTCTCGAGCACGCCCGCCGTTTCCGCTTCCGCGATGACGGTCTTGATTTCTTCGTCCGTCACCGTGCTCCCGCTTTCCTGCGAGATCCCGAGCAGACGGAAGACGAGGTTCGTCGAAGCGTCCAGCAGCCACACGATCGGCCGCGCGGCACTGGAGAATGCCGTCATGATCGGCGCGACGAAGCAGGCGATGCCTTCAGCGTTCCGCAGCGCAAGGTTCTTCGGCACGAGTTCGCCGATGATAACGGAAAGGTACGTGATCACGGCGACGACGATGCCGAACCCGATAGGGTCCGCCATCGGTTGGCTCAGTCCCAGGCCCTGTAAATAGGCGGACGCATCTTCGCCGAACGTCTCGCCCGAATAGGCGCCGTTGATTGTCCCGATAAGTGTGATGCCAATCTGGACAGCGGATAAGAAGCGGCCGGGTTGAGCCGAAAGGGCGAGGGCGCTGTTTGCCCCGGCGCGTCCCGCAGCGGCCATGGTCTTGAGGCGGGGGCGGCGCGCAGAAACGACGGCTAGCTCAGAAAGCGCAAAAAGGCCGTTGAGCAGAATAAGAGCCAGGACGATGAAAACTTCGGTCACGACATTCGCGGCCGACGGATCGCGTCCAAGCCACTCCAAGTTACTGAGGATTAGTATCGTATGGGCTTGCGGCGCTCAAATCAAGGCCAGCTCTCGCGCAACAAACAGCTAGTTTCTGTGGCCTCGAAGCAAGATTGCGACAGCCCGAGCCGTCCCACCTTTCAATTGTCTTCCCGACGTCGATCCATGACACGCGTTCGGTAATGCGCAAGCACCTGGTCGATACCGGATGTTGAAAGTACGACGTTCAATCAAGCGGCTGCGCCTTCCGCAGCCGGCGTGGCGCGCGCTACCAATTCCGCCTCATAACGCTCCAGCGCTGGCTAGCCTTCGCCCGATGTAAGCGCATCCGCGAGATCAACTGCGTCGGCCAACGCGAGATTGACGCCTTGTCCGCGAGGCTGAGACACAGGGTATACAACTAAATTCAACTTCAGACGCTATCCTCCCTCGGAGCGGCTTGCTCTTAGGTCGTCTTTCGAGAAAACTTTTCCAAGTGATTCGGGGACGGTGACCAAATGCTCAATGCGCCACGCATTCCTGAGCTAGCGCAGCGTGACCGGTTCGTGCGCCGGGCCGTCGCGGAGGGCCGCGTGCTGACTCTCGCCGACGAGGAAAACGCCTCGGTGCCTTCGCAGAAGGTTGCCGGACGCACGGTTCAGCTCTTCTGGTCGAGCCCGATCGAGGCCGGGCGCTGGGCGGAAGCGCTCGCGGGCAATCGTGAGCTTCAGGACATCTCGCTGGAGGCCTTCGCGGCCGACATCCTGCCGGGCATCGCGACCGCCAAGGGCTTCGTGGGCACCGACTGGGTTTCCGATCCGATCGAAGCCGAAATCGATCCCCGCGATCTCCTGATCCGCATCAAGACGGAAGCGGTGCCGCTATACGCCGGCCTGGCCCGCGAGAGACGCGAAGTTTACCTTGTCGGCAATGCCGAGGGACCGATGCTGACGCCCGGGACGCAGAAACCGCGGACGGCCGATAGGCTCCACGTGTTCGCAAGCCGGCCCGACGCGGAAGCGCACATGAAAAAGATTTCAGGCAAGCGCATCGTTGCTGATCCAATCTCCAATTTCGTCGGCTCGACTCTGGCCTTTGCCGAAACCGGAAAGCACCCGGTGATGATCGAGCCCATTCGCGGTGCGGGGTTCGTCGAGGTTAAGGCCGCCGATCTGATCGCTCGCCTCTCCGCCGAAGGTTCCGAGCCAGCCGCAAAAAGCGCCTAGTTACAGCCGCTTGCCGGATAGCAGGGTCAACCGGGGGCTGCGCGACAACTCTCCGTTTGCGCTGCATCGGAGCCATGCTAGAGAGCCCTTTCGGCATATTTCGCCCGAGCCGGGCAAGGGGTTCCATGAAAGACATTATCGATGAGCTTGAGAAGCGCCGCGACAATGCCCGTCTCGGTGGCGGCCGCGCAAGAATTGACGCGCAGCATGCCAAGGGCAAGCTGACGGCGCGCGAGCGCATCGAGCTTCTGATGGACGAAGGCTCGTTCGAAGAATTCGACATGTACGTCGAGCACCGCTGCACCGAATTTGGCATGGAAAAGACGAAGGTGCCGGGCGATGGCGTCGTCACCGGCTGGGGCACGATCAACGGCCGCGTCGTCTACGTCTTCGCCAAGGACTTCACGGTGATGGGCGGCTCGCTGTCCGAGACGCACGCCAAGAAGATCACCAAGATTCAGGACATGGCGCTGAAGAACCGCGCGCCGATCGTCGGCCTGTTCGACGCCGGCGGCGCGCGCATCCAGGAAGGCGTCGATGCCCTCGGCGGCTACGGCGAAGTGTTTCAGCGCAACGTGCTCGCGTCGGGCGTCATTCCGCAGATTTCGGTCATCATGGGACCGTGCGCGGGTGGCGACGTCTATTCGCCCGCGATGACGGACTTCATCTTCATGGTCAAGGACACGAGCTATATGTTCGTGACTGGCCCGGACGTCGTGAAGACCGTGACGAACGAAACCGTCACAGCCGAAGAGCTGGGTGGCGCGAAGGTGCACACCACGAAGTCGTCAATTGCCGACAAGGCCTACGAGAACGATCTCGAGTCGCTTCTCCAGATGCGCCGCCTGATGGATTTCCTGCCGTCGAGCAACCAGGCTGGCGTTCCCATCATCCCGACGCAGGACAGCCCCGACCGGATCGATCATTCGCTTGATACGCTGATCCCGGACAATCCGAACAAGCCCTACGACATTAAGGAGCTGATCCTGAAAGTCGTGGACGAGGCCGACTTCTTCGAAATTCAGGAAGCCTACGCCAAGAACATCGTGACGGGCTTCGCACGCATGGAAGGCGCGACCGTCGGCATCGTCGCCAACCAGCCGATGGTGCTCGCAGGCGTTCTCGATAGCGACGCCTCGCGCAAGGCGGCGCGCTTCGTTCGCTTCTGCGATTGCTTCGACATTCCGCTCGTCACGTTCGTCGACGTGCCGGGCTTCCTGCCGGGCACCGCGCAGGAATACGGCGGCCTTATCAAGCATGGCGCCAAGCTGCTGTTCGCTTACGCCGAGGCGACGGTGCCGAAGGTGACCGTCATCACGCGCAAAGCCTACGGCGGCGCTTATGACGTCATGAGCTCGAAGCATATTCGTGGCGACGTCAACTACGCGTGGCCGACGGCCGAGATCGCGGTCATGGGTGCGAAGGGCGCGGCGGAAATTCTTTATCGCTCCGAGCTTTCGGACCCGGTGAAGATCCAGGCGCGCATCGACGAATACAAGAAGCGCTTCGCCAATCCGTTCGTCGCCGCCGAGCGCGGCTACATCGACGAGGTCATCACGCCGTCAGGAACGCGCAAGCGCCTGTGCCGCGCGCTCAACATGTTGCGCAACAAGACGCTCGAGAATCCCTGGAAGAAGCACGACAACATTCCGCTTTGAGTGCGGGCCGCTTTCGACTCCGCTCTGCGGCGCCGGATTTGCCCAATAAACCTTCGAAGATCGAAACAACCATTTCGTGCCCGGCGGCCAGCGCGGAACGCGTGTCGCCGGGCACGAACAAATCAGAGATCTACCCACACGCCGCCGCGCCAAAAGCCGTGACCGGTGTGCTCGCGCCAGCGATAGTGGTCTTTCTCGCCCCACTTCCAAGAGTCCGGATAAACACGCAGTTTCAAGCCCGGCTCATAAACGCGATGCTCTCTCGCGTGCCAGCAATCTCCTTCAGCATTGCATACGATTTCGGCTGAGGCTGTAGTTGCAGTGAGGCCGAGAATACCCGCACCCAAAAGTGCAGCCGTTGTGACAAGCTTCATCGTCGTTTCCTCGTTGTTGCTGTCGGCGGCAAGGAAACGGACTGGGCGCAAGATGGTTTCGCCGCCGCATGAACCTGTCGGACTTGTAAAGAAGGGTGGGCTCTGGCTGAGGAAATCGCGGAGCGATGTGCTCTTGCTAATGCGATCCTTCGCAGACGAGAGAAATAAGATCGTTCCGCATCCCAAGCGATATGCTGCGTACGACGCGCCTTAACGCGAATAGACGCCGTTGGCGGATCGCACGTGGCGCAGGATCTTCTTCAGCACGCTGGCCATCAATTCATTCGCGCGTTCGTTGAGCGCCGTCTCGCTCGTTTCCGTGATCGACTTTCCGCGGTTGTGCGCGCGGCGATACCCGAGCCTCTCGGGCAGCGATCCATCGAGCGCTTGATACCCCGTCGTCTCAAGGTAGTGCCGCGCCCAGCGTTCTTCCTTGGCATCGAGGATGCGGCACAGCGCGACGCAAAGACGATCCTTCGGAACGCCGATTTGCTCCAGCTCATAGAGTAGCAGGGTGGTGGGATGCAGATCGTCCGTGCTCGTTCCGGTGGGCAGAATGATAAGGTCGGACGCGCGCGCGACCTCGAATGTCTCGGCCGACAGATGTCCGGGGGTGTCGATGACGACAAGATCGATGTCGCCTGTCTGCTTCAGCGCCTCGCGGACTGTTGAAAACGCCTGTGCGTCAAGGGCATGCTTCGCGCGCCCGGCGGCCCGCGTCGTGGACCAGCGCACCGAAGTCTGCTGGCCGATATCGAGGTCGATCAGCCTGACGCGGAGATCGCCCTGCGCAGCGACGACGGTGACCGCCCTCGCCAGCGTGCTTTTGCCGACGCCGCCTTTCTGGCCGATGATGGATAGCACGACGGGCATGGCAAATCGAAAAGCCGACGGAATTCATTTTGCGACTGAGGCTAGCGCCGAGTGCTGGCCCGGCCAAGCATCTTTGCGCCTATAACCGCGCTCCAAAGCGTTAATTATGGGTCCGGGACAAAAATGCCGAATTCTCGGCCCCCTGCGACGGCCTCCGCAGCGGGCTCCGCGCAGCAAAGAGGCGGGCACGGAGTTGCAGAAATTTTCGCTATCTGAAGCGATGTCATTCTCGGGACGAGCCCGAGGATGACATCGCGGTGGTTTGGGCCCGGCTCCCCGCAGCGGAGTCGCCGGGCGCAATCAACAAAGGAACCCAAATTCTCCGGTGCGCGTTGGTTTTCCAAGAACGTTTCAGCATGGAGGACCACAATGGGTGGTAATCTTATTTATTACGCGATTGTCTTTCTGATCGTCGCAATCATCGCTGCCGCTCTAGGCTTCGGTGGCGTAGCGGGCACGGCCGTTTCCGGCGCGCATCTACTGTTGCTGGTTGCCGTTGTGTTCATCGTCGTCGGCCTGTTGGCTGGCGTGTTGCGGCGCGGCGTTTAAAAAACCTACGAGAGATCTTGGCGACAAGCCAAGACGGCGGTTCTTCTGCCGAACCGCGCAAGCCCCGGCGAACAGCCACGCCGGGGTTTTGTCATGCACGCTCCGAGGGTACGAGAAAGACGTAGCCCGCCGACATTTTCGAGTGCGAGCGCCGTTCCGTGGAACTAAAAAGCGATTGCATTGCGATAAGCAGCAAGCCGAGCATCGGCACCTGAATACGTCGTCCTAAGCGCTCACCCTCGACTTGGAGATAGCGAACGTCGCGCGACCGCCATCCATGGTCCTCGAAAAATTTAGACCAATCGCCGGGATTGAATTTGAACGGCGCGTTCTCAAGACGTCCCGCCATCATCTTCTCGCGCTGCTTCAACAATTCCTGTGAGAAGAAGTCGACGATCCAGCCGGACGCATGATCGAGCGCACGCAACTCGTCGGCAAGAGCGGCGACATCGTCGTTGGTGAGGTAAGGGACGACGCCCTCAGTCAGGATCAGAAGCTTCCCGGCCTGCGCATTCGCGTTTCGCAGTACCTCTTGCCGCTCGGCGGGATTGGAGAGATCTGCCTTCACGCGTGTGAGCTTGAAGCGCGGCGTCTCACGCGCGAGAAATCCTTCCTTGTAATCGATCATCGCTGCATAGTCGGCTTCGATCCAGTTGAGCGTCGGCGGCAGATCCATGCGATAGGGTCGTGTGTCGAGCCCCGTGCCGAGATTGAGAATGGTATCGACGCCGCTTGCAACGGAGGCGCGAATGAACTCGTCGATGATGCAGGTACGAACCGCGATGACCCAGGACGTTATGAAGGGCCTCGGCATGGATTCTGCGATCCGCCGTCCGCGATCGCCCGCCAGGATGGCGGCGAGAGGATCGCGAAACAGCGCGTCGGAGCGTTGCGTTTCCACACCCCGATAGTGCGCGACCCAGAATGCGGTGTCCGATACATTTTCGACGGTTACGTTCGCCACGAGAAAGTCCTTGAGGATGAGTGGTTGGGCGAGATGGAAAGCGAAGCCACCTAAGCCGGGAATGCGTCAGCGCCGCGACGGAATGCGACTACACGTAAATCATCTTCACGGACATGCCGCCGTCGATGATGATATTTTGCCCGGTCATGAAGCTCGCGTCATTCGCGAGGAAGAGGCAAGCCTTCGCGATATCGTCCGGCACGCCGACTCGGCCGACGGGGTGCTGCGCATTGTCGGCATCGGAATGGTGGGGATCTTTTGCACGGCCTGAGTATTGCCAGTCGCTCGTTTCGATCCAGCCGGGGCTGACGGCATTGACGCGAATACCGTAGCCGCCGAGGCTGATCGCCATCCCGTGCGTCAGGGCAACGATGCCGCCCTTCGAGGCCGTGTAAGCTTCGGTATCGGCCTCCGACATGAAGGCGCGGGTCGAAGCGATGTTGATGATGGCGCCGCCACGCTTTGCTTTGACCAGTTCGCGCGCCACCGCCTGCGAACACAAAAACGTGCCGCGAACGTTCACGCCTTGCACGCGGTCGAAATCTTCGACGGACAATTCGAGGAAAGGCTTGTTGGCGTTGATGCCTGCATTGTTGACCAGCACGTCAGGTGCGCCGAGGTCGCGAACCGTCCGCGCGATCCAGCGATGAACGTCGTCGGTACGAGAGACGTCGACATGTTCGTAGATCGCGCGCCGTCCGATTTTACCTATGTGCGCGACAGCCTCGTCACCCGCGTCAGCCGCCGTGTCTGCAATAGAAACGGAGTATCCTGCTTCGGCAAACGCGTAAGCAATACCGCGCCCGATCCCCTGTGCCCCGCCCGTTATCGCGACGACTTTTTCGCCCATATGTATATTGCCATGCAAACGCCGCAAGCTCTACGGATAGCCATTAGAGCGGATAACGTCCGCTCGCAATGAAAGTCGCTCGCGGGGGAAGAAAAATGGCGCAACCGGTCGCAATCGTTTTCGTGCACGGCATCCATACGTTTGCGCCTGGCTATCATGCCAAGATGCAGGCGGCGATCGAAGCGCGTCTGCCGAAGCGAATTCGCGACGTCGCAACGTTTCGCTCCGTGTTTTGGGCCGAGCGCGTCCGCATGCGCCAGAAGGAATATCTCGACGCCGTCTCGGAGAAAGGGCTTTTCCCGGTGACGCCCTATCGCAGTCTTGTCGTGCAAGGCCTGGGAGACGCCGCCGCGTACCAGAAGACCAAGAGCGTCCGGAATTCCTGCTATTATGAAATTCAATCCGACGTGCGTGCCGTTCTGGAAAGCCTCGACGCGGAGAATATTCCGAACCGGCCGCTGATTTTTGTCGGCCATTCGCTCGGCTGCCACATCATCTCGTCGTTCATCTGGGATGTGAACACGATCAAGAACTGGGACGAGACGCGCCTCGCGCAGGAAGGCGACGAGATCCGCGAATTCGCCAATTACCTGAAGAACGGCTCGCCGTTTCGAAGGCTCGATACGCTTGCTGGCCTGGTGATGATGGGCTCGAACATGCCGCTCTTCACCTTCACGTTCGGTCCGAGCCGCATTCTACCGATCACGACCTCGCGCGATCCGAGCGATGCGCCCGCCTTTCCGGGCAAGCAGCTCGATGCAGACATGCGCGGCCGCGCCCGCTGGCTCAATTACTATAGCCGCAACGATCTTCTGGGCTATCCGTTGAAGCCGCTCAACGAGGCTTATGCGATGGAGCCGCTTCTCGACGACATCGAGGTCGCGTCGGAAGGCCTGTTCATGCGCGGCGTCGGATATCTATCGCAGCCGCTCGTCGCCTACCGTGCGCACACCGGGTACTGGAATAACCGCCGCGTCGTTCGCGGCACCGCGGAACTGATCTCGTCCCTAGCGACGGCGGGCGAGCCGGTTCCGAAAAGGCGTTTCTTCTTCTGGCGGCAGCCGGGCGAAGCAGCGGTCGCCGGCTGATAATCGTCATCGCCGCTCGAGCGTAGCGGGCATGCCGTATTTTGGAGGCATCGTGATCTGCGGCATGACGTCGATGACTGCATCGGGGTCGAGCGTAAATCGATACTTCTGTCCGACGGTCGCGAGAAGAATGATCGCTTCCATCAAGGCGAAATGTACGCCGATGCAAAGCCGCTGGCCGCCGCCGAACGGATAGTAAGCGAATTTCGGCAGGCGCGTGGCGAGGCCATCGAGCCATCGCTCGGGCAGGAAGCGTTCGGGTTCGGGAAAATATTTTGGGTCGCGATGGCTGACCCATTGGCTCATCAAGATCGTGTAGCCCTTTTTTACGCGATAACCGCCGAGTTCGAGATCGCTCGTCGCTTCGCGCCCGATAACGTAGACAGGCGGATAAAGCCGCATCGCTTCGTTGATGACGGCTGCCGTGTAGGGGAGCGCCGCGATGTCATCGGCCTCCGCGGCACGCCCGCCGAGTACGCGCCGCCACTCCTCGGTAAGCGTTTTCTCGACGCCAGGATTTTGCGAGAGAAGATACCAGCTCCAGGTGAGCGATAGCGCCGTCGTCTCGTGCCCCGCGAGATAGAGGGTCATCGCTTCGTCGCGAAGCTGCTGCATGCTCATCCGTGTGCCGTCTTCGTGCTGCGCGGCGATCATCGTGGAAAGCAGATCGTTGCCGAGAGGCGCAGCCTCCTTCGCCGCTATGAAGCCGTCGACGAGCCGGAAAAGCTCGCGAAGTGCACGGTTGAGTCGGATATTCGCTGGGGTTGGCAACCAGATCGGAAACTGCATGGGCATGTCGAGCCGATTGCCGAGAAGTTCAACGGCCGTGCGCAGGCTCGCGTCGATCTCCTTGCGATCGACGTGCTCGTCCAACCCGAAAAGCGTCTTGAGGGCGATTGCGCTCGTCAAGGCGCTGAACTCCAGCGAAATGTCGACCGACTGTCCGGGCTTCCATTCCGTGAGCATGGCCTCAGCAAATTCCGTCATGACTGGCGCATAGGACAGGATTTTCGCCTTGAGGAATGCTGGCTGAAGCAGCCGGCGTTGCGCCAGCCAGAAATCGCCCTCGCTCGTTACCAGCCCGTTGCCGAGAAGTGGTTTGAAATTTCGCGCACCGAAATGCTTTCTGTAAAAGCGCGCGTCTGTGACGAGAACCTGCTGAATGAGATCCGGGTCGCTGATGAGATAAAGCCGCCACCATCCGGCGCGGAAACTGGCGACGGGACCATAGGTCTGCGCGAGATTGAGGAAAAAGTCGACGCGTCGAGGGCCGATCTCAGCGAGGTTACCCGAGATCCCTTTGCCTTTCGGCCCCGGCGGCAGACCTTTCTGCAAAGTTGCCATCGATACGCTCACAAGCCGGTGCGAAGTTATTCGAAGCTTCGGAGTTAGTCCGAAGTCTCGATCGGCGAGAGCCCATGCCGACGATGCTATCGCATTGCGACCAGTTTAAGCCTTAAACGCCACGCATGTCTTGAACGAAGACGAGAGCTTACGCGTTCCCTGTCGCCATCGCCGCGAGCTCGCCAATTGCCCGCCGGTCGAGATCGTCGCAGCTCAACGCGCGAATTTACACCAGCGCGTTGCGAATTCCGGCACGGCCTTCGAGTTCGGCGACGGCTTTGCGAAGCTCATCGTTCTCGATGTGCGCGTAGGCGTCTGCTGCGTGACGACCAAGGTTCTGCAGCACGCGCCGTTCGTTGGGATCGATTGCGGTTCCCGACTCGTGCGGACCGTAGAAGGTGATTGCGAAGCAGTAGACTCGGTTTGAAGCAGGCACCGCGAGCAGCGGCATATCGAGCCCATCGGGAAAGCCCGCGGCCTTCGCGGCAGCTTCATTGATCAGGCAGGGCGCGCCGCCAAGGATCTTTCCAAGATCGACGTCGTTGAGTTTCAGATCCGCTGCGCCGCCGTTCCAGTTGGTGCCGTCGACATAGCGGCGAAAGCTCGTGCCGTCGCGCCGGTACGTCACCGCCGAAGAAAGCTTCAGAGTTCTCGCGACGCGAGCCGACAAAATGTGATCGATGTCGTGCAGGGTCTTGGCTTCCAATATGGCCTCATCCAGCACGGCCTCGCCGCGTTTAAGTGAGCGATTGAAAAAATCATCGGCAAGCTCGACCGACCATTCGTGCAGACGGCTTATGGCGAACAGAATGATCGCGCCGATGATAAGCCACGACCATCCCGGCAGCTCGACCAATTCATGCAGATGCTCCGCTTGCTCGTGCAGAAGGAGCGCAGGTAAGCTCGTCATCAGCGCCAGCACCGTCACGCGGCGAAGTGGAATGGCGACATTGACCACGCGCTGCCGCCGCACAGCCTCGACGACGAAGAGGCAAAGAATGCCGTTGAGGAGATAAAGCAGACCGGCGACGTCCTCGGGCAGGAAGAGGCCGTCCCAGTCGGTCAGCAGCGTCGTATATTCGTTGAGATCGGCGATGACGAAGGCAGGAAGGCCGATCAGGCACCCCCACATGACCCAGCGAAGACGCTGGTTGTCCTTGGGTGTCAGCGTTTGGCGACGCATCAGCAGGATCGCCACCGCAAGGGCGCTGATGAAAATGCCAAGCAGGATCGTAACGCGGCTCAGCAACTCGGTCTGAAAGCCGAACGAGCTGCCGTAAGAAGTCATGATCGCAATGGCGATGGCCGCGCCAAACCACGGCAGCATGCGGTCCAGCCGCTCCCATTCCGGTTGCAGCGTGCCGGTCGGAGCGCGCATCACGAAAGCGAGCAGGCCCATATATCCCGCCGCTTGCGAAATCGAAGCGAGGACGTTCTGCGTCATGAGTGCGATCGGCCAGCTCTGCAGCAGCGCGTAGAATTCGTTGCTTTGCCCCGGATTAAACCAGACGACGTAGAGGAAAAAGCCCCAGCTCATTTTGCTGGGCTTCGTCCAAACCAGCCACGCCGCCGCGAGCAAGACGGCAATCCCCGCGAGCTGGTCGAGAAGCAGAACGAAACGTACGAGCCAGTTCGTGGGGCGAGGGTTGGCGGTCAAATGAATTTGGCGCGCGCCCTCCGCGCCGTTGGGCAGCAATTCGAATGTCGCCTTTCGGCCGGGGAAGACGTATTCGTTGCCGCCGACCGCGGAAATCGTGCTCGCGCAAACATCGTGGTCGTAAGGGATGCAGCGCATCTTCGCGAAATCGATACGATCGCCTTCGCGCACGCCCGCGTTCCACGCGGGCGAATCCGCGGTTTTGACGAAGGGCCCAGCAACGTCGTAGATCAAGCCGTTGCTGTCGGCATAAAAGCCGAACGATCCAAGCGGGCGGACGACGCGCGCGAAATCCGGCACGATCATCGCGATGGCCCAGATCAGCAGCCCGAGAAGCAGAAGCCGCTGCCGTGTCGTCATCATGTGCCTTCGCCCCAACAGCGCCAGAAGTCCGACTTCAGCCGACTTATCCCCGCGATCTCCAGGGATGGTATGATGCCCGTGTATGAAGCCGCAAGGATGTGAGTTTGCCAATATCAATCTATGTTTATGATATCGTTAAAGAATCTGAGTTGCAGGCGGAAGCGTTGCAGCCGGGACGCGGGAGCATGGCCTTGCCGCGCTTGGGGCAGGGCATCGCGCGTCTAGGTCGCGCTGTATTTAAATTATGATGATAATATAAATGCGGTCGATGAATTCTAGAATTGGACTGAGGTCGTTACCATGATGTCATCGGCACTCGCTTCGAAGTTGGCGCGCAGAAACGTCCACTACGGTTGGGCTGTCGTCGTCGCGACGTTTCTCACCATGCTCGTAACGGCCGGAGCCGTCGGCGCGCCCGGCGTCTTCATCGTCCCGCTGGAAAAAGAATTCGGTTGGAAGGCATCGGAAATTTCCTCGGCCCTCGCAATTCGTTTCATGCTCTTCGGCCTCATGGGGCCGTTCGCGGCCGCATTCATGAATCGCTTCGGCATACGCCGCATCGTGTTGACGGCGCTCGTAATCGTCGCGTCGGTCCTCGCGGCCTCGCTGGCGATGACGAGCCTCTGGCAACTCGTCTTGCTGTGGGGT
This sequence comes from Hyphomicrobium sp., assembly GCA_030148425.1. Classification (GTDB taxonomy): domain Bacteria; phylum Pseudomonadota; class Alphaproteobacteria; order Rhizobiales; family Hyphomicrobiaceae; genus Hyphomicrobium_B. Next base: position 225,118 of record JASBTM010000005.1, on the reverse strand, counting down.
ATCGGCGTCGGCCTCGGTACCGGTCTGACCGCGATGGTGCTCGGCGCGACGGTCGCCACGCGCTGGTTCTCTGAGCGCCGCGGGCTCGTGATGGGCATGCTCTCCGCCAGCACCGCGACGGGGCAGCTTGTCTTCTTGCCGCTGCTCGCCAAGCTCACCGCGCTCTACGGCTGGCGCTATTCTCTGTGCTTTATCTGCGCGATGATCGCCTTCGCCGCGATCGTCGTGTTCCTGCTGATGCGGGATCGGCCCGCTGATCTCGGGCTGCCGCCCTACGGCGCGAAAGACATCGTCCCGACGCCGGCGCATACGGAAAGTTTTGGCGCTCTGCTCATGACGCCGCTGGTCATCCTGAAGGAAGTCGCGGCGACCGGAGCCTTCTGGGTTCTATTCGGCACGTTTTTCATTTGCGGGTTGAGCACCAACGGGCTCATTCAGACGCACTTCATCGCGCTCTGCGGCGACTTCGGCTTGGCGTCCGTGACCGCCGCTGGCGTGCTCGCGATGATGGGCGTGTTCGATTTCTTCGGCACGATCGGTTCCGGCTGGCTCTCGGATCGCTTCGACAATCGCTGGCTGCTCTTTTGGTATTATGGTTTGCGCGGGCTGTCGCTGCTCTATCTGCCGTACACCGACTTCACGTTTTATGGCTTGTCGCTTTTCGCGATGTTCTACGGCCTCGATTGGATCGCCACCGTGCCGCCAACCGTGAAGCTAACGACGCGCTACTTCGGGCCTGAGAAAACGAACGTCGTCTTCGGCTGGATTTTCGCGGGTCATCAGCTCGGAGCGGCGACGGCAGCCTATGGCGCGGGTCTCACACGCACGGAATTCTCGACGTATTTGCCCGCGTTCTTCGCCGCAGGCATCGCGTGCATCATCGCGGCGATCCTCGTGCTCTCGCTCGGCAAGCCGAGCCCGGTCGACTCGCCACTCCCAAAGCCCGCCTAGTCGACGTCGGCTTGGCGCAGGCGTAATGCGTTGCCGATGACGCTGACGGATGACAGCGCCATCGCCGCCGCCGCGATGATCGGTGAAAGCAGCAAGCCGAATACCGGATAGAGCACGCCTGCCGCGATAGGCACGCCTGCAGCGTTGTAAACGAACGCGAAGAACAGATTCTGCCGGATGTTCGACATGGTCGCCTCCGAAAGCCGCCGCGCCTTGGCGATGCCTTCGAGATCGCCTTTGAGCAGCGTAATTCCCGCGCTCTCGATGGCGACATCCGTGCCCGTTCCCATCGCGATACCGACATCGGCTGCGGCGAGAGCGGGTGCATCGTTGACGCCGTCGCCCGCCATCGCGACGGCATGGCCTTGACTCTTTAACTCGGTGACGATGCGCGCCTTGTCTTCCGGCAGAACGTCGGCCTTGACGTCATCGATGCCGAGCTTCGACGCGACGGCTTTCGCGGTGGTTGCGTTGTCGCCGGTCAGCATGACAACGTGCACGCCGCTGTCCTTAAGTTTCCGCAACGCTGACGATGTGGTCGCCTTGATCGGATCGGCGATAGCGACGACGCCCGCCGCCTTGCCATCGACGGCGACATAGACCGCAGTTGCGCCTTCGGAGCGTAACCGTTCCGCATCTGCGTCGAGAGATAACGTGGGAATGCCGGCCTCGCTCAGGATTTTCGCATTGCCGATAATGATCGTGCGGCCGTCGATCTTACCCGACACGCCTTTGCCCGATGGCGCTGCGAAATCGCTGACCGGTGCGAGCGCCATGTTACGCTCGCGCGCGGACGCCACGATAGCGGCCCCGAGCGGATGCTCGCTCGCTTGTTCGAGGCTGGCTGCGAGCTTTAGAAGTTCGCCTTCGTCGAACCCTGGCGCTGTCCGGATCGCCGTCACCTTCGGTTTGCCTTCCGTGAGCGTCCCGGTCTTGTCGACGACAAGCGTGTCGATCTTTTCCATGCCTTCCAGAGCTTCGGCATTCTTGATGAGCACTCCGGATTGTGCGCCGCGCCCGACGCCCACCATGATCGACATCGGCGTCGCGAGGCCGAGCGCGCATGGGCAGGCGATAATCAAAACAGAGACGGCAGCGATGAGCGCATACGAAAAGCGCGGCTCAGGCCCAAACATCATCCATGCGGCGAATGCCAGCGCCGAAACGCCGATGACGAGCGGCACGAACCATCCTGCAACCTGATCGGCAAGCCGTTGAATTGGCGCGCGGCTGCGCTGCGATTCCGCCACCATTTGCACGATACGCGCCAGCATCGTATCGCGGCCGACTTTCCTGGCTTCGATGATGAGCGCGCCGGATCCGTTGATCGTTCCGCCGATCACCTTTGCGCCGACGGTCTTGGTGACAGGCATCGACTCGCCGGTGACCATCGATTCATCGACGTTGCTTTTTCCGTCGGCAACGTCGCCGTCAATGGGGATCCGCTCGCCTGGGCGAACGCGAAGTTTGTCGCCGACGGCGATTGCATCGACCTCGATTTCTTCGTCCGAGCCATCGGGCTTCAGCCGCCGCGCCGTTTTCGGAGCGAGCTTCAAAAGCGCACGGATAGCACCGCTCGTCTGAGCGCGCGCGCGCAGCTCGAGCACCTGCCCGACGAGCACCAGCACGGTGATGACGGCCGCAGCTTCGAAATAAACTGGCGCAGCGCCGTCCATGCCGCGCAGGCTCGCGGGAAAGAGGCCGGGCATCAGTGTCGCGACGACGCTGTAAACCCACGCGACGCCGGTGCCGAGCGCGATCAGCGTGAACATGTTGAGGTTGCGCGTTTCGAGCGATTTCCAGCCGCGCTCGAAAAACGGAAATCCGGCCCAGAGCACTACGGGCGTCGCGAGCACGAGCTGCACCCAGTTCGATGTGGTCGGACTTATAAGGTGGTGCAGGTTGAAGAGGTGCCCGCCCATTTCAAGAAGAAAGACGGGAAGGGCCAATGCGAGGCCGATCCAAAGCCGGCGCGTCATGTCCTCGAGCTCGGCGTTTGGCTGTTCTTCCGCCGTGACCGTTTCGGGCTCAAGCGCCATACCGCAGATCGGACAGAAGCCCGGACCAACCTGCCGGATCTGAGGATGCATGGGGCAGGTATAAATCGTCCCTTCGGCGACGTTCTCGACCTTCGCTTCAACTGGCTTCAGATACTTCGAGGGATCCGCGACGAACTTCGTGCGGCATCCCGCCGAGCAGAAATAATAATCGTGCCCAGCATGTTCGGCGCGATGCTTCGCCGTGGCGGGATCGACGGTCATGCCGCAGACCGGATCCTTGACGGCATGAGCAGACGGCGCCTGCGCACCATGAGTCATGTGACCGTGATGTGCGCTCTCGTCCGGCTTGCCTGCATGGGATCCGCAGCAACTCTTCGCACCATGATCATGCTCCGATGTCGGCTGGTCTGCTGTCATGGCGTCGGCCCTTGCTGGTTCCTAGAATACCCGGTGGGGGTATCTATTGACAGATATACCCCAGTGGGGTATACGTCAAGGCATGCAGAAACAAACAAAAGCCGCCTGCCTCAAACGCCTCAGCCGCATCGAAGGTCAGGTCCGCGGCCTCGCCAAGATGGTCGAGGAGGGGCGATACTGCATCGATGTCGTTACTCAGATATCCGCCGTGCGCGCAGCCCTTCGCCGCGTCGAAGAGGAAGTTTTGCGCGATCACGTCGCCCATTGCGTCGAACATGCGATCGCAAGCGGAAATGCTGCGGATCAACGCCGGAAGGTCACCGAGTTGATGGACGTTCTCGCGCGGGCCTCGCGCTGATCTCGATCAAAATCGCCGGAGCAGGAAAACCGGCTTTTATCAATTCTGAGCGTTTCGCCGTTACATTTTGAAATACCGCATATGCGTCGATGCCATTGATTTGCCATGCCTATGACGACTTCCACCGGCAACATCTGAACAGTGAAAATGACGAGGCGGCTGATTTCGCTTCGACAGAACGCGGGTAATGCGATGAATGCGCGGGAATTCAAGAAAACGCTCATCCTGACGATAGCCACGGCGTCGGCATGGATGAGCTCATCGGTGCTGGCGAATGCGCAGCAATGGTCTCCCTGGGACGGACCGCGCTACGGTTCCCCCTACGGCTACGACCGTAATTACGATGACGGTCCGCGCGCCGATAATCGCTATTACGATCCTGACAACGATGTGCGCCGCTACGATCCCCGCTACAACGGCGATGATCGATATGACGACAATTCGGCGGATCGGCGCTATCCGGGGCCGCGCGTCGACAGGGATTATCGCGATCCGAGATATCGTGGCCAGTACGATGATCGCGACGATTACGGCGCGTGGGATGCCGCTCCGTCGCAAGAAGAAGAGGAACGCCTTAGCAGATCGCAGGGAAGCAGTGGCGGTGCTCGGCCGTACATCCGAGCCGTCGCGCCGCCCAGGGTCGCCTTCAGCGGGCCTTACGCCCCGGGCTCCATCGTCATCGATACCGGAGCGCGAAAGCTCTATTATGTTCTAACGCCGAGTACGGCTTATGCTTATTCCATCGGCGTCGGCCGGCAGGGCTTCGCCTGGACGGGCAAGGAGAAAGTTTCGCGCATCGCCGATTGGCCGGATTGGTATCCGCCCGCCGAGATGCGCCAGCGTCAGCCTGGCCTTCCTGTGCGCATGCTCGGCGGCGTCCGCAATCCGCTCGGCGCCAAAGCGATCTATCTCGGCAATACGCTGTATCGAATTCATGGCACGAACGAGCCGAAGTCGATCGGCACGGCTGCGTCGTCAGGCTGCTTCCGCATGATGAACGAAAACGTTCTGCATCTTGCTTCGCTTGTTCGCGTCGGCACCGAGGTAACGATCGTGCGGTCGCTCAGTGGAAGAGTCGCATCGTCTGCGAAGTCAACGCCGCCTCGGCCGAAACCTGCCGCAAGAACACGAACTGCGCCGCCGCCACCGAACGCTGTCGACCGCAGTTCCTCCTCCGACGCAGCGGATGATGATTACGATCCATATAACGGATGGCATTGAGGGAGGGCGGGGCGTCGAAGCTCCGCCTTTCGCGCTCTTTAAGCGTCGTCTTCCTCTTCCGGCGGAATGCCATTCTTGTCCCACGTGACGAACGGATAGCGCGCGAGGTTGGAGTTGCCGTAACGGCGATCGTTGGTGACTTCCTCGCCCGCCCACGCCGGCAGTGAGAGCTGTTGATCCACGGTCTTCAATTCGGCCTCGGCGAGAGTAAGGCCGCTGTTCGCACCTTCGAAGACATCCACCGCCCATACGACACCGTCGTAGGGAACATCATACCGCACCTTGGCAATGATCGGCTCAACGCTGAACTGCTTGATCATCTCGATGGCGTCGGCTTTCGGAATTTCATATTCGTATTCATGGCGGACGAGCACGCCCGGCTCGCTCTTCAAGGTGATAAAACCTTTGTTGCCGTAGATGCGGATACGCGCCCTGAGCAGCGGCGTGCGTGCAAAGTAGCCCTGCACGATCCGCGCCGACCCTGTCGACGCCTGCCGCCACGTTTCGTCTCGAATTTTGAATTTTCGTTCGATTTCGAGTGCCATTCGGTCTCCTGCGGCGACAACATCGTATTCTAGCCGGAGTTCCTTCCGACTTTTGGGGGCGATGGGCGCAAACACTAGACCGGCTCTGCGACACTGACATTGCTCTCGCTCATAGTGTTCCCCAAGAGCGGGCGTTTCCGCCCGGGCCGGTTAACGCATCGGGGAAGAGATGAATATTCGCGGAAGTCGGTCTACGTCTGGAAACTCTTTCGTTCCGGCAAGTGTAGCAGGGACATCGTCCGCTCGTGTACGTTCGTGTCGCGGATCAACATGCCTCTTGCATCTTATTCGGAAGTTCCGATCTAACGAACATTCTAATCCGATTTGGACAAAGCTATCCGACTGGAGCCGGCCTCATGAAAATCGATTTGACCGACAAGACTGCCCTCGTCACCGGCTCGACCGCCGGTATCGGGCTCGCCATCGCGAAAAGCCTAGCCCAGGCCGGAGCCAAGGTCGTCATCAACGGCCGCAAGCAGGCAACCGTCGAGAAGGGCGTTGCGGCGGTCCATGGCTCCTGCAAGGCGGCAGCCGTGTCGGGTATCGCCGCCGACGTCGCAACAGCCGAAGGCTGCGATGCCCTGATCAAGGCCGTTCCGTCCGTCGACATCCTGATCAACAACGCTGGCATCTTCGAGCCTAAGCCGTTCTTCGACATTCCCGACGCCGACTGGACCCGCTTCTTCGAGACGAACGTGATGTCGGGCGTCCGCCTGTCGCGCGCCTATTTGCCAGGGATGCTCGAACGCAATTGGGGACGGATCATTTTCATCTCCTCCGAGTCCGCGGTGAACATTCCCGTCGAGATGATCCATTACGGCTTCACCAAGACAGCGCAGCTTTCGGTAGCTCAGGGCATCGCCCAGCTGACAGCCGGAACGAATGTCACGGTCAATTCCGTTCTCCCCGGTCCGACGCTGTCGGAAGGCGTCGATGACTTCCTGAAATCCATGGCCGAAGCCGCAGGCAAGACGCCTGCCGAAATGGCGAAGACGTTTGTGAAAGACCACAGGCCGCAGTCGCTTATCCAGCGTTTCGCGAGCGTCGAGGAAGTCGCCAATATGGTGGTCTATGCCGCGTCGAAGGAAGCATCCGCAACGAACGGCGCAGCGCTACGCGTCGAAGGCGGTATCCTGAGGACCATCGGCTGAGACAAAGCCGGGGCCGTATAAGATCGAGAGCTGCCCGACGTCCGGCGGCTCTCGAAGGTCGAGTCAAGCCAGATCAGGGCTTGGGCGAATTGGGCACCTCGATCTTGACGCCAGGGGCCTCGATCTTGGTGCTGTCCTTGTCTTTCTCGATGTGTGTGTACGGAACATCGATTGTGGTGTGATCCGCCGGTTTATCGGCATCGACCTTTGCTGCCGGGGTCTCGACCTGCACCGCAGTATGCGAATCTCGAAAAGCTGAGACCGCGGCGATCACGACGACAACTGCAAGCAGGCTAAGCGCAACGAAGATCAAAAGCTGGCGTGTCTGCATGGCGTTCTTCCCTTTTTGCGTTGTTATCTGAGATGATCGACGACGCCTTGCAAAGGGGAAAGTTTCCGTGCGGAGCAATATTTGAAGTTACGGATTAGTTGAACGGGTCGCAATTTCCAGCGTCGGCGCACCGGCCGCATCGCGCTTGAGCGTATATAGTTTTTCGTTCTCGGCAGTTACGCGAGCGATCTCGCTTGCCCCGGAAAATATACCGCTCGGTTTGGAAATGATGAGTTGTTCTTGTGAACAAGACGAGTGGGTGACCGAGACTCCAGGCTTCAAATCGTGGGCTTTGCCGCCGAACGAGTAGGTCACGGCGACGCCTGCAATATTCCTGATTTTAAACGTCAACAATTTCGAAGCCGGTTGGCCGAATAACTCGACCGAAATGAATTTGGGCTTTGGGCCGGGGGCGCGCGCAACGCCGACGCCGATCTCCGATACCGTTGTGCGCAGAATGTTGGCGCGATGCGGCGGCGAGTTCATCCAGCCAGCGATCGCCTGCAACGCCAGCGCGCCGGTATCGTAACCGGCGCTATTTCCGTCCATCGCGAGGTTCTCCGCGACGCCGCAATGTTTATAGCCGACGCTCTCGGCGCGTTGCGACGGCGTTCGTCCGTCGGCGGTATGCGAGAACTTGCCGCTGTTTGCGACGCTCTGTGCAAAGGCGCGCGCGGCCTTCGCCAGCATGGCGTTGACCTTCAGCGGCGCCAGCTTCTGCTCCCCGCGCACCTGATTCGTCATCTCGACGATGTGCTGCTCGACCTTCGGCAGATCCGGTACGATTGCGCCCATTTTTTCCGTTCTCCGTCCGCGATCGGCTCGCCGAGGACACTTATCCTCTCGAATGCGCCGGGGCCATGGCGCCGGATCCCGCAGAACCTCGCCCTTGTGGATGGCTTTTGAGGTTGCTCATCGCCTTCGGGTTGTGGTGCGGCCGCTTGCGCCCAAATGGCGCGGCGAGCAATACCCGGACGCGCAGGCCAGAGGGGTAGGCTTGAGCGCTTTCGAGGGCCGCTGTACAGGATGCCCCATGAGTGACAAACCGATTCTTCCGGGCGAAGGCCCTATTGAGCCTGTCGAGCTGAGAAGCGCGCTCGAAGAGCGCTACCTCGCCTACGCCCTTTCGACGATCATGCATCGCGCGCTGCCTGACGTGCGCGACGGCCTGAAGCCCGTCCACCGCCGCATCCTCTATGCGATGCGCGAGCTGCGGCTCAATCCGGAAGGCGGGTTCATCAAGTGTGCCAAGATCGTCGGCGAGGTGATGGGCGACTATCACCCGCACGGCAACCAGGCGATTTACGACGCCCTCGCGCGATTGGCGCAGGACTTCGCCGTCCGCTATCCGCTCGTCGACGGGCAGGGCAACTTCGGCAACATCGACGGCGATAACCCGGCCGCCGAGCGTTACACCGAAGCGCGCATGACGGAGATCGCCGCGCTCATCCTCGAAGGCATCGACGAGGAGACGGTCGATTTCCGTCCGAACTACGATGGCCGCGTCGAAGAGCCGGTCGTGCTGCCTGCAGCCTTTCCGAACCTTTTAGCGAACGGCTCGTCCGGCATCGCCGTCGGCATGGCGACCAACATTCCGCCGCACAACGTCGACGAGCTGTGCGCCGCGCTTCTGCATCTCATCAAGCATCCGAACGCGACGATCGAAAAGCTGGTCGAGTTGATTCCCGGCCCTGACTTTCCGACAGGCGGCGTGATCGTTGAGCCGCGCGCGCAGATCCTCGAAGCGTATAAGACGGGCCGCGGCGGCTTCCGCGTCCGTGCGCGCTGGGGCAAGGAAGATACTGGCCGCGGCGGTTACCAGATCGTCGTCACCGAAATTCCTTACGGCGTGCAGAAGGCGAAGCTGATCGAGAAGATCGCCGACCTGATGAGCGAGAAGAAGCTTCCGCTCCTCGGCGACGTTCGTGACGAAAGCGCGGAAGAGATCCGCCTTGTGCTCGAGCCGAAGAGCCGCACGGTCGAACCCGTCCTGCTGATGGAAAGCCTGTTCCGCTCGACGGAGCTCGAAGTTCGCGTCAGCCTCAACATGAACGTGCTGTCGGCCGGCCAGATTCCGAACGTGCTCGATCTGCGCGACGTGCTCTGGCAGTGGCTCGAACATCGCATCGAGGTTCTGGTTCGTCGTTCGACCTACCGCCTGAAGAAGATCGAGCATCGCCTCGAAGTTCTCGACGGCTACCTGATCGCGTACCTCAACATCGACGAAGTGATCCGGATCGTCCGCCGCGAGGATGATCCGAAGGCCAAGCTGATGGCGAAGTTCAGCCTCAGCGATATCCAGGCCGAAGCCATCCTGAACCTGCGCTTGCGCTCGTTGTCGAGGCTCGAAGAAGTCGAGATCAAGGCCGAGCACGACAAGCTTTCGAAAGAGCGTCGCGAACTGAAGCAGCTTCTGAAATCGGAAGAGCTGCAGTGGGAGCGCGTTTCGGAAGAAGTGAAGGAGACGCGCGAGAAGTATTCGAAGAAGACGACCCTCGGCCGCCGCCGCTCGACCTTCGCGGACATGCCGGATGTCGATCTCGACCTCGAAGCCGCGCTGGTCGAGAAAGAGCCGATCACCGTTATCATGTCCGAGAAGGGCTGGGTGAGAACGCTGAAGGGCCACCAGGACGACCTCTCGAAGCTCGAATTCAAGCAGGGCGACGAGCTGAAGCGGGCGCTGAAGGCCTTCACGACCGACAAGCTCGTGATCTTCGCGACCAACGGCAAATTCTTCACGCTCGAAGCAAGCTCGCTGCCCGGCGGCCGTGGTCACGGCGAGCCCGTTCGTTTGATGATCGACCTCGAAGAAAATCACGACATCGCCGAGATCTTCGTGCACGACGCCGCGCGCAAGCTGCTGGTCGCTTCGACCGGAGCTTACGGTTTCATCGTGTCGGAGGAAGAGGTGATCGCGTCGACACGCAAGGGCAAGCAGGTCCTGAACGTCAGCGAGCCGGAAGAAGCACGAGTCTGCGTTCCCGTCGATGGCGATTACGTCGCGACCATGGGCGAGAACCGCAAGATGCTCGTCTTCAAGCTCGATGAGATCAACGAGATGACGCGAGGCAAGGGCGTCATCTTGCAGCGCATCAAGGACGGCGCTCTGTCCGATGTCCGCGTCTTCAAGAAGTCGAATGGCTTGACGTGGCTCGACAGCGCCGGGCGAGAGTTCACACTCTCTTGGAGCGAACTCAAGGAGTGGGTGGGCGAACGCGCACAAGCTGGGCGTGTGGCTCCGAAAGGTTTCCCACGGTCGAATACTTTCGGCCCTCGATTTTAGTCGTGCCTGTTGATCGGCGGCGCTTGTCGACTTCGCGCCCCGAAGCTACGACTGCCCGCCATGGGTGGGTATCGGAAACAGGCGGCCGTCGGGGCCGGAGCTTTTGCCATCGCGGTGCTGTTCGCATGTGCGCCGGTGGCCGCAGCGGAGGTCCCGACGACGTGTTCCAAGGAAGATTTTGAATCCGTCGTCGAGGAAGCCGCAGGCAGTCTTCGCGATCTGAATTCCAAGAATCGTCCGCTGTTTCAGGAAAAGCTGCGCGAACTCAAAGACAAGCGGCATTGGACCCATGACGAATTCATCGACAAGGCGAAGCCTTTCGTGAAAGACGAAAAGACGGCGGTCTACGATCAAACGACGGACGAGCTTCTCTCCGCAATTGCATCGATGGGGCAGCTCGGCGCGAACGCTTCGTCGCCCGATTGCGCGCTGATGCTCGAGCTTCGCGTGCGCATGAAAAACCTCGTAGACACGCAGCTCGCGAAGTGGGTCTACATGTTCCAGAAACTCGATGCCGAGCTTGCCAACTGAAGGTTATTCGTTCGGGCCTTCATCATCGGGAGCGCGCTCCCAACGGTCAGGTCCAAGACGCTCTTGCGGTTTGAAGCGCGTCTTGTACGCCATCTTGCGCGAACCCTCGATCCAATAGCCGAGATAGACGTGCGGCAGGCCGATGCGGCGCGCGAAGGCTAGGTGCTCCAGGATCATGTAGGTGCCGAGACCGGCATCGTTGTCCTCGGGATCGTAGAAGCTATAGACCATCGAGATGCCGTCGGTCAGCCGGTCGCAGAGGGCCACGGCCTTCAGCGGCCATGCGTCGAAATCGAGGTCGTCGATACCTTCTGGTTTTGCGCGGTATTCGGTCAGGAATGTTTCGATCACCGTGTCCTCGACCATCATCCGATAGTCGAGCATCGTCATGTCGGCCATGCCGCCGTCGCTGTGACGCGCGTCGATGTAGGCGCGAAATAGCCGGAACTGCTCCATGGTCGGCGTCGGAGCGGTGCGCCGCGCGATAAGAGAAGAATTCTTCTTCCACGTCCGCCGCATCGAGCGATCCGGCTCGAATTCGTTGGCGAGCACGCGGACGGAGACGCACGCCTGGCAGCCTTCGCAATAGGGAACATAGGCGATGTTCTGACTGCGCCGGAAGCCGGTCGTAAGCAGCCTGTCGACAAGCTCCGGTGGCTTATCGTGCGTAAGATGCGTGAAAAGCTTGCGCTCGAGCTTGCCTGATAGATAGGGGCACGGCTGCGGGGCCGTCACGTAGAATTCTGGAAACTTCTTTTGCTGCTCCGTCATTCAGACGCGTCCCTCGGGCTCGAGCGAACAATGATGATAGGTGTATGAAGAGTCCAAATTCAAGGTATCGGCGATCACTACGCAGCATCAATAGTGAATGGTAGGCAAAATAATCCAGGCATTGCTGAGCAAAACCGCACCATTTTAGCGCAACTGGCCTTCGTCGGAGCCAAGTTGATCGCATTTTGCCTGCAACTCGGCTTCGGCCGCGGCGCTCTGAAAATGATGCTCGCAAAGATGCCGTTCCCGCAGACGGGCCTGGCAGCACTTAAAAAATATCGAAGTAAGGGCCGCGAAACAGGCCGTAACGCTCGCCGGTGGGGAGCGCATTCCGCACGCGCACCTGCCGCTTTATACGCTAGACTTTGATCTGCGGCGACGGAACTTTCGGTGCCCCGCGCACATCGTCAGCGCCGACTTGGCTAGCGAAGGCGTAAAGAGTGCACGCCATGACCACGGCGACAATCATGATGCCCATCCAAAGCGCCGAGCGGCGCACGAACCAACCAACTGTCGGTGTTCCGGACGCACGCGCGTCGTCCCACGCCGCACTCTGAGCCCCCTGGGCTCCCTGACTAGTCATATGCCGATCTGCCGCCTTAACTTGCCTCTGCGACTCACCCGCTCACATCGCCCCGTCGACCCGCTCTGCACAAGCTGCCAGTTCGCTAATCCAGCGGAAATCGAATCGGTTGTGGCCCTACGGCTGCTTATCGATGCCGACAGCGGAGCTGGCAAGGCCAAACTGTGGCGGATGCGATACGCTTTTATGGCAAGATGAGGACGAAAGAGCACAGCTCCGCGGCAAAACTTCCTGAACATCTATTGGGCAGGGGAGTGCGACAGCCGTGTTCTTGTGCACGGGAAATTTTCCCGCATACTCGCATCAAATCCGAAGAACGGACAACAAAAGCAGTCAGAGGAAACCGCCCAGGGCTCAACCGGATCGCTTCTACGAGCGATTGCGAGATCGACACCTGGAGGTCCTATGATTGAACTTGTCGTCGCCGTCTGCCTGATCGACCAGCCCACGCGTTGCAAAGACGTCACGCTGAACTTCGAGGGCGTCTCGGTCAGTGCCGGCGAATGCATGACGACTGGCCAGATCGAAATGGCCAAGTGGCTTGGCGAGCACCCCAACTGGGTCATCCAGAAATGGCACTGCGGAACGGCAGGCCGGTCCGCCGATCTCTGAAAAAGCTCAGAAGCGCTTGGCCAGTTGACACGCTGGCCTAGCCCAGGCTCCCTGTCGGCCAAAAATGCCTTCAGGGAAGCATCGAGATGTCATTACCGACAACCGCGAAGTTCGCGACGACGGCCGTCCACGCCGGTGCTGAGCCTGATCCGACTACCGGCGCCCGCGCGACGCCGATCTACCAGACGACTTCGTACGTATTTAACGATGTCGACCACGCGGCTGCGCTATTCGGCCTGCAGGCGTTCGGGAACATCTACACCCGGATCACCAACCCGACCCAGGCGGTGCTGGAAGCCCGACTAGCGGCCTTGGAAGGCGGTTCGGCGGCCCTCGCGCTGGCATCTGGCCACGCCGCGCAATTCCTCGCCTTCCAGACGCTCCTTGAACCTGGCGACGAATTTATCGCCGGGCGGCAGCTCTACGGCGGTTCGATCAATCAGTTTAACCACGCGTTCAAGAAATTCGGCTGGAACGTCGTCTGGGCGGACGCAACCGACCCGGCCTCATTTGCGCGAGCCGTCACGCCGCGAACGCGCGCGGTATTCTGCGAAAGCATCGCCAATCCGGGCGGCTTGGTCGTCGATCTCCCGGCAATCGCGGACGTAGCGAAACAGGCCGGCGTCCCGTTGATCGTCGACAATACCCTTGCGACGCCCTACCTCTGCAAGCCGAAAGACTTCGGCGCCGATATTGTCGTTCATAGTCTGACGAAATTCATAGGCGGTCACGGCAACTCGATCGGCGGAGCGATTGTCGATTGCGGGACCTTCGATTGGCTCGGCAGCCGTCATCGCTACAGCTCGCTGATTGAACCGAGCCCATCCTATAATGGTATGGTGTTCGCCGAGACCTTCGGCCCGATGGCATTCGCGATTGCCGCCAGGGTCCTCGGATTGCGCGATCTCGGCCCCGCAATCTCGCCCTTCAACGCCTTCCTGCTTCTCACGGGCGTCGAGACCCTGCCGCTCAGAATGCAGCGGCAGACCGACAATGCCCTCGCCGTTGCGCGCTGGCTCGGGACGCAGTCGAAAGTCGCCTGGGTCAACTATGCGGGATTGGAGACCAGTTCCAACCATTCGCTGCAGCAAAAGATTTGTCCAAAAGGCGCCGGAGCCGTCTTCACCTTCGGCCTCAAAGGCGGATATGAAGCGGGCGTGACGTTCGTTTCGGGACTTAAGCTGTTCAGCCTTCTCGCCAACATTGGTGATACGCGGAGCCTTGTCATTCACCCGGCATCGACGACACATCGGCAATTGCAGGACGATGAGCGAAGCGCTGCCGGGGCGGGACCAGATGTCGTCCGGCTGTCGATCGGCATCGAGGATATAGACGATATTATCGGCGATCTGGAACAGGCGCTCGCTGCTGTCTAGCCGCTAACGGGAAAGGGACCATGAACCACCAGCTTGTTCTTCAGTTTCAAGGCGATGACGACGACACGCTCGAAAAGGTCATCGCGCTCGAAGATCGCCTGATCGAGGCTCTCGACGGTTCGAGAGCTGCCGAGGTCGATGGCCACGATCAGTCCGACGGCGTTACAAATCTTATATTGCTGGCAAAGAACGCGGCAAAGGTATGGGAGAAGATCGAGCCGATCGTCGAAGATGCATCCGACGACCTCGATATCAATGCGGTGGCGTTCCGCACGCTCGATGCCGAAGACTTCACGGTCCTTTGGCCTGTCGATTACGAAGGCGAATTCGAGCTGGCCTAACGTGGTGCGTCGCGGAGAATACGTGACGCGGTGCCGTTAGTGCGCCTTCACATACGAGCCGGGCGCATCCTCGACGACGCCGAGCGTCGCGCCCGGAACACGTGCGGGAATCCAGCTGCCCGATTGTTGCGATAGCCAATCGATCCAGTACGGCCACCACGAACCGGGATGCTCGGACGCGGACGCCTGCCATGCGGCGATGTCGGTCATCGCCGTGCCGCCCGTCCAGTATTGGTATTTCACCTTGTCCGGCGGATTGACGACGCCCGCGATATGGCCCGAGCCCGCGAGCACGAATTCGACTGGACCGCCAAACATCTGAATGCCGCGGAACACCGATGGTGCGGGCGCAATGTGATCCTCGCGCGTCGCGACCGAGAAGATCGGCAACGTGATCTTCTTGAGATTTAAGCGGATGCCGCCGAGCGTCATGTCGCCCCGCGCCAGCCTATTCTCGTTGTAAAACTCGCGCAGATAATACTTGTGATTTGCGGCGGCCATCCGCGTCGAGTCCTGGTTCCAGTAGAGCAGGTCGAACGGAAACGGCTTCTTGCCGAGCATGTAGTTATTGACGACATACGGCCAGATGAGATCGCGCGGGCGCATCATGTTGAAGACGTTCGCCATTCGCGAGCCGTCGAGGAATCCGCGCTCGGTCATCAGCGCGTCGAGGCTCGCGAGCTGCATATCGTCGGTGAACAGCAGCAAGTCCCCCGCGAGCGAGAAATCGACCTGTGTCGTCAGTAGCGTGCAGCACTGGAATGGCTCTTCGCCGCGCTGGGCGAGATAGGCAAGACCCGTCGCGAGCGCCGTGCCGCCGACGCAGTAGCCGAGCACGTTGATTTTCTCGACGCCCGTTTCCTTCTGGACGGCGCGCACCGCCTCCAGAATGCCTTCGAGCACATAATCCCCGAAGGTTTTGTCCGCGAGCCGCTCGTCCGGATTGACCCACGAGACGATGAAGACGGTGAACCCCTGATCGACCACGTATTTGATAAGGCTCTTCGAAGCGGTCAGATCGAGGATGTAATATTTGTTGATCCACGGCGGGATCATGATCAGCGGCCGCTCGCGGACGTTTTCCGTCGTCGGGCTGTATTGGATGAGTTGGAAAAGCGCGTTCTGAAAAACGATCTTGCCGGGCGTCGTCGCAAGATTACGGCCAAGCTCGAAGGCGTTCGCATCGGTTTGGCTGATCTTCATCAGATCGCCGGAACGCTTCAGATCTTCCGCAAGAAGGTTCGCACCCTTGAGAAGGTTCTCGGCGTTGGACGCCAGCGTTTCGCGCAGAACCTCCGGGTTCGTCACCGGGAAGTTTGTCGGCGAGTAGGCGCTGGTCAACTGTTTCAGATAAAACTCGGCGCGGTGACGCTCGACCGGGTCGAGGTCGGGTGTAGAGGCGAGCTGATCTTCCGCCCATTTGCAGGCGAGGAGATAGGCCTGCTTGCAAAAATCGAAGAACGGATTGTGGCTCCACTCCGGGTCCTTGAAGCGATTGTCTCCGGGCTGAGGCGCGATGAGCGGTGGCACGTCCTTGTTCATCATGCGCGTGAGGACGTTGTTCCACAGTGCCCCGAACTGCCGGAAAAACTCGGCCTGAGCTTCCGATAGCTTCACCGGGTCCGCTAGCCACTTGCGGACGAGGGACGTCAAGGTTTCGGTGGCGGCTGAAAATTCGCTCGCCGGGGTATAAGGCCCCATCTTCGCGTCTGGACGTTCCGCAAGTTGAGCAAACGCCGCGCTGCCCCGCTCGAACGCCTTTAAAATGTTAGTGGCGAACGTCTCCGGATCAGGGATCCGGTAGGCCGAAAAGAGGGGGGGCAACTCGTGGCTGTCCTGCGGCATGGCGGCTTCAGAAGCTTTCTAATTATTTTTGACCCGTCGGAACGGGGAGCGATAACGCCAAAGACCAAAACGAGAGTGCCGCTAAGACTGCCTTCAAAGCAAGCGCGAATCGGCATGTGCACCCCCGCCAATAGGTAGGATCAGATGGCGATTCCGTGACCGCGGCAGGTTTGCTTCTGCAGTGCGAAATCTGTGCGACGAAGCGCCGTTTCACGCCTTTGCCCCGTCCATCGCGCCGCAGTACTGGACGGACCATGGCACGCGAGCGTAAAGAGGCGGTCTGCCACGCCTTATCGCGAAGGGGTGCTTGGTTAAATCGCCGCCTTTTAGGCTTCGCGCCAGCTTGTAATATTCGCCGCAATTGCTGCGGTGCCGAGGGATAGAAATCTTGAGCGAAGAGTTTCACCGCATCAAGCGCCTGCCACCGTACGTTTTCGCGGAAGTGAACCGATTGAAGGCGGCTGCCCGAGCGCGCGGCGCCGACATCGTCGATCTCGGCATGGGCAATCCCGACATGCCGACGCCGCAGCATATCGTCGACAAACTGATCGAGACGATCAACAAGCCGCGCACGCATCGCTACTCGGCGTCGAAGGGCATCCCCGGACTGCGCAAGGCTCAGGCCGCCTATTATGAGCGCCGCTTTGGCGTGAAGCTCGATCCTGAAACCGAGATTGTCGCGACGCTCGGCTCGAAGGAAGGCTTCGCCAACATCGCGCAGGCCATCGCTGCGCCGGGCGACGTTATCCTGGTGCCGAACCCGACCTATCCGATCCATTCGTTCGGCTTCATCATCGCGGGCGCCGCCATCCGTCATCTTCCCGCCTCGAACGGCGAGGACTTCCTGCGCGCGATGGAGCACGCGGTGAAGCACTCAATCCCGAAGCCGCTCGCGGTCGTGATGTCGTACCCTTCGAACCCGACAGCGATGACGGTCGGCCTCGACTTCTACAAAGAAGCCGTCGCGCTGGCGAAGAAGCTCGACCTTATCATCCTGTCGGACATCGCTTACGCCGAGCTTTACTACGACGACAATCCGCCGCCCTCGATCCTGCAGATTCCCGGCGCGAAGGACATCACCGTCGAGTTCACGTCGCTGTCCAAGACGTACAACATGCCTGGCTGGCGCATGGGCTTCGCCGTTGGCAACGAACGCCTCATCGGCGCGTTGGCGCGCGTGAAGTCGTATCTCGACTACGGCGCCTTTACGCCGATCCAGGTCGCGGCCGCTGCAGCCCTCAACGGTCCGCAGGACTGCGTCGACGAAATTCGCGCGCTGTACAAAAGCCGCCGCGACGTGCTCGTCGATAGTTTCGCCAAGGCAGGCTTTCCGGTGCCACCCCCGCCGGCAACGATGTTCGCCTGGGCGCCTGTTCCAGAGCGCTACCGCGATATGGGCTCCGTCGAGTTCGCGAAAATGCTGATCGAGAAGGCGGACGTCGCAGTCTCGCCCGGCGTTGGCTTCGGCGAATACGGCGAAGGGTTCATTCGCATTGCGCTCGTCGAAAACGAGCAACGCATTCGGCAGGCCGCGCGTTCGATCAAGAAGCTATTCTCCGAGACGGCTGAGCCGCAATCCTCCATTTCCCAATTGCAAAAGTCTGGCACTCGATAATCACTCCCATGGAAACTCTCACACTCGGTATTGCCGGACTTGGTACGGTTGGCGGCGGCCTGCTCGGGTTGCTGCAGGCCAATGGTCCGCATTTCGCTAATATCGTTGGCCGCGAAATTCGCGTGACCGGCATTTCAGCACGTAATCGCACGAAGGAACGTGGCATCGCCGTCGAAGGCGTCCATTGGTTCGACGATCCCGTCGCGCTGGCGCGTGATCCGTCGAATGCGGTTTTCGTCGAGCTGATCGGCGGCGAAGACGGTGTCGCCAAGGCTGCAGTTGAAGCTGCGCTGAATGCCAAGAAGCACGTCGTTACCGCCAATAAGGCGCTGCTTGCCAAGCACGGCGTCGAGCTCGCGCGCCTTGCCGAGAAGAACGGCGTGGCGCTGAACTTCGAAGCTGCGGTTGCGGGCGGCATCCCGGTCATCAAGACGCTGCGCGAAGCGCTGGGCGCCAACCGCGTGAAGCGCGTCTACGGCATCCTCAACGGCACCTGCAATTACATCCTCTCGCAGATGCAGAGCGAGAAGCGAACCTTCGATGACGTTCTGAAGGAAGCGCAAGCGCTAGGGTACGCCGAAGCGGACCCGACCTTCGACATTGGCGGTTTCGACGCCGCGCACAAGCTCGCGCTGCTGACGAGCCTCGCGTTCGGAACGCGCGTGGCCTTCGAGCAGATCCACGTCGAAGGCATTCAGTCGATCACGCAAGCGGATATCGAGGCGACCGACAGCCTGGGCTATCGCATCAAGCTCTTGGGCGTCGCGATGGAAACCGAGACCGGCATCGAGGCGCGCGTCTCGCCCGCGCTCGTCTACAAGGATTCCGCCATCGCCGAGGTTTCCGGCGTGACGAACGCAGTCGCGATCGACGGCGATTTCTCTGGTAACATTCTGCTCGTCGGCCCCGGCGCCGGGGCGAAGCCGACGGCATCGGCCGTCGCGGGCGATATTCTCGACATCGCGCGCGGCCTCATCGTGCCACCCTTCGTGACCCCGACCGCGAAGCTGAAGGCCCACAAGCGCGCCAAGCTCGATCAGCATTACGGCTCGTATTATGTGCGGCTCGCGCTCTACGATAAGCCGGGCGCCATGGCGAACGTGGCCAAGAGCATGGGCGATCAGGGCATCTCGCTCGAAAGCATCGTCCAGCACCGGCCTCAGACGCTGCACGCGCCGCGCCATGCTGCACGCGTTCCGAAGAATAAAGACCAGCCGGTCATCATCATCACGCATGAGACGACCGAACAGGCAATGCGCAGGGCACTTTCAACCATAGAGAAGGACGGCAACGTCACAGAGCCCCCGCAGATGATACGTATCGAAGAACTTTGAAATCCTCTTGGGCACCGCGGAAGGACACCGATTATGAGCAGGGCTGAACAATCGAACGGCACGCACGGGCCGGGTCTCGACAGAATTCTGGTGCTCGAACTGGCGCGCGTGACGGAAGCCGCCGCCATCGCCGCCGCGCATCTTGTCGGCCGGGGCAACGAGAAGGCAGCCGACAAAGCGGCCGTCGACGCCATGCGCCGTGAACTCGGTCGCGTCGAAATCCGCGGCACCGTCGTCATCGGCGAAGGCGAGATGGACGAAGCGCCGATGCTCTACATCGGCGAGAAGGTCGGCACCGGCGAAGGTCCCGAAGTCGACATCGCGGTCGATCCCCTCGAAGGCACGACGATCTGCGCCAAGGCGATGCCGAACGCGCTCGCCGTTCTCGCGATTTCGGAAAAGGGCGGTCTGCTCCACGCCCCTGATATGTACATGAACAAGATTGCGGTCGGTCCGGGCTATCCCGATGGCATCGTCGATCTCGATGCGACGCCCGCTGAAAATCTCAATGCCCTGGCAAAAGCCAAGGGCGTGCCGATCCAGGAAATCATGGCCTGCATCTTGGATCGTCCACGCCACGCCGATCTGATCCGCGCTGTCCGTGCGGTCGGGGCGGGCGTACAGCTCATTCCCGATGGCGACATCGCTGGCGTTATCTGGACGACGGACCCGAAGGAAACGGGCATCGACATCTACATGGGCTCGGGCGGCGCGCCGGAAGGCGTTCTGGCGGCGGCAGCGCTGCGCTGCATCGGCGGCCAGATCCAGGGTCGCCTCATGCCGATGAAGGATGAAGAGCGCGAGCGCGCCGAGAAGATGGGCATTTCCGACATCACCCGGAAGTTCAAGCTCGAAGACATGGCGTCCGCCGACGTCGTGTTCTCGGCAACCGGCGTCACCGACGGCTCGCTGCTCAAAGGCGTCCGCGTTCGCGGCGACTTTGCCGAGACGGAAACCGTCGTCATGCGCGCAAAGACGGGCACTGTGCGGCGGATCAAGTCGACGGTTCGCAACGTCGGCGCGCGCTTTAGCTGATTTCGCCGTCTCGAAGCTGATTGTGGAGACAACCCGGGCGGCCGCCGTCCAAAGGACCGAATCGACCTACAACTTGACTCCATGAAGGTCGATCACGAGCAGCGGCGGGGAACCGATTGCGCCCAAATCTAGCGGCAGTTGAAACGGACGACGGCGCGGCCGAGCGTTCGTTTCTCAGGGTGATGAGCAGCGCGCGCGGCTTCGCGTGGCGCGAGCGCTTGCCTCCCCACATGAAGCAGATCGCGACGGCGATCAGCCAGCGGCACGGCTTGCCCGATCTCATGGGACGCGTGCTCGCGGCGCGGGGCATTGGTCTCGACGACGTGGCGACGTTCCTCGATCCGACGCTGAAAGCGTTGATGCCCGATCCGAGCACGTTGCGCGACATGGATAAGGCCGCGGCGCGCCTTGCCGACGCCGTGCAGGCGAAACAGAAAGTCGCGATCTTCGGCGATTACGACGTTGACGGCGCGTGTTCGTCCGCGCTGATGAAGCGCTTCCTCGAATTCCACGACACGCCCGCGCGCATCTACATCCCGGATCGCCTGTTCGAAGGTTACGGCCCGAACGTCGCCGCCATCGAAACGCTTGTCACCGAAGGCGCGAAGCTGATCGTTACGGTCGACTGCGGCACCACAAGCCACGAGCCTCTCGCCGCCGCGCGTAAGCTCGGCGCCGACGTCGTCGTCATCGATCACCATCAAGCCGACGAACGCCTGCCGGACGTCAACGCGCTCGTCAATCCGAACCGGCAGGACGATATCTCCGGGCAGGGCATGCTCTGCGCGGCGGGCGTCGTCTTCCTCGTTCTCGTCGCCACCACGCGCGAACTGCGCCGCCGCGGATTTTACAACGGCTCGCGTGAGCCGGATCTTCTAAGCCTTCTCGACATGGTCGCGCTCGCGACGGTGGCGGACGTCGTGCCGCTCGTCGGCCTCAACCGTGCCTACGTCAAGAAGGGCCTCGCCGTGATGCGCGCGCGCGATAATGTCGGGCTGACCGCGCTCGCCGATGCGGCGGGATTGTCGGTCGCGCCGACGCCCTATCATTTGGGCTTCATCCTCGGCCCGCGCATCAACGCCGGCGGACGCATCGGCAACGCCGCGCTCGGCGCAACTCTGCTTTCGATATCCGATCCGGTTGAGGCGCAACGCATTGCGGAAACGCTGCATCGCCTCAACAAAGAGCGCAAGGACATCGAGACGGCGGTGCTTGAGGAGGCGATGGCGATCGCCGACCGGCAGGTGACGGAGGATCCGGCGCGTGCGATTTTGGTCGTTGGCTCCGATGCGTGGCACAAGGGCGTCGTCGGCCTTGTCGCGAGCCGCCTCGTCGAACGTTTCCGCCGGCCTGCGTGCGTCATCGCGTGGGACGCGACGGCGATGGGAACGGGCTCGTTGCGCTCGGTTCCGGGTATCGATCTCGGCGCGGCGATCCGTGCCGCTGTCTCCGCCGGACTTCTCGCCAAGGGCGGCGGCCACGCCATGGCAGCAGGATTGACCGTCAGCCGCGACAGCCTCGCGCCGCTCGAAGCGTTCCTGCAAAATCAATTAGGCTCCACGTCGAGAGGCGTGACCGACGTCGCACACCTCGACATCGACGCATCCCTCGTCGCGTCGGGCGCGACGCCGGAGCTCATGGACCTGATCGAGCGCGTAAGCCCGTTCGGCCAGGGCAACTCCGAGGCGCGCTTTGCGCTGCCCGCGCATCGCGTAAAGTTCGGCAAGATCATCGCCGACGCGCATGTCCGTGTGATCCTGGAAGGCGGAGACGGCTCACGCGTTGACGGCGTTGCCTTCCGCGCCGTGGGCCAGCCGCTGGGCGATCTCCTGATGTCGGCTGGCGGGATGCCGCTGCACGTTGCCGGTCATCTGCGCCGGGACACGTGGGGTGGCCGCGAGCGCATCGAGCTGCAGATCGAGGACGCTGCGGACCCGCGCCGCCAGTAGAAACCGCAGGAAAAATGGCTCCAGGGGAGGGTGGCCCATCCTGTCGCAGGAGAGAGGGCGGAGGGCGGCTTGCCAAGGACGCCCAAAGCCGCTTATACGGTCCCCCTTGCACCGAAGGATGCTCCCTTCGTCTATCGGTTAGGACGTCAGATTTTCAATCTGAAAAGACGGGTTCGACTCCCGTAGGGAGCGCCAGGTCCAGCGCGGAACGCGCGGAATTAACTTAATTTTCCTCGGCCGGCATTTTTTCAGCTCCCCCACCGTATCGAGTGAGGCTGCCGGGTACAGCTGCTGCTGACCTCGGCCATCGGGACCATGGCTCTCCCTCTGAGCCTACCAATGACGATCTCATTGTTGGCCTGATTGTTCGTTCATCTGAAAACTCAGGCAGCCCACACGGTGGCCGCCACATTCGCAGGGGGCTTTGATGGGCAAAGTTCGGGTAGCAGGTTTCGCGGTGTCCGCAGACGGGTTTGGAGCAGGTCCGAACCAAAGCCTTGAGCATCCATTGGGCGAAGGCGGCGGCGACTTGCATAAGTGGTTCTACCCGACGCGCGCCTTCCGGTCGATGATCGGGAAGGACGGCGGGACTGATGATCGGTTCGCCAGCGCAGCGATGGAAGGCTTCGGAGCTTTCATCCTCGGCCGCAATATGTTCGGACCGGCCAGCAACGATTGGGGCGGACCCGATTGGAAGGGCTGGTGGGGGGACAATCCTCCGTATCACGCGCCGACATTCATTCTCACCCATCACCCTCGACCGCCAATCGTGATGGAAGGCGGTACGACTTTCCATTTCGTCACCGAGGGGATCGAAGCGGCGCTCGCGCAGGCGAAAGCCGCAGCGGGGGATTTAGATGTGAAGATCGGCGGAGGCGTTTCGACGGTCCGCCAGTATCTGAAAGTAGGAGCGATCGACGAGATACACCTCGCGATGTCGCCCGTTTTTCTTGGCCGTGGTGAAAATCTATTCGCAGGCATCGACCTGCCAAGCCTTGGGTACCGCGTCACAGAGGCGGTACCGATGGAGCTGGCAACGCACGTCGTGTTGGCGCGCTGACCGCTGCGCTGCAGTGATGTCTTCCACGAGCTGCTGCAGATCCACGTAAGTGAATTATGGGGCAGGCATCGACGTGTCAGATAGATTGCTGTGCGCCGATCTCGACGACCCGGTCCGTCGGGATATGCAGGTACTCGGTCGCATCCTGTGCCTTTCGCGCGAGGGCGAGGAACAGCCGTTGCTGAAACCACGGTAATTCCGATTTCGACGTCGCACGCAACGACCGTCGCGAGATGAAGAACGACGTCGCTCCTATATCGAGATTGAGGCCCTTCCGGCGGCACTGTTCGAGAATTTTTGGCACCGATGGGGTTTCCATAAAGCCATAGCGCGCCGTTACCGTGATGAACATTTCGTTCGGACGACTGATCTCGACCCTCTGCTGAGCGGGAACGTGCGGAACGTCCTCCGTCTTGATCGCCATGACGATGTTTCGTTCGTGCAGTATGCGATTATGCTTGAGGTTGTGAAGCAGCGAGGTTGGCGCGACGCTGATGTTCGTCGTGAAAAAGACGGCCGTTCCCGGGACGCGATGCGGCGGCCGCGCATCGAGCTTTCGCACGAGCCAATCGAGATCCGCGTCGGTGCGCCCAGCAGATCGCCGAAGAACGTCATTGCCCTTAATCCAGGTAAACATCGCGAACGCCAGAAATCCAGCGATGGTGAGAGGCAGCCAGCCACCTTCTACAATCTTGGTAATATTCGCGAAGAAGAACGCGATCTCGATGGCGATCAACGGACCGATGAGTGCCGTCGTGCGAGCTACGGTCCAACGCCATTTTTTCCATATGATGTACCAAGCCATGATGGACGTCAGAACCATCGTGGCCGTAACGGAGACGCCGTATGCCGCGGCTAGGCGATCCGAGCCTTTGAAGCCGATCACGACCAATATGACCGCGACAAGCAAAAGCCAGTTCACTCTGGGAAGATAAATCTGACCGGCGATTTCTCCAGATGTGTGAACAATATGAAGTCTCGGTATGAGGCCGAGCTGAATTGCCTGGCGGGTTAGCGAGAACGCTCCAGAAACCACTGCTTGGCTTGCAATGACTGTTGCCGCCGCTGCCAGTGCCACCATTGGGATGATGGCCCACGTGGGATAAAGCCGAAAGAAGGGATTCTCTATTGCGCCGGGGTCCGCGAGGAGGAGCGCGCCTTGTCCGAGGTAGTTCAAGGCTAGCGATGGCGCGACGAGCCACAGCCATGCAAATTCGATCGGCTTTCTGCCGAAGTGCCCGAGATCCGCGTAGAGAGCTTCCGCTCCGGTGACGGCCAAAAAGACCAAGCCCATCACGGTCAATCCTGCCGAACCGTTTGTCGTTGCGAAGATAATTCCGGGAAGAGGATTGAGGGCCGCCAGGACGCTCGGTTTAACGATCAGGTGGAGCAGGCCTCCGACAGCGATAGCCACGAACCAGAGAACCGTAACAGGGCCAAAAATGTTGGCTACGCGCGCCGTACCTCGCGCCTGCATCATGAACAGAATGACGATGATGATCAGAGATAAGGGTAAAACGAATTTTTCGAACGCCGGTGAAACGAGTTCGAGCCCCTCGACGGCGGAGAGAACCGAAATAGCCGGAGTGATGACTGCATCACCATAAAAGAATGCCGCGCCCGCTATGCCGAGACCCAGCATAATTGGGGCAGCTTTAGGCGAGAGGGATTGGCCGAGAGCCATAAGGGCGAATGTTCCGCCTTCTCCCTTGTTATCGATCCGTAGAAGGATCGACACGTACTTGACTGTAACGATAAGGGTGAGGGTCCAAAGGATGAGCGAAAGGACGCCAACGACGGCCTCGTGGTTGGGAATGCCAGAAGCCTGAGCCGATTTCACAGCTTCTCGAAAAGCATAGAGGGGGCTCGTTCCGATGTCGCCGAATACGACGCCGAGTGATCCCAAAACGAGAGGCCAGAATTTTTGCCCATGAGCGACAGGTTCGGTTTGCTCGGATGCGCCGCTGACTGCCACAAATGCCGACCCTAAAAATTGCTCCTCGGCACTAAGCTACGATTTGGATCGTGAATCAACGACGCTGCGCGCAAGTAGCCGCTTTTTATATAACTTTCCTATATCGCTAGCTCGTCCCCGCATTGGCGCCGGGCGCGATTGGTGCAAACTCTAAAGACCAGGACTGGCAACAGTTGTGAATGGAGCGGTTCCTTTGAACGGAACAGTCCTGCTCAGTTTTGCAACTTGGTCGAAGCACTCAAGTCGAGCGGACTGATCTTGAATATGAATACAATCCGCAAGCTGAGGGAACGACGGCTCATCTTGATCAACGGATCTCAGCAAGAGGCCCATTGAGACAAATCCCAAGATCAAGGCGGTACACAGGCGGGCCGCCGAACGCGTTTGTGCATCCGACATGCCTGCAATGCGATCACTCGCAGGAATGCGGGGTGGAGGGGCGTTATCCAACTCGTCGCCGATCCATCCCAGATTGTTGCCGTCAGGCTCCCGGCTTTTATTATTGGGCTCGGCATCGTCCATGCCGGAGGAATAGCCACGCTCGTGTATGAATTCAATGTGGAATGGAGGCAAATCCTATAGGCGTGGCTGCGCGCTCCGTCGATGAAGATCCAATGCGAAAACGCGCCTGCCGGTTAAAGCAGGCGCGCTGGAAGCACGACACCAGACGGGTATATTTCTCAGCTGCGTTCCGGACTTCAAAGTTCTCGAGGTTTCATCACTCGATTTCTTTCAACTGGTGCCCGGTCAATCATTAAAAGTGGATGTCCACGCGCGCCGATCCGATCTGCCCAAGATAGTCTTGCCGAACGTTGGCATCGTAGTTGATTTCGAACGTCGAGTTCGGGCCGATTTGAGCCAGCATGCCGATACCGAGGTCTGCTGTATCTCGCCCGACGCCAGGTCCGGCCGCTGTGAAGGTGCCGCCGCCGCCCGCGAAGCTCGCGGTCACAATCTGCGCATCGTCTGAAAACTCATGCAGCCAGAGCGCTCGGCCTTCGATGACCGTGTCGTTGGCGATGGGTAAGAGGCCTTTGACACCGAGGCTCGAAACCAGCGAGTCATTATCCTGGCTACGGACATCGAGCGCCATGCCGCCGTCACTCGATTCCGAATAGCCGTCCTGATGCAGCCTGGAATAGGTCAGTCCGGCAACCGGCGTGATGATTGTTCCGGCGTGCTTCATCGGAGCACCGACTTCGAACGACACGTTGAACTGATCACCGTCGTGGTTGCCCTTGGCGCTGTCGGTAAACGGCACCGTCATGGCGCGCGTCGTGTCGTAGTCATGCCAGGTGAAGCCGGTGCGGCCGCTCGCGTACCACCAGTCACCTTTGAACGCGCCGTAGGCTTCGATGAGGTAGCTGTCGATGCTGGTTTCGTTTTGCCGTGTATCCCCGCGTCCGTCGATCGTTGTGTTGGCGTAGCCGCCGGCGACGCCGACGCGAAGACCTGGTGAAATCCAGTTGTCGTAGCCGACCATGACGCCATAGAGCCGGGCGCTGTAACCGTCGACCTCATCGCGCTGGCTCTGATCCATTCCGGCACCGAAGGCCTGACCCCAAAGCGCCGCGCTGCGAGGCGCAACGAAATCGGCATCATCTTTCAGGCTTCCGCCAAGGTTGGAGCGGTTGGGATCGGGCTGCTTAGGCTTCGCGCCAAGACCGTAAGGCCCGGCAGTGTAGCCTTGGAACGCTCCCGTAGCCCCGGTCGCGCTGAGGCGCGTGTCGATGTGCTGGCCTATTGCGTTATTGAGCGTGATGGCTGCCTGTTGGGTCGCGTAGTTGGTCTCAGGTGCGAGTTGCGCACCGGCTTTAGCCACCGCTCCGCCGGTCTGCAGGTTCTGCAGCGCGCCGCCAAGAGCCTGAACATCCTTATCCGATCCTTCGTAGTTGAGCAGATTGTTGAGCGTCTGCGTCGCCGGCAAGGAGATGCCGGGCGTCCCCGAAACGTCCGAAGTCGCGGCCATCGTCAACCGAAGTCCACCAGGGCCTGCAGTCGGGGTGACTGAGACAAGATAGGTCGAATCCGCTGTGATATTGCCGGTGCCGCTTCCATTGACCGCCGAGGCGAGTACGTAAACGTCGCCGTTGCGCACGAGCGAACCGAACGTCGGCGTGATGTTCGTTGCCACGCCGTTGAGCGTAAGCGTGCCTTGGATCGAGCCGAGGTTCGTCGACGGTGCCGCCGTCGTCCCGCCTGCTCCGAAGATCGTCGTGTTGATCTGCGATGTCGGGTTGTTGGTGTTGGTGACGAGCGTGACGCCGTTCGTGACCGCAACGTTAGACCTCATGAGGTCAAGTGTCGTTACGCCTGATGCACTTTTGATATTCGTCACGCCGTCGAGAGTTAGGCCGAATGCGCCATGGCCTGTCGACGTAATGCTGCCTGCTGCGTTGAAGCCCGTTCCTTCCAGCGTCACCGAATTCTGTGAATCGGCGCGATCTGTGATCGCGATATTATTGCCGAGGATGGCACCGGCCTCGTTTGTGAGGGTAAAGGACGCTCCGCCGACACCGACCGCCGCCGTTTGGAGTACCGTGATCCCGCCGGTGATCGTGCCACTATTGTCGAGAGTATGGACGCCGGACGCGAGCGTGACCGACCCGTTGATGGTGCCTGCGTTGGTAATATCTGAATTTCGAGTGAGGGCTGTCGTTGCCGGTGGCGTGCCGATGACGAGAGCCGATGAGCCAAGTGGATTGCCGTCCGAGACAACGACATTTCCGTTTACGATACCGGTCTTGGAGTTGACGATCGTCGTTTCGGCGGTGCCTTGATCGCCTACTCCGTAAAATAAAATCGCGGCTCGTCCCGTTGTGTCGGTGATGGTTCCGTCATTTATGATTGTATATTCGTTTGCGCGCCCACCAACAGCGAACGTATTTGTTCCTGTCGCTGTGATGATGCCCCCAACGTGGTTATTGACGGTGAGCGTGTCGACATCATCATCAGAGTCGACCGCGCCAACCTGCGTGGTATTAACTGCCCCGCCAATTCGCGTCACGGAGATGCTTCCGAAGTTATCGACAGTCATCGAGTCGATACCTTCGCCACCGTAGATACCGCGCGCAACGCCGGTGCCGCTTTGCGTCACGGATATCGACCCGTGCACCCCGTTCGTGACTTGCACATTTTCGAATGCTGCATCGTCTCCCGCAGCGCCGGGCACTGAAGTAATGACACCATAGAGCCGATAAGCCGTCGACCCCGCGACGGTCGTGTTGTTGTTCAGCGAAATGGTGCCATTATTGATCAAAGTCGTGTCGGAACCATTGAGGTTTACGCCGACGTAATCGCGCGACTTGTTGGGTTGCAGTGTAGGCGAGATCGTCCCATTGTTGGTAACCGTACTGCCGTCATTGATGCGTACGCTGCTGTATTGGGCGTTGGTGCCCGCCGCAGTTTGGCCGACGCCTGTGATGCTGGCGCCTGATGGAACGTTGACGTTGACGTCGGTGACCCCACCGATGCCCGTCGTAGCGTTCGTTGGCGCGATGACCGCGTCGTTACCGGTGCCGGAGCAGTCGACAGTCTGCCCTGTCGCGGGAGGATTGTTTGAGCACACCGCCAAAGCCTGATGAGAAACGCCCATGTTGAGCGCGGCTGCGAGCAGACCTGAGACCAACATCGCTTGCGGACGGCTAACGGTTTTAATGATTTTGGACATGCCTTCCCCCATCCCATGAATGGCAATTCAAGGGCTTATTTGTTTTGTTTTGTTCTGATTTGATTGGAGACGATCGCGCGGATGGCGATCAGTTGTTCTTCAACTGCAGTCGTACGAAGCTGACATGTACAAATCCCCCGGCACGCGATGATCACTACGCGTATCGTTCGGCGCTTACCACGGATATGGGATTACTTCCCGCCACTTTTCCCGATGAACGGAATAGTCAAAGCGTTGTAAAATTACTTCAGCCGTTTTTTCTCTAGGCCTGATTGCGATCCGGCCCTAGTTTTTTAACAATCGCAGTAATCTCCGATTGCTCCCTTGAAGGATCATTTGGAGTCAGATGCCACTCGTCGATGCAGTGACGCTTTCGCCACGACCGTCGTTCTGCTTATTCGCGATCTCAAAAATAGGGATGAGGTGGCCGCGCCGTTCAGCTGCGCAGTCCAGGGGCTTCGTAACCGGTTCGCTCGACGTACTCCGTGTATCCGCCGCCGTACTTCTGGATCCCATCGGGAGTAAGTTCCAGCACCCGGTTGGAGAGCGCGGCGAGGAAGCGCCGGTCGTGCGATACGAATAGCATGGCGCCCTCGTATTGCGAGAGCGCGGTGATCAGCATTTCCTTGGTTGCCATGTCGAGATGGTTCGTTGGCTCGTCCAGCACCAGGAAATTCGGTGGATCGTAGAGCATCTTTGCCATGACGAGGCGGGCCTTCTCGCCGCCCGAAAGCACGCGGCACCGCTTTTCCACGTCGTCGCCCGAGAATCCGAAGCAGCCGGCGAGCGAGCGGAGCGAACCCTGGCCCGCTTGCGGAAACGAGTCCTCCAACGACTGAAAGACAGTGCGATCGCCGTCCAAAAGATCCATCGCGTGCTGGGCGAAATAGCCGAGCTTCACACTGCTTCCGACGTTGACTTTACCGGCGTCGGGTTGCGTCGAGCCGGCAGTCAATTTCAATAGCGTCGACTTGCCGGCGCCGTTTACGCCCATCACGCACCAGCGTTCCTTGCGCCGGACTTGGAAATCGAAGTCCTCATAGATTCTGCGATTGCCGTAGCTCTTGTGGACGCCCTTAATGCTGAGGACGTCCTCGCCCGAGCGCGGTGCGGGTTGGAATTCGAACGTGACTGTCTGGCGGCGCTTGGGCGGCTCCACGCGGTCTATCTTCGCGAGTTGCTTGACGCGGCTTTGCACCTGCGCCGCATGCGAAGCTCGAGCCTTAAAGCGCTCGATGAACTTGATCTCTTTGGCGAGCATCGCCTGCTGCCGATCGAACTGGGCCTGCTGCTGCTTCTCGGAAAGCGCACGCTGCTGTTCGTAGAACTCGTGGTTGCCTGAGTACGTCGTCAGCGCACCGCCATCGATCTCGACAATCTTGGTGACGATCCGGTTCATGAACTCGCGGTCATGCGAAGTCATCAACAGGACGCCGTCGTAACCTTTGAGAAAGTCCTCCAGCCAGATCAAGCTCTCCAAGTCGAGATGGTTGCTTGGCTCGTCAAGAAGCAGCACGTCGGGATGCATGAGAAGAACGCGAGCCAAGGCCACGCGCATTTTCCAACCGCCGGACAAGGCGCCGACATCACCATCCATCATCTCCTGGCTGAAGGAGAGACCGGCCAGCACCTCACGCGCCCGCCCTTCTAAGGCATAACCGCCGAGTTCCTCGAAGCGGCCCTGGACCTCGCCGTAACGATCGACGATTGCCTCCATCTCATCTGCCCGGTCCGGATCGGCCATGGCAGCTTCTAGCTCGGCCAGCTCGGCCGCGACCGCGCTCACCGGCCCGGCGCCATCCATGACTTCGGCCACCGCGCTTTGGCCGGACATTTCCCCGACGTCCTGACTGAAGTAGCCGATGGTGATGCCGCGGTCGGTGGAAACCTGGCCTTCGTCGGGCTGGTCCTGCCCGACGATCATACGAAAGAGCGTGGTTTTACCGGCGCCGTTTGGACCGACGAGACCGACTTTCTCGCCTCTGTTGAGCGTTGCCGAGGCTTCGATGAAGACGATCTGGTGGCCGTTCTGTTTGCCTATATTATCGAGACGGATCATGTGCGTACTTCAATTGGCGCAGACCGTAGCGCCGATCGCCAAAGCCTTGGAGCGAGAGTTGAGCGGCACCCTTAGGCCATTCGCTAAATCCGTGAAAGAGTGTTCCGGACGGCCGCGACATTCGTTCTCAAGGCCCGGCCAGATTGGCCCTCACACGTCGCGCTGATGCCGCCGCCCGCGCGTGGTCGGACTTGGCTGTTGCCACTATTCTTCGTTCTGCGTACTAGCGGTGGAAATGCGCCGTTCCGCTTTATGCCTTCGCAATGAAAACGAATGTTGCCGCTAAAGACGCATTCGGTACGCGAAGCACGACATGCCGCAAAGGAGACCGCTTGGATTCGATCAATGCCCGTATCGCAAAAGAGCTAGGGGTCCAGCTGGCGCAAGTCACGGCGGCCGTGGATTTGCTCGGTGAAGGCTCAACGGTGCCGTTCATCGCGCGTTATCGCAAAGAGAAGACCGGCGGCCTCGATGACACGCAGCTGCGGAAGCTCGAGGAACGCCTCGGCTATCTGACAGAGCTTGAAGCCCGTCGCGCCGCCGTCATTAAGAGCGTCACAGAGCAGGGCAAGCTGACGCCCGAGCTGCAACGCGCCATCCAAGGCGCCGATACCAAGGTCGAGCTTGAGGATATCTACGCGCCGTTCAAGCAGAAGCGGCGGACAAAGGCGCAAATTGCGCGCGAAGCCGGACTTGAGCCGCTGGCCGATACGCTACTGAGCAATCCGTCCATCGACCCGTCGAAGGAGGCGGAAAAGTACGTCGATACCGAAAAGGGCGTGAACGATATCAAGGCTGCCCTCGAGGGTGCGCGTTCAATCCTGATCGAGCGGATCGGCGAGAACGCCAAGCTGGTCGGCGATTTGCGTCAGTGGTTATGGTCGACAGGCTTGATCACGTCGAAAGTGCTGAAAGGCAAAGCGACCGAAGGCGCAAAATTTTCCGACTATTTCGATTTTTCTCAGGCGATATCCCAGATTCCGTCGCATCGCGCCTTGGCGCTTTTACGCGGTCGCCACGAAGGATTTCTGGATCTCGATCTCGACGTCGCGGTCGAACCCGGCCGCTCGCATCCGGCGGAAGCGAAAATCATGTCGGCTTTCAATATTGCCGAGCGCGGCCGCCCCGCGGACAGATGGCTGGTCGAAACGGCGAAGTCCGCCTGGAAGACGCGATTGCACACGTCGCTCTCCGCGGATCTGTTGGCCCGGCTGAAAGACGATGCCGACGCTGCTGCCATTGGCGTTTTCAAATCGAACCTCAAAGACCTGCTTCTCGCGGCTCCCGCAGGTTCGCGGGTGACGATGGGGCTCGATCCTGGAATACGCACTGGCGTCAAGGTGGCTGTCATCG
Organism: Hyphomicrobium sp.; assembly: GCA_030148425.1. Taxonomy (GTDB): domain Bacteria; phylum Pseudomonadota; class Alphaproteobacteria; order Rhizobiales; family Hyphomicrobiaceae; genus Hyphomicrobium_B. The sequence goes on along the minus strand of JASBTM010000005.1, from coordinate 192,752 downwards.
ATCAGACAGGCAAGGTTCTCGATACCTCGACCGTCTATCCGCATGAACCGCGCAACGATTGGAACGGCGCGCTGGCAACGCTCGCCGGGCTCTGCACTAAACACAAGGTCGATGTCATCGCGATCGGTAACGGAACGGCGAGCCGCGAGACAGATAAGCTCGCTGGCGATCTCATGAAGAAAATGCCCGGCCTGAAGCTTACAAAAGTTATGGTGTCGGAAGCCGGGGCCTCGGTTTATTCCGCGTCCGAGCTTGCGGCGGCCGAGTTTCCGAACCTGGACGTTTCCTTACGCGGCGCAGTCTCAATTGCCCGTCGCTTGCAGGATCCGCTTGCGGAACTTGTCAAGATCGACCCCAAGGCTATCGGCGTCGGTCAATATCAGCACGACGTCAACCAGACTGCGCTTGCACGCTCCCTCGATGCTGTCGTCGAGGATTGCGTCAACTCGGTCGGTGTCGACATCAATATGGCATCGGCGCCGCTTCTGGCGCGCGTCGCCGGGCTCAACGCGACGATCGCCGGGAACATCGTGCTGCATCGAAACGAGAACGGGGCTTTCAAGAAGCGTACCGAGATCAAGAAGGTGGCCCGGCTCGGACCAAAAGCCTTCGAACAAGCCGCTGGGTTCCTGCGCATTCCGAACGGTTCAAATCCACTCGACGCGTCTGGGGTCCATCCAGAGGCCTACGAGGTCGTCGAGCGTATCGCCGATGTAACGAAACGGCCCATCAAAGCCTTGATCGGCGACAGCGCGTTCTTGAAATCTCTGAATGCCAGAGAGTTCGCCGATGAGCGCTTTGGTACGCCGACCGTCATCGACATTCTGGCCGAACTCGAGAAGCCCGGTCGCGATCCGCGCCCCGAGTTCAAGACGGCTGAATTCAAGGAGGGCGTGGAGAAAATCGCGGATTTGCGCCCGGGGATGATGCTCGAAGGCGTCGTGACGAATGTGACAGCGTTCGGCGCCTTCGTCGACGTAGGCGTGCATCAGGACGGCTTGGTGCATGTATCGGAACTGGCCGACAAGTTCGTGAAGGATCCGCGCGAGGTGGTGAGAGCGGGCGAAGTGGTGCGGGTGCGAGTCAAGGATGTCGACGTCGAGCGTAAGCGAATAGCGCTAACCATGAGATCCGGTGCGATCGAAACGCAGTCGGCTGCGCGTGGACCGGAACCGAAGGTTTCGCGCTCGAACGCGCCCGTGTCGGCTTCGAAAACGTCAGTGGAAGAGTCCGCGCTGGCTGCGGCCTTTCGACGGGCGAGGGAGCCAGGGAAAGGGTGAAAACCCTGTCAGCGAGAATTCAGAAACCGTTACCTGCTATTCGTGCGAACGATGCTCGAGCCTGCCGACTCGTGCCATTTATCGGGAAATCGAAGGGCGGCCGGCTGATGCGGTTGATATTAAACCTGGTGCGCATATCCACGCTCGCATTCGCGGCGGCATTTGTCGTTTGCAGCAATCACGAAGCTTATGCGGATGCGGCGAGCGCCGATGGCGGCGCTCTGTGGGAAGCCGGTTCCGAGGCTTACAACGGCGGAGATTTGCCCAAGGCGCGAGATCTCCTGCTGCAATCAGCGAACGCAGGCAATGCGAATGCGATGAATCTCCTAGGTTCGATCCTGCAAAAAGGATTTGGCGGCAAGGCGGACTTGCCGGAGGCTCGAAAATGGTACGAAGCGGCCGCCAAGATCGGCACCGTGCCGAGGGCGATGTTCAATCTCGCCATGATGCAACGCAATGGCGAAGGAGGCGAAAAAGACATCGCTTCGGCTCGCATCTGGTTTGAGAAAGCGGCGAACGCCGGCGACGTCCAGGCAATAAGTTGGATGGGATATCTTTCTCAGAACGGAGAGGGAGGATCGAAAGATTTCGCCGCGGCGCGATCGTGGTTTCAACGCGCGGCCGATCACGGCGATGCCGATGGGTTGGACCGGATGGGCATCTATCTCGGTACCGGAACGGGCGGTCCCGCAGATCCCAAAGCTGCGCGTGTGATGTTTCAAAAGGCGGCGGAGACAGGTCTCGTTCGCGGAATGAGTCACTACGCAAATGCTTTGTACAACGGCGTGGGTGGCCCAAAAGATTTGAGCGAAGCTCGAGCTTGGGCACAAAAGGCCGCCGATAAGGGCGATGCGGATGCCATGGGGATGCTCGCTACAATTTATGCATATGGGCAAGGTGTACGCGTAAATCACGTATTGGCGCGCGGATGGGCAAAGAGTGGTTCAGAAGGCGGTTGTTCCTTCGCAATGCCTCTTTACGGATATCTTCTTGAAAACGGCTTGGGTGGTCCCAAAAATCTTCCAGAGGCGCGACGTTGGTACGAGAAAGCCGCGGAAGCGGGTGATCGTATTGGCATGTACAATTTCGGATTTATTTTGATCCGCGGGAAAGGCGGTCCTCGGATGGCGACGGAAGGACGTGCCTGGCTGAAGAAAGCCGCCGATTTGGGCGACCCAGACGCTAAGAGATACTTGGCAAGCAATGGTCGGACTAACCGCCCCGCCGCTCGACGCCGCTCACAGGAGTCTTCCGGCCCAGGATGGTTTCTGCCCTTTTGAGATCGTGGCGCCGTTCCCTGATATCGATTGTCGTTCGTCGTAAGGATCCGACGCTCAGCGGCGGCCGTGGATAAGGCGTCGCGTATGGCGAGATAGGCGGTCTAGCAGCGAGCGCCGCAAAGGGGGGCGATCTTCGATGGCCTCATTGCGTCGCTTGTCAAAGGTGATGCAGGAAAAATTTTGGAGACTGTAAGCAAAGATATCGCGGTTCTTGCTGTAGTTATTATCGCGAAGCTCACACGGCTTACCGAGCAGCGCGCATGTGATCGCCACATGAAGCCGGTCCGTAACGACTCTTCGCGCCGCAGAGATCGTCTTCACAAAGCACCATGCCGTCAGTCGCGAACTGTCGAGATCGGCGACTTTGCCGAAGGCATTGGATACATCGAGATCCCCGGCGGTCAATGAAGGCCGAGCTTCCTTGTCGGTTCTCATGAATCTCACGACCTCAAGCTGGGAAATGCGGTCGAGGCTCGTTCGCGTGTGTTCAAGAGAGGAGATCAAAAATTCAGGACCAGCGCGCGTGCAAGCCGGATCGTTGAGAAACTCTTCGACGTCACAATGGAAGGCCATATCGTGGCCTATTCGACAATCCAGGTTAGGATTTGTCCGGCGGACGTGATCGAAGCTTTTTTGCTCGCGACACCAGAACGTGACGCGATCATCGAGACGCGCAATCAGATCCTCGTTCGCCCTGACCGTATGCGGCAACAGGATTATTCGCTTTGCCTGAGAACTGCAGACGGCCTCCATGGATTGCCGCATGCCACGATAAAGTCCGACCAGATTCCCACCACCGCCTAAAAATACTGTCTTGTTTGTGAAATCAGATTTGTCGTCGGCAATCTCCGCTTCGACTCCAGCATCGCGCATAGCCATCAACGTCGCGATCAAAATCAGGCAGTCGCCCGCGTTGCCCTGATTTGGAATAAGCAGCACATTCTGGCCGGAAAATTCCTTGAGGAAATTTCGAAGCTCGATTTGCAATGAAGATTGCGGTTTCAAAATAGCCCTCGGCGGCAACAGGCGCTGAAATTAGAATGTTTTTGATGGGTTCGATTGACTAGTCCGCATCGGGACATTCGACCTCGAAAAGGCCAGACTAATTCCTGTTCAGCGCACGGATATCTCCACAATTGGTGCTTTGCGAGAGGATAACTTCCCAATAGTCATGAAATGACTTTACGTCCCGCGCGCCGACAAGCGAAAGAAGATGACCTCTTGTCGAGGTCAAGACCTAATCGTTGCCGGGGGGCTCGATGGAATTGAAAGCGACGCCAGCGTTCTTCATAAACCTCGATCGCGACACCGCAAGACGTAAGCTTATAGAGGCCGAGCTTGCTCGCGCAGGTGTTGCAGCGGAGCGGGTAGCAGCCGTTGAAGGACGCGCAGTTCCAGCATGGCTGCAATCGTACTACGGCGAAGCACTTTCGGATGGCGAAGTGGGCTGCTCCGCGAGTCATCTCGTGATTTACAAGCGCATTCTGGAACGGCGCTTGCCGTTCGCTCTTGTTCTTGAGGACGACGCCCGTCTCGCGCGCAAAAGTGCGGGAGCCATTCGAAATGCGATTGAAGCAGCGCCCGTGGGATGGGACGTGATTCGTCTCGTAGAATCGTCTTCGCAGCCTTTTCAAACCGTAGCAGCGCTTGGTGCGGGCCGAAATCTCGTCAGATATCTGCGTGTTCCGCGCAGCACGACAGGGCTGATCGTAAGTGCCTCGGGCGCGGCCAAGCTGCTCGCAACGCGCAAGATCGCCGAGCCGATCGACGTCGAGATCCGCTGGCCATGGCAGCTTGATTTGAATGTCTATGGAATAGAGCCGCCGATTGTCACGCAAGCGAGTGGACAGGATCTAGAGTCGACGATTCCCGATCGAAGTCGTCCACGTAAATTGAACCAGCTTCGGAGACTGGCGTTCAATGTCAGAAAAATGGGCCTCATCGATTACGCCCGCTGTCGTCTGGGGATAGGCGGGACAAATGTGTGGTCAATGCGCGGTGAGAGAACGACGACCACTTAGCGGATGCCGCGGCGCTGTCCGCGCTTAAGTCGAAAGAGCGCATCGGGCAGTGGGAAAAAAACATTTGCAAAGGCCGTCTCGCGATGCCTCGAGCTAAAGACGAAGCAAGCTTGCGGATTGGGGTGCCGACGCGAACGCGCGAGGCAGACGGAACTGTTGTCGTGGCGGCCGATGTAAACGGGCAGCCGATTTGGTTCTCGTCTAAGGACGTCTGTTTGGTCGAGAGCGCTGAGGCTTTTGCGTCGGCTCTTCTCGTTCCCGCGGCAGCCAAAGGCGGCCAGCTTGTCATCGACGCAGAACTCGATCAAACATGGCTCGAGAACTCCAATGCTCTGCAACAGCAGTTGACGAAGTGGTGGGAGTTTCCGGGCGTCGACATTGTCACTACCCGGCCATCGCGCCGCGAAGTTTACTCTCATGCCGTTTCGGATCGATGCTTCGCTCAGTGCTTCACGGGCGGCGTCGACTCTTACTACGAGCTGATCACAGCATCTTCGACGCCCGGTATCCTGATCTTTGTCCACGGCTACGACATTCCGCGGAGCGACAAGGCCCGGCTGGAAGCTTTTTTGCCCGGCTTTTACGAAACCGCACAGGCGTTCGACGCAAAGCCCGTGCTGATCACGACCAATTTGCGCGAGCACCCGATCGTCAAAAAAAGCTCATGGGAAAAAGGCCATGGTGGAGCTTTGGCGGCGGTCGGCCATTTGCTCTCTGACTTGATCACCGATCTAACAATCCCGTCGAGCTACCCCTATCACGATCCGAAGCCCTGGGGCTCCCATTGGGATCTTGATCCATTATGGTCGACAAATCGCGTTCGAATTCGTCATGGCGATGCGACACACAGACGAAACGGCAAGGTTCGTGCGATCGCTGCGAACGATTTGGTCCGGCGGCATGTCCGCGTTTGCCATGAAAATAATGCGCTGACGGGCAATTGCTCCCACTGCGAGAAATGTATTCGCACGATGATCGCGTTCGCGAACGCCGGAATGCTCGATAGCTGCGAAGCTTTTGACAGGAGCGTGCCCTTGTCGCGGCGCGTCGATCGCCTGCCGAGAATTGGAGCGCATTTGATTTCGGTGATGGAGGAATTGCGCCGGGGCGTTACGGATCCGGAATTGGCGCAGGCGGTCGATCGACTCATTTCCCGCAGTCAATCGCCAGAGCCGGCCTACCGGAGAAGGCTCGTCGCGTGGCGCAAACGTGTTCTCCAAAAGCTCGTTTAATGCCGTTCAAAACGTTCGTTGCCCGATACGGCGTTCACTCCCCGAAATTCACAGTGCCGCTAGCGCAACTACGGCGGCAAATCCTTTCAATAAGGAAAAAGTCCCATCACCTCCGACCTGTGGGGTGAGTAAGTTCAATACAACAAAAAAGGGGGTGGGTATGACGATCACAGAGCCACGTCTCGAACAAAGCATCGCGATAAGAAAGCCGGATTATGCCGACCTCGGCGGCATTTTCCATTGTCTGCGCTATTACAATTTGCATGTGCTGTGGGGCGATAAAGAACACGCCGATTCCGATTTCGGCGACGATCATATTCTGACGGTTCGCAATTCCATTTCCCATATCAACCTCGCCGATAAATCCTGGGTCGCCGATGACGGCGAAAACATCCTCGGTTTCTGCTGCTGGGATTGGCGCGATGAAGCACAAAAATCGGCGAAGACTGTCCTCATCTCGGTGACCGACGCGGGCAAGACGCGGGCGGTCGGCAAGTCGCTGCAACAGCGCCGGCAAGACGAGATGCGGGAACGCGGCGCGGTAGATCTCCACACCTGGAGCGATGATCCACGCGCGGTCAAATGGTATCAACGCACATTTGGATACGAGGTCGTCGGACAAGAGCCGATACGGCATTCGCTTCACCGCTTTCATTACAACGGTCAAGGCGAAGTCTGGGCGGTGCATCGAGGTTTCAAGCAATACGATATGCTAACCCACTTGAGGCTCGCTTTTCAGTAGATTGAAACTTTCGAGATCAGTCGTGTCACGAGCGAGCAAGAAACCTAAGCGGGGCGTCAGACAGATTCTTCGACGCGCAAAATTCGGTGCGAGAGAACTGCGTGCGAAGATCAAGCGCAAGACCACGGCGGCTACGGTCATTGCCGTAACGGGCAGCAGCGCGAAGACGACGACGGTTTCGCTGCTGTTACACATTCTGTCCGGCGACCACGGCGTGACCGGGCATGCAGTCGGCAACGGATACGGAGAAGCCGTAAAATCTCTCGCCAACTTACGGCGAGAGGATAAATTCGCCGTGCTCGAGCAGGGAACGGACGCCCCAGGCCAACTGGCTCGTGCTGCAAAACTCATCAAGCCTGACGTCGCCGTCGTTACACTCGTGGCGATAGAGCACTACACCTCGTTCCGTTCGATTGAGGCAGTTGCGAAAGAGAAAGCGGCTTTCGTCGAATCCCTTTCGCGGACCGGGTTGGCGATCCTGAACTTCGACGATCCGAACGTAAGAGTGATGGCTCAGTTGACCGGCGCGCGCTCGGTGACCTTCGGCACTACGGGAGGCGACTATCTCGTCAGCGACCTCGCGACATCCGCAGATGGCTCCGTCTTCTTTACGTTGATCCATGCTGGCCAGAAGCTCGAGCTTGAGGCGCACCTTATCGGAAAATATAATTGGCTCACGGTAGCTGGGGCGGCCACCACTGCGCTCGAACTTGGTATTGCTCCTGCGCGTGTCAAAGAGCGCATAGCTACGTTTAAACCGCTTGTCGGACGAATGAGCGCTCACACGACGCGCGAAGGTTCCAGGATAATTCTGGACACCGTCAAGGCCCCCTATCATAGCGTTAAGCTGCCTTTGGACGCGCTGAGTGCGATGGCGACGTCCAAAAGGCGATTTGTATTGGGCCAAATTAGCGATTACGCAGGCAACCCTACAAAAAAATACCGCGATACCTATGCAGCCGCCGCCAAGGTCGCGGATGAAGTTTGCTTCGTTGGACCTACGGCCCACAAGGCCCGCGTCTCAGTTGCCGATGTCGAAAGCGGAAAATTTCGCGCTTTCTCCAACTTGATCGAACTCGCGGAGCACCTGAAAAGGACCGCACATGCGGATGAAGTCATCATGGTGAAGTCGTCCAAAAATTTACATCTCGAACGGCTCATGCTCGATCGCTTCGAAGACGTTCAGTGTTGGCCCATGGAATGTGGTGTCAAGCGCACCTGTATGGAATGCGGTCAGTACACAAGAGCTTTCAGCGAACACAACGGACGACCGCCGAAATAATACGATTCAAGATTTGGTCTCGCGCTCGATGAACTCGCGCTTACGCTCAAGACCCCAGCGATAGCCCCTCACTTCGGTCCCTGCGCCGAATAAAATTGGGCTGGATGCCGGCATTTCTCACGAGCCATTCCGTCGACGCCGGAGCACGTTGCGACCCACAGGACGATATGTCTGCCTCTGAAACTTGACGGAAGCGGTATAGTTTAAGTATGTCGGCGCATTGCCGCGTGGGGCAGGTCTGGACCAAAGGGTCGATCTAACATCATGGAATTTAAGTATATTTTGGCTGGCGTTCATCGCGACAGGACCCAGACGGCCATTGTCGGGGCTTTCTGCTCGATCCTCGTCGCATGGCTTGCGAGCACGAATCTTGCCGCACAGGATCTCGTCGCGCCATCCACCCCTGAACACGCGGCTTCTCCGGCCGTGACCGAGCCCGCGCCGCAAGCGCCCACGTCGGCGGAGCAGCCGCCGTCCTCCCCCAAGCCGAGCGATGCACGCGCACAGACGGATGCGCCGGGCATATCGAATGTGCAACCGGAGCAGCAGGCATCACCGGCGGCATCGCAGCAGCCCGAAGGCTCTTCGCCGTCAGATGACGGCTCCGAGCCGGACGCGCCGCATGCGAACGCCAACCTTCCGCATGATCTGTCGCCGTGGAAGATGTTCGCCGCAGCCGACAATGTCGTGAAGTCCGTCATGATCGGCCTCGTTCTCGCCTCCATCGCGACATGGACCGTCTGGCTTTCCAAATCGATCGAGCTGGCGATGGCGAAACGCCGCCTCACGCGCGCGTTCTCGCGCATCAACGCCACCGCGAGCTTGGCTAATGCAACTCAGCAGTTGGGCGGCAGTAAACGTCAGCGCGGAAGCCGATGCCTGGTATCCTCGTTCATCGATGTCGCAACCGCCGAGTTGCGCCTCTCTGCCGATATTCCCGACAAGCACGGCATCAAGGAGCGCGTGTTGTCCCGGCTCGATGGGCTGGCGGCGGCGGCGGGGCGCGAAATGAATCGCGGCACCGGCCTTCTCGCGACCATCGGCTCGACGGCCCCGTTTATCGGTCTTTTCGGCACGGTATGGGGCATCATGAATAGCTTCATCGGGATCTCCGAGACACAGACGACAAATCTCGCTGTCGTTGCACCCGGCATCGCTGAAGCTTTGCTCGCGACCGCGACCGGCCTCGTCGCGGCAATCCCCGCGGTCATCACGTACAATCAATTCGCGCGCCAGATCGCAACCTACAAAGCCATGATCGGCGATGTTTCCGCCGAGGTCATGCGTCTCGTGTCCCGCGATCTGGATCGCGGCCTGACTTTGACGCCAGCCGAATAAGGAGGCGAGCCATGGCCGGACGTTTGAACGATGGCGGAGACGATCTCGCGGAGAACCACGAGATCAACGTCACGCCATTCATTGACGTAATGCTCGTGCTCTTGATCATCTTCATGGTCGCGGCTCCGCTGTCGACGGTCGATGTTCCGGTGGATCTGCCCGTCGCGAAAGCCAAGCCTCAACCGCGCCAGAAGAAGCCAGTATTCTTGACCATCAAAGCCGATCTGACGCTGGCGCTCGGCAACGATCCCATCGCTGGCGGCGCGCTCGCATCCTCGCTGGATGCCGCGACGGGATCGGACCGGAAACAACGTATCTTCTTACGCGCGGACAAGACGGTGCCTTACGGGAACATCATGGAAGTCATGAACCGGCTGCGCACCGCGGGTTATCTCAAGGTCGCCATGGTCGGATTGGATCCCGCTTCGGCGCCTCCGGGTGCGGCGCAGGCCCCGGCATCGGCCAGCTCTTCAGCTTCGCAATGAGATGATGAGCCCGTTTCACATCATCGAACCGGCGTGGAGTCGGAGGCGCAGATGGGTTGTTGCGGGCCTCTTCGCGGCGGCTTTGCATTTTGGCGGCGCGGCCGCGATGCTGCAATGGCCGCAACTCGAATCCGAGGAAAACGAAATCGAGGGCGCACTCATGCTGGAGATGGCGCCCATCGCCGTGGCTTCTCCCGATCAGACGCAGAATCTCGCGATCGGCGCGCCGTCCGAGGACTCGGTTGCAACGCCTGCGACCGAAGAAGTCAAGGAGACCCAGACGAAGGATGACCTGCCGCAAATAGAAGATGCACCTCTCGCGCCGGAGCCTGAGGTCGTCCTGGAAAAGGTGAAGCCGGTCGAGCTGAAGGAGCTGCCGGAGGAAAAGCCGGTACAAGAGGCTCAACCCGAGATGGTCGCGTCCATCGCGGCGGCACCGCCTCCGATCGAAGCGACCGAGGTCGCCGAGAAGTCGGCCGCGCCAACCCAGGGCTCGTCTCGAAAGCCGAATGCAGCCGAGCTGTCCTGGCAGAAAGCGATTTTCCTGCACGTCGCAAAGTTCAAGCGTTATCCGGCTGACGCACGGAATCGACATATCGAAGGCGTCGCGACCGTGAGATTTTCGATCGACGATGGCGGCAACGTCACGAATGTCCACATCTTTAAGGGGTCGGGCTCGGCGTTGCTCGACGTCGAGGCGATGGAAATTCTGCGCCGCGCGAGTCCTCTGCCTGTGCCGCCAAAGGATCAGGCATCGAGACTGGCGGCCGTTGGGGCGCGCACATTAGCGCTCCCGATTCAATTCAGTATTCGCTGACGCCTCCATCGCGTGTGCGACGTTCAAAAAATGCCCGTCGATAGGGTCGGGGCGGTGTCGTTATCGTAACTGAACACCTGTGACGAATATTGAGCCAAGGCCTTATCAGATCTGGGCGTTTTCAATCTTGACTAATTATGTAATGTATCGCTTTGTGCGAAGAGGGTGGGCGAGGAGCCGGGGGGCTCGCGCCACGTTGTTTCGCGTTTTGGGGAATGGGGACACATTATGAAGCGTGTGGGGGGTGGAATGCTGCGCAAGGATGATCTCGCGGCAAACCCGGGTGATTCAAGTTCGTTTGGGGCGGTGACTCTGGGCTTTGCGACGATGGTGTTCGCAACCGGAGCTGCAGCTCAGGAGGCCGCGAAGGAAGAGCAGACCGTCCTTCCTACGATGGAAGTCAGCGCGAAGAAGAAAGCGCCGGTCAAAAAGCAAACAGTGCAGAAGAAGGCGCCGCCCGCGGCCGCAGCCGCCGCCGCACCTGCTGCCCCGCAGCTGACTCCAGCCGAGGCGCTTGCGAGTGATACGGCAGGATTTACGCCGAGCAGTGGCAACACGCTGCAAGCCGGCACGGGCATCGGCCGTATGCCAGGCACGGTGCAGGATACGCCGCAGATCATCAACGTCGTTTCAGAAGAACAACTGCGCCAGCAGCGGCCGACCACAATCGAGCAGGCGTTGCGTGCGGTTCCCGGTGTTACCGTCGCGATCGGTGAAGGCGGCGGCGGTTTCAATGGCGACCAGTTCCGTATTCGCGGCTTTGAAGCCAAGGGCGACATCTATGTCGACGGCCTGCGCGACTTCGGCGTGTATGTCCGCGATAGCTTTTCGACGGAAGAAATCCAGGTCATCAAGGGGCCGTCGTCGGAGACATTCGGTTCAGGTTCAACCGGCGGCATCATCAATCTCCGGCAGAAGACAGCCCACCTCGGCGACGCCGCAAGCATCGAATTTGGCGTCGGCACCGATGGTTATTTCCGTTCAACGCTCGATGTGAACAAACAGATCAACGCAACGACGGCGTCCCGCGCGGTTGCGATGTACAGCACACAGGACCAGCCCGATCGTGATCACGTCGAGGGGGAGCGATGGGGTGTCCTTGGCTCAATCGGTTTCGGCCTCGGCACGGACACGACCTGGACAGTCAACTATCTGCATCAGGAAGGCAACCGCGTTCTGGACTACGGCGTGCCGTCGGTTCTAAAGCCTGGAGCTACGACGGGCGGACTTCCCGTTACGGAATACGGCGTCGACCGTTCGAATTTCTATGGAGTTGCGACTGACCACGACAATACGACCGTCAACATGCTGACGTCGCATTTCCGCAAGGACCTTTCGGACACCGTCACGTTCTTCAATGATACGCGAGCAGCTTTCTATGATCGCGATTTCATGGCTACCGTGCCTGCCTGCGCCAATGCGACGGGAGCAAGTTCGTGCGCGAACCAATTCTTCGCTGGTGGCGATCCGAATCTGACAAATGGGGGCGGCAATCCTACGTTGGTCCAGCATTCCTGGGGCATTCAAAACATCACCGGAGCTACGGCGCAATTCAACCTCTTCGGACTCAGGCACGAAAGCGTTGCAGGAGTGGACGTGTTCTATCAGGAAGACGATCGTCCGGGATATTCGCAGTACGATTCCAATGGCGTCATTCGAGGAACCACTGGCGCGCCGATCCTGAATCCCGGGGCCTATTACAATCAGTATTATAAGTTCGGCCGTAATCCGGTGAACGATCGTTCCAGCGATGGTACCGAAGTTGGCTTGTTCGCGAGCGATCGTGTCTGGCTTAACCGCGAATGGTCGGTTCTCGCGGGTGCACGTTGGACAAGCTTCGACTATAACTTCGAGCAGCCCAACGCGACGACGGCCTTCAAGGGCGGCAACTCTTCCGGTGACTTCTGGAGCCCGAAGGCCAGCCTCATCTGGGAGCCAACCAAGTCACAGACCTATTACTTCTCATGGGGTCGATCGGCGTCTCCGGTTGGCCAGTTCGTAACAAACATTCTGAACCCCCTCACGGCGACGACGCCCGCTGGTGCGGTTGAAGAAAACGAGAGTTACGAAGTTGGCGCCAAGATCAGCTTGCTTGACAATCGCCTCGGCCTGACCGCCGCGCTGTTCCAGATCGAGAAGAACGGCGTTGTGGCAAGCGATCCGGCCATTCCGGACACGCTCATCCAGACGGGTGAAAGCCAGCGCGTTCGTGGTTTCGAAGTCGGCTTGACCGGTCAGTTGACGAAGGCATGGATTGCCAACGTCGGCTACACCTATCTCGATAGTGAGGTGATCGACTCGACAGCAGTCGCCAACATCGGCAACGATGTCGGCGGTGTCCCGCATAGTTCTGTCAGCCTCTGGACGACTTACAATCTATCGGACGAGTTGATCTCTGGGCCGGGCAAGTGGACCATCGGCAGCGGGTTCCTTTATCAGAGCCAGATGTTCTCTATCGCTGGCGCCAACACCAACGCCTACATCGTGCCTTATACGTTCAGCTGGGATGCGATGCTGTCTTACGAACTCGATGATTGGCGCTTCGCCGTCAACGGATTCAATCTGACGGACAGACTGAACTACGATCAGTCGTTCAACAATCGAGCTACACCGTCGGCAGGCCGGAGCGCGGTCTTCTCAGTTAGCAAAAAGTTCTGAGGATCGACGGAAATTCCATCTGAATGAAGTTTGCCAGGAGGGCGATTTCGCCCTCCTGGTCATCGTTTGAAGTGTTCGCTATGCTTGTTCAAATTCCTGATGTTCTGAAGCCCGAAGAGATCAAGTCCGTTCGCGGCATTCTCGAGCAGGCTGCTTGGGTCGACGGCAAGGAGACCGCTGGCGAGCAGGCGGCGAAAGCCAAGTACAATCTGCAAATCAAGGAAGGTTCGCAGGCTGCGGTGGCCGCGGGAGAGATCATCCTGCGTGCGCTCGGCCGCAACGCTATCTTCAATTCTGCGGCGTTGCCGCTGCGCGTTCTTCCTCCGTTGTTCAATCGCTATGACGCCGGAATGAAATTTCACGCGCACGTCGATGGCGCCATTCGCGCTATTCCCGGCGCAGGCATGCGCATGCGCGCCGACGTCTCGACGACAGTCTTCCTCTCTCCGCCCGAAGACTACGACGGCGGCGAACTCGTCATCGTGGATACCTACGGATCACACGAAGTTAAGCTGCCGGCCGGGCACGCGGTCGTCTATCCGTCTACGAGCCTGCACAGCGTCAGTGAAATAACGCGCGGCAGCCGCTGGGCCTCGTTCTTCTGGACTCAGTCGATGATCAAGGAGGACAGCAAGCGCGCTTTGCTGTTTGATCTCGACAATGCGATCCGCGACGTCCGCTCGGCGCTGCCCGATGAGCGGCCGGGTGTACTCGGCTTGACCAGCCACTATCACAATTTGCTGCGTCACTGGGCAGAGCTCTGATGCCGCGCGATCTGATAGACCGCGAGCTTGAGCTCTCGATTCCAGATCCCGAAGAGGGCAGTCGCTATCGGGCCTTCTATGTGCGCGAAACCGAGGAGGGACGCGCGAGCCGTCTCACGCGCACGCCCGAAAGCGCTGCTGCTTATGTGCGCGGCGAAGCCGTAAGCGGTTTCGTCGAAGCCCAGGTCGCGTGGGGATACATGCTGCTGGATGGCTACGGCGTCGAGCGCGATCCGGCCGCGGCGTTGCGCTGGTTCAAGCTCGCCGCGCAAACCGGCAGCGCCGACGCGCTCAACATGGTTGGCCGCTGTTACGAATGCGGCTGGTCCGTTCCGATCGATCCCGAAGAGGCGGTTCTATGGTTTCGCCGGTCGGCCGATAAGGATCACGCCTGGGCTCAATATAATCTCGGCAAGCTGCTCGCGCGCGGTCACGGCGGCAATCGCGATCCGCGCGTCGCACTCTCGCTTTTGGTGCGAGCAGCGCGTCGTGGTGTGCCAAAGGCCATGAACATGCTGGGCCGCTTCCGCGAGGACGGCGTCATGAGCGCGCCGAAGCCGAAATCAGCGGCGAGATGGTTCGAACGTGCAGCGAAACGCGGATGTTTTCGCGGTCAATTCCATTACGCACGTTTTCTCGTTGAGTTTGGCCGTCTCGACGATGCCGAGAAATCGTTCCGGGCTTCGCTGGCGCAAGCGCCCGAGAAGTACCGCCGCGAGGCTTCCGCGATGCTGCGCACCCATCCCGTCGAGAGGATCCGCAGGATCGGTCTCGAAGCTTTGCAGGACGGGCAGGAGCATCCCACTTGAATATCAACGTGCCAGAATCTGCGGCGCGTCGTGCTGAGCGCTCCAATCGACGGGCCCAGTGGATGCGTCAGCTGCGCCAATGGCACTGGATCAGCGGCGCGGTTTCTCTCGTAACGATGCTGCTGTTTGCGGCAACCGGCATCACGCTGAACCATTCCTCGTCCATCGAATCGAAGCCCGTCGTCACGACAGTCGAGGCGGCGCTCGAGTCGGAAGGGGTCGCACCACTGGCGAAGGCGCCTAACAGCGGACGAGCACTCTTGCCGCGTGAAACGGCGGCAGCCGTGGCAAATGCCATTGGCGTCGATGTTGGCACGCATGAAGCGGAATGGTCGGAGGACGACGCTTACGTAGCGCTGCCGCGTCCCGGCGGCGACGCGTGGGTCTCGATCGATCGCACGAGCGGCAAAGTCACGTACGAGAAAACCGACCGCGGCTGGATTGCCTACCTCAACGATCTGCACAAGGGCCGCAACGTCGGCGCAGCATGGAGCGTCTTCATCGACGCCTTCGCGATTTGCTGTGTCGCCTTCTGCGTGACCGGTCTCTTGCTGTTGCAGATGTACGCAAATGGCAGGCCCAGAACGTGGCCTGTCGTTGGACTGGGAGTGGCCATTCCCGTCCTGATCGCAATTTTCCTCATCCACTGAGAAGCGAGGCGAAGACTGCTGATGCGAACGCTTATTCTAACTGTCGGTCTCACCGGTCTTGCGACCGGCCCGGCGCTTGCTGCCGATTTGGAGATCTCCGTCGAAGTTCCCCGCCTTGATGTCGCCGAGTATCACAAGCCCTACGTCGCCGTCTGGCTGGCGCGGCCGGATCAGAGCGTCGCGGCCAATCTTGCTGTCTGGTACGACGTCGCCAACAAGAAGCAGGAAGGCGACAAGTGGCTGAAGGATCTCCGCCAGTGGTGGCGCCGCACCGGTCGCGACCTGAAGCTGCCTGCCGATGGCCTGACGAGCGCGACGCGTGCGCCCGGCACGCATGCAATCGGTTCGGCCAGCACCGCCGCGACGGTGAACGGCCTCGCTCCCGGCGAATATCAGCTCGTCGTCGAAGCCGTGAGGGAAGTCGGCGGCCGCGAACTCGTGAAAATTCCCTTCCAGTGGCCTCCTGAAAAAGGAACGGAGCTCAGCGTTAAGGGCGCAAGCGAGCTCGGCACGGTCACTCTCAATGTGAAGCCTTAATTCAGTTCAGGAGCTCACGCCATGAAACGTCTCGTTCACGCCGCCGCTGCACTCGCTTTCCTTATTCCGGTTTCTGCCCAGGCCCATCGCGCGTGGCTGCTGCCGTCGGCCACGGTACTGTCGGGCAAGGAGCCCGAAGTCACCGTCGACGCGGCGGTCTCGAATGATGTCTTCTTTTTCGAATTCCGGCCGCTCGATCTCGACGGCTTGGTGGTCACGACACCCGATGGATCGAAAGTCGATCCCGAAAATGTCGGCAAAGGCAAAACGCGCAGCACGTTCGATCTCTCGCTGAAGGCGCCGGGCACGTATCGCATCGCTCTCGTCGGCGATAGCGTCTTTGCGCGTTACAACGACAAAGGCGAGAAGAAGCGTTGGCGCGGCAAGCTCGAAAATCTCACGAAGGAAATTCCGGCGACGGCGACGGACGTCGTCGTGACTCAAGCGCAGCGCCGCATCGAAACGTTCGTGACGGCAGGCAAAGCGGATGACGCCGCCTTGAAGTTGATCGGCAAAGGCCTCGAGATGCAGCCGGTCAGCCATCCCAACGACCTCGTGGCCAACAGCGAAGCGACGTTCAAGCTGATGCTCGACGGCAAACCCGCGGCCGACGCCAAGGTCGAGATCGTGCGCGGCGGCATTCGCTATCGCAACCAACTCGGCGAGATCGCAGCGACGACCGACAAGGACGGGTTGTTCAGGGTGAAGTGGCCGGAAGCGGGAATGTACTGGCTCGAGGCAAGCGTCACCGACGATAAGACGGACGTCAAGGAAGCCAAGGAACGCCGCGCGGTCTATGCCGCGACGCTCGAAGTGCTTCCGGAATGAACTTGGCCGGCGGGGTTAGAGAACAGGGGGACGCCGCCGAGCGCGCCTCTGACTCTGCCCGTCGTGTGTTGATTCCAACGGCGCTCCAGAACCTCGCACCGCCCGCCGCGCTGAAATCGCATTCGCTGTGCGAGGTCGGTGGCCACACAATGGGAACGTCCTGGTCCGCAAAGATGGCGCTTGGCGAAGGGGCCGATGTCGCGGCTCTGCGCCATGGCATCGAGCACGTCCTGGCGAAGGTCGTCGGCGAGATGAGTCAATGGGAGCCGGACTCGGATCTTTCCCGTTTCAACGCTTTGCCGGCCGGGACATGGCATTCCCTGACGGACGACTTCTTCAACGTTCTTTCGCAGGCGTTGTTTTGGGCGGAAAAGAGCGGCGGAGCGTATGATCCGACCATCGGCGCGGCGGTAGATCTCTGGGGGTTCGGTCCGTTCCCTATCCCGAGGGGCTTGCCCGATACCCGAGGCATTGACGAAGCCCGCTCCGCTGCGGGCTGGCAACGCGTAGTGCTTGACCGGAAAAACCGTCGCGCCTTGCAGCCCGGCGGACTGCGGCTCGATCTCTCCGCCATCGCCAAAGGCTTCGCCGTCGATAAAGTTGCAGCCTTCCTGCGCGAGAACGGCGTCGATAACGCCCTGGTTGAGATCGGCGGAGAGCTGAGGGGCGAGGGGGTGAAACCGGACGGCTCGCCCTGGTGGGTAGAGTTCGAGCATCCGCGCGCCAGCCAGCGCAGCCCTGAAGCCTGCCCGGATACGTTGCTGGCGCTTTGCGGCGTGTCTGTCGCCACCAGTGGCGACGAGCGCCGCTTCTTTGAACATGGCGGACGGCGCTACGCCCATACGCTCGATCCCCGGACCGGTTTTCCGATCATGCACGACCTGATTTCCGTGACAGTTGTCGCCGCCGATTGCATGACGGCGGACGTGCTCGCGACCGCGCTCACGGTCCTTGGCCCGGAGCGGGGGCCCAAATTCGCCGCGGATAATGGCTATGCGGCTCGCTTCGTCCGTTTTGACGGCGCGACACTCCGCGAGGAAATGAGCCCGGCCTTAGCGGCCATGCTCGACTGAAGCCCGATCCGGGCGATGGCCGAAGGCCGCAGTGTCGCGGCGGCACGAGACACGACATCTTCTCCGCCTTAGACTGACCCCGCGCCGGCGAGTGGGGGATCCATCCGAATGAATGTCGTGCACGGTGTCATTGGCCTTGCGGGCCTGCTTTTCATCGCCTGGCTTCTAAGCGAAGACCGCTGGCGCATTCCGTTCCGCGTCGTCGTTGCGGGCGTCGCACTGCAGATCGCGCTGGCGCTCCTGTGCATCAAGTTTCCACCCGCGACGAAGATATTTCTCCTTTTGAACGATGGCGTCACCGCGCTCCAGAAGGCCACCGATGCAGGAACGGCGCTCGTCTTCGGCTATCTCGGCAGCGGTCCGTCGCCGTTTGTGGAGGCGCATCCGGAAGCGAGCTTCGTTCTGGCCTTTCGCGCGTTTCCGCTCGTCCTCGTGATCAGCGCGCTCGCGTCGTTGCTCCTTTATTGGGGAATACTTCAGCGTATCGTCGGCGCGCTGGCCTTTGTTTTGCGCCGGACGCTTGGGATCGGCGGCGCACTCGCTCTCGGCGGGGCGGTGCATATTTTCGTTGGAATGGTGGAAGCGCCGCTCCTGGTGCGCCCGTATCTCAAGACGATGTCGCGCGGCGAGCTTTTCGCGTTGATGAGCTGCGGCATGGCCGGGATCGCGGGCACGATGATGGTCATCTACGCGGGACTACTGGGCGCGGTGATACCGGACTCGTTGGGGCATATCCTGATCGCGTCGGTGATCAGCACGCCGGCGGCCTTTGCCATTGCGGCGCTTATGGTCCCATTCGCGCCGGACCCCAATGGGACGGCGGAGCTGTCGCTTCCCGATGCGCCCCAAAGCAGCATGGAAGCGATCGTGCGCGGCACCATCGACGGCATCGGCATCGTCGCGACGATCATCGCCATGCTGATCGTGCTCGTTGCGCTGGTGACCCTTGTCAATATCGGCCTCGGAGCATTGCCCCATCAGGGGGATCCGGTCACGCTGCAACAGATCTTCGCCTACGTGTTCTGGCCGCTGTTGTGGTTGATCGGAATTCCGCAAGAGGAGCTTTGGACGGCTTCGCTGCTGATGGGCACGAAGACAGCCCTCAACGAATTCGTTGCCTATATCAATCTCTCGCAACTTCCAGCGGACGCGCTTTCACCGCATTCGCGCCTCATGATGACCTATGCCCTCTGCGGATTTGCAAATTTCGGCAGCCTCGGAATTCTCGTCGGCGGCATGAGCGCCATGGCCCCCGAGAGGCGGCCCGAGATCATCAGTCTCGGTCAGCGCTCGATCATATCCGGCACGCTCGCGACGCTGATGAGCGGAGCGGTCGTCGGAATGATAGGCTAGCCAGCCGCCGCCGCGGCGGCGGATCGCGTTACCTTAAGGAAAAATGAATTTCGTCGTGCGAACGAAAAAATATTGGCGGCGGGGCGCTGGGAACTGCCGCCGTGAATATGGAGTTCCATTGGCGTGGGCGGGGGCGTCCACACGTCGAGGGACGTTTCATGAGAACGCATGGGTATTCTGCAGCTGAGCTGTCCGGCTTTTATGCCGTCCTGGACCGGGCCGTGCGCGAAGCGGCCGAACGGGATCTCAATATCACCGTTCCGGTGATGGTGCGGCGGCTGTTCAACGCTGCCGCGGCCGGGGAGCGCGACGGCGATAAGCTCATGCGGGCCATATTTGACGACAAGGAAACGGCGGGCCAGGCCGAAGCGGCTTAGTCGAAATAATCAAAAAAATCTGCGGCGACGCGAAACCATTTCGCTCTTCATGCGTACACCGAATTGTATCTGGGGGCATCGCATGGCTTTACGTCCGACCGGCCACGAGCTTACGCAGCAGGCCATCAACAGCACTTATCAGCGCGCAATCGACGCCTACACCGTCGAGGATGCGGTGCGCTGTCATAGCGAGCTTGTCGATCTCCTCGCGATCGAAGCCATGATCGTCCGCGTGAGTTCCCGCACTGAGACGACCAAGGCCGACATGCTCCGCGAGATTCATGCATCTGCCGAATACCACAGGGACGTCGTCGATCGGCTGACGGATATTATCGAAAACAAGCAGCAGCTGGTTTGGCCGTAGTTACCCTGTCGCGGCATTGGGATGTATCGAGAGTGTTGATAACTCAGGCCTGGTGCTTGTTCGAATCGGCGGCCACTGCAACTCTGTGACCGTCTCCCATCATTGGCAAATCTTGGCGAGATCTTGCACCCCGGCAGCAGCCCTCGCTCGTCGGGGTGTCCCTTTTTTTCGGGAAGCGCAGAGCCGCTCCTGTGCATGCTCGTCTCGCCGACCCCCATAGCTTTCTTTTTTCTCGAAATTTCGCTCCGCCTGGGAACCGTAAGCCTGTCTCACGCGTCCTCGCAGATGCCACGGCCCAGAGGCGCTTCCCCCCGCGCCATCCCGTCTGTCGTGGCTTTCCCGAACACCCCGGCTCCCCCCTGCCGGGGTGTTCCTTTATGGGAGATGGCGCGCGTTACCTTGAAATGCCGCCCATCTGTGCCCAGCTTGCTCGCATGTCATCCGAGTTGGACGTAAGGGCAGATTTATTCGGACACGCCGTGCTGCCGGGCCTTCGCTACCGCGACGATTTTCTTTCCCAGAGTGATGAGGCGGCCCTGATCGAGCGGATCAATGCTCGCGATCTCGCTCCATTCCGTTTTCAAGGCTGGCTGGGAAAGCGCCTCACGGCGACGTTTGGCTGGAGCTATGATTTCGCCAGCGGCAGCTTCGGGCGGGCAGAGCCGATGCCGGAGGAGTTCTTGCCTTTTCGCGAACGCGCGGCCGCGTTTGCGGGATTACCCGCCAGCGTGTTGGAGCAGATGTTATTGATCCGATATGACGTCGGCGCCGGGATCGGCTGGCATCGAGATCGGCCCGTCTTCGAGCATGTGATCGGTATATCGCTTGGCTCGCTCGCGCCGATGCGTTTCAGACGGCGGTTGGAAAAAGGGTTTGAGCGCGCAACCGTGCGGCTCGTTCCACGGTCTATTTATATGCTCTCCGGCGAGGCGCGACAGGACTGGGAGCACAGCATCGCGGCGCTCGAGACGCCGCGATGGTCGATTACCTTTCGGACTTTGTCGGACAAGGGAAAAGCGAGGGCGACAATGGCGGACGCCGCGAACTAGAAGCGTCGTTGCGCGCTGTCGATGACGTTTGAAAGAAACCGTTTGGCCCGGCCTTCGATCTGAGATGGCGAATAGCCTTCATCCCGAAGGCGTCTGCGGAGTTTCTGCACTGTATCGACGGTGCCGGATCGCGCCATGTCGACGGCGCGGTCAAACGATCCGAATTTTTCTGGATGGGTTCGGCGGTATTGCCAGATTACGGCGCCGACGGCAAAGCCGATAGCACCCGCAGTGAGCAACGCGACGGCTGGGCGATTCAATAGGGCATTGCCCTCGCCGGATGGTTCTATCTCGCGAGAAGAGGACATAGGTTCTCCTTTCTGTTTTACGATTGTGGCGTCGAGGGCGGCGGCGCAGCCTCACCGTCTTCGGACATGCTGAAGACGTAGAGGCCACCCGCTACGGCCAGGATCAAAGGCCAATTTTTCGTTGCGGTTCTGAGCAACGCGGGAAGCAGGATTGAAGCTGCAGCCGAAGCGATCCCCATGAGCTGCTCATTATCGAAAATCGATTTCGGAATGGCCGTCTGCTCTTCGCCTCGCATATCTTCGACTTCGTCGGGCTTGACGATCGATTGCTGTCGAACCTTGACCACAAGCGCGATGATGCTTCCCAAGATGACGAACGCTGCTGCGACGATGAGATTGCCGATCTCTGGCCCATACGAACGATTGACCAATAGCGAAAAGCTAGCGGCCGCAAATCCGAGCGCAACGATAAACGGGATTGCGATCAGAACGCGGTTCCCAAGATCGCCGATTGCGTTATCAACGCTCGCTTCGGCTCTCGCGAATAGGCTTGCAAACACGGCTCTCTCCGACGTTATGCTTTCCAGATCGCGCCGAGGATGAAACCGGCGGCAACTGCCATCCCAAGCGTTGTCAGCGGCTGATCCGTGACGGACTTATCAACGGCGGCCGAGAAATTTTTCGCCACTTTTTGGACGTTGTCGCCAATCTCCGAGCCCTTCGACACGAGACGGTCGCCCATGTCTTGAGCGTTGGCCGCGGTGCGCTCGAGGGAGTCGATTGCGCGCATGCCCACATCGACTGCCTTATCGGTCAAGTCGTGCGATGCGGCTCTGACGTTTTCCGAAGTTTCCGTGCTTGCCATGAGTGTGCTCCAGGCGTTCGACTGATGTCTGAATGTTCACGGCGAACGCGCGGGATCGAGCGTTTGTTCCTCCATTTTTGGTGTCGGAGTCGGACTCGACAGCGGATCAGCGCCTCGCTCATCTTCGATTTTCTGGAGCTTGTTGAGGAGATTGAGGATGGGCAAGGACGTCGACCAATCCATGTTGTCCTGAAAGACCGCCTTGAGATCTTCGGCGACGCGATCCTTGAACACCTCGACCCAATCCTCGTCACCGCAGCCGCCACGCTGGCCGTGCGAGGGTGATTCAAGTCGAAAATCTTTGGCCAGATGCACGCTCATGTATGGATAAATGAGGTGTGCCGACTGTGGTTCCCTTTGAACCTCAGGAGATACAACTTTTCTCCGGTCGGCATTCGATAAACTCGCGGAAAGACTGGGCACATAGGCTCTTTACCGCTGTTCCCTTTTGAAGCGAGCTTTCCGCGTCCGCTAACCTCGGAGTGAAAATAACTCCGTGAGATCACCCTCCAGCAAGGTTCCGAGCGCAGAGTTCAGCGCTGAAAACGCGAGAGATCGGAGAACGCGGATGAAGGCGCTGGGAGTGGGACTTTTCGTTTGTGCGCTCTTTGCTGGGGCGGCGATCGCTGAAGACATGCGCGGTCCGGGCGGGCAAGGTGGCGGCGACCGCGGAGGCTGGGGCCGGAACAGCGGCGTATTTGTTGACGTGCCGTGGTCGGCCATCAACAACGGCAACAATTCGGGAATTCCGCCGCGCAGCGATTATGAAATTCACTGCCGCGATGTCCGGCACAGTTGCTTCGATCAATTTGGCGTCAGCGAACCGGGTTACGGCCAGTGCATGGCGAGCCGAGGCTGCTAACCGCCGAACCGCAAATGTCTCTGCGCGACGCTGATCTCACTGCGCAGCGATTTTGTCTTGCGTCTTCGTTTCGAAATCGCTCGCATCGTGGCGTTCGTGCAGTTGCTCGGACGCAGGACCCCACGTGCGGTTCACCATGCGCCCGCGCTTGACGGCGCGACGCTCGGCGATGGCGTTCGCCCAGCGGACGACATTCTTATAGTCCTGGGCCTGCAGGAACTCGGCCGCTCCGTACAGTTCGCCTCTGACGAGATTGCCGTACCACGGATATATGGCGATATCGGCGATGGAATAGTCGTCTCCCGCCATGTACGCGCGGCTCGCAAGGTGACGATCGAGAACGTCGAGCTGCCGCTTCGTTTCCATCGTAAAGCGGTTGATTGCGTATTCGATCTTTACAGGGGCATAGGTATAGAAATGGCCGAAGCCGCCTCCGACATAAGGTGCGCTGCCCATTTGCCAGAAGAGCCAGTTCAGCGTCTCAGTTCGCTTTGCGGCATCGGTCGGCAAAAGAGCGCCGAACTTGTTGGCCAGGTAAAGTAGAATAGCGCCGGATTCGAAAACGCGTGTTGGCGTGCCGTCGCTGTGATCCATCAGCGCTGGGATTTTGGAGTTCGGATTGACCTCGACGAAGCCGCTCCCGAATTGATCGCCTTTGCCGATATTGATCAGCCACGCGTCATACTCGGCTCCGGCGTGTCCGAGCGCCAAAAGCTCTTCGAGCATGATCGTGACCTTCTGGCCGTTCGGTGTCGCTAGCGAGTAAAGCTGCAGCGGATGCTTGCCGACAGGAAGTTCCTTGTCATGTGTCGGCCCGGCCGTTGGGCGATTGATGTTGGCAAATTGACCGCCGCTCGGGGCTTCCCACGTCCAGACCTTGGGCGGCGTGTAATCGGATGTTTCTGTCATGTCCCGCGCTTCTTGCAGTCGCTGATAAAATGGTCCGCGGATCATGGCCGCGATCGCCCGCTCGCGCCAGCCGTCCTATTCGCAATACCGCGCGTCCTTTTGAAACGCCCGCGCCCGCGAGGAAAGAGCTGCCATGTCGGGCAGACAATCCTCGCGGACGCGGGCGTCCACGCGGCGGGCTTTATTTTATTATTGTGATGTACCGCTGCCCTGCTGCGGTTGCGCCGAAGGCGACTGGTATTCTGGGGGCGATGTCTGGCCCGAACTAGGTCCAGTCGTCATCGATCCGTTGCCGGGCAGTGTGCTGGAAGCGCCAGGCGCTGTTCCAGATTCCGGCATCGTGCCGTTGGTGTCGTTGCCGCTGCCCGACATGCCGGTGCTCGTTCCCGAAGAACTCGAGCCGCTGTCGTTCAGTCCTGGCGTCGTCGTGCTGGGATTTGAATTCATCGTCCCTGAAGTGGACGAGTCCGAGCCGGTGCTCGATCCGGCTCCGGGACTTGCTCCAGTTCCTCCCGCCGAGCCGCCGCCGCTAACCCCGGCCGCGAACGCTGCACTCGTTCCGAACAGAACGCTTGCAGCGGTCAGCGCAATTATTCTCTTCATGGGATATCTCCCGTTCTGTTGAAGATGTCCTTCCAACAGTCTCGGGCCGGCGCCGTTCCCATATGAAGCGACGCAAGCCGACATAGGCTTGCGTCGAGCATCGCAACTATGCGGCCTTCTGCCATTTGGGCAAGCCTTGCGCGGCGAGTTGCTCCTCGAAATCACCAATCCCGAGAGGGAGCACCGGCTCCATCTTTTCATTGAGAAAGACGAACAGCACGTCCTCGGCCTTGCGGAAGCTGAAGAAGACGATGGCGTCTTCGTTGCCTCCACCCTCAAGATGCGGTTCGCCATTGGGGATGCCGACGACATAACTTCCAACCGGCCGCACTTCCTTCATCTCGCCGTTTGTTCGATAAAATCTGAGTTCGCCTTGCAGAACGAGCGTGACGTAGGGCGTCTTGTGCTGGTGCAGCATCACTTTGCTGTTTGCAGCGAATTTGAAGATGGCATCGACGATGCCCTTTTCGCGATCGACGCCATAAACGTAGAACCAGAGGTCATCGAAACCCTCGAGCTGGCGCCACGCGATATTGCTCTCGTCAAATTTTGCTGCGGTCACGCGTTTCCTCCGTCGTATTTTTATCTGTCGGTGCGGTCCACGCGGCTCGCCGCGCTGGTGAAGCATCGGTCAGCGGCCGGGTTCCGACTACGGTGAAACGCCTGGGAATAGCCGGGCAATTTTCCTGACGAAGCGTGGCTCAGCTTCACATCGGGATCTCGGACGGATAATTTCGTGGACGTTAGGATCGATCCCGCGGGAGCTTGAAATGAACCTGAAGTGGCTTCTCGTTTCCAGGATCACGCTCGTCGCCGTGGTTTGCCTTTTTGCGGGCTCTCTTATCGCGATCTATCGCGTGTCGAGCATCGCCGCTCACCAGAATGCCGAATTGTCGAATTCCGTAAGCCGGCAGCTTAATCTGCAACTTCTGCGCATCGACACGATGCTCGATATCCCGAAGCGGTTTCCGGATTGGGATCTGGTGACGAGCTATGCCCTGCAGCCAGGACAATGCGTTCAACTGCTTAGAACCGACGGGTCAGTCTGGAGATCGAGCTGTTCCGGCTTCGAGGACGTATCAAACCCAACGCCGCGGTGGTTCATCGATGCTCACACATATTTGATCGGCGGTGAGGCGCGAGTAGCGCTGCCCGTCTCCTACCGCGGCCATGCCGAAGGAACGGTCATTGCGATTTCCAATCCGGGCGCAATCGCCACGGAAACTTGGCGCACCATTGCGCCGGTATTGGGATTCTCGGCGCTTCTCACCGCGCTGCTTTGCGTAATGACATATTACGTCATCGATCGCGCCCTGCGCCCGACTTCGGAAATATTGAGCGGGCTCAATCGCCTCGCAAAGGGCGATCTCGATACGCGATTGCCGCGTTTTCGTTTGGTCGAAATCAATCGGATCAGCGAAGTTTTTAACACGCTTGCTGACGATCTGAAGAATACTTCGTCAGAGCGCGCGGAGTTCGCGCGACGCCTCGTCGACGCACAGGAACTCGAGAGGCGCCACATCGCGAGAGAACTGCACGACGAAATCGCACAAAAACTCACCGCCTTGAGTGCGCTCGCGGCGTGCTTGCGTATCGCCGCGCTGCAAAGCTCCAAAGAGTTCGTAGTCGAGGCAAAGGAGCTGGAGGACATGGCCTCCCAATTGATGGTCTCGTTGCGCAAGACGCTTGCTCATCTGAGGCCACAAGAAATCGACGACCTTGGATTGCTGCCGAGCCTTGAAGGCCTCATCGCCGCTCACAATAAGCAGGCGCTTGGCCGCACGCGCTACACGATAGAAGCGACCGGGGAGTTCGAAAATCTCAATTCGGAAACCAGCGCGCATGTCTACCGGATCATACAGGAGGCGCTCAACAATGCGGCCAAGCATGCGAATGCACAGAATGTGAGAGTAACTCTCGATCAGCTTAGCCGGGGTGATCTGAAAAAACTTGCGCTGGCCATCGTAGATGACGGCAAAGGCACGCAGCCTGAAGTCAGGCGCTCGCCATATGTCGGATCTGGCTTGGTGGGCGTACGTGAGCGCGTGACGGCCTTGAGCGGATCGTTCGATGCCGGACCGCTGATGAATGGCGGCTTCGGCCTTCGCGTCGAATTTCCGTCGTAGTGGGAGAATCCGATGATCCGCATCTTACTCGTCGATGATCATGCGATCGTGCGCGAAGGCTATCGGCGGTTGATAGAAAAACACGAAGGCATCGAGGTTGTGGCCGAGGCCGGGGAAGCTGCATCCGCCTATATCGCGTTTAAGGCATCGAAACCGGATGTCGTCATCGCGGACATTACGATGCCCGGCCGTGGCGGCATCGATCTCGTGCGCCAGATCCGGCAATTCGATCCTCAAGCCCGCATTCTGATTTTCACGATGCACGCCGACGCAACTTACGCTCGTCAGACGTTCCGCGCGGGCGCTCGCGGCTACATCACCAAAAGTAGTCCACCCGACACGCTCGTGGCGGCGATCCGCGCGGTCTATGAGGGAAGGACTGCTCTTTGCGACGAAATCAATCAGCTGATCGCGGAAAGCCGGTTGCTGGATGATATCTCACCGATTGAAGCGTTGACGCCGCGAGAGTTTGAAATCTTGCGAATGATCCTCGATGCGAAGTCGACGCACGAGACAGCCGCGGCGTTCAATCTCAGTCCGAAGACAATCGCAAACCATCACTACACGATCAAATCGAAGCTCGGCGTGCAGTCCGATATCGAGCTGGTTTATCTCTGCATGAAGCATGGCTTGGTCCCGCCGGTCGCGGCGCCGATATCGATTTAGTCGCAATTTTTGGGAACTTTTTCGCGTTTTGCCGATGTGCGATGCAATGACGAATGTTGGCGCTCCGAATGAAGGTTCCCCTTGCTTGAACTCCGTGCAAGTGCGTAGCTTCTAGGCACCGGGGCGTTCTTGAATTCTGGTCAGCCACGTTGCCCCGTTGCGTTGCTGTCATCCTGGGACTGCCCGGCCAAGAGGTTGGGCTCCAAGCGGAAAGCGCGACCGCATCGCGCCGCAAGGTACCCACTATGACCACCCTAACCGAACTTTCTATTCTCATTGTCGATCCGAAAGGCGATGCCGCGTTCGGGTTGAGACAGTCGTTCATTGCTGCGGGTGCGAAGGCGCACGTCGTTGAAAGCCTTGCCTTCGCCGAAAGGCTCCTTGATGCGAAGAGCATCGACGCAGTGGTGTTACCCTATTCTCAGGATCCGCAAACGGTTGCGTTCTGCAGAATGCTTGCCGCGCGGAACATTCCGTCGGTTTTCACGTCGGAGCCTCCGGCCCGCTATCCGACACGGCGCCAGATGTCCGGAGCAATCATTGCAGTGAAGGGTCTCGTTGCCGAATGTGGCGCGCAGACTTATCAACTCGTCCACTAGCGCTCTCTTGATCGCAGTTGCGAGAAAATGAAAAGCCCTCGCGCACAAGGCGTGAGGGCTTTTCTTCGTGACACGGAGCGTAGGTCGCCTATGCCTCGTCGTCCTCTTCATCGTCGGGAACAGCGACGTTCTCGTCATCGCGTTCATCATCGGAATCGTCCTCGTCTCCCGGATACAAGGGAACGTCTTGCGGATGCCCCGGCATCTGTTCCGGCGTCGGCGATGGCGTGTCGGGATCGAACTCCTCGGGCTCTACGACCTGCGATTTGCGTCTGTCCATCGATGTTTCCTCGACCTATTGAAGCCGAACAAGGAATGCCCGAAAGCGATGTTCAATCGTGTCCGGCAATCTTGAGTATTTCAGGCGAGACGGACAAGCAAGGTTCCGTCTCCTCCGATCGCGGACAGCAGATTTTCGACGAAAACATCATCGCCGCCCGCAACGACATGGGTGAACTGGAGGTTTTTGATTGTTTCCCGCTGTGTGGGATCGTCATACGCGATCCGTCGAAAAGCGGCCGGGTTTAACACGCCGTCATCGAAGATTTCGGAAATCGCTACACAGTCTGAATAATAATATTCTCGCTGCCCATCGATCGTATCGAGAAAGATGGACCCCAAGGCCTCCATTATGGCCCTTCGATTTTGGTAATTCGGGGTGCAAGCGATGAAGACGCGCGTCACGCGCGGGGGTGGGTGAGGGTGTGCCATGTTAAACAATTCCGAAAGAATGCCGGAACCTAAACGCGCTCCGAACCATTTTGCGCACAGCTTATGGAACGCGTGAACGCGTGGTCCGAGATATGCAGGCACATAGCCGCGAAACTGGCGCTTTCGCGAGCGAAAAGACGGACCGCCGGCGAGCCACGGTGTCGCGCATGCAACGTACCACGCAGCTCGTGCTCCCAATGACGACAAGCTGTGACAAGGGCTGGAAAATCAAGGAGCATCATCCGGTGGACAATCGCCTTTCCCAATTGGAGCGCGCGTTCGAGCTTGCGAGTTCGGGCCGGTGCACCACGGTCGCAGACATCAAGCGCAAGCTGCGCGAAGAAGGGTATCTCGATGATCAGGTAGAAGGTCGTCTCCTCTTCAATCAGCTGAATGCCCTCATGAAGAAATCTACGCGCGAGCCGCAATCGCGCTCAGCGTGATGGCGAGGACTCGCTATTTCGCGCATGAAAATGGAGACACCCCGATTCCCTGCTTAAAATCGGGGTGCTCCGTTTCACCACGGCCTTGGGGGCAGTCGCACTGAGGGTAAGTGCGTGCCGTGGCACCCGGTCTACTCCCCTCATACGCGTTGGGTTCCGTTTTCTGCTCACGGCGCGAACTCGCGGTACAGGAACTTCGGGAATTGGGAACTTCGCCAATCTCCACCCGTTGCCGTTTCTCAGCCTGCAGCAATGACAGGAAGGAGCGGATATGCGGCGTGATCTTAAACTTCTCTTTCGCGCGGTGAGTATGAGCGTTGTTCTGGGAGCGGTAAGTGCTGCGAATGCGCAAGCACCCGCTCAGACGCCTGCGCCATCGACGCCGGATAATCAGCAAGGCCAGCCCAGCGAAAAGTCGCTCAGCAAAAAGCTCGACGAAAGTAAGGGCGTGCTGACGCCACCGCACGGCGTCGATCCTGAAATTCACCAAGCGCCGCCCGCCAATACCGGCGATAAAATGCCGGTCATCATTCCGCCAGGCGAGCCCGGGGGAGACCAGAGCGTGCAGCCGAAATAAGGTCGGCTTTCGGCGCGGTCACGAAGCTGATGCAGGCCCACGCGCTTTTTTTTCGCTTTCGCGATTTAGACTTTACTTTTCGGTAAGGGAATAGCCCGGGATTTGGCGATATTGGCGGGCAAAACAGCATATACTCCGCGAGCCGACAATCGTGCGACGCGGCACCGAACCGAAATGGAGGAAGCGATGAAGACCCTTCTGATAGCGATGATGAGCTTAGCCGTATGCGGGAGCGCATTTGCGGATGACGCAACCTGCTCCGCGACCGCAAAAGATAAGAAACTCGCGGGCGCGGCGCTGAAAAGCTTCATGACCAAATGCGAGAAAGACGCGAAGACGAAATGCACCGCAGGCGCGAAAGAGAAAAAGCTTCACGGCGCGGCCGAGACGAGCTTCACGAACAAGTGTGTGAAGGACGCGACCGGGGAGTGAGCTTGGCCGCTCCATTGCGTGTTTCCGATGCCTGAAGAGCGAGGCCGTCGGCCCTGAACGTCCGGAACCACTGTCGCGGGCCGACGTTCCGAGAAACACGTCTACAAACTTTGGGCAGCGCGAGATCGCAATCGGAGCGCTCCCATCTCTGTGGTCTCGCGAAAAATGGATAACACATCTCGATCGCTCGCGCCCAATGAAGTCGATCCTGCGAAACTTCCGAGCGCGACATGGCAACATAAAACGCTGGCGTGGTTCTCCGAATTTGCCGGGCAGTCCGCGATGGTCATCGGATCCGCTTCAGCTTTCGTCGTTGCAACGCTATCCGTCATCGTTTGGGCCGCGACTGGCCCATTTTTTCACTATTCCGATACATGGCAGCTTGTCATCAACACCGGCACGACAGTGATAACGTTCCTGGCCGTTTTTCTTATTCAGCACAGTCAAAACAGAGACGGAAAGGCAATCCAATTGAAACTGGACGAGCTGATACGGTGCACAGAGAGCGCCCGAAATAGGCTTATCGATCTGGAACATTGCACCGAAGAGGAAATGGAGAGAATTCAGACCGAGTTTGCGAGACATAAAAAATCGTGAAGCGGTGGCATTGGCCAAGCGTGCTTACAATGTCGCACATCGAAACTTGAGCGTTCTCCTCGGCGTTATAGCTATCGGTCTTTCCAGGAGAGCGTCATGCACCCCGCAATGGCAGTATGGATCTGGTCGATGGCGATGATGCGCGCATCGCAGTCTTCGCTTTACGGCTACGGAAATTGGCTGGCTGCGGAGCCGGCTATCAAGCCTATCGCGCGGAACCAATCGGAAGAGACGAGGGCGGCCTTTGTGCCCGCCAACATTTATCTGCATTCCGATATTGCAAAGACGCCATTGCCGGCGCCCCTGCTCGATCGCCTAGCCGATCTGTATTGGATGGAGCGGGATTCCGAACTCGCGATTTAAGAGGCTTCTCCGCGCGGGTCGCCGGAATTTCTCGGCTAGCGTGCTGTCGCCGTCGTGTGCGAGAGAATTGCGTTATAAAGGCGCTTAATACGGAGAAATCGAACGTGAGGTGCGTCGACAACTCCGTGCCTTAATTCGCATCGAGAACCCCGAATTGCGTTAAAGCGGGGTATGTCCATGCAAACAGACGGAGCGGCGGAGCGGATCGTCAAAGGCCTTAATCTCATTCGCGGCGAGGCTACGCGCCTCGACACAGCGCGTGCGGAAGGAAAATCCTTCGAGGCCAAGGTTGCTCTCAAGACGATCAAAGACGAATGCTTTCATCTTCGGCAATTCCTGCGTGAGCTTCAGGATACGGGCCAGCTAGGCTGATCCAGCACGTTTATGACGGGAACTCTCCTCATTTTAGTCCGTTAAAACTCGGACATCGATGAAGGGAGCGTGCGATGCGCAAGAAGGCCATCAGTCAGGTCTATGAAGTTCTCAAGGCAGTCTATGAACTCGAAAAAGACTTGAAGTCGGCCCCAGTGCGTTTTGCTGTCAGCGACCCCGAAGAATGTTCGCGTCATTTGCGTGAGGCGCGCCGTCAGTTACATCAGGTTTTGGACGAGGTTTACGCGTCGGACTCCCGCAATCGCAAGAACGCCGCGTGACAGCAGCTTGTGCTCTGCCGCCGTCCGTTCGGCTGAGAACGTTAGCGGTAATCCTCGCGTATAATTGCTCAACTGACTTGTATTGAACAAAATACCTCTCATCTGCGTTGGTATGTGTCCGCAAAGGGTCGCGGCGAGAGGTTTCGATCGATGGCGAAGCAGAAGTTCGCATTGGCCTTGGGTGGAGGAGCCGCTCGAGGGTGGGCGCATATAGGTATTTTGCGCGGCTTGGCCGACGCAGGGCTCGAGCCGGAAATCGTCGTCGGGACCTCCATTGGCGCAATCGTTGCCGGACACTATGCGGCCGGCCGTCTCGACATGCTCGAAGACTTTGCGCGGCAACTTACGCGGCGTCGCGTTTTTAGCTTTTTGGACCTTAGCGTTTCCGGTTCGGGATTAATCGCGGGCCAGCGGCTTTTCGATCGCTTTGACGATCATTTGACCGGCGTTCGCGTGGAAGATCTTCCGATCCGATTTGCGGCCATCGCAACCGATTTGTCGACGGGCCAGGAAGTTTGGCTCCGCCGCGGCCTCGTAACGGATGCGGTTCGCGCCTCGTCTGCCATTCCGGGCATCGTCAAGCCCGTCAGCATCAACGGGCGGTGGCTCATCGATGGCTGTCTTGTAAATCCGGTGCCGGTGTCTGTCTGCCGCGCTTTGGGAGCGAGCGTCGTCGTCGGCGTAAATTTGACGACCGAGTTTGGTCGAGGCGGAATTTGCATTGGCGACGATGAGGAAGATCTATCCTCCGATGTCGTTGCGGAGGAGACGCCGATTACCCGCTGGAACGGAAGAGGCGCGCTTCAACTGTTACACCGTCAGATTTTCGGGCGCAGCGATGGAGCACCCGGCATCACGTCCGTCATCCTGAACTCCTTCAGCATCTTTCACGATCGCATCGCGAGAGCGCGGCTCATGGGGGATCCGCCAGACCTGCTGGTTGCGCCAAATCTTACGGGGATTGGTGTTCTAGATTTTCATCTCGCTGATGAAATGATCGAGAGCGGCAGAGCTGCGATTGAGCCGCATATTCAATCAATTCAGCGTTATTTAAGTTCGCCGCCACCGGCGCTCGTAAATACACGCTTGTTCGCTGGTTAAGCCAACAGGCTGTACCCGCGGGAATTTTCCTTTAAAATTGGCATCGTATTAACCCGGACGAGCAATGTGCTTAGCCGACGGGCCTGCTTGAGCCAGTATCAGTGTACGGCACAAAGTCACGGTCTTGAAACCGTTTAGGGCTCGCGCGCGTCTTAGCGCCGTGGTTTTTCTTCTCTAACCGGAATGCCAGGAGCGTTGAACCTCGCGATGCAGGTAGCGACGATACAAGACGTTCGAGATTTTGCGCTGGCGAAGCACTCCGGGCAGGTGCGCAGGCATGATGGGCGGGATTACATCGCGCACCTCGATGGCGTTGTCGCAATCCTTGTTGAGCACGGCCACAAAAGTCCCGATATCATCGCCGCTGCTTTTCTTCACGACACCCTCGAGAAGAGCGATACGACGATGGAGTCGCTGATCGAGACGTTCGGAAAAGACGTCGCGGAACTCGTCTATTGGCTGACCGACATGGAGAAGGAGAGCCGAGAGGTGCGCGCATTGCAAGCCGCTTGGAGACTCGCCCGGGCGCCGTGGAATGCGAAGCTCATCAAGCTCGCCGATATCATTGATAACGGCACCGCCATCGTGCTCTACAATCCCGACTTCGGCCCGACGTTTCTCGAAGAGAAGCGATTGCAATTGAAGATGATGGCGGAGGTCGAGGGGAGTCGGCTGCTCAGGCTTCCTCTATTTCAGAAGGCAGCGATCGTCACGGAATCCGCGTCGCTTTAAGCGCGCTGACTGACGCTTGGCTCTCAGCCGCGCTGCTGTTCGAGGAGTGCCAACCGGCGCAAGGGCTCGGCGATGATGTCTGGCAGGACGGTGAAGTCGTGGCCCGCCGTAAAGAGACTCTTAAGGCTCGGAGCCGCGCGCCCGCGGAAAACGGCAATCCAGTCGTCGTGCATGGGAATATCCCTTGGGCTTTTTGGTCCCGGCTACGATCAAACGCAATACGCCGAGAATACCTCGAAAATCTTTCCAATCGTTTGCGAGACCCCGCATTGCCGGGAATTTCTTCGTCAACTGGACGTTAAGAAGCCGGTGACGAACGGTATTGTCTCTGCTAGGGAGTGCGGGCCAGATCCCGACCGAGATTTAACGTCCGGTTGGATCGTTATTTTCTCGGAGATCACTATGCCTACGATGTCAGACAACCGCCGCCGGCGGATTACCGCTCGCCAGCGCAAGCTCGAAAATGTGAAGAAGCGCGAAGCGAAGATCGCAAAAAAAGAGCGCAACGCTTAATTGCGTGCGCCTCTTCGCGTTGGCCCATCAGGGCTGCCAGCTCAGTCGTTCATTCGTCTCGAGCACGGCAGTGAGCTGCGAAACCGCGGCGGCGTGATGGGCCAATCGCTCTTCCAACGAGATCGACATACTCGCCTTCACCGTCGCGGGCCAGCGGGCCGCACAGATCTGATTGAGTTCGATTGAGAGCTCGGTGATAATTTCATTGTGCCAATAGAGAGCGTCTTCGATCGTATATGCGTATAATGCGCATTCTTGGCATATTTCCAGATATTCGCTCGCTCTCATCATATCCTGCTCCGAGCGACCGCGCGTACGGCTGCTGCGTGAGTGGTAGTCTCCGGACGCAGTTGTATTCCGACGCACCGCCAAATTGACCCGTTCAATCCAATGATGGAAGAGCGACGAAAGTCGTGCTGGGCCCTTCATCGGAAGGGGTCGATCTTCGTTCGCCGACATAACGACGCTCTCCGAAACACGATTTCGGGCATCCCCGCGTTCTGTGCAGAAATCGGAACTCCGCAAACACGCACAGCTAAGACGCGGGAGCACGCGTTCAGTTCCAGGTTTTGCTTATTAATTTGCACGAATTTGCGCGCTGTGCGGGCCTCCGCAGTGCGCAACGCAGCACCCAGCTTTTTCCGTTTTGAATGCGGGAGCTTCGGAACCTCTCGTTTCCGGGGAACGTTGAAGGTGCACAACACAGGAGGTTTGTCATGAATTGGGATCGTATCGAAGGCAACTGGAAGCAGTTCAGCGGCAAAGTGAAGGAAAAGTGGGGTCAATTGACCGACGACGACCTTACTCAGGTGAACGGCAACCGGGAGCAGCTCGAGGGCATCCTTCAGAAGCGCTACGGTTATGCCAAGGATCAGGCAAAGCAGGAGCTCGACCGTTGGTCGGATACACTGTGACGTAGATGCTGGCGGTTTAAGCCGGGGAAAGGCCCATTTTTTGGGCCTTTCTTTTTGCCCTCAGCGCCTAAAATGGCCGGACGCGATTCTCGCCTCTGAGGGAGTGCCCATGCCGGAGAAATTCTACGCCGAACTTTTGCTCCGCTCCGAACGCGACCGTGCAAATGAGCGCCTCGAAATCACGCTTTGCGACGCGAGCGGAACAACGCGAACGATTTCGTTGAGTTCTGACGCCGTCACGGCGCTTACTTCGCTTCTCACCGATCACGCGCAAAAAACCGGCGCGGCGGGCAACGTGACGAAGCTTCCGGAATCGTTCGCGGTCGGCCACGGTCGGCACGAGCCGGTCGTCATGCTGCGCTTCGAAGAGGATCCAGCCTACGGTCTTACGGCTGACCAGGCATTAGGATTGGGCGAAGCGCTGATCGAGGAAGCTGAGACGATATCAGCCAAGATGAAATATCCCGCGCGTCAGTAGAGCAGCGCAAGAATTTCAATTCTCGCGGCCGGCAAGCCTCTGCGCACTTTTTAAATCGCGGACGAATTGATTGAAGGCTGTCTCGCGTTCCGCCCGATCCCGAAGTCGCAGAAGCGAGGAGGGATGGATGGTGATGAAGCCTTTGAAGGTTTCGAACTCCGCGGGGCCTCGCGACCGACCGATGACCACCGGGGCTCCGCTGAGCGCGTAAGCGGCTGTGGCGCCAAGCGCTACAACGAGATGCGGCTGGACGAACGTGAGCTCGTTGAACAGCCACCAGCGATAGCGCTTCACCTCTCCCATCGTCGGCTTCTGGTGAATGCGCCGCTTGCCCCGTTGCTGAAATTTAAAGTGCTTCACGGCGTTGGTCACATACGCGTGCGAGCGGTCTATTCCGGCTTGAGCCATCGCCCTGTCGAGAAGCTGTCCCGCCGGTCCAACGAAAGGCCGGCCTTGAAGATCTTCCTGGTCGCCGGGCTGCTCGCCGACGAAAGCGAGCGTCGCGCCAATGGGACCTTCTCCTAGCACGGCTCGCGTGCCGCCTTCGACCATCGGTCCAGCGGCGGCCATCGTTCTGTTGAGTTCGGCGAGGCTTCGCGGCGCTCTTTTGGTGGGCGCCTCCAGGAGGTCAGCCGTCAGGCTGGCGGCCGGTCTAGCGCGGCTCGAGTGCAGTCGCTCTATCGGTTTCGTAGCGTCTTTTCGCATGTGTCTTCGCGGCAAAAAGGAAACTGCGTGGATGAAACACGCGCAGTCCCTGCTTGCGGTTCCCTTCCGCCAAAAGAGTTGGGCGCCGGACCTTGGGGATCCGGCGCCCGCGTCTGAGGCAAGTCAGGGAGCACTGCCGACCTCAGTCGTGGAAGGTCTCCCCGTGGAGAGCGAGATCGAGCCCTTCGGCTTCCTGCGCTTCGCTCACCCTCAAGCCAATTGTGTACTTGATGAGAAGGAGAATGATGAGGCTGACGATACCGCACCATGCGATCGTCACGGCGACGCCTTCGACCTGCAGCATCAGCTGAGCGGAGTTGCCGTCGAGCAGGCCAGATTTGCCAGCGCCGCCGACAGACTGAACGGCAAACACGCCGGTCAGGATAGCGCCAAGGATGCCGCCGAGACCGTGAACACCCCAGACGTCAAGCGCATCGTCGTAGCCGAACATGTGTTTGCAGCCGGTGACGCCCCAGTAGCAGACGACGCCTGCGGCAAGGCCGATGATGAACGCGCCATTGACCGAGACGAAGCCGCAAGCCGGTGTGATGGCCACGAGGCCGGCGATGGCACCCGAGATGGCTCCGAGCAGGCTGGGCTTGCCTTTGACCATCCATTCGACCAGCGTCCACGAGACGACGGCAGCCGCGGTTGCAAGGTGCGTGTTGAGCATCGTGATGCCGGTCGACGCGCCTGCGCTCAGAACCGAACCGACGTTGAAGCCGAACCAGCCGACCCAGAGTAGAGAGCCGCCGACCATCGTCAGAGCCAGGTTATGAGGGGCCATCTGCTCAGTGCCGTAGCCTTTGCGCTTGCCGATCACGATGGCAGCGACGAGACCGGCGACAGCCGAGTTGATGTGAACGACGGTACCGCCAGCGAAATCGAGAACGCCGGCGCCGCCGAGATAACCGCCCGGACCCCAAACCATGTGGGCGATCGGAACGTAAGAGAAGACCAACCACAGCGACACGAACAGCATGGCCGCCGAGAATTTTATGCGGTCAGCGGGGCCGCCGAGAGCGATGATCGGCGTGATGATCGCGAAGGTGCCCTGGAACATGATGAAGAGAAATTCTGGGATGGTTGGCGCGGCAGGCGCCGGAGTGTCGGGCGCGATGCCAGCCAACATGAATTTGGAGAATCCGCCAAAGAACGGATTTCCTTCGGTGAACGTCAGCGAGTAGCCGATGGCGCACCAGATCACCGACAGAATGCCCGCGCCGAACACGCACTGCATCAGAACGGAGAGAGCGTTCTTTTTGCGGACCATGCCCGCGTAGAAGAGACCGAGACCCGGAACGAGCATTGCGAGAACAAGCACGGACGAGGTCAGCATCCAGGCGATATCGCCTGAATTCAGTGCCGGCGGCGGCGGTGGTGCGGCGGCTTCTTGGGCGAAGGCAATCGCCGAAGAGGCAAGGAGCATCGCTACGCTGAGAGCGGATGCTCCCGGCGACAGCCGAAATCTTGAAATCATTCTTATTCCCCCAATTTTGGTCTCAATCGTTGATTGCCGGCCGAACAGAGGGGCGAGCCACGCCTCTGTTCTCGGAAGGCACGAATTATTCTCGCAAAGAGCGTGCCAGCTAAGAGATCATTTGAAAAATCGGGCGGAAAGGCTGAACGATTCTACGGTGTTAGCCCAAGGCATAGGCAATATGGCTAGTCCATAGGCATAGGCCGTATGGACGATCAACGTTCAGCGGGCATTTCGAGCGCAAAAGGTCGCCGTTCAGGCAGGTGGTGCGATGGGCCAGTCGGCTTCAACGTACTTCCGGAACCATGCGCTGAAGGCACCGGGAACGACGGCGATCTGCTTCCGGATCACGTCAGGGGTCGACCAGCTATAGCCGTCGCATTCCTCAGGGTTGGGCGCGATCAGGCCAGCGTAGACGCCCTGGAAGATATGCACGAACTCGTGCTCGATCAGGCCGGCGTCAAGCTCCGCGCGATAGGTGAAGGTTCCGATCGGAGTCAGCCCACAAATGACGCTCATTTCTTCGTTGAGGCGCCTCGCCGCTGCCGCTGCCGTCGTTTCTCCGGGGCGGGGATGGCCGCAGCACGTATTCGTCCAAAGGCCGCCCGAATGGTATTTCCCGATTTGCCGCCGCTGCAGCAGCAGGCGCCCGTGCGCATCCCATATCATCACCGAAAAGGCGCGATGCAGGCGTCCGAGCCGGTGCGCGTCAAGCTTCTCGGCGGTTCCCGTTTCATTGTCGTCGGCGTCGACGAGGACGACTTCTTCGCGAAACATGGTGCAAAATTCCCCCCGCGCGGCCCTTAGCATAGGACGCCGCACGGAAGATAGCGCCCCGCCAATGAGGCGAAATGGCGTCGTCCCGGATCAACGCCGGAAGAACGACATCATGCGGCTGAAACTATGCATGATTTCATCTGCAGGGCGGTCGAAAACGTCGAGCGGAATCCGGATGATGTTTCCTGATCCAATGGTCCACGGCAGCCGCATCAGAAAGCGGTAGAATGGCCGTTTCCTCCAATCCACGAGCAAGGCCCGGTCGAGAGGGTCTTCGAGAGTGATGCGCAACTCGTTGCTGGTGGAGCCACGGATATCCACGGGAACCAACTCGATCGCTTTGATCGATCGCCAGGCGAGGATGCCGAGGCCCTCCGCGAAGATCCCGTACTGCCCCGCTCCGATACGGGGCTTGCCTGTTTCGAGGAGCGGAAAATTGTAATAAGCAAAGCCAAGTGCGCAGAGCGAAAGCCCGATCAGGACGATATTGTCGATGGCGACGCCAATCGTCGCGAGCACGGCACCGACGAACCCGACGACATAAACGGGAAACGATAGCTCTTCCCGTTCGTAGGCCACCGTGTAGCCATGCATGTCGTCCTGGCTCACGGGGGACACGCTCTGCATGTTTGATTGCGATTGGGACAAACAGATCAAGTACTGTGCCACGAAACCAGATCGCAGTTAAGCCACTGATGCGAATTGTGCAATTCGCACGCTGACAAAATCCAATGCAGCCGAACCGTGGCAG
Organism: Hyphomicrobium sp.; assembly: GCA_030148425.1. Classification (GTDB taxonomy): domain Bacteria; phylum Pseudomonadota; class Alphaproteobacteria; order Rhizobiales; family Hyphomicrobiaceae; genus Hyphomicrobium_B. The sequence continues at coordinate 153,708 of JASBTM010000005.1, read as the reverse complement.
CGTGCTTAACGCCTGAGCCATATGAGAAGCTGCTGCCGGTAATTAGGGCAGCAAACCTCGTGGAAATGAAAGTCCCGCGCACCGCCAATTTGGTATATGATGGCCAACATATAATAGTGGCACACACCTAGACTATGTAGATCATGCATTTCGACGGCAATCGCTGACGGAGCGGGAGAGGGGACTTCTATGATCTTCGGAATGGATACGTTCACCTTCGTGCATGTCGCATTGAGCCTGATAGGAATTGCGACGGGCATCATTGTATTTTTGGGATTTATCGCGAACGCCGAGATGGCGGGATTGACCGCCATCTTCCTGCTGACGACAGTGTTGACGAGCGTCACAGGGTTCGGCTTCCCTTTCACAAAGCTTTTGCCGTCCCACATCGTCGGCATTATCTCGCTCGTCTTCCTTGCTGGCGCGCTTTATGCCCTCTATGTCGCGCACCTCGCCGGCGCATGGCGCTGGGTCTACGTCGTGACAGCGTCGGTCGCGCTCTATCTCAACGTTTTCGTGCTCATTGTTCAGCTCTTCCAGAAAGTACCGGCTCTGCACGCCGTAGCGCCGACGCAGGCTGAAACGCCATTCGTTGCGGCGCAGGGCATAACCCTCGTTGTATTTATCGCGCTCGGCTATCTCGCGGTGCGCCGCTTCCGGACAGATGGCGGCTCACCGGACGCGGGACTACGTTCGGCGTGACCTATCGGCTACGCGTCAATGATTACCTTGTGCGCTAGCGGCGGTGCGCCATTGCTAGCGCATTGACGCGCCGTTAGATTTCCACGCGACGGGATTTCGCCCGGGCTGGATTCGCGACTGCCGATGCGCCGCTACTTGAATTTGCTGATTGGTCTCGCGTTCGCGGTGCGCAGTCTTTTGCCTGTGGGCTTCATGCTCACGGCTTCTCCCGAGGCAGGGGGAGCACTGCAGATCGTCATTTGTACCGGCCATGGCCCCCAAAGCTGGGTCTTGGACGACAAAGGCGTGCCGCATCCCGCCAAGACGACGGCTGACGAAAAAAGCACCTGTCCCTATGCCCCGGTCGGAGCGGTAGCGGTCGATCAAGCTTCGCCGCAGTTGCTCTCGCACACGGTGCGCTACGCCGCGATCGAGTATGCGATCGCGACCGAAATCTTTCGCGCGACTCCAAAGCCCGGAGCGCACTCGGCGCGCGGCCCACCCGTCTCTCTGATCTGAACATTCTCCGCGTTTTTGTTGAGTGGCGTTGCGACGGCGTTTTTCGCTGTCTGCGCGCCTGATCTCGCAAGCATCAGATCAGTAGGATTATGCAAATGCAACCTTTGAAGGGCTGCCGCAGAGCGGCGCCTGGGCCAGTTCGTATCGTAATGGCCTGTTCCGTCTTCGTGAGCCTTATTCCTGGGGCGAGCGCCGTAGCCCAGGAAACGAAGGCGCCTGGCGCAATTGAGATGCCTGACGTCACAGTCGAGCAACCGCAGGGCGAACAAGCCCAAAAGCCTGCGGCGCCGCCGAAAGCGAACGCCGTAAAGAGACCAGCCGCGGTAGCAACGGCCCCAAGGAAATCTCAACCGTCCTCGGCATCGCCAACTGCAATCGTCAGCACGCCGTCGCCAGCCACCTCGCGATTGAAATCTCTCGTCGATAATGCGGGCTCTCCCTCGGCGGCCGTCGCTGGCGTCTCTGGCGCAACCGGTGCGGGCGCGCAGACGGCAACTGCCATCGACATGCAGAAATTCGACAACGTCCCGGTGTTTTCCGTCACCGATATTTTGGACAGCGTCCCCGGAGTTTCGCTGAAACAGGGCAACGGCCCCCGCGACATCGGCATCTCGATCCGTGGTTCGAACGCACGCAACGGCTTCGGCATCCGCAACATCGTCATTCTCGACGATGGCTTTCCGGTCACTCAGCCGGACGGTCTTTCGCGCAGCGACCTCATAGACCCGCACGCTTATGCTGGCATCGATGTCTGGCGAGGTCCGTCGTCCGCGCTCTTCGGCAATTACGCGACGGGCGGCGCCATCAATTTCCGAACCTATCCTGGCGGCGAAATCGACGGCATCGAATATGGCGTCGACGTCGGCAGCTTCAATTACCTCAACAACTATATGCTTGGCGGGAAGAGGGGAGAGAACTGGCAGGCTTCCGTCTTCGCCAGCGACGTGCGTGGTGACGGCAATTTCGGCTACAGCGATTTCGACACCCAGACCGTCAACGCGTTGCTGACCTATAAGCCGTCGTTTTCCGATACGTTCACCTTCAAGTTCATCAACAACAATCTCGATACGGAACTGCCGTTCCGAAACTCGCTCAATCAGTTCAAGAAGAATCCGTTTCAGAAGGGCTGCGCAACGGCAGCAGGCGCAGCCGCTGGATGCGCGACCAACAATTTCTCTGCGACAGGCAACACGAGCTCGGGCATCGCGCAGACGGCCGAGCAAGCCGGAGCCAATCGCAACGACCGCCGCACCATCGGCGGTTTCCGTTGGGAGCACGCATTCGACGCCATGACGACCGGGCAGGTGCAAGTCGTCGTCGATGATCGCAACATCAACCAGCCGACGGGAACGACGGGGGGCATCGGCGACTATCTATCTTACAATATCATCAGCGGCGTAACGCATAGATCGTCGATTGCGGGGCTTCCGACCCAAGGCTATCTCGGGGCGTTCTGGAATTATCTGCCGGTCGACGGCAAAACCTACAACATCGCGCCGGGTGGAAACGCCAAGCTCGGACTGCTGCAATCGGAGCAGACCGGCTCGACGACGAATGTCGGTGTGCGGGCACGGGAAGAAGTCCGGCTCACTGATGATGTTTCCGTCGTCGCGGGAGCAACGGTCGAGCGCACGCAACTCGATGGTTCGCAACGTGGCTACGTCTACAATACCAACGGCAGCATAAAGCAGATCAACTTTGTCTCCGCCGATCGCGAAATGACGAACGTCGCGCCGGAAGTCGGCGTCATCTATGCGCCGAGCCGGGAGTGGCAATGGCGCGCCCGCGTCGGGACGGGCTACGGCACGCCGCAATTCTCGAACCTGTTCGTCACGCCCAACGGATTGCCGGGTAACAATACGGATCTCAAATCGCAGACCAATGTCGGTTTCGATCTCGGAACCGACTGGACACCGGCTCCCGGCGTTACCCTGAGTGTGACGGGCTTCTACGAGTTCTTCAGGAACGAGCTTGTCTCGCAATCCGCTGGACCCGGACTGCAAAGCTTCAGCTTCAACGCTCCGGCATCCGAACATCGCGGTATTGAAGCGTCCGCCGATGTCGCGTTGGGGCAGGGCTTCCGGCTCACCGCGTCCTACATTTTCGATGACCAGATTTACACCGACTATGCCGAACGTCTCTCGGGCGCTAAGCAGGCCGTCAGCCGGGACGGCAACAAGATCCCCGGCATCGCCCCAAACGAGATTACGACGCGCCTCAGCTACGATGTGCCGAATGGCCAATTTAAGGGTATCGGCGCGTTTGCCGAATACGAATGGCACGACAGCTTCTTCATGGAGAATGCCAACCTGTTGGAGGCGCCGGGCTACGATCTCGTGAACGTCAACGTTCATTACACCACGGAGTTCAGCGCTGGCCCGGTCAAGTCGCTGATGGCGTACTTCGAAATTAAGAACATCTTCGACGAGACCTACGTCGCCTCGGCGAACAACATCACTGACCGTGTCGGCGCAACGGCCGCGAGCCTCGCGGATATCTCAGGCTCGATTTATGCGGGTGCGCCACGGACCTATTACGGCGGCATGAAAGTGAAGTTTTGAGAACGTCTAAAAGAGGCGCTGGGGGTGTCACCCCGGCGCCTCTTCGCGTTTACTTAGGAACAAGAACGGGCCGTGGCGCGCAGTTATCTCGCGGGCGCGCACAACTCTTCGCAGGTGCGGAACTTGAGTAGAACTTGTCAGCGGACGTTTTGACGCGGATCATGAGAGACGTTTCGATTCGTGAGCGTGCTGACAGGGAGAGAGAAAATGGATCCCACTGCATTGATAATATGGTTGTTGATTGGCGCCGCGGCCGGTTGGTTGGCCGGGCAGATTATGGGTGGCGGCGGTTTCGGACTAGTCGGTGATATTATTGTGGGCATTATCGGCGCGGCAATTGCCGGTTGGTTGTTCCCGCTTCTTGGCCTCCGTCTCGGCGGCGGCATTCTCGGTGAAATCATAGCGGCAGCAGTTGGCGCGATCATATTGTTGTTCGTTCTTCGGATGGTGAAACGAGCTTAGCTACGTCAATTGAGAAGATTGCGGTTGCCCGTAGCGGAAGAGTTCGGGCAACCGTTCACAGGTTGGGGTCGATGGTCACCGTCAACGTCCCCTGGTAGCTCCCGCCAATGATGGGGTTGCCGTTCAATAGATTGACGTTCACTCCAATCGTTCCGTTCGTCGTCGCTCCAGAGGCGACGTTCTTCGTCGCACTGCTCGCCTGCGTCGCGGAGAGTGTGTTCAGCGTCGTCGATGCATTGCCGAATGTTCCTGCCGCCTGCCAATTGATGAAATTATCGAACCCGGCTCGGGCCGGGATCAAACCGATCGGCTGCATCGAACTGCCGCTTAATCGCAGGATGCTCGGAGCGGTGCATTGCACGTTGTTGAATGTGCTCGATTGCACGATGCCGGAATTGGGATGGCCATTGCTGATCGCTGACGTGAAGTCCAGCGTCGACGTGCTCGGCGCAGGCAATACGCATTTGGAGACGACGGTGATCGACGGTGTAAACGCCTGCTGCTTGAGTAGCACTGTCGGCGTTGTCCCGAGCAGATTGCCCAGGCCCACGAACGTCACGTTGAGCTGAGAGTCTGAATATGTTCCCATTTGCACCAGCTGACCGGCGGGAACCCGGATGCGCACCGGAACGTCAGCGGTGCTTCCGAGCAGGGGAAGAAGAAAATCTTCTCGGGTTGCCGCAGTCGGACTTGAACCGGAGACAAACCCCGCCGTCTGCATCAATGTCTGTCCCGTCTGGGTCTCGATGGAATATTGCAGACTGGACGCGCCCTGGCTCATGATGCCAGGAAGTCCGGCAGTGCGCGTAAACGAAATTGCGGCACCGCAGACGGCGAGTAAAGGCACGGAGGCCGAGAACGTTAAGTCAAAGACGGTATCCGTCGTGCTGAACGGATCGTAAGCAGGTAGCGCCGCCGCCGCCGGGCTGACAGTCGCGGAGCCTAACGTAACGCACACTGCCCGCGCAGAATCGCTCGTCGCCGTGACGAGAACGAGCGCTGACAGCGCGACAAGGAACCTTTGGATCAACATCGCGATCATGCTGCCCCCGCGGGGCGGAGTTCGCCCGCCTTGAACAGTCCGATCGTGCCCGCAGGCACATCGATTGAATAGCTCAGGGGCGCGTCGTCTGTCGTCATCTCAATGATCCAATGACCGGGCGCAAGGCCATCGGCCGCGAAACGCCCTTTGGCATTTGTGAAGATCTCGACCTGCTTCTTGGGATCCGATGGATTGCGCGCAATCCCGGTAATGAGAGAGACGGGATCGCCATGCACATCGAGAAGGGTTCCGAAAACGGAAACGGAATAAGCCGATCCAACCTGATATTTATAGCCAGCTCTGTAGGGCGCAACGGTATCGAAACTGCCGCTGCCGAGACTGTATCCAACTGGCAGGTCCGGAACATCGAATGCAAGCGTGTTTCGGGAATAAGCAGGGATGTCTGGCACGACAGCGGGTCCGAGCCAGTCGCTTTCGGCGCGTATGTTGTCTTCCGTGCCGACGACGACGCTCTTATCCGCGAGGCTGTTGTAGGGCGAAAGAATAGCGAAGCCGTTGCCGCGGATCGGGCGGCCGACGCCGACAGCGCCGTCGGCGAACGCAAGCGCCGCACCGACTTCAACACTCGTGACGTTGCCTGTCGGACGACCGCGAAAATAATCGAATGCTGTCCCGTGGAAGCCAGATATCTGAGAAACGCGGACCTCCGTGCGATTGCCGGTGTAGCTCGCCGACGCGTCGAGCGCGCTGGTTTGCGAGCTGTTGTCTTGTTGCGCGATGATCGATGTCTGCCAGCTGCCCGCGCCTTGGCCGCTGCTCTTGTAACCGGAGACATAACCTGCGCCATTGAGCGTATCGTAGCTTGTCTCGATGCGCGTATTTTCGGCCGGAACGACGGACAACCGCACCATGACACGAAATTCCGGATCGCTCGACGCACGGACGTCTTCGAGAGAATAAGACTCGTTAGAATACCCGAGCGTCAACGCACCGCTCGACCATGAGGTTAGCGAGCGCGATAGCGTGAGGTCGACGCCATACCGGTCTCCGTCGAAGGTGAAGGGAGAAAGTTCGGGTGCCTGATCGTTCGAAAACTGGTAACGCGCACCAAATGTCGCCGTCGTCTCGTTGCTCACGGGAAATGTGTAATAGGCGGCGAACCTCAGCCAATAGGGGAATTGCGGATAAAAGATATTCCCCGTGTCGACGATAAATTCGCCAGGGACGCGAAACCAGGTGCTCCGGTATTCCGCATCGATCCGCAAGGCTTCCGAGCGCCCCGTGAACGAGGAAAACGCCCCGTGAAAGTTCGACAGTTCGTAACTGAACTGGGCGGCGAAGCCGAGACCGGAGACACTGGCGCTCGTCGCACCGTCGGCGCTGAAGACCCCCCACGGCGTCGCGAACGCGGCGCCGGTACCGCCCATGACGATACTCTGGTCGCTCTGAAGATTGACTTCTCCGGTAACGGCGTCGGTCAGTCCGTAGCGGTAAAATCCGGTCGCAAAGTACGAGTTCGCCTCGTAAACGCGTTCACCGTTGAGCAGATACGAAGGCACACCGGTCGAGAACGACCACTCGCTTTTGCCCTTCGCAAGAAGATTGGTTCCGGCGTAGGTCGTGAAGGTCAATGTCCGCTGGCGTCCGGTGTTGTCGGTGACATGAAGCTGGACGTTGCTCGTGCCGCTTGGTAGCGGCACGTCCGAAAGATCATACGTTCCGACGCCGAGATGCAAGCTGCGAACAGGCGCGCCGTTGACGAAAATCTCGACATCCGACGGTCTGTCGAGATGGAATGTCGATTGCGCCGCCGAACGATAGGCGTCCCCTTTCTGAAATGTCGTCGCCGACTTTTGTATCGTCACTCCGGCGAGATCGGGAGCGCGCTGAAAGGCCATGCCCGACACATCGGTGTCGCCGGCTTGGAGGCGAATGTCGTCGTCGGGAAGATCATAGACCAATCGCGAACGGGTACGTTTGAAGCCTTGGCTGTCGCCGTAGACGCAGGCGGCCCCTAGCGGACAGAGGCTGTTTGAATCATCGCCGTTGACCCTCGCGTCGGTCTCGATGACGGCGTCCCAAACTCTAAGAGCCGATTGCAGATCGAGGTGTCCGCCGACACCTGACGGCGCGCCGTCGCCCCAATAATAATCGATGCCTGCGAACGCATTGACGAAGCCGGATATCGCAGCAGGCCTTTCAGGAGGAGCCGCCACGACGGTTTGCCGGTAATTTTGTAAATCAGGGGGCTTCTTATCGCCATCGGGCAACGTCAGGACGAGAGCGAGGCGGCTTCTGTCGAAATGCATAATGATCCCGGCCGTTTTGAGGTCACCGAGAGAGACACGGCCGTTGGCGCTTTCGATCTTGGCGATCCGCCCCATTTTGTCGTTGTCGAGGGACGTTTTAAGAAGTTCGACCAGAGCCGCACGCGGAATGAGAACGCGATCGTCGGCTTTGATCACGACAACGATCTCGCCGAGCGAGCTCGCGCCCACCATCAACGGAACCGACAGCGAGATGGCGCGGCCCGTCGTATTGAGGCGTTGAAAGGACATTGTATCCGCGGTGGACTCTTGTGTGCGTGCATAGGAAATCGACGGCGCAAGGAAGGCTGTACCGACAGCGAGACACGCAACTGCGCACGACCAGCTACCGCGCAGTAAAGTGTCGCGCGATGGACCCAGATCGTTCGAGATATTTCTCACACCCAAATATCCTGGGCATCGCGCAAACAGTACTCAGCGCTTCGGCCTGAAATCTATGTTTGCGGCAACACTGGCAACGCTCGGCGGGAGATCGACGGGAAGCGTGAATGTGCGCTGTCGCCCCGGCTGAACGAGGCCGTATCCAAGTTTTGTCTGCAATTGTCCGGGCGGTATCGTTGCCGACCAGCCATCGCCAGAAATGCTGATTGTTGATTGGGAGAGAAGCGCGTGAACGTTGCTGGTATTCTCGACGCGGATCGTCGGATGCCGCTTGCCCGAAACGCCATCTTTCACGACTCCTGTATTCAGGAGCTTTATTCTCGGCAGGCCCGTCGGCGGCGCCACGTTGATGACGACGCCGAGCCCGATGACGACCTGCACTTCGCTGTGGCGGTTTTTCATCCGCACAGGCACTTGATTGAGCGACATCAGAAAAGTCTTGCTCTTCAGGATCTCCGGATCACCGACCCACTGCATCCGGAAAACCTGCATTCCGCCTGGCGCAATCATCGCTTGCGACGGAAACACCAGAAAGTCGTCGCCCGCCTCGCCGAGAGTCTTCTCTCCGCGCTCATTGAGATCGAGGCTTTGCAACACGGCCTCGACAGGAAGAGGATCCGAACTATCGTTGACAACGGTGATTTGCGCCCGGCTCTTCATGCCGGCAGATGTCATTTCAACTTCGATAGGGGAAACGCTCATGGCCTGCGCGCAAGGCAGCGACAGCCAGATCGGGACAAAGGACGAGAGTGCTGCAAACAAGAGGCGCAAGAGCATGGATGCACTCACGAATTAAAAAATCAGGACATCAAAACGCAGAAAATTGCGCGCGCACCGCTACATGATGGGCGTAATCGAGACTTTCAGTGTGTCAGTGTAATCGCCGCCTGCGAGCGGATTGCTTCCTGCAATAGGTTGAATTGTGACGGTCAACGTTGCGCTCGAGGCGCCTGATGTATTGGCGGATCCCAGCAACTGCGGACCACCGCCGTGCGTCGTCGTGCCCGTCGTCGTATTGACGAAGCCACTGGCACGCGCGCTGTAATCGATGAAAGTGTCAAATCCGCCCAACGACGTAGTGGTGGTCGTCATCGCGCCATTGGTTGAATTCAATGTTACGGCCGCGGCGGAATTGCAGACCACGGCATAGTTCCGGACGATCTGAGCAGTGCTGACCACGCCACTCACCACCGGGACGGACACGATATCGTCTGCGGGCGTCGCTGAGTTCGCAATGGTGCAGTATTTTCCGACCGTCGCCGTAAGAACAATGTTCTGATCAACGGCGTTCGCCGCCGAAGAAAACTGCAAAAACAATCCCGCGCACGCAACGCGAGCAAACAGTCTCAACATTATGAAAGCCCCGAATAAATACTGGGAACAAATGAAAATCTGGAAAGGCACGCGAAACAATGTCACATATCAACATTTGATAACATCATAACGTGATTCGTGAGTCGCGTCCCAATCCGCTTGATTCCCATGCGTCGTGCGCGTCCGTGAAGTTGCACCCCGGCCGGAAGTCTCGTACCCTCCCGAGATGCGAAACGGGCAAAGCCGAATGCCAAACTGCAGGCATTGCTGAATGCGCAAGCTTCCGGTCTCCTGCTTCATCATTTCGAAAAACGAAGGCGATCGCATTGCGCGCACCATCCGTTCGGTGCGGCCATGGGTCGATGAGGTCGTCGTCGTCGACAGCGAAAGCACGGACGATACCGTCAGCGTGGCCCTCGCGGAGGGCTGCCGAGTGATCACGCAGACGTGGCTGGGCTTCGGCGGACAGAAACGTTTCGCCGAAGATCAGTGCCGCAACGCCTGGGTCTTCAATGTCGACGCCGACGAGGTCGTGACCCCGGAGCTGGAACGAGAGATCATTGCGGTCTTCGCGTCGGGAACGCCGGAGTTCGTGGCGTATGGCATGCCGCTGCAGATGGTCTATCCCGGATCACTGAAGCCTCGGCCTCTAGCGCGCGACCAGTGGTACATTCGTCTCTACGATCGTCGCGTCGTTCGCTTCAGGCAGTCGAACGTCCATGATGCTGTCGTGACTGATGGCTACCGCATAGGGCGCTTCAAGTCGCCGATGCATCATTATTCCATGCGCTCGTTTGCCGACATGAAGCGCAAGCTCAACGAGCGGACCTGGCTGCTGGTCGAGAATGCCGGCCGGAACTCGAAGGGAACTATGGGGACGCGCTTGCTCTCCGAGTTCCCGATGAATTTCTTCAAGTATTATTTCGTACGCCGGCATTGCATGGGCGGCTTTAAGGGCCTGAGGTATGCTTCGATCCAAGCACGCTATCGCTTCCTGAAGATTTACCGCATTTGGCGGACGTTGGGGCGAACCGGCAGTGCGGGAAATTCCGCATCGCGTGCCACCTAAAGGCGACTTAGGGGGAGGGGTGGCTCGCACAGTCGCCAAGTCCGACAGCTTTTGCGGCCGCCGGCCAACGAGACGCCTTCCACGCGGAGGGCATTTGCGAGTATAGACTCGCCCGGACGATCCCGTAGCTCAGTTGGATAGAGCATCTGCCTTCTAAGCAGAGGGTCACTGGTTCGAATCCAGTCGGGATCGCCAATTATATCAATATTTTAGCGTGGCGACGCCTTCCCCACAATCCCTCTTTAGGTAACATTGAGGGAACAAACCCCTCGCCTGAATTGAAGGATTGTTAAAGACGACCTTCCGCGGGCGGCTTGCCCTCATGCTAAGAAAGCCTGCTTTTCGGCGGGGTATATTGATGCTGGATTTTGAGGTTGCGAACGCGGATGTCACTGAAATATCCGCAGACCTGCTCGTTCTAAAATATGCTGACGGCTTTCACGGCGCAGATAGCGTCGTGGCTCGTGCAGTCAGCTTTTCCAAACACGTCGCAGTTGGCGAAGCTGTCTTTCTGAGCAGCAGGAATATTGCTGCGGCCGAGGTCCTCTTCTTAGGGGTTGGACCGCTTACCGATTTTAGGTACGAGCGCATTCAAGAATTTGGCGCCGCCGCAATTTCTCAAGCGGTTGCACACAAGGATTCAATCACTCATTTGGCCATGACAATACACGGGCCGGGCTATGGCTTGGATGCGGCGCAATCTTTCTTGGCATTGATTGCCGGTCTGGTTTCAGAGTCTAAGCGACATCGCGCCAAACTGGAAAAAATTACGATCGTCGAGAAATCTACGAGAAGATGCGAGCTACTTCGTAAACTGCTTCAAGAGCAGAAAAGCAACTTCGGCTTTAATGAAAGCGAAGGATTGCCTACAGCGCATAGATCAAAATCTGCGCAACTCCCGTCGGACGATAACGTTCTTCATTTCGGTGTGCTTGCTGACCGCAAACCTCGGCTTTTCGTGGCCATGCCATTTTCAGATACGTATTTCGATGAGTACGAGATCGGCTTCTGTGAAGCTGCAAGGTCATGTAACTTTCTTTGTGAAAGACTCGACCTTGAACATTTCACCGGCGATATGGTCGGTGAAATCAAGAAGCGCATCATCGAAAGTAGAGGCGTCATTGCACTTATGAACGACCACAATCCCAACGTGTTTCTAGAAATCGGATTTGCGCTCGCCCATAACAAACCCACATTTTTGGTAGCGAAAGAAGGCGTGAAACTGCCTTTTGACGTAAGTGGACAACGCTGCATTATCTATCGGAATATCGCCGATCTTCGAAAACGATTGACTCAAGCTATTGCTACGCTAACCGCAAAGGGCTTTCTTCAAGGGTCGCCTGCATCTTGAGCTGTAAGAGCGCTTGGGACGTAAGAAGCGGGTTCCCGATTTGTAATCACCGTTTGTTCTCTTGGTATGTGCCGCGCTGGGTGCGGAATAGAGCGCCAGAAGGTGAACTCGTGAAAGAGCAAACACCCGCGGTAGCAGATGCGTCGAGCCTAACGGTCTCCTGATCGTTCCCAAGCAAGTATTGCAGAGATGCCGTAGGCTGCGCGCAGCACCCCTGCGGCGAAGCATCCTTATGCGGCCGCTATAACGTGGCTCTGCGATCCATCTCGATTTCAAATATCGCCATCGCTACGTCTCCCGCATCAAAGGAGATGTGCCATGACTTATCATCCAGGCATCACATTCACAGGTGTTTCGACGGAAAGCCGTAAGGTCAGCGATAGAAGCGAGGTCCGCAAGGCCGCTTACAAAATCTTTGCAGTTCTCGCATTCATGGCCGCCACGGGCATCGTCGTCAGCGCCTACCATCCGACGGATGGAAACGTTTCAAATCCTCGCTTCGACTCGATGGGCGTAAGCCACGTCCCGACGGCGTTTCGAGGCGCGCCGCCTATCAATCACGGCAACTAATTCTGGCTAGGTTCGTATAGGCCTTTACCGGAACGGCCGGATGCAATTGCTCCCAGCAGCGTTCGGCCGGTATTTTTTTAACAGGCCGCATTCACGCGAATGCGGCTTTCTTTTTTCTGCCTATTGAAACGCGTCACTGCTTCCAGACGGAGGCAGCGCATCGTCCAACGCGACGCTCTCCCGTCTTTATGAAATTCCTAGAAATCCGCCCACGCGTTCGCCTTGAGGCTATACGCCATCCGGACGAACTCTCCACCAGCGCAGCATCTCGCTGCGGCTACGGAGACAGATCATGACACACGCTTACGACACCACCTCTGCTGCTCGCAGCAGACGTCGTAGGGCAACGTTTCGCCACGTGCGCAAGCACTGGACCGCCGATGCGATTGGTCACGGCGTTATGGAGCCCGCAATCGATGCGGCTCGCGCTTATGACCATGTCGGATATGACTACGGGCACTATGCGGACGGCGACAAGTCGGCGGACGTCGCGAAATTCGCATCTCGCCGTTACGAACACGGCGATGCGCTCGTCTGGAAGGAATTGGAGGCATCGTTAGCTAGGCTGCATCGGTTGGGTATCGCGCAGGTCCGCGTGCTCGATGCGGGCTGCGGTCCGGGCACCTGGACGAGGCGGATTGCGGATTATGCTTCCGCAATCGGCATGAATCTCACGATTGTTGGTGTTGACGTCTCGACGACACAGCTTGAGATCGCGCGCCATCAGAACGTCACTGATGATTGCACCGCCGCGCAGCGCCGAACTGCGATGATCGAATTCCAGGAATGCGATCTCTCGAAGACGCTCCCATGGACCGATCGATATTTCGATCTCGTGTTGTGCAACTATACCGTCCTCAATCACTTATCCGAGTCTGCATTGCCCGCGGCAATCGGAGAGCTATGCCGCGTCTCTTCAGGCGATGTGATCGCGACGCTGCGAGCGATCGGCAGCCAACCGACGGTCTGCATCATCGGTATGGAGCGCGTCAGGGCATACAGGCATGACAATGACGACGGCGAGTTATTCTTTACGTTGGATGATGCAAGCCGCCACACGCTGCCCTTCAAGATGTATACCGCCGAAGCGCTGAAATCGTTGTTTGCGCCTTATGCGTTCATCCGCGACGTGCGCGCGATCGATATCTTCGCCGGAAGGTTTTCTGCCGATGACAATTGGACCGCCGAGCTTCTTCAGGAGCTGCCGGAACGGGACCTTGTCCTGGAACAACTGGCGAAGCTGGAAGAAGAGCTCTGCCGTCAGCCCGGCTGGATCGATCACGGTACGCACGTGCTGATCGTCGCGTGGCCGAAGCCGTTTCTCGCGGAAAAGTCCGTGCGGCATCTGAAGGCGCTTTGAAGACGGGCCGTGACGCCGCCGAGCGACTATGAAATCCTTAGGAAAAGGTTCGGCGGCGCACATGGCATTCGCATACGGAAAACTCCAAATCAAATGCGGAAATTGCTACGCATTGGGAGGCAGTCAATGGCCTACAAGATGAATTCGACGGGTTCGAGTTTCGATCACGCCGCTGGTCTCTTTTATCAAGCGCGCTTGATCGAGCTCATGTCGATTATGCAGCGCGCCGGTCATCGAGACGAAGGCGTGCCTGACCAATCCGGCGCTCGTCACGAAACGGAGCAGCACCCATTGATCCGACGTCGGGAGAACAATCGTATCGCCCCGGTCTTCCATATGGCGCTGAAGCCGTCGGGATGGTGGGAAATTCGCGAGCGCAACGGCCGCAGGGCCGGCTTGTTCCGCACACGCCAAGCGGCGATCAAATATGTTCGCGACGAAAGTCCGAACGGCCAGTTCGTCATCATCGATGACGTCAGATAAAGCGCCTGCGATGGAGATCTGGAGCATCGACCACGAGGAAGCGCACGAAACCTCTAGCCAACGGGCTCCTCGCTCTTATCGAAACTCGCGCCCGTCCGTCGTTCTCTTCTTCCAGATTTCATATCGTATGCGCGCGAGCTTATAGGCGTCCGGTATCGATAAAGCCCAAACGAAGAGGCCTGCTGCCGCTCGACCGATGACGGATTGAGCCGGTGTCGAAAAGTGCCAAGTCAGGGCCGCGAGCAACAACGTGAAGAACGCGAACCGCAACCCTCTTTGCGTCTCGCCGATCGCGACGTGACCGGCACCGGGCGCCAGAATGGCGAGGCAAAGAACAAGATTGGGATTGAGAGGCTGGCGCTTCGCGGCGGAAATCATGCGGCTTCCGCCTCATCGATGGCGTCTAACGAGGAACTCAGGTCGTCGAAAGTCGAAAGCAGTGCGGCGAAGATCGTGGGGTCGACGGTCGCATCTTCAAAGCGGCACTGGCGAAACAAAAGATGTTCGCCTCGCGTCCCTTCGTCGGCCTGCCAGATCAGGCGGAGGCCTCGATCGGTCACCGCGACCTCTTTCATTCGAGAGTCGGAAAAGATGCGCCGAAGGACAGGCGCGGACGAAGCGAGCGTCTGCCGAGATGCATGATGACTGCCCTTTGCGATCACATCCGCTGTGATGTCCGCAGGCGGCTCGAGAACGACTGGGTGTGCGCTCGTCAACGAATAGAATTCCGTCCCATTTGGGCGAACGAGGAAGGAAAATTCCGGAAGGTGGGGCCGTACCTCGATGCGTGTCAGCTTCAGCCAGAGCTGGGGTAGCCTGCGAATGGTCATGGTATCGGGGACGAGTTCGGCTCTCAGAAATTTGCCGTCATGACGCCCCTCGAGCGTCGGAAAGCCGTCGCCTCCATGCTTGATCTCCGCTTCAGAAAGAAGCGGAGCGCACCGGTCGAGTAACGTTCGTCGTGCCGCAACAACTCTCGCATGTTCGCGCGCCGCGACGAGGGCAATGATCGCCAAGCCGGCGATGACGAACGTAAGAGATAGGGTCATGGCAATTCCCGTAAATAGTAAGAGAGAATAGCGGCCGTGCGCCGCTATTCTCTACGCTGCCTCAATAGCCCTGTGGACGCGGCCACTGCATCGTGAACTGATCGCCTCGGCGCACGTATTGGTAGCGGTGGAAATGGAACCAGAGCGATGCGACCATAAAGAAGACGAGCATCGCAACGAGCTGCGTTCCATATCCGAGGAACACCGCGAAATAGGTCACCGAGCAAAGAACCAGCAGCACGATTGCCGGCAACGGGTGGAAGGGGTGGATATATCCCCGCTTGATCGTTCCGAGCGGCCACTTCCGCCGGAATAGGATGACGTTGAACGACATGTACGTGTAGCCAAGCAATCCCGACAAGATCGAGAACGTGATGACTTGGTCGAGCGGCGCAAAGTAGGCAAAGACAAGCGCCACCGGAACGAGGAACACGATCGACCGGTACGGCGTGCGGTTCGTGGGATGCACAGCGCCGAACCATATCGGCAGATAGCGATCGCGTCCCATTGAGAACCAGGCGCGCGACGCGTCGTTGATGCAGCCGTTCGCCGACGCCAGCGTCGAGAAAACGGTTCCGACAAACAGCAACACCATGAGCGGCATAGAGTTCGTTAGCCGCGCGGCGTCGAACAATGGCGTGACGGCTTGGCCGAGATATTCCCACGGCATGAGGCCGGAACACACGTACCACGTCATCGTTGCCGCGATGAGAAGCGTCATGATGCCGGTCATCGTGCCGAGAGGCAGCGATCGCGCTGGTGAACGCACTTCTTCTGCAGCCTGACAGGTGCCTTCGATGCCGAGGTAATACCAGAGACCGAAGTGAAGAGATGCGATGACGCCAAGCCAACCGTAGGGAAGGCCGTTCAGCAACGCCTTATGATCGAGCAATTCGTTCGACCACGGTTTCACCGCCGCAAAGAGAATAAGGATCGCGATGAAAGCGATTGCTGTCAGCACGAGGTTGACCGTCAGGGTCGCGTAGACACCGCGATAGTTGAGCCACGCGAGGAATATGATTGTCAGAACGATAAACGGCTTATCGTGAACGTCGGAAAAGCCCGCCATCGTGCCAACAGTTTGAACGAGATATCCAAGCGTGATGGCGTTGGCCGCTTCGAGCATTGTGTAGGCGAATACGAGATAAAGCCCGACGTTGAATGCCATCAGTGGGCCGACGATGTGCTTTGCCTGGGCATACTGACCGCCCGCCGCGGCGACCGTCGACGTCACCTCGGAATCGATCATCGCCACGCATGTGTAGAGCAGTCCCGCGACCCAACACGCGATCAGCGCTGCGATCATGCCGCCTTTGCCGACCGCGAAGTTCCAACCCATGTATTCGCCGACAAGCACGATGCCGACGCCGAGCGCCCAGACGTGCCCAGGACCCAGCACGCGCAACAGCGAGATTTTCTCGCCGTGAACAGCAGTAGATTGCGTCATTGATGACCCCCTTGATGGGTCGGATCGATGACGAGCGTATCGTCGATCTCGCCCTCTTTGGACGAGGTGAGAAGGTCCTCGTCATAAGCTTTGTTCGTCTTGATCATGTCGAAGAGCATCCAAAGCCCGAGAAGAGCCGAGAGTGCCCAGGCGCCGTATTCCAAAAGCTGAAAACTATTCATCTGATGCCCTCATCTTTTACCGAAACGCTCCTCGATGACCTCGCGATACTCGCTGCGCGAAAAGATGAAGAGCAGAGCGAAGTATCCGACGATCACGATCGCGGTGACGGCAAGTTCGGCTACGTTGAAGCTGTAATCGAAGCGCGAAGTAATCATTGATGCCGCGGTATCAGGCGTAAAACCCAATTTTTCCCATTGTGCTTGCTGCACGGCATTTTGGCCGAGTCCGGCCCAGGTGGTCTTGTCGGCAACCGCAAGATCGACCTTGCCGCCGCCGGCGAGTTTCAAATAGAGCGGAGTAAACAGCGCTCCGAGCACCAGAACGAGAAGAAACAGACTATCGATGAGCTGGCCGAAGGTTGATTGCTTCGGCGGCTCGTAATGTGAATTAGCCACGGTCCACCTATCGCTTGGTTTTATTTTTGCTTCTTGAGATCGAGATAGTGCAGGTCGAGACCGTAAATCTCGTCGCGCTCTTCACTCAGATGGAAGAGCATCGCGAAAATGGCGGCCGTGTTGAAAAGAATGACAAGGCCGCCCGCGATCAGAAGCGACCATACAACTCCTGGAGGCCCGGCGTCGTCTTTCACTTCGTAGAAGACGAACGCATAGAGAAGCCAAAGGACTGCGATTGCCGTCAGCGACCATAATCGGTCGCCAGAGAACATCTTGCTTACGCGTGGATCAGAGATCATTTTTTGCATTCGTTTTCTCCCTTCATCGCCGCTTTGAAGTGCTCGTTTTGGTCTTGCCTCCGATGTGCGTGGTTCAAAGTTTGCGATCGTTGCAGCGCTCCGTTCCGCTCCCCGGACTCGGCAATAAGGGTGCTGCTCCCTGCGGCGTAAGTGACGCAGGGAGTTCGTTGTCCGTCAATATTTTTTCGTCATGCGAAATAAAGATTCGATGCTGCGATGCACTTGCTTGTGCCGCAAAGCACAAGGGTCTGATCAAAAAATTCTGCGTATTGAGGATGTGCAGCGCAATGAAATGCGCAGAATTTGAGCGCGATGAATTATTCAGCGCGATCTCTTGCACGAGATCATCGGAGTTCGGCCCGATCGTTCGAAATCGTCAATCGTGCAACGCAGCTTCACGGCCGAGACCGCTCTATCACTAGACCGCGGATCGTGAAGCTTGGCGTGCTGATGAAAATTCGGGATCGAGAAATGAAGCAATTTTCATTCGATCAGTCAGCGTAGTTTTACCATCGGCGCGAGCAAAAGCATTAACTTCCGTGAGGGATGTTCACGCCGGACTCTGGTCGTCGAGCGGTAAGTTCGGATGGTCGGTCGTCCTCTGCTGATCACCCACTTTCTCACTCACACCCAGGGAGGCTTTCAGATGAAAAAGCTTTTTGCTGCACTGTTCAGCGTGACCCTTCTCTCCATCGATCTGTCGTATGCCGTTTCGCCCGCATTTGCGCTCGGCGGCTGCGGTCCGAACCGTCATCGTAGCAGCGTAACCGGCCGATGCATTTGGGGTGGCCAAAATCAGGGATGGTGCGTGCGCCATACCGGCCACCGGGCTGTTCGCATGCCGAACGGAAACATGCGTTGCTTTAGGTAAGACAGCGGACGGGAACTGAAGGGCCAACGAGAGTTCGTCCAGCAGTTTTCGGAGCGACGGCATTATCGGAATGCTCGACAAGAGCGATAACCCCGGCTCAAACCGGGGTTTTTTATTGTCCCGGAGAACAGTCCTGGATGTGATCCTCGCGCTTCGCGAATTACTCGTGTCGGCTGCATCCTTGCGCGATAGTATCGCGTCAAAAATCAGGAGCGACGCAATGCGATGGATGCTTGTGGAGCGAAAGCCCGATGTCGTCCATGTGGGCGCGGAAATCTTTCTCGCCGGAAACGGCGATCAGACGGAGGATCGTGCCCAGGCGATGATCTTCGAAACGCGCGAAGCCGCCGAAGCTCACCGCAGAAGACTTCTTCATCCCTATCATTGGGTGGCGACCAGCACGGATACCTGATTAACCTCTGAATGCCGAGATATTTCAATTCTTTCGGAACTTGGGTTCGTTAACGGACGTTTCTCATGGAAGCTTTCGCCGTCCCGCGCGCGGCGTGGTACTCTGCTGTCTAGTTTGCGTTCTCGAGGAGTTGAGCCATGGCAACTGCGCGATCCTTCTGGAAAGGACATCTGCGGCTTGCGCTCGTCACCATTCCCATTCGTCTGGTCAGCGCCACAGCATCGGAAGACAAGGTCGCGCTACATCAGGTCGACCGCAAATCGAAACAGCGCATCCGCTATCAGAAGGTCGCGGGCGAAAGCGGCCGGGTCGTGCCGCAATCCGACATCGTGCAGGGCTACGAACTCGACGACGGCAATTACGTGCTGTTCGAACCGGAAGAGCTGGACAAGCTGAAGCTGACGACGCGCCATACCGTCGAGCTGACCGAATTCGTCGAAGCCTGCTCGATCGATCCGCTTTATTTCGACAATCCGTATTTCGTGCTGCCTGACGGCGACGTTGCCGAGGAAGGCTATCGCATCATCCGCGATGCCTTGCGCGCGACGAAAAAATACGGCGTCGGCCAGCTTACTATTCGTGGCCGCGAAAATCTCATCGCCATGAAGCCGTGTGGCGACGGCTTGATGCTCGAAACCTTGCGCTACGAGAGCGAGATCCGCGATGCCGATGAGATCTTCTCCGGAATCGGCACGAGCAAGCTTCGGCCGGAGTTGATCGACATGGCGAAGCAACTCATAGAAGATCGCGCAAGCAAGTTCGAGCCGGGTGACTTCAAGAATCATTATGCCGAAGCCCTGCGCAACCTCGTGAAGGAGAAAGTGGCGGGCGGACTTTCAACGGAAGTGGCGGGCGGAGACGAACCGTCCAAGGGTACCGTAATAGACTTCATGGAAGCGCTGCGTCGTTCGACCGGAAAATCGAATGCGAAGCCCGATAAAGCGCGCACCAAGACGGCAGCTTCGCGGCAAAAGCGCGAGCCGGTGAAGCGCGCAGCGCCGAAAGCACAAAAGCGCAAGTCGCGCGCGCGCTGAGAAATCGACCGGGCAACGCGAGACTCGTGCTATCGTCGTGTAGCACCGCGAATAGAGAGAACTGTCGCGTCCTTCGGTAATATGACACCGGAACTGAGCACGGGGTGCACTGTCGCCTGATTGCGTTGGCAAACTCAGGAGGTTTTAATGCACCCGATCTTCGCGTTGTGGATGTGGATGTTCATGACGCCACATCTCGCTCAGAAAATGCTCTTGAGCGCATTCTGAAATCGCGGGCCGATCAGCTTTCGATCGATTTGGTGATCGGCCGGCGGACGTCCTTCGCAGGCTTGTCTTCTCGTAAGCCTTTGAATGCCGCATGCCGTAAAAGTCCGTCGCCTGTCCAAGCGCGATATTCGATTTGGGCGACGAGATCCGGCTTCACCCAGACGACATCCTTCCGCTGCAGATTGGTCAACGGTGCTTTGACCGGGGCCGTATCGACCCGCAGTGGTTTTAGCTGGCGCATGAGATCGGCAGCGACACGTTGCGTATATCCGGTGCCCACGCGGCCCGCATAGATAAGCTGCTTTCGCTCGTAGTAGCCGACAACCAACGCGCCGATTGCATTCGCTGCAGCATTCGAGACGAGATATCCGATGATCACGAATTCATCGACTTGAATGCACTTCGATTTGAGCCAGTCATCGTGACGCCCCGAACGGTAGGGACGGTCGATGCGCTTCGAAATGATGCCTTCGAGACCCAGGCTGCACGCATCGGACAGCATTCGGGCACCGTCCGCCGCCAGATGATCGCTGTAACGGATCGCGCCGGTCTTTGACTTTCGTACGAAAAGCTTCGCCAGCTCGCTCTTGCGATCCTGGAGTGACGCATCGATAAGGTTAGAACCATCGAGATAGAGGATGTCGAAGCAGTTTAGCACGAATTTCTCTTTTCCGCCGCCCTTGAGCGCTGCTGCGAGGGCCGAAAAGCTTGAGCGTCCTTCCGCGTCCTCGACGACGACCTCACCATCGACAATCGCCGTGCCGCGATGAAAATCGCTGAGTAATGTCGACAGCGCGCCGAAGCGCTCCGTCCAATCGAGACCTGCCCGGGTCAAAAGACGCACGCCTTTACGATCGATCCGTGCCTGAATGCGATAGCCGTCGAACTTGATTTCGTGAATCCACTCTTTGCCGATCGGAGGCTTGGCGACGAGTGTCGCGAGACACGGCTCGATGAAATCGGGCATCGGTGACTTGATCGCACCTGCGATCTTCGCTGTCGGGACCTTCAATGTCCCCGACCTCGCGCGCGCAATCCCGTCTTTCGCCCGCATGGCCATCAGGATCCAAGAAGCTTTTTGATGGCGCTCTTCAAGGGGCGCTCGCTGTCGCAGTAGTCTTTCCACGCCGCGGACTTCTTGAGAAGCGCAGGCACGCTCTGCACGGTAAAGCGCTTGGGATCGAGATCTCGCTTCACCTGGCCCCACGTCAAAGGCATCGACACGGTTGCGCCCGGCCGGGCGCGCGGCGACAACGGCGCGACCGCCGTCGCCATGCGATCGTTGCGGAGGTAATCGAGAAAAATCCGGCCTTCCCGCAGCTTCTTGGTCATCTTGATGAGATAGTGCTCGGGGCTATCCTTCGCCATCTGTTGACATAAGGCGCCCGCAAACATCTTGGCTTCGTCCCAGCCGACGGCTGCTCCGCCGCGCGTTTTAAGCGGCGTGACCACGTGGATGCCTTTGCCACCGGTGGTTTTGCAAAAGGCAACGAGGCCGACCGCTTCGAGGCGCTGACGCAGCTCGTTCGCCGCATCGACGACGCGCGCGAACGCGACGTCAGGCGCGGGATCGAGATCGAAGACGAGGCGGCCCGGCACGTCCGGCAGAAGCGGCGCGCAGTTCCAGGGGTGAAATTCGAGCGCCGCGATCTGCCCGAGCGCGATCAATCCTTCGAGCGAATTGACCTCGATATAGGGCTCTCGGTCGCCCGATATCCGCACGAGATCGATCTCCTTGGACATGCCGCGCATTGCATGACGCTGAAAAAAGGTTTGTCCGTTTATTCCGTCTGGCGCGCGGATGACGGAGCAGGGTCGTCCCTTGATGTGGGGAAGCATCCAGTCGCCGACCGCTTCGAGATAATGCGCGAGATCAATCTTCGTAACGGCGGTATCGGAAGAGGCGGGCCAAAGCACTTTGTCGGGATGCGAGATGGCAATCCCGAGCACTCGCGCGCCGGAAGTCTCGGCGTCATCCGCAGCGCTTTTCGCGCGTGTCTTCGCCACTTTGCGGACCGGCATACGTTTCAGCGGCCTCTTTCGTGCAGCAGGCTCGGGGTCGTCGTCATCGGCCTTCTTGCCATCCGAATGCCAGACAGCGTCGGGACGCTTCGCTCTCCGCCCTTTGAGGATGAATGGCTCCGGTCCGTTGCCCTCACCCGCTGCGATCTGCGCCATGGTGCGGTTGGATGCGATGGATCGGTCCAACGACAGAAGCTTGTCGTCGTCGCCGGGATGTGCGCCTTCGTCTTTATGCTTGATCAGCAGCCAGTTGTTACGCTTTCCGTCGCCGAAGCGATCGTTCTTGATCTTGACGAGCACCCAGCTGCCCTTGAGCTTCTCCCCCACGAGTACGAATTTCAGCTCGCCCTTGCGCAATTGCGCCTCGGGACTTTCATCTCCGAGCGGCGCCCAGAAGCCGCGATCCCAGAGCATGACGGTGCCTCCGCCGTATTGCCCTTTCGGAATGGTGCCTTCGAAGTCGCCGTAATCGAGCGGATGATCCTCGACCTCGACCGCGAGGCGTTTGTCCTTCGGATCGATCGACGGCCCGCGCGTAACCGCCCACGATTTGAAAACGCCGTCGAGCTCCAGGCGAAAATCATAATGAAGGCGGGTCGCCGCGTGCTTCTGAATAACGAAGCGCAAATTCTGCGCAGCGCGGACGGTCGCCGATCCGCTCGGCTCCGCCGTCTTCGTGAAGTCGCGCTTGGCGCGATACTCGGATAGCTTTTTCTTCGGCATGCGATAGGGTCCGCGCGTAGAACTATCGAAGACCTTGTAACGCTCGAGGCTACCCTCGAGCTAGATACAGGTCAAAGCAAAGCCGCTCGGAGCATTGGAAACTCACGAACGGCCTCGGGCACCGTTTGACAGGCGCCTGACGTATGCTGGTGCATTCGTCTATCTAGCAAATGGCCGGAGATAAGACTTTGTTCCTCCCGCGAGGAAACTGCCGGCGATTTGTATCGGGACGAGGCGGCCAGCAACTTCGCCGCGCGGGTTCCGTCTAGGAACCGCGGCATTTGCCACCTAGTTACCACTTCCAAGGATGTCGTGAGGGCATCCCACTTCAAGAGAGACCAAGGAGTTCTCAATGTACCTGAAAATGCTTGCGGCGCTGGGGGCGGCGCTGCTTTTGACGCTCGGCAGCGTGACGGCCGACGCGCGCGAAGGAGGAGGTGGCGGCGGTCACTTCGGTGGCGGCGGAGGTGGTCACTTCGGTGGTGGTGGTGGTCATTTCAGCGGCGGTGGCGGTCGTTTTGGCGGAGGCCACATTGGCGGAGGCGGCCGCATGGGTGGCGGCGGTTTCGCATCGCGCTCTTTCCGCGGCGGCCCAGGCTTTGGCGGCGGCCGCAATTTCCGTGGCTCCGATTTCAGAGGACAATCGTTCCGCGGCGAGGCCTTTCGGGGACCGCGCGTAGGAAACGGCCCGCGCGGCGACCGCGCGTTTCGGGGCGGCCGGAGATTTGCGAACGACGGCTATCGCGGACACGGCGGACGCAACTGGCGGCATCACCGCCGGGGATATCCGATCATCGTCGGCGGCGGCTGGCCCTATTACGGCGACTACTACTACGATGACAGCTACGGCTACACCGGCGACGACTGCGGATGGATCTATCGCCGCGCACTTCAGACCGGCAGCCCGTATTGGTGGCGGCGTTATCGCGATTGCGAAGATTGAGACACGTTGAGGAAATAAAAAAGGCTCCGGGCAGCGTGTGCCCGGGGCCGATAATATTGGAGCGAATTGCTCGCTTCGCACTCACGGGCTCGAGGTTCCCGTGCCTTCCGGAGAGCTCGGAATGCGCGCGCCGGGGTTCGAGCCCGCAGCCGGATCGTTCGGCGTGTTGGTCGACGGACCCGGCTGGACATTTTCATTCGTCGTCGGATCAGCCGGAATTCCTGCTGGCGTTGACGCTGACGTGCCAGCTTCGCCCGAGCTTGCACCCTCGTTCGGTGCGGGCATCACGGTGGTTGGCTTCGAACCGGGCGACTGTGGGCTGACGCCAGAACTCGTGTCGGCAGCGAATGCCATTGAGCTGAATGAACTCACGGCGGCAATCGCCAGAGCCGCCGCGCCGGATTTCAAGAAATTCATCGGTATCTCCTCTTTCTTGTGAACGTTTCCTTTCCGGAAACGACCCCCTGCAGTGGATGGTTCCACGGCCGCGACAGGGCGAAAGAAAGAGATATTTTCAGGAAATGAGCTTTAAGCGCCGACCTTTACCATGCGCGCGACAATATCCTGATGAAGCCGAATTTCGTCTTGAGCTTGCGCCCGCAATTGCGAAAGCTTTCGCTGCAAAAGTTGCGGCTCCGCTGAAACGGCGCTCGTCCACTTCGAAATGGCAGGGGCCTTTTGGCGGTAGGCATTGGCGCCCGCCGCCGCGAGTCCGCGGCAGGCGAGAACGTAAGCCGACGACGTTGGGCGATAGCCGGAAACTTCCGAATATTCCACGAACCGCACGAAGATCCGCGCGTGCAGATCCTTATAGTTCGGGCGATGGCGCCAGAGCGCAACCGCACCCTGATGGCACGTTTGTTCGATGAAAGTCATGACCTCGACGTTCCCCCCAGAGAAAAATGCCGACATCCCCGCTCGCTGGAATAATCTGACGCCATGCCCGGAGTTCCGACCTATGAATGCTTTTTTACGCGGCAGCTTCTATGCCATCATTCATAGGAATCGGTTTACGGGTTGCGCCGTGAATCCAATTCTGAAATGCGAAAGCGGCAATTGTTGGTTTCATCGAAGTGTCACATCGCGGTCCCGTGGCTCAATGGATAGAGCGTCGGAATTCGACTCCGAAGGTTGCAGGTTCGACCCCTGCCGGGATCGCCAGCTCGATGTCGTTGCGGCGACGCAAGAATGAGCGAAAATTTGCGCCGACGACGATCACTAACATTTAACCACTGGATGCATTTCATAAGTTTAGGCTGGCGGTCGACGGCTCCTGGCTTACGTTGCTGCCGCGGTGTTGCAGTCATCGAGAGTTGTGTAGCGGGTGCGTACAATGATTTCATTCTACCAGCGTCTTCAGCCTTCGATCGCTAAGCCGTTCGCGACGGTACATGCAGTGGTGGCAGGCGCTTTCGTTCTGGCGCTTTTGCCGACCCTCGCGGTAGCAGAGGATATGCCGGTAGCGGCCATTACCCCCGCGCCCACACCGGCAGTTGAGGCGCCGCCGCCGCCAACGCTGACAGGTGTTCCGGCCGCGATCTGCGGCAAGCTTTCCACCACCGCCGCAATCCGCGTTCCGGAAGCCGACCGTGCGGCAGTCGCTGCATTCTATCAAAGCCGCGAATGCCGCCCGCTCTGGGTAGATGCGCAAGCGCCGACCCATGCCGCTGCACTCGTGCTGGCTGAATTCGACCGCGCGGGTGAATGGGGACTGGATGCCACCGACTTCAAGCTCGCCACCGCGCGCCAGCTGCAGTCTCCGGGGCAGTGGTCATCCGATCAACTCGCGGCAGCCGAACTCGAAATCACCGGCGCGGTTTTGCTCTACGCGCATCAGGCGGAAGGCGGTCGCATTCCGGACCCTGAGAAGCAGCTTTCATCCTATATCGATCGAACACCGGTCATAACCGCTGCACCGGAAGTCTTGGCCCGGATCGCAGACAAGCCCGACCCCGATCAGGTGTTGCGCTCGTTCCAGCCGCCGCAAGATCAGTTCCTGAAGCTCAAGGCGCTGCTTGCGGAGCTTCAGGGCAGAACGACGGATAAGGCCGAAGTGTTCGTCATTCCGGCGCGCGGCAAGATGCTGTCGAACGGAGTTCGCAACGCCGACGTCGTCATTCTCAAGAAACGTTTCGGTCTCGCGTCGGAAGCCGGTTCGGATGATCTCTTCGACAACGCGCTCGAAGCCGCCGTCAAAAAATTCCAGGCATCAAATGGTCTTGATGCCGACGGTTTCGTCGGCCCCTCGACACGCGCTGCGCTCGCAGGCAGCGCCACGGCATCGAAGGCAGATAAGATCACGGCCGTGCTCGCCAACATGGAAGAGTGGCGCTGGATGCCGCGTTCGCTGGGTGACAAGCACATCCTTGTCAACGTTCCATCGTTCTCGATTGCACTGACGGACAACGACAAGACGCTTTTCAGCGACCGCGTCGTCGTCGGCACCGCCGATAAGCAGACGCCGATTTTTTCCAAGGACATGAAGACGATTGTCCTGAAGCCCAAATGGAATATTCCGGATTCGATCAAGCTTTCGATGCTGCTCTCGGGCCGCTCGATCGAGCGACAGGGCTATGTCGTCATGCGCAACGGGAAGCGCATCGACAGCACGAAAGTGAATTGGGCAAAAGCGAACCTCAGCGCTTACACATTCTATCAGCCGGCAGGCGACGACAACGCGCTTGGCCTCGTGAAGCTTCTCTTTCCGAACAAGCACTCTGTCTATCTGCATGATACGCCGTCGAGGTCGCTCTTCAACGATCCGGTGCGCCTTTACAGCCACGGGTGCATGCGCGTTAGAAACCCCCAGGATTTCGCGCAGCAGATCTTCGACATCGACCGCGGCGCGGCCGCTCCGGACGTAAAGACGCTCGTGCGTAACGGACCGATGGATAATGAGTTCACGCTCGAGCATCCCGTCCCCGTGCACGTCGGCTACTTCACCGTCTGGGTCGATGAAGGTGGAGAAGCGCACTACTACAAGGATTGGTACGGCCATCAGCAGCGCATCACGCTCGCGCTAGCGGGTAAGTGGGATCGGATCGACGTCGGCCGCGATCATCTGGCTGCCGTCGATACCTCGGCGCTCAAGCAGGTGCGCTTCAAGAGCTCGAGCCCGACGCGCACTTTCGACCCACCGATGGGAGTGACCAATGACGGCAAGTACAAAAAAAACAACGGCGGCGTTGGTGATCTGATCCGCCAGGTCCTGGGCTTCTAACGAAACGCGCTCTGCTCAGGCGGCCTTCATCCGTTCAAAACCGGTCGCGAGGTCGGAAAGCAGGTCGTCCACGGCCTCGAGTCCGACGTGGAAGCGCAGCGCCGGGCCTGGCCCATGCCACCGCGTCGCCGTGCGATAGCTTGTCGGGTCGAACGGCACGACGAGGCTTTCGTATCCGCCCCATGAATACCCCATGCCGAAGAATTTGAGGCCGTCGAGGAACGCCGCAAGCTTCGTCTCGGAGACGGGGTTCAGCACAATCGTGAAAAGGCCACTCGCGCCGGTGAAGTCGCGTTTCCAGAGCGCGTGACCCGGATCGGAGGGAAGGGCCGGGTGCAGGACGCGGTCGACCTCCGGCCGCGCCGCAAGCCACTCCGCCACGGCAAGGCCCGAACGCTGATGGCGTTCGAGACGAACAGCGAGCGTTCTGAGACCACGCAGAGCGAGATAAGTTTCTTCCGAGCCCGGGCACGTTCCGAGCGCTTCCTTGGCATTGTCGAGAAACTTCGCAGCGCGTGCATTCGACGTCACGGCGCCGAGCATCGCGTCCGCGTGACCGACAATGTACTTCGTGCCGGCCTCGATCGAGACGTCGGCTCCGAGGGCCAGCGGTTTGCAAAAGAGGGGCGTCGCCCAGGTGTTGTCGGCGAGAACCCAGATATTTTTAGCGTGCGCCGCTGCAGCTACCGCGGGAATGTCCATCATCTCGAAGGTCTGCGAGCCGGGCGCTTCGACCATGACGAGGCGCGTGTTTGGCCGGAAGAGCTTGTCGATGTCGCCACCGATATGCGGATCGTAAAAGGTAGTCTCGATGCCGAGACGCTTCAGCATTTTTTCGGCGAAAGCCCGCCCGGGCTGATAAATGTTGTCGACCATCAGGATGTGATCGCCGCCTTGCGCGAAAGCGAGGATCGCCGTTGAGATTGCCGCAAGGCCAGACGAAGTCAAAATCGTCGCGGCGCCTCCCGCGAGATGCGTGATGGCCTCTTCGAGCGCATGAGTTGTCGGGGTGCCGCGCCTGCCATAAGTATAGGGCTGGGTCCGCGCATGAAGAGCGTCGAGCGTCGGATAAAGAACGGTCGAGCCCCTGTAGACGGGTGTGTTGACGAACCCGTGCTGTTCGAATGGCTTGCGGCCGAAGTGCACGACTTCGGTCTCGGGACGCTCTCCGCCCTCGGGGCCATCATCTTTTACAGTCATTCTAAACTACTCCGGGCGGGGTTTGGCCGTCGTGACGCAAGTTTGGTGCCCGGTCAAGGCCTTGACCATTACGCGCTGACGCGAGATGTCTGGCAGCGCTTATTCGGACAATTGCGCCGGTGGCCCGTTGTTATCTCCTGCTTCCTGTCATGAAAGAAGAGATTTGGGTAATGCACAGGTCGGAAGCGCGCAGATGATGATTGCAATGCGGGCTCTGATCGCGGCGCTTTCGCTGGTCGTCGCTGGCATCGGCTCGGCGTCCGAAGCGATAAGCGCGCCAATGAATATTCTCGACGCTGTGCGCGCACGCGGCAAGATCGTGTGCGGCGTGACGGATCATGCTGCCGGCTTCAGCGAGGTCACGCCTCGCGGCACGTGGAAAGGCCTGGACGTCGAATTCTGCTCCGCGTTGGCCGCGGCCGTTTTCGGCAATCGGGATGCCGTCAAATTCCTGAGCTTGAGCGCCGCTGACCGCTTCAAGTCGTTGCAGGAAGACGAGGTGGACGTTCTGCTCGGTGCCGCGACCTGGACGTTGACACGCGACACAGATCTCGGCGCCCGCTTCACAGGCGCACTCTATTATGACGGTCAGGGCTTCATGATTCCGCGCAATCATTCGATTGCGAGCGTCCTGGAGCTGTCGGGCGCTTCGATCTGCGTCTTGGCGGATTCGAGCGACGAGTCCGCCATCGCCGATTACTTCGGTGGCCGCAAGATGCGCTACCAGCGCATTCAGTCGGATCGCTGGGATGAGCTGGTCAAGACGTATTCGGCGGGCGGTTGCACGGTGCTGACTGGCGACATGACGCTGCTCGGGTATGAGAAGAGCCGCTTGGCGAACGGCGCCGATCAGATGCTGCTCCCGGAGATGATCAGCAAGGAGCCTTACGGGCCGGCGGTCAGGGTCGGTGACGACGGTTGGTTTGCGATCGTGCGCTGGACCGCGATGGCCCTTGTCGCCGCGGAAGAGTTGAACATCACGAGCGACAATATCGACTCCATGAGGTCGTCGCCATCCCACGAGGTGCGCCGCTTCCTCGGGCTCGATGCCGATCTAGGCGCGCCGCTCGGTCTGCCGCGCGACTGGGGTTACCAGATCATCAAGCAAGTCGGAAACTACGGCGAGATTTTCGAGCGCACGCTCGGCCAGAATTCCTCATTGAAGCTCGATCGCGGCCTCAATGCGTTGTGGAGCAAGGGTGGCCTCATGTACGCGATACCCTTCCGCTGATAAGTTGGCTGCCGGGGGACTGGCGGGCTTGCAAATTCGGGGAGCGGTGACGATGGGGAATGAGACCAGATGACGGCGCTGATCGAAACGATCGCCTTCCTGATCCCCGTCGCGGTTTTGCTGACGCTCCTCCGGCTTTGGTGGGGCAGCTACAGATACAAACGAGGCGCGTTGCCTGGGGCGCGTGGTGGGACAATCGAACCATTTCGCGCCGTTCCTGAAACGCAATCTTCTGCCGCTCTTCCGGCGGTCGATCTCGCGCCACCCGTGCAGCTCGAAAGCGTCGATACAATCCTGAAGAAGATCGAGGCAGCGACAGCGGATGGCCGCAAGACCGCGCTCTCGGGTCTTTATTTCGACCTTGCCGCTGCCCATGGCC
Organism: Hyphomicrobium sp.; assembly: GCA_030148425.1. Taxonomy (GTDB): domain Bacteria; phylum Pseudomonadota; class Alphaproteobacteria; order Rhizobiales; family Hyphomicrobiaceae; genus Hyphomicrobium_B. The sequence continues at coordinate 123,991 of JASBTM010000005.1, read as the reverse complement.
GTCAGGGAAACAGCGGCGAGCGCATGTCGGCGCTAAGGTCGGCTGCAGGAAACGGCGCGCTTCATGGGCCGCCTGCAGCGCATGCCGCCGCGCGCCTCGCTCTCGGAGAAGAGGCCTATTCCGCCGGAGATCTGACGAGCGCGTGCGAGCAATGGCAGATGGCGCGATCGGCTTTCCTCGAAGGCGGAGACCAGGCGCAGCACGCGCAGGTGGAGCGACGAATGCGCGAAAACGGTTGCCCCACGGACTGGGTGCTCACTGATTTCTGAAACCCATCGGAAGGCCGCCGGTCGTCGGCGCGATGGTCGTCGCTCCGCTTGAGATGCCGTTGCCCGCCTCATTGGTCGCCGCCATCAGAACTTCGACGCTGATATTGTCTCCGTCCTGAATTTCGAAATTGCTCTGGAAAATGTGACCGCCCGACGAGGCGGTGACGAGATATTTTCCGGGCGCCAGGACGTGCGTTGGAAGCGCGCCGACACTTTCCTTGACCGTCTCGCCGTCGTCGGTCTGGATCGTCCACCGCGTGTCGGGCATGGCCTCGCCGCCCGTGCGTGTGACGAGCTTGAACGTCGCCTTGCCGCCGGTGTGAGTAATCGTCGTTTCCGTCAGCTTTCCGGCTTCGACCGTCACGTCGGTTTCAATCTTTGCGTTTGCGTCGCCGTAGATGGAAACCACGCGATAAATTCCGGAGTTGAGCCGGATGATCAGGTTCGGCTTGGCGCCGCTGATAATCGCGGCGGTGCCTTCGGCCTCGTCGCGGTCGTCGGAATAGATCGAATAGTTGACCGCGCCGGGCGGTGCCACCTTGCCGCCGATAAGAGCCGCAAGCCGAAATCCACCCGCGTTTAAAACGAACGCTTCGAAAGGGGGACCATCGGCCTTTACAGAAATCTTGCGCGTCAGGTTCGCCCGGCCGAAGGCAGCATTGACCATGTAGTCGCCGGGAGGAAGCTTGAGGAACGGGCTCGCCTCGCGCGATTGCATCAGGAGCTTGGATTTTCCCGCCGATCCTGGTGACTGAAACACGCGCCAGATAACGCCTTGTTCGATCTGCTGCCCGTCGCCCGTAAGCAGCGCCACGAGCTTGACGCCCGAGCCCTTCATTTTCGCGCGCTCGACCGTCGTCGTGTTTTTCCGCTTGTCGCCAACTGGCCCCCATGGCGCAGGCGCTGGGCCATCGGGGATCGGCTCTTCAGCGAACGACGCCGTCGCAGCGGCAATCGACAGCAAGACACCCGTCAGCACAGCGGCGACGATGGCGCCGAACGACAGTCGGCCCCGCGACAGGGAAACTTTGCGCATGACGTTGGTCATCCGGGTCCAATCTCAATCTTTTGGCTTTCTCCGGCACGAACCTCGAACGCCGCCTTCCCATGCGCGTTGCGAACATCGAAGCGCACCGTGTATTGGCCCGGCGCGAGAACGGCTGTCGCTTCCGATCCCGTCGCGCGCCAGATCGGCATGCCGGTGGTGTCCGACACTTCCCAGTACACGTCACCGAACGCCGGGACGGCGCCCGCTGCGGGCACGAAATTCACTTCTCCCGAAGCGATGTCGATGATCGCCTTTTCCGGCTTGCCGCCATCGACGACGATTTCTTTCGATGCCGAGAGATGCGAGACGGCCAACGACGCCGTGATCCGGTAACGCCCCGGCGACAAATCGAGAGTCAGCGCCGGACCGATGGCACGCGCAATGCTGATGCGGTCACCATCGATCCGATCGACGCGATAGAATATATTCTGATCGGCCTTCGGCGGTGCGCCCGCGATGAGCGCCGAGATCGCCACAGGTACCAGCTTCACGGCCAGCGCTTCCGTCACGGTCTGTCCCGCGCCGATGCCGATGCGCTTGCTGATGCTGCCGCTGCTCGATTGCGCCCCGATGTAGTATGTGCCCTCTGACAGGGTGAAACTTGCCTCCGGGCTGCGTGATCGCGCAACTTCGCGCCGCCCATTGGGGCTTTCAGGATCGTCCGTATCGACGGTCAGCAGCACGTCGCTCAGTGGTTTGCCGTCTGCGGCCGCTGCAGAGATCTTGAGAAGTCCGGCGGAGAGGGCAACATCGACCGGCTTGTCATCGCCCGCCGCAAGGCTCAGCGCTTGCGTGGAGCGCGCCGCCCCGTCGACGACAACCAAACTGTAGTCCGCAGGCTTGAGGTATGCATCCATCGCGCCGCCGCGCTGGACCGAAACCGGCTCGCCTCCCGACGACAGCGTCAGCACGGCGCTCGGGGAAGGGGGCGCGCCCTTGGCGGCAGCGGCTCGCACGACAAGGTGAGCGGCATCGAGAGGCATGATGATGCTCTGGGCCTCGCCATCGACGACCGTGATCGTCCGTCGTGCCTTGATGCCGCCGAGTTCGGCTTCGATGTCGTAGTCGCCCGCAGCGAGCTTGACCGAGATATCATGATCGACACCCTGGCCGAGCACGTCCTTTCCGCCCGCTTTATAGAACCGCCACGTCAGCGGGACTTTGAGAAGTGGGCCGCCCTCTACCAGAGCGGCTGAAGCACGGAGCGAAGCGCCGGCCGGTGGCGGCGGAGCCGAAGCTGGGCCAGTCACGCTCCCGCCAGCGACAGCACCGGGTGAGACCATGGCGAGCCGCGTCGCTTCATCGAGCGCGGCGTTGAGACCATTCGAATCTGCAATATCGTAGAAGCGGCCGCCGGTCGCCTCTGCAACGCAGGCAAGGCGGGGACGCTCATTGGCTGGAATTCCGATGCCGATAACCTGGATAGCGACACCCGGAGCGCCGCTGGCGATCTCGCGCGCCATCGCACAGGAATCCTGACGGCAGTTGTCCGCGTTATCTGCAACCACCAGGATCTGCGCCGGGCGCGATTGTCCGATGGCGTCCGCCGCCATCTTGAGGGCGGCCGTCACCGGTCCAGGCCCTCTCGGATTGAGCTTCGCGATCGGTTCGAGAACATCCTGACGAGGCCGGTCCGGTCCGGCGATCAACTCGACGTCGTTACAGTCGCCGCGACGTCGATGTCCGAACGAGATCAGACCAACCCGCGCGGATGACGGCGTCGCGAGAATGCCCCCGAGCTTATCGCGCACGATGTCGATTTTAGCGCTGTTCTCAGGTGCGAGGCGTCCCCACATCGAGCCCGAGCCATCGAGAATGATCATCGCCGTTGGAGCCTCTTCGGCGAGCGCGGCGGCGCTCCCCGCGACGAAGGCGCCCGCAGCAAATCCGGCGACTGCAATAAATCTCAAGAATTCCAGGCGCATCTCTCCCCCACGCCGCCCTTTGTCGTCTCGTTATGCCGACTCTGATCGTAACGGACAGCTTGTGTCAGCAGGTAGCCTCGTATAGCGAGACGGGCACGCAAAAGCACGGAACAAGGCATGAATACCGCATTTTTTGAATTTCTTGCGGCAAGACGTTCGGTCAAGCCGGACCGGCTCGCCGCACCCGCGCCAACGCCCGAAGAACTCAACAAGATTCTTACGGTCGGAACCCGCGTCCCAGATCACAAAAAGCTGTCTCCCTGGCGCTTCATCATTTTCGAGGGCGACGCCCGCGCTGCCGCTGGTGAGATCTTCGCCAAGGCCTGCGAGAAGGAAGAGCGCGAGCCGCCGTCGCATGTGCGCTTGGACATGGAGCGTGCGCGCTTCACGCGGGCGCCGATGGTCATCGCGGTCATTTCGTCGGTGAAAGCGCGGCCGGGCGCGCCCGAGTGGGAGCAGGTGCTTTCGGTCGGCGCTCTTTGCTTCAACATGTGTCTGGCAGCCAATGCGCTGGGTTTCGGAACATCGTGGCTCAGCGAGTGGATTGCTTACAGCCCGACGGTCCGCGAGGCTTTTGGTCTTGCCGAGCACGAGAAAATCGCGGGCTTTATTCACATCGGCACCCCGATGGAGAAGCCCGAGGAGCGCGAGCGTCCGAAACTCGAGGCTCTTGTTCAGCATTGGCAGGCCTAATCGCCTGACGGCAGCCATTAGTGTGGCGTTAACCATAGGGTGCCACACTAGGCCAATGCGTGGTTGCAAACTTGATTCGGGGAGTCGCGGGATCAGCACCGCCGGCCGGGAAATCGAGAGCGCACCATTTCAAACCACATCATGGCCCTCTGCGCGTGCTTAAAGGCAGCGTTGGAGGGCCAGTCGGTTTTTGATTGTGGCAGGCGACTCCGCTGTGCGGTGCATGCGCCAGCCACGAGATCTCTCAATATCTAAACTGCTCGGCCAGCACGCGCTCTTCCAGCCCGTGCTCGCGGTCGAACATCATGAAAAGCTCGACGGCGCGGGCCTGTTCGACCTCGACCTTGATGACATTGCGCGTCTCGAAGTGATCCGCCACGGCGCTGACCGGCCGCTTCTCGTGCTCCATGACCGAGATCGCGATGCGCACCTTGTTCGGAACGATGGCGCCGCGCCATCGCCTCGGCCGGAACGGGCTGATCGGTGTGACGGCCAGCAGCGACGACTTGATCGGCAGAATAGGGCCGTGCGCCGAAAGGTTATAGGCCGTCGACCCGGCCGGTGTCGAAACCAGGATGCCGTCGCAGATCAACTCCTCGAGCCGCACCTTGTCGTCGATGGCGATCCGCAACTTGGCGGCCTGATAGCGCTGCCGAAACAACGAGATCTCATTGATCGCAAGGCTCTTGTACGCCTTGCCGTTGGCGTCCGTCGCGATCATCGACAACGGATGAATGCGGCTCGTCTCGGCAGCCGACAGCCTCTCGATCAACGCGTCTTCCTTGTAGTCGTTCATCAGAAAGCCGACCGAGCCCCGGTTCATGCCGTAGATCGGAATTCGGTCGTTGATAAAACGGTGTAGCGTCTGCAACATGAAGCCGTCGCCGCCAAGCGCAACGATGACGTCGGCCTCTGCCGGTTCCGTTTCACCGTAGCGCCGGATCAGGGCCTGCTGGGCTTCGAGCGCTTCTGGCACCTCGCTCGCGACGAAGGCGATGCGGTCGAACTTCGGTTTTTCTTTCGCCATCAATCGCCTTCACGTCTTGGTCAGTCGCAGCAAGCAGGGGAGGGAAGCTCGCTCAAGTGCTGGGAAACAACAAGCCCCCCTTGCGGGATAGCGGAGAGCGCGCCGCTCCGCCAGCCGATGGCGTCGTGATGATTTACGCGACATTCCCAAGCCGGGAAACGGCCATGGCCGCCGCACGCGGTCTGGTCGAGCACGGGCTCGCCGCGGCCGTCAACGTTCTGGCGTCGGTAACGTCGGTCTTTGTTTGGCAAGGCAAGATGGAGACGGCGGACGAAACCCTGATGACCGCCAAGCTCGCCGCGGAGGGAGCCGACCGCGCCGTCGCGTATATCGTTGCCAACCATCCGTACGAAACGCCCGGGGTGCTCGTCATTCCGGTCGTGGGCGGGAGTGCCGATTATCTTGCCTGGGTCAGAGGCAATACGCGAACGGCTGGCCGTCAATAGATGCCGCCGAGCGATTGCATCAGATTGTAGCGCGCGGTGCCGGGGCGCGGATCGCCGTGCCGCCGCCGCCCGGCGGATGCATACGTATTATCGCGGCGGGGGCGGCTCTCCTTGTCGGAGCGCCGCGATTTTCTCTGTTTCGGAACCTCGAAGGTCGCGTCCGCGGCTGCGGGCACGCTATTATCAGGAATGACGCCGCTATCATCCGAAAGGTCGTCGGCATCGGGATCGAACTGAAGCGCCGCGACTTTGTTGCCTCGGTTCGCAGCGGCATTGTCTGGCGCAGTATTATTCGGCATCGCGATGACCGGCGGCAGGAGCGAACTCGTAAGCGGCTCTGGCGCGGCAACCGCTTCCACCTGTGGGCCACCAATAGACATGCGGCCCGGCAGCGGGTTCGGACGAGGGGCGATAGCGATCTGCGCGGGCGGCAGGGTCGCAGCTTCGTGCTTCAACCACGGAAGAACTTCAGGCTCGGACGCTGCCTGCCGCGGTTCGTTGGCGGCAAGCCGCTCCTCCGCAATGCGGCGATCTTCAAGCCGCTTCGATTTCTTGGCCGCCTGCGCAACGACGGCGCGCGGCACGCACCGGTTGCCGCTCTCCTGAACCTGCCCAGCCGGACACTCCGCCGCGCAGGCGATCTCCTGATGGCTCTGAACTAGAGCGAGCAGCACGTAATCGGGCTGATCGTAAGGAAGCACCGAGTTCGCCCGGTCCATGAAGGCGGCCATCGCGCGCCGGGTCGCGGCATTCCAGGTGCCGGTGATCTCGCCCTGATAGCAGCCGACCCGCTGCAGCTCCTGCTGCAGATCGTGCGCAAGCTGGTTCCGCGTTGCGCTGTCGGCAGCGCGCGACGATCTTATGGGCGAAGCAGCGGACGGCTCCGACGTGACCACCGTCGACCAGGTTCCGCTTCTGACCAGGGCAACGGCTCGCGGCGCGCTTTCGCCTACGTCGGCCGCGGCGACAGCGCGCTCGCGGACTGGCGAAGCCAGATTTGCCGGCGCGAACGAGCGGATGACTTCGTCGCTTTGCTGACTTCGATCGGGAGCCGCCGAGATGCGCGTGATCTCCGCGAGATCGCGCGAGACATCAGAATCTGGCGGCAGCTGCACATAAGCCGAGAGCGCAACGCCTCCAGAGAGAAGCAGCAATATGCCCGGGCGCGGCATGACTCGAACTCCACCAACTTCCCTGTGCTGCAACACTCGAAACAGCCGGCACGACCCGGCAGTAGGGTGCTAGGCCAACACGAGAGACAATGCCCCAACTCGATGCCTTTGGTAAACGGCAAATGCGTCGCGTCGCGGTTAGCGCCTATGCCGAAAGCTCATGTCCTCGGGGCGTTGAAAACGGTCCGAGCACGCGGTTGCCACAATTGACGCCTTGAGCGGAGCCTGCGGGACCGGTGCAAAACCTCTTGATAACCGCCACTTTTCAACCGATGCGCCGTACCTGTGGAGACTGTCATATGACGCCCGCGTCACGTTGAGCACGGCTTTCTAGAATTCTGATTCCGCTATCAATTCGGATTCACATCCCCCAACGACTCAGCTACGGCTGAGAGAGAGGGGAGTTTAATTCGAGTAAGTTTTCCACCCGTGTTCCGGCAGTGCAGATAAAGTTTTCCACCTTGATTTCTTGCGGCGAAATCGTGGCGGCGGCTTGCAGTCGGAAGCGAGTGTGGCGGCTCTGGTATGCGTGATTGTGCAGTATCTACGTCGTTCGTCTGCCGATGCCATGGGGATGGCACTCGGAGCTCACAGTCGATCGGACGGGGTACCTTCGCAGTCATGCCCGTTTCGCGTTCTGGAGCTTGGCCTGCGTCACCCTCGGGCGTGGGGCCACAACGAAATGGCCGGTCCAGTATTTTGAGTATCTGATCGGTCTTCCACAGGAGAGGGCACACGATGAGACACGTTTTAGGCGTGTTGGGGGTTCTGGCAGCAGGCGTATTACTCGCCGTTTCCGCTGCTATGAACTGGCGTTTTGGCTTCAGTCTCGGACGAACCGAGCTCGATGGCCAAATCTACGGTGCAGCGTCCGCTGCCGCCGACTGCATGAAAGCTCTTGTACCGTTTTTCTTCTTTGCCGCAGTCCGCAATCGAATGTGGTCGCAAGCGGCAGCATCCGCACTGGTCTGGGTGGTCGTTTCGGCCTACTCGATGACCTCCGCGCTTGGTCACGCAGCGTTGAACCGCTTCGATACGACCGGGCATCGTGCGCAGGAAGCGCAAGCTTATCAGGATCTGAGAAGCGAGCTGAAACGCGCCGAGGAGCAAGCCGGATGGATCCCGCAGCATCGCCCGTATGAGGCTGTGCAGAGCGAGATCGATGGCATGAAGCTGCAGAAGGCCTGGCAGTGGTCGAACGGCTGTAAGGAAGTCAGCTCGAAATCCGAGCGGACATTCTGCCAGCAGTTGACCTCTCTTGACGCCGAACTCGCATCCGCAAGCTCAGCAAAGCAAGCAGATGCGCGTATCTCAGAGCTCAAGTCGAAGATCGATGCGACCGCAGGCACGTCTGCGATGTCGGAAGCCGACCCGCAGGCAAAGGTTCTGACCGAGCTTGCGAACGCGTTCTTTCCAAGCGTGAAGATCGAAAACGTGCAGATGGGATTGACGTTGTTCGTCGCCCTGCTGCTCGAGATCGGGTCTGGATTCGGCATGTACGTCGCATTCAGCCAATGGCGTCTGTATGATCGCCAGCCCAACCTCGTCACGCCGAAACTGGCGTCGACCGAAGGAGGCACCGCTGCGGCAGCGGTGGCGGTTCCGGTGCTCACACCGGTTATCGCGCAAACGAAAAAGCCGCGTTCCGGCGCCAACGACAACAGGTCGCTCGAGATCGCTCTCGAAGCCCCCGTTGTCCCGGTGCGAGCGATCGAAGCTCAGCCCGCAGAAGTGCATCAGGTTGAGACGAAGGTCGTCGAAAGCAAGGTCGTGGCGCCAGTTGCGCGTCTCGTCCCCGAGAATAACACCGAACGTTTCTACAAGGAGAAAATCGAGGCTAATGACGATTCGAGTGTCACTGCAAACGAGCTTTACGATAGCTACTGTGACTGGTGTGATGAAACCAAGCGAGACTACGCAACGAGAGTCTGGTTTTCCCGCGAGTTCGACGAACTTGGCATAAAAAAGGAAAAGATCGGCGGAAAGAACGTCTATCGTGGTATCGCACTCAAATCCGATATGGCACTCGAGGAGGCTACGAAATCGCCTACCTTCGGCACGGTTGCAGCCTAAGCGCTGCTTCTAGAAACGAAAGGCCCGCTATATGCGGGCCTTTTTTGTTTTTGGGGGTGAGCAACGCGCCAATTGCGCGGTAAAGATCGAGCTCCTGGTAACATTTGCGACGGCTGGCCCGAACTTCTTGTCAGCGCGACTTCTTCTCTCGCAAAGGCCAATTCTTGGAGCGTTAAAGCGATGCGATTGATTGCATTTTTAAGTTTCGCGATTTTGGGTGCGCCCGCTCTCTTTGCGCAGAGCATGACCGACATGGTCGATTTCAGCTCCGACGCGTATACGAAGGCTGAGATGAGCCGCGCGGATGTCGCTGCCGCTCTCGGAAAGCTGAAGGAGGGCGAAAAGCTCGATCTCTCCGGTAAGGCGCTCAACGGCCTGGACCTGTCCAACATGGACCTTCATCGCGTTAATCTCCAGGCGGCGCGTCTTATGCGTACCGACTTCTCAAATTCGAACCTCGATGGCGTCAATCTGGATTCCGCCTGGTCCTTGAACTCGAAATGGGTGGGCGCGAAGTTGAGGGGCGCAAGCCTGTTTCAAACCCAGCTTCAAAATGCCGATCTCGAACGCGCGGATTTTTCCAAAGCCCATGTCGCGGCCGATTTCAGCAAGGCCAGCCTGCGAAACGCAAACTTCGAAAAGGCAGACCTGTCGCCCAACGAAGCCAATCAGTCGATGGGACTGATGCGGGGAACGTTCCGCAACTCGACCCTCGACGGAGCGTCGTTCCGCGAAGCAAACATGCGCCGCGTTCTGATCGAGTTCTCGTCGTTGAAGGGAGCAGACTTCACAGACGCCAACCTGGACGATGCCGAGCTTGGCGGTTCCAACTTCGAGGGCGCCGATTTTCGCGGAGCAAATCTTCTGGACGCCGATTTCACGTCCGCAAACGTCAGCGGGGTCAAGAACTTCAAAGACGCGAAGAATCGCGACAAGGCAAAAGGCCTTGCGCCATAAGCCAACCGGCGAGGCCACGGCTCAGAATGAAAGGTCCGCGATCCGCGGGCCTTTTTTTGTTTCTGTGGGAGAGACGACAATGAGGAAGCAGGGGGCACTTCCTGGCGAGAACATTGCGCCTAAGGTGCTGGCCGCGAGCGGCGCTGTCCTTTATCTCTTCGGATACGCCGTAAAAATAAAATCTTTCGCCTGCACGATGGTGTGGCAGGCGAACCCGCACTTAGCGTCGTTCTCCTGCGGCGGTGAATCCGATGCCGTTGCGGGCGAGAATGAATCGGTCGCCGTATCGTAGTTGAACGCGGCATAACCCCATCCACCGCTGTCCGCGAAACGCTTGCTGTCCTTCACGATGAAGTCGACGTTGAGCAGTTCGCCAGGCACGGTCGCAGGCGAGGGTGAGTCCTTGCTCTGCGTCGGCTTCCAATGGATCTTCGCGATCTTGGAACCCTCGGGGAACGGCTTCCCGTTGTCGGGAATGCCCGCGCGATAGGCTTCGATCATGATTGGATTGGCGAGGATGACAGCCATCGCGCTTTCGGTCTGGCTGACGGCGACGCTCTGCCAGTCTTCGTATCCTCTGAATTCGGAGAACGCGAGACCGCCTGGAACTTTCACGCTGTACTTGTCGGGTGCGGCGAGCGCGATGCCTCCTGCCACGGAAAGTGAAATCGCAAGAGCAGCGATCGTAGCGGTTTGATTATGCTTGGAGTGGAAGAAGGTCGAAAGACGCGACATGCTGAATCTCCGGAACTGCCGCTGGACTGTCCAGGCGGTAGGATGGGAAGAAGAGTCAGTTTCGACTTTGAGTGAGGAATAGCTCAGTGTGCAGATATTATCTGCTCATCCAGGTTTGTCGAGCATTAGAAAGCAACTAATTTGTCTTAAAAATACGAAGAGGGGGAAGTCCCCCTCTAGGTTTCAAGTCCCGCCACCTTGATCGCAAAGGCATAGTTGAACGCGGTGTCTTTCAAGCCGTCGAAACGGCCGGAAGCGCCGCCATGACCCGCACCCATGTTCGTCTTCAGCAGCACGAGATTGTCGCTCGTGTTGAGCGCCCGCATCTTCGCGATCCACTTCGCCGGCTCCCAGTACGTCACGCGTGGATCGGTGAGACCGGCAAGAGCGAGGATGTGCGGATAGTCTTTCGCTTCGACATTATCGTAGGGCGAGTAGCTCCGGATGTAATCGAAGTCGTCCTTGCTCGCGAGCGGATTTCCCCATTCCGGCCATTCCGGCGGCGTCAGCGGCAGATTTTTGTCGAGCATCGTGTTCAACACGTCGACGAATGGCACGTCCGCGATGATCGCCAGAAACAGATCCGGCGCCATGTTGGCAATCGCGCCCATCAGCATGCCGCCCGCCGAGCCGCCGTTGGCGACGATGCGGCCGCGCTGCGTGAAGCCTTCGGCGATGAGATGTTCGCCCGCCGCGATGAAGTCGGTGAAGGTGTTTTTCTTCTTCTTCATCTTGCCGTCGGAGTACCAGCGATACCCCTTGTCCTTGCCGCCGCGAATGTGCGCGATGGCGAAGATGAAACCGCGATCCACCAGCGACAGCCGCGCGGTCGAGAACGACGCCGGCATCGCGATGCCATAGGCGCCATAGCCATAAAGGAACAGGGGCGCGGAGCCGTCGAGCGGCGCGGTTTTCTTGTAGAGCAGCGTCACCGGAACGAGCGCGCCGTCCTTCGCGGGGGCGAGCAGGCGGCGCGTGACGTAGTCTGCCGGATTGTGCCCACTCGGAACTTCCTGACGCTTTCTGAGCGTCCGCTCGCGCGTCGCCATATCGTAGTCGTAAGTCTCCGCCGGCGTTGTCAGCGACGAATAGGTGAAGCGGATGCGCGTCGTCTCGAATTCGTAGCCCGACGAAAGTCCGAGCGCATAAGCCTCTTCTGCGAAGGCGATGTTGTGCTCGCCGTCGGCGTCTAGAAATTCGCCGCCCGCATTTGCGTTGATCGGCGTGATGACGATGCGCGGTAGACTATCCTCGCGTTCGAGACGCGTCATGAAATGCCCGTAGACGCCGACGTCGAGGATCAGCCGCCCCGGTTTGTACGGAACGATCTCGCTCCAGTTCTCTTCGCCCGTTGCGTGCACCGGCGTCGTGACGACGCGGAAGTCCTCGGCACCGTTTGAATTCGTGGTGATGATCAGCAGCGACCGATGATGTTCGACGCCGTATTCGTGCCCGACCTTGCGCGCCGCGACCAAACGGGGAGGCGCAGCGGGATCGTCGGCATCGATCAGATGGACTTCGCTCGTCTCGTGATCGTGAATGTCGATGAGGATGAACTTCTTCGATTGCGTCGATGAAAGTCCGACAAAGAAGCCGGAATCCTTTTCCGTATAAACGAGCTTGTCTTGGGATGCGGACGTGCCGAGCAGATGGCTGTAGACGAAGAGCGGGCGCTGATGCTCGTCGACCTTGATGTAGAAGAGCGTGCGTCCGTCGCTCGACCATTCGAGCGCGCCATGCGTATCGGGGATCTCGTCCGCCAGGTCCTTGCCGGTATCGAGATCGCGGATGCGGACGGTGTAAAGCTCCGAACCCTTGTCGTCCGTCGCATATGCGAGCAGCTTGTGATCGCCCGTACGCGCCGTCGCGCCGAGATCCCAGTAGCTCTTGCCTTCGGCCTCTGCGTTGCCGTCCAACAAGATCGCGACATCATCTGCCGGGCCGCCGCGCGGTATGCGGCAGAGCTGAGCGTATTGGCCGCCTTTGACGAAACGGGGAAAATACTCGAACGGCCCATCTGGTTGCGGCACTTGGCTGTCGTCTTCCTTGAGACGGGCCTTCATTTCTTTGAAGAGCGTCTCCTGGAGCGGCTCGTTGTCCGCGAGAACGGCTTTGGTGTAGGCGTTCTCCGCATCGAGATGGTGGCGGATATGTCCGGCAAGCGCTTGCGGCTGGCGCATCACCTCCTGCCAGTTCTCCGCCCGTATCCACGCGTAGTCGTCGGTCAGCGTAACGCCATGGTGGGCCGAGACGACCGGCAGGCGCCGCGCGATGGGTGGCGAGGGCGGCGAGATATCGTCGGCACCCGAAGATGCGTTCGTCGTGGCGGTGATGGGGCCGGTCATCGGAATGCTTACCTTCGAGCTTGGTTAAATGATCAGGGCGACGTTTCTCCGCCGCCTGCGTGCATGCGTCAACGGGGGAGTAATGACCAAATGAAACATGCATGTCGCCAAGAATTAGCGATGTCGTAATCTAATCAGGAGGCGAGATTGACAATGCAGAGATCCTGTAGTCAAAGCTTTCGCAAGTGAAAGCGAGTTGAAAGCGCTTTCGACGCTCATATCGCAGAGAAATCCAACGGCCTTTGTTGGGGCAACGTAGCGGCGGAAAGTCGATATGGACGGACGGTCGGGGGCCGGTCATCGGCCGGCGGAAGAGGCGGAAGACAAGCGCATGGACAGTTCAGCCCAGCCTGAGCTCGTGACGATCACCGCGACCATCGTAGCGGCCTACGTCAGTAATAACGAAATTTCCTCCACCGAGCTTCCGAACCTAATCGCCGAGACGCACGCGGCGTTGAGCCGTGCTGCCGGACGGTCTGCACCGCCGGAGCGGGAAGAGTCCAAGCCGAAAATCGCCGTCAAGAAGTCGGTCATGCCGGACTTCATCATCTGCCTCGAAGACGGCAAAAAGTTCAAATCGCTGAAGCGGCATCTGCGGACGCACTACAACTTGTCACCGGAAGAGTACCGCGAGAAGTGGGGCCTGCCGCCCGACTATCCGATGGTCGCGCCGAACTACGCGAACGCGCGTTCGCAGCTCGCGAAGAAAATGGGTCTCGGCACTCGCCGCGAGCGCTAGTCTCACGGCGGTAATTTTTTCCCTCTCAATCGGGAAACGATTCCTGGATTAACGCATTTCGCTTGCCGGCCTCTGCCGTGCGGCGCGCAGGTGCACGACACTCCGCACGATCGAGCATCAGAAGCTGACGGCGTTCGTCCTTCAGCAGCTGCGCGAGCTTTGCGTGCCGGGCGATATCGTACGAACGATGGCGCGCAAGTCCGAGGCGTCGTTCCTTCCGCACTTCCCGTTCGATGATCGCAACAAGATTTCTGCGGCCAGCGAGCGAGCGGTCGTTCAGATCTTTCGGCCAGATCGGTAAACATCGCAGGGCATCCTCCTGCGAACTGGACTCTGAATTGCGACGATTGCCCGACCATGTATCGGCCGGCGGCTTCCTGTCTCGTTTCGAAACGCGCTTCATCATGGCGAGCGATTGTGAAGTACGCGCGCGCCGCGGGGATAACTTTTGGGCGTCCCCGTACAACAGGGTGAAGATCGAAAGACCCCAAAAAAACTTATCCCCGCCTGTTGCGCCGCCCGTATTCTACTCCGAGATGTCACAACTGCAGCGATCGACAAAAGCGTTTGTTCTCACCGCCGCGACTGCCGGCGCCAAGCGAACGGCCGTCGGACCACCGGAAGAACTGATGTTACAGGCTTCGCTTTCTGCCGCACGCAAGATGCGCCATCGGAGCGTTGCGTGCGCCGAAATACAACCGCGTCTCGGCTACGATCAGAGGCGCCTTGCGATCGATCTCGCCATTTCGACCGTCTTCGGCGTCCACTCTGAATATCTCTGGAGCGGCACGCGCGGCGTCCGCGATATTGCCGAGGCACGGCAAGTCGCGATGTACCTCGCGCACGTCTGCTGCGCGATGTCGCTGACGGAGGTAGGCGTGATGTTCGGACGTGATCGCACCACGGTCGCGCACGCGTGCCTCAAAGTCGAATATCGCCGGGACAATCCGAATTTCGATCGCGCGCTCGACGTCCTGAGCTGGGCTTTGCCGACGCTCGTCCATCGCGCGCAGCTCCATGACCGAATGCATACATCTACTGGAATTGAGGATCACGAATGGCTGTAAGAACTCAGCGCCGCGCTCGCGTATCGTCGAAAGAGCAGTCTGTTGCGGCGCCGCAGCGCAATTTATCCGAAAGCCCGCTCGCGTGGCTCGCGCGCCGCAAGGACAAAGACGGCCAGCCGATGCTGACGCACGCCGAGTTCGATGCTGGTGAAAAGCTTCGCGCCGATTTCTGGTTCGCGCAAATGACGCCGCGAACGACGACGAACTGGTCGCTGTTCCTGTCGGGCGGTGGTGGCGGCAGAGGTGCTCCCGACATCGGCCCCGATATCCGCGACTCCGTCGTCGCTGCGCACGAAAGAGTGAAGCGTGCGCTCGCAGCCGTCGGGCCTGACCTTGCGGGCGTGTTGATCGACGTGTGCTGTCATTTGAAAGGGCTTGAGGCGAGCGAAAAGGCGGGCGGCTGGCCGCAGAGGTCCGGCAAGATCATATTGCAGATCGCGCTTCGCCAGCTCGCCCGGCACTACGGAATGCTGCCGTCTGTAATTGCGGAAAGACGCGACGAGCCAGTGCGCATCCGCCATTGGGGCGCAGGCGACTATCGCCCCGAAATCGATCCAGGGCTTCTGTGATCGCGCTGGCCATTTCCAAATGACGTCTCGCTGACGAAGCTGCCAAGTTGGCATCCCGGCAAGCCATCTTGCAAAACCCAGGGCTTCCGTCGCGCACGAAGTTTGGTTCCCATGTCTTCGCTTCACTCAGCGGGGGTCTACCGAAACACCTAGCATGCAGATCGTTGTCGTGGATGGCCGCCTCCGCGGCCATGACGTTGTGGAGAGATAGCCCTCCCAACAACACCGTCATCCCGGCGAAGGCCGGGACCCAGTCAACCCTCACCACCGCGCATGTCGCCTGCTGTCTGGGTGCCGAATCGTCGCCTTGGATGGCCGCCTTCGCGGCCATGACGTTGCGGAAGCGATAGCTCTCCCAACACTACCGTCATCCCGGCGAAGGCCGGGATCTGTCCAGGCATGATGATCGAACGGATCCACGCCTTCGCGGCAATGAGAGTGATCCGCACCATCGGGGCGCTTGTTTCGAGCCGGAAGAAGAAGTCTTACACCGCGAGCATTTGCGACGCGTCGGCTCTGATCCGCTTGACCATCGAGGCGAGACCGTTGGAACGCTGCGGTGTCAGATGTTCTTTCAGGCCGAGACTCGCGAAGATGCCCTCGGCGTCCGTCTTCACGATCTCGTCGAGCGTCTTGCCCTGGTAAATGATGAAGAGCAGCGCGACGAGACCTTGGACGATGTGCGCGTCGCTCATTCCCTGCATTTCAAGTGTGTCGCCGGAACTCGGCTGGCCCGGATCGCCGACGCGGCGAGTCGCGAGCCACACCTGGCTCGCGCAGCCGCGCACCTTGTTGGCATCCGTCCGTAATTCGTTCGGGAAGGGTGGCAACGCGCGACCGAGTTCAATGACATAGCGGTAGCGATCCTCCCATTCGTCGAGGAGCGCGAAATCGGCGCGAATGTCTTCGATGCTCATGAGGATCGCCCGGCTTTGATCCGCAACACGAGCGGATCGCTTTACCTACACATAGGTGGCCGGGCAGGGAAAGGGCAAGGCCGGAAGCGGACAGAGACCCGCTCGCGGCTTAGACGCCGTTGTGGTTCGGCCGTTTGCCGCGCCAATCGGGGGCTTTATCGAACGGCGTCAGAGTGCCGCTGTCGCGTTCGAGCATGGCCGGGGCGACGCCGCCGCTGCCTTTCGTATCGTCGAGCCTGAGGCTCGCGTTGCTCATGGCGCCCGAATTGGCGTAGCGCTCGCGGGCCATATCGTAAGCGAGCTGGGCGCCGAATTGAGCCTTGGCGACGAATTGGGTCCACAACTCAGCGCTTTTCGCGCAGACGGTGGTGTTCCGGTCGCAAAACGTGATGACCCATTCGGCGCTCGCGCCGGCACGCTCGTAAAGCCGCTGCTGCTGCTCCTTGTCGGAGGGAAGCAGGGCGACCCCGATCGCGACGACTGTGGCAATACGCAACAAACCCATAACACAAACCTTCGCGTCTGCCGGCCGATCTGAGGTGTCGGCGCGGGAAGCGGATTGAACGAGGGATCATCCCTCACACACATCGATAGCATCCCCGCATCAAGGTTAAGCTAGCCCGCGCCGCACAATTTGAGCTGCATTTGCTTCAAATTTTATCGATTTAATCGACGCGTTTTTGAACGGTTAAGGCCGACGGTTAAGGAGGTCTTAACGGCTGACCGCGATACTCGCCGGCGGGGGCAACAAGGGAACGGGCAGCATGACCGAGAGGGACCTAAAGCTCGCAGCCGTCTTGTCGCTACTGGCGACCACGAGCGTCGCACTGAACATGTTTGTCTTTCAGAATACGGGCGGCAAAGGCAGTGCGATCGAAACCGGCGGCATCACCGACCGGACTTCATGGGTCGACGGGCCGGGCTTGGCGCTCGGGCCGACGTCGCCGGGTCCGGGCACGCAGCAGAACGCCGCCGACGCCGTCCTGCCTCCGGGTCCGGGGAGCGTCAGCGACGACGCCGACCGCGCCGACATCACGAAGGGCGTGCAGCGCGAGCTCAACAACATCAATTACGATGCCGGTCCGGCCGACGGCGTCCTTGGACTCGTCACGCGCGCGGCGGTCTTCGCTTATGAATACGACAACGGCTTGGTGTTGACGGGCCAACCGAGCGACCAGCTCCTGAGCCAGCTCATTCTCGGCAGCTCTTCGCTGCCATCCAACGCCGCTCGCCCCGGTAGGACGATGTCGCCCGACGGCGAAAGCCTCGTGCGTACGGTGAAGCAGCAGCTCTCCGCGCTCGGCTATCAGACCGGCGTGCCGGGCGCCGCGTTGACGCCCGAGTTCTCGCGCGCTGTCCGCGAATTCGAAACCGATCAGAAGCTGAAGGTCAGCGGCCGCATCTCAGGCCCGATGGAAAGCCGCCTGCTCCGTCTGCAAAGCGAACCGAAAGCGCGTCGCGAAGCTGTCGCGAAGGCATCGAAGCGCTAGCGATTTTCGTTCTTCGCCTGCTAACGTGGATCGATGCGCCTCAAATCGGAAATCTGGATCAAGGCTTACCTTCGCCGCTGCGTCTACAACGGCGCGATGGGCGTTATCGCGCGTCACGGCGACGACGACGCCGGAGCGATTTTCATCAAGATCGTGCGCCCTGACAAAATGGCGGCCGTCTTTTCACCTGCGCCTGCGGGACTCGACGAAGCCGACATCGATAGGCGCTGGGTGTCGCGCTTCAAGAGCGAGTTCGTGCCGGAGGCCGAAGCCGACGAGATGCTGAAACGCGAAGCGGGATTCGACAGCGACATCTGGGTGGTTGAGATCGAGGATCGCGAAGGCCGCCACTTCCTCGGCGACGAATTGATGAAATAGCAACACTCGGGCGCTCGTGCGTTTCGTGTTTACAATTCGTTAACTCGACGACGCCTGTAATTCGTATGATGCGATGATTCTGGCGGCAACAGCGCATACTCGCCACCTTTCGTTTCGTGTCTCATGTCCCGTGGCGGGAGCCATTACGGCGGGGAATGCCGCATGGCGCGAGCGACGTTCGCGACCCTTGGGGGATTGCGCATGGCAACGATATTGGAATTCAAGTTTGCACCGAGACCGGCCGCTGCATCAGTTCTTGCGGCCTGCGAAGCGGCTTCATCTGCGGAAATCGTTTTGTTCCCGGGCGTGCGCTACGAACGGGACGGAGACGCCGAAGATCAGAGGAAGTCGAAGCGGCACAGCGAAGAGCCCGAGCTGGAAAGCTGAGCCTGCTCACGCTTGACGGGAAATGAATTCCGACTGTGATCCTCGGTACGAGCCAGAGGATGACAATGATCTCGCTCCGACGTCATTCCGAAACCTCGCTCATCCCGGAGAAGGCGCGACCGGTATCCGGAAAGCCGAACCACGGTGTGTGCTGATCGTTGCCGTGGATGGCCGCCTTCGCGGCCATGACGTTGGAGAGCGAGGGTCCTCTCAACTCTGCCGTCATCCCGGCGAAGGCCGGGATCTGTCCAGGCCGGACGATTTCCGGCAACCATCCGCTTCGGCGAACCCCTGACTACGCAGGAACGACGGTCTTGGAAGGCAATTGCCGGTGCCTCTTCACTGTCATCCTCGGCTTCTGGCCGAGGATCCTCCGGGCCGCGCGCGCCATGTCAAATGGATCTTCGGGACGAGTCCGAGAATGACATGGCTTCGATCAGAATCACGCACCCTCGCGGCGGCAGGTTGCCTTGGCCAGCGCCGCGAGTTCATCGGCGCGATAGGGGTCGCCCTTGTCGGGCGCACGGACGACGATCAAGCCCTTCGCCGCCGCGATTGTCTGCTGCGGATCGACGTTCGCAGCTGTCGTGACGGGCAATCCCATGAAGCGATCATCCGAAGGCACGATGGACAGATCGATGGTCGTCTCGCGGTCCGCTGAGGCGGCAGCGAAATAGAGGTTTGTTCCGTCTGGCGCATAGACCCCGACGGTCCAGCCGAGATCGGGAAGCAGCGCACGCACGCGCATCGTGCCATCCTTCGTTTCGAACGGGCAGAAGGCGTAGCGCGCATCTGGCGCCAAGAACGGCAGCGGCTGATGGTGGGGCGCCACGGCGTCCGCGATTGTCATCGTATTCTTCGTGAATTCCTGTGTCAGGCGAGAATACGCAGATCGGCGCGTATCGTTGACAGCGAGGAACGTGACGACGAGATGCACGATCCCGGCAAGCAGAAAAAAGATCGCGAGCAGCCGCCAATCGAAGTTTCTGAGCAGCTTCATGAGCAGCCCTCGCGTTTGATAACCGGTAGATGTTTGTTGCGCTCCGCGCGCTCTTCTGACGACAGACCGGTCGCGGGATCGAGCACGGTGAAGACGAGGACGAGACGTCCCGCGCCGCTCGTCGGCAGCCAGTTGCCGGGACGCGCGTCGCGCCCGAGCGAAACGACGAACGATCCGCTCGGATTGGGGGCGATGGTGTCGGCCGTGAACTCGTAGCGATCGGCGTCGTTCGCGATGAGATTTCCGCGCGCGTCGAAGACGGCGAGACTCCACCACAGTCCGCGCATGTTGGCGCCGTCGATGACGTAGCTGCACGACGAGTGCAGTCGCGCGCCCTGCGAATCCGTACTCGCCTCGAAGACGCCAGCGCTGTCGGCGGAAATCCTGAGCTTGCCTGTCGCGATCACGTGCGCCTTCGTATAAGGGTCGGCCGCCGCGCGTCCGACATCGCGCCATTGCAGCCAAGGCCCGTATCTATCTGAAGAAAGCGGAGAGCCGCGATCTATCATATAGCGGCTGGTCCATAAGCCAGTCGCAACGGCAAGAGCGAGCACCATCAGAACCGTGATCGCGCGCACCAGAATCGCGACGATCGTGCGTAGCACGCTCAGTCTCGTTGGGGCTGCTGGCTCGGCTTCGATCGATGCCACGTCGCTGGTTTCCTATTGCATCCGTATCAGGGCAACGCCGTGGGAGACGCTTGCTGTCCCGGCGGAGGCGGCGCTGAGGCCGGTATCGAGAGATCGTCGTGCGAGGTATCGAACAGCGTTGCGCGCCGGTCGGGACGGTTGACCGGCTGCGGCGCTTGCTTCGGGTCTTCGTGTTGCGGAACGTGCGGTGCTTCCGGCGGCGCGGCCGGCTCTCCGTTCGCCTTTCGCAATGCGGAGACAAGCATCTTCAAAGCTTCGCGCGTCTTCGGCGGCATGATGCTTTGCGGTTTCGAGGCGTCCGTCTGGATCGGTGCGAGCCCCGCCGCCACTTGCTGCGCCCTGATCTCCGCGAGGCGTTGTTGCTCTTCCACTTGTTTCGGATGCGGCGCGAGACCCGGGATGGTTGGAATGTTCATGTCGGCGTGCGCGACCGTCATGAGATCATGCCAGATGGGGGCCGCCTGATGACCGCCTGTGACGCCCATGCGCATCGGCCTGTTGTCGTCGTTGCCGACCCACACGCCCGCCACGTATTTGCCTGTGAAGCCCATGAACCACGCGTCCTTCGGGCCGGTCGATGTTCCGGTCTTGCCCGCGACGTTGGTGAAATCGAGATTGGCCATGCCGCCGGTGCCTTCCGTCACGACGCGGTTGAGCATGACGTTCATTTCTTCCGCCACATGGCGCGAGAGGACTTGCGGCGCGGGGGGCTCGTCGCGTTCGCGCGAGTAGAGCAGATCGCCCTTCGAGGTCGTGATGTCGAGAATGCCGTAGGGCTTGGCGAGCTTGCCGCCGTTCGCGAACGTAGCGAACCCGCCCGTATGCTCGAGCACCGTGATGCCGCCGTCGCCGAGCGCCATCGAGCACGTCTTCTTCACGCCCTCGATGCCGAGCCGCTTGGTCATCTCGATCACCTTCTCGCGGCCGACGACGAACGACAGCTCGGTGGCGACAGTGTTGAGCGAGCGGGCGAGGGCGTTCCAGAGCGGAATGCGCGCGCCCGACCCGCCGCCGCCGCCGTAGTTCGATGGCGACCAGTTTCCGCACGACCGTGATGCGTCGCGCACCATTGTCTCGGGCGTGAAGCCGTTCTCCATCGCCGTAGCATAGACGTACACTTTGAAGGACGAGCCCGGCTGACGCTTGGCGTGCGTCGCGCGGTTGAATTGGCTTTCGCCGTAATCCGGACCTCCGACGATCGCGCGCACTTTGCCGTCCGTCTCCATTACGACAATGGCGCCGGAGTGGAAATTGTTGCTTCGCCCTTCCTTGCGCAGCGACGCAGCGAGCGCCTCCTCGGCTTGTCGCTGCAGCGTAAGATCGACGGTCGTGCGTGCCGTGAGCACGTATTGGTTCTTGCCGTCGGCGATACGCTGAACTTCTTCGTACGCCCAGTCGAGGAACCAGTCGGGGCTCGTCGTCGCGCGCGCTTCGACGATTTTCGCCGGATTGATGCGCGCGGCGTGCACTTGCCCAGCCGTGTAGTATCCGGCCTCGACGAGGTTATCGAGCACCTGATTGGTGCGCGCGCGCGACGCCGCGAGATCGACCAGCGGCGAGTATTTCGTCGGCGCTTTGAAGAGGCCCGCAAGCACTGCCGCTTCCGCCATGCTAATGTCGCGCACGGACTTGCCGAAATAGTATTGCGACGCAGCTTCCGCGCCGAACGTACCGCCGCCCATGTACGCGCGATCGAAATACAGCTTCAGGATCTCGCGTTTCGAATAGCGGCTTTCAAGCAGGAACGAGAGAAACAGCTCCTTGACCTTTCGCTGCAGCGATCGCTCCGACGAGAGGAAGAGATTTTTCGCGAGCTGCTGCGTCAAGGTCGAGCCGCCTTGCACGACTTCGTTCGCTTGCACGTTGGTAACGAGCGCACGCAGCGTGCCAAGCACGTCGACGCCGTAATGCTCGAAGAAGCGCCGGTCTTCCGTCGCGAGCGTCGCCTTGATCAGAACATCCGGGATTTCGTCGAGCGGAACAGAATCGTTATGCAGGATGCCGCGCTTGCCGATCTCGTTGCCGTTGACGTCGAGGAACTTGACGGCATAGCGACCGGTCAGGAACTTGCTTTCGTCGAACTCCTGGAAAGCCGGAAGCGCCAGCCCGTAGAGCACGACGAAGCCGCCGAAGAGCATCGTCAGGCTTTCGGACGCGAATTCGTTCAGCAGCCGCCGCCAGCCGACAAGCTGGAACCGCGCGAAATAGCTCGAGCCCGCGTTCCAGTAATCCTTGATCCGCGACCACGCGTCGCCCAGCGTAGAGTTGAGCTTCGAATCAAGCGCTAGCCAATCGATAAAACGATCCCGGCCGCCCTGCTTGTGAAACCAGTCGTTCAAGAAGCGCTACCCCTTGCCCGCGCCGAACCGTTAAGTCGCTCTTGTCACGCGTGAGACGCGGGCTTAAGCCCTTATAGCGAGAGTCTTATTCGCAACACCAATTGCGACGCGTTCCACCGAATGCGCCGCCAGCCGAGTTTGGCGACGTTAGGCGTCGCAAGTCGACAAAATTGTGGTTATCCCGAGAGCTTGCAGAAGGGAAGAGCAACATCTGATGTTGGACGGCAACGATCCACCGTTCTGGCGCACCAAAACCCTCGAGGAGATGAACCGCGAGGAGTGGGAGGCACTGTGCGACGGCTGCGGGCGCTGCTGCCTGGTCAAGCTCGAGGACGAGGATACAGCGGAGATCTACCTGACACGGCTCGCGTGCGGGATGCTCGACGTCCGTACCTGCCGCTGCCGGGATTATCCCAACCGCTTCCAGAAGATGCCGGATTGCCTCGAAATCGACATCGCCCGCGCGCGTGAATTGTCGTGGCTGCCGAAGACGTGCGCCTACCGCATCGTGGGCGACCGCGGCGACCTGCCGTGGTGGCATCCGCTCGTCTCCGGCACGCCCGAAACGGTGCATCAGGCAGGCATCTCCGTCCGCAGCTTCGCCATGAGCGAACGCCGTGTGAAGCAACAGAATTATCTGAAGTACATCATTCCGGATTTGCCGGTGGAGGCTGAAGCTCCACCACGCTCGTCCCGCAAGCCCGCCGCAAATCCCGCGCCGCGCAAATCCGCGAAATAACCCGCGCTCGCCGGCCGCTACCGCGAACTCCAGGACCTGTCGACCTGCGTAGGCTGGGGTTCCTCCAAGCGGATGGTTGCCGGGAATATTCCAGCCTGGACAGATCCCGGCCTTCGCCGGGATGACGGTTTTATCGAGAAGCTCTCCACAACGTCATGGCCGCGAAGGCGGCCATCCACGGCGACGACCGGCATAAGCGGTGCTTGGCCTTGAGGACTTTCTCCCAGCTTGAGCCATAGCGAAGAAATTTCGCGAAACTTATCCCCGTCATTGGCGTGCGGGTTATAATTTCAGGTTGGCTACGGAAAGCAATTTAATTCTTTTATTTTCAATAGCTTATGTGATTTTGCAATTGACAGCGCGACGCTTCTCGGGCATCATTTCTGTATAACGCGAAAAGTGTGAGACACCGGTTCGACAGCTTCGGCCTCATCGCGCTCGCATATTGCGGATCCCTTCAAAATTCGAAAAAGGTCGGCGGCTGATGGCAGCGGCATCGGATGCTCGCGCGACGAAGACGGCAGCGAGCGCCACGAAGGCGAAGCGTGCCACGTCGAAACCGGCAAAGACAAAAAAGTCAGAAGCCTTATCGATCGCCTCGAACGAAGACCCAAGCCCGCGCGCTGCGGCCAGCTCCGCGCAGCGGAGTCGCAGCGCGCCACCAAAAACCAAACCGCCGACAAAGAGATCCCTCGTTCAGCGCGTCTACAACACGATCGACAGCGAACTGACGAAGCTCGAGAAGCAAAAGGGCCTCACGTCGCAAGATCGCGAGCGCGCGTCGCGTGCTCTGTCGCAGATGGTCAATGCCCTGGAGAAAGCCGTTGAGATGCAACGCGAGATGACGAAGCAAAAGTCGACGGGCGGGAATGCCAAGAGCAAGGAGGCACTCGCCCATGCGGAAGACCTACGCCGCGAAATTGCGGAACGTCTTGAGCGCCTCAATCGCAAGCGGGCGCCTAGCCGAAGATCTGAATGAGCTGACGCGCGAAGAGCTGGAGTTCATCGCTCATGATTGGGAAATCTGGGCGCGGGACGATCAATTGGCTCCACCACTCCAAATCTTGTCATCCCGGACGAAGCGCAGCGAAGAGCCGGGATCCAGGTTCCCGGATGCAGAAGAAAGCTCTGGGTCCCGGGTCTCGCAAGAAGGCTCGCCCGGGATGACAGCCACGGGAACGGCTTGGAGAGTCTGGCTGCTTCTCGGCGGCCGCGGTTCGGGTAAGACCCGAGCCGGTGCCGAATGGGTGAGGAGCCTCGCGTGTAACGGCGAAGACCCAGGTGCGCCCGCTACGGCCAGCTCTCCGCAGAAGGATCGCAATGCGCAAACCAAGAAAGACGACGCAAGCCCGCGCTCGGTGGCCGGCTCGCGGAACGCGAGTCGCCGAGCGCAACAAACAAGAATAGCCCTCGTCGGCAAGACTCTGGGCGACGTCCGCAACGTGATGATCGAAGGGCAATCGGGTTTGCTCGCGATTCATCCGCCGCACGAACGGCCCGTGTTCGAACCGTCGAAACGCCGCCTCACGTGGCCGAGCGGCGCAGTCGCGGAATTGTTCTCGGCGGATGAAGCCGAAGCGCTGCGCGGTCCGCAGTTCACGGCCGCTTGGTGCGACGAACTCGCGAAGTGGCGCGGCGCGGAGAAGGCGTGGGATATGCTGCAGTTCGCGCTTCGTCTCGGAGATGCGCCACGCGTCTGCGTACGGCAAGTCGTGGGTGTTCCGCTACAAGGATATTCTGTCCTGGTGGAGCAACCGCCATTTCAATCGTCCGGGCGGCGTTGAAAGCGGAACGCCGACATCGTGGATTCCGCAATCGAAGCCCTTCTGGCTTATGGAGATCGGGTGTCCGGCGGTCGACAAGGGCGCAAATCAGCCCAACGTCTTCGTCGATCCGAAGAGTTCGGAATCGGCTTATCCCTATTATTCGCGCGGCTTTCGCGATGATCTGATGCAGGCACGTCACCGCCAAGTTCTGACCGATGCATTCGATTGGAGCAAACCGGGATACGTCGCGGGTATCAATCCCGTTTCGACGGTGACCGGGCAACGCATGGTCGATCTTGCGCACGTCCACGTCTATTGCTGGGACGCGCGGCCATTCCCGGCATTCCCATCGGCCACCACTTACTGGGGCGACGGCGAAAATTGGGAGCACGGTCACTGGATCAATGGCCGCCTCGGCGGCGCTGCGTTGAATGAAGTCGTCTCCGCGATCCTGACCGAGCAGGGCTTCTCCGAATTCGACGCTTCCGGACTGACAGGAACCGTGCCGGGCTACGTTATCGATCGCACGATGGCGGCGCGCGACGCGATCCAGCCGCTGGAATTGGCTTACTTCTTCGACAGCGTCGAGAGCAGCGGCAGAATAGTGTTTCGCCATCGCGGCCGCGCCGCGCCTGCGATATCGCTCGGCCCAGACGACCTTGTTGAGGAAGACGCGGGCGATGCGCTTTATGAGCTGACCCGCGCGCAGGAGACCGATCTGCCAGCTTCGGCGAAGGTTCGCTACATCTCGAGCATCGATGATTATCCGCAAGCGGTTGTCGAGGCGCGCCGTCTTACCGGCGCAAGCGGGCGAATAGCCGAAGCCGACCTTCCCATCGTCCTCGATGATGGCCTTGCGGGCGCAATGGTCGAAAGCTGGCTCTACGAGACGTGGGCGACGCGTGAGTCCGCGACGTTCAAACTGCCGCCCTCCGCGCTAGCCCTCGAACCGGGCGACATCGTTGCGGCGAATATCGCGGGTCGCAGCCGATTGTTGCGTCTCACCGACGTTTCCGAGCATGGCGTGCGCGATGTTCAAGCGCTTTCCATCGACCCGAGCGTTTACGATCAGATCGACGTGCCGTCGCGAACCGCAACGCCACCACCGCTTGTCCAGATCGGCTCGCCCGGTGTTGCGCTGATGGACCTGCCGCAATGGAGTGCGGGCTACGACGCGTCATCGGGCTTCGTAATGCAAGCGGCGATTGGGAAATCATTCAGTTCCAGACCGCAGAGCTTGTCGATACGCGAACTTATCGCCTGAGTGGGCTATTGCGAGGTCAGTTCGGGACCGAAGGCGCGATGGTAGGAATGCTGGCGAGCGACGCACAGTTCGTTCTGCTTGACGGCAGCGTGACGCGCGTTCCGTTGCAGGAAAGCGAGCGGAAAATCGCACTCAATTGGCGCTGCGGTCCGGGCAACCGCGATATCGGTGATGCATCGTATGTCACTCAGTCGTTCGCCTACCAAGCCTTGGGACTTAGGCCGCTATCGCCCGTGCACGTCAAAGCGAGGCGCACTTCGGGAGACGTCGGGCTCACCTGGATCCGGCGGACGCGCGCTGGCGGTGACAATTGGGAGCTTCCCGAGGTGCCGTTAGGAGAGGAAAGCGAGAGCTACGAGATCGATATTCTCGATGGCGCAATCGTAAAGCGGACGCTGACGACATCCTCGCCGAGCGTCGTCTACAGCAGCGCCAATCAGATTGCAGACTTTGGCAACGTGCAGTCGAGCCTCTCCGTCAGGATCTATCAGACGAACGTCCTCTTCGGCCGCGGCGCCGCGAGAGCAGCAATTATCTGAAGCGGGCCATAGCGCCACACCACCGTCATGCCGACGAAGGTCGGCACCCAGGCAAGCATCAACATCGCGAATGAAAATTCGTTGTCTGGATCCCGGCCTCCGCCGGGATGACGGCTGCTTGGCGGAAAATCAAAGAGAGAAGTTATGGAACAACCAGCGTGGCTCCAAGCTGCGTGGGCCGAACTCGGCGTGCGCGAAATTCCAGGCGATGCGAATGCGCCCGAGATTCTGCGTTATTTCCGGGACGCGGGCGACGATGACATTAAAACCGAAACGACGCCGTGGTGCGCGGCGTTCGTCGGCGCGATGCTCAAACGCGCGAGCATCTCCGGCACGGGCTCGCTGCTCGCGAGGTCCTATCTCGATTGGGGGACGGCGCTGAACGAAGCGCGGCTCGGCGCTATCGCTGTATTCTCGCGCGGCGATGATCCGACGACCGGGCATGTAGGGTTCGTGCTCGGCGAAGCAGAGAACAAGCTCTTTCTTCTGGGCGGCAATCAAAACGACGCGGTGACGGTAGCGGCGTTCGACAAAGCTCGGCTGCTCGGTCTGCGTTGGCCGAAGGATCAAGCGGAAGCGGTGAGCGCTGCCGTTGACGACGGCATCTTTTCGAAGGCGCTCGCACACGTCCTCGAAATGGAGGGCGGATTCACGAACGACCCTTACGACCCTGGCGGCCCCACCAACAAGGGCGTCACGCTTGAGGTTTACGCCGCCTTCAAAGGCCAAACGCTCGATGCAGGTTCTCGCGATCGCCTGATCGCGGAATTGAAATCCATCCCGGACGACGCCGTGGCAGCGATCTACCGTCGCCGGTATTTCGAGCCCGCGGACTGCCCTGCATTCACCGCTCCGTTGACGCTCATGCATTTCGATGCCGCCGTAAATCACGGCGTCGGCGCCGCGAGCCGCATGTTGCAGCAGGCCGCGGACGTAACGGTCGACGGCGAAATCGGCCCCGAGACTCTCGGCGCTGTCGGCGCGCGCAACGTGCTCGATCTCATCGAGAGCTATGCCGAAATCCGCCGCGCCCGCTATCGCGCTCTCCCGCATTTCTGGCGCTTCGGACGCGGCTGGCTGAAACGCGTCGACGCGACCCTGGCCCTCGGTAAGTCGTGGGCCTCCGCCGGCGGCATCACGCGCGGACTACTCGAACCTTCACAAAACGCGAAAGGAAACACGCCAATGAGCGATACAACGACGACCGACCCGACCAAATGGTGGGCCCAATCCCGGACATTATGGGGCACGCTGATCACCGCGGCGGCGACCGTGCTCCCTCTGATAGGGCCTGTGATCGGCGTCAGTCTGCCGGCTGACGTCATTCAGACTTTCGGCGATCAGGCGATATCGGCCGCGCAGGCCATCGCAGGTCTCGTAGGCACCGGGCTTGCGATCTATGGGCGCTTCAAGGCGTCAACCATACTGAGCCTCAGCAAGAATTAATTGCGATCGGGAGGGCTCTCCCACCCGTATTCATCGGCCATTCAACCGGATAATCTTAGGACTGAGGACTTTCCGGAAGACAGGCATGGTAGCATTGGCAAAAGCAGGGGCTGTGGTGGCTGCGGCGATCTCGCTGCCGTGTGCCCCCGTTTGCGCCCTCGATTGCCTGACCGATTGGGGCATGGCCGGTCAAATCGTTCGGCAAGAGAACCTGATAACGGTGGAAGAGGTGTCCCGCTCTCTTGCCGCGGATGGCATAGGCGTGCTCGTCAAGACCACGCTTTGCCGCTCGGCCGACGGATATATTTATCATCTGGTCATCCGAAGTCCGACGGGACAGCTGAGGTCAGTCGTTATGACTGCCAAGAGCCGCTAGGCGGCTCTCAGCGGGTGGCATTCGCCTTAAGTCATCCTATAACCCGCAGTTGCACTCAGAAGGGGAGGGATACGCCCGTGCGCGCACTGGTAGTCGAGGACGACAAAGACCTGAACCGGCAGCTCTCCACGGCGCTCTCCGACGCCGGTTTTGCGGTCGATACGGCAGCCGATGGTGAGGAAGGCTATTTCCTTGGCGATACCGAGCCTTACGACATCGTCATTCTGGATATCGGCCTGCCGAAAATCGACGGAATTTCGGTCCTCGAGCAGTGGCGCCGCAGCGACCGCAAGATGCCGGTCATCATCCTGACGGCGCGCGATCGCTGGAGCGACAAGGTTGCGGGCATGGACGCCGGGGCCGACGACTACCTCGCGAAACCCTTCCATATCGAGGAACTTCTGGCCCGGGTCCGCGCCCAGGTCCGCCGGGCGTCGGGGCATGCGAAATCCGAGATCGAATGCGGGCCGATCCGCCTCGACACCAAATCGGCGCGCGTCACCTGCGAGGGCAATCCGGTCAAGCTCACCTCGCACGAATTTCGCCTGCTCGCCTATCTGATGCATCACAACGGCCGGGTCGTCTCTCGCACCGAATTGGTCGAACATCTTTACGATCAGGATTTTGATCGCGATTCGAACACGATCGAAGTATTTATCGGCCGACTGCGGAAGAAGATTCCAGGCGACGTGATCCAGACGGTCCGCGGTCTTGGATACCGCATGAGCCAAGGACCGGATGAGGCTTAATTCACTTGCACTGCGCCTCTTTGCGACTTCGGCGGCATGGACCCTTCTTGCCCTGCCGCTGGCGGGCTACATCATTTACGCGCTCTACCGGGAAGACGTGCAGCTGAGCTTCGACGCCCAGCTCAAGAAGCTTCTGACGCAAATCACGATCGACAGCATGAGCACGATGGGCGACGAGCCCGTCATTCCGCCGAATCTTTACGAGCCGCTGTTCGAAGTGACCCAGTCAGGCTGGTATTGGCAGATCCGCCCCATCGACGGCGCCCCCGGCCGTACTCTCGTCTCTCCCTCTTTGGCCACTGCGGTGTTGCCATCCCCCTATGACCGGAAGTTCCCGACCGACGATACCGGGACCCGCTGGATGAACGTTCCCGGCCCGACCGGCACGACCATCCGCATCCTCGAATTTATCGATTCCCCCGGTCATGATCCCGACAAGACGAAATATTCCATCATTGTCGCCGGACCGATGGACTGGTTCGAGGCGACCGTCGCGAAGTTCCGCACGCGCTTGACGAGCGCGCTGGCCCTTGTCGGACTTGGCCTATTGGCCGCGACGGTGTTTCAGGTCCGCTTCGGTCTCCTGCCGTTGAGACGCGTCGAAAAAAGCCTTGCGAGCATCCGGTCGGGCCACGCGGAACGCCTCGAAGGCAAGCTTCCTGCCGAGATCGAACCGCTGCAGTCGGAGCTCAACGCGCTGATCGAGTCCAACCAGGACATCATCGACCGCGCCCGCACTCAGGTCGGCAATCTCGCGCATGCGCTCAAGACGCCGCTGGCCGTCATCACCAATGAAGCGCGCGGGGAAGAAAGCGCATTCGGCGGCAAGGTCGCCGAGCAGGCGCACCTGATGCGCGACCAGATCACCCTTTACCTGGATCGCGCCCGCATCGCCGCGCGCTCGAACACCATCGGCCGCGTCACGCCCGTCGAACAGACCGCCGAGCCGCTCGTCAGGGCGCTTGAGCGCATCCATCAAGATAAGGGCATCGCGATCGATTTCTCGGTCCAGCCCGGCGTCAAGTTCCAAGGGGAAAAGCAGGACCTCGAGGAAATGCTCGGTAACCTTCTCGACAACGCCTGCAAGTGGGGGAAAAGCCGGGTCTTTTTGGCGGCGACCGTCAATAATCAAGATACGACCATGCGGCGGCGGCTCCGGATCACCGTAGAGGACGACGGCCCCGGGCTCTCGGCCGAACAGCGCGCCAAAATCGGCAAACGCGGTTTGCGTCTGGACGAGACAAAGCCCGGCTCCGGCCTGGGACTGTCGATCGTGAGCGATTTGGCGTCGTCATACCGCGGCAAGCTGCGGCTCGACGCCTCCCAGCACGGTGGACTGAAGGCTGTTCTCGATTTGCCCGCGGCCTGAGCAAACTTTCGCACCGCATCATCCCATTGCGATGGGGATTTGCCCAAATTGTGGTGGATTTCCGCCTTGTCGAAGGCACAATATCGGTCTAGCCAATGATCGGGACTATGCGCCGGTGGGGCAAAAGCGGCGCCAGGGGATGAACCGACAATGGGGTTTACCATGCGCATCGCGCGCTTCACGCTGCCGCTTCTGGCAGTCGCTTTTCTGGGGGCATGCAGCAACGGTCAGGGCGGGGTAGACAATACCAATACCGGCCTCGTGATCGGCAGTATTACCGGCGGCCTTCTGGGCAACGCAGTTGGCAAGGGCGACGGTAAGGTCGCCACGACGCTAGCCGGCGCAGTCATCGGCGGCGTCGTCGGAAGCCAGATCGGCAAAAGCATGGACGAGCGTGACCGGCGCTACGCCCAGGAAGCCGAATTCGATGCTCTTGAGCGTGGCCAGTCCGGCATTTCGCGGCAATGGCGCGACCCCGACACTGGGAATTACGGCGAAGTTGTTCCGAGCCGTCCTTACAAGCGCGGCGTGGCCGATTGCCGGGATTACACCCACACGGTTTACATCGATGGCAAGCCGAAGCAGATGCGCGGTACTGCTTGCCGGGGCTCTGACGGCTCGTGGCAGAGCGTTGGCTGACGCACCGCAGCAAAGAGCCCGAAACATTTCCATAATTTAACCGGTCCGCGACAGAAGGGCTGCCATTAGCTTTGTCTGCTTGCCTGGACGGGCGCGCGATCCTATTCCCTCCACAAAGATCGAGGATCGCAAGGCGATGGTTTTTTGGATTTTAGTGGCTGGACTCGTGGCCGGCGTGACGCTGGTCATCATGCGGCCGCTGATGCGCCAGCCGATCACGCCGGGCGGCATCGCGGATGCGGACGTCGCCGTCTACAAGGATCAGCTCAAAGAGATCGCCGCCGACGAAGCGCGCGGCGCCATCGCCGCCAATGAAGCAGAAAGCGCGCGGACTGAAATCGCGCGCCGGCTTCTTCGCGTAACGCAAGACAATGAGAAGTCTGATTCCCCGTTGCGGGCCTCGGCGCGCAATCGATTCGTAACACCGGTCACGATCGCAACGGCTATCGCGCTGCCAGTCGTCAGCTTGGGCCTTTACCTCGCTTATGGGGCGCCCGGAATGCCGGCACAGCCCCTTAGTGAGCGGATAGCCGAAGCGTCCGAGGCGAGCAAACCTAACGATCTCATCGCCAAGGTCGAGCAGCGCCTCCGCGAGCATCCCGAAGACGGCATGGGCTGGGATGTGATCGCGCCGGTGTACTCTGCAATGGGGCGCTACGAGGATGCCGCCGAATCCTATCGCAAAGCGGTCAATCTTCTGGGCGAAAATCCGAAGCGCCTGCAAGACTTCGCGAACGCCCGCATTCGCCTAGAGAACGGCATCGTTCCTGACGATGCGCGCAAAGCGCTGCAGCGTGTTCTCGTCCTTGAGCCGCAAGCAATCGAGCCGCGCATTTGGCTGGCGCTGGCGAAGGAGCAGGACGGCCACCTAGCCGAGGCCGCCGCCGACTATAAGAGCCTCCTCGATAAAGCGCCGGAGGATGCGCCGTGGCGCAAGGTGCTCGAGGAGAGGCTGGCGAATCTCGCTCCTGCGGCCGGCGCCGCTGCCAATAACAAGACGGTCGCCGAGACTGCGCCCGCCGGTACTCCGGCTCCAGCAGCACCGCAGGGGGCACCCGGCGGTCCCGACGCCTCCGCCGTCATGTCGATGAGTCCCCAGGACCGTCAGGCGTTTATTACGAGTATGGTCGATGGCCTCGCCGCCCGACTTAAGGCGGATGGCAGCGACGCTGCCGGATGGGTGAAGCTCATTCGCGCCTATCAGGTCCTCGGCCGCCATGACGACGCCGTCAAAGCCTTGAATGATGCCCGCACCAATCTGAAGGGCAATGAGGTTGGGCTCGCCCAGGTCGAGGACCTGGCGCGGCAGCTCGGCCTTGGAAGTTGATATTAGAGAGACGGTTCAGGTATCCCGCATGACACGCAAGCAGAAACGCGGAGTAATGATCGGCGGCGGGGTCGCGATCCTAGGATTGGCGCTCATCCTCGTGCTCTTTGCCTTGAAGGACAGCATCGTCTTCTTTCACACGCCGAGCGACATCGTGGAAAAGGGCGTGCCGGCCGGTCAGCGCATTCGCCTCGGCGGCTTGGTCGAGCAGGGCTCCGTTGTTCGCGGTCAGGGCACGACGATTTCATTCAAGGTGACGGATACGTTGAAAGAAATTCCCGTATCGTTCACGGGCGTGCTGCCGGACCTTTTCAAGGAAGGGCAGGGAGTCGTTGCGGAAGGCGTGCTCGACGGCAACGGCGAGTTTAAGGCCGACACGGTACTTGCGAAACACGATGAAAATTACATGCCCCGCGACGTCGCCAAGGCGCTGGAAGCGAAGGGCGTGAAGCTCGGCGCAAGCGCGCATCCGGGGCAATTGAAGGCCGAGATGCCTTAGAAGGACAATGCCGTGATCGTCGAACTCGGACACTTTGCTCTCATACTCGCCCTGCTTGTCGCGGTCGTGCAGGTCGTGGTGCCGATGTTCGGCGCCGCCATTCGCGACGAACGCATGATGCGTGTCGCCGAGCCCGCAGCCCTCTCGCAGTTCCTGCTGATCGCGCTCGCGTTCTTCGCGCTGATGCACGCCTATGTGACGTCGGATTTTTCCGTTCTTAACGTCGCCGAGAATTCGCATTCGACCAAGCCGCTCATTTATAAAATGGCGGGTGTCTGGGGCAATCATGAAGGCTCGATGCTGCTCTGGGTGCTGATCCTGGCGCTGTTCGGTGCGGCCGTCGCCCTCTTCGGCAACAATCTCCCGCCGACGCTCAAGGCGCGCGTTCTCTCGGTGCAGGCGTCGATTGCGGTCGCGTTCCTTCTCTTCTCGCTGCTGACGTCCAATCCGTTTCTGCGCCTCGACCCGGCGCCGTCGGACGGCCGCGGCTTGAACCCGATCCTGCAGGATCCCGCGCTCGCCTTCCATCCGCCGTTCCTCTACACGGGCTACGTCGGCTTCTCGATTGCCTTCTCGTTCGCCATCGCGGCGCTGATCGAAGGCCGCATCGATGCCGCCTGGGCGCGCTGGGTGAGGCCGTGGACGCTCGCCGCGTGGATGTTCCTGACAATCGGCATCGCGATGGGATCGTGGTGGGCTTATTACGAACTCGGCTGGGGCGGCTGGTGGTTCTGGGACCCGGTCGAGAACGCATCGTTCATGCCCTGGCTCGCAGGCACCGCCCTTCTGCATTCCGCGCTCGTGATGGAAAAGCGTGAAGCGCTTAAGATTTGGACGGTGTTGCTCGCGATCCTGACGTTCTCGCTGTCGCTGATGGGCACGTTTATCGTCCGTTCCGGCGTGCTGACGTCCGTGCACTCGTTCGCGGTCGATCCTGCGCGCGGGGTATTCATCCTTGCGATCCTCGTGCTGTTTACAGGCGGAGGCCTCGCGCTCTTCGCCCTCCGCGCGAAGGACATGCAGGCGGGTAGCCTTTTTCAGCCGATCAGCCGCGAAGGCTCGCTCGTTCTGAATAATCTGCTGCTCGTCACCGCGACGGCGACCGTCCTAGTCGGCACGCTCTACCCGATGGCGCTCGAAGGCCTGACAGGCGAGAAAATTTCGGTCGGACCGCCGTTCTTCAACATGACGTTTGGCCCGTTGATGATCCCGCTGCTGATCGCGCTTCCCGTTGGTCCGCTGCTCGCCTGGAAGCGCGGCGATTTTCTCGGCGCGATGCAGCGCCTGTCGTTGGCGTTTCTGGCAGCGCTCGTTGCCGTCGTAGCGGTTTATGCCGTCGAGCATCGCGGGCCTTGGCTGGCGCCATTCGGAATAGCGCTCGGCGTCTACGTGATGGCAGGCGCGGTCATTGAGTGGGCAAGCCGCGTGAAAGTGGGTTCGGCCGGTCTCGATGAAATCGCCCGGCGCGCAACGAACCTGCCGCGCTCGGCATACGGCACTCTGTTCGCGCACTTCGGCGTCGGCATGCTCGTGGTCGGCATCATCGCGACGAGTGCCTACCGGGAAGAGCATATCCTGGCGATGAAGCCCGGCGAGAAAGTATCTGTCGACGGCTACGACGTGGCGTTCACGGGCGTCGAACGCGCTCGCGGCCCGAACTACAGTGAAGACATCGCCGACTTCGCCGTGACCAGGAATGGCGCGGCCGTCGCCCGCCTACAGCCATCCAAGCGCCTTTACGATGCGCCGCCACAGCCGACGACTGAAGCGGGAATTCATGCCTCTTGGCGAGGCGATCTTTACGTCGTCATCGGAGACGCGCAGCCGGGCGGAGGATACGCGGTTCGCGCGTACTTTAATCCGCTCGTCCGTTTCATCTGGCTAGGTGCGTTGATCATGTTCCTCGGCGGCGGCATCTCGCTCTCCGATCGTCGTCTGCGGGTCGGCGCTCCGTCGCGACATCGCCTCGCGGCGCCGGTTCCGGCGGAGTGACTATCGTGCGCAAGATCGTCGCTACCGCCGCATTGACGATATGGGCAGCTCTGGTGGCTGCCCCGCTGGCATACGCCGTTCAACCCGGCGAGATGCTGGCCGACCCCACGCTCGAAAAACGCGCCCGCACGATTTCGGCGGAGCTGCGCTGCCTCGTCTGCCAGAACCAATCGATCGATGACAGCGACGCGCCGCTTGCGGGCGATCTTCGCCGCCTCGTGCGCGAGCGGATCATGGCGCACGATAATGACGCCCAGGTGCTTGATTACGTCGTCACCCGCTACGGTGAATTTGTGCTGTTGAAGCCGCGTTTCGAACTTTCGACGCTGCTTCTCTGGCTGACGCCCGTTCTTGTGCTGCTCGGCGGTCTTGTCCTCGTCTTCAGGGCGACGCGGCCCGTCACGACCGCAGCCGCCGCTCCGCTGAGCGCGCAGGAAAAAGCCAAGCTCGACGAGATCCTTGCGGCCAAGGATCAGTGACCCGCACGAGCCCGCAGGGGCCTTAGATTACCAACAGTTAACGTCCCTGACATGCTGCCGTAACCCCGTCTCCGCTACGCGTCGTTGTAAGGCTCGCGAAGCCTGCCTTTCAGCTGGAGACCCTGGGATGCGATTTCCGCACCGCTTGTCTACGAACTCTCACTCAAAAGTAACTTCGAAGATCGCGCCCGCATCGATTGCGATGACGGCCGTTGCCGTCGCGGGACTTGGCCTTCTCGTGCCGTCGCATCCCGTTCGCGCCGAGTCCGGCGCGCAGACCATTCAGACGCCATTCGGCCGCGCGCCGCTATCGTTTGCCGATATCGTCGACAAGGTGAAGCCTGCTGTTGTTTCAGTCTCCGTCGTCAATGACGGCGGCGCCTCGAAGCTCGCCTCGAACGAAAAGGGCGACAAAGGGGACAAGGGCAAGAAGGGCGAGAAGAATTTCTCTCTTCCCGATCTGCCGCCTGATCACCCGCTCCACGACTTCTTCAAGAATTTGCCGAAGGAATTTGGCCAGGAAGCGAAACCCAAGATCGTTCAGGGCCAGGGCTCGGGCTTCGTGATCTCGTCGGACGGCTATGTCGTCACGAACAATCACGTCATCGACGGCGCGACCAAGATCCAGGTCACCTTCGATAACGATGAGACGAAGTACGATGCCAAGCTTATCGGCACCGATCCGCGCACCGACATCGCGCTCATCAAGATCGAGAGCACGAAGACCTTCCCGACGATCAAGCTTTCCGAGAAAGAGCCGCGCGTCGGTGACTGGGCGCTGGCTGTCGGCAATCCGTTCGGTCTCGGCGGCACTGTAACCGCGGGCATCGTCTCGGCTCTCGCCCGTGACATCGGCTCCGGTCCCTACGATTATCTTCAGATCGACGCCGCCGTAAACCGCGGCAACTCCGGCGGTCCGACTGTCAACATCGATGGCGACGTCATCGGCGTAAACACAGCGATCTTCTCGCCTTCGGGCGGCAACGTCGGTATCGCGTTCGCCGTGCCGGCCAAGACCGTCAGCGAAGTCGTCAAGCAGCTAAAAGCCGGCGGCACCGTCAATCGCGGCTGGCTTGGCGTCAAGATTCAGAACGTCGACGAAGATACCGCTGCAAGCATCGGCCTTTCGGATGCCCATGGCGCGCTCGTCAGCGAGGTAACGCCGAACGGTCCGGCCGCGAAGTCGGGCATCAAGGCCCAGGACGCGATCATCCAGGTCAATGGTGACAAGATCGCCGACAGCCGTGACCTTGCTCGCAAGATCGCGGAACTCTCGCCGGATACGAGCGTCGACGTCAAAGTCTGGCGCAACAATTCCGAGCAGGCGATCAAGGTAAAGCTCGGTCTCTTCCCGAAGAACGCCGAAGCTGCGATGAGCGGCGACAACAACGATGACGACAACAACGGCAACAACAACGACGACGACAGCAAGTCCGTCGACCTGAGCCAACTCGGCATCACCCTGATGCCCGCCCGCTCCGGTAAGAACGCCGAAGGCGTCGCTATCGCCGAAGTTGATCCGTCTTCGGATGCCGCCGAGAAGGGCCTGAAGCCTGGCGACGTCATTCTGGAGGTTTCCGGCCAGGCCGTCACTTCGCCAGACGATGTCATCACGGGCATCAAGAAGGCACAGGACCTGAAGCGCACCGCCGTTCTGCTCCACATCAAGTCGTCGGATCAGAAGCGCTTCGTCGCCGTCCAGTTGACCAAAAAAGGTTGAGGTTAACGCGCCATGACGAATTCGGGCAGCTCCGTCTTTCAAACGGCGGGGCTGCCTCGACGTTTGGGGGATAGCCGGTTAAACAGTGAGCGGAGTGAGGACGAAGGTCGGACACAAATCATGCGCGTGCTCGTAATTGAAGACGATAAGGAAACCGCGCTCTTCCTGCAGAAATCTCTGAAAGAGAACGGCCATACGGCCGATCTGGCGCATGATGGCGAGGCTGGTCTGTCGTTGGCGGCAGACGGCGCTTACGATGTCCTGATCGTCGACCGGATGCTTCCCCGCCTCGACGGTCTCTCCCTCATCAAGTCGCTTCGGACCGAAGGCAACCGGACGCCGGTGCTGATCTTGTCGGCGCTGGGCGAGGTCGATGACCGGGTCAAAGGCTTGCGTGCAGGCGGCGACGATTATCTGACGAAGCCTTACGCCTATTCGGAGCTTCTGGCACGAGTCGAAGCGCTTGGGCGGCGGACTGCTCCGGAAGAGCAGCAGACGCGCTATTCCGTCGGCGATCTCGTATTGGACAGGCTTTCGCATCGCGTGACACGGGGCGGCGAGCACATTCTGCTTCAGCCGCGTGAGTATCGGTTGCTCGAATATCTGATGCAGCATGCCGGTCAGGTCGTCACCCGCACGATGCTTCTCGAACATGTCTGGGATTATCATTTCGATCCGCAAACCAACGTGATCGATGTGCATGTCTCCCGGCTGCGGGCGAAGATCGACAAGAACTTCGACAAGCCGCTGCTGCACACGGTTCGGGGCGCAGGATACACAATTCGTGACGGCCCTGCTTGATCGCATCGCCAAAGCGGCATCGACCACTGCCTTCGGATTGAGCGCGCTCGCCGTCGCGTTCTTTCTGTTCGCGGCGGCTGTTGTCGTGGGCTTCCTATTCTGGCAGACGAACAAGCTTTTCACCGATCAGGTGCTCGCGACCCTGACCGCCGAGTCGCGCATCCTGTCGTCCGAGTTGAAAGTCGGAGGGCAAGGGAAGCTCATCGAGAC
The DNA here is from genome assembly GCA_030148425.1 of Hyphomicrobium sp. GTDB lineage: Bacteria > Pseudomonadota > Alphaproteobacteria > Rhizobiales > Hyphomicrobiaceae > Hyphomicrobium_B. Next base: position 85,850 of record JASBTM010000005.1, on the reverse strand, counting down.
GGTAACGGCGTTGTCTCGCCCGGAGGGCCTCGGTCTCTACTATCTCGCCGACACCAGCGGTTCGAAGATCGCCGGTAATCTCAATCGCATTCCACCGGAACTCGATACGGACGGACACGGCGGCGTTTTCAGCTATCAGCCGTCGGAAGGCGACGGCCCCGCCCACCTCGCGGTCGCAATTCCCGTCGATCTCGGCCCCGACCTTCGTCTGATTGTCGGCCGCGACGTCGAAGATCAGCGCGCTTTCGCGAATTCGATCCGCTCGGTGTTTCTTCTAGGCTTCGGCCTTCTTTCCATCGTCGGTCTTCTCGGCGGCCTGGCGGTCAGCCGCCGGATCGTCAACCGCATGGATCAGATCACCGCGACCAGCCGCCAGATCATGGACGGTGACCTCTCGCAGCGTATCCCGACCACGGGCCGCGGCGGAGAACTTGATGGGCTCGCAAGCAATCTCAACGAGATGCTCGATCGCATCGAAAGCCTGATGAACGGCTTGCGCGAGGTTTCCGACAATATCGCGCACGATCTGAAGACCCCGCTCAATCGCTTGCGCAATTCGGCGGAAGCGGCCTTGCGCGATTCTCGCGGCGAGGATGCTTATCGCGAAGGCCTCGAACGCACGATCGAAAAGGCGGACGAACTCATCAAGACGTTCAACGCCCTGCTGCTGATCGCACGCCTTGAAGCCGGGCCGCTGGAAGACAGTACGGAGACATTCGATCTCGGTCGGCTCGTCGCCGACGTCAGCGAGCTTTATTCGCCAGCGGCGGAAGAGGCCGGTTTCGCGCTTGCGATCGAAGTTGAGCAGGGCGTCTTTGTGTGCGGCAACAGGCAGTTGATCGGCCAGGCCATGGCCAATTTGATCGACAATGCCATCAAGTATTCGCGCGGCGGTGAACCGGGTAGCACCATAACGGTCCGGGCCTATCGTCTCGACGGCCAGCCCGCGATTTCGGTGGGCGACCATGGACCCGGCATCACCGAAGCCGATCGTGAGCGGGCTTTGAAGCGTTTCGTACGCCTCGAAGCGAGCCGGACGAAGCCCGGCACGGGTCTTGGGCTGAGCTTGGTGGCGGCGGTCGCACGCCTCCATCACGGCGAGGTCCGCCTCGAAGACAATTATCCTGGGTTGAAGGTCGTCTTGCTGCTGTCGAGCAAATGCCTCATTGCCACTGCGGAAGGGCAGGGTGTCGCCGCGGCCGGTATTGCTGCACAATGAGACGATGGACCAGCAAATTTCACAACAGAGCCTCGCAGCCCGCATCGCGGAGTGGCCGCAAGCGTCAGCCAACGGGCGGGGCGCTGAACGCTTTGACGCGCTAAAAGCCGAAGCGCCGCCCGAACTCGCCGTTCTGCTCGGCGACGCCAAAGTCGCGAAGCTCCTGACGGGTGTGCTCGAAGGCTCGCCCTATTTGACGACGCTCGCGACGCGCGATCACGCCCGCCTCGCGCGCATTCTGACGGATGCTCCGGGTCTGAGGTTCGAGGCTCTCACCCGGGACCTGATCGCCGCGATGAGCGTGGCGGCCGATATGCCCGCCGCCAAGCGCGCGCTTCGTCTCTACAAGTCGGAGGTCGCGCTGCTGACGGCGCTCGCCGATCTTGCGGGCGTCTGGCCGGTAATGACAGTTACCCACACGCTATCGGAATGCGCAGATGCCGCCGTCGGCTCCGCCGTCCGCTTCCTGTTTCGGACGGCCGCGCAGCGCGGCCAGTGGCGTCCGGCGGAACCGGAAAGTCCTGAAGCGCAATCTGGTTACTTCGTCCTTGCCATGGGCAAGCATGGCGCGTTCGAACTCAACTATTCCAGCGACGTCGATCTCATTGTCTTCTTCGACCGCGAGAAATCGCGGCTCGTGGGCGACGGCGATGTTCAGTCGTTCTTCGTCAGGCTGACGCGCGATCTCGTGCTGCTTCTCGATGAGCGCACGCCGGATGGCTACGTGTTTCGCACCGACCTGCGCCTCCGTCCCGACGCGGGCGCAACGCAGATCGCGCTCTCGACGGTCGCAGCTCATAATTACTACGAGACGGTCGGGCAGAATTGGGAGCGCGCTGCGATGATCAAGGCGCGCCCCGTGGCAGGCGATCTTGAGGCGGGTGCCGAGTTCGTGTCCGAGCTGTCGCCGTTCATCTGGCGCAAGTATCTCGACTTCGCGGCAATCGCCGATATTCACGCGATGAAGCGCCAGATCCACGCGCACAAGGACATTGGCCCGATTTCCGTTGCGGGACAAAATCTCAAACTCGGGCGCGGCGGTATTCGCGAAATTGAATTTTTCGTCCAGACGCAGCAGCTGATCGCGGGCGGACGCCAGTCCGATTTGCGCGTCTGCGCGACGCTCGATGCGCTGGCCGCGCTGGAGCAGCGCGGATGGGTGAAGGCGGAAGTTCGTGCCGATCTCGATCAAGCCTATCGCTATCTCCGCAGGCTGGAGCACCGCCTGCAGATGGTGGCCGACGAGCAGACACACGAAGTGCCATCAGAACCGAATGCGCTCGAAGCCTTCGCGCGGTTCGCGGGCTATGCGGACACTGCTGAGTTTTCAGCTCATCTGAAGCCCGTCTTGGAGACGGTCGAGAAACATTATCACGGACTGTTTGAGGAAGCGCCGCAGCTCTCTTCTGGCGGTTCCAATTTGGTATTTGCGGGCGCGAAAGACGATCCGCGGACACTCGAAGAACTGCAGCGCCTCGGCTATTCGCAGCCGGCGCAGGTTCTCGCCATCGTGCGCGGCTGGCATCATGGCCGCGCACCGGTTGTACGCTCGCCGCGGGCGCGGGAGCGGCTCACTGAAGTTCAGCCGCTTCTGATCGAAGCGCTGGCCGATACGGTCGACCCGGATGGCGCTATCGCAAGCTTCGATCGCTTTCTTGCCGAGCTGCCGTCAGGCGTGCAGCTTTTTTCGCTGCTCAAGGCGCAACCAGGCCTGATCCGCCTTTTCGCAGACATCATGGGGTCCGCGCCGCGCTTGGCGCACATTCTCTCGCGCCGCCGCCGCTTGCTCGATGCGGTGCTCGATCCTCAGGTGCTGGGCGGCGATCCGAACGGAGCGGCGATCGACGATGTGGTGACGGCCGCCTTCGCGACCGCCCGCGCGACGAGTGTCGGCGATCCGATGCAGGAGATTCTCGATACGGCGCGGCGGATTGGCAGCGAGCAGACATTTCTGATCGGCGTGAGAATTCTGGCGGGCAGCATTTCAGCCGCCGAAGCGGGCGTTGCCTATGCGACCATCGCTCAGCATTTGATCGCAGCTCTGCTCGCCGAAGTGACGCGCGAGATGGAAGACGACTATGGGCGCGTGCTGGGAGGCGGCGCGGTCGTCGTTGCCATGGGCAAGCTCGGTGGCCGCGAAATGACCGCGACGTCGGATGTCGATCTGATCCTGATTTACGATTTCGATCCCGACGCAGAACAGTCGGATGGCCGGAAGCCGCTTGCTCCGCAGCAGTATTACGCCCGGCTGACGCAGCGCCTCATCACCGCCATCTCGGCGCGGACGGCGGAAGGCGCCCTTTACGACGTCGATATGCGCCTGCGTCCGTCCGGTCAGAAGGGGCCTGTCGCAACGAGGTTGTCGAGCTTCACTAATTATCAGACGCAGGAAGCTTGGACGTGGGAACACATGGCGTTGACCCGCGCCCGCGTCATCGCCGGGTCAGCCGACCTCGGGAAGCGCGTCGAAGCCGAAATCCGCCGCGTTCTGATTTCGAAGCGGGACCGATCCAAGATCGCTGCTGACGTTCTCGATATGCGCCGCCGCATCGAGGCCGAGAAGGCGACGACAGACATCTGGGACTTGAAGCAAGTCAGGGGCGGCCTCGTCGACATCGAATTTATCGTTCAGTATCTGCAACTCATTTGCGCGGCCGATCATCCGGCAATCCTCAGTCAATCGACCCTGGCTGTGATCTCTCAGGCAGCATCGGAAGGCCTGATCGACGAGGCAGACCATCGCACGCTTGCGGCCGCGGGCCAGTTGCTGCACGACTTGACGCAGGTGCTCCGGCTGACCATCGAGGGCCCTTTCGACCCGGAGTCGGCCCCGGAAGGGATGAAATCGCTTCTTGTCCGATCTGGCGAAGCAACATCGTTCGAAGACCTGGAAATAAAGCTGAAACAGACGCTTGCGAACGTCCACGCTGCCTTTAACCGTCTTATCGCTTAGGTGACTTTGCGTACCGGCGACGGATTGTGGCAAGTTACGACGTTCTTGCGAATGACCGACACGAAAAGCGAGCCCTGACACGGCAAGCCTTCGATGCGTTGGAGCGCAAGGCAGGCGAACAAGATGTCGAGGGGACTAGTGGCGGCGACGAGGACCGATGGCAGCCCAGCCGCGCCACGGCCGGCAGCCGAGACCCGTGCCGATGAGGCCGCTCTCGTTGCCGCCGTTGGTAAAGGCGACGGCAGTGCGTTTCGTCTGCTGATGGCGCGCCATCTCGGCAGCATTGTCTCCGTGGCGCGTCGGATGCTGCGGGATGATGCGGAGGCGGAGGATGTGGCGCAGGAAGCATTCTTGCGGCTCTGGCGGTCGAGCGGGACGCTCGAAATCGGCCCCATGGGCGTGCGCCCTTGGCTGCGCCGAGTGGTTTCTAATCTCTGCCTCGACCGTATGCGCGGTCAGGGACGAGTGACGGTGGTCGAAGAATTGCCCGAGGTGCCTGAGCCGGCGAAGCAGCTGGCCGGCCTCGAGAGCCAGGATACACAACGCCGCGTCGAAGCGGCGATGCAGAAACTGCCCGACCGGCAACGGCTGGCGCTGACTCTCTTTCACTTCGAGGGTCTCAGTCAGATCGAGATCGGTCAGCTGATGGGAGTATCGGATGAAGCGGTGGAGTCGCTGCTGAGCCGGGCTCGGCGGCAATTGAAGGCAGATTTAAAATCGGAATGGGAGTCGCTGCGTCACGACAGCGAGCCCTGAAGTGCGGGAGACGGCAGGAAGATGTCACGCAATGGTTCGAGCCCGGTCGGGCTTGATAAGCTGGAAGCGGCACTCGATACGTACGGCGCAGACCGTACGCGATGGCCCGCTCCCCTGCGCCTCGCGCTGTCTGGCTTCATCGCCGGAAGCCCCGATGCCCAGAAGATGCTGAAAGATGCCGAGGCATTCGATCAGCTGCTCGATATCGCACCGCAGTACGATGCTGCACGTCTGGCCAATTTGAGTGATCGGATCGTCGCTGCCGCTGAGCGCCAGCCCCGTCTCGTCGCAAGCGGAGGAGGCGGCGGCAAAAGCACGGGAGCGCTCTGGTCGGGCATCCGCAACCATCACGGCCTCGCGGCTACGGCGCTTGCGGCCTCGCTGGTGCTCGGCGTTTTCGCCGGTCAGCTCAACATGTTCAATTCCACTGCCGACGTTCTGCTCGGCAGCGCTAACGCGTCCTCGTCCAGCAGCAAGCAGATCGCGTTGACGGATGACGGCGACAGCTTCGTGGATGAGGATCTGCTGTGACGGTCGAGGTCAATCATTCTATGCCAACGGATCGCTCGCGATACCTTTACCCTGGCCTTATCGCATCTCTGGCCGTCAATCTTCTGTTCGTCGGTGTTATCCTAGCCGCCGTTTGGCACCGACACTTCGAAGAGGTGGGACCGCCCCCGCCAGACAAAGGCTTCCTCGGCTTCGTCGACAAGTTGGCGCCCGACCGCCAGGGCGTCATAAAGGAAAAGATTCTGGCAGCGAGGGCGTCGATGAAGGATCTGCGCGCCGATGTCCGGAAAAACTGGATCGAAGCTAACAACTTGCTGGACGACGAACCCTTCGACAAAGCTAAATTTCTGGCGGCCCTGATGGCGCTTCGGGCGTCGGAGGATAGCTTTAAGAACGCCATCTACAACAGCGTCGCCGACACGGCGGGAGATCTGACGCACGACGAGCGCAAGCTCCTGCAGAAGTGGCGTGAGAAACGGCACATAAAGATCGTGATGCCGCCACCGCCCGAGCCGAACGACGATAAGCCCAACTGAGGCGTTTGAATCGAGGGTGCTGTTCAGGCCGCCGCAAAGAGGTCTGGCTGAACGGCGCGCAGTAGCCGTACCTTCCATATCCATTCGCCGCTTTCGGTCGAGCCGCCGAGCGTCAGCTCCGCGCCGGAGAGCTCGCAGAGCGTCCGCGCCAGGATGATTGCGAAGCCGTCTTCGGACGGCGCTCCAGGGCCACCCGCAAGCAAGGTGAGCGACAGGTCGATTGCCTCGGAAGCGGCTTTCGTGTCGATGCGGAGGGTTGCCCCCGGCGTCGAGCTACGGCTGGCTTCGGCAATGAGATTGATGAGTATCTGGCGCGTCGCCTGATGGTCGCCCATGACCTCGGCATCGCCGACCAGGCCGAGGTCTATCGCAATCGATCTTGCGGCGAGATCTGGAGCGGCGAACGCGCAGGCATCGTCGACAACCGCCTTAATTCGGCTGGTCGCACCGACGCGCTTGCGCTCCGAAGCTGTCAGGAGGGCGGTAATAGCGAGAGCGTCCTCCGCCGACTTCAGCAGGTTGCGGCCGCTGCTGTGAATGTCCCGGGCGTAGGTGTCGTAACCGGAACCGAGAGGTCCGAAAACTTCCTTCGTCATGATTTCCGAGAAGCCCAGAACGGCGTTGAGCGGGGTCCGAAGCTCATGGCTCATATGAGCGGTGAGCTTCGCCCACGCGGCTCGGTCGATGCTTCGCTCGACGGCTGGGGCAGCAAGAAGCTCGGGGAAGCGGACTTGGCGCGAATTCTCGCCGGAGAATGCTCCCTTGGCTTCCGAATGCTGGTGACGATGCGGAGGGGCGTCACCTTCATTGCGGGCGATAAGCGGCCACGGGAGAACGACGACGAGGGCTGCCAGCCCTGCGCCAGCTCCAAAGAGCATTGTCGACATAAGTTCGGAATTCAGATGCGGAACCAGGGCGCCTGCTGCCGTCAGGGCAGCTGCGAGCAGAAGAAGCACGCCGCGATGCCCGACGCCGCCACGACCGGCGGACAGCCCGACAGCCGAGCCTCCCTGGCGCGATACGTGCTCGCCAAACGCGGCAATACTTCCTCGTTGAGGAACGGACCAAGTCCGAGCCATCCCCAAATTCCCCCGATGATTTTTGATCGAATCGCCCCGCCCCAACGGCCGAGGACGATCATGTCCCCAAGCAATGATTCGACATTCGCCGATTTGCGACTCACCTGTCGAGGGAGAAAAAATCGCTTTGGAATCAATTTTGTCGCCATGTCGGCGGGCTGAGCAGAACGGCGCTCGGCTGTGGCTAAAATGCTCGTTTCGACCCCTCAGTCGTCGAGCATCCGCGTCACCATTTCGAGGCAGTCGCGGGAAAGCCTCGGCGCAGCTGCGACACGCTTCAGCTCCGCCTTTGCCGAGCTCTTTCTCTTGGGCTCAAGCGCTCGATAGCTGCGAAATGCGCCGAGCATGCGGGCGGCGACCTGCGGATTGAGCGGATCGATCTCGAGCACCTTGTCGGCCAGAAACGCGTACCCTGCGCCGTCGGGGCGGTTGAACTGAAGCGGATTGCCCAATGCGAATGTTCCGATCAGCGCACGGACTTTATTCGGCGTCGTGATCCGGAAGAGCGGATGCTCGCAGAGTGCCATGACTTCATCGAGCGTTTGCGGTCGTGGCGACTGAGCCTGGGCCGCAAACCACATGTCGATGACGAGATGATCGTCTTTCCAGCGGTCGAAGAAATTACCGAGCACACTGGCGCGTCCCGGAGCGTCTACGCCCGCAATGAGAAACATGGCGTGGCATGCATCCGTCATGTTGGTGGCATTGCGATAATGCGCTTCGAGCCGCGCGAAGTCTTCGTCCCTCTCCCGCGTCGTCAGCAGCGTGAGCGCGGCATTGCGCAAGGCGCGGCGGCCGGCGTCGCTCGCGGCGGGTGAAAACTTTTTCTCGCGCGACGCGGCGTACATTTCTTCGAGATCGTCCGCAAGCTTTTCGCCGATCGTGCGGCTGAACGTGCGGTGTGCATCGAAAATAGCGGCGTGATCGACCTTCGTCGCCTTTTCGCGCGCCACATCCGCAACCGACGGCAGCTTCAGAAGCTCGGCCTTGTACGCATTGTCGAGGCCCGGATCGCGAAGGGCGAATTCCAAAGCTTCGGTAAGCTTTTGCGCCTTTGCCGTAACGACGGACTTCGGTCTCTTAGCGTCGAGCAGTGCCAACACGCTGCGCGTCGCGTAAGCGTTGGTCGATTGCCAGCGATTGAATAGATCGCTGTCGTGATGCATCAGGAACGCCAGATCTTGATCCGTCAGCGGCATGTTGATCGTAACGGGGGCCGAAAACCCTCTCAGCAGCGACGGGACCGGCCGCGAAGTGACGCCCTTGAACTTGAAGCTGGTCGTCCGCTCGGTAACAGCCATCACGCCGTCGCGGATCTTCGTGCCTCCCTCGACTTCGAGATCCATCTCTTTGCCGTTCTCGCCGAGCAGCGCCATGCTGATCGGAATGAAGTAAGGCTGCTTCTTGGCTTTCCCCGGCGACGGCTTCAACACCTGATGGACAGTCAGTTCAGCCGATTTCTTCCGCTTGTCGTAAGTGAGGTTGCAGACGAGTTCGGGCGTCCCGGCTTGTGAGTACCAGCGGTGAAACTGGGAGAAGTCCTGGCCGCTCGCGTCGGCGAAGCAGGCGATGAAATCTTCGATGGTGACGGCTTGGCCGTCATGGCGGTCGAAATAGAGGTCCATGCCGGCGCGGAATTTCTCCGACCCGAGGATCGTCTTGATCATGCGAACGACTTCCGCGCCCTTCTCGTAGACGGTCGGCGTATAGAAGTTGTTGATCTCGACATAGCTTTCCGGACGCACGGGATGAGCAAGCGGACCTTGGTCTTCCGGGAACTGCAGGGCTTTTAATTGTCTGACGTCGCCGATGCGCTGCACGGTGGCGCTGCGCTGGTCGGCGGAGAATTCCTGGTCGCGGAAGACGGTCAGACCTTCCTTCAAACACAGCTGGAACCAGTCGCGACAGGTGATGCGGTTACCCGTCCAGTTATGGAAGTATTCGTGCGCAACAACGCTCTCGATGGATTCGTAGTTCGCGTCCGTCGCGGTATCGGGCGAGGCTAGAATGAGGCGGTCGTTGAAGATGTTGAGGCCCTTGTTCTCCATCGCGCCCATGTTGAAGTCGGACACGGCGACAATATTGAACACATCGAGATCATACTCGCGGCCGAAGCGCGTCTCGTCCCAACGCATGGCGCGCTTCAGCGATTCCATCGCCCAATGCGCGCGGGATTCCTTGCCGTGCTCGACGTAGATACGAAGGTCGATCTCGCGGCCGGACCCGGTGACGAACGTCGAAGCGATCGAAGATAGGTCTCCGCCGACGATGGCGAACAGGTAGGAGGGCTTAGGATGCGGGTCTTCCCAGACGGCGAAATGGCGTTCCCCTCCGGCGAGCGTCCCGCGCGAGACCGGGTTGCCGTTGGCAAGCAGAACAGGGGCTGTCTTGATGTCGGCTTCGAGGCGCACCGTGTAGGTCGCGAGAACGTCGGGGCGGTCGAGGAAATACGTAATGCGCCGGAAGCCTTGCGCCTCGCATTGCGAGCAATAGACGCCGCGCGACAGATAAATCCCCTGAAGCGCCGTGTTCGCCTTGGGATTGATCGTCGTCACCACCTCGAGCCTGAACGGCTCTTTCGGTGGCGCGAGAATGGTAAGGTTCGTCTCTCCGACACGGTATGCCGACGGTTTGAGCTTCTTGCCGTCGAGCGCGACGCTCTCAAGCTTTAGAAGCTCGCCGTCGAGCTTCAACGGCACTTTGCCCGTCGACGTGGATGCAGGATTTCGCCGAACCGAAAGCTTCGACGTCACGCGCGTCTTCGTTGGTCCAAGGGCGATATCGAGATCGACCGTATCGATCAGAAAATCCGGGAGACGATAATCCGCAAGCAGAACCGGTTTAGGATTTTCTGATTTCATGGCACCCCGCTTCGACACTTCATAGGCCCTTTCCAGCGAAGTTCCAAGCAGTCGAAGGTAGGCCGCCGGCTGAGCTTTTAGCCGAGCCGGTGCCGGAACTCATCGTAGCCAAATGATCGAACGACGCGATATTCCCCATTCTCGTCGAGGACTGCCAGGTCGGGCAATGGGACGCCGTTGAAGGTGTTATTCTTGACGAAGGAATATTGCATCATGTCCGTAAAAATGATGCGATCTCCAACGTTCAGTGGCTTGTCGAACGAATACTCCCCGATGATATCGCCGGTCATGCAGGTTTTGCCTCCGAGGATATAATCGTGCGCCTTCTGGCCGGGCTCGGCCGCGCCCACGACTTTGGGCGTGTAAGGCACTTCCAGCACGTCCGGCATGTGCGTCGAGGCTGAGGCATCCAAAATCGCGATGTTCTTATCGTTGTGGTGAAAATCGAGCACGGATCCGACGAGATACCCTGTGTCAACGACGAGACCCGCACCGGGTTCCAGCACGACGTCGACATTGAACTCCGTTTTGAAAGCCTTGATCGCGGCGATCAGCTTCCCGATGTCGTAGCCCGGCCTATTGATGAAGTGTCCGCCGCCGAAGTTCACGACTTTGACGCGGCGGACGTAGTCACCCAAGGTGCGTCCGACATGCTCGATGAGCCCAACGGAGCCTTCGTCGCCCGACTCGCAAAGAGCATGCGTATGCAGAATCTCGACCTCGTCCCACGGCACCCGGTCGAGCATGTCGCGCGTCGCGCCGAAACGCGAGAAGGGTGCGCATGGATCGTACAGCGCGCCGCCAAGGGTCGCGTTCGAGAAGCCCGGATTGACCCGGATCCCGACCTTCAGGCCCGGATGCTTGCGGATGGCCGCCAGGTTCTTTTCGATCTGCTCCGGCGAGTTGAAATAGATGTGCTGGGCAAGCTTCGTCAGCCGCTCGACTTCGCCGGGCGCGTACGCGGGCGAGTAGACGTGGACTTCCTTGCCGAACTCTTCGTATCCGAGGCGGGCTTCGTATTCGCCGCTTGCCGTCGTGCCGTCCAGCACTTCGCGGATGATCGGGAAAGCTGCCGGGAGCGCGAACGCCTTAGTCGCGAGCAGGATTTTGCAGCCCGCTTCACGTTTCACCTCGGCGGCGCGCGCGAGATTGCGCTTCAGTGCCGCAACGTCGAGCACATAAGCGGGCGTCGCGATAGATTGCGCCCAATCGAACGACTGCAGATTCATCTTGGATAGATCGGACACTTCCAGCCACCAATGAGTTGAGAGAAGCCGGGTTACGGCGAGACGCGGATAGGCCCCGCTGTTGCACCGGGCCACTTATAGAGAAATGTAAGGTAGGCAAGCGACACGTATATGGCCCCGAATGCCACGCCGCCAAGAAGGACCGCTGCTTCATAGAGTGTGAGGCCATGCAGCCAGGGCGGCCGAGCATTGCCAAAACCGGAGATCTCGCTCGCATGTGTCGCGAGCTTCGACCAAGCCTGCTCTGTTCCGACGAGGAGATCGTTAAGCCCCCACGTCAGCGCGCCCATGAAAGCCAAACCGAATGTGAGCATCGTGAATGCGAGCAGGCGCAATGAAATGGGCGCCTCACGAAGAAAGAGCCACAAACCGGCGATGTAAGCCGAGATCATTCCGAAACTTACGGAAAAGACCGACACGACAATGCCGGTCAGTTCGTTCCTGATCGAAAGGATCTCGGCTTCGCTCATCAGGTCTCGACCGCGAACAGCTTCTTCTGATCCGCCTTGTCGATTTCCTTCGCGTGCCAGGGCAGGCCCTGCTCGGAAAGCTCTTCGAGGAACGGCTCGGGCGGCAGCTGCTCGACGTTGAACACGCCCTGACCCTTCCAGATGCCTTTGAACATCATGATCGCGCCGACGACAGGCGGAACGCCGGTCGTGTAGGACACGGCCTGCGCACCGACTTCCTTGTTCGTCTCGGCGTGATCGCAGACGTTCCAGATCATGTAGCGCTTCTTCTTGCCCTTCTTCTCGCCTTTCAGCACGACGCCGATCGACGTCTTGCCGGTGTAGTTTTCGGCAAGAGAAGAGGGTTCAGGCAACACCGACTTCAGGAATTCCATCGGGATGACAGGCGTGCCCTTGTACATGACCGGATCGATGCGCGTCATGCCGACGTTCTGCAACACGTCGAGATGCTTGATGTAGTTGTCAGAGAAGGTCATCCAGAAGCGGATCTGCTTCAGGCCCTTGATGTTCTCGACCAGGCTTTCCTCTTCCTCATGATAGATGAGGTAGGATTTGACCGGCCCGACTTCGGGGTAATCGATCATGGTCGAGATCGAAAGCGCATCGATCTCGATCCACTCGCCATCCTTCCAGTATTTGCCGCGCTGGGTCACTTCCCGGAGATTGATCTCAGGGTTGAAGTTCGTCGCGAAGGCCTTGCCGTGGCTACCGGCGTTGCAGTCGATGATATCGATCGTGTGGATCTCGTCGAAAAGGTTCTCTTGCGCGTAGGCGCAGAAGATGTTCGTGACGCCGGGATCGAAGCCGCAGCCGAGCACGGCCATCAGCCCCTTCGCCTTGAACTTGTCGTGGTACGGCCACTGATATTTGTAGGTGAACTTGGCTTCGTCGCGGGGCTCGTAGTTGGCCGTATCCATGTAGTGGACGCCGGCTTCGAGGCACGCGTCCATGATCGCGAGATCCTGGTAAGGCAGCGCCATGTTGATGACGAGATCGGGCTTGATCTCGTTCAAAAGCTTGACCGTATCCGCGACGTTATCCGCATCGAGCTGATGGATGTCGATCGGCGTCTTGCACTCCGCCTGAACCTTTTTGCAGCTCTCGAGACGGCGAGACGCGAGATGGATCTTCTTGAAGACATCGCGGTTCATCGCGCATTTCTTCGCGACGACAGAGCCCGCAGCGCCTGCCCCGATGATGAGTACGTTATCCAACGGCCGCTCCCAGAGTTGAAATGCCGGTCATACCGGCTCCAGCAAGCGCGAAAAATTCTGCGCTGGTGGCGGGAAATAGGGCAGGACCGCAATTAATTCAACACTTACGACGGGTTGGCGGATTCGAGGGGGCCCAAGTCCCTCAAATTCGTGAAAAATGCGATTTATGACAGTCCGGCTGCGGCGCCGCGCCCGCCGCAATCCTTGTCAGCCTGAGCGGCGCTCGAGCTCGTACAGCGGGCAAACCAAGCGCTGCTCCGGAGGCTGCCAACCATACTCTGAAAGGTCGAGATCGTGAACGCCGAAGCGTTCGCTGATGACCAGACCGGCGCGCTCGAGATCGGCCTCTTTCAGCCATCGGGCGTGGGAAATGAAAAGCTTCGCCCCAGGCGCAAGACACTGCCCGATGTTGCTGAAGAAGAGCCGACGCTGGGATGGACTGCAGTGATTGAGAACCGAGAAGGCAATCGCGTAGTCGAAAGTCCGGCGGATGCCGCTCATCTCAAAATCCGACAGCGCGACGAGGGAAGGTTGCTTGGTGGAAAGCCCATGCTCCGTGACGGCGCGTTCGGCTGCTGTGATGAACGACACATTGTAGTCAAAGCCGAAGTAATTGCCGGCGTCGAGATAGCGAATGAACTGGACCCCGGCGCGCAGCGGACCGCAGCCGATATCGAGAAGCGTGGACGTCGGCAGCAGGCCCCGTGCTCGAAGTAGGTCGAGCTGGAAGCGTCCCCGCGCGTCCCATGTTTCGCGGCCGCCGCCGAGCTGGTTCTTGTATTCTTCGCGGCCGATCGCCGTCGCCGTGTATGTAAGGTTGGTGTATTTGCCCGCTGGGGCACGAATTCCGAACAGTTGCCTCAGCGCGCCGCTGATAGCGTTTGCCGCCATGAATCGAGCCCCTTCGCGCATTGAGGCAAGTGGGATGAGATGGACGCCCCGCCGCATCCTCTGAGCCGCCATCAGAGGCCGCTTTCCGAACTTGCCAGATGTCACTTTGGATACGGCAAGGGCGGCATCACACCATCTATCCAAGAGACATAGACCGCATTGCCATCTTGCCGGCGGATTCGGCTGCGCGAATCCGCATTAGATCAGAGCAGGACGAAGAATGATTCAAGCACACCATCCCCTGCTCGCGTGGGGGTTGCAGAAATATGCCGCGCTGAGATTCCACACGTCCGGCGACGCACGTCTTCTCCCGCTGAGCTTCCGGCTGAAGAAGAATCACATCTCGCGCTTCGCGGAATGTGGGGCGCTAGAGGCCCGCCTCGCGCAGATTGACAAGAGGCGGCCTATTCGGCGCGTGTTCGTCATGGGGTGTGGGCGATCGGGAACCTGGCTGCTGACCGGGTTGATGGCGACCTTCAAAGACACCTGCGTCGTCGCCAAGGAGGTGCCCGTCGAGCTATTCGGGCAGGTAACGACAACGGGCGAGACGCTCGTGCTCAAAAGGAACAACGTATCCTACGAGCGGCTGGCGCGAATTCCGTCCCGCATCATGATCGCTTACGCTATACGGCACCCTTTCGACGTGCTGACGAGCCACAACCCGACGAGCGCGAGAGACTTTCATATCAGCCCGAAGCGTTGGCTCGGCGAGATGCAGGCACTGCGCGCCGCAATGGAAAGCTGTCGGGAGAACCTCAGTATCGTTCGCTATGAGGACATGGTGACCGATGCCGAAACCGTGCAGAGCACCCTTGCCCGCGAATTGAGCCTCGAGATCGCATCATCGCCAGAAAATTTGGCCGCTGTTTTCAAGCCTTCGGGCCGCGCGGCATCAGCAATGCACGGACTTCGGCGCATCGATACACGGTCGCTGCACAAGTATAAAAACGATCCCGACAAGATCGCTTATCTCAAGTCCATTACTTCGGAACTAGGCGAGACGCTCGACTGGGTGGCCAACCGCTTCGGTTACGACGTCAGCTTGAGCTGAGGCGGCCAGCGCACTTGCTTCGCGAGGATCAGGACTGACCCGGTGTCGAATGGCCGGTGAACTGCGTACCGGCGGAATCTTCAGCCGTGACGTCCATCACGTCCGCCGGATTGCCTTTGTACGTGAAGCGGAAGTTTGGATTCTCGCTGATCGAGATGCCGCCTTCCATTGTGAAAACGATCTTTCCGCCGGTCGTGACGGAGAGCTTCTGAATGAAGCGCGCAGGCGGATACGCATGCGTGAGCTGATCCATCGCCATTCCTGACGTGTTGGGATGCTTCAGCATCACCTGGGCAAGCTCGCTGCCATCGTTGGCTTTGCCAGCGGCGGTTTTTATATGCATCTTGCCCATCGTCTTCGCGGCTTCTTCGGCATCCTTGCTCGCCGGGGCCGAGCAGCCGCCCGAAGCTTTCACGAAAACGGTTGTCATGTAGAGCTTGCCATCGGCGGTCTCGGCAATCGCGCGGATGTCCGAATATTGATCGACGCGGACGCGAGTCGCGAGCTCACGCTCACCGGAGCCTGCAGCTTCGCCGAACTTGAAGGTCCCGACGAGAGGCGCTGGGTTTTGATCGATGACGACTGTTAGCGTCTTCACCTCGCCAGCGAAGCCTGCGGGCAGCCGGATGGTAATCGGCACGGTCGCCGCATCTTCGGCGCGCTTTGGCGCTTCCAGACTGATTTTGCCCGATCCGTCGAGAATATCGCGCGTTCCAAACGCTTCCTTGCGGATGCCATCCCAGGCGGCAGGATTGGAAACGGTGACGCTGCCATCATCCGCGAAAGCACTGAAGCCTAACGCAAATATAGCCGTGGCGCCGAGTATGCCGCCGACAATCTTCCGCATCGTTTCCTCGCTTGCCGCTTTGGAGCGGTCTCATTGCGCATCGAGCGCCGAATTGCAGAATGAAATACTACACGAATATGGTGAGCGGGTCATCCATTCCGCAAGTCGTGCCGCGCACCGAGCGTAAGGACGCCTAAGTCCCTGTGTTCGCGGCAAATTGCGAAATTACCAGCATCAGGCGATGGCCGTCCGGCTGAGCCAGGACCGCCAGCCGCCATAGCTCGTGATATCCTCCGCGCCAATCGTGGCGTGGCTCTCGCACACGAAGCCTTTGACCTGGCGTCCGTCTTCGAGCACCAGCGTGCCGATGCCGAGAGGCGCCGGGATCAAGGCCACGAACGACCCGAAAGCCGCATCGTCCATTTCCCAGATCTCGACTTCGATGGCGCCCGGACCGGAGCCTTCATAGACGAGTCCCGGCTTCGGCGGGGTCGTCTCGGGCAGTGCGTAAAGCCGGTAGCCGGCCGCGGTCCGCGAGGTCTCGCAGAAGATCGCGCTCCGCTCCGTAAGCTGACTGTTGAGCGGCTGGCCCGAGAGATGCGCACCCACGACCGCAACCTGTACGGTCTTCTTTTTTGCCGGGTGAGCCGAAACCCGCTTGGTATCTGCGAGAGACATCTGTGTCGCCCCGAGCTTGGTATCGGGGAGCGTCCGGTGGAGGGCATCGCCGATCGTTGCAAGCTTTCCGTCGGAGAACGCCTGACCGATGAGCGTGACACCGAACGGAATTCCGTCGTCGCGGAACCCCGCAGGAACTGCGAGTGCGGCAAGGTCGAGCAGATTGACGAAGTTGGTATAGGCGCCGAGGTTCGAGTTGAGCCGGATCGGATCGGCCAGCATATCGCTGATCTTGTAGGTCGTGCCCGCCGTCGGCAGCACCATCACATCCATGCGCTTCCATTCCGCGTCGGCGGCACGGCGAAGCTCGGCAAGGCGATACAAGCTTTCGAACGTCTGCAGCGCCGTCTTGGACTTGCCACCGCGCACGATGTCGCCAACGACCGGATTGAGATCGTGCTCCTTGACATCCTCAATCGCAAAAAGGCGCTCGGCGACCCAAGGCCCGTCATAAAGCATCGCGGCGGTATCGCGGAACGGCGCGAAGTTGAAGGGCGTGATTTCGACGCCCAGTCCCGCAAGCCGATCGATCGTGTGGTGGTAAAGACGGCGATATTCGCTGTCTTCGAAAAAGGAAAGCGGCGCATTCGGAATGCCGACCTTCAGCGGCCGTCCGATGCTTTCGACCGCAAATGACGGGGCGTCGGCACGCGAGAAACAGTCCTCCTTATCGAAGGCGGCGGCAACCTCGGCGACTTTCGTGGCGTCCGCGACCGTCGACGCGAAGATCGAAACCGCGTCCTGGCTTTTGCACGCTGGGACGACGCCGCGCGTTGAGATGATGCCTTTCGTCGGTTTCAGGCCGACGATGTTATTGAACGCAGCCGGAACGCGGCCGGAGCCTGCGGTGTCGGTTCCAAGCGAGAACGACACCAACCCGGCAGCGACCGCAACCGCTGAACCCGAACTCGACCCACCTGAAATGTACGCCGGGTCGAACACGTTCGCCGGAATGCCGTAGGGCGAACGCGTGCCGTTGAGCCCCGTCGCGAATTGGTCGAGGTTCGTCTTGCCGATCAGGATGGCGCCGGCTGCGACGAGCCTTTCGACGACGGTCGCAGACCGTTCAGGCGTATAGGCAAAGGCTGGGCAGGCGCACGTCGTTGGCATACCCGCAACGTCAATGTTGTCTTTGACCGCAAACGGAATGCCGTAAAGCGGTCCACGCGGCGCCCGGCGAGCGCGATCTTTCGCGGCCTCCTTGTCGACGAGCGCGATCCAGTCTGGATGCACGCCCTTCGCATGGATACGCGCATAGACTTCGTCGATCACCTCTGCGGGCGTGATTTTGTCTTCGGAATAGAGCGCGGCAAGATTGCCGATTTCAAGCGATAGAGTCACGCAGTCGCCTCCGCTTGCAGTTCTTTCAAAATAACGAGCGTTTGTCCGAGAGAAACTGGGCGGCCTTCCGCACATCTGACTTCGTGGACGATGCCGCTCGCGGGTGCCGAAACCGTCATTTCCATTTTCATGGATTCAACGATGATCAAGGTCTCACCTTCCGAAACTTCTTTGCCCGGTTCGACGAGAATCTTCCAGACGCTGCCTGGAACCGGACTTTCGACCGCCGTCGCGCCGGGCGGGAGAACGGCATCGCCATCTTGATCGCCGGCATCGTCCGGCGCACTTGCCGCGCCTTCCTGATCGCTCTGCTGCCAGCGGGCTCTCTCGGCCTCGAAGGCAGCCTGCTGACGCGTTTTGAATGTCGCGATGGCCTCGGCATTTTCAGCAGCGAAAGCCAGATACCCTTTGAGGCTGAACGTCGCCGGCTCGATTTTTACGCTCGCTTGTCCTTCGAGAAAACCGTCGCGGAATGAAAGAAGTTCGTCGCTCGACACCGGATAAAAGCGGATCTGATCGAAGAAGCGCAGAAGCCACGGCGAGCCAGCTTCGAAAACATCCGTTGTGCGATACGTGTTCCAGACTTGGCACGTCCGGCCGAACAGCTGATAGCCGCCGGGACCTTCCATGCCGTAGACGCACATATAAGCGCCGCCGATACCGACGACGTTATCGGGAGTCCAGGTTCGGGCCGGATTGTACTTCGTCGTGACGAGGCGATGGCGCGGATCGAAGGGCGTCGCGACAGGGGCTCCAAGGTACACGTCGCCCAGACCAAGTACGACATACGTCGCGTCGAACACGATGCGTTTTACGTCCTCGATGGAATCGAGTCCGTTGATGCGTCGAATGAACTCGATGTTCGAAGGGCACCACGGTGCATCGGGGCGAACGCCCTGCATGTACTTGTCGATTGTCTTCTGCACTGCTGCGTCGTTCCACGACAGCGGCAGATGGACGATACGGGACGGCACCTCGATGTCGCTCAGGTCGCCGAGCGTATCCTCGATAGCCGAAAGCTCCGCCAGAAGATCTTCGATTGGCAGTATCGCAGCGTCGTAGTGGATCTGTAGCGAGCGAATGCCCGGTGTCAGATCCAGGATGCCTGCAAGCTTCCGCTCCTGCAGAGCCAGCATCAGCGCATGTGCGCGGAACCGCAGCGTGAAGTCGAGCACGATCGGTCCGTATTCGGCGAGCATGTAAGCGTCGCCTGCGCGCCGGTAAACGACGCGCGGATTATCGCCTGCGGCGTCGCGGCCGCCGATGATGCAGTCGTCGGCACCCCATTTCCCGTTCGGAAACGTCGGAGCCGAGACAGATTTCAGCGACGTGACTTCCTCCGCTTGCTTCGCGAGCCGCGCCGCCGCTGCCGCCGGAGTAAGGCGCACGAAGCGAACTTTATCTCCGGGTCGGAGCTGCCCCATCTTCCAAAGCTCGGCCTGCACGATTGTCGCCGGGCAGACGAAGCCGCCCAGCGATGGCCCGTCCGGACCAAGGATCACAGGCATGTCGCCCGTGAAGTCGATCGAGCCGATAGCGTAGGCGTTGTCGTGGATGTTGCTTGGATGCAGCCCTGCTTCGCCGCCGTCGGTGCGCGCCCAAACGGGCTTCGGTCCGATCAGGCGAATACCGGTTGGATTGGAATTGTAGTGCACTTCCCAATCCGAGGAGAAGAAGGTGTCGATGTAGTCCGGCGCAAAGAAGTCCGGCGCGCCGTGCGGACCATACAGGACGCCAATCTCCCACGCGTGCGTAAGGTGCGGCTTCAAATCTGCCGCAAGGTCCGCCACAGCGTCCTGCTTTGCGTCGCTCCCGACGTGCAGCACATCGCCGGTCATCAGCACGCGGCCGCCATGCCCACCGAACTTGCCGAGCGTAAAGGTTGCCTTGCTGCCAAGGTAGGACGGAACATCGATGCCGCCGCGGATGCCGATGTAGGCACGAACGCCGGGTCCTTTGACGCCACCGACTTTCAGCACCTGCCCGGTCTTGACGGCGAAGGGGTGCCAATAGGGCACTGGCGCGCCATCGAGCGTCGCAGCAAGCTCGGCGCCGCCGAGACAAACGACGGTATCGGTGTTGAAGCGCAGCGTCGGACCCGAAAGCGTCGTCTCGATTGTCGCCGCGCTATCATCGTTGCCGAGCAGGCGATTGACGAGGCGATGCGATAGCGGATCCATCGGCCCCGACGGTGGCACGCCGACGGCCCAATAACCGACGCGGCCGGGCCAATCTTGAATCGTCGTCTGAGTGCCAGGCGACAAAACTTCGATGGTCTCGGCCTTGTAGGCGAACGTCTGCAACGTTCGTGTCAGCATTTCTCCGGCCGCGAATACCTCGGAGCGCGATAACTGGCGCAAATAGTCGAGGTTCGTTTCGAGGCCGCCGATGCGCGTTTCAGCAAGAGATGTCTGCAGCCGCAACAGCGCATCGGCGCGCGTATCGCCTTTGACGATGATCTTCGCAATCATCGGATCGTAGAATGGCGAGACTTCCGCTCCGCTCTGCACCCACGTCTCGATACGCGTATCGGCCGGCCATGCAACTTCCGTCAGGCGGCCCGAGCTAGGGCGGAAGTCGCGGCCCGGATCTTCGGCGTAGAGACGCACTTGGATCGAAGCGCCTCGCGGAACGATGGTTTTCTGCTCGGGAAGCTCGAACGCGCGAGCCGCCTGCCGCACCATCCACTCGACGAGGTCGACGCCAACCACTTCCTCCGTCACGCCGTGCTCGACCTGAAGGCGCGTGTTGACCTCGAGGAAATAGAATTCGTTCGTCTCGGCATCGTAGAGATATTCGACGGTGCCGGCGCTTTCGTAGTTGACCGACTGGCCGAGCCGTCGGGCCGTATCCCACAGCGCCGCGCGCGTCGCTTCGGGCAGGTTCGGAGCAGGGGTCTCCTCGATGACCTTCTGATTGCGCCGCTGCGCCGAGCAATCGCGTTCGCCGAGAGATACGACGTTGCCTTTGCCGTCGCCGAAGATCTGAACTTCAATATGGCGGCCGCGCGCGACGTACTTCTCGATGAAGATGCCCGCGTCCTTGAAGTTGTTGCGCGCCAAGCGCTCGACACGCTCGAACATCGGCGCGATCTCTTCTGCCGACGAGACGAGCTGCAGGCCGATGCCGCCGCCGCCCGCCGTGCTCTTGATCATCACCGGATAGCCGATGCGCGCCGCTTCGCTCTTGGCGTGCTCGATGTCGCGGATCAGGCCGGAGCCGGGTGCGAGCGGCACATTCGATTCGAGCGCAAGTTCGCGCGCCTTGTGCTTCAAGCCGAAGGCGCGCATGTGCTGCGCTTTGGGGCCGATGAAGGCGATGCCCGCTTTCTCGCACGCTTCGGCGAAATCCGGGTTCTCCGATAGAAAGCCGTAGCCCGGATGGATGGCTTCCGCACCGGTCTTTTTCGCGGCTTCAAGGATGACGTCGTATTTCAGATAGCTTTCGGCTGCGGGCGAGGGGCCGATGGCGACGGCTTCTCCAGCCTGCATCACGTGCATCGAATGGCGGTCGGCTTCAGAATAAACGGCGACGCTTGCGATGCCCATTCGGTCGAGCGTACGGATGATGCGGCAGGCGATAGCTCCGCGATTGGCGATCAGCACTTTTCGGAACATGTGCGTTACGCCCCCTTTGCCCAGATGAGCACTTCAATCGGCGTCGGATTGTAGGCGTTGCACGGATTGTTGAGCTGCGGGCAATTCGAGATCAGCACGATGACATTCATGTGCGCGGTCATCTCGACATACTTGCCGGGGCCGGAGAGGCCATCTTCGAACGTCAGGCCTCCGTCGGGCGTCACAGGCACATTCATGAAGAAGTTGATGTTGTGTCCGATGTCACGCTTCGAGAGCCCGTAGTGCTCGTTTTCCGCGATGGCGAGCATGTAGCTGTCGCGGCAGGCATGCATCGACTTCTTGTCGAGCGCATAGCGCACAGTGTTGCTCTCGGTCGCGCAGGCGCCGCCGACCGTATCGTGGCGGCCGACGGTGTCGGCGGTAATCGTCAGCATCGGGCGGCAGCGATCCGACAGCAGAACCGTTCCGGCCGTCAGGTAGATGTTGCCCTGCTCGCGAATGGTGTCGGACGCGGAATAGCGCTCGCCTGGATCGTCGGCGTTGAAGAATAGAGTATCGGCGGCTTGATTGCCTTCGAGATCGAGAATGCGGAACGTCTCGCCTTCGCAGACGATATGCATCCAATAGTCACCGGCCGGAACGATGCGCCGGTAAATCGCGTCGGCGTCGCGGAACGTGCTGTCCTTGATCATCAGTGTGCCTCCTCGCAGCAGCCGGCAAGGAAGATCCGGTTGTTTTCAAAGCCGCGCTCGTTTTCGGGGCGCGAAAGGCGGGCCGGATCGTCGAGTGCCGCGGGCGGTCCCTCGAAGATTTCGAATTGCGCAGACTTGCGCGGATAGCTGTTCGCCGGATTGAATGCGTGCGGGCACGTATGAAACAGGACAAGCGTGTCCATCTCGAAGCGCAGCTCGACTTGGGCTCCCGCCTTCGCGATGGTCGTATCGAGCGACATGGCGCCGCTTTCGGCGACGGCAATTTTACTGAACCAGTTGACGTTCGCCGCAAGGTCGCGCCGCGTCAGGCCATATTTCGCCCCTTCGACGAGAAAGCTGTCGTGACCATTCTGCTGCCAGTCATTGCGGGCTGCTTGATAGCTCTTCTCGCCCCACTTGCGTTCAACGATGGCTTTCGTCGTATTGCCCGTGACGGCGTCATGCCAGCCGAACGTATCGGCGACGATCGAGCAGAAGATGCGGCCCATGTCGGAGTAGAGGCAATGGCCTGTGGTCAGCTTGAACGTATGCTGGCACTTGAGCGTATCGGGAGCGTTGTAGCGTTCGAGCAGGTTTTGTGGATTGTAGAACAGCATGCCGATGTTGGCGCCGCCCTCGACGTCCGTCAGCCTGAGCCGCATGTTCCGCCGCATCAGCAGCGACCAGTGCTTACCTCCGGGCAGCGTGTCGTTGTAGACTAGGTTTCCCATCTTTCACTCCCAACGCAGGCCCGATTGCGAACTCTGCGTGCCGGTCCGGGTCGTCCCGGGTTATCGATCGCCGCCCTGGGTCGTCCCTGGCGGAATGCTCGCGAGCTAAGTGCGTGGTGCCGATCCCTGGTGCGCCGGGGCATTGGGCGAGCCGGCAACCTTCGGCGGCCAAACTTCGATGTCCCTGGTGATGGTCGCGCCTTTCGGAAGTGCCGCGCCGTTCATGCCCGGCGTGATGTCGGCCGACAGTCGCGAGCCGTATCGCTCCAACTCTTCTGGGCGGTTGCGCGGGCGCTCGAACGCGATGATGCGGGTGCCGAGTGCGAAGGCTTCGCTGAGATCGTGTGTCACCATCACGACCGTCAATTCCGATTCATTCCAGATGCGGCGCATCAGAACGTGAATGTCGGCCCGAATGCCCGGATCGAGTGCGCCGAACGGTTCATCGAGAAGTAGGATTTTCGGCCGCCTCATCAGGGCCTGAGCGAGAGCGAGGCGCTGTTGCATGCCACCCGACAGCGCGGCAGGATATTTCGACTCGTGGCCGGAGAGGCCGATGGCCGTCAGCAGCTCGCGCGCTTCCTCTTCGGCTTGCTTCCGCTTGGATCCAAAAAGGCGGCCGAGCCCTCCAGACTTCTCGAATTCGCGCCCAACGACGACGTTGCCGAGAACCGTCAGGTGCGGAAAGACCGAGTAGCGTTGGAACACGACGCCGCGATCTGCGTCGGGCTCCGGCTTCAGCGGTTTGCCCGCGACGAAGATGTTTCCACGCGTCGGCTTCTCTTCGCCGAGAAGCATGCGCAGGAACGTGGTCTTGCCACAGCCCGAAGGCCCGACAAGAGCCACGAAAGCGCGCGGCGCGATGGTCAGGTCGATCTGTTCGAGAACGACGTGGTCGCCGTACTCTTTCCAGACCTTGTCGAAAACGATTGCGTTCATTGAGCCCTCGCTTGCGCGAACCACGGGAACGCCTTCCGCTGCAGAAGGCGAAGGCCAAGATCCATGAGGAAAGCGAGAAGGGTGATCCAGGCGACGTAAGGCAAGATCACATCCATCGAGAGATAGCGGCGGACGAGAAAGATACGATACCCGAGGCCGGAGTCGGCGGCGATCGCTTCCGCGGCGATCAAGAAGAGCCACGCCGGTCCAATTTCAAAGCGAACAGAATCCATGAGCCGCGGCAGTGTCTGCGGCAGCACCACGCGTAACGCGATCTGCATGCTCGATGCGCCGAGCGTCTGCGCCTTGATGAGCTGCTCCCTTGGAATATCTTCGACACGAAGGGCGATATCGCGAATGAGCTTCAGCGACGTGCCGATCACGATCAACGCGATCTTCGAAGCTTCGCCGAGCCCCATGACGATGAATAGAATGGGTAGCAACGCGAGTGGCGGCACCATGGATAGCACCGCAATCACCGGTCCAAACGTGGCGCCGGCAATGGGGAGCAATCCAAGCACGATCCCGAGCACAAGCGCGATGACGGTCGAGATCGCAAGTCCAGTCACCAGTCGCGT
The DNA here is from genome assembly GCA_030148425.1 of Hyphomicrobium sp. GTDB lineage: Bacteria > Pseudomonadota > Alphaproteobacteria > Rhizobiales > Hyphomicrobiaceae > Hyphomicrobium_B. Next base: position 61,739 of record JASBTM010000005.1, on the reverse strand, counting down.
GAGGCTCGCACGGGTGTCTTCCCAGAGCAGATACGTGCCGGTGCGCACATCCTCCTTGAAAGCGTAATTGTCGACCGCTTCGCTCATTTTCGAAAAGCTGGGAAGAAGCTTGTCGTTCGGATTATCCGCTAGGCGGATGCCGGACCCGATCACATAGGCTAGGCATAGAAGTAAAAATGGCAGAAGGGCGAGCGCAAACCGCCAAGACTTGTCGGGACGATAGTTTATGGCGCGCATCGCGTTTCGCCTTCCTGCAACTGTTGTGAGAAAATACCGAGACTGCTCAGAGTTTGCCGTCTTCAGCTTCTTTCATGAACGTCGCGTCGTAGCGAAATTTGACATTCCCCTTGTCGCCGAAGACGGACTTGTCCGGAAATTCGACGCCAATCGCGCCTTCTGATTTCGCATCCTTACCGAGAAGCGATTTCTCGAAGAGGAACTTCGAGACGAGCTCCGTAGTCTTCTTGAGGTCCTCGCTGGTCGCAAACGCAACTGCATCCTTCGGCTCAGAGAAAAGCTTCGTGGTCGCCAGCTGCTCGTCGAAACCCTTGAGATCGGTGCCGGAGGCTTTCGCCATGGCTTCTTTTGACTTCGTGCCGTCTTTCATCGTCGCCAGCGTCTCGTACCAGATGCCGGCCAGGGCCTTTGCGAACTTCGGATTGTCCTTGAGGACAGCGGTGTTCGCGACCATGAGGTCGATGATTTCGCCAGGGATCTGCGAGCTGTCGAACACCTTATGAGCGTCCGGCGATTCAAGGATTGTCGAAACGATCGGTTTCCACGTCACGACTGCCGAGACGTCCGCAGTTTTGTAGGCTGCCGCCATATCGGCGTCGGACGTGTTGACGACCTTCAAGTCCTTCTCGGCAAGACCGACGGTCGGAAGCGCGCGGGCCAGGAGATAATGCGAAACCGAGAATTCGACGAGATTGACGTTTTGCCCCTTGATGTCTGCGAGCTTGTCCTTGTTCTTCAGGATGATCGCATCATTGCCGTTCGAGAAGTCGCCGACGATGACGGCTGTCGTATCGACGCCACCGGCGGCGGGGATCGAGAGCGCGTCCATGTTCGTAACGGTAACGGCGTCGAATGAGCCGGCTGTGTATTGGTTGATCGACTCGACGTAGTCGTTGAACTGCTTGACCTCGATATTGATGCCGTACTTGTCGGCCCACTTCTTTACGATGCCGGAATCGACGGCATAGCCCCACGGCATCCAGCCGACGTAAATCGACCAGGCGACCTTGAAGTCTTTCTTCTCGGCCGCACCGGCAGGCGAGAGGGCAAAGCCCATCACAGCCGCCGCGCCGATCACAGCTTTCAGAATTGTCTTGACGGAATAGCGCATTGCCAACCCCTGTCCTTGTGCTGGTCACTCTTCGGACCGCAAGGGGCGTCGATCGCGGGAACGGAGACCTCGAATACGCGCAGGATGTGCGTACAGAGGGAGGCCTGTCCGTTCGAGAGCCGAAGCAACTCGCGGTGTAGGTCTCCCGGGCTTTTATCCCGCCGTGGCTCCGCTGCGCTGTTCGCGAAGCGGGAGAGCCTCTCTCGGACCTGACGCTTGGGAAGCCGGAACCCTAGAGGCGTTATGGGGAGCACTTTGCACGTCTCGTGCCAGCCGATTTTCCCAGCAGCAGCGGGACTTTCTCTCGAGCTTGGGTGCGTGCCCTGCCGGAGACTTGAGCGAGCCGCCTATTCGATAGGCAGTGACGCCCGATTCACGCGAGGGCTGGTTGAGAGCAGATGACGAAGCATGGAGACGAGCCGGGAAGCAGGTCCCATTCCTCCGCATTGGAGGCTGATACGCGCTCCCTCGAATAAGAGAAACACTTCATCGGCCAGACGTTCTGGTTCGCTATAATGCGCGTCGCGAAAGGCTACGACCAGACGATCGTACTTGCGCTGCTTATAAGCCTCGATCACCGACCGGGCGGGATGGCGCGCATCGAGTTCAACCGCCGCATTGGCGAGTGCGCAACCGCGCTCGCGCTTGTTCGCAAGCACGTCTTCGACATGATCCACCCAGGCATCGAGCTTCTGCTCGGCCGTCCCGCAACCGTCGCCGAGGAGATTTTCGAGAATTTCGGCATTCTCCGCGGCAAGCTGCTCGACGAATGCAACGACCAGATCATCCTTCGATCTGAAATGACGATAAAGCGTCATCTTATTCGTCTGCGCAATTTCGACGATGGCCTCGACGCCGACCGGATGTACGCCATGGCGGTAGAAAAGTTCACACGCGGCGAACAGAATCCGCTCGCGCGGAGGTTTTCCCTCAAGCCCGGCGCCGATTGCAGTGCGCAACTCACTGAAATTGCGCAACTCCTTGTCCTGCGTCGTTCCCATAGCCCTCTTGACGAAAAAGTTAGCGGTCGTTAGCAGTGTTACCGATCGGTAACTGCGCTTTTGACTCGCTACCATGAGTCATAGGGGCTGTCATTCGGTGTTTGGTGACCTGTGCGCCACCTGGGGGCGGCGTTCTGAATAAAGTCTGACGGCGATCATGTTGAACGCATGATGCCGCGATTCCGATGTTCACGCAGGGCGATGGGACGTCGTTCGTTTGCGGCATCGATCAGTATTCAAGGTGGAGAGAGACTGCGTGACCCAACGATTTGCCACCATCGGCGCGGTTCTTCTGCTCCTGTCCGCCGGGCTTTCGGGATGCGGCGAAGAAAAATCTGCAGCTCAGGCTGCGGCTCCTCCGCCGCCGCAAGTGACCGTCGCCAAGCCGACGAAAAAGGTCGTCACCGACTATGACGAGTATGTCGGACGCTTTGTGGCCCTCGACTTCGTTGAGGTGCGGGCACGCGTGTCCGGGTATCTGGACAAGATTCACTTCACCGACGGCCAGATGGTCAAAGTCGGCGATCCGCTCTTCACAGTCGACCGTCGTCCCTTCCAGGCCGCACTCGATCAAGCGAAGGCGACAATCGAGCAGGGGAAAGCCAATGTGGCATTCGCAGAGGCCGATCTCGAGCGCGGCAAAAATCTCCCTGTCGGAACGGTTATAACTCAGCAGACTCTCGATCAGCGCGTGCAGGCGGAGCGTGTGGCGCAAGCCAATCTGACGGCTGCGGAAGCACAAACGCGGCAGGCTGATCTCGACCTGCAGTTCACTGAACTCTCGGCGCCGATCAGCGGTCGCATCGGCGATCGCCGCGTTTCGGTCGGCAACCTCGTGACGGGCGGCACGACTGGCACCACGACGTTGCTCGCGACGATCGTGTCGGTTGATCCGATCCGCTTCGAATTCACGATGGACGAGGCGTCCTACCTTCGCTACCTGAACGCCGCCTCCGTTCAGCGCGCCGATAGCGTCGATCGCGGACTGGGCCTCAACGCACAGCTGAAGCTGATCGATGAAAAGGACTTCGTCCACCAGGGCCGCATAGATTTCGTCGACAACGCAATCGACACGTCGTCGGGCACGATACGTGGCCGCGCCGTCTTCAAGAATGCTGACGGCCGTCTAACGCCAGGCATGTTCGGTCGCATTCGCATCCAGGCTCAGCAGCCGGCGGAGGCGCTTCTCGTCCCTGATCAGGCGATCGGAACGGAACAGGTTCGTAAGTTCGTCTACGCGGTCAACAGCGAGAACGTCGCGACGCCTAAGTACGTAACGCTCGGCCCTGTGGTCGACGGTCTCCGCGTTATCACGGCCGGGCTCAGTGCCGACGACACCATCATCGTCAACGGACTGATGCGCGTTCGGCCCGGCTCAAAGGTGACGCCGCAGCAGCTCGAAGCTTCCAACCCGAAGGACCAGGCGGTCCGGACCAACTAAGGATCGGACCGTCCGATGCGTCTCTCGCACTTTTTCATCGACCGGCCCATCTTTGCGGCCGTCATTTCCATCGTCTTTGTGATTATCGGTGCCGTCGCCGTCGGCCGCTTGCCGATTGCGCAGTATCCGGAGATCGCGCCGCCCGTCGTCAACGTAACGGGCCAGTATCCGGGCGGCAGCGCCGAGGTCGTCGCCGCAACGGTCGCAACGCCGCTTGAGCAGCAGATCAACGGCGTCGAGCACATGCTGTTTATTTCGTCGAACTCCACGACGGACGGCCGTTTCACGATTTCAATCACGTTCGATATCGGTACCAACCTCGATATCGCTCAGGTTCAAGTTCAGAACCGCGTCTCGATTGCGCTGCCGCGATTGCCAGCGGATGTCCGCAACATCGGCGTGACCGTCGCGAAGGCGTCGCCTGACCTTATGATGGTCGTCCATCTGCTTTCGCCCGACAACTCGCGCGACACGCTCTTCATATCGAACTACGCCAACGTCAACGTGATCGATCAGCTGACCCGTATTCAGGGCGTCGGATCCGTAAGCGTTTTCGGCGGTCGCGATTATTCGATGCGCGTCTGGCTCGATCCTGACCGATTGCAGTCGCTGAATCTCGCCGCAAGTGACGTCGTGACGGCGCTGCAGGGGCAAAACGTCCAGGTCGCTGCTGGCATTCTCAATCAGCCGCCAGTGCCGAATCCCGGAGCGTTTCAGATCACTGTGCAGACGCTGGGCCGACTGATAGACCCCGCGGAATTCGGGAACATTATCGTCAAGCAATCGGCAAATTCCGTCGTCCGAGTGAAGGACGTGGCGCGAGTGGAACTAGCCGGTCTCGATTACGGCATCAACTCGTACCTCGATAAGCAGGCGGCGGTTGGTCTCGGCATCTTCCAGCTTCCGGGTTCCAACGCCATCGAGACGGCGAAGAAGATCCAGGACGAGATGAAGGAAATTTCCAAGAATTTCCCGCCGGGTCTCGAATACACGATTGTCTACAACCCGACCGAATTCATCCAGCAGTCGGTCGATGCCGTCATTCACACGATCTTGGAAGCCATTGTGCTGGTCGTGCTCGTCGTCGTGCTGTTTCTGCAGACGTGGCGCGCCGCGATCATTCCGATCGTCGCCATTCCCGTGTCGCTGATCGGCACGTTCTTCCTGATGGCGCTATTCGGCTTCTCCCTGAACAACCTCTCGCTCTTCGGTCTCGTGCTCGCCATCGGTATCGTCGTGGACGACGCGATCGTTGTTGTCGAAAACGTCGAACGCAACATGGCGAACGGACTAAGTCCGCGCGAAGCCGCCTATCGGACGATGGAAGAGGTCGGCACTGCGCTGATTGCCATCGCGCTGGTGTTGAGCGCGGTGTTCGTGCCGACGGCGTTCATCACCGGCATCTCCGGCCAGTTTTATCGCCAGTTCGCACTGACGATTGCGGGCGCGACCGTGATCTCGCTTATCGTGTCGCTGACGCTTTCGCCTGCGTTGTGCGCGCTTCTGCTGAAGCCGCACGAGGAGCATCCGCGGCACAGCATTCTCACATGGCCCATCCGCGCATTCTTCAGTGCCTTCAACTGGAGCTTTGACAAGCTTTCACACGGATATGGCTGGTTTGCCGGCCGCGCGGTCCGCTTCGCCGCAGTGATGCTGGTCTTGTACGTGGGCCTCATCGCGTTCGGTCTCAACGAATTCCGCAAGACGCCTCTCGGCTTTATTCCGGATCAAGACGGCGGATATCTGATCACGGTCGTCCAGCTTCCCTCCGCAGCTTCGCTCGATCGCACCGACGCTGTGAACCGGCGCCTTGTCGAGATGGCGCTCCAGGTGCCCGGCGTCGCCCACGCCGTCAATCTCGTGGGCTTTTCCGGCGCGACGCGCGTCAACGCATCGAATGCGGGCGCCGTGTTCGTGGTTCTGAAACCGTTCGATGAGCGCGCCAAAGATCCCGCGATGTCAGCCGCAAACATTCGTGTTGAACTGCTGAAGAGATTTTCCACAATTCAGGAAGGCTTGATTCTCGTCGTTCCGCCGCCACCCGTACGCGGTCTCGGCAACGCCGGTGGCTTCCGTATGATGGTCGAGGATCGCGGCGGCGCCGGTTCGTCTGCCTTGCAGCAGGCTGTCAACGCGATGATGGTCAAGGCCGCTCAGACGCCGGGACTTCGTCAGGTCTTCACGCTCTTCGAGACATCCACGCCGCAGCTCTATCTAGATATCGATCGCGTCAAGGCAGAGATGCTGGGCATCAATATCCCGGATGTGTTCGCGGCCCTCCAGACCTATCTCGGCTCGTTCTACGTCAATGACTTCAACATTCTGGGCCGCACCTTCCGCGTAACCGCGCAGTCTGACGGTAAATTCCGGATGACGCCGAAGGATGCGTTGCAAATCCGCGTGCGCAACAAATCGGGCAACGTTGTGCCGTTGGCGTCGTTCATGACGGTGAGCGATATCTCGGGTCCACAACGCGTTCCGCGATACAACCTCTATCCGGCCGCGGAACTCGATGGCTCGGCAGCGCCCGGCTATTCCCAAGGCCAGGCGATCGATCTCATGCAGAAGCTCGCGGCCGAGACGTTGCCGCCCGGCTTCAGCTACGAATGGACGGACCTTGCATTCCAGCAGATCCGCGCGGGCAACACCGCGGTGTTTGCGTTCGCCCTCGGCGTTGCGTTCGTGTTCCTCGTGCTTGCCGCGCAGTTTGAAAGCCTGACGATGCCGCTTGCCGTCATCCTCATTGTTCCGATGAGTTTGATTGCGTCGATCTCGGGCGTCATCATTCGCGGGATGGACAACAACATCCTGACGCAGGTCGGCTTCATCGTGCTCGTCGGCCTTGCGGCGAAGAACGCGATTCTAATCGTGGAGTTTGCCGAGCAACTCGAGGCCCAAGGAAGAAACCGTTTCGAAGCCGCGACAGAGGCGGCGCGTCTTCGTATGCGGCCGATCATCATGACTTCGCTCGCCTTCATTCTCGGCGTTGTCCCGCTGGTGTGGGCCGTCGGCGCGGGCGCGGAGCTTCGTCAGGCGCTGGGCACGGCAGTGTTCGCGGGCATGATCGGCGTCACCGTTTTCGGCCTTATCTTCACCCCGGTATTCTACGTTCTCTGCCGGTGGCTTTCCGAACTCGGCAGGCGCTGGTCGGCAAAGACCCCCGACTCGCACGAAGCGCCGCAACATCCCGCCGAATAGATCAGGGCATTTGCGCTAAGCCGACCGAGGCTTAACGCGGTGCAAGCCTCGCACACGACGCCGGAGTCAAGTTCGACTCCGGCGTTTTGCGTTTGGGGCTGAGGGGACCGGACGGCGAATATGAATAGACGAGAGCGGCGGCGCGCATCGGCGACTTCGCGGCTGTTGCCGCAGCAAATCGAGAATTCAGAAGCCGCGCGCCTCTATAAGGAAGCCGTGCAGCATCTGAAGAATGGTCGCTTTGCTGAGTCCGAGGTCGCGCACCGTCGGGTGCTGACCCTCGTTCCGAAACATGCTCCGAGCTTGCACCACCTCGGTCTGATCGCAATAGACCGCCAAGATATGATCAACGCGGTCGAACTTATCCGGCAGAGTGTCGACGCTCAACCCGACTACCACGAAGCATGGCTCAACCTGGCGATCATCCTGAATGACCTCCGGTATTCGAAGGAAGCCATCGCAGCCTGCCAAAAGTGCGTGGAGCTGCAACCCCGGAACGCCGAGCACCACGCGGTTCTCGGAAATCTGCTTCGCGTCGCCCAGCAGGATGCTGAGGCGATGGAGGCATATCTCAACGCCCTCGATCTGAAGCCCGATCAGCCGGTGGTCCTGGCGCGTCTCGGCCAGCTACTTCTCAACGCCGGTGATTTCGAAGGAGCGGCTGCGCGTTGCAAGCGGGCCCTCGAACTCAATCCCGGTCTTGAAGACGCTCGCCTTCTCGAGCGCAGACTGTCTCTGGCGTCGCGCTCGCTCGATACGCTCGTCGCAGAAATCGAAACGCAATCGAAAACCGGCGTGGAGCGGGCGAAAAAGCTCGACGATCTCGCGACGTACCTGCGCGGCGAGCGTCGTTTCTCCGAGGCTGCAGAACTTTGCCGGCGCGCGATCGATGCGGATCCCGGCGGAGCCGACTACTATTTCAACTTGGCTCTGACGTTGGAGTCGCTCGGCGAAGGTGAAGAGGCTCTCGCCAACTATCAGATCGGCCTCGAAATCGAGCCTAACCGCGCCGAGGCCTATGCTGGAGTCGGCAACTTGCTGCGGAGCATGAACATGCTCGACGGCGCGATTCACGCCTACGAGCACGCGATCACGATCAAGCGCAACCTCGCGAGCGCCTATTACAATCTCGCGATCACGTACAAGATGAAGGATCAATACGAAAACGCGCGGGCCGCATTCGAGAAGTGCATCGAATGCGCGCCCGACGCCATCGTTAGCCGCTTCGAATTTGTCAATCTCCGCCGTATCTTGTGCGATTGGCCCGGTGTCGATGACGAAGAGCGCAGCTATCTCGAGACGTTCCGGCAGAAAGACGTCAAGATCGCGCCGTTCCAGCTCATTTCGCTATGGGCAAGCGCGGCCGATCTGCTGCGTGCGGCGCAAAGGTTCATCCCGACATTCGATGTACCGAAGCCGATGCGCTTTGCGACCCACAAAAATCGTCTCGGCCAGGGCGTAAAAATTCGCATTGGATTTGTCTCGTGCGATTTCTTCGAGCACGCAACGGCGATGCTCTTCGCCGAGGTCCTGGAAAAGATCGACCGCACCCGCTTCGAGGTCTTTGCTTATTGCCATAGTCCTGAAGAAAACAGCGCCATGCGCAAGCGTATGATCGCCGCTTTCGATCATTTCAGGAGAATCGGACCGATGCGTCATCGCGACGTCGCTGCGATGATCCGCGACGATGCCATCGACGTGCTGGTCGATCTCAAAGGTTATACCCGCGACGCACGAACGGAGATCTTCGCTTACCGCCCCGCGCCGATCCAGGTGAACTACCTTGGCTATCCCGGAACGATGGGTGCCGACTTCATCGACTACATCATTGCCGACGAGATCGTCGCGCCGATGGAGGCACAAGCCAATTATTCGGAAAGGATCGTGCACCTTCCGAACAGCTACCAGCCTAACGATCGCCAGCGCGCGATTTCGAACGAGCCGGTTACGCGTGCAGACTACGGCCTGCCCGAAGATGCGTTCGTGTTTTGCTCGTTCAACAACAGCTACAAGCTCAACACGACGATGTTCGACGTGTGGATGCAATTGCTGAAGGACGTTCCGGGTTCGGTGCTTTGGTTGCTCGTGCCGAATGACACTTGCGCCGCCAATCTTCGCCGCGAAGCCGAGGCGCGAGGCATCAACGCCTCCCGGTTGGTCTTCGCGCAGCGCGCATCCATCGCCAAGCATCTGGCGCGACATCGTCTTGCGGATCTCTTCCTCGACGCGCTTCCGTGCAACGCGCACACGACAACAAGCGACGCTCTTTGGGCCGGACTGCCGGTCCTAACGTGCCTCGGCGAAACCTTCGCAGGCCGGGTGGCAGGCAGTCTCCTCCACGCGATGGGTGTGTCCGAGTTGGTCACGACGAGCCTCGAGGATTACAGCAAGCTCGCGTTGGAGCTGGCGCGGGACAAGTCGAAGCTCGACGCCATTCGCGCGAAGTTGCGCGCCAATCGCGAGACGGCACCGCTTTTTGATTCAAGCCGCTATACGCGAAACCTGGAAAGGTCGTTTGAAACGATGGTCGAAATTATGCGATCAGGCGAGGCGCCTCGCGCCTTCGCCGTCATCGAGACAAGCGTTCCGGAAACTGTTCCGCAGCAGGTCGCGGAAACGCGAACTGCCGTTCCGCCTGCGCTTCCCGAGGCGCACGTGCTTCGGCAAATCTACGATGACTGTCCGGCCTGTGGCGGAAGTCAGTCGTCGGCCGAGGCTGAGGCCAGGATAACGAACCACCGGCTTTACAATCCAATCCTGCCACCGGTTCTGAAATGGCGTCGCTGCACCGACTGCGCACACGTCTTCACCGAAGGCTACCTCACGCCAGCGGGCATGGAGATCCTAAACGCGGCTTCGCCAAGAGAGATGCGCGTCGGCAAGGATGCCGAAAACAACAGGAAAGCATCCGCCAAAATCGTAGCGCGGATCGCGCGCCACGTGTCTGGCGGCGACTGGCTCGACATCGGCTTCGGCAATGCGTCGTTGCTATTCACGGCAGCCGAGTGGGGGTTCACCCCGGTAGGCGTCGACTCTCATGGTCCGAGCGTCGACAGGCTCAAACGGTTCGGCTACGAGGCGCATCGCGATCTCGGCGACCTAACCGAGGCATCGCGCTTCAGTGTCGTCAGCATGTTCGACGCCTTGGACCGAGAACCATTTCCGGGTCGTACGCTTGCGGCCATCAATCGTCTGCTGCGGCCGGGCGGCGCTTTGGTGCTCTCGATGCTCAACAGTGAAACGATCGTCTGGCGTGCGCTCAACGCCACGGGAAGCAATCCTTATTGGGCAGAACTCGAACGGTATCATAGCTTCACGCGATCGGGCCTGATCCGGCTGCTCCAGGCTCACGGTTTCGCATTTGCGGAATATGACCTCGCTGAGGGTCATCGTAGCGCGATGGAGATCGTGGCGATCAAGACCGGGTCAGGCTGAACGCATCCCAGTCGCGGTAACTTCCACTACTCGCACAGCGCGACATGCCGCTTGCGCTCTTTCATGTCGAGATGAAAGTGATCGTGGTGGGCGGCGTTGGTATCGGGGCCGAGGACGGTTCCGAAAATATCGCAAGCCCCGTCATGTGCCTCATGCAGGAACGCCGTCATGGCCTGTTTCGCCTGTTCCTCCTTGAGAACCTCCGGCGATTTGGGTTTCTCCTTTTCGTCGCCTTTTTGCTTCTCGTCGGCTTTCGGCTTTGCAGCGTCCTTGTCTTTGTCGTCGCTCTTCTTTGCGATGTCATGCGCGCCGAGCTTCGATGCCGCGACTTGAAATTTTGCCTTTTGACTTGTTCCGGCGTCGCTCGACTTCTGCGCCTTCTTCAGCTCGTCCGCCGTCGGTCCCCAATTCTTCGACACCCGGATCACTTTACCGTCGGCCAGCACGAATGCTGAAACATCGACGGCATTCATGAGAGCGTGTTCGCTGATCGGCGCTCGGGCGAGGCCATATCGGTTTCGGCAGGAGTAGGATTCCGCCACGACGCGCACGATCGGAGAACCGAAATTCTTCTGTGCGGCGGGCTGAAGCTTATCGAGAATCCAATCGTTCATCCCGGCGATCATTTTGCAGTTGAGAGAGGCGGCGGGCTCGATCTTGATCTTGCTTTCACCGACGCTCTTGAGAAGGCGCGGAGCTGGCGCCCCGCAGATGCCCTCGCGCTCCGGAGGAAGCTCTTCCGAAACGACAGTCATTTTAGCCAACAGACTTCCGCAATCCTTTTTGGCCGAGGCGATTTCCTCCTCCGTCCATTGCGGTGCAACCTGCTTCGCAGGTGGAACCGGTTTTGCCGAAGCATCGCCGTCGGCGGGAAGAGGCGATACCGTTGAACCGGGCGGTTGAGTGGCAGGAATATTGGTGCCGGGCGTGCTGGAGGCGGACACGTTCGGCTCTGGTGTATTGGAGGCGGGAAGGTTCGGCCCCCGGGTATCCACTGTCTCGGTCGAAGGCTTACCGTCGGTCGGAGAGGCCGGTGCCGCCGGAATTGTCCGCGCAACGGGAGGTACGTCCAATCGCGCATGCAACTCAACTTCGGGAGGGGAATTCAATCGCCCGGCGCGGACGATGTAAAAGCTGTTTGGCTCGAATGCCGGAAGTAAAAGGATGCCGACGAAGACAATGCGGGAGAGCAAAACCGAAGATCGGACCGCAAGAGCGTCTGCCTTGACGCTCGCCTTGCTACGAAGCGCCGAGAGGCGAGCAAACAATTCCTCCTGCGTGCTCAAGTCCGGCCCTACTCGCTGATGCTCCAAACGCCCAACGTGCGCTCGAAATGTCTAACGGCGATAACCCCGAAAATTGACGGCAGATGATCTCAGCACGTGCGTAAGGCGAAAAGTCGGCCGTTTGCCAAGGTTGGCGAGCCTGCGAAACGATTAAATAGGGTGCGAGGTTCCACCATCCTCAATGATGGCATGAATTTCTTCAAATTCGGTCAACGGTGCCGAGACTGAGCTTTTTGTAGTCTCTCGGCGTCATGCCGACGATGGTTTTGAAGAGGCGGCCAAAGTGGGAAACATCCCCGAAACCCCACGTATAGGCGATATCGCTGATTTGGCGATGAGCCTGGGCGGGATCGGCGAGGGCCGCCTGACATTTCTCGATGCGCCGGCTGAACAGAAGACGCTGAAGCGAGGTTTGCTCGGAGTCGAGCAATTGGTTGGCATATCGAACAGAGATCCCCGCGGCGCCCGCGAGCTCTTCACACGTCGCTGCGCCATTCGAGAGGTTGGCATCGACAACAGACTTGAGGCGCAAGAGCGATGCGAGGCGGCCAGAGGAGTGAACGAGAGCATCCCCTTCGGCATCCTTCAATGCCATCGCCATGAGGTCGAGCAGTTGATGTTTGACCTGCGCTTGGGAGCCGGAACTCAGATAGCCCATCTGCTCGGGAAGCAACTTGGCAAATGTCGAAGTTAGAACGCCGCTACCTCGGCGTCCGTCGACGCGCTGGGCGGTCCATCGCCCGAGGGGACCGAGGCGGGCCTCGCAATCGCGCCGCGGAACTTCGACGACGAGGCAATGAAAGTCTGACGACTGAACGAATGAAGCGAGCCGCCCCAGATCAAGAAGGCACAGGTCCCCGGGGTTCAGTTCCGCTTCGCGCCCATTCTGAATAATTCCCAACGTACCATCGAGTTGGATGACAATATGAACGAGATCCGCCAGCTGCGAGGCCTGACGCTTAGTGCGCCACGATTTCATTCCGTTGCAGCGAAAAACCGAGAGCGACATGCCAGGCACGCGAAGGTAGCGCAGGTCGCCTTCGAAGCGTGCCGGCTGATCGGGGCGGGTCTCGTAAGGCCCCAAAACTTGACGGCTGGTTTCATACCAATATTCGAACCGGTCGCGCGGATGAACGTCCGCCGTCGAGATCGACCAGTCTATGAGATCGTCCCCAGTCGATTGAACCGGAGCGCTGAGAGCCCGCAACATCATTCATAATCCCTGCCCGTAGGCAAATGATACGTGGACAGGGCATTAGGTCAAACGCAAAGAAATATGAGCCGCCGATGCTTCTGCGGATGGAACCATCGGCGGCGACAAAAGTTGTTGTCGATTGGCCTTTAGACGGACGCGCCGGAATGTTCGTCGTCTGAGTGTGCTGAGAGAATGGTTCTCAGCGTCGAAACGAACTGGCTAGCTTCCGATGCGGGAACCCCTGCGAGAAGCTTCTTTTCAACGCGCGAGTAAATGCGGTCGGCGCCGGCGATGGCCTTCTGGCCGCGCTTGGAGAGGCGCACGCAGTAGGCACGGCCGTCGAGAGGCGAGCGTTTGCGCTCCAGCAGCCCCTTACCGATGAGGCGGCTTACGATGCCCGCAACCGTCGAGCGGTCGATACCCGTGATCGTCACGAGGTCCGTTTGGCTGAGGTTTTCCTGCCGCGAAATGGCCGTGAGGATCGCGAGCTGCCGGAGCGTCAGGTCGTTGTCGGCCGTTTCCGTGGAGTAAAGCTGCGTTGCGCACTGATCGACGCGGCGGAGAAGATGAATAACCGAGCGCTGAAGCTGGGCTGCCGATGGTTGGCTCATTACTGCTTTGTTCCTTCACTTGAGAACGTTCTGATTTTGATCAGCACGCGAATACTCAGTAGAGAAAACAATAAATGGGCTGCGTTTTCTCTTCTGAAGCGGGGATGAAAATCGGATGTGGGGGAGATTGCGGAAAATTCAGGATCCAGACCGTTGAGACAATTTGTTCTCGCGGAGGAGAAAATAGCGATCGCGGTCTCGCTATGCGTACAAAAACGCTCGCAGCGCGGCCTGATCGAGGATTCGTGGCCACAGCGCCGGCCCTTCGCGCCGGAATTCAACTTTCACGCGATGTTACTTTCAAATGGATGAGCCATCATCGTCCGATATCCCTCATGTGGCCGCGGTCTGGGGCTTACCTGATGTCGCAGGAGAGATAGCGCCGGGTTTTGCCGGTCCGGGGCGCGGGCGCGACAAAAGTGGGGAACCAGTGGCAACCATCATCACCGTTCACGGCACGTTTGCCGCACCAACTGCAGCCGATGCGAACGGCAAAATGCCCGAGCCGCAATGGTGGGAGGCCGGGAGCGTCTTCGAAAAGGATATGCGCCAGCTTGTTGAGGCGCGCGACGGCGAGCTGAACTTTCTGCCTTTTCCTTGGAGCGGCGACAACAGCGAAACCAAGCGCCGGGATGCGGGCGAGCGGTTGACGAAGGTGATGCGCGAACTCGAAACCAAAAGTGAGCCGTACTGTATCGTCGGCCACAGCCACGGCGGCTCGATCCTGGCGGATGCCCTGCTGAACAATGCCGCGCGCCGCCGTCCGCTGGCGAACCTCAAACGCTGGATCACGGTCGGCACGCCTTTCCTGAAGCTCAGAAAAGAGCTTTGGCTTTTGACGCGCCTCAGCCTGATGCGGAAGGTCATCTTCGTCGCATCCATGATGCTGTTGCTGATGTTCATCGTTTATCTTCTTGCGACGCAAGTCGGCGGCGAGCGCTCGATCTTCGGAAATACCTTTCCGAGAGTGTGGATATTCACCGGGCTGCTGGCCAGTCTCCCCGCACTGGTCTTTTACGTCGTATTGCGATGGTTGGATGGCCGCGGCATGCTGGGCTATCATCGACGGACGACGAGGCGCGCCGGATCAAGCTTCGCGCCGCGCTGGCTGCCGCTGTCGCATCCCGACGACGAAGCGATCCAGGGCCTTTCGCTCCTGCCGGACGCCCGTCTGGATTTCTTCGACAAATCGTTTGCCGTTTCATCGATCACGCTCCTCTCGGTCATCGCGCTCCCGATCATCTACTTCGCTATCCTCCTGTCGCCCCCGGCGATGATCGGCCTCGCCGAATGGCTGAAGACGGAGATCTACGAGGCCAATGCGTCGCCGGAGGCCGAAGCCGCGTTGACCAATCTGCGAACGCAATTGATGGCTGCGCGAAAAAGCGAGGGTGAGGAGGTGACGAGCGAAAGCGGTAGCGCCGTGCCGTCTCCCCCCGATCGTCGTGCGGCTTGGCAGGAGTATCGCGCCAAGCGCCAGGAACTTCGGCAAACCTATCCAAATCTCGATGCAATCGAACGGGGCATTCGCTTCAAACGGCGCTTCTTCCTGAAAAATGGTCAGCCTTGCGAAGGCGGGACGCTGTGCGGGCAAGGTCGCGATTTGGCGATAAACAGCGGTCTCTTGCTTCACGTCGTGACGGATGAACTGTCTTGGGCGCTCGGAGCTGCGGACCTCCAGGACCGAAGAAAGCAGTGGTTTTGGTCGCTGTTCGTCCCGGCAGTCATCGTGCCCATCATCCTCGGAGCATTCGCGCTCGTTCTGATGGTCCTAATCCAGGGCCTCGCGACGTTCGTTAGCACCCTGGCGGCGAAGCTTCTGAACAGCATAACAAATTCCGAGGTGAAGCGCGCCGCCTACGGCAACGATACGGAAGGTGAGGTCGCCATTGGGGCGCTCGATCGCCCGACCTGGGTGGAAAAATCGCTTCCGCGTCTACCCGCCCCACTGGCAAGCCTCATCACGGACTACAGCAACGCGGCCGCGAGCCTATCGATCGCCAAGTTTCGCCATGCGATCGGTCAGATCCGCTTCGCCGTGCCGCCGCATAGTGCCGACACAGCGATCAGCACGTATTTCACTTGGAAGGAATTGGTCCACGCGTCCTATTTCGACGTCCCCGAGTTTCGCAAGCTGATCGCACAGGTGATCAGTCACGCCGATGGGTTCGTGCCAAGCGAACGCTTTCGCGCCGATCCTGATTATGCGCGGACCGCACAATGGCTCGACGCCATCGAAAAAGGGCCAACGACGACCGACGAACCGGCCGACCGCGATCCGACACAGCAAGATGCCAAAGCCGTCGCTGCTGTGGTCGGATCGACCGTGAAAGCTACACCGTAATGCGATGTCGTCACCTCGCGCCTACCACGGCACGGTCCGGCCCTGATAGTCGAGATATTTAAGGCCGGGCTTTCCCGCCTGCGCGGTAATGGTGTCGACGACCCGAGGAATGCTCTCGTCGATTTCGAGGGACGCGTGCGGCCCGCCCATATCGGTGCGCACCCAGCCAGGCGCGATGATAACAAATGCGCGCTGGCTCTTCCTGTGTCGAGCGGCATAGCTGCGCATCAACGTGTTGAGCGCGGCCTTGCTGCTGCGATAGACCTCCCAGCCGCCGTGTTCGTTATTGGTGACGCTGCCGAGACCAGACGACATTACGCCGATCGAGCCTGTCGGCGCCACGAGGTCGCCGAGCCTTTCGATAACGCGCATGGGGCTCAGTGCGTTGGTCACCAGCACGCGGACGAATTCGTCCGTCGAGACGTCACCAATCGTTTCGTCCGCATCGTTGGCGACCCCAGCGTTTACGAACAGCAGATCGAACGTCCTTCCAGCGAGACGTTGGCGGAGGGCGCCGACTTGATCCTCCTCAACGATATCGACGGTTTCGATTTTAAGAGCATCCGCGTGTTTCGCGGCAAAGTCGTGAAGCGCCGTGCCTTGGCCGCGCACGGTCGCGACAACGTGCCAGCCTCGCTTGACGTACTCTTCGGCGAGCGCGAGGCCGAGGCCGCGCGAAGCTCCGACGATCAGAGCGGATTGTTCTGTCTTTGTCATCGAAAGTCCTTGGGAGAGAGACTTATGCTAGAAACGAGAAAAGTATGCCGAACGGAGCACACGTCTTCCAGAAGACCGTCGCTTTGGCCGCCGCGGCTTGACGCCGTTCGGCCGCGCTGGTTGCTTGCCGCCTGCATTGGAAGTCGGGGGCATAGACCATGGCAAAAGCTCAACACGAAATGGCAGGCGAGGGTGTAGAGAGCGAAGAGAGCACTGCCTCCTCAAGTCACGGACGCGCATCGCTTTCGGCGGTGATATCGGTTCTGGCACTTGTGTTCTCCGGTTACAGTCTCTGGGACAGTTCGCTCAAGGCGCCGGATCTGAAGGTTTTCGTGCCGCCCGTCATCCAGTTTAGCGCCCCCTACAACAATAGCAATTTCGAGGTGATCGAAGTCCCCGTAACGCTTTTGAACGAGGGCGGTCGCACCGGCACCATTTTATCCATGGATCTCGAAGCCACGAATCCAAAGACGGGCGAGACGAAGCGCTTTTATGCCGCCGATCTTGGTCGCTGGACGATGGAGAAGGCGCGCGCTAACGGGTTCGACCCCTTCGCTCCGATCCCGCTGGCGGGCAAGGCGAGCAAGACAGAAACGGTCCTCTTTTATACCAATGGTCCGGGGCAGAAGCCGGATCAACTCATTCGCGAGCCGGGCACGTATAAATTCCGGCTCGTGCTCGATGAGGCTGAAGTCGATGATTTCGGCCCGCTGGATAAAGTCTTCCATCGCGGCCCGGCGCAGGTCTCATTCACGATGGAACTGCGCGGCTACGATGCGCGCGCCTTTCAGAACGGAACGTTGCCGCTCTATTCAATCACTGGGCGCTCGGCAAAAGGCGAAGACAACACAACTCCCTAGACGGCTTTTCAGGATCGGTTGCGAAAATCGTCGAGGACTTTCTGAAGAGGGTCGCTGTCGATATGCACCGGCCCTGAAAAGGGATGATCGATGCTTACGATCACCAGAAGGCCCATTAGCACAAGAACGGATAGAATTCCGGTCATCATGATTTGCGCGGATAAATTCTCCGTCGCGAAGAAGAATGTAAAAACGATCGTGAGGAATGCTCCGCAAAAAAGCACGATCCATAAAATGTCGGGCACAATTCCCGATGCCAGATGCAGGCGCGTTCGGCGCGCCTGTGTGATCGCGTCGAGCTGCCTGAACATCTCTGTAAGGACCGCAAGCGGCACCGGAGATTTTTCGGCCAAACGGATCGTCGCAGCATAGAGATCGTCCAGTGCGCGCGTAACATCCGGACTGTCGTGTTCGATCGCCATTTGCGGCCAATCGCGCTCAATTGCGAGCTTCAGATAATTGTCGAGAGCGTTGCGGGTCGCGGAAGCCTCGGGCGCGGGTCCTGAAGTCAGGCGATAAAGAGTAGCGGCCGCGCCGGCTTCTTGCAGAACGGCCGATTCTCCATCGCTAAATCGTTCCCAAACCACGATGACGGCAAAAGCGATAAGCACGGCGTAGATAACGCCAACGGTTGCGAACTTGAAACCGGCAATCTCGTTATTAGTGGTTAGCCGCTCGAGTCCAACTTGTCGCCGGATGATCACCGGCCCGCACATAGCGAGAATCGTGGGAATAATGACGAGTATCAGCGCGGCGATCCACAACGGCAACGTCGAAAGGAAAAGCGACATGTGCGGCCCCGAACTTTTTGCGTTTTGAGCATTATTCGAGAGGGGGAATGGGAATGCCAATAAAATCGATCACACGACGTCATTTTCCGTGCGTGCACGGATTTACTGTGTGATTCTGGGCTCAAGCTTCGCGATGGCGACGTCGCCATCGGTGACGTAATGATTGACGCGCTCACCCCGCAATTGGTCGCCGGCTTTATAAAACCGCGAACCCATAATGGCTCCGCATTGCGTTAGCTGTTCGATGATGAATTCGCGCTCGATATCGGTATCCGAAGCTGTCGCGTGGGTAATCTGAAATGTCAGGCGCGTAAGAGAAAAACCCGTATCCTGCGTTCCCGCGCCGATCCAGAGGACGTGCTCCTGATCGTCCGGGCGATCGGTATTGAGCCAGAAATCCAGAGTATTCGCACTTGATTGTGCCGTGGCGAGGCTTTGAGCCCAGAAGCGGATATGGTGGCGTTTGCGCGGGCTATTATCGATGGCTTTTTGAAATCCGATATCCTGACCGCGGCCAAACAGATAGAGGGTGCTGAACGGTGCTGCTGGGTAGGGATGATTGAGGACGAAAGCCCTCGCCATGCGCCACGAGCTTGCGAGCGACAGCTTATCGGCCTCGATCCAGCCCGCGGCATGGAACGCAGATCGAAGCTCGTCGAACGTGCCAGCCAGAGCAACATTGATGGGATCGCCCGGCAGTCCATCGCCGGTAATCGTGAAGCTTGGGACGTGACGCCGTTGCAGGATTTTCAATCCCATCCGTACCGCGTTCGGAAGGATGAGATACGCGCCCATGGCGTAAGTCACGCTCAGCGCTAAGATCGTAGGCAAGCGGTGATCGGCGAATTTGAAAACATCGACAATCAGCCAAACACATAGAATGCCAAGCCCGAAAACGATCACTCGCTGCAATACTCGGAGTGCTCGTCTCAGCATTTCCGCTTGCTCGCCTAACCTGTCAAATCGCCATCGATACAATATACGCAGAAGCCGGCAACGATGGCCACGCGGATATCGCTTATTCGCGGGCTGCTCGAAGGAGCACCCTGCACATGGGGGCGTTTACGTGCCACCGACCGGCACGCCTTTGGCAACCGATGGATCACCCGTCTCACCTGTCGGCGCCGCTGCGCTCGGCCGGTCCTGATCGTCCGAGGTGTTCTGATCGTCGCCGTAGCGTTTCTTGGTCAGGATTGCGTAGGCAGTCTTAGCGTCGGCAGTATCGCCATCGATCGGAGCATCGCCATTCGGCAATAGAGCTTGTAGCGCCTGTGACATGCCTTGCAGCTTGGTCGCCGCGGGATCTGGCTGAGCATCCTTCGCTTGTTGTGCCGCGTCGTATTCGGCCTGCTTCGCATCGATTTGGCTTTTGAACATTTCAGTCCTCATCGCCGCCGTCGCCGGAATAATGACCGGAGTTGGATTTCTTCCCGGTGGCATCAGCACGATTTCGTCTGAAGAGAACCTGTCGCGATGGGCCTTGATAACATCCACCAAGGCCTTGAACTTGGCTTGATCGGGAGGCATTTCGCTTCCGTCAGGGCCCTTAAGGTTTCGCTGGTAAACCTGACGGAACTCGTTGCCCAAGGCCGGATCATAGAATTGATCGAGCAACGAGGCGCGAAGCGTGTCCGAGTTGCTGGAGAATGCCGATGACTTCAGGTAAGTCGTTGCCGCGTTCTGGATTTTGAGTACCGTCAGCGCGCTGTTCGAGATAGCGGAGATCGACGTCATGAGTCGTTTCCTCGCGGTCCCGGCCCGTCATTCTGCGGGCAGTACCGTGAACGACGCAGAGTCATCCTGCGCCCCCGATGGGGAATTATGCGCATCAATTGTTAATAATGTCCGGTCCGTGGCCGCTCGCTCGAAGGTATCGAGACATCTCCGGGACCGTATGCGTATTTGCCCGCGTAAGCGGAAAATGCCAATAACGGCCTGTCGCCGGAAACTGCTGCAGCGGGCGAGGCAATCCTCGTTCCACCGATTGAGAGAAGACGTGAAATACCAACCGCATAGGTTCAGCGTCGCACCGATGATGGACTGGTCTGACCGCCATTGTCGCGTCTTTCACCGCGGCCTGACGAAGCGCGCGCTGCTTTATACCGAGATGGTGACGGCCGATGCCGTCATTCATGGCGACCAGGCGCGCCTGATCGGATTCTCACGCGAGGAGCATCCGCTCGCCCTGCAACTCGGTGGCTCCCATCCGGCGAAGCTGGCGGAAGCGGCGCGCATCGGGGCCAACTTCGGCTACGATGAAATCAATCTCAACGTCGGCTGCCCGTCCGACCGTGTCCAGGAAGGCCGCTTCGGCGCTTGCCTGATGGCAGAGCCTCAACTCGTCGCGGAGTGTGTCGCGGCAATGGGGAAAAGCCAGTCGCTGCCTGTGACCGTCAAGTGCCGCATCGGCATCGACGATCAGGATGCGGAAGCAGATCTCACACGCTTTATCGATATCGTCGCCGAAGCCGGTTGCCGGACCTTCGTCGTTCACGCGCGAAAGGCATGGCTGAAGGGCCTCTCGCCGAAGGAAAATCGCGAAATCCCGCCGCTCGATTATCAGCGCGTCTACCGATTGAAGGCGCGGCGTCCGGACCTCACGATCGTCATCAATGGCGGCATCGAAACCATCGCGGAGGCCCAAACGCATCTTGAGCACGTCGATGGT
The DNA here is from genome assembly GCA_030148425.1 of Hyphomicrobium sp. Taxonomy (GTDB): domain Bacteria; phylum Pseudomonadota; class Alphaproteobacteria; order Rhizobiales; family Hyphomicrobiaceae; genus Hyphomicrobium_B. The sequence continues at coordinate 40,844 of JASBTM010000005.1, read as the reverse complement.
GTCATGCTTGGGCGCGCCGCCTATCAGAACCCCTACATTCTTGCCGACGTCGATACTCTCATTTTCGGCGAGACATCCAAAGTCCCGACGCGCGGCGAAGCTCTGACCGAACTGTTGCCCTATGCCAGCCAGCATTTGCAGAACGGCGGCCGGCTTTCGAACATCACACGTCATGTTCTTGGCCTCTATCACGGACGCCCGCGCGGTCGTGCGTTCCGCCGTCTTTTGAGCGAGCACGGCACCGGAGCATCTGCGGGCGTCGAGGTTCTGCATGACGCAATCGCGCTAGCCGAGCACGGCGGCGTTCAAGAACAGAACGATGCGGCTTGAGATCGTCGCATGATAGCTGGACTGACGATCACACCGCACCTGATGCAGTTGGCTGCCTTGCTGATCGGAGCGGGCTTGCTTGCGGGCTTTTTATCCGGCCTTCTCGGCATCGGGGGCGGCGGCGTGCTCGTGCCGGTGCTCTATGAGGTCTTCAGCGCCGCCGGCGTTCCGGAAGATGTTTGTATGCACGTCACGCTCGGCACGACGCTCGGCGTTATCGCTCCAACGGTATTTCGCTCGTTCTCGGCGTTCCGTGCGCGCGGTACGGTCGACCTCGATGTCGTCAAGCGCATGGGACCCTGGATCTTCGTTGGCGTCGTTGTGGGAGTCGTCATCGCGTATTACGCAAGCAGCGAGCTATTGCGGTGGATCTGGGTGTTTTTCGGCACCGCACTTGCGCTGAAGATGTTTTTCGGACGAGACGACTGGAAGATTTCCGACGCATTGCCTCGACCGCCGTGGCTCGAGATTCCGGCTTTCGCAATAGGTCTCATTTCGACGCTCATGGGCATCGGCGGCGCGACGTTCACTGTGCCGCTTTTGACGCTGCACGGAATGGCGCTCCTTCGCGCCGTCGGCACGGCGACGGGCATTGGCGCGGTGATCGCCGTCCCCGGAATCGCGGGCTACATCATATCTGGCTGGGGCGAACATGGGTTGCCGCCGCTGTCGCTCGGATATGTGAATGCGGGAGCACTATTGATCGCGCCGCTCTCCGTCCTCGCCGCTCCGTACGGCGTGAAACTCGCGCACGGCGTTTCGAAACGCGCGCTTGAACTCGCGTTTGCCATCTTCCTGACGACCGTCGTCGCGCGCTTCCTGTGGACGTTATTGAGTTAAATGTGCTGGCGGCCGGCTCCCCTCGGAGGGGAGTCGCCAGTAGCAATTGAAAATCCCGCACCGGCGGCCGACGCGCGGAACGCGTGTCGCCGGTGCCAGAAAGACTTACAAATTAAACCGCGATCTTCTGATTGTATTCGCCGACTTCAGGGAACCGCGACAGCTGTTGGTCGATGTCCTTGAAGATCGCCTTCATGTTGGCTTCCGACGTCGGGCTCTCGACGACGACCACAAGTTCCGGCTTGTTGGAGGACGCGCGAACGAGGCCCCACGTGCCGTCTTCCAGCATGACGCGCACGCCGTTGACGGTGATGAGCTCGCGGATAGCCTGTCCCGCGACCTGACCGCCCGTTTCCTTCTGTCGGGTGTAGTGCTCAGTAATGCGGTCCACGACACCGTATTTCTTTTCGTCGTCACAATGCGGAGACATGGTCGGCGAGCCATAGGTCTTCGGCAATGCATCGCGTAGGTCGGCGACTGTTTTGCCCGGGCTGCGATCGAGCATGTCGCAGACGGCAATCGCCGATACCAACCCGTCGTCGTATCCGCGACCGAGCGGCTCGTTGAAAAAGAAATGGCCGGATTTCTCGAAGCCGACGAGCGTCTTGTGCTCGAAATTATAGCGCTTGATGTAGCTGTGGCCGGTCTTCCAATAGCTCGTCGTCGCACCGTTGGCGATCAGCACCGGATCAGTCGAGAAGAGGCCGGTCGATTTCACGTCGACGACAAACTTCGCCTTCTTGTAGATGGCGGAGAGATCACGGGCCAGCATCACGCCGACTTTATCCGCGAAGATCTCATGGCCATCGTTGGCGACGACGCCGCAACGGTCGCCATCGCCGTCGAACGCCAGACCGACATCGGCGCCCGTTTCGAGAACCTTGGCCGAAACCGCATGAAGCATTTTCATGTCTTCCGGATTCGGGTTGTGGTTCGGAAAAGTGTAATCGAGATCGGTGTTAAGCGGGACGACCTCGCAACCGATCGCTTCCAGAACCTGCTGCGCGAATGCGCCTGCCGTGCCGTTGCCGCATGCCGCGACAACCTTGAGATGACGCTTCAGCTTCGGGCGGTCAGTCAGCGCCTTTATGTAACGCTCCGCGAGATCCGGAACGAAAATATAACGGCCGCCCGTCTTCGCTTCGAATTCGCCGTTGAGCACAATCGTTTTCAGCTCCGACATATCGTCGGGTCCGAAGGTGAGGGGACGCGACAATCCCATCTTGATGCCGGTCCAGCCGTTATCGTTATGGCTCGCCGTCACCATCGCGACGCCTTCGACGTCGAGTTCGAACTGGGCAAAATAGGCCATGGGAGACAGCGCGAGGCCGATATCGTGAACCTCGCAACCGCCTGCCAGCAGCCCCGTCATCAGCGCCTGCTTCACCGCGGCGGAGTACGAACGATAGTCATGACCGACGACAATGCGTTTCGGCACGCCGCGGCGAGCAAAGAGCGTTGCCATGCCGAGCCCGACCGCATTCAACCCCATCAGGTTGATCTCCTGCGGGAAGAGCCATCGCGCGTCGTATTCGCGGAAGCCTGTGGGCTTGACGAGCGGGAAACGCTCGAAGTCTGCGGTGTTGGGCTTCAGATCGGCGCGCGGCTTCGGCAGCATGCGGTTCTCCTCGAACGTGGTTCATCCGGGGACCTTAACGCGCTACGGTTAGCGCGGGGTTCCGACGCGCCGTCTATCAGCAATGTTCTGGGCGGAAAAGTGGAATAGTCACTGCTCAAGCACGAGCGTAGTGCCGCGCATCTCGACGCGCGACAACCGTCCTAAAAATGACATGCCGAGGAGCGTGCGTTCGGACGCCCCCCGCTGGGAAACGACGGCCTGCACGTTTCTGACGCTTATGTCGCCGATCTGGACCTCTGAAATGGTGACCGGCGCCACCCGGGTGATGCCGTTTGCGGTCTGTGCCGTGTGCGTGAAGTCGGCGGGTTTGACGAAAATCCCGGCCCTTTGCGCATCATCGTAGGAGAGGGCGACGAGCGACGCGCCAGTATCCACCATGACATCGATCTCGCGGCCGTTGATCTCGGCGTCGGTGAGAAAGTGACCGTATTGGCCCGCCGGAAGCGTTACGGTCCCGGCCGGGTTATTATGCGCTATTCCGGAGGTGAGGTCTTCGCCCGCGGTTTCCGTATCGGCCCTCGTAGCGAGCACGGGCGGATGGCTCGTGCCGTCGAATAGCCCGGCGATGAGTCCCGGATGAGTGAGAGTATAAGCGAGGCCGGCGGCACCCAAGGCCGCTACCGCGAACGATGCGAACAGATTGACGGTTGCCGATGACATTCCGGTCGCCCTTTCGCTAGCGCCGCCATGCTGTGCGCGGCGTGTCCTATTGCCGGAGCGTCGCGAAATTGCCTGCAACCTCATAGGAGGCCAAACGTCTTAAAAAACTCGTACCGAGCAAGTTCTCGTTAAGAGTTCCGGCGCGGGCGACGAGGCCCTCGACGTCGTGCATGGCAAGCGGGCCGATGCGCACCGACTTGAGCCGGACAGGCGCGAGGTAGCTCGTGCCGTTGGCCGTCCTCAGCGGTGTATCGAAGGTGAGATTGCCGATGTCGATCCCGGCTTTCTCGGCGTCCGACTGCTTGAGGACAACTGTCGCCGCCCCGCTGTCGATCCGCACGGCCATCGTCGCTCCATTGATTTCCGAGTTGGCGAAAAAGCCGCCGTCGTCGCTGCGCCGGACACGAACCGAAGCGGGACCGCTGTAGGGAAGCGCCAAGGTTTCGTCTGGAGCTTTTGCCTTGTTGAGAAGATCGACAATGGCGAACGGCGCATTTTTATTATAAGCGCCCGCGACCAGAATGACACCAGACGCGCAGGCGAGTAGCGTCGGCCACAGCGCAAGGCGGCGCTCGCCTCGATGGCTGAGAAGCGTCGCAAGATAGAGAGCGACGAGAACGCCGATCACGGAACCCGCCACAGGCAGGTCGGGAACGGTTCCGAAACTGAAGCCGCCGAATACCGTCGCGCCGACGATTCCCGCCAGACCGAGAGCGACAGAGACAAGTAAAAGCAGCATCATCGTAAGGCCCTCAAAACAAAACCCTATCGCGCATCGCCCACGAGCCGATACGGCGTGTCGGTATTGTAAGGGGCGGCGGACTTCATGCGTGGCTGACGCGACGGCCGCGTTCCTGCTTCCTTATGGCGTTCCTGACCGAGTGGCTGCAACGGGGATGCTGGCTCGAGAACGCGCTGGGGAGGCAGCGTCACCGTCACTTCGGTGCCTTTTCGCAGTTCGGAATGAAGATCGAACGTGCCGCCGTGGAGGTGGATCAGATTTTGAACGATCGGGAGACCGAGGCCGGTGCCTCCTTCGGCCGTTTCGTGTGCCAATGATCCCTGGCCGAATGCTTGCAGCACACGCGGTATTTCGTCTTTCGGAATACCCGGGCCTGTGTCGGCGACGGTGAGAAATTGCCCGCCGTCCTCAGTATGACCGACGATGATCGTGATGCGGCCGCCCTTCGGCGTGAACTTCAGCGCATTCGAGAGCAGGTTGAGACAAATCTGGCGCAATGCGCGGGGATCGGCCCAGACCTGGGGCAGTTCGGCGGCAAAATCCTCCACGATCGTCAGCGCCTTGGAATCGGCCTTGATCTTCACCAGGCGCTCGCAGTCCTCAGCAATGTCCGTAAGGCTGAAGGATTCTTCGTTGAGATCGTAACGACCAGCTTCGATGCGCGATAGATCGAGAATCTCATTGATGATGGACAGAAGGTGGTCGCCGCTTTGATAAATGTTTTGCGCGTAATCGCGGTACACGTCGCTGCCGATGGGGCCGAGAAGCTCTTTCTCCATCACTTCGGAAAAGCCCATGATGGCGTTGAGTGGTGTGCGCAGCTCGTGGCTCATGGTCGCGAGAAACCGCGATTTGGCCTTGTTCGCAGCTTCGGCGCGGCGGCGAGCTTCGTCGGAAATGGCGGTCGCTGCTTCGAGTTCCGAGATCAAGTCGTCTTTCTCAGCGCGAAATTCGACCATTGCGAGAGCGGTCGAATGCAAGCCGCGCGCAAGATACACGAAAAAGACGTGAATGCCGATCGCCATCGAGGCGAGTGCGAAATAGAACGGATCGCCGAGCGTGAAAAGCCGGCCGGCGACGGCGACTGTCATTGGGACGGTGCCGGCAAGAAAGAGCTTCGGCAACGTCGAGGCAAACGTCATGCGGATCGCGAGCACGACCATCAGGGTCGCAAAAATGAAGACATGTGATGAGAACGTCGCGGGAGATGTCGCCACATGGGCGCCAGGTATCGTCATGCCGATCAGCGCGAACGCCGCCAACGCCATGCCATTTACGAGTTCGATGCGCACGAAATGGCGCTGCCACTGTCCGATGTTGACCTCGGTGCGAGGGATCGAGAGCAGACGCCGGCACTGATCGAGCATATACACGCGCGAGATCGAGACGATGGCGATCCACGTCGTCGCTTCGGCGAACGACGCCCAAAACATCGACGTGATATAGAAAATGAAGCAAAGCGCCGGCATCGCGAAAGGCGCGCTCGTTTCGTTGCGCGCGAACATCGTCAGAAGCTCGTATTCGAACTCCGGCTTCTGCGCCGTGCCGTGCGCCAGTTTCTCCCGGAACGATTTGAACTCGCTCTTCGGGCTAATCTGTACGCCCGGTCGCTGTCGCTGAGAGGCGGCCGGTTCGACGCTATCGACGGTGTCGTCCATACCGGGTTTAAACGTCCAATGAAGCGCAGGGGCATCAGGCCGCGCGCAGCTGGTAAATTGGCGTCAATTCGTTAAAGCAAGCCTTAAGCGCTTCCTCCGTTAGGTGAGAACGGGCCGATGCAACCCAGAAAAAAGCGCTGGAATCCGGCGAGGGCGAAACGATGGAGGCGGAGAAGCCGGGCGTCGTACATAAAGCTCGCGCTGATATTAACCTTCTCCGCTATCCTCCTCATTTTCGGCAGGCATCACGGCGGCTTTTGGCGGACGCCCGCACAGAACGACCCGTTTCCTCCCACGATCTCCGGTCGCGGAGATCCCATTGACGGAGACAGCCTGTGGGTCGGCGGCAGCGAGGTTCGCTTGAAAGGCATTGACGCGCCGGAATGGAAGCAGGACTGCACCCGCAACGGCGTCGCCTGGAAGTGCGGCGCCGAGGCCCGCGACGAGCTTGTTCGAACCATCGGCGGCGACGACGTTGTCTGCGCTATCAGCGAGCGCGATGTTTACGGCCGGATGCTTGGGAAATGCCGTGCGGGCGGCCGCGATCTCAATGCCCATATGGTCGCCTCGGGCATGGCGGTCGCTTACGGCGGCTACGCGAGCGAGCAAGCCGCGGCGCGGTCGCTAAAGGCGGGACTGTGGTCAGGAGAGTTCGAACAGCCTCGTGACTGGCGCGCAGGTCGTGCGTCCGGCGCGGGAAGGTGAGGTCGCCCATGTACATCATCGAAACGCATGCAGCGCCAAGCCCGCGACGGGTCAACATCTTCCTCGCTGAGAAGGGCATCGTCGTCCGCCGCGAAGAACGCGATATGATGACGGACGATCTTAAGCACGGAGCGTTCGCAACGCTCAATCCTTGGCATCGCGTGCCTGTGCTGGTGCTCGACGACGGACGGGCGATTTCCGAAACCATCGCGATCTGCCGCTATTTCGAGGAGATTTCGCCGGAACCGCCTTTGTTCGGCGTCGGGCCTATCGGCAAGGCCGAGGTCGAGATGTGGAACAGGCGCGTAGAGTTCGGATTGTGGAGTGCGGTGTTCACGGTCTTCCGTCATCTCCATCCGAAGATGGCGCATCTCGAGGTGCCGCAAGTCCCTGCGTGGGGTGAGGTCAACAAAGAGAAGGTCGCCTTCGAATTGGGCCGCCTCGACGAACGCTTGCGCGCAAGCCCCTTCATTGCGGGAGACGCCTTCTCCGTCGCGGACATCACGGCCCTCGTCGCCGTTGACTTCATGAGACCGGCGCGTCTCGGCAAGCCGGACGCATTCGCAAACGTAAGCCGCTGGCACCGGGATGTCTCCGCTCGTCCGAGCGCGAAAGCGTGAGTTAGACGCCTTAGTTGGGAAAATTAGAAAATATTGCCTCATTTCGCGTTGACATCGCTATGTTTTGGCACAATAATTCTAAAAAATGGAAATGATCTAAAATTTACTTCCCGCCCAAGGATGCTGTCCGCATGCTCGACGAAATGGACGTCAAAATTCTGCGCATCCTGCAGCAAGATTGCACGCGGCCGGTGGCCGATATTGGCAAGGAGGTGGGACTGTCGACCACTCCGTGCTGGCGGCGGGTGCAGAAGCTCGAAGAGTCGGGCGTCATTCAGCGCCGCGTCGCGATCCTCGACGCTCAGCAGGTCAATGCCGGTGTGATGGTGTTCGTCTCGATCAAGACGGACAAGCACTCGCTCAACTGGCTCGAGAAATTCCACGCCGCAGTCGCGGAGTTTCCCGAGGTCGTCGAATTCTACCGCATGTCGGGCGAGATCGATTATCTGCTACGCGTTGCGGTGCCGGACATCGCTGCTTACGACGCGTTTTATAAAAAGCTCATTTCCCGCGTCGACATCGCCAAGGTTTCATCGGCCTTCGCGATGGAGCAGATCAAGTATACGACGGCGCTGCCGCTCCAGTTTGCCATCACCGACAAATCCGGACGAAGCGAACGCGCCGCCGAAGCCTAATCGGCAACGAGACGCCTATCTGGGATGGCGTTGTTAGCCTGCGTCCTTGGGCTTGAGGCGGGCGATCAGGCTGGACGTATCCCAGCGATTGCCGCCGAGTGCCTGCACGTCGCCGTAGAAGCGATCAACCTGCCGGGCAACAGTTAGGTCGGCGCCGTTCGACGCGGCCTCGTCGAAGCAAATCGAGAGATCCTTACGCATCCAATCGACGGCAAAGCCGAAGTCGAACTTGCGTTCGTGCATCGACTTCCAACGGTTTTCCATCTGCCAGGACTGGGCCGCGCCTTTCGAGATCGTCTCGATGAGTGCAGCGACGTCGAGTCCTGCGCATTCCGCGAAATGGATCGATTCCGCGAGACCTTGGACGAGACCGGCGATGGCGATCTGATTGCACATCTTCGCGAGCTGCCCCGAACCGGACGGGCCCATGAGCCGAATGGCGCGCGCAAAGCATTTGATAAGCGGTTCGGCTGAATTGAAGGCAGCTTCATCACCGCCTGCCATGACCGTCAGCACGCCGTTCTCGGCGCCCGCTTGTCCACCGGATACAGGACAGTCGAGGAACTTGAAGCCGAGTTGATTGGCTTCGGCGGCGAGCTCGCGCGCGACCTTTGCGGATGCCGTCGTGTGATCGACAAAGACAGTGCCGGCTGCCATCGACTGAAAGGCGCCGTCAGGGCCTGTGGTTACGCTTCTGAGGTCGTCGTCATTGCCGACGCACGCGAAAACCACGTCGCAGCCGCGCGCCGCTTCAGCAGGCGTCGCCGCGGTCGCGCCGCCGAATTCCTGCTGCCACTTCCCGGCCTTGGCGGCCGTGCGATTGTAGACGACGACGTCGTGTCCGCCGCGAACATTCAAGTGGCCAGCCATGGGATAGCCCATGACACCCAAACCCAGCCAAGCCACCTTCGCCATTTCGCTGATTCCCGGTTGCGTTGCCGGGCACATCGTCCGGCCGCTGCGGCAGATCGCAAAAAGCGACGCCGGGATCAACAGGCATTGTCGCGGCGGGCTAGGAGGCGAAGAGGAGCAAGCCGCGATTAATCGCGGCTGTCGCCTGGTCCTGGGCCGTCACGGTCAAATCCGCGCACGGGTTGAGCGCTTGCCGTGCAGACGATGCCGTCGCGTCGGTCAGGGCGACACTCGACACGCTTGCCCGCGGCGACGCGCCAGCGCGAAAATTCCGGACCATAACGTCCTGCCACCTTGCTGCTCCAGCCCTGGATCGCGGCACGGCGGGCGTCGTGTTCGAGGACGGAATAGGGGATGCCGCCGCCCGGTGCGGCCGCCTGGGCTTCGATGCGCGGCAGGCTTCGTCCGTCGAAGTCAGCGGGCGGAGGCCCCCCGACGCCACGAGGCGGCATCGACGATGGCGGCGGCCGCGTTTCGCCTCCGCCGCGCGACGGTGAGTAGACGTCTTCCGATGGAGAGTATGAGCCGCCCGGAGCGGAATATCCGCCCCCCGAAGGCGAGTAGGCATCTCCGGATCCGTCATCGCCAGTACCGCGTGGGCCGCCGGAGTTTGTGTTCTGGCGCGCTCCGCCCTGATACGCGGGAGCCGTCGCGTTGCCCAAAGCCGCACCTGAGGTCGGTCCGCCCGGATGGGTCGGCGTATAGTTGTCAGGCGGCGGATCGGCAGGTTGGCCGGTATTGTTGGCCCCTCTGTAAGGCGTGTACTCGAACTGCTGCGCGTTCGAAGGCGTTGCCGCAACTTCGAACAGCACTGCGAGTACGAGTGCCAGCTTAAGGGACAGACGGTCCATCCTCGTTCTCCGGGCCGTTAATTCAATGGCGAAGCTTCTTGCGTCGCCGGCCGATAAAAGCCAAGACCTGAGCGAAGCCTGAACGCGGTGGCGCGCCGCGCGTGAGCCTCCGCCGGACAATCGAAGCAATATGCTAAGGTGGCGGCGCGATCAAACCTGCCGGACGATAATGACAAAATTGGCCACACTTTCATCTCATCAGCTTCCCGTAACCTATGGCGACGTCCTCCGTGCGGCTGAGGCCATTCGCGGTGCCGTGATTCCCACGCGCTTCGAGCCCAGCCGCACGCTGAGCGCACTTCTCAACGCCGATGTGTGGCTGAAGTTCGAAAATCTGCAGTTCACCGCTTCCTACAAGGAACGCGGCGCCCTCAACAAGCTCCTGACGCTTTCTGACGCGGAGCGCCAAGCGGGCGTAATCGCGATGTCGGCGGGGAACCATGCCCAGGGCGTTGCCTATCACGCTCACCGTCTCGGCATTCCTGCGACAATCGTGATGCCGGCCTCGACGCCCACGATCAAGGTCGAGAATACGCGCAGCCACGGCGCCCATGTCATTCTCGACGGCCAGACGCTCGAAGAAGCATATGCCTTCGCCGTCGCCTACGGCGAGGAGCGAGGCATGACGTTTGTCCACCCGTTCAACGACCCGGCGGTGATCGCAGGGCAGGGGACCGTGGCCGCCGAGATGCTCGCAGTCGCACCCGAGCTTGAAGTCTTGATCGTGCCCATCGGCGGCGGCGGTCTTATCTCTGGAATGGCAATCGCCGCCAAGGCGATTAATCCGAAGATCAAGGTCATCGGCGTCGAGGCACAGCTTTATCCCTCGATGCTTAATGCCGTGAAGAAGTCGTCGCTGCCGGTCGGCGGCGACACGCTCGCGGAAGGCATCGCCGTGAAGACGCCCGGAACCCTGACGCAGGAAATTATCGAAGCGCTCGTCGACGATATTTTGCTGGTATCGGAGGCTGACCTCGAACGTGCGGTATCTCTTCTGATCACCATCGAGAAGACGGTGGTCGAAGGCGCAGGTGCGGCAGGGCTCGCGGCATTGATCGGTGCAAACCGTCTCTACAAGGGCCGCAAGATCGGTCTCGTTCTGTGCGGCGGCAACATCGATACGCGGCTGCTGGCAAGCGTGTTGACGCGCGAACTCGCGAGAGACGGCCGCCTGTCACGTCTCGCCATCGATCTTCCGGACCGGCCGGGACAGCTCGCAAAGGTCTCCGGTGTAATCGGCAGCGTCGGCGCCAATATCGTCGAGGTCTATCACCAGCGTGTTTTCACCGATGTTCCAGCGAAGGGAACGGAGCTGCATCTCGTCATCGAGACGCGCGACCGCGTTCATCTCGATCAGGTTGTCGCCGGCCTGAAACAAGCCGGCTACGTCGTGATGGTGAAAAGCGCGACGGGCGCTGGGGCTCCATAAGCCTGTCCGCAAAAGAAGTAGGCCCTGCGCTTTCGCGGAGGGCCTAAGGTTTTGGACTGGATGGATCGGGGAGTGGGGTCGAAATCGAAGAGAGTGGCCGTTATTTCGAGGACAACTTGCTCGCGAGGGAAAAGACCAGATCGGATGAAGGGTGGTTCATTTCATCGAACGCCAGGGTTCCGATCAGCAGTGTTCCAGTTGCCAGGAAGCAGACCGCCATAAGCGCGCGCGTTAAAACGTCAATCCGGGAATTCTGATCACTAACTGCCTTGAGGTCCATGGGACGACCCGTGTTCAAGGTTGAAGTAAGTTTCTTGTAACCGAGTTTTGCGTCTCGGTCGAATTCGATTTCCCATGATGACTAATCGCTAAACGCTGGATTTAACGAACTGTTTACGTGTCCGAACGAGACGTTAATAAGCGTGCCAAAACAGAATTTTTCTCCGGACGCGAAGCGCGGGTAATACGGCCAACATCATGCCGCGGCCTTGTCCTAGAGGAAGCGTCCGATGCGACGGGTAGGACGAGTGAAGACGTGAAGCTTGGATATGTAATTGCAGTCGCGTTTCTGCTGGGAGTGCTCTGTTTCGCCTGGATCGGCAGTCGCGCGATAGCCGCTGGCGCACAGGCGAAAAGCGCCCTCGTTGTCATACCTCCGCGGCCCGACGATCCACGCGCAGCCAAGGCGTACGGTGTTTTCGATACTTACTGCGCCCGCTGTCATCAGGCGGGAAAGCTTGAGCTCCCGCTGGCCTCGGGCGGCATCGCCAACATCTTGGCGGTCGATGAACTGGCTCGCGATCCGGTGCTGGTGAAGCCCGGCATTCCTGACGCGTCTCGCCTCTACGATGTGCTGGAGACGAGGCACACACCGCTCGATATTTTCACCGGCTCCGCCGTTGCCGCGGAACCGCAGCCCGATGACATCCTGGCCGTGCGCCGCTGGATCAAGGATTTGTCGCCGGACAGCCAGACATGCCCCGCGCGCCGATCGGTTCGTCCCGCCGACGTCGACAAAATGATGCGCGACGCGCAGCATCTTGAGCGCGATCGGGCAGGCGACGTGCGTTTCGTCTCGCTGGTCCACCTCTATAACGCTTGCGCAACATCGTCCGAGATAACTGCCTATGGCGCGGCGCTCAACAAGCTGATGAACAGCTTGTCGTGGGGCGCCGAGCCCGTAAAGCTGACGCCGCTCGATGACGCGGGCACTGTGCTGTCATTCCGCCTGTCGGACTTTGGCTGGACGCCTGAGCGATGGGCGCTGATCGAAAAGGCCTATCCATCCGCGCTCGTTCACGCCGTCGCGCCTGACGTCATCAAGACGGCGGGCAGCAAGGCTGTGATCGTCAACGGCGATTGGCTGGCCGCAGCGGCGGGCGACACGCCGCTCTATTACGAACTGCTAGGACTTCCATCGAAGTTGTCTGCTCTCGCCGCGATCAACGGCACCAAGATCGACGCCGATATTCGCGTTGGCTCCGTGCGCCGGATCGCTATTGCCGAAAGCGCGGTCACGCGCGGCAATCGCCTGGTTGAGCGTCATCCGGGAACCCGGGCGGGGCTCTGGCTGGTGTATGATTTTGCGACCAGCAGCGGCGACCAAAATATTTTCGAACGTCCCCTAGGTCCGAAATCGGCGACCAGCGCTCGACTACCGTTCAAGCCCGATCAGATCCGCGCGCTCTTGGAATTGCCCAACGGCTTTTACGCGTTCGCGCTGTTCGACGCCGACGGCAATCGCATCGATCGTGTCTTGCCGGGAATAGAAAAGCCCTACGCCGGCAACGAGGCCAGCGCCGTCGAGCCGACGACCAAGGCAGGCGGCAACTGCTTCGCCTGCCACACGCGCGGACTGGTCGAAGCCAAGGACAATTTCCGCTCGGCCGGCCCGCTAGACATCTCCTCAGCGCCGATGCCGGCCGATCGCCGCGCCGCGCTCCCGCTCTTTGGCACCGACAGCGAAAATGCGCTGCTGATGCTCGGCGGCACCGATCGCTATCGCGCCGCCGCCAACGCCGCAGGCGTCGACCTTGGCTTGACCGTTCATGGCGAAGAGCTGATTTCCAGCCTCGCGCGTCGCTATCGCGAAGGCGCCGACTTCGAAGTTGCGCTGGGCGAGACGGGTCTCGAGCGGAAGACATTCCTCGACGAGCTGGCTGACGCCAAAGGCGCCGCCGCGCCGCTGTCCCGCCGCTTGCTCCACGGTGTGCTGTCGCGCCCCGAACTCGAACGTCTATTTTCTCTGCTGAAAGGCATCGACGCACCGAAGCAGGTGGCCTCGGCTGGCTTCCTTCGCGAAGTCAAATCGGAGATCGGCCTCAGCATGTGGCTCGACAAGCCACGGCCCGTCCCAGGCGATCTCGTGACGGTGAAAGCCGAGGCCGATCACGATTGCTATCTGACTGTCATCAGTGTCGATGCCGAAGGCGTGGGTACGGTTCTGTTTCCGAGCGACTTTCAAACTGACAATCTGTTGGCGGCGGGCAAGTCCGTCAGCATACCACCGGCCGATGCAACATTTCAGCTTCGCTACAAGGCGGAGGGAAGCGAGACGATCCTCGGGCGGTGCTCGACACGTGCGGCGCCCCCCGTCGGCATCGAGCACGACTTCGAACGTCAGCGGTTCACCGTGCTCGGCAACTGGGACAACTTCATCCGGGATACGCTGGTGACCGATTGGGAGATGCGCGCAAGTCCCGAAAAGGCCGAACGCGCCCGCATCGCGCGAACCGGCGCTATCGAGCGCCGGGAGGCACGGGGCGAGCGCATCGAGCCGCCACGGCCTGATGTCGCAAGCGAAACGCCGTTGCGGGATGGACGCGCCGTGCTGGTCCTTGGGCTTCGCTAGAACGAAACGCCCCGTAAATCTGGCTCTTTCATCGAACTGTCGCAAACGAATAGGTGCCGAAACGCATCGCTCGGGCTGGCAATCGCCGCCACGCCTATCGCCTTCCGGAGAGAATCCATCAACCCTGAAGGGCGTTTGGGTTCGGAAAGGCTTTACAGAGGGAGCCGAGGTACCTAAATGCACCCCTTCAACATTGTATCTAGAGCCGACATCGCTCGGCTTCCGCGCGCGAAACCGGATAGCTCTTCCTTAGGAGGTTCTTTCGCGATGGAGAAGTTTGCCACCGCCATCGAAATGGTGACCGAGATGAAGCCGGATCTTCCGGTCTTCGCCGCGCGTCCCCACGCCGCCGGCCGTGCCGCTCGCTGGTTCATCAAGAACTTTCCCGGCGAGGTCGCTTACGCCTACAAGGCAAACAGTTCCGTTTTTATTCTCGGTGCGCTTTACGGAGCCGGCATCAAGCAGTTTGACGTTGCTTCGGTTGCCGAGCTTGAAGACGCTGCGACTATTCCCGGCGTGCGCCTGCACTTCATGCATCCAGTGAAGTCGCGCTACGCGATCCGCCGCGCCTATTTCGACTACGACATCAAATGCTACGCGCTCGACACCGAAGAAGAGCTGCAGAAGATCGTCGAAGAGACGGACGGCGCGAAGGATCTCGAGTTGTTCGTGCGCATTTCGGTGCCCGCGAAGAACAGCCGCGTGCCGCTGGAGCACAAATTCGGCATCACCGGCCAGAAAGCGCAACGGCTTCTCGTCAAGGCTCGGCAGGTGGCAGACGAACTCGGCATCACCTTTCACGTCGGCTCGCAAACGACGACACCCGACGCCTACGCTATGGCGTTCGAGGAAGTGAAGAAGCATATCGTCAAGGCTGGCGTCGTCGTTGATGCCATCGACATCGGTGGCGGCTTCCCGTCGCGTTATACCGATAGCGTTCCTGCGCGGCTTTCCGATTTCGTCGAGGTCATCAAGGCATCGATGGAAAAGATGCCCGTGACCGAGCACTGTCGCCTCATCTGCGAGCCGGGCCGCGCGCTCGTCGCTGAAGCTGAGAGCTTGATTGTGAAGGTCGACCTCCGGAAGTCCGGCAATCAGCTCTACATCAACGACGGCTCGTACGGCGCGCTGTTCGACAGCGCGCATCTGGGCTTCGTTTTCCCTGTCCGGCTCATCCGTCCTGGCCTCGATCCGAACGAGCCGCTTGAGCCATTCGAGCTCTGGGGACCGACCTGCGATTCCATCGATCGCATGAAAGGGCCGTTCATGCTGCCCGCTTCGGTGCGCGAGGGCGATTACATCGAGATCGGCAATCTTGGTGCCTACGCGCGCGCCATGGGAACGCGCTTCAACGGCTACGGCGAATACATCGACGTCATCCTGCAGGACGAGCCGATGTATTCAATCTACACGGAAGATCTTGAGCCGATTGCCCGCAACGCTTAAGCGGGCGTGAACCTACCGCTTGGACGTCATCCCCGCGGAGGCGGGGATCTGTCCAGGGATCGGTAGATCACGAACCTTCGGTCTGGACGGATCCCGGCCTACGCCGGGATGACGGAATAAAGAACAGCGTGAATCCAGGACCGTTCAGCTGTCGATTTAATTCGACGCCTTCGCCACCGAGACGAGCACCGGGTCTGCGCGATAGGTCTCCGGGAAAAGGCGCTTCAGGTTCTCGATCTTCGGCAGATCGTTGATCACGATGTAGGGATACTTCGGATTGAGCGTCAGAAAGTTCTGATGATAATTCTCGGCCGCATAGAACGCGTGGCCCGGCTCGACGGTCGTCACGATCGGACCTGAAAAGAGGTGCGCATCGTTGAGTTGGGCGATGTAGGCCTTCGCGACTCTTGCTTGCTCATCGCTCATGGGGAAAATCGTCGAGCGATACTGCGTGCCGCTGTCCGGACCTTGCTGGTTCAGTTCGGTCGGATCGTGCGCCACAGAGAAGTAGATCTGCAGCAGCTTGCCGTAGCTAACCTTCTGAGGGTCGAACGTCACCTGCACCGATTCCGCGTGGCCAGTCTCACCCGTTCCGACGATCTGATAGTGCGCGTCTTTCTGGCTTCCTCCTGCGTATCCGGAAACGGCGTTCCTGACGCCTGCAACGTGTTGGAAAACGCCCTGGACGCCCCAAAAGCATCCGCCCGCGAATACAGCCGTTTCCAGCGGGCCGTCCTGCGTCACGCGTTCATCGAGAGTAGGAGGCGGCAGCCGAGTGCCTTCTTGGGCATCGACTCGCCCATTCGCTAACATGCTGGCGGCCACGCCAACGGCGGCGATTGCCGCAAACGAATAGAAGAGGCGGTCGATCCGCTGTGACCGCGTCGAATTTATAGCCATGAAGAGCACTCCCGAGATGGCTGCGCGATGCAGGGTAGCACCTGCTGCCAATTCGTCGGCGGGAAACCCTTCGTTACACTTCGGGCGATGGTCACGTCTTATTGAAGGAAGGGCGGCCGCGATGCACGCGGCCGCTGCGTAAATTCCGGGCTCGCCGGTTTATTTCGTGATGCGTGTAATCTTCGATCCCTCGAGCGTTAAATTATACATCAAGCCCTTCGGATCGAGGATGAAGCCGACGACTGGGCTGGTGATTTTGTTCGTGTCGATTGCCCCTCCCGCTCCGACGGTGATGATGGCCACGGATGCGTCGGCACCGACTTTCCAGCCCGCTGTTTTGCGAAACTGATCGAGAGCCTCGGGCGTCATGAAGGCGATAATGACCGAACGCTCCTGCACGCCGATCTGGAAGCCGAATGATCCCGACACGGAGTTATAATAGCCGGCGTTGCGTCCATGAATGAGGAGCGCGCCTTCGCCATATTCTCCGCCGATGCCGAAGCCTGCTTTCACGATGGACGGAAAGACCAGCATGCCTACCGACTTGTCGGCAAGTTCGCGTGCGCCCCCGACCTTATGGAAAAATTTGTCGAGGGTTGCGCGCACCCCGGCGTCGATTTCGCGCGCTGAAGCGGCATGGCTTTCAGGCGCGGCGGCAACGAGTGCAAACAGTGCAAAAAAAGCAGCACACAGAGTTTTGGCGGACATCTTTTCTTCTCCCCTCGCGGTTCTCCACGGACGCTTGACGCGCGTTCATGGCCGAATTCAGCACTTCGGCCCGAAAACATCGGGCCGGCACGCAAATACGACGCTTAACGGTGTTCCCGAGACAACGCCGAAGCCCCGCAATTAGATCCCGCATTGGACCTTTGGGGGATGGGGTGCTGCGAAGCCGATGTGATCGGAAAAATGGTGGGCGGTATAGGGATTGAACCTATGACCCCACGCGTGTGAAGCGTGTGCTCTACCGCTGAGCTAACCGCCCGTGTTGGGAACGGCCCTTATGCGAGGCGCCGGATCGGACTGTCAAGCCGCAAACCGGCGTCGGGCCTGTGCGAAAGAGGTTACGGTTTGGCCGGGGCGACGGCTGATCCCGGTACGACCGTGGCGCTATCGAGGATGGCCTCGACGCTGGCGCGGCTCGCGTGCCCGTTGGCGATCTCGCCCTTGGGTACATAAACCGTCACGATTGCCGCTCGCCCTTCGCCGCCTATGACGAGTAGAAACCGGGATTCGGGACCCTTTGTGCCTTTGGCGTCAGCGAGAACGTAGGTGTAGGAGCCAGCGCGTTTCAGCGCGCCGTCGGCATAAGCCGGATCCGTATAGCCAAGGCTCTTCAGAAAATCGAGGAAGGTCGGGCCTTGCCACTCGTGCAGCGCCTGTACGGGAAGCTCCGACGCTTCGATGGTGATTCCAGACGAGTCCTGGCGAATCGCCGGCACGTCCCCCGCCACATCTTTGAAATCGTCCGGAACGTCGACCGAGACCGGTCCGACCACGACCTTTTTCGCGAGCGCCGCGGAAGCACCGGCAAATGAAAACGTCAGCACCGCAAACAGGGTGATGGCGGAACGTGGAAGCGAAGTCAGCGTAGGCATCGGAAGACCTCTCGGCACGACAGTCCATCCCGGCCGTCAAGGCCGAGGCTGTCACACGGAAACGCGCGCGAAGGCAAGGAAAACTCTCAGTATCGAATATGATTCGCATTGCGGCCCTGGCCACATCACGCGTCAAAGTTGCCGAATGCTGCCACACACCTGCAAAATTTTGGATCTTTGCCCACCGAAGTGAGGCCAAGTGGTCCTTGCGCGAGAGGGCGTCAAAATGCGATGTGTGCCCCAAAGACAAACGATGCCGGGGGGCGCTGGGAGCGACTTCTCAAATCGAAGTCGTGGGGGAGGACATCTTGGAGCCAGCGGAGCCGCAACGCCCGAGCCTTATCTCTTTGGGCCTGAACAGAATTGGCCTTTTGGGAATTAAGGCACCTGCTCTTTCGGCGATCCTCGTTCTGCTGGTAACGTTCGCGGCCGCCGCCGGTATTTCGCGACTCAAGGTCGATGACAGCCTCTCCGAGCTGTTCCGCACCAATACCCCGGAATTCAAGACGTACGAGGAAATCGACCGGAAGTTTCCGTCGAGCGAGTACGACGTGCTGGTCGTCGTCGAGGGCAAGAACCTTCTGACGCGCGAAGGGCTGACGGCTTTTGCAGGCGCGGCCGCCGACTTGCAACTCGTCGATGGCGTCAACGGCATCGTATCTATGCTCTCAGCGCGCGGAAAACCCGATCCAACGGGCTATGCGCCGCCCATCGTTCCCGACGACCTGCCGCAAGACCCTGCCGAGTTCAACAAGGTGCTCGACGCGCTCAAGACGAATGACATCGTCAAGGGCAAGTTCCTCTCGAACGACGGTCAGTTGGCGATGATCGTGCTTTCGCTCAATCGCGACGTCGTCGCCGAGAAATCGGCGAAGACGGTCATCGGCGAAATCGAGGAAACGGCCAAGCAGGATCTCGGTCCTGTCGGCCTCTCGACCAAGCTCGCCGGCGCGCCGGTGATGCAGCTCGAAATCCGCAATGCCGTCGAACGCGACCAGATCGTCTACAACGGCCTGGGTCTGCTCTTCGGAGCGGGTATCGCAGCGCTGTTCTTCCGCCGCGTCTCGTTGATGCTGGTTGCGGCGCTGCCGCCCGTCATCGCTGTCGCCTGGTCCCTAGGGCTACTCGGCTGGCTGAACTTCAAGCTCAATCTTTTTCTAAACGTCATGACGCCGCTCATCATGGTGATGGGTTTCGCCGACAGCATGCAGATGGTCTCGGCCTTCCGCATTCGGCTGCGCGAGGGTGACAACAAGTATCAGGCGATCCGTTTCGCGATTCTTGTCGTCGGTCCCGCGTGCGTGCTGGCGCACGGTGCGACGCTCCTCTCGTTTCTGGCGCTATTGTTCTCTGAATCGGGCCTCATCCGGACATTCGGCGAAGCTGGCGCTATGGCCGTCTGCATTTCGTTCGTCGCGGTAATCGTGGTGCTCCCGATCCTCGCGTTGCTCTTCGTCCGCAATGAAAAGACGCTCGCGCGCGACCACAACCCTGCCGACGGTCTGATGGATGCGCTTGGCGATTTCGTCGGCACCATTGTCGATCGCGTCGTCAAGCATTCCGTGGCCTATACGCTTCTGGCATTCGCGCTGTTCGCTTGCTTTGCGTATCTGCATTTGAAGCTTGAGCCGAGGTATCGCCTCGCCGATCAGGTGCCGGACCGCGAGCAGGCCATTGCCGCGACGGGACGGATCGATTCCAAGCTGACGGGCGCCAATCCGTTCCACGTCATGATCCAGTGGAAAAACAACGCCAGCCTCTATGACCCGGCGACGCTGAAGGTCATTGAGGAGACGCACCAGGCGCTGGAGAAGGCGGCGGGGCTTGGCAACGTCTGGTCGCTCGAAAGCCTGCGCCGCTGGCTGCGCGAGAGCAATCAAGATAACGTCGAGACGATCAAGAAGTACGTCGGCTTGCTGCCCGAGCATCTCGTTCGCCGCTTCATCGCGAAGGACGAAAAAGCGGTGCTCGTGACCGGCCGTCTGCCGGATGTTGACGCGAGCCGGATATTGCCGCTCGTTCACTCCGTCGATGAAGCGCTCGAACCCACTCGCAAAGCCAATCCCGAATACGAGATCTCGGTGACGGGCCTTCCCGCGATTGCGGCGCGCAACAGCTACCGAATGATTTCGCAGCTCGATGAAAGCATTCCGCTCTGCGTTCTCGTTGCGGCGATCCTGCTGGCGCTCGCATTCCGCTCGCCGTTCGTCGGCTTCATCAGTCTGTTGCCAGGGCTCTTCCCCGTCGTAACCTCGGGAGCCATGCTTTACTTCCTGGGCGGTGGGCTCGAATTCTCTTCCGTGGTTGCGCTGATCGTCGTGTTCGGATTGGGCGTCGACGCGCTCATTCACTTCCTCAATCGTCTGCGCATGGAAGAGAAGCCCGGCGTTCCGCCCGAACTCGCGATCCGCCGTGCGCGCGTGCTTGTCGGCCCCGCAATCATTTTGACGACGATCGTCCTGGCGTTCGGGCTCGGCGTCACGATCTTCTCCGATCTGCCGTCGCTTCGCTTGTTCGGCCTTGTCTGCGGCGTAACGCTGATGGCCTCGCTCGTGGCGGATCTCGTCTTCCTTCCGGCGACGATCCTGGTTTACCGCCGCTATATCAGCGGTCACGACGTTTGATGCGGTGAACAATCGTTAAAGGTTGCGACTGTCACTGTTAGCGGCTTACTCTCGCGGTCGTTGCACTCCGCGAAGGAGCCAGCAGTGACGCGCAAGCTCGTTATCGTTTTGGCCAACGCCAATCCCTACAGCGACGAAGCCATCGGCGCGCCGATCTTTCAGGCGTCCGTCGCGGCGGCGATGGGTTATCAGGTCGAAGTCGTCTGCACTGGCGCCTCGGCTGTAATCCTGAAGAACGGCGTTGCCGCGTCCGTCCACGTTAAAACCGCGGAAGCGCGCTCGATCTACGATTTCATCCAGGAAGCTCATGCGGCAGGCGCGCGCTTCCATTGCTTTTCGACCGGCCTCGACGCCTGCGATATGTGCAAGAACGATCTGATCGTGGAATGCAGCGGCGTCATCGGCGCGGCGCACTTCATCGAGGAGATTATGAGCGACGACTGCCGCGTGCTGACCTATTGATCCGTCACGAGTTGACGGCAGCGGCTCCGAGCTTACCCAGTGCCGCGCGCAAATCCCGGTAATCGTCGATAATGGCATCTGGCCCGAACGACAGAACGGGATCGATGCTGTAGCCGAAGCTCACGGCCACGACAGGAATGTGCGCCGCCTTCGCCGTCTTGATATCGGTCTCGCTGTCGCCGACCATGATGCTCTTATCCGGCTGCCCGCCCGCGCGCGCGATGGTACCTGTCAAATGTCCGGGATCAGGTTTGAAAACGCCGAGGCTGTCGCGGCCGGTGAGCGCGGAAAAATAATGGTCGAGCTTCAGAGCGTAGATGACGGCGCGCGCCTGCGCTTCCATCTTGTTCGTGCAGACGGCCAGCGTCGCGCCCTCGGCTTTCAGGGCATCGAGGGTATCGACGATGTGCGGGTAGGGGACGCTGTGATCCGCGATGTGCGAGGAATAATAGAGGAGGAAGACCTCGAACAGATCGTGCAGCTCCCGCTCGGAGAGCTTCCGACCGTGCGCCTTGACGGCCCCGTCGATCATGGCGAGCGCCCCGTGGCCGACGAAAGGGCGAATTTCGAGTTCGTTGACCCTGGCGAGACCGAGCGTTGAAAGGACGTGATTCGTGGCTTCGGCGAGATCCGGCGCCGTATCGATCAGCGTGCCGTCAAGATCGAAGACGATCGTCCAACCGTTCATGATGTCTCCTTGCGATTTGACGGGCACCCTATCCATGGGGGGAGGCTCTGTCACGGCGTCACGAAGGCCCGCTACATAGTGCTTACGGACCGGGCGGCTTGAAAGCGCCGCAACGCCAGCCTAGACAGTGCGGCACACGGCGCGAAGGCGGCCGCTGTTTGATCTTGGGGGCACGGATGAGCACTGACGATTGGAAACGGCAGGCGGCTGAACAGGCGCTGGGGTATGTCGAAGATGGCATGAAACTCGGCCTCGGAACCGGCTCGACGGCGGCAAAGTTCGTCGAACTTTTGGGCGGCAAGGTTCGGAGCGGCCTCAATGTCGTTTGCGTCCCGACCTCGGAAGCGACCCGCGCGCAAGCGGCGGCCCTCGGCATTCCGCTGACGACACTCGACGAAACACCAGCGCTCGATCTGACGGTCGATGGCGCCGATGAAATCGACGAAGAACTCCGCCTCATTAAGGGCGGCGGCGGCGCGCTGCTCCGCGAAAAGATCGTAGCGCTCGCATCGGAGCGCGTCGTGATCATCGCCGACAACAGCAAGCGCGTCGATGTACTGGGAAAATTTCCGCTCCCGCTCGAAGTCGTGCCATTCGGCCTCAAGGCAACAGAACGTCTTATTGCGAGGCTCGCTGCCGACAACGGATGTGACGGCGAAATCAAGCTGCGGATTGGTACAGACGGCAAGCCATTCCTAACCGACAACTGCAACCATATACTCGATTGTGCGTTCGGCTCGATTGACGATCCTGAATCCCTGGAGGACGCTCTGAAGCTGGTGCCGGGTCTCGTGGAAAGCGGCCTTTTTCTCGGTATTGCCGATGTCGGTATCATCGCCGGGCCAAAGGGTGTGGAAGTGCTATCGGAACTCGATATCGATTTTGATGAGGACATTTGATCATGCGCCAGCTGCTGCGAACTTTTGCACTGTTGCTAATGTGCTTTTCGAGCGCGGCGTTTGCCGATGACGCGCCGGTCACTCCTCCAGATCCGGCGCGCGTCGCTGCCGCCCGCGATCTTCTTGAAGTGACGGGCGTGACGAAGCAGATGGACGGCATGGTGGAAGCGATGTCGCGCGGCTTCGCGAAAGGCGCGAATGCCGACAATTCGGAAGCCGGCAAGAAGCTGTCCGATCAATTCGACTCGAGCATGAAGAAGCTGCTCGAATACAAAGACCAGATGATCACCGACTTCGCCAATCTCTACGCCGAAACTTTCACGGCGGAGGAAATGAAAACCGTCGCCGATTTCTATCGCTCCGGCGCTGGCGCCAAGTTCATTTCCATGACGCCCGAGCTGATGAAGAAGGGCGCTGAGATCGGCATGAAATACAGCACGAAGATCGCCGACGAGATGAAGGCCGGGCAGACGCCGCCGAGCGCAAAATAAATATGCACAGATAGCGCAATGACAAACTTCGACTACGATCTCTTCGTCATCGGTGCAGGTTCGGGCGGCGTCAGGGCCGCCCGTATTGCGTCGAGCCACGGCGCGCGCGTCGCGATTGCGGAAGAATTTCGCGTCGGCGGCACATGCGTGATCCGCGGTTGCGTTCCCAAAAAGCTTCTCGTCTATGCCAGCCGTTTTTCGGATGAGTTCGATGATGCCGCCGGCTTCGGCTGGACGCTTCCCGGGCGGAAGTTCGATTGGGCATCGCTGATCGCCGCCAAGGACAAGGAGATCTCTCGTCTCGAAACGGCGTATCGCACGACACTCGACCGTTTCAACGTCACGATCCTGCCCGAGCGGGCGATGTGCCTTTCTCCGAACGAGGTGCGGTTGTCGGCATCCGGGCGTACCATCTCGGCGAAGACCATTTTGATCGCGACCGGCGGACATCCGAATGTCGACCGCAAGCTGCCCGGTATCGAGCACGCGATAACGTCCAACGAGGTCTTTCATCTTTCCGAACTGCCGCGCCGCATCGTCATCGCAGGCGGCGGATATATCGCCACCGAGTTTGCATCCGTTTTCCACGGTCTCGGCTCGGACGTCACGTTGATCTATCGCGGCCCGAAAATTCTCCGCGGCTTCGACGAAGATCTCCGCAATGGCTTAGTCGCGACAATGCAAGCGCGGGGCATCCGCATTATCAACGAGCAAGTGTTCACGAAGATCGAGCAGACGCCTTCGGGGCTTGCCGGGACGATCACGGGAGGCGAGACGCTCGAAGCCGACGAAATCCTGTTTGCGATCGGACGCTCTCCGAATTCTCGCGGGCTTGGCCTCGAAGCGCTTGGCGTCCAGATGGACCCGGAAGGCGCTATCGTCGTCGACAATCATTCGCAGACAACGGTTCCGTCGATCTACGCCGTCGGCGATGTCACCAACCGCGTGAACCTAACGCCGGTCGCCATCCGCGAGGGCCACGCGTTTGCCGATAGCATGTTTGGCGGCAAGCCCTGGCAAGTGGACTACTCGAACATTCCGACCGCCGTGTTCACAACTCCCGAGATCGGTACCGTCGGTTTCACGGAGCAGGAAGCGCGCGCGCAATACGGCAGCGTCGATCTCTACAAAGCCACCTTCCGGCCCATGAAAGCCATCCTCGCCGGGCGCGAGGAACGGACGCTGATGAAGCTTGTCGTCGACGCGGCAACGCATAAGGTCGCTGGCGTTCATGTAATGGGGCCTGATGCCGCCGAAATCGTCCAGATGGCGGCAATCGCTATACGCATGGGCGCCACGAAAACGGATTTCGATCAAACGATGGCCTTGCATCCATCCGCCGCAGAAGAACTTGTGACTTTGCGGGAGAAATGGCTGGCACCTGGCGAAGCAGCCGCTTGATCCGCTCAGTGCCCCGCCGTATGGGTTCCGCCCTCCAATCGACGACGTGAGGATCATATGGCGCGGCTCAGCGGAAAAATCGCAATCATTACGGGTTCGGGCGGCGGCATCGGCAGCGCGATCGCGCAGCGCTTCGCCGTCGAAGGCGCGCACGTCTGGGTGACCGACATCGACGGCGGGACCGCAGAGGAAACAGCGGGCAAGATCAAGGCACAAGGCGGCGCGGCTACTGCCATGGCCGTCGATGTCTCGAAAGGTCAGGATGTCACGGCACTTTTGCGCAATATCGAAAACGCGCACGGGTATGTGGACATCGTGGTCAACAACGCGGGCATCCTCGTGCGCGGCGAGGTTCGCCAGCTTTCCGATTCCGAATGGACGAAGCTGCGCGAGGTGAACCTCGACGCCATTCTCAGGATTTGCCGCGACGCGCTGCCATTACTCCGGAAGTCGAAGTCGCCGTCACTCATCAACATTTCGTCGATCATGGCGCATCGCGGCCTCCGCCCGCTTGCGGCCTATACCGCTACGAAGGGGGCCATCACGGCGCTGACGAAGGGGCTCGCTGTCGAATACGCGCCCTTCAACATCCGCGTAAACTCGATCGCGCCGGGTTACGTCGAAACCGGAATTACCGACCGGCTGCTGAAACTGCCGCCCGTCAAGCAGGCGCTCATCGATAAAACGCCTATGGGCCGCCTCGGCCGCCCCGAGGATCTGACTGGCGCCGCGGTCTTTTTTGCTTCCGACGACAGCCTATATTGCACTGGCTCGGAACTGGCCGTCGATGGCGGCATGGGTGCCGGGCTCTAAGCGCAGGGCCTAGGGGGATGGGTGGGCTGGCGGACTACGCCAAGATCACCTATAAGCCCCGAGATAATATGCCACAGAGCAGGGAAGGCGCCGCCTACTGGCCGGGGCCCGATACCTGCTTTTTAGGAGTTTACGATGGCGTCGAACGCCCAAGCCGATAAATGGTCGCCAGACAGCTGGCGCGGCAAACCGGTCATGCAGGTCCCCGACTACCCGGAAGCGAAAGCACTTCAGGACGTCGAGGCGCGCTTGGCGACGTTTCCGCCGCTCGTTTTTGCCGGTGAAGCGCGTGAGCTGAAAAAGCAGCTCGCTGCGATTGCTGGCGGCCGCGGCTTCCTTCTCCAGGGCGGCGACTGTGCCGAAAGCTTCGTTGAGCACCGCGCCGACAACATCCGTGATTTCTTCCGGGTCTTCCTGCAGATGGCCGTCGTGCTGACGTACGCCGGCGGCGAGCCCGTGACGAAGGTCGGCCGCATCGCCGGCCAGTTCGCGAAGCCGCGTTCATCGCCGACCGAGAAAAAGGACGGCATCGAGCTGCCGAGCTACCGCGGTGACATCATCAACGGCACCGAGTTCACGGCTGCTGCCCGCATCCCGGACCCGCAGCGCCAGCTCGAAGCTTATCGTCAGTCGGCGGCGACGCTGAACCTGATCCGAGCCTTCGCGACCGGCGGCTATGCCGATCTCGAGCGCGTGCATCAGTGGAACATGGGCTTCGTAAAGGACAGTCCGCAGGGCCACCGTTATCAGGAGCTGGCGGATCACATCGCCGAGACGCTGCAGTTCATGCGCGCCTGCGGAATCACGTCCGACAACACACCTCAGCTGCGCACGACAAGCTTCTACACGAGCCACGAGGCGCTGCTTCTCGGCTATGAGGAGGCGTTGACGCGCCGGGATTCGACGAGCGGCGACTGGTACGCCACGAGCGGGCATATGATCTGGATCGGCGATAGGACGCGCAATCCCGATCACGCACACGTCGAATACTGCCGCGGCATCAAAAATCCGATCGGCCTCAAGTGCGGACCGTCGCTCGACGCCGATGGGCTTCTCCGCCTGATCGACCTTCTGAACCCGAAGGACGAACCCGGCCGTCTGACGCTCATCTGCCGTTTCGGCTACGACAAGGTCGAGGCGCATCTGCCGAAGCTCATCCGTGCGGTGAAGAAAGCGGGCCGCTCCGTCGTCTGGTCGTGCGATCCGATGCACGGCAACACGATCTCGGCTGTCAACGGCTATAAGACGCGTCCGTTCGACCGCGTCCTGAAGGAGAGTCTGTCGTTCTTCGAGGTGCATCGCGCCGAGGGCACGCACGCTGGCGGCATCCACGTCGAGATGACCGGCCAGAATGTCACCGAGTGCACCGGCGGTGCGACGGCGATCTCCGAACAGGATCTCTCGGACCGCTATCACACGCATTGCGACCCCCGCCTCAACGCCGACCAGGCGCTGGAGCTGGCGTTCCTCGTCGCCGAGCAATTGAAGAAGGAACGGGACGCCGAGGCGCATCCGGAGCCGAGGACGCTGATTGCGTAACGGGATCGCGCTACTGGGCGGCCATTTTCCCGCGCCCATTTTGTGAGTATGCTGGACAGCGGCCCGGACAAGTTGGGCCGCTGTTTTCGTTTCCAAGGAGTTGACGGTATGGCGCGGCGCCTCTTCGTCATCCTGGCCGTTTTCACGGCGACGTCAGCCGCGGCCGCCTACGGCGCCCATCCCCGCGCCAGTGCCCGCGTTCATGCCGGAGAGGTCTGCTGGGACCCTGACGTCGAATTTCCCGTCCCGTGCGACGATGACGACGATAATTAAGCCACCGGCTCCGCCGTTCTGGACCTTGATCGCGACGCGCCCTAAATAGCGGCCATGACATCACCTCTCTCGCTCAAGATCGCCCTCGCGCAGTTGAACCCCGTCGTCGGGGATTTGAAGGGCAACGCCGAACGCGCCGCCGCGGCTCACGCGCGCGCGAAAGAGCTGGGTGCCGACGTCGTCGTCTTCTCCGAGCTTTTCCTCAACGGTTATCCGCCGGAAGATCTCGTCCTGAAACCGGCGTTTCAGCAGGCGACGCGCGCCAAGCTCGAATGGTTTGCAGCCGAATGCGCGGAAGGACCGGCGATCCTCATCGGCGCGATCTGGGCGCAGGAGGGAAAGCTTTACAATGCCGTCGCGCTGCTCGATGGCGGCCGCATTCAGGCGACGACATTAAAGGTCGATCTGCCGAACTACGGCGTCTTTGACGAGAAGCGCGTGTTTGCTTCGGGACCTCTACCCGGCCCTCTGAACGTCCGCGGCGTCCGCATGGGCGTCCCGATCTGCGAAGACATCTGGGGTTCCGAAGTCGTCGAGACGCTGGCCGAGACCGGAGCGGAGATCTTGATTTCTCCCAACGGTTCACCGTTCGATTGGCCGAAGCCCGACGCTCGGATGAACGTTGCGGTGGCACGCGTGACGGAAAGCAATTTGCCGCTCGTCTATCTCAATCAGATCGGCGGTCAGGATGAGCTGGTGTTCGACGGCGCGTCGTTCGTCTTGAATTCCGATCGTAGTCTCGCGGTGCAGCTTCCCGCTTGGCGCGAAGCCATCGTCCTGACCGAGTGGACGAAGACGGGCGACGGCTGGCAGTGCGCGCGCGGCGACGTTTCACCGATCACGGAAGGCTGCGCGTCGGCTTATCACGCCTGTGTTTTGGGCCTCGGCGACTACGTGCGGAAGAACGGCTTTCCGGGCGTTGTGCTCGGCCTTTCAGGCGGCATCGATTCCGCGCTCGTGGCTGCGATAGCCGTCGACGCGCTGGGCGCCGATCGCGTGCACGCCGTCATGCTGCCGTCCAAGTATACCTCCGACGAGAGCCTCGAAGATGCGGCCGCATGCGCGAAAGCGCTTGGCATCCGCTACGACAAAATATCGATCGAGCCGACGGTCGCCGGACTGACCTGGAGCCTCAAAGATCTCTTCACCGGAACGAACGCCGACATCACAGAAGAGAATATGCAGAGCCGCGTACGCGGCACGATCCTGATGGCGGTCTCGAACAAGTTCGGCGGCATGGTCGTGACGACGGGCAACAAGAGCGAGATGTCGGTCGGATACGCCACGCTCTATGGTGACATGAACGGCGGCTTCAATCCGATCAAGGATCTCTACAAGACGGAGGTCTATGAGCTGTCGCGCTGGCGCAATGCCAATAAGCCGGAAGGCGCGCACGGACCTGCGGGCATCGTTATTCCCGAACGTATTCTGACGAAGGCGCCGACGGCTGAGCTGCGCGCCAATCAGACCGATCAGGATTCCCTGCCGCCGTATGAAGAGCTGGACGACATCCTGACCTGCCTCGTCGAAAAGGAAATGCCGGTGGCGGACGTGGTCGCCCGCGGGCATGCCGTCGAGACGGTGAAGAAGGTCGAGCGGTTGCTCTATCTCGCCGAGTATAAGCGCCGTCAGGCCGCGCCCGGCGTCAAGATCTCGTCCCGCAATTTCGGCCGCGACCGTCGCTACCCGATCACCAACAAGTTCCGGGAGGATGTGGGGCAAGCGGTCGAAAAGGCAGCCCCAGTCGCGAAGTCGGCTCAAGCTGCCAAAACAACATAATCGCCGTCATCCTTGGCCGAGCACGCCGGAAGGCGTGTCGAAGGTCGGGGATCCAGCGCAAGAGGGCCGAAGACGCGATATTGCCGAAGAAACTTTACGCTGGATCCCCGAACGGTGTCGCGACGCTCCACCGTTCAAGGATGACGAACAAAACTTGCGTTCGACGGTGCGCAGGGTAGGTTGCGCGCAAATCCGATCATCAACCGAGCTTGCAATGAACCCACGCGTCCGCTTCGCACCGAGCCCAACGGGGCGCATCCATATCGGCAACATCCGGACGGCGGCGCTCAATTGGCTCTTCGCCCGAAAATTCGGTGGCAGCTTTCTGCTGCGACTCGACGATACCGATACCGTTCGTTCGACCGACGAATTCGCCGAAGCCATCCGCGACGACTTGAAATGGCTCGGCCTCACGTGGGACGAGCAAGCGCGCCAGCAGGATCGCACCGCCCTTTACGATGAGGCGGCCGAAGCCTTGAAAGCGAACGGCACGCTCTATCCGTGTTTCGAAACGGAAGAGGAGTTGGACCGCCGCCGCAAACGTCAGCTGGCGATGCACAAGCCGCCGATTTACGATCGCGCCGCGCTGAAACTCTCCGATGAGGAGATTGCTGCGCGTATCGCTCGCGGTGACAAGCCCCACTGGCGCTTCCGTTTGCCGAACACGACGGAAGAGCGCGGGCTCGTGCCGCAGCCGACGCTCGTTTCATGGAACGACTTGATCCGTGGCGACCAGACGGTCGATCTCGGTTCGCTCTCCGATCCGGTTCTGATCCGCGAGGACGGCTCGTATCTCTACACCTTCACGAGCGTCGTCGACGACATCGCTTTCGGCATCACCCACATCGTGCGCGGAGAGGATCACGTTACGAATACCGGCGTACAGTTGGCGATCTTCGAAGCGATGGGCGCAACGCCGCCCGCGTTCGGCCATCACTCGCTGCTCGTTGGCGCAGACGGCCAAGCCCTGTCGAAGCGCCTTGGCGCGCTTTCGGTGCAGAGCTTCCGTGACGACGGCCTCGAACCGATGGCGGTGCTTTGCCATGCCGCCCTCGTAGGCACGTCGGATGCGATCGAGCCATTCAAGTCGAGCGACGAACTTGCGGCAAAGCTCGACTTCGAGAAGATCTCAACCGCGCCGGGGCGCTTCGATGTCGCCGATCTCAAAGCGCTGAATAGCAAGCTGCTGCACATGCTCGATTACGCCGACGTTTCGGCTCGTCTTCGTGCGCTCGGCATCGAAGGCCGCGAGGATTTCTGGAACGCCGTGCGCGGCAACCTCGAAATCTTTTCCGATGCGCGTCAATGGTGGGATGTCGTCGCGGGAACGATCGAGCCGGTTATCGAAGATTCGAAAATGACTGTTGCAGCCGCGTCCGTTCTTCCGGTCGAGCCCTGGACCGAGGCGACGTGGTCCGAATGGACCGGCGCCGTCAAAGCCGCAACAGGCGCCAAGGGCAAGGCGCTGTTTCACCCGCTGCGTCTCGCTCTGACTGCGCGCGAAGCCGGGCCGGAACTCAAATTCCTGCTGCCCTTGATGGGCCGCGACCGCGTGCTCGCGCGCCTCGAAGGCAAAAGTGCCTGACGATAAGTCGTACTCAACAGTATCCCGAGGATGACGTTGCAGTCATGCGCACGCATGACGGCTGAGGCGGCGATCAATCTTCGACGATGATCCAGAGATCGGGATCGGGGAGGCGAGAGCGTTTCGTCTCGGCTTCGTCACGGGTCGCGAAGCGAATGGCCAGCGCGCGGCCGACGAAGACGTCGCCGTTACCGAGATACGTGTGGCGATTGCCCGTCGGTAAGTTCTCGCGCCGACATTCTTCCAGCAAATAGGCCATCTCCGACATCCTTCTTTCCGCTTCGGGATCGAAGATATGCGTAATGCGCAAAAGAGTCGTGTTTGATCGGTCGGAGTGCAAAAGCTAACCCCGAGATCTGGGGCCGGGAGACCCATCTCGGGGTTAGCAACGAGCTTTGCCTTCGGCCCTTCCAGGACGGCGTCCGGCTCAACTCGATTCGATTACGGCGCTACTTTTGCGACTTCGGCGTCGAGGCGTTTCTTGGCCATGCCGGTCGCGACGAAATTCTTGACGGCGTCGAGATTGACGGGCTTGCCGACCTGCACGAGTGCCACCATGCCCATGCCGTAATGCGGCAGACATTTGAAAACGTAGAGGCCATCCTTATCGGTGGTGAACACCACTTCCTTGCTGAAGGCGCCCTTCACCTCGGGGATGCCTTCGGGCCAGATGTTGGGAACACTCTGCGCGTTGTGGCCCTTGTCGGTGGGCACGAATTTCACGGTGTCACCGGGGGCGACCTTCACGAACGACGGAACAAAAACCATGGTATTGCCGGCGTCGTCCTTGTTGCGCATTTCGATGATGTGCTCGGCGGCGGAGACTGCGTGCGGGACAGCGAACGCGGCCATGGTCATGGCGCCCGCCATCAGGACTCGATGGATCAGCTTCATTTCGTTTCCTTGCCCCGGCCGTTTTTGTTTACTAAAAAAGTATAGAATAAGCAGGCCACGGTCTCAAGTGCCGATTTGACGCGCGTTCGGAGCGCGCCGGAGATTGGTCTAAAGTCGGTGCGCGCCCGTGGGCCGCGAAACTTATCCCCGCCCAGAAGTAGGGTGTTACACTCGCATTCAATGTCCCAGGTCGTGGACAACAGCGGGTGTTGACGATTGTGAAGACTGACGAATTTAGAACTACGGTTACGAAAGCTTTGGCTGCGATCTGGCGGTTCGCCGTCATCGCCCTTTGGACGGTTCGCGAGCTGCTCAGAACGGCATGGAGCATCGTGCGCGGACCGTTGATTTCCGCGCTCAATATCGCTGCTGCGCTGATCATCCTGTTCGAAGAATGGGGATGGCGGCCGCTTTCAAATCTGCTTGGCTGGCTTGCGGCGTTCGCGCCGATTGCTGCATTGGAAAGACTGCTCGCGCGATTGCCGCCCTATGGGGCTCTGGTCGCCCTGGCATTGCCGGCGTCGCTCTTGCTGCCGCTGAAATTCCTGGCGATCTGGTTGCTCGCCAACGAGCATTTTCTGTCGGCGACGCTGCTGTTCGTTGGAGCTAAAATCGCGTCGACGGCGCTCGTCGCCCGAATTTTCCTTCTCGTGAAGCCCTCTCTAATGCAGATCGGCTGGTTTGCCGCCGCCTATGGCTGGTTCGTGCCGTGGAAGGATGCTCTCTATGCCCAGATCCGGGCATCGTGGGCCTGGCGTTACGGGCGGATCGTCAAAGCGCGCCTACTGTCGGAGGTGCGCGCGGGGTGGAAGCGGGCGAGGCCGCGCGTCGAGGACGTCTGGCGGCGCTGGACGGGCCGAGAATTTCCGTTTTCGGATCGGTCACGGGGCAGCGCAGATATTTCGCCCAAGTGATTCGCTTCGGAAGTCCGGAAACTAGGATGAGGCGTCCGCTGACTATCGAGAAAAGTTCCCAGCCGGGATGTTTCGTTTTCCAAAATGCCGATCCAATCCTGCAAACGCTTGCAAACGGGCAACACGCCCCACGAGGCGGCGCAGGATGCGCTGCGAATTCGCGAGTTCAATGTTGACGAAGTGCGTCAAGTATCCTCTGTTCACCGCTGTTGATCCGGGAGGCAGGTTCAATTGTCGGCTAGCGCATACGGGGCGATGGCCGGGGG
The DNA here is from genome assembly GCA_030148425.1 of Hyphomicrobium sp. Lineage (GTDB taxonomy): Bacteria > Pseudomonadota > Alphaproteobacteria > Rhizobiales > Hyphomicrobiaceae > Hyphomicrobium_B. The sequence goes on along the minus strand of JASBTM010000005.1, from coordinate 8,400 downwards.
AATATTTGGGGGATCAAATGAGATCTGGAGTGGTTACCAGCATGTTGCCGGTATTTGCGCTGGGTTCGCTCTTCACGGCGACTGCGCTCAAGGCCGAAGATGCCGCTCCGACAAACGGCGTTCCTGAAGAATCTATCGCGAAAGACTGGAACGACCCGATGCGCGCCGCGCTCGCTAAACAAGGCGTGCTCTACGGCCTCGGTTATATCGGCGAATATTGGAACGTCGCTAGAGGCGGTAACTCACAGGGCTCGAACTACGACGGTCTCGTCTCTGCCTTCACCGACATCGATCTCGACAAAGTCATGGGCTGGAAGGGCGGCGCAATCCACGCCAGCGCCTATTACGTCCACGGCGTTGGTCCGGCGACCGAGCGCATCGGCAATATCTTCCCGCCGAGCAACATCGAGGGTACCGAACGTCTTCGTCTGTTCGAGTTGTGGTTCGAGCAGTCGATGCTCAACGATAAGATGAAGGTGCGTATTGGTTCGCTCGCTGCCGACAGCGAATTCTTTATCAGCGATACGGCCGGGTTATTTCTCAACAGCACGTTCGGTTGGTCAGCCGCTACGGCGAACAACATGGCTGCTGGCGGTCCGGGCTATCCGCTCGCCTCGCTCGGTGTTCGCGTGCAGTACCAGCCGACGGATGACCTGACCATTCTTGCTGCCGTGTTCAACGGCAGCCCGGCGGATCCGTTCGCCAGCAACCCACAGGCGGACAACCCGCACGGTGTCAGTTTCCGACTTGAGGACAGCCCGCTTCTGATGGTCGAAGCGCAATACAAGTACAACCTCGGCCTGCCGGGAACATTCAAGTTCGGCGGCTGGAAGCAGTTCAACCATTACGCGCCGGAATTCCTCAATCCCGACGAGCTGGATACGAGCTCAGGCGTGTACGGCATCATCGACCAGCAGATTTGGAAGGGCTCGGGCGACGAAGCCGTCCACGCGTTCGTTCGCCTCGGCGGGTCGCCGGATAAACAGAACCTGATCAATACCTATGTCGATACCGGCGTGGTGTTCACAGGCTTCGTGCCGGGCCGCAAGGACGATTCGTTCGGCGCGGCATTCGCTTACGGCCACGTTTCGGACAAGCAGCAGCAGGCACAGATCGACGCCGGCCAGACGGTCATTTCGGATTACGAGTCGGTGATCGAATTGAACTACGCCGCCAAGATCCGACCGGGCTTCACCATCGCGCCCGACTTCCAGTACATCTGGAACCCGGGTGGCCGCGTCCCCAGCGAGAGCGACCCGACCAAGCCTGAGAAAGATGCGGCGGTGTTTGGTGTCCGAACCACGCTTAACTATTAAGACCCGGTTTCATTCGCTATTTCCCGTCTGACTTGCGCCTCCTGGTGCCATGGCGCTAGGAGGCGTCTTCATGTCCAGCGAAAGCGGAGACCTTCGACCGATATTGATTGCCGGGCCAACCGCCAGCGGCAAGTCGGCCCTTGCCATGGCCATTGCGGAACGCGACGGCGGCACGATCGTCAATGCCGACAGCATGCAGGTCTATCGCGAGCTGAGCATTCTGACCGCGCGGCCTTCGCCGGCCGACGAAGCACGGGTGCCGCATGCGCTGTATGGGTTTGTCCCGGCGCCGGAGGCCTATTCAGCCGGGCGCTTCGTGCGAGATGCCGCCGCGACCATCGCAAAGGCGCAGGGCGAGGGGCGACGTCCCATCGTCGTTGGGGGAACGGGTCTCTATTTCAAGGCTCTACTCGAAGGATTATCGCCCATTCCGGAGGTTCAGGCGGAGGTGCGCGCCCATTGGCGCGGCGAAGCCGAGCGGCGCGGCGCAGCCGCCGTGCACGCAGATCTCGTGCGGCTCGATCCCATCATGGCGGCGCGGCTGCTGCCTTCCGACGCGCAACGGATCGTGCGGGCGCTCGAGGTCCTGCAATCGACGGGGCGGTCGTTGTCGGAATGGCAGGCTCTCAGCGGTGAGCCGGTTCTCGACGCGGACAAGACGTTGCGGTTCGTTGTCCAGGTTGAACGGTCAGAGCTTCATGCACGGGCGGACCGGCGCTTCGGGGTCATGATGCAAAGCGGAGCGATCGACGAGGTCCGCACGTTGATCGACATGCAACTTGATCCCGGTCTCCCAGGGATGAGAGCGATCGGCGTCGGCCCGATTCGACGCTTTCTCGAGGGCGAAATCGGGGTGGGGGAGGTGTTGGCCCAAGGACAGGCAGAAACGCGCCAGTACATCAAAAGACAGGAAACTTGGCTTAAAAGACATATGATTTCGTGGAATTACATCAAAACGCAAGAAACGGAAAGTTCAGTGCGAGAAATAATCGCATTTATTCGTGGTCAGCGTTGACCATTTGCGTTCGCACGCTTAGGTTTCGCACCCTAAGTTCCTGGCACTTTTGATATGTTGGCGGTGTTGCCCGCAAAGGAGTTGTTCGATGGCACGCACGATGACCGGCGCAGAGATCGTATTGACGGCACTGGCCGACCAGGGCGTCGAGGCGGTCTTTGGATATCCGGGCGGCGCCGTTCTTCCGATCTATGACGAGATTTTCCAGCAGGAAAAGATCCGCCACATCCTCGTCCGCCAGGAAGGCGGCGCGCTGCATGCTGCCGAAGGCTATGCGCGCTCGACGGGGAAAGTCGGCGTCTGTCTGGTGACGTCGGGGCCAGGCGCGACCAACGCGGTGACGGGGCTTGCCGACGCGCTGATGGATTCCATTCCGCTCGTCTGCATCACGGGTCAGGTGCCGACGCATCTGATCGGCAACGACGCATTCCAGGAGTGCGATACGGTCGGCATCACGCGGCCGTGCACGAAGCACAACGTTCTGGTGAAGAACGTCAACGATCTGGCGCGCATCCTCCATGAGGCATTTCATATCGCGCGCACGGGCCGGCCGGGTCCGGTCGTGGTCGATATTCCAAAGGACGTGCAGTTCGCGACCGGCAATTACGTCGGACCGTCGAACATCCAGCACAAGACCTACCGGCCGAAGCTGAAGCCGGATCAGCCTGCGGTGCGCGAAGCCATCGATTTGATCGCGAGCGCGAAGCGGCCGGTGTTCTATACGGGCGGCGGCATCATCAACTCGGGACCGAAGGCGAGCCAGTTGCTGCGCGAGTTCGTGCGGCTCACGGGCTATCCGATCACGTCGACGCTGATGGGCCTCGGCGCTTATCCGGCATCGGACAAGCAGTGGCTCGGCATGCTCGGCATGCACGGTACTTACGAAGCCAATCTCGCGATGCACGACTGCGACGTGATGATCAACATCGGCGCCCGCTTTGACGACCGTATCACGGGACGCGTCGATGCGTTTTCGCCCGGCTCGAAGAAGATCCACGTCGATATCGACCCCTCGTCGATCAACAAGAATATCATGGTCGATATTCCGATCGTCGGCGATTGCGCCTACGTTCTCGAAGACATGCTGCGCATCTGGAAAGCGAAGGCGCCTGTGCTCGACAAGGCCGCGCACAAGACGTGGTGGAAGCAGATCGAAGGCTGGCGCGCCAAGAAATCGCTGTCGTACAAGAATTCCAAAGACATCATCATGCCGCAGTACGCGTGCCAGCGGCTCTATGAGTTGACGAAGAACCGCGACACGTATTTCACGACCGAAGTCGGTCAGCATCAGATGTGGGCTGCTCAGTTCCTGCATTTCGAGGAGCCGAATCACTGGATGACTTCGGGTGGCCTCGGTACGATGGGCTATGGATTGCCGGCGGCGATCGGCGTACAACTTGCGCATCCGAAGTCGCTCGTCGTCGATGTTGCGGGGGACGCGTCCATCCTGATGAACATTCAGGAGTGCTCGACGGCGGTGCAGTACCGCCTTCCGGTCAAGGTCTTCATCATGAACAACGAGTACATGGGCATGGTGCGGCAGTGGCAGCAGCTTTTGCACGGAAACCGCCTTTCGGAGAGCTACACCGAGGCGCTACCGGATTTCGTGAAGCTGGCGGAAGCTTACGGCTGGACAGGCATGCGTTGCGAGCATCCCGCTGACCTCGACGACGCGATACACGAGATGATCAACACCAAGGGCCCGGTGATCTTCGATTGCAGGGTCGCCAAACTTGCGAACTGCTTCCCGATGATTCCGTCGGGCAAGGCTCACAACGAGATGCTGCTCGGCGAGAATATCTCCGACGAGGAGGTCGAGCACGCTATCGGCGACGAAGGAAAGGTGCTGGTGTGACAACACGCGGGGGACTGGCTTTCGGGATGGCGCGCCTTATCACCGTGGTCTTCACGGTGATGATGGCGACGGCGCCGCATGCGTCGGCGGCCAAGGAGACCTGGGACCATATCGCCAACGTCAAGGACGCCGCGAAGCGCCTCGGCGAACTTCATCGCCGGGAGGGCTCGGCGGGAGTTCTGAAGTTCCTCGATGCTTGTTACCGGACACAGATGCTGGCCAGCGATTTTTCTCGCGGCCTCGAGTCGTGCCTCGCCCAGGATTACATGCACAGTCAGGTGCTGGCGCAGATCTACGCACGCATTCCGCAGGCGGAGCGCGTCCGGATGGGAACGCCGGCTCCGGAGGATATCGCGCGCGGCATGGGTGCGAGGTTCGTCGCCGCGTTTACTCAGTACAAGATTTCCGTGAAGCAGGCCGAAGCGTTCAAGAAGATGGTCGATAAAAACGGCATGCCGATCTTCCTGAAGTCTGTGTTCCCACCGAAGAAGCCGGGTGATCCTGACGACGGCGGCGATGCCCAAGGTGCTCCTCAGGGTGGCACTCCACCGGGTGGCAGCAAGTAACGATGCTGAAGCTCGTCATCGGCAACAAGCTCTATTCGTCATGGTCGCTCAGACCATGGCTGGCTCTGTCTGCTTTCTCCATTCCCTTTGAAGAGATCGTCGTTCCGCTGCGTACGCCCGAAAGCCGGAATTTGACGCTCGAGTATTCGCCATCCGGCAAGGTCCCGGCGCTGATCGACGGCGACGTGACGGTGTGGGAAAGTCTCGCGATTATCGAGTATCTCGCCGAGAAATTTCCCGATCTCGCGATCTGGCCCCGCGAAGGCAGTGCCAGGGCGCATGCGCGCTCGATCTCCAACGAGATGCACGCAGGCTTTCAACCGCTCCGGCAAGGCTGCCCCATGCATCTCGGCGCGCGTTTCGCGACGCCGCCTATCACGGAAGCTCTGCAGGCCAGTATCGACCGCGTCGAAGATATCTGGTCGGAAGCACGCAATCGCTTTGGAAACGGTACGCATCCGTTTCTTTATGGAAAGTTCTCCGCCGCCGATGCGATGTACGCACCGGTCGTCTGCCGGTTTGAGAGCTATCAAATTCCCGTCCGGGAATCGACGCGCGCCTATATGGATGCCGTTCTTGTGCATCCAGCGTTCGTGGCGTGGCGAGACGCAGCCCTTGCCGAGCCGTGGAGCATTCCCGATTATGCGGCAGGCCATACCGTAGTTGAAAGTTTCCTTTGACCTCGAAGAGACCGACGATGTCCGAACCTCTGAAGCAATCGCACTATCCCAGCCCCTCGCGCTCGCAAGAGATCGTGCAGCGGACGCTGTCCGTCATCGTCGACAACGAGCCGGGCGTGCTCGCGCGCGTCATCGGTCTGTTTGCTGGACGAGGCTACAACATCGAGTCGCTGACGGTGACCGAGGTCGAGCACGAGCGTCATCTGTCGCGCATCACGATCGTGACGAGCGGTACGCCCGCAGTGATCCAGCAAATCAAGACTCAGCTCGAGCGTCTCGTTCCCGTGCATCGTGTGCGCGATCTGACGGACGAGGGCGGTTCACTCGAACGCGAACTCGCGCTCGTCAAGGTCGCGGGCAAGGGTGAGAAGCGCATCGAAGCGTTGCGGCTTGCGGAGATTTTCCGGGCCAAGGTCGTCGACACCTCGACTGAGCATTTCGTTTTCGAGGTGACGGGCAAGTCTTCGAAGATCGAGACGTTCATTCAGTTGATGTCAGAGCTTGGCCTCGTCGAGGTTTCACGTACCGGCATCGCCGCAATCGGGCGCGGCGCGGTCGCCTGACCGTTCCGGCCCGGTACGATTTTAAATCGACGATCTTCGCAACGAGGGCAGCCGAAGAACCGCGCCGCTAATCGATAAATGTCACCTGACATCGTTCTATCGCTCATCGCTTTTGCGTTCGTCGCGTCGATCACGCCGGGACCTAACAACACGATGCTGCTCGCATCGGGTGTCAATTTCGGCTTCCGGCGCACGCGCCCGCACATGCTTGGCGTGACGATCGGTTTCACGATCATGATAATGGCCGTGGGGTTCGGGATAGGTCACGTTTTTTCGGTGTTTCCCGGGGTTTATACGGCGCTGCGCGTTGTGAGCATCGCGTATCTTCTCTGGCTCGCATGGCGGATCGCGACGGCGGGCGCCATAGATCCGATTGTCAGCGATGAAGCCCGTCCAATGACGTTTATCGAGGCGGCCCTCTTTCAGTGGGTCAATCCGAAGGGTTGGATGGTGTGTCTCAGCGTCGCCGCAAACTACGTCTCCGCGGATCATCCGTGGGCCGACGTGGCAGTGCTGTCGGCGGTGTTTCTGATCGTCTCGCTGATATCCACGTCGGGCTGGGCGCTGTTCGGCACGTCGCTGCGTCCGCTGCTCAAGGATGAGCGTTCGGTGCGCGTCTTCAACGTAGCGATGGCATTCGCGCTGGTCGCATCGCTGTGGCCGATCGTGCGGGAAATGATCTGAGGAACGGAACGGCGGTCAGCTTCTGCCGGCTCGCGCGTTCTCGTGGGCGAGGGCTTGGGCGGAGTCCGAGACGCTGTAGCCCTTGCCGTCGAGGTTGTACTTTGCCTTGTCCAGGCCCTTAAATCCGGCGGAGCCGTCGGAGGAGCCATAAAGGGGCTGCGCGCGCGCCTCGCTGCCGAAGGTGATGAGAAACGCCCTTATCGCTGGGTGATACTTGCCATCGACGTCGTTAGCGCAACGGTCCTTGCCTTCGGCCGCGTTACAGGCGTCCAGCGAGGCGTAGGAGGGAGCGAGCTTTTGGTGCAGTGCAACGGCCCTGTCGATGAGCCGGCCGCAGTCCTCGATCGAAAGCTTGCCGGAGTCGGCGCAATCGCCGGAGGAAATGTAAATTCCACGCTCCGCCGGCGGCCCTGATGCGACAGGCGTGCTCTCGCCGCAGCCCCCAAGTGGTGCAACCGCAAGCAGAAAACCGGTTATGGCGACGGCTCGCAACGCAAGGCTCCAGCGACTCATTTGATGCCCGAAAAACTCTGCGGCTCGCGAGTTAGGGTTCGGTTAATTGTCCAGCTCGCGCCCCAGGAATTTGCGGATGCGCGGCATTCGGGATTAGGGCAGTCGGTAGCACCCCCGGCCCGTTGAATCCTCATTCCGATATCTATAGGTTCCGCCCAGATTTCGGGGCATCCGGTTCAAAACGCATCCGGACCGCCATTGCTTTCAACCCAGCCCGACCGTCGATTTCGACCGGGGAACCCGAGAGGCCGCCCATGCGCGTCTATTACGATCGTGATGCCGACATCAATCTTATCAAGTCGAAGAAGGTCGCCGTCGTCGGCTATGGCAGCCAGGGCCATGCCCATGCGCTCAACATGCGCGACAGCGGCGTCAAGGACGTGGTGATCGCGCTGCGCCCCGGCTCCGCCACGGCCAAGACGGCCGAGGCCGAGGGCTTCAAGGTCATGACCCCCGCCGACGCCGCCAAGTGGGCCGACGTCGTCATGATGCTGACCCCCGACGAACTGCAGGGCGACATCTATCGCGAGAGCCTGCACGACAACATGAAGAACGGCGCTGCGCTGCTCTTCGCCCACGGCCTCAATGTCCACTTCAACCTCATCGAGCCCCGCAAGGATCTCGACGTGCTGATGGTGGCCCCCAAGGGCCCCGGCCACACCGTGCGCTCCGAGTATCAGCGCGGCGGCGGCGTGCCGACCCTCATCGCCATCGCCCAGGACGCCTCGGGCAACGCCCATGACCTCGGCCTCAGCTATGCCTCTGCCATCGGCGGCGGCCGCGCCGGCATCATCGAGACCACCTTCAAGGAAGAGTGCGAGACCGACCTGTTCGGTGAGCAGGTCGTCCTGTGCGGCGGCCTGGTGGAGCTGATCCGCGCCGGCTTCGAGACCCTGGTCGAGGCGGGCTACGCCCCCGAGATGGCCTATTTCGAATGTCTCCACGAGGTGAAGCTGATCGTCGACCTGATGTATGAAGGCGGCATCGCCAACATGCGTTACTCGATCTCGAACACCGCCGAATATGGCGACATCCACACCGGCCCGCGCGTCATCACCTCGGAAACCAAGGCCGAGATGAAGCGCGTTCTCGACGACATCCAGAAGGGCAAGTTCGTCAAGCGCTTCGTCCTCGACAACCGCGCGGGCCAGCCCGAGTTGAAGGCGAGCCGCAAGCTCGTTGCCGAGCATCCGATCGAGAAGGTCGGC